>JAAFAI010000004.1 GCA_018222405.1 Gammaproteobacteria bacterium | reverse complement strand
AGAAACACCATGAATTTGCATGAATACCAAGGTAAGCAGCTATTCAAAGAATACGGCTTACCTGTTTCTGAAGGATACGCATCAGATACCCCTCAAGGTGCAGTAGAAGCTGCTGACCGTATTGGCGGTAACGAATGGGTTGTAAAGTGTCAGGTCCACGCTGGTGGCCGTGGTAAAGCCGGCGGTGTTAAGCTGGTAAAAACCAAAGACGAAATTCGCGCTTTTGCTGAAAAGTGGTTAGGCAAAAACCTGGTGACATTTCAGACTGACGAAAACGGTCAGCCTGTAAGCAAGATCTTAGTAGAGTCTTGCACTGATATCGCAAACGAATTGTACTTAGGTGCTGTGGTAGACCGTGGCACACGCCGCGTTGTTTTCATGGCGTCTACTGAAGGCGGTGTTGAAATTGAAACCGTTGCAGAAGAAACTCCGGAAAAAATCCTGAAAGCTGAAATCGACCCAATCGTTGGTCCTCAGCCTTATCAGGCGCGTGAAATGGCGTTTAAACTGGGTCTGCAAGGCGTACAGGTTAAGCAATTCGTACAGATCTTCTTAGGTCTGGCGAAAATGTTTGAAGACCTGGATCTGGCGTTAATCGAAATTAACCCGCTGGTAATCAAAGCAGACGGTAACCTGCACTGTCTGGACGCTAAACTGGGCGTAGACAGCAACGCAATGTACCGTCAGCCTAAGCTGAAGGACATGAAAGATCCTTCACAGGAAGATGCTCGTGAAGCACATGCTGCTCAGTGGGAACTGAACTACGTAGCACTGGACGGAAACGTTGGCTGTATGGTTAACGGTGCGGGTCTGGCCATGGGTACCATGGACATTGTAAACCTGCACGGCGGTAGCCCGGCTAACTTCCTGGATGTTGGTGGCGGCGCGACTAAAGAGCGTGTTGCTGAAGCATTCAAAATCATTCTGTCTGACGACAACGTGAAAGCCGTTCTGGTTAACATCTTCGGCGGTATCGTACGTTGTGACATGATCGCAGAAGGTATCATCGGCGCAGTTAAAGAAGTAGGCGTTGAAGTACCGGTTGTTGTACGTCTTGAAGGTACCAATGCAGAGCTTGGCCGTGAAGTGCTGGGTAACTCTGGTTTGGATATCATCGCTGCAGAATCATTAACTGATGCAGCAGAGAAAGTTGTTGCAGCTGCGGAGGGCAAATAATGTCAGTTTTGATCGGTAAAGATACTAAAGTTATCTGTCAGGGTTTCACTGGCGGTCAGGGTACTTTTCACTCTGAACAAGCGCTTGCCTACGGTACGCAAATGGTTGGCGGTGTAACGCCTGGTAAAGGTGGCACTGAGCACTTAGGCCTGCCAGTATTCAACACGGTTCGTGAAGCGGTTGAAGCAACTGGCGCCACAGCCTCTGTTATCTACGTTCCAGCCCCTTTCTGTAAGGACTCAATTGTTGAAGCAGTAGATGCCGGTATCGAATTAGTGGTTTGTATCACTGAAGGTATTCCTACGCTGGATATGCTTTACGTTAAAGAATACGTAAATGCTAAAGGCGCACGCATGATTGGTCCTAACTGTCCGGGTGTTATTACTCCGGGTGAGTGCAAGATTGGTATCATGCCTGGCCACATCCACAAGCCTGGTAAAGTTGGTATTGTTTCACGCTCTGGTACGCTTACATACGAAGCAGTTAAACAAACTACTGACGAAGGTTTTGGTCAGTCTACCTGTGTTGGTATTGGTGGTGACCCAATCCCGGGTTCTAACTTCATCGACATCCTGAAGTTGTTCCAGGACGATCCACAAACCGAAGCGATTGTTATGATCGGTGAGATTGGTGGTACTGCAGAAGAAGAAGCGGCAGCATTTATCAAAGAAAACGTGACTAAGCCGGTTGTTTCTTACATTGCTGGTGTTACTGCGCCTCCGGGCAAACGTATGGGTCACGCTGGTGCGATTATCGCTGGCGGTAAAGGTACTGCAGACGAGAAATTTGCAGCCCTTGAAGCAGCAGGCGTTAAAACTGTTCGCTCACTGGCCGATATCGGTAAAGCACTGCGCGAACAAACTGGTTGGTAAATACCTCTGGTTTGGCGCTGATGCGTTAACAATTTATTGTTTGGTAAAGCCCGCTTTATGCGGGCTTTTTTATTATTTATCAAAAAGATAGGCGAATTAAGATGCTTTTAGGGATCTCCTCTTTTATTACTATAAATCCGTTGTGAAAAATTTGTAAAAAAAGTTAACTGAATACGTATGCATGACATTTTCAGTTTTTCACCCAGCAATTAGTATGAAATTCGGTAATCAAACCGGCGAAATGTTGCACAGCATTTCTTAACATAACTAATAATGGGGAAAACATGAAAACGTTCAAACCCAGTGCTATCACTCTGGCACTATTAACCAGTGGGTTGGTTTTCACTAGTTATCCGCTTTTGGCGCAAGACACAGCGCAAAACAGTGACCAGGGAAAACAGGAAGAAGCTATAGAGCGCATTGAGGTGCGCGGTTTTAGTAGCAGTCTTATTCAGTCACTCAACCAAAAGCGTTTTGGTGATACCGTTTCAGAACAGCTCTCAGCCGACGACCTGGGTGGCTTGCCCGACGTCAGTATGGCCGATGCACTCACCCGGTTGCCGGGGATATCCGCGGTACGAACCGGTGGTCAGGCAGCTGAAATCAATATTCGTGGCTTATCCGGGGATTTTGTCTTCTCGACACTGAACGGTCGGGAGCAGGTATCTACCAGTGGTAGTCGCTCAATCGAATTTGATCAGTACCCGTCTGAATTGATCAATTCGGCAGCAGTGTATAAATCACCCAAAGCGTCGGTGATTGAGGGCGGGGTGGCCGGTACGGTTGAGTTACAAACCGCCAGTGCGTTAGCTAAGGATGACAAACATACCTTTAATGCCAACGTGCGCGGTATGTTTAACGACCGGGCCAATGAAGTGGCTGATGCAGAAGAGTTTGGCCATCGCCTGAGCTTTTCCTATCAGGGCAAGTTCTTAGATGACACCCTGGGAGTTTCCCTTGGTTACGCCAGGTTATATCAACCGAGTGTTTCTACTCAGTTCATCGGCTTTGCCTACAATGCAGAAGTTGATGTCGATGGCCTGGCCGGTGATGAGGAGAATTATAACCCGAATTCAGATGTGCCCCGGGAAGATCAGTGCCTGGAATGTGAACTCATTTCCGAAGGCTTTGAGATGCAGCACAAGGGTGGTGAGGAAACCCGCAACGGCTATGTTGCGGCCATTGAGTGGGCTCCGCTGGATAACTTCACCTTAAAAGCCGATGCCTTCGTATCCAAATTTGATTCAGAAGCCTTTGCCCGCGGTTTCCGGGTAAAGCTCGGTGGCGTCAATACTGAAATCTACAATCCTGTGGTGGTGAATAACAGTGTTGTTGGCGGTACGTTTGTGCGTTCTGATAGCAGTGAAACCCGTATCGAACTGGTCAATGACGATAACCAGGATTTCGATAAAGTTGAAAGCTACGGTATCAATGCCGACTGGCAGATCACCGATAAATTTGCCGCACAGTTTGATATTGCTTTATCTAAAGCTAACAGTAATTTCCGCAATGGCCTGTTGTGGTCTCTGGTTGGTGAGGATGCCACCGCCGCTAGTCCGCGCTTTGATGAAAATATACAGATCTCGTATCTGCTCAATGGTATGGACTTACCGGATTTGCAGTTTAATCAGGCCGATGCCTTTACCGATCTTGACCGCGTCATGGTCAGTAAGTATGGCATTTATCCCTATGTTAACAGTGATGAACTGGATGCCTACCGGGCTGACTTCCAGTATTTTATTGATACCGACTTCATCTCATCCATCGAGTTTGGTGGCCGTTATTCAGACCGTACCTACAGTAACGATCGCTCGGTGTTTGAATATGGTAATGACCAGGCATTTTCCTCGAGCCAGCCGCCGCTGCGTCTGACCGATGATTTAGCCGAGGTGGTGAACTGGCAGGGCGACTTTGCTTACTTTCCCAATTACCTTTCCATTGATCTGGGCAAAGCGCTTCAAGCCTGGTTCCCTTCCGGGATACCGCAACCAGCGCAAACCTGGGGAGCAGGAGACCCGGGTGTCATTAATGGTCCTGACGAGGCCACTGTGTCTACCGCATGGTCGGTCCTGGAAAGTGGTGACGTGTTTGAAACTGTCTCAGCTGCTTATCTGATGGCCAATATCGATACTGAAATCGGCGGGTTACCGATTACCGGTAATATCGGCGTTCGCTACGTAAAATCCAAACAGAGCTCAACTACGTTGCAACGGGCTACCATGTTTGTGGAAGATCCTGAGACCGGTCAGGATGTAGAGGTAAGCGATCCCACCGCCGGAGCACAAAATATTGTCGATGAGCTTGGCTATATCAATAATTTCTATCGGCCGGCCATACTCACTTACGAGTACACCGATGTCCTGCCGTCGATTAACTTAAATTTCCAGCTTACTGATAATTCGCAACTTCGTGTTGCTGCTGCGCGAGTAATGGGCCGAGCGCCGATCAATCGCTTTGCAGCCAATGCGTCGACTAACGTTGAGTTAATCAGTGCTACCCAAAACCGCGACTCCGGTGAGATTACCTTATCCAATCAGCAGGCGCGCATTTCGGGGTCATCAAATAACAGCCCCTATCTGGATCCGTTTTACGCTACTCAGTATGACATTTCCTATGAGCACTACTTTGACGATAGTGACGGCGCGATTGTTGTTGCGGGTTTTTATAAGAACATTGAATCGTTTATCGAAAACATAGCCATCGAACCCTATGACTTTGAGGGCAACGGCTTTGTGGTACCGGATTCAGTGACGGTACCGGTATTTTACGAAGCCGATTATCCGGGTCAGGCGCCTGAGCCGGTTGTCGATAATACCGGAGCGCCGGTTACCGTAACGGTGCCTACCACTGATGGTCGCTATGAAACCGCTATTAATAATGCCCGCGGCGGCTACATTCGCGGTATAGAGCTGGCTTATACGCAGATATACAGTGATCTACCGGGTATGTGGTCGGGACTGGGCGTTAATGCCAGCTATTCGTATACCGAAAGTGAGATACAGCGCACCGTCGGTAATGGCGTGTATGCCAGTCAGTTACCGGGCTTGTCAGAAAACGTCGCCACGATGACCTTATTCTGGGAATACGAAGGGTTTGAAACCCGGGTGTCAGGCCGCTACCGCGACGCGTTTGTTTCTAAGCAGGTCGCGGTCAACGATCAGACCGTCAATTTTGATTCAGAGTTAGTGGTGGACTATCAGGCCTCCTATGAAATCAACGACAACATAAGTGTGTTGTTCCAGATAAATAACCTGACTGATGAACCCACCAAAAGCTATTTCACCTCGCCTGAACAAACAGGAACCATTCAGTTCTTCGGAACCCAATACTTCCTGGGGATGACTTACTCGCTATGAATACTTTTACTCAACCCACAGCATCCACCGGCATGCTGTATAAAATACTGGCTGGCTTAATGGTGTTAGTGGTGCTCACCCTTACCGGGTGTGGCAGTTCTGGCACAGACTCAGGCTCCAATGATTTGTTGGTGTGTGATGCGCCTTTGGTGCCCGATGAAGCTGGCATGATGTGCGTGGAAAAACCGCCCATTGATTGCGATCCACCTACGGTACCTAATGAAGACAATAGTGCCTGCGTGGTTGGTGCTGATCCAACGCTGGACGATCCGGTATATTTCCCAACTGCTAACCAGGCTGTGTTGTACTACAACCGCGCTGGGGTAGGGGCCACAAATGACCCGGGCGACAGTGCCTATGACGGCTGGAAGCTGCATACCTGGAATAACGATGCCTGTGATGCTTACGCCGATGGCGATACCGACTGGGCCAATGGCAGGGCGATTTCTGGTATCGACCCTAATTTCGGGGCGTACTGGATCCTGGAGCTTAAACCCGGCGTAGCCGGTACACCGGGCGCCTGCCATAACTTCATTATTCATAAAGGCACCGACGATGCAGGTAAAGAAATGGGCGGCGCCGATTTTCAGGCTCCACTGGATCAGGACGATGAAACCTTTACACGAATGAATTTTACGCTCTCCGGCGTGCCCACCGTTTTTGAATTTCCTTTGTTATCACTGGGCCCGCAACCGGTAAAAATTGAAGGCGCAGCGGCGCACTGGCTGGATACCCAGGTTGTGTTATGGGACGCACCGGACGGTGTTGAAACGGTGAAACTGCATTATTCTGCCGCGGCCGATTTGGCCACCACGGTGGAAAACGGTCTTAACGGTACCGCCATCGAGCTCAGTGCAACCAGCCTTACCGAAGAACAGGTTGCTATTGCCCCACATCTGGCTTCATTGCCGGCATTCGAGGGGCAATGGAGTAGCGACGAGGCCAAAGCAGTGCTAAAAACTCAGGTGGTTGTGGGTGGTTATGCCAGCGATGGTACCTTGCTTGCTGCTACACGCTTGCAACATGCCAACGTTCTCGACCAGTTATATACCCGCGGTGATAATGACGCCGATGAAGCCATGCTCGGTGGCGTCTATAGCGACGAGGGCATTACAGCATCAGTCTGGGCACCTACGGCAACGGAAGTAAACCTACTGGTATTCAATGATGATAAGACCCTGGCTAACCGTTACCCAATGGCCCTGGATGACTCGTCTGGCGTCTGGTCTTATGCCGGTGATACCAGTCTGGACAGAAAACTCTATCGTTATGAAGTTACCGTGTATTATCCATCACTGGAGGAAATTACCACCTTGGAAGTAACCGACCCGTACTCGGTGTCGTTGTCGACTAACGGGCGCTTCTCACGCTTTGTGAATTTAAGTGATGAGTCGCTAAAACCGGACGGCTGGGATACTCAGTGGATCCCGGAGATTGCTAATCCGGAAGATGCGGTGATTTACGAAGGACATGTGCGTGACTTTAGTATTCGCGATATGTCTACCAGTGAAGCCAACCGTGGTAAATACCTGGCATTTACTGAAACCGGCAGCGATCCGGTTGATCACCTACAGACCCTGGCCGATGCGGGATTAACCCATTTTCATATTTTGCCCAGCAACGACATTGCCACCATAGATGAAGACCCGGCCAATACCGTAGACATCTACGATACGGTGGGTCAGCTATGTGTGAAAAAACCGGATGCCCAGGTGTGTAATGAAGAAGATCCGGGCAGTATTTTACTGGATGTGTACAACAGCTACGACCCGCTATCCCAGGCAGGCAGTGCCCAAGCGCTGACCCAGGATTTACGCAGTGTCGACAGTTTCAACTGGGGCTATGACCCGCATCATTTCAATGCGCCGGAAGGGAGTTATGCGTCCAGTGCTGAAGGGGTTGAGCGGATCATTGAGATGCGCGCAATGGTACAGGCGCTGCACGAGATTGGCCTGCGGGTTGCCCTTGATGTGGTGTATAACCATACCAATGCATCCGGTATCTTTACAAAATCGGTACTCGATAAAGTCGTGCCCGGTTACTATCATCGTTATGAAACGGATACTGGTGCTATTGTGCGGGAAACCTGTTGCGAGGATACCGAGCCGCGTAATGTGATGATGGAAAAGCTGATGCAGGATTCACTTATCATGTGGGCCAGTGAATACAAGTTTGATGCTTTCCGCTTTGACATAATGAGTCAGTCTACCAAAGACAGCATGGTGCGCTTACGTGAAGCCATCCAGGCTATCGATCCGGATAACTACTTTTACGGTGAAGGCTGGAACAAGATAGACCGTGGTTACGAGCAGGCCAACCAGCTGAATATGGCCGGTACGGAAATTGGTACCTATAACGACAGACTGCGTGATGCGATCCGCTATGGTCATATTTTTAACCCCGATAGTGATTCAGCATTGTATGAACAGGACCGGGTCAAAATGGGCATGGCCGGAACGCTGGCTGACTTTGTATTAAACACCTCGGGCGGACGTGCTACCACGGCTTCGGCGCTTGGTGGTTATGCTAAGGATCCTGCCGAAATTATCAATTATGTGTCCAAGCACGATAATGAAACTTTGTGGGATCAGCTCAACTACGTATTACCAGAGTCGTTAACCCTGCACGAACGGGTGCGGGCGCAAAATGCCGGTATGGGAATTACATTGTTATCCCAGGGGATTCCATTTTTACAGATGGGCGGTGATATGTTGCGCTCTAAATCCATGGATCGCGACAGCTACGACTCCGGTGACTGGTTTAACTATGTCGATTTCACCATGCAAACCAATAACTGGAATGTAGGATTACCGCTGGCTGAGAAAAACGAGGCTCGCTGGTCAGAAATGGGCCAGTTTGTGTCATCGCCTGAAAGGGCTGCCAGCATGACGGAAATTGAACTGGCGGCAGAAGTGTTTAAGGAGTTCCTTACCATTCGCCAGACCAGTCCGTTATTCCGACTCACCACCGCCGAAGAGATCATGCAACGGGTAGGTTTTCATAATCTGGGTACCCGCCAGCAGGTTGGCCTGATAGCCATGAGCATTGACGACGGCTATAACAGTGAGGCAGAAACCCTCCTTACCGACATCGATGTTAATTACGATGCCGTGATGGTAATGGTAAATACCGGTTATGAGGAAAAGACCCTGAGTGTAAATACTGCTAGTGGTTTTATGCTGCACCCGGTTCAGCAAAGCTCCTACGACAGCACCGTACGCGGCGCTTATTTCACCGAAGATCAAGCGGGCAATGGCAGCTTTACCGTGCCAGCGCTGACTATCGCGGTATTTGTTAAGCCGCAGGCCGGGGCCCAGGGTTATGGTCTGGCGAGTTACGCCACCGCAGGTGCTCCTGATGTTGTGCCTTACGGTGATACGCCGGTTTATCTGCGCGGTAGCATGAACGGCTGGGGCACAGACGGTGAATTCAGTTATCAGGGCAACGGTATCTATACCGCTACAGCTCAATTAACTGCGGGTAACCAGTATGAGTTTAAGTTTGCCTCCGAAGATTGGGCAACGGTAAACTTTGGTGCAGCCAACGCGTCTGAAGCAACCGTTACCGAGAGCGAACCGGTGGCGCTGGGCACCACTAACAATAATCTGTTTTTTACTCCCACAATCGATGCTACCTATCTGTTTACCGTAGATGCCAGCGATCCACAGGCACCGGTATTAACGGTAGAAAACGAGGAACCTTACGCGGGAACCGAAGTTTATCTGCGCGGCGGCTTTAACGGCTGGGGAACAGACACACCACTGCTGTATCAGGGCGGTCGTCAGTATCAGGTAGCTATGTCGCTGGCGGCTGGCAGCTATGAGTTTAAGGTTGCATCTGAAGACTGGGCAACAGTAAACCTCGGGGCAATCTCAGGGGCTGATGCCGATAAGCAGGTAGTGTTAGGGGAGCCGGCATATCTGGCGGCGACCAATGACAACCTGGTGCTGACCATTGAAGAAGACGGTGACTATGTGTTTGTTCTTGATGTGACCGATAAGGCCGAACCTGTACTCAAAGTGTTCACTGAGCAATTCTTTGGCAACACCCCGGTTTATCTGCGCGGTGGCATGAATGGCTGGGGCACTGATGATGAGCTTATCTATCAGGGCGCTGGTGTTTATGCTGTTGATATAACTCTGGGCGGTGGTGCTACCGAGTTTAAGGTGGCCTCAGAGGACTGGGCAACCGTGAATCTGGGCAATCCGGACGATGCCCTGACCAATACCGTTGAAGAGGGTGTTGGTAAGGTCCTTGGCTCCAGTAATAACAATCTGATGATTGAACTGGCTGCCGGAACCTACGAGTTCAGGGTAACCGGACCGGATGCTTCCCAACCCATCCTGACGGTTATTGCTAAATAACCCTGACTTGTTGTACCGTAAAAGCGCGTCTGGTTTCCGGCGCGCTTTTTTTTGGGGAAATAATAATGCGCAGGTTCGCACGTTTACTGTTAGTTAGCTGGTGTCTGATGGCGATTTTGCCGTCTTATGCTAACGAGCCCCAGATGGATCTGGCGCCTGCCTATACCTGGCTGGAGTTACTGGATAACGGGCGCTATTACCAGACCTGGCAATATGCCAGTCAGGGTTTTAAGCAACGTATTGATGCCTCGCAGTGGGATCAGGTACTGAAAGAAACTCGCAGTAAACTGGGAGATTTAACCAACCGAAATCTCACCGGTTAAGGCAAACGTCAAAAGTTTAGCGGTTTGCCCGACGGTGAATACTGGGTGTTAAAGTTTGCCAGTGAGTTTGAGAAAGCCAGTTCACTTAGCGAAATCCTGGTCCTGACGGAAGAACATGGCCAGCTGAAAGTCACCGCTTACTTTATTCAGTAAGCGGATTAATCTCAAAATCTACCTTAACCGCTAAATGATCAGAGTAATGGCGATAACCTTTATCCGTTAACCGGTCACAGTGGTTTACGCTGAGCCCGGGACTTGTCCATAAACGATCCAGTTTGAACAGGGGCAGGTGACTTGGGAAGCTTCTGCCCGTGCGAAGCTGATGGTAAGTTTGATCGAGCCGTTTAAACAGCCGGGTATTCAACCACCACTCATTCATGTCGCCACCCAGGCAGGCCGGCATCTGGTTACGCTCATTTATAGACAGCATGATCTCGTGCAATCGTCTGGCCTGATAAGCGCGCTCTTTCTTTTTGAGTCCTAAATGGGCGTTCAGCAAACTAAGTGGCTGTTTGTCCAGTGTCACCACAACGTGTTGCAGGGTGCGTGGTTCGCGACGGGGAACACTGATATTAAACTGCTGGCGGTGCAACACCGGATGGCGGGTGAGAATAGCATTGCCATACCAGCCATGTCGGGTAGTTACCGTTGGCGCAGGGATCAACATGTATTTGCCGTCACCACAAATCGCACTGATATCATCATTCACGTCGCGCTCAGCCGAGCGGGTATCCATTTCCTGTAGCAGTACAAAGTCGGCGTCCTGTTCAACCAGAAAGCGGCCGATACGGGCATAGTCCTGAATGCCGTCCCGGCCGACGCCGCTATGCAGGTTATAGGTAATTAAGCGATACATTCTTCAGATTCTTCTTTTGCCTCTTCTTTTTTCGCCTGATACATTTTGGCCGCTTTTTGCGAACCAATTATCATCGCCAGCCAGAACACCAGGCCACCCACCAGGTAGGTGACGGTCTCGGCTGAAGGGTTTCTGAAAATTTGCATAATAGAATCACCCACCAGGCCTTTAGCAACCATCTGTGGTGCCATGCCTAAAAAGGTGCCAATTAAGAACTGTACCAGTGTGATGGATGAAATACCGGCCACCAGGTTCACCAGACTGAAAGGGGCTACCGGCAGCATGCGAATGGCTGCAACACCAATAATACCGCTTTTTTTCAGCTTCTCATCAACCGCCTCAACTTTAGGGCCGCCCAGTTTGCGCAGTCCGGCATTACCTAATAGTTTACCCAGCAGGAACGTGGTGCCCGCGCTTAGCAGGGCGCCCATGATGCCATAGATCGGACCCCATATCGGGCCGAAAATGGCAGCCACCGCCAGCGATAGCACGGTAACCGGGAAGAACAGAAGCCCTCCCACCAGATATACCAGTAATACTGTCGGTAACGCAAAGTAGGTTCCGCGGCTTTCTTCCAGGAAGGCCTGAATACGGTCGCCGTCGAGCCACGGTACGGTATTACTGATCAGGATCAGCGCTCCGGCTATCAACGCCAGAATGACAACTCCCAGGCTGATCATAATGGTCCGGCGACGAGGATTGGTAATAGCACTGAATTTACCGTGGAAATCCGGTATTGCCGGACCAAGCGGTTCTTCCGGATCGGAAATACTCCGAAACACATTGGTTTCCGACGCGGTGGTAAATTCGCTGTCATCAATTTCTGTCAGCACATAGCCGTGGGCTAACTGACCTTCCATAATGGCCGTTACCGGCGAGTCACTGTCAATCAGCTCCTGCATCTGGTCGGTCTCCCGGCCGGTATGTTCTGCCAGTAGATCGTTGCGGACAAATTCGATGCAGCGCTGGTTTTCTTCTGTGCTGCCATGAAAGATCAGATCGACCTCGGTATCCAGTGTCATTGAGCGATTACTCAGGTTCGATGAGCCAATCACCAGATACTGGTTATCAATGGTCATTACCTTTGAATGCACTCGCTTGTAAGCCATGCGGCCTTGTTGATCGCGGATAGACGAGTAGGTCATCATCACCCGGTCGTCATCGATATCTTTTTCGATAATATTCTTAAACGTAATTCGGCTCGCCCAGTAGGCTTCAGATTCAAATAAGCCTTTCGGATCATAGGAACTCACAATGACCACGTGCAGGTCAGGGCATTCTTTCATGCGCTTATTAATGGCATAAGCAATCTCTTCACGGGTGGCAAACTGATTTTCAATGTAGATAAATTTCTCTGCCTGACCAATGAGATTGATCAGCATGTGCCGCACTTCCTGAACCAGCTCGGTGTCTTCCATTTCAGGAATAGTCCGTGCGATAGCACAATCAGCGTTGGTAAAGCAGGGTTGCACACCCTCAGGCCAGCATCTCGGCAAATCATCCGTGTCGGTGTCAGGAAACCCAATAGATTCAATAGGGTTTTCGGCTACCCGGTTCCAGCGCCAGTGTGCCAGTTCGGCAAAATGTTTTACCAACGGGCCACTGGACACGATTTGCACGTCGTGAAACGGACCATATTCACCGTCCGGACCGTTGCGGCCGGGCTCATCAATTTTATGCTCACGGGTGTCCCAACGGTGTAACGCCACATCCATACCACCAGAAAATACCACTTCGTTATCGATGACAACGATTTTCTGGTGCTGCGAGCCGCCCATAGGAATGGAGTCATCAAGGATAGCCTGAACATTTTCCGGCGTTTTATCCTGCCACACCTCCAGCGCCCACATTTCGCGCTGATCGAAAAAGGCAAAGGAAGAGTCCCAGCGTAACAGGTAGATTTTGAGGTCAGGGTTCTGCTCGGCTTTCCACCTGATCAGATCGCCAATCCGTGAAGGGGCTTCAGACTGCTCTTCCTCTTCCTCATGAAGCAGACGAATACGGCTGTCGATATCCCAGCCAACTATGATGATTTGCTTTTCAGCTTTACAAATACTTGAATGCAAGGCCCGGTAGTAGTTAGCACAGTCGATAAGCGGGCTGGAATAGCAGGCCTGAGTTTCCTGCCAACAATTCTTACCTGGTTCGAAAATATTTTGCTTGGTCATAGTAAGCCCCTGATTACCCTTATCCTTGATATTTCAGTGTCGCTGAAATCTTGTCAGTTAATTTCAGGACCTGATGATAGTTAACCAAGAGTGATTGCAGGAATTGTACCGCTTAATTGGCGAGAGTTAAATTTATAACTCATTGAAAATAAATGAATATGTAGAGTTTGACTGATGGCGTGTTGTTGCTGGTTTGGTACCGCGGGCAAATATTTCCCGACTGTCTGTAGGAATTGCCAGATGTTATGATTACGCTGTTTAACCGCTATTGGATTGTAATGGTTGTTGTGATTTTGTCTCAGCCGACTAAAATGCCTGCTTCTTTATACAGGAGGTTAAGCGTGTATCGTGCCGTTTCTATTGGGTTACAAAACCCGAAATCAGCGACCAATGTTGCCAGTATTTTAAGAGCCGCCGGCTGCTTTGGCGTTAGCAGTGTGTTTTATACCGGCCAGCGTTTTCGTCACGCTAAGGAATTTAATGCGGATACCAAAGCCTATCATCGCGTGATCCCCACGGTTGGCGTTGACCATCTGGAAACGGTAATTCCGTCCGGAGCTTCGGTAGTGGGAGTTGAGCTGGTGGAAGGCGCAACACCCTTGCCCGAATTCGTTCATCCGGATAATGCTTTTTACATGTTTGGACCGGAAGACGGCAGTATGGAGCCTTCGTTAGTCGCGAAGTGTGATCACGTGGTGTATATCCCAACCTTTAACAGTCTTAATCTGGCCGCCACAGTCAATGTACTACTTTATGACAGACTGGCAAAAAGTGACTACGACAGCTCGCTGGAATTAATCCGGACCAGCCGGGACACCAACAATCGCTTACGCCTGGATCAGTGAGTCTCTGGCACCTTAAGTGTCGCTGCCAGTAACTCATCGATTCGTTCCACCGATAAGGGGCGGTAAAAATGATAGCCCTGGAAGTTATCGCAGCCGTGGGCGGTCAGAAACTCAAATTGAGCCTGGTTCTCCACCCCTTCAGCGATGGTATTGAGCCCCAGAGTCGAGGCCAGTTCGATAATGGTAGAACAAATTTTTGCGTCTTCCTTCTGGCTGGCACATTCCAGCACGAAGGAGCGATCGATCTTCAATACATCCACCGGCAGGTTTTTAAGGTAGTTTAACGAAGAATAGCCGGTGCCAAAGTCATCGATGGAGATGGCAATTTCCATGCCCTGCAATACCTGTAACACCTGAATACAGCGTTCAATATCGTTAAGAAACACGCTCTCGGTGACTTCAAACTCAATCCAGGCGCCAGGAATGGCAAACTCTTCCATGCACTGATTGAGAAACGGTAGAAATGTGTCAGACAGCAGGTGAATACCTGACAGGTTAATTGACACCCGTGGCGTCAGGGGAAAAGTGTTATGCCAGCTGGCGAGCTGCGCAAAGACCAGCCGCAGGATCAGTTCTTCCAGAGCGATAATCTGACCGGATTCTTCAGCTACCGGGATAAACTCAGCCGGTGAGGTAAATTTACCCGGACTCAGCTCAAGCCGCACCAACGCCTCAAGACCAACCAGTTGGCGGTTTTTATCCACCTTGGGCTGATAAAACATTACAAACTGTTGGGCCGACTGGATGGCCTGGCGTAACGTCTGCTCAAAGTTAAACTGATCCGATGCATCCCGGGCCATTGTCAGCTCAAAGATTTTAAAGTTATCCCGACCCGCCTGTTTGGCATTATACATAGCAATATCGGCCTGCTGGATAAGCGTCATCGGCTGGCAATTAGCATCGCTGGTAATGCTGATGCCAATGCTGGTGGGAATTTTAAGGTCCCGGCCGCCCAGGTTTACCGCTTCGCGCATTACCTGAAGGATTTTAGTAGCACTGGTAACCACTGTGGTTTCATCGTGATTTCCCGTCATCATGATCACAAATTCATCACCGCCCCAGCGGCAGATGGTATCTCTTTCCCGGGTAACATTAATTAAACGCGCCGCAACTTCGGTTAACAGTTCATCACCGGCTTTATGGCCCAATGTGTCATTGATTTTTTTAAAGCGGTCCAGGTCCAGAAAAAACACGGCTACTGAGTCAGAATCCTGATGAATGTTACGCAGAGCAATCTGTAAGGCATCGAGGAAGTAGGTGCGGTTAAATAATCCGGTGAGCGGGTCGCTGTAGGCAAGCTCGCGCAATTTCTCCTGCAATCGGCGCTGGCGCGTTACGTCACGAATATGCAGGGTAAACTCATTGCTTATACTACTGCCAAAAGTCGTACCGGTAATGGTAATCTCCGCCGGGAAAGTATCACTGGTGGAGCGGCGTAGTATCAGTGTATTGCGGCGGTTAATGAGCAGGCCACTGGAGGCAACAAATTTACTTTTCAGACTTTCTGTCACCGAGGGGCGGTCTTTTTCGAGAATAAACAGCTCAATAAAGTTGCGATTAATAACTTTGGCCTGTAAACAGCCAAAGGTGCGTTCTGCTGCCGGATTAAATTCTATAATGTTACCCTCAAGGTTGATGGTAACAATACTGTCCATGGAGGAATTGAGGATCGCGCTCTTACGTTTTTCGCTGCTTTTAAAATCGCTTAACAGGGAGTCCCGCTGTGTCATTTCATGCTGAACGCGTTCAATAACCCGGTTGTATTGTCTGGCAATCTGGCCTACCTCGGTAAACGGTTCTTCCGGCACCCGCTGATTAAAATTGGCCTGGCGCTCCTGAATGTGCATTGAATTAAGTAAATCGAGCAATTCGGTAGTGGCATTGTGCTCGGTGACGTTCATACCAAGATACTCTTGCTCAGCACTAACCCGTAGCGGAATAAAACGGTTAATTAAATTCAGTGCCAGCCAGGCGAGAGTAAAACTAAACAGGCCGACGACCGTTATGCCGATGAGCTGACTACTTAATTGCGCCCAGAAAGCGTCAGAAAACATCGTTATAGATTGATGGAAAAACGCTACGGCAAGCGTACCCCAAACGCCGGCAATCAGGTGTGCCGGCACTACACCCAGGGCGTCATCGAGACGCATTTTTAACAACAGGCGCTCGCCGCCGTACATCACCAGCCCGGCGATAATGCCAATCAGTGCCGCTGATGCCGGAACCACGACATTGGCGCTGGCAGTGATTGCAACCAGACCAGCTATTACGCCGTTGAGCATTATGCTCACATCCAGAAACCGATGCCGGCTAACAAACAAAGCACTGGCACTGAGCCCGCCAAAAGCGGCAGCCAGACAGGTATTTACCAGAATAACCGGTACCTGCTCATTGAGCGTCAGGGTGCTGCCACCATTAAAGCCAAACCAGCCAAGCCAAATGAGTAGGGTGCCCAGTACTGAAAGGGGCAAATTACTGCCTGCAGGGAATGTGTAATTATCATCGAAGCGCCCGGCTCGCGCCCCGAGCACGATAATGGCAGCCAGACTGACCCAGCCGCCCACAGAATGCACTACGGTTGAGCCGGCAAAATCAAAAAAGCCAAGACTTTCAAGCCACCCCGGGTTTTGTGGTGAGTATAACGAACTCCACGCCCAATGACCCACGAAAGGGTAAATAAGCGTGCACAACACTATGGTGATGATCAGATAACCTCGATAGGACATCCGCTCGGCTACTGCGCCGGATACCAACGTGGCGGTTGTGCCACAAAACATCAGCTGGAATAAAAAGAAACTGTATTGCCAGGGAGAGTGGGTTGCACCAAAAAGGAACTCAGATGTACCGAAATAACCCATGCTGGACTGTCCAAACATGATGGCAAAACCAAACAACCAGAATAATATGGACGAGACGATAAAGTCTGAAAGATTTTTCGCCGCCACGTTAATGCTGTTTTTGCTACGTACTTTGCCCGTTTCAAGGCATAAAAAGCCCGCTTGCATGCAAAAAACTAAAATCGCAGCGAACAATAACCAGCCTGTATCCAAAATGTCACCTTTTAAAGCAGAATGTGTCAGGCAAATCTGCTCTACCAACCGCAGCAGTAAATTTAAAATTAATCGTGAATCAAGCAATATTCGTACCTTTGAAAATAACTAAGCCCTTTGGCATTAATTCTGTGAATACGTATGCACAAAGTTGGCGTTCCGGCCAACTGCCGTTAGTATTTAAATCATTGTTAACAGGCTGTTACGAACCGCCATTGCGTGCAAAGGTGTGCAAGGTTACAGCCAGATACTGCATCCTTTTTTCCAATGATGAGACGCTTCTCATTGTTATCGCCGGTGCTCCGTTGCTAGCTGGGGTACTGGCGATGTTTTTAATTTCCGGATTCGGCGTCAGAACCACAGGATAATGGCTCTTATGAAATTGACTATACCCGCAGCATCAGTGCTGCTTGCTCTATCACTGACTGGCTGCAGCACCACTGAGAAGGTAGTGCAGAAAGAAATTTACGGCACCAAAGAGCCATTTGCGGCACACGCCATTTATTTTGTTCTGACCGACCGTTTTGTGGATGGTGATCCTACCAACAATCATGAACAGCAAGGCGGCGAAAACCCAACCTGGAAATTGCGCCTCGACGGCCCCGACGGCAAATTTGCCAACGTGGGCTACATGGGCGGCGATTTACAGGGCGTGTTGAATAACGCCGATTATATTGCCGACATGGGCTTTACGGCGGTGTGGTTATCGCCGGTACTGGATAATCCGGATGAAGCGTTCACCGGGGATGAGCAGATCACCTATGGCGGTCAGTTCAAAGACGGCGGTAAAACCGGCTATCACGGTTACTGGGCAACCAATTTTTATAAGCCCGATGAACACCTGGTCAGTGATTCACTGAGTTATGCTGAGTTTACCGGTGCCATGCGCGAAAAGGGGTTCAAAACCGTATTTGATATTGTTGCCAATCACGGCAGCCCGAGTTGGACAATGCCCGTTGATCAGCCAGGCTACGGTGAGTTGTATAATGCAGCAGGTGAGCTGGTGGCCGATCACATGAATCTGGCCCCTGAGGAGCTATCTCCACAAACAGAACCACTGCATGCTTTCTTTCATCCGTACCCGGACCTGGTCAAACTATCCAATCTCAATGAGCATAACCCGGCAGTGCAGGATTACCTGATCAACAGCTATTTGTACTGGATAGAGCAGGGCGCTGACGCATTCAGAATCGATACTATCCGCCATGTTTCTCATAGTTTCTGGCGTACTATGGCAGAACGGATCCGCGCTGAGCATCCGGGCTTTTACATGTTTGGCGAAAGTTTTCAGTACGACGCTAATTTTATCGCTCAGCATACGCAGCCCAAAAACGGGGGCATAGCGGTACTGGATTTCCCGCTACAAAAAGCCATGGTAAATGTGTTTGAAAGTGCTGACAGTAGCTTCGCCGAATTAGCTGAACACCTGTACCTGACCCACGGCCCGTATCATAACCCTTATGAGCTCACGACCTTTTATGACAACCATGATATGGCGCGAATGAATGCCAGTGATGAAGGATTTATCGACGCTCATAACTGGCTGTTCACTGCCCGGGGGATCCCGGTGGTTTATCAGGGCTCTGAATTTGCCTTTATGCGCGGTACTGCCGAACACGCAGGCAACCGCAATTTTATTGGCCAGGCGTTACTCAACGAGCAGCGTGAAAACCCTATTCGCCAGGCCTTAACAGCCATTGCAGAAGTTCGCAAAAGCACGTCAGCTTTACAGCGGGGCCTGCAATACAATCTTGCTATGCAAGGCAATCAGGCCATGTTCTACCGGGTATTGGTTGAGGATGGTAAAACCCAGATTGCCCTGATCATGCTGAATAAAGGCGATGCGCCGGTAACTATGACCGCCGATAAATTTGTTGAAGAGGGTCAATGGCAGGAGCAATTAACCGGGCAGCTGGCTGAAACACAAAATGGCACACTCGCCGGTATGGTTCCGGCTCACTCGGTGAGAGTGTATGTGCGCAATCAGCCAATCAGTAACGCGGCATTTACCCGGGCTTTATTGAGCCAGATGGCCCGTCAGTAAGGGGCAGCGGACAGCTTTATTTAACGTCGCAACCGCAGGACTGACGAACCACCAGATTCGTTGGCAACAAATGGTCATCCGTTGGATGGCCGTCGATGGCTAGTAACAGGTTTTCCACCAGTTTTTCGCCGGCCTGAGCCGTGTTTTGTTGCACGGTGGTCAGGCCCGGAGTGGTAAACGCTGCTAACTGAATATTGTCAAAACCGACTACCGCAACATCTTCTGGTACCCGTATCCCGGCTTCTTTAAGCTGCTGCAACACCCCCACCGCAATGATATCTGCCGCACACACAATGGCATCGGGCAGTGCTGAAGTGGTTTCCAATAAATGTTTTGCCGCCTCAATACCGGCGTCTTCAGAAGAGATAGCATCGTACTGATGATGACTGTTTTGTTTATCCAGCGCACTGAGAAAACCTTCGTAACGACTCTGAAACTCAGGCGCTTTGTCGCCGATATCGCCGATAAACGCAAACGACTGGTAGTCGTGGGAGAGTAAATGACGGGTAACAGACTGCCCGCCACTAAAATTATCACAACCAATGGAGATCCCGGGCCATTGCTCAACGGGTGCACCCCAGCGCATAACATGCGTATTGTGCTGATGTAACTGACTGAGTTTACCGGCATAGGAGCGATAGTCTCCGTAACCAAGCAGGATCAGCCCGTCGGCCTTATGGGAGTCTTCGTACTCTGCCTGCCAGTTATTATCGAGATTCTGAAACGATACCAGCAGATCATATCCTTTAGCGGCGCAGGCTTTGGTAATACTGCCTAACATGGCCAGAAAGAAGGGATTCACCAGCGAATCATCTGAAGTTGGATCCTCAAACAGCAATAACGCAATGGTACTGCTGCGTTGACGGCGCAGATTACTGGCGTTTTTATCTACCTGATAATTAAGCTCGCGGGCGATTTCCTGCACTTTCAGGCGGGTTGCAATATTGACCAGCGGACTGTCATTCAATGCCCTGGATACAGTGGATTGCGACACGCCGGCAAGGTGGGCAATGTCAAAAGAGGTCGGTTTATGCTTCATGCGTCTTTATTATAGTTCATATTATTATTTAACCGATGGGTCCGCGTTGATTAATATCTGCACGATACCCGTTTTATTGCACTGAATTGTAAGTAGTGTTGGTTAGCACCCCTAAGACAGTGATATACTTTTGTTAAACACGAAGTAGTATTAGCATAGCTTTTTTCTTCTGCTTCATCACGTATTTAACTTAAACATTATAATAAGAGGGCACCGCGAATGGCCGAGACTGAACACCGTCCGACCAACTTTATCCGTCAAATTATTGATAAAGACCTCGCTAACGGGGTACACACGAGCATCAAAACGCGCTTCCCTCCAGAGCCAAACGGCTTCCTGCACATTGGGCATGCTAAATCCATTTGTCTGAACTTTGGTATTGCCAGGGATTATCAGGGCAGCTGTAACCTGCGTTTTGACGATACCAATCCGGCCAAAGAAGACATCGAATTTGTTAATTCCATCCAGCAGGATGTGAAATGGCTCGGTTTTGAATGGGATGGTGAGGCGCGTTACTCTTCTGATTATTTCGATCAGTTACATGGTTTTGCCGTGGAGCTTATCGAAAAAGGTCTGGCCTATGTAGACTTCAGTACCCAGGAAGCCATGCGTGAAATGCGTGGCACGCTAACCGAGCCGGGTAAGAACAGCCCCTATCGCGACACCAGCATCGAAACCAACCTGCAGGAATTTGCTAAAATGACTGCCGGCGAGTATCCGGAAGGGCATTGTTCGCTGCGTGCAAAAATCGATATGACGTCGCCGTTTATGTGTATGCGTGACCCGGTTATTTACCGGATTAAGTTTGCCCATCACCACCAAACCGGCGAGAAGTGGTGCGTTTACCCGATGTACGACTTTACTCACTGTATCTCGGATGCCATTGAAGGGATCACCCATTCTTTGTGTACGCTGGAGTTTCAGGATAACCGCCGTTTATACGATTGGGTCATCGAAAATATCACCATCGACTGTACGCCGCATCAGTATGAGTTTTCCCGCTTAAACCTGGAATACACGGTATTAAGTAAGCGCCGTCTCATTCAACTGGTTGAAGAAAAGCATGTGGCAGGCTGGGATGACCCCCGTATGCCAACCATTGCCGGCCTGCGTCGCCGCGGCTATACACCGGGTTCTGTGCGCGAATTTTGCTTGCGTATCGGTGTGACTAAGATGGACAACATGGTTGAAATGAGCATGTTGGAAGCCTGTATTCGTGACGACCTCAACGTTAATGCACCCCGCGCTATGGCTGTCCTTGAGCCAATTAAACTGGTTATTGAAAACTACCCGGAAGGTGAGTCTGAAACACTGACTGCCCCCAACCATCCTAATGATGAATCAATGGGTACGCGTAACCTTAATTTTGGCCGTGAAGTATGGATTGAAGCGGAAGATTTCCGCGAATCCGCCAATAAGAAGTTCAAGCGTCTGGTGCTGGATAAAGAAGTCCGCTTACGCAACGCCTATGTGGTAAAAGCTAACCGTGTTGAAAAAGACGCAGAAGGTAATGTGACCACGGTTTATTGTACCTATGATGCTGACACCCTGGGTAAAGACCCGGCAGACGGTCGCAAGGTGAAAGGGGTCATCCACTGGGTAGACGTAGCCAGCGGTGAGCCTGCACAATTTAGGTTGTACGATCGTCTGTTCAACGTACCTAATCCGGCAGCGGAAGATGACTTTGTTGACGCTATCAACCCGGACAGCCTGATTGTGAAGTCAGGATGGGTCGAGCCTGGCTTGCCTGGCCGTGTACCGGAAGTCGGTAGCTGGCAGTTTGAGCGAACCGGTTACTTTTGTCTGGATAAAGATTCCACACCAGAACAACTGGTCTTTAACCAGACTGTAGGTCTGCGCGATACCTGGGCTAAGATTGGCGATTAAGCCAGTTATTTGCCGTAAGTGAGTTTAGCTCATTAAAAAGCCCCGCAATGCGGGGCTTTTTGGTATTTGTCATCAGCCGATAAAACAATTATCGGGTTATTTAGGCTGGCAATCCAGTGACTGACCGTTTACCTCCTGGCTGTCTGAACCCATCAGGTACAAATACAGCGGCATAATATCGGCCGGGGTTTTTAGAGTCTCGGCATCTTCGGCCGGGAATGCTTTAGCCCGCATGGCCGTGCGTGTTGCGCCCGGATTAATACAGTTAAACCGCAGAGGTTTGTTCTTATATTCATCGGCCAATACCTGCATCAGGCCTTCAGTGGCAAACTTCGATACCGAATAGGTGCCCCAGAACGCGCGGCCTTTACGACCAACAGAAGAACTGGTAAAGATGACCGAAGCGGCCTCGGCCTTGAGTAACAGAGGCAGCAGCGGCTGTAGCATATACATGGCGCTGTTGAGGTTTACCTGCATGACCTGTTGCCACTCGTCCACCGGGATTTGAGCAAAGGGGCTTAAGTGACCCAGCTTGCCGGCATTAAATAATATGCCATCGAGTACACCAAACTGGTCGCTGATGGTATTAGCCATGTCCTGATAATGTTTCGGGGTAGCGCCATTTAAATCCAGCGGTATAATCGCTGGCTCGGGATTGCCGGCTGCGACAATCTCGTCGTAAACCGCTTCCAGTTTGCTAACCGTTTTACCCAGCAGAATGCAGGTAGCGCCATGGGTAGCATAGCTGATAGCAGCTTGTCTGCCGATGCCGTCACCGGCGCCGGTAATGAGAATGGTTTTACCATTGAGTAAGTGGTCCGGTGCGATGTAGTCGTTCATAAATCAAGTTTCCTGCTAAACTTTCTCATCATACCCAGCATTTAGGGCGCAAAAGTGCTGTGATGATACAAATATCCTGTTTTATGTAAACCGATTCTTTTACGTAGTTGAAATAAGTTACTACGATAGATGAATAAATTGACGTTTTTACAGTTATTTACAAGAATGGGTTACAAAAAGTTAACAATATTTTGCAAAATCATCGTAAAGAAAATAATATGTGTTTAGTAACTGGTCGTACTTGTTCGATATTTGCCCAGCGATCAAGGTATTTAGCCTTCACAAAAGCTGTCGGACTTATCATGAGCCAGAATAACAAAAATCCGTTTTGTAGGGAGATATAATGAAAAAACTAATCCTTAGCACCAGTGTGGCCTTGGCACTGGGGTTAGCCGGTTGCGGTGGCGGTGAGTCCATTGACGACATTAATAACGAAACCCAAGTCGACACGCCATTTTCTCGTATAGTATTTGACCCGGCCAACGGCGAGCTGAATATTCCGAACGATTTATTAATGTTACCTGGCGATGATGGCTTCTTTGACTACACACTGAACATTCCGGTCGCCGATCCGACTGATTTTGGTGACCCACAGAATGCCCTGAATATCCTCGATGGCTGGTCTATTCAGCATCCTTTTGTGATTGATGTGCAAACGTCGTCTGGCGTGGCACTGGATGCTTCTACCTTGTCAGCGGGTATCCATTTATTTGAAGCAACTCTCGGCCTTGATCAGAGTGACCCAGAGTGTGCGGCGGCAGCCATTCCTTCATCTGGCTGTAAGCTGGGCGATCAGCTTACCTACGGCGTCGATTACGTTTTGTCACTGGTTGATGACGACACCGTAAGCGTTGTGCCGCTCAAGCCGCTTAAACCAGCTTCGGGTTACATGCTGGTAATGACCACCGATCTGAAAGACACTTCCGGTAAGGCAGTGCAGGGGTCTACTACCTGGGATCTGGTGCGTCAGGATATCAATACTGCGCCTTTGGCTACCGAAGATCAGCTGACCTTACAAACCCTGGTGAACTCCTATATTACGCCATTGCTGGGTGCAGGATTTGAGCGTGATGACATCACTTACGTATCTGCTTTTACTACCCAGTCAACAGTTAATGTGATGGGCACGGTTAAACAATTGCTGGTTGCCGATCTGGTACAAATTCTTACCACCGGTCAGGGGAATCCGGCAACGGCTCTGCCAATTGTTCAGGTGCAGGATGCGGCTGGTCCGGATAATGCCATGGAAGCACTTGGTCTGATCAGCAGTGCAACGCTTGATGGTGCGCTGGCATTGGCTAAAGAAGGGCAGTCTGCTCAGGTTCAGGCCGCTATTGATGCCACTGATTTCAGCCTGCTACAAACCTGTGATGGTATTTTTGGTACCTTATCCGGTCAGCTAAGTGCTTACTGGGGTGGCATGGAAACTGTCGCGGCGGGTATTTCGCAGTCTTTTGCTGCCGAAGCCGGCCCATTCTGTGCGGCTCAGCGCTACACTGGTTCTGTGTCGCTGCCGTATTACCTGCCAGTTCCGTCGATGACCAATCCACTCGCTCCGGTTAATGACTTCTGGCATGCTGCCTGTGACAGCGGCATCGTACTGGCTGGTGCGCCGACTGAAGTTCTGGCCATGGCTGAGCCTGGTCCAAACTATGAGATGTGTACCCAGGTTGGCTTGTCTGATCTACGTGTGAACGGTGAAATGATTGATGATGCACGTAACGTTACCCGTTACAGCCCCATCCCGCAAACCACCATTGCGGCAAACCCGCTGGAAGTACAGGTCACCATTCCTGATCCGGCCATTGCTACTGCACTGGGATTCCCAATCAGCAAACCTGATGCCGGCTGGCCAGTAGTTATGCTGGTGCATGGTATCACCGGTACAAAAGAGCAAATGATGGCTATCAGCGGTACTTTGTCTTTGCACGGTATTGCCACTGTTGCCATTGATTTACCATTGCATGGCAGCCGTGGCTTTGATGTAGATGGTGATGGCACCGATGATATCAGTGCAACCTACGTTTCACCGACTCACTTTATGAATCTGGCTTCTCTGCCCACTGCGCGAGATAATGTTCGTCAGGGTATGGCAGATCTGCTGGGCTTGCGCCTTGGTTTAAATGCCGTAGCTGACATGACGGCGACACAGGCCATTGATCTGGATGTGTCAAAAGTCTCAGTGATGGGCGTTTCACTTGGAGCCATTACCGGCGCCAACTTTGCTGCTATGGCAAACAGCACCCTGGGTAACGATACCCTCGATGGCATGTTTGCTATTAACGCTGCTTCACTTGAGTCACCGGCCAGTGGTATTGCTACCTTCCTGATGGAGTCACCAGACTTCGGGCCGTTAATCAAAGCCCTGTTACTGAGTGAATCCTCGGAAGACTTTGTTGCTTACGTTGGCCAGGTATATGGTGAAAACGCTACAGAAGCCCAGCTTCGTCAGGCCTACACCGATTTCGTTGCACTGCTTGATGCAGATGCCAGAGCTGAAGTTGAAGCGCTGTTTGCGCAGTTTAACTTTGCCTCCCAAACCATCCTCGACGCCGGTGACCCCACTGCTTATGCCGCAATGCTTGGGGCTACCACACCAGTGCACTTCATGTCGGTAGTGGGTGATGGCGGTGAGAATCTGCCGGATCAGGTTAACCCTGTTGTGACATCACTGCCGTTAGCGGGTCAGCACCCTATGGCTGCAATGATTGGCCTTGAGCAGGTGACTTCTACGATTTCCTCGGAGACGGGGACGGTAAGTGGTCAGGTGCGCTTTAACAGCGGTGCGCATGCATCGAGCTTAAGTCCGGCTGCCGACCCTGCGGTTACCCGCGAGATGCAATTGCAGGTGGGTGGTTTTATCAAGTCTGAAGCACAGGCATTACCCATCACTAATACCGATGTGGTGGCAAACTAATACTACCTCACCAACGTGAATTCAATAAAGCCAGCTTAGCTGGCTTTATTTTTGTCTGGCGGGGAAAGGCTACAGCACGCTGAATAGGCTTTGCGTATCGTCAGCGAAGACGATCACTGGTATGATTCAGCCTGAAAAAAATCAGACAAACAGTAACACAAGAGGCATTTGTGGAATTCTTATACGAATACGGACTATTTTTAGCTAAGGCAGTCACACTGGTTGCCGCGATTGTGATTGTTCTGGCCCTGGCAGCAGGTGCTGCGGCAAAACAGAAACAAGGTAAAGGACAGCTTGAAATTCATTCAGTGAGTGAGCAGTTAAAAGACATCACGCACTATGCTCAACAGGTGACGCTGGACAAAGCCAGCCTGAAGAAGCTGGCCAAAGAACAAAAGAAAAAGCAGAAAGAAAATAAAGAGCCGGCTGAGGACAGCGGTAAACTCTTTGTTATCGACTTTAAGGGCTCAATGGACGCCCACGAGGTAGAAAAACTGCGCGAGGAAGTTACGGCCGTGTTGTGTATCGCAACCGAGAAAGACGAAGTGCTGGTTAAAGTCGAAAGTGGTGGTGGCGTGGTGCATGGTTACGGGCTGGCGGCAGCGCAGCTGCAGCGTATTCGGGACAAGGGCTTAAAGCTTACCGTTGCGGTTGATAAAGTGGCTGCCAGTGGTGGTTACATGATGGCTTGTGTGGCTGATCATCTGGTGGCCAGTCAGTTTGCCATTATTGGTTCTATCGGGGTATTGGCTCAGTTGCCCAACTTCCACAAATTACTGAAGAAAAATGACATCGATTATGAGCAGCACACCGCCGGTGAATACAAGCGTACACTCACGGTCTTTGGTGAAAATACCGATGAAGGCCGGGAAAAATTCCGCGAAGAGCTTGAAGCTGTGCATGTGATGTTTAAAGACTGGGTCAGCAGCAACCGCAAAGAACTGGATATTGCTAAAGTGGCAACCGGTGAATACTGGTATGGCAGCCAGGCGTTGGAGTTGGGCCTGATTGACGGCATTAGTACCTCTGATGATTACATCATGAGTGTTTACCCGGAGCGAGATATTTTTGCGGTTAAATTTATGCAAAAGAAAAACGTTGCCGAAAAGCTTGGGATGTCTTTTGCTCAGGGCGCTGAAAGGGCGGCAATGCGTATGGTCAGTCAACTTCCACAATGGTTTAAAAAGTCGTAAATGAGTAAGCAAACCAAAGCGCGAATTATTGAAGCTGCCGAGTTCCTGTTTGCATTACAGGGCTACGGACAAACTTCGATGCGCGAAATTACCGCCCGGGCTGACGTGAATCTGGCCTCGGTGAATTACCACTTTGGCAGTAAGAAAAACCTCATTCAGGCGGTGCTCAAGCGTTACTTCGATGTAATGATGCCGCAAATTGACGAGGCACTGGCGAAGTTGGTTCCCAGTGTGGGTCGCAAAGGCGTGGATCAGGTGTTACAAAACCTCAAGGGGCCACTGCTCAATCTCAATGCGGTGCAGCCTGATGGCACCGAAATGTTTGTGCAACTGCTGGGTAAGGGCTATACCGAATCGCAGGGTCACTTACGCCGTTTTATCATGGGTAGCTATGGAGAGACGGTACAAACCATTCTGGCCATGCTGAGAACGGCATTACCGGCCATCCCGGCCGATGAATTATTCTGGCGCCTGCATTTTGCTATTGGCAGCTTCGTGTTTTCCATGGCGTCGAGTCAGGCACTGAAAGACATTGCCAAGGCTGACTACCAGCAAGACATCGACATTGCCGATGTGATTGAACATCTGTTTCCATTCGTTGCCCAGGGGATCAGCGGCGACGGCTATCAAAACGAGGGGTAAATCGTGCTGACGACGCAACTGGTTGATTATCTGAATAAGGAATTGCAGGTCGCTACCATTAAGGATTACTGTCCCAACGGGTTACAAATTGAAGGTTGTGCGGATATCCGGCATATAGTGACCGGTGTGACCGCCTCCCAGCAACTTATCGATGCCGCCATTGAGGCCGGCGCCGATGCCTTGCTGGTCCATCATGGTTATTTCTGGAAGGGCGAGAGTGAGCCGCTGGTCGGCATGAAAAAACGCCGTATTGCCAGTTTACTGGCCAATGACATTAACCTGCTGGCTTATCATTTACCCATTGATATGCATCATCAGTGGGGCAACAACGCACAGCTTGGCGCCTTGTTTGAACTAAGTAATGTTGCGCCCTTAGAAGCGGTAAGCCCAACGGGTATTGTTTACCAGGGCGAAACTTCAACCACTCTCGGTGAACTTGCTGGATTAATCGAGCAAAAGTTGGATAGACCACTGGTGGTCTGCGAAGGCGAAGCAGATAAGCCGGTTAACAAGGTAGCCTGGTGCACTGGCGGCGGACAAGGCTTTATCGAACAGGCCGCAATGGCCGGATGCGATGTATTTATTACCGGTGAAGTGTCGGAGCAGACCATCCATATCGCCCGCGAAATGGGGATTGCCTTTATTGCTGCCGGCCATCATGCCACCGAGCGTTATGGTGTTAAAGCAGTGGGTGAGCACCTGGCAGATGAATTTGGCCTGAAGGTCACCTTCATCGATATTGATAACCCCGCCTGAGACGAACCTGTTGAAAGATCAATCCTTTAATGGCCTGGCGGAAAAGTTTAACCGTAATATTTACGGCACTACAAAAGGCCGTTTACGCCATCAGTTGCTCTGCGATGTGTTAAGCGGAGTGCTGGCCGGTGAACCGGCGCAAAACATTATTGAACTTGGTGGTGGAACAGGCGTGATGTCTGCCTTTCTTGCCGGGCTTGGTCATCAGCTTACGTTGACCGATATTTCAGAAGATATTTTAACCATCGCCCGTGAGCAACTGGATCCCGGTATCACCGTCAGACAGGCTGATTTATTCGCCATCGACGACCTCGGCGAGTTTGATGTCATAGTGTGCCATGCTGTGCTGGAATGGCTGGCCAGGCCGTTTGAGGCACTTAGCTTACTGGCCGATCGTATGCGGCCGGGCGCGCGGCTCAGCCTGACATTCTTCAACCGCGATGCGGCGCTGTTCAGTAATGCTGTGTACGGTAATTTTGATTACATTGCCCGCGGTATGAAAGTAAAAAATCAGGTGCGGTTAAATCCCCAGCAGCCGCTGGTGCCCAGAGAAGTTATCGCTGAAGTAAAAAAACTCAGGTTTACAGTGCACTCAATGCGCGGTATTCGCTGCTTTCATGATTACCTGCGTGACCGTGACATGGCCGACTCCAAATACGATGAACTACTGGCCTCCGAACGTCAGTATGGTCACCAGGAGCCGTATTTATGGCTGGGCAAGTATTTTCACCTGTGGCTGGAAAAGCGCCCGGATTAATCTGGCAGTACCACAAATCGGGTGTCGTCTGCCGTACCATTGTTAAGCGCCAGAATGTTCTGTAACGTAACTTCGGCAATCTGATCAAGAGCTTCGGCAGTAAAAAAGCCCTGATGTCCGGTAATCAACACATTGTGGAAGGTCTGCAGCCGCTCAAATACATCGTCCTGGATAATTTCGCTGGAATGATCGCGGAAAAACAATTCTGACTCCATTTCATAAACATCCAGGCCCAGATAGCCAATTTTATGTTTTTTCAGCGCTTCAATAACCGCGTGAGTGTCGATAAGGCCGCCCCGGGAAGTATTAATAAGCATCACTCCATCGCGCATGCTGGCCAGAGACTCAGCATTAATAAGATGATGGCTCTGCTCATTAAGCGGACAGTGAAGGCTGATAATATGGCATTCCTTAAACAAATTATCGAGACTGGTATAGACCACTCCTTGTTTAATCAGCGCGTCATCAGGGTAGGGGTCGTAACAATAAATCTCACAACCAAAGCCGGTCAGTAAACGTGCCAGCGCGGCGCCGATATGGCCGGTCCCTACAATTCCCACTTTCTTATTATGCAGGGTAAAGCCCAGCAGGCCGTTAAGGTTAAAATTGCCTTCCCTGACCCGGTTATAAGCTTTATGGGTTTTGCGGTTCAGCGTCATGATAAGCGCCAGAGCATGTTCGGCGACGGCCTCCGGCGAATACGCGGGTACTCGTGAAACCGCCAGACCCAGCGCCTTGGCGGCAGCGGTATCAACATTATTGAAACCGGCGCAGCGCAATGCGATATGTTTAACGCCCTGTTCGCTCAACTGCTGTAAAATCGAATTGTCGAGGCAATCGTTAACAAAAGCACACAGCACATCGAAATTCTGGCACAGAGAGACGGTTTTAGGTCCCAGTGAGGTTTCAAAGCTGGTCAGATCAATATGCTCATACAGCGGATGCTGTTTAAATGATTGGATGTCGTACTGCTGCGCGCTGAACATGGCAACGCGTGGTGGAGGAGTCATTAGCAATCCCGTTGTCTTTCCCTGTACTGCTAATACTATTAGGATGCGCCCTACAGTCAAGTTAAGCTTGCTTCAATAAATCGTCAGCGTGTTACACTTGGCAGCGCGATATTCTTCACCTTGATTCGGGGACTAAGGAAAAATAATGAAAGTGAGTTTTATTGGTTTGGGCGTAATGGGATTTCCCATGGCCGGGCATCTGCAATCCAACGGGTTTGACGTGTGTGTATATAACCGCACCACCAGTAAGGCCGCAAGCTGGCAGAGTCAGTATGGTGGGCGCATAGCCACCACACCTGGTGCAGCGGCAGAGGGCGCTGAATTGGTGTTTTTATGCGTAGGCAATGATGATGATGTGCGTCAGGTGATGTACGGCGAGTCTGGCATTCTCGCTGGCATCAGCGCGGGTACTTTGGTGGTCGACCATACCACGGCGTCTGCCGAACTCGCGCGAGAGCTCGCTGAGGCCTGTGTTGCACAGCAGGCAGGCTTTCTGGACGCGCCGGTTTCAGGCGGACAGGCTGGTGCAGAAAACGGCCAGTTAACCATTATGGTCGGTGGCGAAGAAGCCGATTTTGCCCGGGCCCAGCCGGTTATGGATGCCTACGCCCGCCACAGTCAGCTGATTGGTGGTCACGGCAGCGGCCAGCTCGCTAAAATGATGAATCAGATTTGCATAGCCGGGATTGTTCAGGGCCTTGCCGAGGCCCTTCACTTTGGTGAGCAGGCCGGGCTTGATTGTGGCACCGTTATCGATGTTATCAGTAAAGGTGCTGCACAGTCGTGGCAAATGGAAAACCGGGCTGCAACCATGATCAAAGGTGAATATGAGTTTGGCTTTGCGGTTGACTGGATGCGTAAGGATCTGGCGATCGCTTTGGATGAAGCTCGTAAGAACGGGTCAACGCTGGCGCTGACGGCGCTGGTTGATCAGTATTATGCTGACGTGCAGAAAAGCGGCGGTGGGCGCTGGGATACGTCGAGTTTATTAACCCGTTTGCATCAGGGTTAAGGCGGCGTTACCGGGTTGGCGGCGCTGGCGTTAGTTGCTGCCTTCAATACCTCATTAATTTGCGGGTATTTCTTTTGTAATCTGGCAAAACGCTGCTGGTTAGTTTCAGACAGTTCACTGTGATGAATTTGCTGAATCAAGTCATTCAGCAGTACGCTGCGATAGCTATTTTGTTGTTCAACCAGCAGTGTTTGTAACATGTTAAGAGCAATCGCCGGTAACGTCGGGCGTAGCTGAAGGGCATGATAGAACGCGGCGAGCGCTTCCTGATACGCTTCTTTAACGAACAATTGCTGGCCCTGCTCGTTAAACACATCGGCACGGCTGTGGGCCAGGCCAGATTCTTTTTCAGCATTAATTAACCGGCTTTGCAGCGTTTGCTGTTCTGCCGGCATTTCTCCCAACTCACTTTTTACTTTAGCCATATCAAGTAAATACAACGCCTGGCTTTCATTGCCCAACGCACCAAACACTCTGGCGGCCGTAATTAACGTATTTGCTGAACTGCGATTAAATACCTGCATGTGTTCGCGTTGAGTAAGACTTCTGGCCTTTTCCCCCTGATCTTCCAGTACATAGCTGTAGGCCAGTAAATAGTCGTGGCGCTGTCTGATCAGCGAATCCCCCTGGCTGCGTGCCGCTACACCGGCCAGTTTTCTGGCCTGGGTGAGACTTTCGCCACGGTTATTCATCGGGCTGTTTTGGGCAATGCTCAGGTAAAACTCGGCCAGTTCAAAGGTAAACTCGTCGAAGCGCTCTTTGGTAGAGCGGTTATATTCACGCTTTTTTTGCAGTAAATCGATGCTTTCGACAATCCGGTTTTGCTTCTGGTAGGTCATGGTTTTCAGGCGGGTAGCCGGCAGGCTGAGTTCACTGTCCTGAATGTGATCCAAATAGTATTCGGTTTTCTCATAAGCCGCTTGCTCAAAAGACAAACACGCCAACCATTCAAAAGCTTTGTCGCGGGTTAGCAGGGTATCGAGCATGGCATCCAGTGACTCCTGACAATCCGGCCAGTTACCCATTAAAAACTGACATTTTAATTTGCCCCACTGGGCCCAAAGTACCTTATCGGATTGCTGCAATACGCGCTGATAAATATCGAGCGCCTCGGCATACTGGTGGACCTGCAATAGCAATCTGGCCTGTAATTTTTCCAGATCGGAGCGCAATCTGGCTGACAGCGGGGCTTGAAGTTGCTGCTGAACCTGACTAATAGCCCGATCGCAGTAACCATCATCAAGGTACATCAGCGCTTTATTCGCTTGCTCGCGATACTCAAGGTAATGATTGAGCCCTCGTTGCAGTGAATTGATAGTGTAGGGCTTGAGTAGCAGCAGATCGGGGTGAATGTCGATAATCTGGCCAATAGTCTGAGGCATTCTGTCGGCGGTCAGAAAAATGATCCCGGTACTCGGGCGGATAAAATCTGCCTGTCGCAGGGCCTGCACCCATTCAACACCGTTTCGGCGCTGGCCAAGATGAAAATCAAAAATTAACAGTTCGAAATGCTGCTTACGCAGCACGTTTTTTAACTCGCTGCCGGTGCTAAAGCTCGCCACCTCCAAATTACCCATGGTGATCAGGTGGCTACGAATGGTGGCCCGGGCCGTCGCATTATCTTCGATAATTGCGACTCTGATTTTTTGCACCATTCATCTACCGCGTTCGTCAGTGTTACCTAGGTTAAGCATATCAGCAGGGACCTAAATTAAAAGCGTAATTTCAATAATAGGTATGGTTACGACTAACAATGTCACAATTTATTTACATTGTTAACGCAGCTTTCACGCTTGCTTACGTTTACGTAAACGGAGTCATGCTATAGCGTTAGGATAAAACTAACGACAGAGAATAAACGGTAATGCAAAACGTTAAACTATTAATCGACGGCGAATTCCGATCTTCCGCCAGTCAACACATGATTGATGTCACTAATCCTGCCAGTGGCGACGTGATCGCCCGCGTACCGGATGCATTAGCAGAAGAAACCGAGCAAGCGGTTGCTGCCGCCAAAAAAGCCTTTAACAGCTGGAAAAATGTGCCGGTAACAGAGCGTGCACGGGTGATGATGCGTTATCAGGCCATCCTCAAGCGCGAGCAGGAACGCATTGCTAAAGTCCTTGCCAGTGAAACCGGTAAAGTATTTGACGACGCCATGGGCGATGTCTGGCGCGGCATTGAGGTGGTTGAGCAGGCCATGAATGCGCCCAGCATGATGATGGGCGAAACGGTAGAAAATGTTGCCCGAGGCATAGATACCTACAGTGTTATTCAGCCACTGGGCGTCTGCCTGGGCATTACGCCGTTTAACTTTCCGGCTATGATCCCATTATGGATGTTCCCGCTTGCAGTGGTGTGTGGTAACACCTTTGTGCTCAAACCGTCCGAACAGGATCCGCAAACACCGGTATTACTGGCCGAGTTATTCATGGAAGCCGGCGCACCGGCCGGTGTGCTGAATGTGGTCCACGGTGGCCGTGAGCGGGTTGATCAATTGCTTAATCACCCGGATATCGCAGCGGTTTCGTTTGTTGGTTCAGTACCGGTCGGTAAACACGTTTATCAGACCGCTACGGCCAATATGAAACGCGCCCAGTGTTTTGCCGGCGCTAAAAACCATACTGTAGTCATGCCCGATGCCAATAAACAGCATGTGATCAATAACCTGGTTGGTGCTTCAGTAGGCGCTGCCGGACAACGCTGTATGGCTATTTCGGTAGCCGTGTTTGTCGGCGATGCACAACAGTGGGTTGACGAACTGGCCAGTGCCATCGCTGAAGTGAAACCCGGCGTATGGGATGATAAAGAAGCCGGCTTCGGGCCGCTTATCAGTAATGCCGCCAAAGAGCGCGTGCTGGGCTTGATTCAGTCTGGCAAAGATGAAGGCGCTACCTGTCTGGTAGATGGCTCAGAATGCACGGTAGAGGGTTACGAGAAAGGTCACTGGATTGGCCCCACGGTATTTAGTGATGTGACTACCACTATGCGTATTTACCAGGAAGAGATCTTTGGCCCGGTGCTGTGCTGCCTGTGCGTGGATTCACTGGATGAAGCGCTGGCTATTGTTAACGACAATCCTTATGGCAACGGTACTTCGATTTTCACCGCCAGTGGTGCAGCCGCGCGTAAATATCAGTCTGAAGTCAGTGTGGGTCAGGTAGGTATTAATGTACCCATTCCCGTGCCACTGCCGTTCTTTTCGTTTACCGGCTGGAAAAACTCCTTTTTCGGCGATCTGCATGCCTACGGCAAGCAGGCCGTGCGTTTTTATACCGAAACCAAAACCATTACTTCGCGCTGGCCGGAAGACAGCATTCCCGCTGGCCCGAACCTGACGATTAATTTACGCTAGGGAGACAGTCAGTGGATTTTAATCTAAACGAAGACCAACAGGCCTTTGCCGATGTGGCAGCCCAGTTTGCCAGACAGGCTCTGGCGCCTCACGCCGCGCAGTGGGATAAAGACCACACCTTTCCGGTAGACACCTTACGTCAGGCCGGTGAACTGGGGTTCTGTGGACTTTATACCCCCGAAGAAGACGGCGGGCTGGGACTCAGCCGCCTCGACGCATCGATTATCTTTGAACAACTGGCCATGGGCTGTACTGCCACCACGGCCATGCTAACGATTCATAATATGGCTACCTGGATGCTGGCGTCTTATGGCCAGGCGTCAGTAAAAGAGGCCTGGTTACCGGATTTGGTTAGTGGCAATAAGCTGGCTTCTTATTGTTTAACCGAACCCGGTGCCGGTTCAGATGCAGCCAGCTTAACTACCAAAGCAGAGCGGCAGGGTGATCAATACGTACTCACTGGTAGCAAAGTCTTTATTTCCGGGGCGGGCAGCACCGACTTGTTAATAGTGATGGCCCGTACAGCCAATAACGGTGCGAAAGGGATTTCTGCGTTCGCAGTACCTGCAGACGCTGCGGGTATCAGCTATGGCAAGCCAGAGGAAAAAATGGGCTGGAATGCCCAGCCCACGCGGATGATCACCTTTGATAATGTCAGTGTTCCGGCTAGTCATTTACTCGGAGAGGAAGGTCAGGGGTTTACTTTTGCGATGAAAGGGCTTGATGGCGGCCGGATCAACATTGCTACCTGTTCTATTGGTACGGCGCAACAGGCGTTAAATACCGCACGTGACTACATGCATGAACGACAGCAGTTTGGTAAGCCCCTGGCTGCATTTCAGGCGCTGCAATTTAAACTGGCCGATATGGCAACTGAACTGGTTGCGGCCCGGCAGTTAGTAAGGCTGGCTGCATTCAAGCTTGATGAGCAGGATCCCCAGGCCACGGCTTATTGTGCCATGGCAAAACGTTTTGCAACCGATGTAGGCTTTTCGGTATGTAACGAAGCACTGCAGATCCATGGTGGCTACGGGTACATTAAAGAATATCCGCTGGAGCGCCATGTGCGGGACGTTCGGGTCCATCAAATTCTCGAAGGTACCAACGAAATTATGCGCTTAATTATCAGTCGAAGCGTGCTGCAGGAAGGCAGCGAACTTGTTTAGGAGAAAACGGTGACAGATAAACTACAGAGCAGTCTTATTCCGACCCGCTGTGGACGCCAGATTGGTCATCTGCAGTTAAATAAACCGAAGGCGCTTAACGCGCTGGATCTGGATATGGCCATGGCGATGCAGCAACAACTGGATGCCTGGCGAACGGATGACTCGGTATTATTGGTGGTGATAAGCGGCAGTGGCCCCAAGGCATTCTGTGCCGGCGGCGATATTGTTTCCATGTATCAGGCGATGCAATCGGCGGCTCATCAGATCCCGGCGTTTATCGCCGAATTTTTTGCTACTGAATACCGTCTGGATTACACCATTCATACCTATAAAAAACCCATTGTTGCCTGGGGCGAAGGGATTGTGATGGGCGGTGGTATCGGCCTGCTGGCGGGTGCCAGCCACCGCGTGCTGACCGCCTCATCAAGACTGGCCATGCCTGAAATTACCATTGGTTTGTATCCCGATGTGGGAGCAAGCTATTTTCTATCCCGCGCGCCGGGTCAAAGCGGTTTATTTGCCGGGCTAACCGGGGCATCGTTAAACGCGGCTGACGGACTATTTATTGGCCTGGGCGATTACATTATGGCCAATGAGTTTCTGCCTTCACTGCTACAAGCGCTTGGTGACACTCAGTGGCAGGACGGGCAGGTGACTGCTCAGTTAGACAAGCTGTGTGAGCGTTACCAACTGAGCGACGATAAGCGGCCTGAGGCACAACTTTCCGCTCATCAGCACAGTATTGATGAGGCCCTGCAGGGCAGCACAAGCGCCAGTGAGGCAGTAAAAGCCATACTGGCCATGCCGTCTGCTGAGGATGAGTGGCTGAGTAAAGCACAGCATTCGCTGAGTAAAGGCTCGCCGATCACCATGCACCTGGTCTGGCAGCAAACCCGACGGGGTAAATCGCTGTCGCTGGCTGAATGTTTTGAGATGGAACTTATCATGTCCTGTCGCTGCGCCGAGTCCGGCGAATTTGCCGAAGGCGTCAGGGCGTTACTTATCGACAAGGATAAACGGCCCAATTGGCGGTTTGCCGATGTACACAGCGTCCCTGAAGAGGTTGTTGACCTGCATTTTACCAGCCCCTGGGAGCAATCCCCGCTAACACTACCCGGAGAATAATCATGACACAAATTGCCTTTATCGGATTGGGTAATATGGGTGGCCCTATGGCCCGCAACCTGTTAAAGCATAATCAGCATGTTACGGTGTTCGATCTGATGCCGGAAGCGGTTGATGCTTTGGTAGAAGCCGGTGCCCACAAAGCGGGCTCACCCCAGGAAGCGGTGGCTGGTGCTGATGTAGTGGTCACCATGTTACCCGCAGCGGCCCATGTTAAATCGCTTTATCTGGGCGAACACGGTTTGCTGGCTCATGTTGATAAAAGCGCGTTGCTGATCGATTGCAGTACTATTGACGCCCAAAGCGCAATTGCAGTGGGTGAGCAGGCGAGGCAGGCAGGTATTGCCTTTATTGATGCGCCGGTTTCCGGAGGCGTCGGCGGTGCAGCCGCCGGTACGCTGACGTTCATCATGGGCGGTAAGGAAGCCGATGTTGAACGGGCAAAGCCGGTGCTATCGATGATGGGGGCAAACCTGTTCAGAGCCGGCGAACTGGGAGCCGGACAAATTGCCAAAGTCTGCAATAATATGCTGCTATCGGTCCTGATGGCTGGCACGTCCGAAGCACTGCAACTGGCCATTGCCAATGGCCTCGACCCTAAAGTGATGTCAGACATTATGCTGCAAAGCTCGGGTTGCAACTGGACCCTGCAAAAATACAATCCTTGCCCGGGTGTGATGGATAACGTGCCATCGAGCAATGATTATCAGGGCGGTTTTATGGTTAAACTGATGAATAAAGATCTGACCTTAGCCATGGATACGGCTGCACAGGTTGGCGCAGCTACACCTATGGCCTCTGCGGCGCAGGCGCTGTATCGACTGCATCAGGGACAGAGTGACAACGCCGATAAAGACTTTTCAAGTATCTTTAATCTGTTTGCAAAAGACTAAGACTTTCTTCAGGCGGATATAAAAATAGCAGCCAACTGGCTGCTATTTTTTTGCTTTACTGTGAGAACCGGGTGAGGTGTTTTATTGCCCGGCTGAGTAAATCGACATTGAGCGCATCGTCACTACGCATCTCATTGCTGATATGCGTGATATCGTAACTACCGTTACTTAGTACGTCGATACGCTGATCGTTGAAAAACACCACAATCTTTTCACCAGAGGTACTGACTAACCAGTCACGCTTTGGAGATAACAGGTTCTGACCAGTGGAGTAAAACTGTGAAGGCGCGCTACAACCCATTGCATTGAGCAGTGTTGGGACCAGATCTTCGGTACTGGCCAGTTCGCTGTTAACCGCTAAATTAGTGTACAGCGTGCCTTTGGATTGCTGATAACCCGTTGCCACCATTACCAGTGTGTTGGTTAAATCGCTGCGCTGCAGTAAACGGGTGAGAGCACCGCCGTCGGCAAATGCCACCACAATATTGGCTGAGCCGGTTAATCGTTCGCTAAAAGAAAGCTCGGTAAACTGCTCTTTAAGCTGAGCGTCTGAGCCGGCATATAGCTCGGTGCTCAGGCCATAGGCATCACTTAAACCAAACAATACCGGTTGGGTGGTTTTCAGGCTTTGCTGATATAGCTCCGGCACGCCATAGAGGGTACTGGTGATTAAGCCACCCATAGTCGTAGAGGTGGTGAAGTAATTGTCGATATGGCGCAGGTCCGCTTCTTTCATCGCCTGGCTGATATCCGCGTCGTCAATCTGCACTAATAACAGCGCTTGTCTTTCCGGCTCCAACGCGCAATACACCGGATCCGAGGGGTAATTAACCTGATGAATATCCGGATCAAACTGCAATTGCTTGCGCTGTTCGTAGCGTTCGATATCCAGCAGTCCATAGCGTGACATAGTAGTTTTTGCCGTGGCCGGGTAGGACAGCGGAAACATGTTGTCCTGTTTAATGATCGGCTGGTAAAGCTGGGCATCGGCCCAGACGTGAATGGCGTGGCCAGACACAAAACACACCACAAAAAAGCTCACCACCCGGCGGCCAATGCGATAGTGCATTAAACGGTCGATACGCTTCCAGACGGCGTTAGCAAGGATCAGCTGAAAACCAAACCACACCACAAACAACAGCAACAGATACAGAAATTGTTGCCAGCCAAACTGAAACAGCTGAGCTTCGGCTTCGTTTTTTATCAGGTAGGCGGAGTTATGGCTTAAATGAAAACCGGTGCGGTTATACAGCAGCGCATCAAAGGCCATTAATGCGAGCCCGAGCGCTGACACGGCGGAAGCAATGGTTTTTATCACGCGCTGTGAAACATCCAGGTAGCACAGCGGTAGAATGAATATCACAAACCCAAAAAAGGTTAAGAAGCTGATGTGCCCGAACCAGTTGGCAAACAGGTAAAAGGTACCCAGTATTGTACCCGGCGCCGGCGAGGAGATAACAAACACAGAGGCAATAATAATGGCAATGACGATATTTGCCAGTGCAAACCAGTGACCCCAGTTAACCAGTTTTGTTACCCGTTGACGCCTTGGGGATTCTGCTAAAATCATGGGGGTCAGGCCGTTCCTTTCACGCTTTTTACCAGCACGCTGGCAAATTGTTCAACCATCGCTTCGCGACTGGCAGGGGGTACCTGATGCTCAAAAATATGAGAAATCACATTTCCCAGTACCATTAAAGAAAGATCACGACTTGCACCGTGTTTTTCTAGTACCATAATAACGTCGTTCATCAGACGTTCGAATTCAGCATCACTGTATCGGCTTTGTTGGGGCATTTTACGCCTCTTATCGTTAAATCGCTTGAAAAAGCAAAGTTTTTGGCAATAAAGCGATTATAATCGTTGTGCATCTGATAACAATCATTCATTCAAAAAACTGCATCATTCATCAACGAATTGGACACTGGTAATTCATGAGTATATTGATTCATCATTTTGTCGTGCATCAGCTTATCGTTAATAACGAAGGTAAAATGCAACTGATCCCCCGGGAAGGCTGTCTGCCGGTAACGCCGGCGCTGGAACAACTGGGCCAGCAATTACATCACACGTTTGTGAGTAAACCGGGCAAAGGGGTAGGACATTTTATTGAAACAGAACAAGAAGATGCCAGCTTTTCTGAATCGTTAAACGGCTACACGGCCCATCACGAAGCGTCGCCTGCAGACAGTGACACAATATTTGTGCCGTTTACCAAAACCGCCGGTGATCTGCTGCTCAAATCGCTGGTTGATACCGGTCAGGTAGAAACTGGTTTTGTGCTGTTTGTACATTATGAATACCTGGCTACCCAATATTTACTGGTCACGTTGCTGAACACCAAGGCCCACGTGGAGATAAACCAGCAGCTGGAACTTAACAGCCGTGAGCATCTGGATCTGGCTAAAATGCAGTTGGCGGTGCGGATTGACTTAACCCAGTACCGTATTCAGCCCGAGCAACAGCGCTATGTGAGTTTTATAAAAGGGCGTATGGGGCGTAAGGTTTCTGACTTTTTCATGCAGTTTGTTGGCTGTGAAGAAAAGGTCGATGTGAAGCAGCAGAATAAACAGCTCATAAGCTCAGTAGAGAACTATCTGGCCAGTGAAGGACTGGATGCTGAAGAAAAAAACGCTCATCGCACCGAAGTTTCCAATTACTTTAAACAGCAGATAGACAGCGGTGACAGTATAAGGATCAGTGAACTGGCCGAAAAATTACCCCGTGATGAAGACAACCAGCGGGACTTTGCCCAGTTTACCCAGGGGCTGGAAACGCCAATTGAGCCAGAAGTGCAACCAGACCCGGCGGCAATTCGACAACTGGCGAAGTTCAGTGGTCAGGGCGGTGGCGTTTCACTGAGTTTTGACCGTAAATTACTGGGTGACCGTATTATCTATCACCCGGATTCCGATACGCTGACGATTAAAGGGATCCCGCCTAATTTAAAAGACCAGTTAAAACGCAACAGCTAAGTTCAGGCCAGCGGTACAGTCACTCTGTTATCGCTGGTATACTAAGTGAATTATTGGGCGGCTCGCAGTCGGCGGGCCGCCAACCTGTTAAAAATTAAACGAGATACAATGCAATTATTTGTAAACGACCTCACCGTCATGGACTTCTCTTACCTTTGCCCTGAGCGCGGCATGGTTGGTGAGAGCTGGATTGTAGATGTGCTGTTGGATGGCACTTTAAATGAAGAAAGTATGATCCAGGATTTTGGCGTGGTGAAAAAGAACCTGAAACGCCTGATCGACGGTTATATCGACCATAAACTGCTGGTACCGGCAGAAAGCGAACAGGCGCATATCCGTCGTGATGAAGACTCAGAACAAGTGGAAGTGCGCTTTGACTTGCCTGACGAACAGGCCATTCAGATGTATTGCCCGGCGGAAGCCTATGCGTTTATTTATGCGCCGACGATTACCATGGACTCGGTAAGTGAGTATCTGCGCGAGGTCATTGCCACCCATCTGCCGGATAACGTGGATAACCTCACCATTAAGTTGCGTACGGAAATCATCAATACACCGTTTTATCACTATACCCATGGGCTAAAAAAACACGATGGTAATTGTCAGCGTATTGCACATGGCCATCGCTCGCGGGTTGATATCATCACTAACGGCAGTGAGGATCTTGAAAGCGAAGCCTATTGGGCCAAGCGTTGGGAAGACATTTATATTGCCTCCCGGGAAGATCAGATCAGCGCCGACGCACTGCAATGTCAGCATCGGTTAACCAATTATGATGATCATGTATGTTTTGCCTACGAGGCGGCCCAGGGCTATTTTGAAATCGTGTTACCTGAATCAATTTGCGAAATTATTGATACCGATTCAACCGTGGAGTGCCTGGCGCAATTCATTTACACCCAGCAAAAACAGCGCCTGCCGAATGATAGCTGCTGCGTAATGGCTTACGAAGGGGTTGGCAAAGGAGCCATGGTAGGTGATTAAGCTTAGCCGCTTACTGTTTGGTTTGTTATGCATAAGCACTGCGTTACAGGCCCTTGAACTGCGTGGTGAGTTGACTCAGGGCAGTTTATTGCGCGGCGAGCTTGCGCCCGGCAGTGCTGTATGGTTGAACGATGAGCCGGTAAAAGTGCTGCCCGATGGTAAGTTTGTCGTGGGCTTTGGCCGTGATGCCAGGCTGACTCAGGCATTGCGCTGGCAAACTCCCGAGGGCAAAGTACAAAACCGCGAGATTACACTGATTGCCCGGGAGTATCCCACACAGCGCATTGAAGGCGTACCGCAAGCCATGGTTACGCCGCCGAAAAACGTGCTGGAACGCATAAAGGATGATAACTGGCGGGTTGCCAAAGCGCGCAAAACCAGTAGTGAGCGAACGGATTTTGCAGTGGACTTTATCTGGCCGGCCGAGGGGCCTGTCACGGGCGTTTACGGTAGTCAGCGAGTGTTTAACGGTGTCCCAAAACGCCCGCATTACGGTGTGGATGTTGGCGCACCAACCGGTACACAGGTGATTGCACCGGCCGGTGGTAAAGTGACGATGGCACACCCGGATTTATACTACTCTGGCGGCACCATTATTATCGACCATGGCCTTGGGGTTAACTCAACCTTTCTGCATTTAAGCAAGCTTATGGTTAAGCCCGGAGACACAGTGCAACAAGGTCAGAAGATTGGCGAAATTGGCGCCACGGGCAGGGCAACCGGGCCCCACCTGGACTGGCGTATTAACTGGTTTAGTGAACGACTGGATCCGGCATTGCTGGTGCCGCCTCGCTAGCTCCCTCAAACAGGGCGGTTACTGCCGCCCTAACCATGCTACTGCTTTTTCTTCATCGTTAATTTTCAGCACACAGCTTTGTTGTTGAGCAGGGAGTCTCGGCAGGCTAAGGCTAATTAACCGGCCGTCCCTGATTACACTTAGCGCCAGGGGCTTGTTATCAGGCACAGTGAGCAGTCGTTGTAGTAACTTGGTATTCAACACGTAGCCGTTTGCAGCGATAAGTTTATCGTTTATCTGCAAACCAGCCTGACATGCCGCTGAGTCTTCCTGAACCGCCTGAATAATTAAACCGGTGTCGGTATCTTTGGTCACCGCCCCAAAATCATAGCGAGGCGATATTTTACCAGCCGCTTCATCACCGCCCTTATCTTGTAAAGAAAGCGGTGTCTGCAATGTCTGGCTGACACCAATATATTCGAGCAGGCTATCCAGCGCCACGTCCTGTGTGCCATACACCACGGCATCAAGATATTCTTTTACGTCGACGTTAAGTTCATCACGGCAAAGTTGCTCAATGACATTGGCCGGCGTGCCGCTTTCATCACCGTATTGTGCCCACAGCAACCGCATCAGGTCGTCCAGGTTGTACTGGTTGTTACTGCGCTCGCGCAGCAGAATATCCAGCCCCAGTGCAACGATACCGCCTTTGTTGTAGTAACTGACGATGTGGTTAATGGAACCGGCGTCCTGTTTATAAAACTTATTCCAGGCATAAAAGCTCGATTCGGCAATGCTTTGCTTAAAACGCCCGGCATTCTTGTACAGCCGGGTGAGGTTTTGCGCGACGATTTTAAAATAGCGATCCGGTGGGATTACCCCTACACGGGCCAGGGTGACATCGTCATAAAAGCTGGTGAAGCCTTCGTAAATCCATAGCTGGTCGGTGTAGGTTTCCTGACTCAGGTCCGGCACCACCATCACATCGGGTTTGATGCGCTTCACGTGCCAGGTGTGAAATAACTCATGGCTACACAGACTGATAAAGTTAACATAGCTGTCGCTGAGTTCCTCTGGCTCACCTGCCAGTGGCAGTTCAAAACGGGGGAATAACAGGGCAGTTGAGCTGCGATGCTCCAGGCCGCCATAACCTTCATTGGCAATCAACGTCATAAACAAATAATGCTTAACCGGGTAGGGCTTACCAAACAAGGATAAATGATGCTGGCAGACCTTTTCCAGATCGGCGCACAGGCGGGGCATGTCGTACTCTGTGGTGCCACTGAACATCAGAGTAAAGGTGACGCCATCTACCTCAAAGTCGGCACTGGTGCATTCACCAATAAATATCGGGTGGTCGATGAGTTCATCATAGTCGGCACTGATAAAGCGGTTATCCTCAAGGTGAGGCAGCGTGGTTTCTATTTGCCAGTCGGGCTTGCTCGCCGGACTCTTTATCATCAGTTCGCAGGGCAGGTGTTCAAAGCCCGTGACGCTAACAAAAACACTGGTACCGTTACAAAAGGCGTACTCATCGTTGATATAGGCACTACGTACTGACAGATCGAACGCATACACCTGATAAGCTACTTCAACCGCCTTGCCGCCGGTGTTTAACTGCCATTGTTGTTTATCCAGCAGGGTAACTTCAATGGGGGTTCCTTCGCTGTTGGTGGCAGAAAAATTAACGATGTTGCGGGAAAAATCGCGAACCATATAGCTGCCCGGGATCCACCCCGGCAGGCTCAGCGTGAGGTGTTCACTATCAATAGCCGGAATGGATAAGGTGACATCAAACAAATGCTGGCTGACTGAGTTTACCGATAAGGAATACTTAAGGACGGGCGATTGTGGCGCCATGGGAGATACCTCTTCTTGCATGCTGATTTAACAAGGATGGACATGAATAGTTGTTAAATACTGAAAATATGATTATATAGCTATAGTGATTGCGATTCAGTTTTAAATGATGCCCAAACAAAAAAAGATCCTGCTTAGTAGTGCTGATATCAATAGCTTACAGTCGCTTATGCCCGGCAGTGTAGTGGATTTACAAATCTCCACACCCACTGCACCCAAACGAGTAAAAACCAGCTATATTGGCGCCGATGTGCCCAACTGCCTGTTGTTTCAGGTTCCCAGTGAGTCTCGTTGGGGGTATCTGCGTGACGTGCTGGTGCCAGATAATGAAGTGGTTCTACGCTACGTGCTGGAAGGTCAGGAAGGCAAGGTGATTGCGTTTCGCTCCCACGTCATCAAAGTCATTACGCATCCGGTACCCATTCTCTTTGTGGCTATGCCCGAATCGCTGCAGACGCTTGCACTGCGTAAACACAAGCGCTGGACGCCGGGCATCCAGGCGCGGGTGAGTGCCAGTGATGATAAACAAACCTTAAGCACCGATTGTATGATTGTGGATGTGTCATTTCAGGGATGCCGGTGCGTACTGGAATCCAGCCCGGAGTTCCCCATTCTGGAAAACGGTAAAACCATTCAGCTTAAAATTGCTGAAGACAAGGAAAACGTAATTAAAGGGATCATTAAAAATAGCAGTAACACACAAACCAGAGTGTTTTATGGCGTCCAATTTACCGCTGACGCAGAAATTGTTAAAAAATTGTTGGATCGTTTTATTGTTGAGCTTTAGGATAGAAGCTACGCTGGTTGTACCAGCGGCGGAAAGAGGGCGACCATAAAACAATTACTTGCCTCATTCCGTATCAGACAGGAAACGGGGACAATTTGTATGCGTGACATTGAAAGGCTGTTTAACGAATATTCAGAAAGCCACATGAATCCAACCAATAAGATGATTCATAACCTGGCGGTGCCGGCCATCTACTTTTCAATAATCGGGTTGGTCTGGTCTATACCAGTGCCTGGCTTTATTGAACAATACGGGATTAACTTTGCACATATACTGGTTGTCCCGGTGCTGTATTACTACTTCCTGCTGTCCGGACCAATTGGTGCAGCCATGACACTGCTTACCATTGCCTGTTTCCTGATTATTGAACAAATCGCCCAGTCAGCGGTTCCGGTTTGGCAGGTGAGTGTCGGGGTATTTGTCATCATGTGGATTTTGCAGTTTATTGGCCATGCAATTGAAGGTAAGCGGCCGTCTTTTTTCACAGATTTACGTTTTCTGTTGATTGGCCCTGCCTGGGTATGGGGCAGCTGGCTGAAACGTTTAAATATTAGTTATTAACCTTCCGGCAATGTGGCAATTACCGCGCAAAGACTGTACCGTCCACATTGCCTGTTACCATCAGGTATGCCAATAGTGCGATAAATCGTAAATCAATTACGACTAAGTCATTATTCACCCTCACAAATACACGTATAATGCAGTAGATGATAAAACAATCTGGTACCTTTGTGCTGAAGTGGCAGCGACTATTTGAAAACAACGAACGTTTATTCTGGGTATTGCATACCGCAGGGTGGGCGGGATTCGCCGTGGTTTATTACATTGGGTCGTTTTTGCATGAAGTTCGTCCTATTTTTCTGTTCATTATTATCCTCAATTCCTACGCTGGCTGGATTTTAACTATCCCGCTGCGCTACGTGTATCGGTGGGCGCGCAATCAGGGGCCGGTTAAATTGCTGCTTACTGTGCTGGCCGCGTCTTATGCCGTTGCACTGTTATGGGCGGTAGTAAAAAACGTTAACTATTGGGAAATCTATAAACACGGCTTCAGGCCCGATGCCTGGTATATGTATTTTACTAATACCATTGATTCAATGATAATGATCGGTTGTTGGAGCGGCTTGTATTTTGGTATCAAAAACTTTGAGATGCTGCAGCGCGAAAAGCAAAATGCGTTAAAAGCCAGCACTATGGCTCACCAGGCGCACCTTAAAATGCTGCGCTACCAGCTTAATCCTCATTTCCTGTTTAATACCCTTAACGCCATTTCGACGCTGATCCTGATGAAGAACAATGATACCGCCGAGGCCATGGTATCAAGACTGAGCGACTTCCTGCGTTACTCGCTGGATAACGACCCTATCAAAAAAGTGGCATTAGGTCAGGAAATCAAAGCATTACGGTTATATTTAGAAATTGAAAAAGTACGTTTTGGCGAACGTCTGGAAGTGGTCTGGAATATCGAAGAAGATTGCGAAAACGCTATGGTTCCAAGTATGATACTGCAACCAATCGTTGAAAATGCCATCAAGCATGCTATCTCTAAGCTTGAACATGCAGGCAAGCTCACCATTGATGCGCGCAGATTTGGTAACGATCTGCTTCTTGATGTAGCCGATAACGGCCCGGGGGCAGATATTCTGGATGGCCAGTTAAGCCGCACCGGTGGTGTGGGTCTGCCCAACATAAAAGAACGCCTGCACGCTTTGTATAATCGGAATTTTGCTTTTACGGTTGAACATAATCAACCGCAGGGAGTACGCGTTAGTGTTCGTATTCCTTATGATGTAAAGGATATTTAAATGAGTCAGCAAAAAATTAAAACTCTTATCGTCGACGATGAGCCTCTGGCCCGCAGTGGCTTACGCTTACGCCTGGAAAAGTTCGATGATGTAGAAGTGGTTGCTGAATGTCAGAATGGTCTGGACGCAGTCAGTATGATTTCTCAGCATCGTCCGGATCTGGTCTTTCTCGATATTCAAATGCCCGGATTAAATGGTTTTCAGGTAATCAACAAGCTCAAAGAGCTGAAACAGCCCATCCCGATGATTATCTTTGTTACCGCCTACGACAGCTACGCCATTAAGGCTTTTGATGTCCACGCCCTCGATTATTTGCTGAAACCAGCCGATGATGAACGCCTGAGTGCTGCCATTAAGAAAGTTCGCGAATACTTTGCCACCCAGAACCAGGATGAGCAGTCCAGAAAGCTGGTCAATCTGGTGGCTGAATTAACCGGCGACGATTGCGAAGAAATTTTACGTAAGCTTGCCAGTGGTGAAGCCGTAGAAACGAATCCTTACCCGGATGTATTGGCGATTAAAGACGGCTCAGAAGTTACCCGGGTCAATGTATCTGATATTCAGTGGATTGATGCAGCTGGTGATTACATGTGCGTCCACGCCCTGGATGGTATGCATATTATGCGTAAAACCATGAAAGAATTAGAGCAGGAATTAAACCCGCAGTTGTTTGTGCGTGTTCACCGCTCAGCTATCGCTAACATTCGTTATGTGAAAAAACTGGTGAGTCACATTAGCGGTGAGTATCACCTGATCCTGAATAACGATACCGAGCTAAAAGTGAGTCGCAGTCACCGTGATAAGGTGAAAGCGGCCATGAAGATGTAAGCTTAACCAATTACATACTAAAACAAGGCGGCGCATTAAGCGCCGTCTTTTTTTAGCCCTAAAGCATGGACTACAGTACGTGGTTAGAATTAGTGGTAGAGCTTTGCCTGTAGAGGTTAGAGACTAGCCCAGCACCATTCTGAGAAATATAGATTTATACTACTCAATACGGCTATGAGCGAGTAGCGGAAATCGTTAGTCATCTTTAATGGGCAGCTAAAGACAAGAGCTGACCTTCAAGACTCTAATTAGGGGCGCCTATCGCTTACCTTGCCGATCGCGGCAACTTGCTAACTTAGCTTGTATGTTGCTCTTGCTCGCGTTGCTTTGACTTTGCAAGTTGCCAAGTGGCGAAACACAAAGCCGAAACAGATAAATGGGACATAACACTCAGTATGTCTAAACGCAAAACTGACAAAATACAAATCAAGAAAGAAGTCACGCCCACAATTAAACTCAAAAGCTTGAGCGTACCAAACGAGGAAATTAAACCACTTTTACTTGGTCGATTTAGGAGTAGACGGTAGCCTACCTTAGCTAGCCAAAACGCCAAGAGAATTAAAGTTCCAACTCCGATCGCAAGCTTTATCGAGTACGGCTTGTCAAAGAGCTCTACGGCAGACCAAAATAGCAAGGCTCCACAAGTAAAAGTGGAAAGCAGCCCAACGAAAACCTCGAAGACCCTGCCTGATTGCTCGTGTTTCACGGTAACTCTCTCCCTGCTACATAACGCTTCAATCAGCCGCAGCGTAAGCAGTCGGTTGCATTGATTTGTTAGATTTTTTAGCTACGACGAATCTTACATTTCCTCGTTTTTCGTGCTGGTCAGAGCAAAGGCTAGAAAGTAGCTCTTGACAAAAATCAGCGTATTCTGTTTCCAACTCTGCTTTTAACCTTTGCATTCTACTTAGCCTTGCAGCCCAACCTTCAATAATTTCCTTAGGTGCCGCACCAGAGAAATTTAGTTCAGGATCGGTAACATCATTGTCAATATGTACTATTTCGAATCCAGCACTTTGCAACAAGCCTTGAATTTTTGCACCAAAATTGAAGTCATAAATGCCGGATTTGTATGATTCAAGTTCAAAGCGTCTTACTCTTTCGTAATACTTACTATTCTTTTCAAGATTTCCGGAGATAAAGCAGGAAACATCGAGCAATGCAATCCAGCCACCATGCTTCATTAACGAATGTGTTGAGATTAAAAAGTTGAGTGGGTCACGAAGATATGAAAGAGAATAGCTGCTCCATATTCCGTTAATCGGTTTTACAGACAAGCTGTCAAGATTTAGAAAATCAGTGCATATAAATGTTTCATTGCTGCTTTTGTTCGATTCACAGAAATCAATGAATTCCTGATTGATATCTATTCCTAAGACATCTTTTACGCGGAGTGAAAAAATTCGGGACACATCACCAACGGAGCAACCAAGATCAACAACCGAGTCGTTTTGGCTCATTGGTATAAACTGAAGGTAACGTTCCCATCCCCTCCAATTCTGTTGTTTTTCATATTCTTGCAAAAGGTTCATTTACTTCCCCGGCGCACTTCATAAACCTAACAGCTAAATACTGAGACTTCATAGTAACACCCGTTTTCCCTGAAAATCCATGATCTGTGTTTTCATAGGAAAGCATTTCGACTGTCCGCTTCACGTACATCTGAACCGCACAGATTATTTTGAGAGGCTAAATTCGACAAATAGCGGTCGAATTAGGCCAACAACGAAGAAAAACAACATTTAGAGTAGGTTTGCACATCTTTAAGAGACGCTTGTCTTGGAAACTTCAGTCTCTAATACAAATTCATTTGATACCCATACAGAAATCTTTCGTACTATATCAACATGTTGAAAACCCATTAGGACCATAATGAAGGCTGTGATGAAGAATATGACAGCAAAGCATCGCGTCGCTCGGCAGTCCATCCTCACAGGCCCGGTGACCGCTGCGTATGAACGTAAGATAAATGCGGGGGAGGTGCAACGAGAGGACGCGCAAGTCGCTCTGGCGGCAAAATTCGATGCCCTGTACGTGTCTCTTGCCTCGCTCCCACCAGTACCGGTGCGCATCGAAGAACCGATAGAGAGCAGTTGTACAAGCCGCGGTTCACTGTCATTAGCGCGGCCCTTAGCATCCGCCCAGTCATTTCTTCGAAAGAAGTTCCATTTGTGGTCTTTTGGTCCACCACCGCGAGGCTTGTACATTCATGGACCCGTCGGGGTCGGTAAGAGCTTTCTGATGGACCTCTTTTACGCGTCGGTTAATATTCCTGATGATGATTCTTGCTGTAATAATGGCAGCCACAGCCTCAAACACGCAAAAATTACCAAACGCCGCGTCCACTTTCATGAATTCATGCTAGACGTCCATCATCGAATCTTTGTCTACAAACAGAAACACCCACGAGGTGATGCGATTCCCATCATTGCGCAACAATTGGCACAAGAAGCCCAACTCCTCTGTTTCGATGAATTTCAAGTAACAGACGTTGCCGATGCCATGATTTTGAAGCGACTGTTCTCATTACTATTAGATTGGAATGTCGTGGTGGTGGCTACCTCAAATCGCTCCCCCGATACCTTGTATGAGGGAGGCATTAACCGCTCCCTCTTTTTGCCATTCATAGACATGCTAAAGCACACGTTCGACATTATTTCCATGGAGGACTCTCCCAAGGATTATCGGCTCTTAACTCGAGCCGATGGTCAATCCTATTTTTGGTCAAACAAGGAAGTCCATGGCGATATTAATAGTAAAAACAACATGCAGGCGCAGTTGGAAGAAATATTTGGTGGCACTGCATCCGGAACTGAGGCCGAGGATATTCAAGTACTCTTTGGTCGCTCCGTCAAGGTCGCCCGATTGAATGACAGGTGCGCTTGGTTTGACTTTGCCGAGTTGTGCTACCAACCGCTCGGCGCGGCTGATTATATTTCCCTCTGCGACCGATTTCCGGTCATCATCATGGAACGTGTCCCCCAACTGGACGCCAATCAGCTCGACGAAGCGCGACGCTTCGTGACCCTCATTGACGCGTGTTATGAGTCTCGCACCCGCTTGGTGCTGGCGGCACAAGTCCCGCTCGACGAATTGTTTGTTGATTTTGAAGCGCAAGTCGAAAGCAGTGATGAAGATGGAGAATTGATTGTCAGTGAGAAGGGGGGGAACTCGAGTTCCTTTGCGACGACCATGATTCGCACCAAAAAGGGGGAATATTATGAGTGGTCGGCGACGGGTCGAATTGGCGTGTCACTGGCACAATTATCGTCCGCCAATGATCTCGCCTTTTCCTTTCGACGAGCCGCGTCCCGGTTGGTAGAAATGGGTGGAAAGGAATGGGGACGGCAATGAGGAAAGGCCTTTATCTTGCAAACCTATGGCAGAGCATAGGCTTGCGTTAGGCTGTTCCGTGATGTTACCCGCTCTGAGGTATCGAAAAAAAGTTGGCAATAACGTAGTCCTGGCTTAGAACTTCAAAAGAATGATGAATATCATGAGCGTTAAAGGACTGATATCTGCATTGACATACTAAGAATTGCGACAACGCTCATTCAAAATTATTATAGAACCCAGACTTACGGTGCAGAGCATTCACAAGGGCATCGGTAACAAATGAATTTTCACACAGCCCGCGTACAAAGCGGCCCTTGGGCAGTCACCTCGTTAATGTCCGCTTCTGACCAATAAGAGACGTTTTCAGTATGAAACTGTAATACTCGAACTATGTGCAGTTTCCGCGATAGTTGGGATTTCGGTTATTCGTCACTCCTGTCCCGCATCGACTGAACCCTCTTCCATGATGCTTTTTCTAGTTTGCTATGTATGCCAGTGACGATGACAACACTGAAGAAGGGCGCAAAATTTGTTCTTCCTTCGATATCAATAGATCTCTCTTTTCCAGGGGAACGCAAAGCCACTTTTTTTAGAAAATAGGCGTCTTATTCAGGTTGTCATACCCCAGTTATGGCGTTCATTGAGCATGGTTACCATGGTTTGTGTCAGAGTGTCGCCAAGCTCCTTACGATTTTCCCAGGTTTGGCTCAGCTCAACTTCTACCGGCTTGTTGTTTTGCATACCAACCATAATGCCGGTTTTGTTTTGTTCCACACAGCGTACCGCGCTTACCCCCAGTAACGTTGCCAGCATTCGATCCTGACTCACCGGAGAACCGCCTCGTTGAATATGGCCAAGGATCACCGGACGGACTTCACCGCCGGTCAGCTCTTCCAACTGCACGCCTAATTCGGCAATACCCTCAGGCCACAGGTTTTCGGTTAACACAATAATAAAACTCTCATGCCCATAGCGCTGGCGGTGTATAGAGAGTTGCTGATGAATATCCTTGAGCGTGGTTTCTGTGTCGGTGAACAGTTCGGGTAATATCACGTAGTTTGCCGCTCCGGAGAGCGCGGCACTGGCACCCAAAAATCCGGCATGACGGCCCATTACCTCAACCAGAAAAATACGCTCAAAGGCATCGGCGGTATCCCTGACCTTATCAATCGAATCCATGGCCGTTTCGATGGCCGTGTAATACCCGATGGTGGCGTCGGTGCCATAAATGTCATTATCTATGGTGCCGGGCAGGCCAATAACCTGTCCGTCCCAGAAGTTACTCAGGTGTTTAGCGCCATGAAAAGAACCGTCACCACCAATCACCAGCAGGGCATCAATGGCAAGCTCATCCAGATGTTTAGCGGCCAGTTTGGCTGAGACGTCCTGTTTGAATTCCTTGCAGCGAGCACTACGCAAAATGGTACCGCCGCGCTGAATAATATTGTGCACTTTTTTACTGTCGAGCTTACGCCAGTTAGCGGCCAGCAGGCCATTAAAGCCGTGCTCAAAGCCAATCACAGTATGTCCTGCGCCTTCACTGGCTACTACAACCGCCCGAATACAGGCGTTCATCCCCGGTGCATCGCCGCCGGAGGTCAGTACCGCAATTCTTTTATTGGTCATAAAGCGTTCCTTTACAATTTGATACAAATACACCAATAACCCAGGGGGAATTTGTCATCGCTTATGCAGTCCAAGTATGAGTATTATGTTGTTATACCACGTAAAATCACAGTCAGATTGGTGGCAGAGGGCTGCAATACAAAGCCCGGCGATCGGGAACAGCCATCAGCACGTATTGATAGATTGTCAGGTATAGCCACGCGTGCCAAGTGTAAATTGACAGGAAGTGACAATGAAAAAAGGTTTGTTGATTGCGATCATCATTTTTTTAGGCGGATGTTCGACAAAGTTTACCTACAATAATCTGGATTGGTTAATTCATTGGTATATCGATGATTACGTATCACTATCGGATAATCAGGAAGCATTGTTTGATGAATATTTTGCCGACTGGCAAAGCTGGCATCGCAATGAAGAGCTTGGGAAGTACATCGAACACCTTAAAAGCCTGAAAGCGGACCTAGACAGCGAAGAACTCAGCGCAGCACAAATTGAGGGGCATCTGCTCGACAGTCGTCAACACTGGGAGCGACTGCGCGATCGCGTTAGCCCGGAGCTGGCAGACATGGCCGCTGAGTTAACCGACGAGCAGGTGAATTCGCTGTTTGCAGAGCTACACGAAGAGAATGATGACATCCGTGAGTCGCTGGACGAGTTTAAGGAGTTGTCACCTGAAGAGCAGGCCGAAGAACGTCTGGACGATATGGAAGAGGGCGTCAGCGAGTTCATCGGTCGCCTCAATGCCAGTCAGAAAGCCATTGTTAAAGGTTATGCGTCACAGTTTACCAGTACCCGCGCATTGTGGCTGACTTATCGGCAGGATTTCCAGCAGGCGGCCCGGGAAATGATTGACAATCGCGCGGCTAATCCAACGTTTAAGGAAGACTTTGTCGCGCTGATGACCCATCCTGATAAATTTCGCAGTGAAGCCTTTATGAAGCTGCGAAATGACAACACCCGAATCTATGCCAAAATGGCTGAAGAATTGTTCTATACCCTGGATAAAAAGCAAAAAAGGAAGCTAATCAGTAAGATTGACGATATGATTGAGGACTTTGAATACCTCATGAGTAATGATTAGTTGGAAAGTAGTTACCGGCCGCTATATGGCTTTTGTTTGTCTTTGGTTACCGCAGTGCTGTGGGGAATTTTACCCCTGTTTCTTAAGATCTGCCTGCAGGTTATGGACAGTCAGACCATTACCCTTTATCGGTTTGTAGCAGCTGCCATCCTGGTGGGCGGTTGGTTGTTTTATCGTCGTCACATTCCTAATTTCTTACGCTATCCTAAAGCCGTTATTATTCTGACCATCGCCTGCACGATGATGCTGGTGATCAACTATGTCTTTAACGTGCTTGGGCTTAAATATCTGAGTCCTGGCAGTGTGCAGGTTTTTATGCAGGTGGCACCATTCGCTCTTATGATTGGCGGTATCGTGCTGTACAAAGAGAAATTCAGCCGCTTGCAACTGTGGGGCGCGTCATCTTTGCTGCTCGGGCTTGGTTTGTTTTTTAATCAACGCTTGCCGCAGATTATTGCTTCAGAAACCGAAGATACCCTGGGTGTGGTGTTTGTTATTATCGCTGCAGTGACCTGGGCTGGCTACGCGCTGTGCCAGAAGTCGCTGATGAAAACCATGTCAGCTATGCAACTCACGCTTATCATATATATCATTGGCAGCATGATGTTACTGCCGTTTACGCATCTGCAGGCCATTACCGAAATGAACGCGGTACAAGGTTGGGCGCTGTTATTTTGTTGTTTAAATACCTTTGTGGCCTATGGGGCTTTCACCGAAGCCATGCGCGTATGGTATGCCTCACGGGTAAGCGCAGTGATTGCCACCGCGCCGGTATTTACCTTTATCTCGGTTGCTGTTGCTGAGTATATTTATCCCAGCAGCTTTGAACAGCCACCTTTAGGTACGTTGGCTGTTCTGGGAGCGGTAATGGTAATTGGCGGCTCAGTAATGGCTGCGCTGGGCCGCGGCGCCCGTTAGTTATCCTTGTTCACCGGTTTTGGCGAAGGCTGACCAATAGGTTGTTCGCCGCCCTTACAAATAGTGTCGTAATCATCCCGGTAGTAACGAAAATTAACACACTCATTTTCATACCTTTGCCGGGCGGTAAGGGCCATCTGCGGATTTTTGGGATTCCTGATAGCTTTTTGTAGTACTTCGCATTGCTGAGCCTGAGCTTTAACCTCAAGGATATCTTCACACAGGTTGGACTGGCTTGCACAACCCGACAACCAGCCTGAGCCAATCAGAACTGTAGTAACCAATAAGCAGTGTTTTTGCATGACATCTTATCCTTTGTGAGGAGCGTTAAATACAGTGGCTACAGGGTTGCAATGCCTAAGCGCAGCAATTCATCCCTTAAACCATCAAACTTGCTTTGGTGCTGCTCCCGCATGGGCGCATGGTTCAGTATCTTATACACCTGACGGGCCTCTTTGATCATCGCGCCGTCATCCTTTCCATCGTTACCCATCAGCTTAATCAGGCATTGTAATAAGTTTAGCGCAATCCCCGCATTTACTGGTGAAAGTTCCAGTGCGCTGTTGAACGCGGCTTTCGCCTCGGCATATTTTTCCTGTTGATACAGCTGAATACCGCGGCGGTTAATATGGGTATATTGCTGCTCGCTTTCCTTCACCTGTTTGGACATCGACCGCACCAGCATGCGGCTGCTATCGTCCAGTTCAGTATTCTGGCTGGCAAGGGTTTGCAGCAGTTGGTTTACTTCTTCAAATTCGCCGAGGTCGACCATTAATTGCATGCTTGAGGGCGCCAGTGAGGCCGGGTATAACTCAAACTGTTTCTCGATGGCCATCTGACTGTCCATAAGCGATCGTTTGGCGTTAATGAGTTTGCCGTCGATAGCATCCACCCGGGCGTGCATGATCTGATCGAATATATCCAGGCTGAACGGCTCTTCCAGCCGGGTTAGTGCTTCATCATGGCCGGCACGCTGTAACTGCAATAGCGCTTCCTGTTGAAACCGGTGGCGCTGAGTTTTACTTTCTGCCGCTTCTGCTGCATCAAGCAGACTGGATATATGATTACACCAGTAATTCACCTGTTTAAATATGGTGTTTTTCGATAACTGCCAGGTTGCTTTAGTAGCTTCAGTGAGTAATTCATAGTCATTATTGTCCCTGGCGATACGACTGGCCAGGATCTGACGTTGTAGTGAGTACGGTGAGTTTTTAATGGCGCGGCGAATATCTTCCAGCGCTTCTTCAGGAAGTTGGGAAGCCGACTTTGCCTGAGCAAGAATATCCAGTGCTTCCGGATCAAACTGGTTAAGTGCCAGTACCTTATTGGCGCACTGAATAGCATCACTAAATTTACGCATGGCCAGATAGGTTTTACCCAGGGCCAGTTGCGCCCACTGCGTGGGTAGCTGATCAGATTGGCTGTTTAACAGGGTCAGCGCTTTCTCGTACTGTGTTTCATGCCACAGGATCTCCAGACGGATTTCCAAAGCCATACGCTGATAAGGTGCAGGCATATCCTTTAGGTTATCGAGCGCCTCGATCGCCGCCGCGAATTCCTGTTTGCTCATTGCTTGTAGTACTTTTAAAAAGTACTGCTTACGCTGCCAGGATTTATTCAGCCGGCTTTTTAACTGCGCCTGGGAGAAGGGTTTGAGCAGATAATCATCGGGTTTATGCTCCAGTGAGCCCAGCACGATAGGGCGCGTGGCATCAGCACTGATAAGCAGAAATACCGCGCCGGCGGATACCATTTTGCGATATTGCAGCTCCTGATACAGCTCAAAGCCGTTTTTCTTATTGGTGCCAAGATGCAGGTCACAAACAATAATATCGACTCTGTGATTGCGGCAAAATCGAATCGCCTGATCGGCACTGGTTGCCGTCATGACATCCTTGGCGCCGAGATTGGTCAATAATCCTTTTAACAGAATAAGGAAGGGACGCTGATCTTCTACAATCAGAATATTAACGTCCTGATAGGGCACTCCCAAAGGCCGCTCCCATTAAACGCGAAACTATTCGATAATATACTAAAGGATAATGGGTATATGCCGATTAAGCTAGTAAGTCGTTAATACCTATGAATGATTTTGCAACCAGATACCATTACTCAGACATCTTTTGATGTGCAGAATGTCACTTCCTCACTACCGCTCAACAAAGCGGTGGGTGGCAGTGCTGCGTTGTTTTCATTATATCTGGCAATCAGTGAGGCCAGGGGAGATGAGCCTGTCCGTTGGTCGTCAGTTCACGAACAGGTTGAAGATCCGGATTTTCCCGCCAGATTAAATCACTACCGTCGAAGCCCGCTGGCATCAACTTCCGAACACGTAGACAGCTATTTAAAATGGCAGGCGGGTCTGAGCCAGGCATTCAGCAATGAGCACATCCGCCTGTGGCAGGCCATCAGCCCGGATCCGTTAAGTTTTCATAACAACAGCAAACGGCTGGAACCTGAAGTAAAACAAAATTGCCCTTATCGCACGCAACTCGCCTGGGTAAGTGAAAAAGCGTCGCAAATCAGAGAGCCAGACGCTACCTTGCTGGCTGAGACCATTCCTGCCTCCCAGGCTATTGCAGTTTAAACTCCGGTAAATACTCCTCTCGGGTTTTCGCCTGTCGATTTTTTTGCTATATTCCGCGCGCATTTTTGCTCTGGTTTTACGTTCCAACTCGCAAAGGTTAAAAAATATGAGTCAGTATGTTGTATGCGCGCTATACAAATTTTTCGCGCTTGAAGATTATAAAGCTATCCGCCAGCCGCTTACCGATGTAATGGAAGCGAATCAAATTAAAGGCACCCTGTTATTGGCCGCTGAGGGCATAAACGGCACCGTTTCCGGTACGCAGCAAGGCATAGATAACCTGCTGGCCTGGTTAAACAGCGATGAACGCTTTAACCCGATCTCTTACAAAATTTCATTTCACGACACCCAGCCATTTTACCGGACGAAAGTAAAACTGAAAAAAGAAATTGTCACCATGGGTGTGGAAGGCATTGATCCGCGTCGTACCGTTGGGACTTACGTGAAACCTGCAGAGTGGAATGCGTTGATCAGCGATCCTGATGTGGTACTCATTGATACCCGTAACGATTATGAAATCGAAATTGGCACTTTTAAAAATGCGGTCAATCCCAATACCAAAACCTTTCGTGAATTTCCGGATTATGTGAAAGAAAACCTCGATCCGGCGAAAAATAAAAAGGTCGCCATGTTCTGTACCGGTGGGATCCGCTGCGAAAAGTCCACTGCCTATTTAAAAGAGCAGGGCTTTGAAGAGGTTTATCACCTTGAAGGCGGTATCCTGCAATACCTCGAGGATGTACCGAAAGAGGAGACCATGTGGGAAGGCGACTGCTTTGTCTTTGATAATCGCGTAGCGGTGAATCATGACCTGGAAAAAAGTGCCTACGATCAGTGCTATGCTTGCCGGTTACCGATTACTGCAGCCGATAAGCAAAGCGATAAATACGAAAGTGGCGTAAGCTGCCCGCATTGTTTTGGTACTCATAGCGAAGAACAGATTGAACGTTTCCGTGAACGGGAGAAGCAAATTAATCTGGCCCGTGAACGCGACGAAGAGCATGTTGGCACTGAGGCTCGTGACGCTATGGAAGCGCGCCGCAAGGCCAAGGCAGAAGAGCAGCGGTTACGTGCTTTGCAGGCGCAAAAACAAGTTAAGTCGTAGACATTCGGTAGAGCTGGAGTTACACTCCATCTCACCGGAAACCGACAGGGAATCAGACAGTGTCTACTGAATTAACACCCGAAAAAGTAGAAGCGATTCAAAAAGATTTTAGCTTCTTTGACCGTGATGGTAACGGTCAGATCGACCTGCAGGAATTTATTGAGTTATTAACGGTAATTTCACCTAAAACCAAAGTCAGCCACGTTGAAGAAGGCTTTAAACTTATCGATGAAAACCACGATGGGTATATCGACTTTGAAGAGTTTCTTGCCTGGTGGCAGGAATGCTGGTGGGAATACTAAACCCGATTCAGAAAAGCCGCTGCCAAGCGGCTTTTTTATTTCATCTCTAACCCTTTAAAATATTACATATTACCTCAGAAGTATCGGAATGTTGTTCATCTCATCATACCAACCATTAAACTGATCATCTGCTGTCAATAATTTTCATAGATTTAACAAAAATAAATGAATTTTTACTGTAAAACCATGTTGACACTCTTATGTGTTGTATATATTTTAATCTTTAAACGTTGTATCTGATTGTTATACATATTGGTTGTGAAGTACAAAAAGCAAGGCTGTTTTGATTTTCGCACAGGGAAACCCAAAGTGTTTGGCAGAGTTTTACTTGGTTTGGTTATGCGCAACAAACCTCGTTTTTAACTCCCTGTCTGACTGCAATCTTTCGTGAATACTCTGCAAAAAATTAGAACGGGGGCTGGCAATATTGTTGCCAGCTTACTGTTTGTTTCTTCTTTACTACCTGCCTGTATAACTAGTGGTGCCGGCAAAGGCTGCGAAAGCCTATTGCAAGGTATAAGTAAACTAATAACAAATGCGGCTTAGCGGTTGTTAATTATCTCCTGTTGTGGATTAGCAGAATAGTTGCTTAAAAATTTAATCAGTGGATTTTCTTACATGACATTCCAGCTGATTAGATATGTGCATCAGCGCACGGTATCAAAGCCGGCGTATGTTGCAAAAAAGCAAAAACAAACCGGCAAAGGATCAAACATAAGATTCGTAAACGGTATTCAGGTCCCAGGGGCCCATACACAAGGAATGGAGGTAAGAACATGTTTAGACTTCAGCATTGGTCGAAATCTAAACACATTGAAAAGCATCAATGTGACAGGCTGCTTAAACAGTCTGATAAACAACAATCCGGCTTCGCTAAGACTGCACTTAGTCTTGCGATGATCGCACTCAGTGCATCAGTAGGTGCCGAAGAAATAACACTCAAATCTATTGCACAACATGACGGGATCGTAAATGAAAGCCCGGCGTTGAATAACACCGGTGGTTTTGCACAACCTAATCGCAGCGGATTAGCAGCATTGAGTATTGGCGATCTGGCTGATACCCGCCAGGTGAAAACCATCGTTTCCTTCGATACTTCACAAATCCCTTTCAGCGCAGAAATTACCGATGCTGTGCTGCGTATGCGGCACGCACGCTCACCTGGTGCAAGCCCTTTTGATGTACTCGCGCCCTGTGTAATCGACGTTAACAGCGGTGGGTTTAATGGCAATATTGCATTGGAGTCAGAAGATTTCGATGCACCTGCCACCAGCACGGCCGCTGGTACTTTAAGCGCAGTCGTGCGCACCAACGAATGGTCAGAGGCGAGCCTTAGCAGCGCCGGATTAGGTGCAATCAACCGTGGTGGATTTACCCAGATAAGGGCGTATTGTGCGGTTGAAGACAACGGTGACGGTACCCAGAACACGGCAAGCTTTGCCTCTGGTGAAACCGCCCAATACGCGCCTGAACTGGTAATTTCCTACACCGAAGAGGTTGTTGAAGTTCCACATTCGATTGCGCGTATCTGGAACGAGGAGTTGCTGGCGTCTATCCGACTGGATTTCGCCCGTCCTACCGTACATGCGCGTAACCTCTACCATACATCAGCAGCCATGTGGGATGCCTGGGCGGCTTATGAAGATGGCGTCGGACAAGTCATTCACCATGAAAAAATGGCCCCGGTTGCTGACGTGGAAGCGGCTCGGGCTGAAGCTATCAGTTATGCCATGTACCGTATTCTCACCTGGCGTTTTGCGCCGTCTCCGGGCGCAGCCGAAAGGCTACCAGCCTTTGATGCGCGTATGGAAGAATTGGGGTACGACAAAGACTTTACTTCAACTGAAGGTGACTCTGCGGCAGCGCTGGGTAATCGTATAGCGGCAACCGTTATTGAATTTGGTCTTGAAGATTACTCCAACGAACAGGAAAACTTTGCCAATATTTACTACGAGTCCATAAACCCGCCCTTACTGCCGGAATTTCCGGGTAATCCTGATTTGGTGGACCCTGATCGCTGGCAGCCTCTGTCACTAGAGTTCTTTGTTGACCAGAGTGGTAACCTGATACCAGGAGGTTCACTTGATTTTCTTAGCCCTGAATGGGGGCATGTGACGCCATTTGCATTAAGTGAGGACGATCTCACTGTTTACAGCCGGGATGGTCATGACTACCACGTTTATCATGATCCAGGTTCGCCACCCGCATTCGGTACAGAGGATTACCGTGCAGGCTTCCAGCAAGTACTGGAATGGAGTGGTGAATTAGACCCTGCTGACGGAGTGATGATCGATATTAGTCCGGCGTCCCGAGGCAACAACACACTGGGTACCAATGACGGTCAGGGACGTGATATTAACCCAGTGACCGGCCTGCCTTATGAACAACAGCTCGTGCCTGCTGGTGATTATTACCGCGTATTAGCTGAGTTCTGGGCCGATGGTCCTGATTCTGAAACGCCTCCTGGCCACTGGTTCTCGGTGGCAAATTATGTGGTAGACCATGAGATGCACGTTAGCCAGTTTGGTGGTCAGGGCGCTGTCCTTGATGCTCTGGAATACGATGTGAAAATGTACCTGGCGCTCGGCGGTGCCATGCATGACTCGGCGATCTCAGCATGGGGTGTTAAAGGCTGGTACGATTATATTCGTCCGGTTTCGGCCATTCGCCACATGTGTGATCTTGGCCAGTCATCAGATCCATCCGGACCAAGTTACGATCCGGGCGGCATAGGTCTGGTGCCGGGTAAAATTGAGGTGGTAACGGCTCAGTCAATTCTGCCAGGCGGAGTGCATGAACATCTCGCCGGTGAGAATAACGAAAACATCGGCAAGATTGCAGCCTATGCGTGGAAAGGACCTGATTATATAGACGATCCGGAAACCACTACCGCAGGTGCCGACTGGATCCTGTGTGAGAACTGGTGGCCTTATCAGCGCCCGAGTTTTGTTACACCACCTTTTGCCGGCTATGTGTCTGGTCACAGTACATTTAGTCGTGCCGCTGCTGAGGTAATGACGCTGGTTACGGGCGATGAGTTCTTCCCGGGAGGGATGGGTACCTTTGATGCACCGCAAAATGAATTTCTGGTGTTTGAGGAAGGCCCGAGTGTAGATCTTCAATTACAGTGGGCAACCTACCGCGATGCCTCTGATGAGACCAGCATTTCGCGAATATACGGTGGTATTCACCCTACTGCAGATGATATTCCTGGTCGTCTGATGGGGGCTGAAATTGGTCCTGATGCCTTCAACCATGCGATGCGGTACTTCACTGGAGATTTAGGGATCCTGCCTACCATTGAACTAACCACTGATATTGCTGGTCAGGTGTACCAGCCTGGTGAGAGTGTGGTGCTCTCAGCTATGGCGGCCGACTCCGATGAGTTGGATTTATCTGCTGATATCGTCTGGACTTCATCTGTTGATGGGATTCTGGGAGCCGGCTCTGAAATTACCATCGCCAGCTTATCGGCCGGTGTACATGTGATCACTGCAACTGTGACCGACAGTAACGGGCAAACTACGGAACTGGTGTTTGAAATTGCCATTGGCAGTCAGTTGCCCACTATTGAGTTGATCGGGCCTACTGATGATACCCGTGTTACAGTTGGTGACGAGATAGTATTTACGGCAACTGCCGATGATTTTGAACAGGGCGATATTTCTGCCGATATTATGTGGTTATCTGATATCGACGGTATGTTTGCCAGTTCCGGCAGTGCTTCGGTAACAACTTTATCGCCTGGCCAACATACCATTACAGCGATTGTACAGGATGCAGAAGGCAATGAGGCAACGCAAAGCATCTCTCTCACTGTCTACGGCATACTCGAGGATCCGGGTGCCAGTGTGACACTGATGTCAAATCCAATTGAAGACGGGTTTGTAGTGGAGTCAGCAGAAAATAGCGATAGCGGTGGTGTAGCTATTCCGTTCCTCTCTAACGGTGGGGCACTGCGTTTGGGTGATAATAATCTTAATCAACAGATTAAGTTAATTACTTCTTTTGCTATCCCGCAGGGAACAACTATTTCCTCTGCAACGCTTTATCTCACGCGTGGTGGTGGTATTGGCGCCAGCCCTCTGGATTTACTTGGTCCGTGTACTGTGGATGTTCACAGCACCGGATTCAGCAACGATCCGCGTATTCATGCCAGCGATTTCGAGGCCGTACCAACGGTAGCTAATGTCGGTGAGCTTACAGCGCCTGTTTCCGGTGATGTATTTGTTGCTGAAATATCTACGCAGGGTGTTGCCGCAATAATGGCAGGGCAGTCTGCACAATTTCGATTTAGCTGTTCATTGGATGACAACAACGACGGACTGGAAAACTCTATAGGTTTCTACTCCGGTGAAAGCAGTGACGTTGCTTTACAACCGCAATTGGTACTCAGTGCTTCAGGAGCTGGCACGAATACTGCGCCATCAGTTGAAATTATCCAGCCTGATGACGAACTGCGAGTGCCACTCGGTGATCCGGTTATGTTTGATGCCAGTGCTATGGATAACGAGGACGGTGACTTATCGTCAATGATTATCTGGCGGTCGAGTATTGACGGCATTATTGGTGAAGGCAGTATATTCTCGTTGTCTACACTCAGTCAGGGCTCTCATACCATTACAGCTGAGGCGCTGGACTCGGAGTTTGTGCCAGGACGCGCCACGATCACTGTTCACGTTGGTGTGGATCTGACCCCGTTATTTACCGACGCAACGGTTCTGTCTGGTCTCGACAGTATACCTGGCGCAATCGGCCTGGCTGCAGGAGACTACGATAATGACGGCTGTGTGGATTTAGCCTTAACACCACGCAACGTCACTGAAACCGTGCTTCTGTATAGAAGTAACTGTGATGGTACCTTTACCAATGTGACGACCCAGGCCAATATGCTTACATCTGGTGGCGCTGGCTCTGGTCTGGCGTGGGGCGATTTCGACAATGATGGTTTACTCGATCTGTATGTAGCTAATCAGTCTAACCTTAATGCGCGCAGTGAGTTGTGGCATAACCAGGGTGACGGTACCTTCATCGATGTCACGGATACGATGGCTATACCCGGCAATACCGGTGCCATTGGTGTAGTCTGGAATGACTTCGACGGTGATAACGACCTGGATATTTTCGTAGCAGGCCGTTACGGTGATGTACCCGCCGATAGCCTTTACCAGAATGACGGCGGCAGTTTCTTCGATGTAGCCCCTTTTATGGGAATCGATGGAATTAATAGCGGCGCCGGCCCCGATCGCCTGACCTATATGGGTGCCTGGGCAGATTTCGACGGTGACCTTATGCAGGACTTATGGTTGTCGGTCGATTTTGGCGCAGACGTGTTGTATAGCAACGTCGACGGTATGCTGGTTGATGAGAGTGATGCAGCGGGAATCACGGCTACTTCTGCGACCCATGGTATGGGCATTGCGGTAGGCGATCCTAATGGTGACGGCTGTCTGGATGTACTGGTCACCAATAACGGTTCAGAACGTTCAACCGATCCGGCGCCATCGCCGCTACATGCTAATAATTGTAACGGCACCTTCACTGATATTACGGCCAGTGCAGGTGTACTGATGCGTAATGTTACCGAATGGGGGGCTAACTTTGTGGACTTTGATAACGACGGCGATGAAGATTTAAGTATTGTTGCCGGAGGGATCTCCAATGAAGAATATGCCAACGTGCTTTATCAGAACGTAGCCACCGGGCCGGGAGAGGTGCAGTTTGCCGATGTCACTGGTGCTACCGGTACTTCAGGTATGGGTAACTCGCGGGGTTCAATCTGGTTAGACTATGATGAAGATGGTGATATGGACTGGCTGATTGCTAACTCCAACGGCGTTATTCTGTTACGTAATGATGGTCCTACAGGCAACTACTTCTCGGTGAAGCTGGCTGGTGTTGTAAGTAACAGCTATGGTGTTGGTGCCCGAATTGAAGTGACGGTTGGCAACAGAACCATGATCAGGTATCTGCAGGCCGGTTCAAGCTTTGCTTCTGCCGAAGAACTTGAAGCCGCTTTTGGTATTGGTGAAGCTGATTCTATTGATCAAATTGTGGTGAAATGGCCAAGTGGAATCGTTGATACCTTGCGCGGCCCCATTAGCGCGAACAGCCAGTTGCTGATTGCTGAAGGTGATTATCAGTAAAGAGTGTTAACTGCTATCTGGCTGGTGAATGTCATCAGCCAAATAAAAATCCGGTAATAATGATTACCGGATTTTTTTATGTTTAAAGCATTAAAAACCTTCCGGCCTTTATTCTTCCTCGTCCAGAGGAGGCGGAGTAGCTTTTTTACGCATCGGCATATGGCCGATATCCTCACCGGTCATGGTCCTTACTCGCTGAACCTTCTTCACCGGCTGTTCCGTGTTGCCCTCTGTCGTTTTATGCTTTTTCGCTGCTTTTTTCGGTTTGGCCGGTTTAGGTTTAATACCGCTGAACTTAGATGGCAGACCGTCGTGCTGCTGGGGTTCCAGCGGATAGGCGAGTTGCTGTTTTAACGCTGAGAAGCTTTGCCAGTCGCGTTTACCAACGAAAGACACCGCAGCGCCCTGATTACCCGCCCGGCCGGTACGGCCGATCCGATGGATGTACTCTTCCGGATGCTTGGGCATGTCATAGTTAATGACCAGGCCTACTTTAGACAAATCCAGTCCGCGGGAAGCCACGTCGGTAGTCACCAGAATATCAAACTGACCACGGGCAAATTCATTCATCACCAACGAGCGTTTTGACTGGGCATAATCGCCTCTGAGTGGTTGAGAGGTGCGAATCGGTAAGCTTTTACCCAGCATGGTGCTGAGGCGCTCTGCATCATCCCGCGTGGCGGTAAATACAATCGCCTGATTGTATGTGTTGTTGGTTAGCTGGTCGCAGAGCAGGGCATCTTTGTGCTCAATGCTCTCGGCAAAATACAGGGTTTGACTGATGTCGGTATGTTCAGCCGTTGCACTACCAATGGCAACTCGTACCGGTGCCTTGAGTAACGAATCCAGCACATGGTTGAGTTCAACATGATCCATGGTAGCTGAGAACAACATGGTCTGGCGTTTTCGGTGGTCGGCCTTGCGGTTAATCATATTCAGCGCCTGGGCAAAGCCCAAATCGAGCATGCGGTCAGCTTCATCGAAAATCAGCATTTCCAGGCCGTTAATAAAGAAGCTTTTATCTTCTAAATGATCGGCTACCCGGCCCGGTGTACCCACAATAATATGCGGGTTGCGGCGCAACGCCTTGGCTTGATCGTTATAGTTATCGCCGCCCACGATTAACGCTGTGGCCAGGTTTTTCTTCTGGCACAGCCACTTTGCTTCACCAAATACCTGTTTGGCCAGTTCGCGGGTAGGGGCAAGAATAAGAATACGGGGGTCCTGACGACTTAATGCTTTTTGCGTGAGCAAGCGATGCACGGCGGGAATTAAAAATGCCAGAGTCTTACCTGAGCCGGTTTTAGAGGAAGCGATAATATCCTTACCCAGCAGGGCCGGCAGAATGGTTTTCTCCTGAACTTCGGTGAGTTCGGTAAAGCCTTTATCTTCTATGCGGCTGATAAGGGTATGGTGTACAGGTAAGTCAGTTATTAACAAGATTGCTTCGCTCCGGTATAGATCCGCGCCTATTATCCCTGATTACGTACCTGAGTAAAGTCACAAGCCAAAAAGAAAAGGGGCAGGCCGTTTTGTACGGTCGCCCCTTTTTCGTTTCTTAAGCGAATTGCAATCAGGCGAAGGCCATTTCCGGCACATCACCCTCTACCACCAGCTTACCGGCGGTTTTTTCTTTAATTTCATCTACCGTCACACCAGGCGCTCGTTCGCGCAGGTAAAACGCGCCGTCTTTCACTTCCAGTACCGCTAAGTCGGTAATGATCCGGGTAATACAGTTAACACCAGTCAGTGGCAGGGTACATTCCTGCAATAACTTAGAATTACCGTGCTTGTCGGCGTGGGTCATGGTGACAATAATGTTTTTCGCGCCGGCTACCAGGTCCATTGCGCCGCCCATGCCTTTAATAAGTTTACCGGGGATCATCCATGAGGCGATATTCCCGTTTACATCCACCTCAAATGCACCGAGAACGGTGAAGTCTACGTGGCCGCCACGGATCATGGCAAAGCTTTCTGCTGAGCTAAAGATAGAAGCGCCGGTAATGGCCGTTACGGTTTCTTTACCCGCGTTGATCATATCCGCGTCGACTTCTTCCTCGGTAGGGTAACGGCCCATGCCCAGTAAACCATTTTCTGACTGTAACATAACGCTGATACCGTCTGGTACGTAGTTAGCGGCCAGTGTCGGGATACCAATCCCCAGGTTGACGTAGTTACCGTCCTGAAATTCCTGCGCCACGCGCATCGCAATCTGATCTCTTGTTAATGCCATGACTGCCTCCTATTTAGCCGTTACGCGACGTTCGATACGTTTTTCAAACGTACCCTGGATAACCCGATCCACATAAATGCCCGGCGTGTGAATGTGAGCTGGATCTAATGTACCCGGTTCTACAATTTCTTCCACTTCTACTACGGTGATTTTACCGGCTGTTGCGGCCATTGGGTTAAAGTTCTGTGCAGTGTGGCGATAAATACAATTGCCGTAACGGTCTGCTTTCCAGGCTTTCACGATAGCGAAGTCGCCGGTAATAGATTCTTCAAGAATGTAGGGGCGGCCGTTAAACTCTTTAACTTCTTTGCCTTCACCAACCGGCGTACCGTAACCGGTTGCTGTATAGAAAGCCGGGATACCGGCACCGCCAGCGCGCATTTTTTCGGCCAGTGTACCTTGTGGTGTTAGTTCTACTTCCAGCTCACCATTAAGCAGTTGCTGTTCAAACAAGGCATTTTCACCTACGTAAGATGAAATCATTTTCTTGATTTGCTTATCTTCGAGCAGAATGCCCAGGCCAAAGCCATCAACACCACAGTTATTCGATACGATTGTCAGCCCTTTGGTTCCCATCTTTTTGATTTGGGCAATGCTGCCCTCAGGAATACCACACAGGCCAAATCCACCGGCGATAACGGTCATGTTATCTTCTAACCCTTCCATCGCGGCATCAAAACTGGATACGACTTTATCGAAACCAGACATAGCATACTCTCCTTTAAGTAATGAACACAGCTAGTATCAATCAGGGTTAAAATTTTGTAAAATTAATTAAATATCACTTTTGATAAATAAAATTTATTAATATGAGTATCTCTTACCGCAATATGCAGGCCTTTTTATGTGTGGCAGAATCAGCCACCTTTGCCGAAGCTGCAGAAAAACTGTTTGTGACCCAACCCGCGTTATCCAGTTCGATAAAAAAAATGGAAGAGCAGCTGGGCGGTCAGTTATTTAGCCGCACAACCCGACGGGTACAGCTTACCCCAGAGGGCGAAACCTTTTTGCCTCATGCGCGGCGCTTACTGCACGACTGGGATGACGCGGTGGAAGGCGTACAGAATCTCTTTGCTATGGCTCAGGGGCGCCTGGCTGTCGCAGCGATGCCATCTTTTGCAGAGTCTAAACTGCCGGGCATTCTGGTGCGGTTTCATCAGCAATTCAGCAATATCCGGGTGCGGGTACTAGATGTCATCATGGAAGAAACCCTGCAGGCTGTGCTGTCTGGCCGGGTAGACATCGGTTTTTGTTTCGAACCGGAAAGTACCGATAACCTGGAGTTTTTCCCATTATTTACCGACCGGTTTGTGGCCGTCATGCCGGCCGATCACCCACTTGGAGCGAGTCGAACCATTACCCTCGAAGATATTGTCAGTCAGCCGTTTATTTCTCCTAACCGGGGTTCCAGTGTCAGGCAATGGACAGAAGTGATGACGGCCGAGTACGGTCAGCTTAATATTGTGGCAGAAACGGGCCAGTACGGCACCATTGGTCAGCTTATTGCCCACGGCATGGGGATCTCAGTGGTGCCTTCGTTGTGCCTCGAACAAATGCTACGCAAGGGATTAATTTGCCGTGACATTGAAGGTAGTCCGCTGGTCAAGCGGGTAGGGATGGTACGGGCTAATCGCGGTGTAATGGCGGTGGCAGCGCAAACGCTGTGGCAGCAGGTAGTGACAGATTACTCTACAAATTTGTAAATTGAATCATTGAGTTAAATTAGGCAAGGTAAGCAAAAAATCGATTACGGAAAGCCTATGACCACAACTATGACGCTTGCGGCGGCGCGTCGCCATATCGCCGATGCCATCCATAAATCAGAGCAGCTTGGCATCAAAGTGTGTATTGCCGTTGTTGACAGCGGTGCCCATTTGGTAGCTTTTGAACGAATGGACGGCGCTTTCCTGGGCTCGGTGGATATCGCAATTAAAAAAGCGCGAACTTCAGCTTTGTTTCCTTTGGAATCAGGTCAGCTAGGTGCGCTGATCCGCAGTGAACAGCTCACCGGTTTCGAATTGTCAAATGAAAACCTGATGGGCTTTAATGGCGGGGTGCCCATCTTTGCCGGTGATGATAATCAAATCGGCGCGATTGGTATTTCTGGTGGCAGTGCTGAGGAAGACTTAGCTATAGCGCGGGCGGCTTTAGGATAAACAGAGGGCCTGCGCGGCCCATCTGTTACGTATTGGTTAGCGACACAACTTTTGTAAATGGGCGAGGCCAAATTTTGCATCTTCAAACGGTTGAGCAGTAACGTCTACCTCTACATAGCGATTTTGGATATTATGTTCATCCAGATAAGCGAGGATTGGCGTGAAATCGATACCGCCCTGGCCCGGCGCTTTCACCTGCAGTGCTTCTGGCATCAGTTCATCAGTCTCACCTGGTAAAACGCGAACGCTGTAGTCACGGTCTTTCATATGGCAACCAATAACCCGGTCGCCATATTTTTGCAGCGCTTCCAGAGGTGCAATGTCGGCTACGGCCACCCAACCCAGATCCAATTGTAGCTTTACATAGTTCGGATCGGTGTTCTCCATTAACCAGTCGAGTATGCTTTTGCCTTCTACCTGAGCGAATTCCATATGGTGGTTGTGGTAAGCAAAACCAAACCCCTGATCGTGGAATTTCTTACCTCGCAGGTTAATTCTGTTGGCCATCTGCAGCACTTTATCGGCAGTATCCGGTACAGCGATGCTCACTTTACCACCGTTAAAAGCCAGTAATTCTTGTGCCAGTGGTTCTATAAAATAGTCAATGCCCAGTTTGCTGGCCAGTTCGTGGGTATGATTCGCATCATCAAGCTTTCCACTCACGTGGGCAGTAGGGGTTTTGAGATTGACTGCCTTCAGGGCACTGGCTATTTCATCTATCGACAGACCAAAAAACGGCGCCCCGGGTATGCCGATAAAGCCGCCCAAGCCAAAAGGTTCGACCTGCGTAAATCCCATAGCGGCTATCTGTGCCAGCGTACCTTTGGGATCTTTGGCAAAGCTTTCTCTGAACATATAGAGTTGAACGCCATAGTCTGCAGCGCTATTGCAGGCTGCTGAGGGTTTCTGCTCTGAACATGACCACAATAAAGGTGAGCCGGCGAGGGTGGCTAATGCTGCGCTGGACTTTAAAAAATGACGACGACCAAATGCCATTAACTACTCCGCGATACTGGTTTAGAAAACTGACAGTAGCACAGAATTATTGTAACGAAAATGTAAAAGTTAGGGAGGTTAACAAATTATAGCTATAGCGAACCATTTATTTTTTGATAGGTGTTTACGCCTATGCCAAGGGTTACCATTTCTTCTTGGGTGCAAATAATTCGTCCAGTTCATCGCGTTCTTCTTCACGGCGCTTAGCGCGGTCCTGGGCATTGGCGTTTTTGAGATTTTCCTGAATGTCTTTTAACTGTTGGTTCAGCCATTCCATACGGGACTGAACAAATTCATCCGGCTGAGTTTGGGCTTCAAGTGCGGTAATGGCTTTCTCGTAATACTGTCGTGCAGAGCCGAGCATATTGGTTTGCTGAGCGCCGCGACCACGGCGAATGAGTGTTTCAACATTCACTTTTAACTGCAACCTCTCAAGTATTTTGTCTTGTTCCAGATAGGTACTGCCGTCAACCTTCCCTTTACTTCTTTCCGTACGCAGCATTACACGAAGCTTTTTAACCGCCTGAATATACTGAATAATCATTTTGTCTGTTTCAGGTAGCGCAAACTGGTTATTATTATCCGGCTCAATATCCATGGATTTGATGCGGGCGCTGATGTCTTCGAGGTGCTGTTTAATATCCGGTGAGTTAGGGTTGAGCTCGTGGGTAACCTGCAGAGCGCGTTGTATACGTTTGAGTAAAATTTTAATCAGCCCCTGAGAAATAGGCATCTGAGAGGTCGCCATCAGGACATTTTCTGTCTCATCGATGATGGTGCGCTGCTTGGCTACTTCGGCCCGACGCTCGGCATCGATCTTCGCTTTGTACTGTTGATAGGCATTGACCACAATGGCCAGTACTACCAGCACTACTATCAGTACAATGATGATTATAAATGTCATTGAGTGCTTCCCGTCTGTGTATTGCTTTTATCGTTGTTATTGGTTTATCGGCCCGAACTCAGGGGATATTAACTTCAAATACGCCACCACCTAAAGTTCCGCCGTTAGACAGCGTAATAAAACCCTGTTTTTCACCCTTTGCATGTGCTCTGGCAATCAGATGCGCAAAATACAATCCCAGGCCAGTGCGGCCCTGAGTTACGTTAAAATCTGAAGGTTTGGTATCAGCAGTCACCAGCATGTGATCCGGATAGCCATTTCCGTCGTCTTCTACTTTAACAACTAAATAGCCATCTTGTTGATACGCATTGATAATAATGTCTGATTTACCATATCGAAGCGCATTTATCAAAACATCATTAATTAACAGGTACATAAGATCTGCGTCCAGGTACCAGGCAAGTTCATCAGTGCAGTGATTTTGAATCGTTATGTTTTTCTGCGAAGCATAAAGCTGGTTAGATAACACAATATCTTCAAGTAATTCATTAATAAAACACTGGTCAATCATAACCGGCAGGGTTTCGCGATTGGCCCGGTAGAGCGATAAGATTTGCACCAGCCCGGTGTTCATGCGGTTGGCTTCGTAATGTAAATCGACAATCTGACCACGAGTCTCGGTAAGCTCTGGCGGAAGTGTGGAAACTATTTGTTCAACCGACTGCACTAACAGATTCAGTGAATTTTTCATATCGTGCACCGCTGCCGCCAGTACAGTTGAAAAATCAAACTGTGAGTCTGTAGAGAGTTCAGTGTTGTTGTTTTCCTCAGAACGGGTTGTCATTTCTGTTACTTCCAATTGTTCTCAGACTTGCTTATGCTAGTATCCAACATAATAATAACTAATTCCTCTACTTTTGCATAAGCATGCGATTTAGCTTGTCGACAGATTAGCACTCTGTTCAGGCTTCATTGAATGAGTGTGCGTTGGCGGTTGTCAGGTTTACGCGTGGATATACAATGAAATTACAACAATTAAGATACATTGTCGAAGTACAGAACAATAACCTTAACGTATCAGCCACTGCTGAAAGCCTATTTACCTCACAACCCGGCATCAGTAAACAGGTTAGAATGCTCGAAGATGAACTCGGCGTGCAGATCTTCGGGCGCAGCGGCAAACATTTAACCCATGTGACGCCTGCGGGCAATGAGGTGATCAACATTGCCCGTGAGATCCTTAACAAAGTCGAGAGTATTAAAGCGGTAGCCCGCGAACACAACCTGCCTGATCAGGGCAAGCTCAATATTGCCACCACGCATACGCAAGCCAGATACGCTTTACCGGATGTGATCAAAGGCTTTATGAATAAATATCCCAAAGTCTCCCTCCATATGCATCAGGGTACACCATCGCAAATCAGCGATCTGGCAGCTAAAGGGGAGGCTGACTTTGCCATTGCCACCGAGTCCTTGCACCTGTATAACGACCTGGTGATGCTGCCGTGTTATCACTGGAATCGCAGCGTCATTGTTAATAAAGACCATCCTCTGGCTAAGAAAACCTCTATTACCATCGAAGATGTAGCACAGTTCCCGCTGGTCACCTATGTTTTTGGTTTTACCGGCCGCTCAGAACTCGATCATGCCTTTGAGAAAGCCGGGCTAACGCCTAAAATCGTATTTACCGCCACCGACGCAGATGTCATTAAAACCTACGTGAGGCTGGGGGTAGGGATTGGCGTGATTGCCTCCATGGCCGTTAGCGAAGAACTGGATGCCGACCTGGTTAAAATTGATGCCAGCCACATGTTTGAATACAGCACCACCAAAATTGGATTCCGCAAAGGCTCTTTCCTGCGCAGCTATATGTTTGATTTTATCGAACGCTTTGCACCGCATCTGACTAAAGACAAAGTGGAAAAAGCGATGATGCTGAAAAATAACGATGAAGTTGAGCGCATGTTTAAAGGGCATACACTGCCGGTTAAATAATCCGGTGACATATTGTCCGGATCGCTAAAATAATTACCAAAGGTTTATCAGGGAAGTTGTCTGTGGCAATAAAACAACTGGTGTTGGCTGTAACGGTGGCGCTTGCTTGCAGCGGTTGTCAAACTTCAGAAAGTCAGTATAAAGCCATTGAGGTGGCGGGTTTCAGTGATGTCATTAAGCACTGGAACGACCAGAATCATCGTGACCCACAGCCGCGCTATGCACTTCATCAAATACGTTTGATTGCCGAAAATATATTGCGTTATCAAAGAGCTAACGGTGGCTGGCCAGAAAACATTAACCCGTTAAGGATCATGTCTGAGCAGGAAATTATCCGCCAGGCCGCATTGTATAATGCCACGGATACCAGCTTTGATAACCGCAATGTGTACCCGCAAATCCGCTATCTGGCCGAAGCGTATCAACAAACCGGTGATGAAAAGTATCAGCAAGCCGTAATTCGCGGCCTGCGATTTATTTTATCAGTCCAGCTTGCCAATGGTGGCTTTACCCACTCTCCGCCAAGCACCGAACGCTATTATGGTCACATTACCATTATGGATGATGTGATGGCCGGTGTGCTTGGCTTGTTACAGGAAATCAAACTCGGCAGTCAGCGCTTTGATTTTCTACCCGCCGATTTGGTAAGGCAATTAAGTGAAGCGCACAGCCGCGGCGATGCATTACTCCTTGACCTACAGGTAAAAACAGGTGGTGAGCTTACCATCTGGGCTGGCCAGTACGATGCAATCAGTTTGCTACCCACTCAGGGCCGTGCTTTTGAATTAGCTTCGCTGGTAAGCCGGGAAAGTGTGGATGTGGTGCGTTATCTGATGAGCGATCCTACGCCTTCTCCCAGAAAACGTCAGGCTATTCATAATGCTATGGCGTGGTTTAAGAATAATGCGTTAACCGGAATCGACATGGTGCAGGTTGAAGCAGAGCTGGTAAGATATAAGTACCATACCTCAACGTGGGACAGGGTGATTGTTACCACCGCAGATAGACCGCCTATCTGGGCAAGGTTTTACGATCTAACCACTCATCAGCCATTACTTGCTAACCGGCAAGGACTGCGGGTAGATACACTGGCACAAATATCCCGGGAACGTCGCACAGGTTACGACTGGTATGGGCGCTGGCCAGCGCCCCTGTTGGCCGATGAATATAAAGCCTGGCAGCAAAATCACGCTGCCGATGGCATTAGCATTCGATAATATTTACTGCCAGACCACCCCGGGCGGTTTCTTTGTATTTGGTTTTCATATCGGCGCCGGTATCCCGCATGGTTTTAATTACTTTATCGAGAGACACTTTTTGTTCGCCGGTACCACGCAGGGCAAGGCGGGACGCATTAATGGCCTTAATTGCTCCCATGGCATTACGTTCAATACAGGGCACTTGTACCAGGCCACCCACCGGATCGCAGGTGAGACCAAGGTTGTGCTCCATACCAATTTCAGCTGCACATTCGACCGCCGCAATATTGCCGCCCAGCACTTCAGTTAAGGCGCCGGCAGCCATAGAGCACGCAACACCCACTTCGCCCTGACAGCCTACTTCAGCACCGGAGATTGAGGCATTTTCTTTATATAAAATGCCGATTGCTCCGGCGGTTAATAAAAAGCGGCTGGCAATGTCTTTATCAACCGGGCGGACAAATTTATCGACGTACTTAAGTACAGCCGGAATAATTCCCGCGGCACCATTAGTGGGCGCGGTAACCACGCGGCCGCCGGCGGCATTTTCCTCGTTAACGGCCAGGGCAAACAGGTTAACCCAATCCAGAGGCTGCATGGGATCGCCACTGTATTCGGTCATTAACCGGTGGTAAAGAGAAGGCGCGCGGCGCATGACTTTTAAACCACCGGGTAAAATACCTTCACTCTCGATACCGCGTTCGATACAGGCATCCATGGTCATCCACAGTTCCTGTAAGCGGGTCTTGATGTCTTTACCCGGATGCAGCGCCTGTTCATTTTTGAGCATTAACGCGCTAATGCTTAAACCTTGTTCTTTGCACAGACTCAGTAACTGGCTGGCGGTACGAAAACTAAAGGGCACGGTATTGCTGATTTGTTTGGCTTCCTGCTTGGCCTCATCCCACTGATCGTCACGCACGATAAAACCGCCACCGATAGAATAATAGGTTTGTGACAAGAGCAAGTTTTCGCCATCAAAGGCGTGTAAAGTCATGGCGTTAGCGTGGCGGGGCAAGGTTTTACGCCGATGAAACACAATGGCTTTGGTACGTGGAAAGCGAATAGATTTCTCGCCTCCAAGATTGAGTGTTTCATTGGCTTCGATATCCGCCAGCCAGGTGTCAATGTTGTCGACATCAATGGTTTCAGGGCGCTCACCGAGTAAACCCAGAATAACCGCCTTGCCGCTGCCGTGGCCTTTTCCGGTCTGGCCAAGTGAACCGAATAACTCGGTGGTTACATGAGTGACCCGATTGATGAGTTGCTGGCTTTTAAGTTCATCAACAAATTCCGCGGCCGCGTTCATGGGGCCAACGGTATGCGAGCTGGATGGGCCAATGCCCACACTGAACATATCAAATACACTAATCATTAGATGCGTTTACCATTATTGTAATTATCATTCCATTTTGCCCGTCTACGGGAAGCAGAACAAACCAGTTAACCTAATGGTACCATGAGAATTTCTATTGATAAGCAGCGCGCTTATTGTGCGGCAATTAATTGTTGTCAGTAAAAATTGACGCCAGATTGCGCAACAAGGCGGCTGTAGCCCCCCAAATCATGCGATTTTGCCAGGGAATAAAGTGAACCGGATTGGTGAGCGGCCCGCGATGAAAATGCTCGGTGATGTAATTATTGGTATTGAGCAGAAACGCCAGCGGTACCTCAAAGGTGTCGCTTACCTCATTGCTATCAATAATGATATCGAATTCAGGCTCCACAATCGCGACCACGGCAGTGATACAAAATCCGGTGATAGTTCGGTGCTCAGGCATCACCCCGATCACCTGGCAATTCTGCCGGGGCAGGCCAATTTCTTCCCAGGCTTCACGGAGAGCAGTGTCTATCAGGTCCTTATCCTGCTCTTCCTGTTTACCGCCGGGAAAACTAATTTGCCCGGGGTGATGAGCCAGGTGTAAGGCTCGTTGAGTGAGCAGCACCGTAAGACCTTCCGGCCGGTCGATAAGCGGCACCAGAACGCCTGCTGCACGCCCGGCATGAGTAAGCGGGTAGTCATCACTCACCGCCAGTGGCGGCGACGAATGAAAGCGGTGCAGAAAAGCGGCCTTATTCACCACTGGCCTCCAGTACTGGCAGGATACGAGCGACCTTATCCAGAGTTTCCTGATATTCTTCAGCTGCATTGGAATCAAGCACAATGCCACCGCCGGCCCAGCAGAACAGCTGGTTGTGCTCACCCAGCAGGGTGCGGATACAAATGCTCGAGTCCAGATCGTTCTTTAAGCCCAGATATAAAAAGCTGCCACAATAAATGCCACGGCGATTAGGCTCTAACTCTTCAATAATTTCCATCGCGCGAATTTTGGGCGCGCCGGTGATAGAGCCACCGGGAAAGCAGCCAGCAAGCAAATCCAGCGGGTGGCTGCCCGGGGCCAGTTTACTGGTGATCCTGGTGACCATGTGATGCACCGCGGGGTAGCTTTCAAGCTTGAACAACTCAGGCACCTGCAGGCTGCCGGGCACACTGTGTTTGCTGATATCATTGCGCAGCAAATCAACAATCATCAGATTTTCGGCCCGGTCTTTCTCGGCATTTAACAGCGACTGGGCACTGGCGGCATCTTCGGCCGGGGTATCAAAACGGGGCCGGGTCCCCTTAATTGGCTTGGTTTCAATAACGCCATTACGGCACTGAATAAAACGCTCCGGAGACAGACTTAGCACGGCGCTCTCGTCAACGCGCATAAACGCTGAAAATGGCACACTGTTGGCTTGAGTGAGAGTGCGGTAAGCAGCCCACAGGCTGCCTTCGTAGCGGGTAGAAAAGCGTTGCGCAAAATTCACCTGGTAGCAGTCACCGGCCACCAGATAATCATGCACGGCTGACAAGGCTTTACAGTACTGCGACTGAGTCATGTTGCTTTGCCAGCCACCTTTAATAGCAAAAGATGAAGAAGGGCTGGCTAACCATTGGTTAAAATCGGGTACGGCAACGGCACCGGTATGACAAAAATACCAGCGGTCTTCCTGGACATCATGAATAAGCGCACGATTGTAGATCCCCAGCGCCATTTCCGGGCACTGGTATTCATCACGGTTGAGCGCCGGCAGACTCTCGTAATCGCGGCCCAGATCGTAACTACAGAACCCGGCCAGCCCAAGCACCAGAGGGAGCTCGTCATATTGCGGGCTCTCAGCATCCAGCGTAATACTCCGCTGAAACGCCGTGAAGTAGCGTTTTGCCGTGTCCAGTGGTGACTCATTTTTGCAGGCAATGGTTTCAAGTGTAATACCCTGTGCCCGAACTTCAGTTGTGCCCGCTTTGGTGGTGATGGTGAGGGCCGGAGACCACAACGCGATATCGTAGCGACTGTTACTCTGCGTAGAGGTGCCGGAGTCGTACAATAAACTCCAGTTGTCACCGGCAACCTGCTGAAAAACAGCTTGCAACGGCGTGTTAGCCGGCAGTGTTACCGGGGTGATATGCAGCGTCTGGGTCGGAAATGAAAATCGGGACTGTGGCATTCAATTCTTTTCTTGTATTTATCACTAACAAATTAACGGCAAGCCTGCTGCTACCGGCAGAGTACGTTCACTCCACCAAAGTCGCAGATGGTTTTAATGGTGCCAGTTGTCGACATGCGGTAGTATACGGATTCTTCGTCTAGATGACTATGTGAGCCTAAAAATAAGAGGACGCCATGACCGTAATTCGTCAACAAGACTTTATCGATAGCATCGAAGATGCATTGCAGTTCATTTCTTACTACCACCCACTTGATTATGTGAAGGCCGTTGAACAAGCCTATCTCAAGGAAGAAAGCCAGGCGGCAAAAGATGCCATGGCTCAAATCCTGATTAACTCACGTATGTCAGCCGAGGGTAAACGGCCGTTGTGTCAGGATACGGGGATTGTTACCTGTTTCGTGAAAATCGGCATGGGCGTAAGCTGGGATAAAACCGACATGACCGTTCAGCAAATGGTTGATGAAGGTACCCGCCGTGCTTACCTGAACCCGGATAACCCGCTGCGGGCTTCTATCGTTGAAGATCCTGCCGGTGCCCGTAAGAACACTAAAGACAATACGCCAGCGGTAGTGCATATCGATACCGTCCCGGGCGATAAAATCGAAGTGATGATCGCGGCCAAAGGCGGCGGCTCAGAAAACAAATCTAAGATGGTAATGTTAAACCCCAGCGACGACATTGTTGAATGGGTACTGAAAACCTTACCTACCATGGGCGCTGGCTGGTGTCCGCCGGGTATGCTTGGCCTGGGCATTGGTGGTACTGCCGAAAAAGCAGCGGTACTGGCCAAAGAAAGCCTGATGGATCCGGTAGACATTCAGGAACTCATTGAGCGCGGCCCGCAAACCACCGATGAAAAACTGCGTGTTGAAATTTACGAGCGTGTTAACAAGTTAGGCATTGGTGCACAGGGCCTCGGTGGTTTAACTACCGTGGTAGATGTGAAGATTAAATCGGTACCTACTCATGCAGCGTCTAAGCCAGTGGCTATGATCCCGAACTGTGCGGCAACCCGTCACGCGCATTTCTACCTCGATGGTAGCGGCCCTGCGGATTTAAAAGCGCCTAAACTGGAAGAATGGCCGGAAGTTACCTGGGAAGTCAGCGAAAACACTCGTCGCGTAAACATGGACGAAGTGACCAAAGAAGACATCAAAGAATGGAAAGTAGGCGAGACTGTGCTGCTGTCTGGCAAGATGTTAACTGGTCGTGATGCCGCGCACAAACGTATTCAGACTATGCTGGAAAATGGCGAAGGCTTACCAGAGGGCGTAGATCTCAACGGTAAGTTTATCTATTACGTAGGGCCGGTTGATGCGGTTGGTGACGAAGTAGTTGGCCCGGCAGGCCCGACTACGGCAACCCGGATGGATAAATTCACCGACATGATGCTGGAAAAAACCGGTATCGCCGGCATGATTGGTAAAGCTGAACGTGGCCGGGCAACGGTTGACTCTATTGCCAAGCATGAGTCAGTTTATCTGATGGCAGTGGGCGGGGCAGCTTACCTGGTATCGAAAGCCATTAAGAAAGCCCGTGTGGTAGCCTTTGAAGACCTCGGAATGGAAGCCATCTACGAATTTGAGGTAGAAGACATGCCGGTAACTGTGGCGGTAGACTCTACCGGTGCTAACGCTCACCAGACTGGCCCGGCTATCTGGAAAGCTAAAATTGCTGAACTGGACGAAGCACTGTCTAAATAACCAGCGTTTAACACCGAATAAGCGATTCTTCGCTTAAACCGATGTCAAAAACGGGTAACATGAGTTACCCGTTTTTTTATTGAAGTTATTCAGGTTGGTAATGGAACACCTTAATATTATTATTCCCGCCGGCGCAGCACTGCTGGCGTTAATTGTTGGCCTGGTAATTGGCCGGTTTCAGGGCAAGGCGCAGGCGCAACAAGCGCTGGCGGAGCAACAATTGTTAGCCCAGCAGCTTGAGCAGGCGCAGCAATCTCTGGACGCTGTACAACAAAGAGCCCAGCAGGATATTAGTGAGCTTAAGCAACAGCTTTCTTCGCTACAGACTTCGCTGCAGGAGCAATCTGCTAAAGCGGCATTGTTGCCGGAAGCACAGCAACAGCGAGAGCAATTACACAATGACCTGAAAGCCCTACAGGCCGACTATACGCAGTTAAAAGCCGCTAGCGACGCTCGCCAGGCAGCGTTTGATGTGGCTGAAAAGTCTCACGAAGAAAAGCTCGCCACCCTGCAACAAGCTGAAAAACGCTTGCAGGAACAATTTGAAAACCTGGCGAACCGTATTTTCCAGCAAAAAGCGGAGAGCTTTGGCAATGAAAGTAAATCCCGTCTGGATGCGCTGCTGAATCCATTAAAAGACCAGATTGAAGGCTTTAAGAAGCAGGTAACCGATCAGTATGTTAAGGAAGGGCAGGAACGGGCCTCGCTGAAAACGGAAATTCTGGGCTTAAAAGCGTTAAATCAGCAGATCACCGAAGACGCTGCTGCGCTGACCCGCGCCTTAAAAGGCGATAACAAGCAGCAGGGTAACTGGGGCGAAGTGGTGCTGGAACGTATCTTAAAAGAATCCGGATTGCGCGAAGGCCACGAATTTGAAACCCAGGTGTCTGCCCGCAACGAGCAGGGTAAATTACAGCAGCCCGATGTGGTGGTGCACCTGCCTAATGATAAGGATGTGATCATCGACTCCAAGGTGAGCCTGGCCGCTTACGAACGGTATTTTAACAGTGATAATGACGATGAACGTGCGCGCTATTTAAAAGAGCATGTAAACTCATTGCGTACCCATATTAAAGCGCTGGGAGCCAAAGATTACCACGAGCTGGAAGCGATCCGCTCGCTGGATTACGTACTGATGTTTATTCCGGTAGAACCTGCGTTCTTGTTGGCGGTAGAAAGCGATCCGGAACTGGTGACGCTGGCGCTGAATAATAACATTATGCTGGTTTCGCCTACCAACCTGCTGGTAGCACTACGCACCATTAATAACATCTGGCAGTACGAGTATCAAAATCAGAATGCCCAGAAAATCGCCCAGCATGCAGCCAAGCTTTACGATAAGTTTGCCGGTTTTGTGGGTGATATGGAAAAAATTGGTAAAGCGGTAGAAAGTACCCAGAAGCACTACGATGCGGCGCTGAATAAATTAACCAGCGGGCGGGGCAATCTGGTGCGTCAGGTTGAGCAATTCCGTGCCCTGGGTGTACAACCGAGTAAGCGCCTGGCCGATACCAGTGATGATGAACCTGACGAGCAGGATTAAGTCAGATAGCCTACTTTGCTGCCAGCCATGACAGCCTGATTCCTGCCGTTGGCTTTGGCCTGGTACAACGCATCATCGGCGAGTTTTAACAGTTGGTCCGGATCCCGGGCCTGACTCGCTTCAACACAACCAATACTGATAGTGAGTGGATCCGCGGGGTCGGCCCATTTTGCCTCGCTTAACGACTGACAAATCTTATCGGCAATGTGTTTAGCCTCGGTTAAGGACTGATCGGCCAATAACACAATAAACTCTTCTCCACCAAAACGAGCAACCAAATCGGATTCCCTGACTTGCTGTTTAAGCTGTCTGGCGGTATGCACAATGGCTTTGTCGCCAGCACTGTGCCCGAAGGTATCGTTAATCAGTTTAAAATAATCGATGTCGAGCATCAGAATACTGAAAGGCCGTTGATAACGCTGAAAGAGCGAGAACTGGTATTCCAGTTGTGACTGAAACGCCCGGCGGTTAAGTAACCCGGTAAGCTGGTCGTGTTCGGCCAGATATTTCATGCGTACGATTAATCGCGAGATTGTGGTGCCCACCGCTGTGGTATTGATCAGGATAATCAGCACAACCTGCATCCATAACATCAGCGATGGATTGTAAGGCGAAAAGAATAAACTGTTTTGCGGAAGGGGCAACGCAAACGCCCAATACGTAAGCTTACTGATGAGCATTGTGATGATCAGCACGTCTGCCAGACACAAAATACTGGCAATGTTGGCAGAAAAGGCTGCGTGCAGCGCATTAAATTTCATTTTGAGGGTGGCCAGCATTACCACTATAACCATAACCAAACTCATTACAGCCACCGATTCAGGCGTTACCCAGCCAGCTAAAAACAGCACATACGCCATACTCACCAGAATAATCATCGAGCTAAACCATTTAGGATCGATGGTTAATCGAAACAGGTGACGAAGCGCAAGGTTATAGATAATAAATGAAATCAGTAATATGATATCTGCAATCACCCACAAAAAAAGTGTGGGATTGTCGGGATGACGAAAGTCGAGTAACAGTGCCAGCGCAAATAGCAGGTTGGCCAGTGCAAAGCGGATACTGCTGTTGTGGTACAACTGCAATGGTTTGGCAATAACTATCCAGCCAATACTGAACAGTAGAGTCAGTAAGATATTGACTTTGTTTAACTCGATACTGGTTGAAAGGAGAGTATCCATCAAAATGCCATCAGCTCGACATACCTTAAGTTTAGCGCAACTGTCGTTACTAATTATTGAAGCAGATCATTATCCAACCCACCGACTGCACAGGAGCAGGGAATGAGCGTTCTATCCACCGTTGTTAAAACCATGCGTCCCCCGTTTTTATTGCTGGTAGTGAGTTGTCTTACACTCAGCTTTGGCTTTGTTAACTTTTTAAATATAGACGGTTCCTGGTTTTTATTTAGTTTAATTGTCGTTTGTGGCTTGTGTGCTCACATCGCCGTGAATATGCTGAACGAATATGTGGATTACACCAGCAAACTGGACTTTGCTACTAACCGCACGCCCTTTAGTGGCGGTAGCGGGGCGCTGGTAAACGAACCTTCCGTAGCCGGGCTGGTTAAATACATCGGGATTGCCTTTTTGTTGCTCACCATTGTGTCGGGCATTATGGTGCTGCGCCACTCGCCCGAAGCCTGGATGTCATTATTTGCCATGGGCGTACTGGGTGTTGTGATTGTGTTGAGCTATACGCCGGTGCTTAATCGTTACCCGTGGCTGTGTCTGGTGGCTCCAGGTTTGGGGTTTGGTGTGTTGATGTCCTATGGCAGCTATGTGGCGGTTAGCGGCTCACATAACATAACCATGCTGCTGTTGGCGTTGATCCCCACCTTGCTAACCAACAACCTGTTGTTACTCAATCAATTTCCGGATGCTGCAAGTGACGCAAAACATGGCCGAAACCATATGCTGATTGAATACGGATATGCGTTTTCAGCCAGGCTTTACTTAGTACAATGGCTGCTTACCATACTGGTAGTTGTGTTAACTGTTGTGGTTTTTAGTCTGCCCTGGTACAGCCTTGTTTGTTTATTACCTATGCTGCCAGGCTGGCGAATCTATCAACAAGCCAGACAGTTTGAACAGCCCGATAAAGGCTTTCTGGCGGCAATGGGTCAGAATGTGATGATGACCCTGGCAACCCCATTATTATTAGGAGTGGTACTGTGTGTGGCCGGTTAAACGTTACCGATAGCCCGGGTGTCAGGCAATTGTGCGACCAGCTGGAAATTAGTTTCTGGCCGGAAGAGGGTATGCGCTTCAGCCGTTTTGTACGTGCCACCGAGAGGGTAACCATTGTAATGGAGCAACAGGGAAGCAGGATAGCGCGGAATGCTATCTGGTGGTTGTTACTGGAGCCAGAACACAGCACCGGTATTATGCACTTCAAGCCGTCACGCTATACTTCTTTCAATACCCGTTTTGATAAGCTCAATGTGCCTCGCAGCGCGGGATATCACTCCTTTCGACAGCATCGCTGTATTATTCCGGTCGCTGGTTTTGGAGAGTCGCAAAAAGTCGGCAGTAAAATGACCTATCACGATATGATTGCCGAACCCGATGCACAACTTGCCATGGGCGGCCTGTATCGAGAATGGCATGGTCACGACAGTCACGGTAACGAGTTTGTGGAAACCTCGTGCTCGGTTGTTACTTTACCGCCACATGAAAAATTAATAGATGTGCATCAAAAGTCCACGCCATTAATGTTATCGCTTAAAGATAACAGCCTGGAGCGGTGGTTAGATGCAGATACTACTGAGCCACAGGCGCTTGAAGATTTATTAACACCAAAAATACGCCACCAGTTTAAGGTACAGCCCATTAATAAGCCTTCACTCTATCAGCCCGCCGGAGCGTCATTTGATCTTGAACCGGATTAACAAGCCAAATGGATGTACGGACCATCAAGTTTTTTAGCACTTTCGTTTGTGATCCCGGTAATAGGTGCATGGCGAATGGACTTAAACACAACTGAAAGGAGTCAGTGATGACTGAAGAAAAGATCAGGAAAATAGTTAAACGCTACCATATCATTTCAACATTGTGGCTATTCGCGTTTATTGTGCTTGTAATATTCCTTAATTGGCATTTGCTCAAATCAAACATAGACCGCCATTACGAGCTTGGTATTGAGTATATGTCCGGTGATCAGGGATATATCTGGGGCGCGTTAATTTTCGGCTTATTCACGCTTTTACAATTATTTTTTTATTCTATCGAGAAAATATTGCTTTATATACATGCAGAAACCAGCTCTTCGAGTTAGATTGCTGTTCTGATTTAGCTAAAAAAGGTAACGGGATTTCACCGATTTAACGAGCGTAAGAGGGTTGGTAACTTAGTGGCACTAGAGGGAGTTGCAGACTTAATAGAGGTAGGGGCCAGATTTATCGGGCGACTCTTCACCGAAGTGTTGATCGAATTTCTATGTAAAGGAATGGGTTATCTTATCTGCCGCAAATTCAATGAAGACATAGATCCAGATGGCTTCATGGTGCTCATTGTTGGTTTGTCATTTTGGGTAATTGTTATAATTTCGGCAGTCCTAATCTATGACACATTGGTTCAACAAATAGCAATTGATAAGTGCCTGGATAACGGCGGTAGCTTCAACCATCAGGTAAAAGAATGTCGCTATGAGTAAAGAACGTATTTGGAATGGATATGTCTCATAATTTCAAATTAACACTTTAAGGGTTCATTTCTGTAATTGCAGGGTGTGTTTTCATTTATCTGGCAATGTTGCTTCATGGGGTAGGTTCAGCTATTTATGTTCCGGAGTCAGTTCTCAGGCCCATGTATATGGTTTCTCCAACCTTTGCCTTATTTCTCGTAACCTTAGCTACCGTCGGCATACCGATGGCAATCTGCTTCGGCATGTATACTTGGCTCTTAAAAATATTCATAAAAACTATTAATTATTATTTAATAGCAGTTCCGTATTTGGTGTTCTTAGTGTCTGGATTGTTGCAGTATGAATTGTCGAGCAACGATTATGGCTTTTCTATATCACAAGGCATCGCTAATAATTTGCCACTTTTGCTATGTATTTACTTGTTTGGTAAATCAGGTGAAACACGTAGCGGTGCATGAGAAGGCCCTGAAGGCACAACTGTTCTGATAATGCCGGTTTAACGATGAAATTAAAATGCTGTTGTAAATATAAAAACTGGAAGTTTTCAGGTTCGGTCAGTTTGCTTGACATGTTTGGGCTTACTATTCTGCTAGCGTTTTACCTGTTTGCTATTTGTGCACTTAGCATTGTTGTGGGGAGTCTGTTTTATTCAATCTTTATGGCCATTTTTGAGTTTGGCCAATTCAGGTTTTTGTTTGAGTTTGGCGTTGAGTTTGCGCTTTTTATCGTGTTCATAATAAAGTCACTGGGAAAGTTTCTGCATGCTTGCAGTTATTTGCTCAACTACAGGTTAACCATCAGACAGAGATGTTCGGTATGTGGCAGTGCCAATACCTTGCTGGATGTGCCGAAAAATACCGATCCGTTTTAGCGGAATTAATATCAGGCAATATAACTAAAAAATGCAACGCTCCGAGTGGTGCGTCGGCTCATTCATGACTGAAGTTAAGATCATTACAACGTTTGCCTCTCAGGGAATTTATGTCAAAAGTTACATTAAAGGGTTTTATTTTAGTGCCTGCGTCAGAACTTGCAGTAGTAAAGCAGGCGTTGGTAGGGCATAAACAGCTGACGCTGGAAGAGCCTGGCTGCATTACCTTCAAAGTTATTGAAAATAAAAAGGATCCGCTTCGTTTTGATGTTTATGAAGAGTTCACGAGTCAAATCGCTTTTGAGCAACATCAACAAAGGGTAAGAGATTCTGACTGGGGCAAGGTTACCGTGAATGTAGAACGTCATTATCAAATTATTAAATAAACTGTTGTTGCTTCATTTTCCTGGCAACCGTTCCAAAGCATCGTTACTCTCTTCCAGAGAAATCGACAAACCCTATACATAACAAAATTTTGTAAGAATTCTTGTGGTCTTCACGTGGCACATTAAAAAGTTGATATAGTCTGTTGAAATAATCACGTTAGACAGTCTGTCTTTATAATAGTGTCTGAAAGTTCTGCCTGCAGCGAGGCCACCGAGAGTCTTAGATAATGTCAGGCCATTTTGATAGTAAGTCAGGAAGCGCATTTTTTAAAAGGAGTTTTAAGTGAGAGTCTTTAAATGGCTGGTGTCGTCTGTACTTTTGATTGCCATTGTTATTGTGGCCGTTGGTTACCTGTATCTGTACATCCTTCCTACCGGGCCAGAAAGAACCGAAGCAAAACCTTTTCCCACAGGTAAAGACAGCTTCGTCATTAACGCCTATCAACATACCGATCGCAAAACCATCAGAGTCTGGACATACAAACCAGCAAAATGGACGCCAGACGATCCGGTACTTTTTGTTATGCATGGCATGGGCAGAAATGCGGAGGATTATCTCGATGCATGGACAGAGCTTGCCGAGCAGAAAGGAATAATGCTGGTTGCTCCCGAATTTGCCAGTAAGTTCTATCGGGTCATTACGAATGACTATCAGGAAGGAAATTTAGAGAGTTATTTTGGCTGGCAAAACCCCGAAAGTGAGTGGGCTTTTTATCGTAGTGGAAAATGTTTTTGACCATGTGAATAACGTAAACGGGCTTTCTCTTGATGGTTACCATATCTTCGGGCATTCGGCCGGCGGTCAGTTTGTTCAGCGCATGGTGGCAATGAAGCCGCAATCCCGAATTAAAAAAGCCATAGCAGCCAACGCCGGCACGTATTCGTTTATGGATGAGATGGTGCCTTACCCTTACGGATTGGGTGGCGTTAATTATAATCTGCAGGGGGCTTTTGCTAAACATCTGGTGGTGCTGATTGGTGAGTTGGATAACAATGCTCAACAAGGGCGGCTGGACCAAACCGTAATGGCAATGGAGCAGGGGCCTAATCGATTGGAACGGGGCTCAAAATTTTTTCAAGCGTCTAAAACCGTAGCAGGGAATAACGGCTTCGATTTTAACTGGCAGATACAGGTTGTGCCTGATGTTGGCCATGAGTATAAGCGGATGTCTGAGGCAGCGGCAAAGCTCCTTTGATTAAGGCATTGATGAGGTGCGCAGAAGCTGATGGAGAAAACATGAGTAATCCGGGAAAGCTATTCTTTTTCTGCGGCAAAATGGGCGCGGGTAAATCCACCCATTCCAGACTTGTTGCGCAAGACAATAACGCGCTGCTGATTGCAGAAGATGATTGGCTCACAGCGCATTACCCTGGGCTGATTCAAACCTTTGACGATTACATCAAGTATTCAGCACTTATCCGGCCATTTATTAAAAGCCATGTAAAGGGCTTACTTAACATCGGCGTGAATGTTGTGATGGACTTTCCTGCCAACACGGTAAAACAAAGAGCCTGGTTTATATCGCTGTGTACCGAAACACACAGTGAACACGAACTCTGCTATTTAGATGTTTCTGATGAACAGTGTTTAGCGCAAATTGCCCAACGTCGCGTTGAACAGCCGCAAAGAGCAAAATTTGATACAGAAGCGGTTTTTCATCAGGTCACCCGGTACTTTGAGGCGCCAACTGGCAGTGAGAATCTCAATATAATTCACGTGACGTGATACGACTACTCGTTGCCAGTTTTGTGACCAATGACGTTATATATTTTAAGGTTTAAAAAATGAATAAAATTCTGTTCGCGCTAGCGCTTACATTAATTTCTTTTTCGTCTTTATCTGCAACCAACAGATATGACATGGTGGCGAAAGAGTATGAAAAAATTGCGCTTAAGGCGAACGTGGTAGAAGGCGCAAAAATGCAGGGCGTATGCCTGGTACAGTTAAAAGAACTGACCTTCAAAAAGAAAAATGAATTTGATCCGATCTCTGAATGGGTAAACTATCGTTCGGTATCCTTACTCGAACAGTATTCTCCGTGCGAGGTGCTTATTATGCTAGAAGTGGCAAACGATATGATCCGGGATGAAAATCAGTAAACAGATGGATTTACTTCTGAACAAGCGCTTACCGATTAGAAAATAACCGTGGAAATTGTATTAATTCCATTGGGCATAATCGCTTTCTTCTTGTTTTTGCCTTTTGCTCTGGCTAAATGGACTGTGTCTGAAAAAACACAGAATGCGCATCTCGCTATTGGCTTTAAGTCCGCGTTGCCTTATTTAAGAAGTTTTCTGGGGATCGGCTTAATGCCATTGTTAGCCATGATCTGGAGCTTTGATGTATTTGATAACCAGTATTTAAGCGCGGCTATCTTCTCTGTCACATTTTATGCGCTGGGGTTTATGCATGACGAGACTAAAGCGTGCTTCAGGACGTTCAGGCAGTTTCGATATCTTACCCATGGCTATGTAGTATCGGGAGCCTTGGTTTGCTTGTTTGTTTTTAATCTCTTTGGCGGCCTGATTTTAGTACTCGCTTGCTTGTATTGGTTTTTACAGTGCTTGATATTTCTCGGCAAAAGCAGTGCAGGTGAGACTGATTGAAGCTATCCCTGCCACCGATTTGAGATGGCGAATAGTTAGCCATCAATAGTTAACCTGAATCAACGGGAAAAGTGCCAGTTAGTCACTAAGGACAGATAATGGTAGTTATTTACGGAATTAACAAACATCTCAACCCGATAAAGCGCGAATTGTCTGATGCTATCCACGTCTGCATGCAATCGGTTATGGGTATGCCTGAAGATAAACGGGCACATCGAATTGTGCCACTTGATGAAAGTGATTTTTTCTACCCGGGTGGCAGAACAGAGGCGTATACCGTCATCGAAATTAATATGATGAAGGGCAGAACGCCAGAAACACAAAAGGCGTTGATCAAAGCGTTATTTAAGACCATTTCCTCTACTGTGGGGATTTCGCCTCTCGATATTGAAATCACCATCAAGGAGCAGGAAAAATATCAATGGGGCTTTCGCGGTATGACCGGTGACAAGGCGGCGGATTTACAATATAAAGTAGATGTCTGATCACTTCTAGATCCTGAATCATCAGCACTCATTGGTTTAGCGCCGGTTTTTCCATAGCAACAACAGGGCAATTGCTTGTTTCCATTATTATTTATAGTCGCCAGCTTTGCTGGCAATTTTACGGGTTTTCGGATTACCCTTAGATTACTGAAGGTAACTGAGCAGCTAAATAAACGGAGCCTGATGCTTACCTGCGCTTTTCTGACAGTACAGGTCATTTCGGGCTTGCTGATTTACTATTCGGGCCTGGTAGAGCCCGCCGGTACGATATTGTCGATAGTGTTATTCAGCTTTGTGTTAAGAAAATTTCTTGTTCTCAAACTCTGGCAGGTAATTGTTATACCCATTGGGGTTTCTTTGCTGTCGTCGTTTATTTTGGCGGTAACATTATTATTGTATATGAGTTTGTTTGATTCAATTTCGGTGAGCTAATCAAGCGGTAATTGACAATCAGTCCCCTGGGGCAGTTTAAAAAAGGATACAGTCGTGATTAGCTATACGACTCAAACGGGATGAAAAGGATTATTCTTCGTGAAGGTATTGTTTACTTTCCTGATAGTCATGGTGATGATAGAAAAGCTCGCCGGATTAATGGGAACCGCTTTTTTTGATATTTCCATATTTACAATATCCTCATTACCCGATTTGTTTCACTATGCCACTAAGCTGATGGTTTTAGTGATTGTTTACCTGATCATCGATAAGATATTTAGCGCGTTAAATAAAACTAAACCGACGGTAAAGCCGCGGATAAACAGGGAGTGAAAACAGGCGTTGTGAGTGGCCCTCAGTTGAAACAACATAACCGGGTGCAGTTAAGCTTTCCCTCTATTGTGAAGATATTCGCGGTGTTTGCGATATCTCTCGATCTATTCTTTTGCTGTTTTTATGCACTGTTCCAATTGTTAGGCATTGAAGCGCCAGCACCTGGTGCGTTTTTCGTCGTCTTGCTAGCTATGCCCCTTTTTTTTATATTATTCGCAACATTAGGATACCCGTTTTTTGCCCTGTTAAACCGGGTTCGGGGTGGTTTGTTTTTAACGGTGTTACGTGGCAAAAATTCCTGTGTCGGTAAGTCATAAAGTTATTTTAACCGACCGGTTTTTAGTCTCTGTCGGGTAACTGTCGGCTGGTTGTCGTTACCCACTAAGCCCCGGTGGTGTATAGTGTTTCGGCATTCACAACAATAAAGAGAATATCTGTGAAATCATTAAGACTTACCCGGCACTGGTCGCAGGAGCAACTGGCGCAATTAAGCAATTTAAACGTTCGCACAATTCAACGGGTTGAAAAGGGCGAGGGCGCTGGTTTGGAAACGCTCAAATCACTGGCATCCGTATTTGAAATCTCTGTGGATGATCTCAGGTCCGTGATTGAGCGGGATAATCAGCCAGGGAATGAAGAAAGTTTGCGCTCTGAACACGGCAAAGAAATGCATGAACAGGCAAAGGCAAAAGTAAAAGCGATCAAGTATTTTTATGCTTTCACGGCTTTTTTAGTCACAGTATTTGTATTGTTTATGCTGCCAAACTATAACGGTGGCGAGAATACCGGCCCATTGATTGTGGTCTTCTTATCGTTTGCTACGCTAGTTACGGGCCTGGCGATTAATGTTTTTGAGCCCTTTGGTGCCAAATGGGAAAAAGCAAAAGTCTCTAAAATAGTGCAACAGCAAAACCAGGAACGTCGCCTGGATAATAAACACTAAACCACGGTGTTTAACACTTCATGTGGTTAGGGTGTCATTAACTGATAAGGGAGTGTCAGCAAGTAATGGAAATTATTTTAGTGCGTCATGGCCGACCACAAAAAGCCGGCAATGCGCTGCTGAATGCTGCCGGATTTGCCAACTGGGTAAAAAACTATAATCATTCCTTGGTTTCAGAGCAGAGTCTGCCCTGTAAGTTTAGTCAGGCGAGATACAACGAGCATTATCTTGTTTCGAGCGATCTGCCTCGAGCCGTGCATAGTTGCTCAATATTTTCCGGTAGTCCGCCACAGTATCAGTCCAGGCTATTTCGTGAGATGGACATACCTCGCTATAAGCTGCCTTTTACCATCAGGGCATGGAGCTGGGTTTATCTTAACCGCGCGTTATGGACGCTGGGTAAAAAGGGGCGTTTTGAGTCTTATGCTCAGGCCAGAAAACGCGCACAGCTGGCCGCCAGTGAGCTTATTGCTTTAGCCCAGCAACACGATAAAGTCATTCTGTTTTCACACGGCTATCTGATTATCCACCTAAGAAAATATCTTCGTCGCTATGGGCTAACGCAGCTGCAAAAATCAAACAGCTACTGGGGTGTTTCGGCATTTAAAGATTAACTACTGTTTAGCCTTATACCTGTGATAGCCTCAATTTAAACGGTGTTTGAGCGGCTCCCTGCAGGGCTTTGTTAGATCAGAATAAAGGAAACCACCATGACTTATGTAGATGGCTACGTAATCCCGGTTTTAGCAGAGAATAAAGACAAATATACCGAGCAAGCTAAAATCGCCGCGAGCGTATTTAAGGAACACGGGGTCATCGAGATTTATGAGAATTGGGGAGATGATGTTCCCGAGGGCGAAGTCACCTCGTTTTACAAGGCAGTGCAGTGTAAAGAGGGAGAAGTGGTGGTGTTTTCCTGGGCGGTGTGGCCGTCCAAAGAAGCGCGGAATGAGGGCTGGAAAGCGCTTATGGATGATCCCAGAATGCAACCCGACCCCGATAATCCCATGCCATTTGATGGAAAGCGCCTTATCTACGGTGGGTTCTCAACTATTGTTCACGAATGAGCCGGGACTACTGTGTAGCCATTATTGATAGGCGATAAACGGAATTAACTAACAATGCATATCTGGAACACTAACCAACTGGCCGCAGACTTAGCCAGTGACGCACTGAGTCAGAAACAAAAGGCTCAGTACTATATCGCCTGTTTTTATCTGCAGATAGCCTCCACGGTGCTGCCGATGTATTTTCTGGGCTATTCCTATTATCTGAATATTGTGACCTTTGCTTCCTATGTCGCAACACTGGCTGTGTTTCATGTGGGGGCTATGAGCGTTTATAAGGCGTGCTCTGGTTATAAGAAAGCTGGTGTACTCGATACTATTGTGGTTCTGAGCTTCCCGGTTTGCCTCAAAATACAACTGGTCTACTGGCTGTCCTATGCGTTGATTGCGGTACTTTTTGCCGAACAACAGTCAGCGGCCTATGTGTGGCTGATATACAGCTTTGTAGCCATGCCGGTAATGGTCTGGTGTCAGTTCTATTTGATTAAAAAGGCCGTTTACCAAAATTATGCTTAGCCGGTTTACGCGTAATCAATTAAAAAGGGAGCTGTTAACAGCTCCCTATTATTTATGAATTGATTGGTTAGTGTACCCGTTTTCTGCGGCGCCTGATTAACGCTACCATTAATCCACCGAGCCATACCAGTGACAGGCTGCCGCCACCGCCACTCGGGCGATTAGTCACGGTAACTGTTACTGTTTCGGTAACGGTATTCTGACCATCCGTAGCGGTAACCGTAAAGCTTACTGAGGTGCTATCGTCGGTATCCGGCGCGGTAGAGCTGAAGGTAGAGCCCTGAACACCATTAATAGTAAACACAATCTCATCATCTTCAGGATCGGTAGCGCTGGCTCTTATGGTGATGGTTGCGCCTTCCTGCACGCTGGATGGCGCCGAAACGGTCAGTACCGGAGGCTGATTAGGCGTTACCGTAATCTCCACCGTAGCCGTGTCAGTAAAGCCGTACTCATCGGTGGCCGTTACCCTTAAGCGTAACGCTGTGCCAGCGTCGACTGATGCGGGTGTTACCGTCACCACTTCGCCCGCCACGCTAATTGTAGCTGCCGGGCCGCTCAGTTGCTCAACACTCAGGCTTACATTGTCGCCGTTGGCATCGGTAACCGAGATTGGCAGTACTGAGGCCTGTAATTCCGTCAGGCTAATGCTCGCTTGTTCACTGCCGTCGATAAGCAGTTCTGGTGCGGCGTGCATTTGCACTTCAGTATTCACTTCACCAATTTCTTCCCGAGTCCCCGGAATATTAGGTACTTGTGAAGCAACGGTCACTGCCAGCGAGCCAGTCAGCTCGGCGTTAGCGTCTACCTGCAGACTGAAATCAAGATCTGCTGGTCCGATAGCAGAGGTGAACGTTTGTGGTGTCAGACATAACACCGTTCCCGACTGAATAAGCGATTCTACTTCGCCACCGGGGTTATTGGCATTGGCAGAGTTAAAGGCCAGGGTAGTGCCCAGCTTACCGTCCTGATCCTGCCATCCCACAGTACCGGCTAATGACTCAGTGCCACTGCGGACATTCCGGTAGGCATAAATCATACTGGGTTCACCGGGGCTGGCATGATGATTCAGGATAACCTGCATATCGGCACTATGACCGCCAGATTGTAAGCCTTTCCATTCAACAACCGTTGTGGCGCCGTTATCAAGGGTCGCTACAGTGATCCCTGAGCCCGTGTCATCACTGAAAGACCAGTCTCGCCATAGTGGCGCTAATACGGCACCGCTGTAAGACTCATCGGCCAGCATACGGTTGATAGCAGGGAAAGTGTTAACGGCAGCGGATGCAGGCGTAATAAAACCTTTGGACGATACCGCAATACCATTCCATTGTTCGCCTAATACGTTAACCGCAACCGGGAAGGAGGCGAGCAGTTCTCTGCCTTGTAAAGGCTGATAACCCAGTGCTGACAAATCGATGTAGCCATCATTACTATTGGTATCAACCCGGCACTGACCGTCTGTTTCGGGTGTGGTAACCGAATAGCCTGATACACCCGCTGTGACGCTCTGGGTAATCGACCAGCTAATGGTATCACCGTTCACGGCGCCACCATCTGTAACGCTGCCAGCAACCACGCTGGTACCTTCGGGAATGGTTACGTCAATTTCGTAGTTGCGATCTTCGGTACCCGTGTTGGCCAGTACATTTACCGTGTAATCTACCGTATCGCCCGGCGACACGCGAGCGCTGCCATCTACCGCCAACTGCACATCGTTTTCACCGCGGATAATATCTACCGGAATAATCCCCAGATTATCCGGCGTTTGTGCACTACTACCCAGGGCAACACTGGCGTAAAACCGATCGCCCGGAATGCTGCTGTCCAAAGACCATAATAAACGCATATCGAAAGACTCGCGTAAGGCTACGGATGATGGAGCATCAATGCTCAGAGAACCGTCGCTGCTACTACCTACCAGGGCGTAGTCGAGGGTAAAGCTGTCTTGCTGCAGGGCACTGCCGGTAAAGTTGTGGACATATATCCGGTAGGTGCCGGCTGGTGGTGACTCGATACTGATGTATTCATTCCAGCTGTAACCGGCGCTAAGGGCGAGGAGCTCATCTTCGTCAAAAATGCCGTCGCCGTCGTTGTCATAGGCAATATACAAGTCCAAATCCGGTGCACTTGATTCGGTGGTTTGTGCCACAAACCGTGGTGTACCTTCTTCAACCACTACATCCAGGGTATACACACCGTCATTCAGGTTATCGTAAAAATCGCTGGGATCGCTGTCCTGGGCAACATTGCCAGACACCTTGGTCCCCATAGTCAGGCCCGTTACCTCGTAAGTGAAATCGGTAATTTCAATAGCCAACAAGTCTTCAAGGACCGCAGAATCCGCATCCCGATGACTGGTACGCTCTACAAAGTCCGGAAAGTTGCCGTTAGAAGCAACCACTGCGACAGGCATATGTTGAGGGTTATTACCATTACCATTAATGAGCACATCACCATATACCCAGTCGTTGTCAGCCACATTCCAGGTACTTAGCGTGAAGGATACGGTTTGCGATTGCCCTGCGGATAACGTCATACTGGCCGGTTGAGCTTCAAGGGCCAGACCGCTGTCCATATCATCCAGACCGAATGTCCAGGTGCCATTACGGGTCGCGGTAAATGTGCGCTGCCAGGTACATTCGATCAGGCAGTTATTATCAACCAGGGCCGGAATATTGAGCGTCTTAGGCTCACCGCCGCTGTTCGGATCCGCTGCCTCATAGTTAGCCTGAGTTTCTTCCATAATTAACCCGGCATTGGCGGCTGCGTCTATCTGAATACGACCGGCCCCCATATCCAGCCAGTTAGCCTGAGCGGTACTGCCGTTTAAGCCAATATCGGTTTCGGCTGTCATCATCAGCGCCGATCGAATGGCATCCGCACTCCAATCCGGATGCAACTCGCGTAGCAGCAATGCCGCACCGGCCACATGGGGCGACGCCATGGACGTACCGTCCAGATAAGCAAAGTCCGCCGGGGCTGGGCCGGTGGTTTCATGACCATAATGCTCATCAGAGTAAGCCGCGTAAATATCTACGCCCGGTGCGCTTATCATCGGCAACAATGTGCTGAACTGAGTGTTAGGTCCGCGTGAGGAGAAGCTTGCGACCTTATCGGCAAGGTTGCTGTCTACCGAGCGGATGCCTGCTGTTGCAGTAATGGTGGCACGGTGATTATTGCCAGAGGCAAGCCATGTTTTTAAGTTGTCGCCATCGTTTGCAGCAATGTGGATCCCGGGAATAACGTATTCGTCGGGCACCAGATTTTCTGCGCCGCCTTCTACGTTAGCCAGCACATAACCGCCAGCGCCGCCTTGTGACACGTTAATGGCTTTTTGTATACGGGCTATATCGCCACGATCACAAACCACTATCTCGCCATTAAATGTGCCTGCCGGATAAGGCTCAAGACACTGGGCGGGATCGCCGCTTGGATCGTTGGCGTTAGGGTAGTTGCCGGCATACACAATATCTGCCGTGATAGCACCGGTATTACTTTGCCCACTGATGGTTGCGGGTGCACCGGAACCACCGGTAAAACTGCCAATGGATTTAGAAAGATCCAGGGTTCTGCCATGGGTGGTGGCGGCGACCGGGGTAAGCCAGGGGGATAGTTTATCGCTGGTCGATGCATCCGGGCCGTCATTTCCCGCAGAATGCGCGACAAAAATACCGGCATTATTGGCCGATAACCAGGCTTCACTGAGTGTATTGCCCCAAACCTCATCACCGCCGGAAATAGAATAGTTGATCGCGTCTACCACACCGCTGGCGATAGCATCATCAATTGCAGTTACTGCCAGATTAGCGTAACAGCCGTTGTATTCATCGTCGTTTTCGCCGGGTAAACAGACCTGGAAGGAAATGATATTAGCGTGGGGGGCAATACCGCTGATTTGATCAAAAGTGAATTCACCGACATAACCGTCGCTTTCTTCCAGGTCGTACGCCAGTCCTACAGAGGGGACGTCGTATAAAATATTGCCTGCTGCGGTACCGGCTACATGGGAGCCGTGGCCATTATAATCCTCACCGTTGCGGGGTAATCCCGGCGGGAAGACGTCGGTATCGGCGTACTGATTGGTAATTAACGGATAACTGTAAACCCCGATCAGTTTATCGTTACATAGGGATGGATAACTGCCCGCACAGTCGCCCAGGTAGTTGCCACTGCCAAGCGGGTTGGTATGGGTGTATCCATCATCGCCGGTGGCGGCAAACGAAGGATGATCAGTATTAATGCCGGTATCAAATATAGCTACCACCGTGCCTTCGCCCAGTGCACTGGTGCCAGCCAAAGTAGCGCCGGCCCACACCCCGGTTGCGCCGGTTAGTTCCGGACTGGTATCAGAGCTGAGTTTAAGCTTGCGGTCGGCTTCTACCGATTTAACACCGCTGAGTGCTTTGACCTTTTCTGCTTGTGCTGGTGTTAGCTCTAGAACCATACCGTTAATGGCAAACTGCAACTGTCGAGTGGCGCTGGCCTGACCGGTAATTTGGGCAATTTTACCCAGTACGGTATGTTGGCGCTGTTGCAAATACTCACGATAAGCCGTGACGTGACTGGCAGAAGCATCCAGTTTTCCGCGGTTGGTTTCGGATACTCGTGATGTCTGTAAACGGGTTTTCGGATTGGTTGCCGTAAAACCTTTTATACCGCCGTTGTACTGGGCAACGGAGGGCTCATGCAACTGGATAATATAGATCTGGGGGCCATCAACCTGGTTTTTTATTGGGCTTGTTGTGGGGTTGAGGCGATGAATGGGTTTATTGACCGATGTCGGCGAGATCTGCTGAGCGGCTGCAAGCGAGGCATTAGCCAGCAAAATGACACTAACAGCACGTGTGATCAATGATAATTGTTTCACATTAATACTCCATAGTGAAAAGAACGATGTCCTTGTTCTGTAGGGATTGTTTTTTAACACAGCCGCGCGGGATATGTAATGCTCGTCATCGTATGTACGTGCCATGTAAGTAATTTGGACCGTTTTATCCTAAATAGTTCGTCTGAACTCAGCCTGAATTGCGGCGTATTTTTCCTGTTTAAAATAATCATCCCAATTTTTGTGAACCAATTAGGATGTTTAATTTAATAAAACGTAAACATATTGTTAATTTGGCAGGACGCTCCTGCCTAGGTTGCACTAGAGTGTACACAAACAATAAGGCGTTTTAGAGGAACCCTATGAACGACAGAAATCACCTGGGCAATGTGTCGATGACACATGAGGTCAGGATAATAGAAAATGGGTTACTGGATATTCCGATGCTGGCCATTCTGGATGCAGACGGCACGGTTTATCCTCAAGCCAAAGAGCCAGAAATCGATCAGCAACTGGCCGTTAAAATGTATCACACCATGCTCTACACCCGCATGCTGGACGAGCGCATGGTTGCAGCTCAGCGCCAGGGGCGGATCAGCTTTTATCTGGCCAGTACCGGTGAGGAAGCCGCAGTAGTAGGCAGTGCTGCAGCCCTATCGGGAGATGACATGATCATGAGTCAGTACCGCGAGCAGGGCGCTTTGGCGTTTCGTGGTTATACCTCCGCACAGTTTATGAATCAGATGTTTTCCAATCGTCTGGACCCTAACAAAGGGCGTCAGATGCCTATCCACTATGGCGATAAAGCGCTTAATTTCATGACCATTTCGTCGCCGCTGGGTACGCAAATCCCACAGGCAGCAGGCTATGCCTATGGGCAGAAACTGGCGGGTAATGATGCACTCACTGTCTGCTATTTCGGTGAGGGCGCGGCCTCCGAAGGTGACTTTCATGCTGGTCTTAATATGGCGGCAGTGCTCAATTGCCCGGTGATCTTTTTTTGCCGAAATAACGGTTATGCCATTTCTACGCCTGCTGAAGAACAGTTCGCCGGCGACGGTATTGCGTCGCGGGGAATTGGCTATGGCGTGCGCACTATCCGGGTAGACGGCAACGATCCGCTGGCCGTTTACAGCGCCACCGTTAAAGCTCGTGAGCTTGCTCTGTCAGCTTCGCAACCGGTTTTGATTGAGGCCATGACCTACCGTTTGGCTGCGCATTCTACCTCAGACGATCCTAGCGGTTACCGCTCGAAAAAAGAAGAAGAAAAATGGCGTCTGAAGGACCCCATAGAGCGCTTTAAAGTGTGGTTACTCAATAAAGGCTGGCTTAAGGAAGAAGACACCGAAAAGTACCTTAAAGAAGTGCGCAGCGATATCCTAAACGCGCTTAAAACAGCCGAAAAAGTCCCGGTAAATCCGATTAGCGATATTGTAGAAGACGTTTACAGCGAAGTGCCATGGCACCTAAAGGCACAGCGGGAAGCATTACTGGAGCACATTAAACGCTACCCGGATAAATATCCTAAAACATCGGGCGAGGTAGGTAAGTAATGGCAAAGTTAAATTTACTCCAGGCGATTAATCAGGCCTTGATCACTGCCATGACCGAAGACGAAAAAGTCGTGGTGTTTGGCGAAGACGTGGGTCATTTTGGTGGCGTATTCCGCGCTACCAGTCATTTACAGGAAAAGTTTGGTAAAGCCCGCTGTTTTAATACACCGCTTACCGAACAGGGCATTATTGGTTTTGCTAACGGCCTGGCTGCCCAGGGCAGTGTGCCGGTGGCCGAGATCCAGTTTGGTGACTATATCTTTCCGGCGTTTGATCAGATCGTCAATGAAACCGCGAAGTTTCGCTATCGCTCCGGGGGGCAGTTTTCTTGTGGTTCACTCACCATCAGAACGCCTTACGGTGGTGGCATTGCCGGTGGTCATTATCATTCCCAGTCACCGGAAGCGTTTTTCAGCCACATTCCCGGCCTGAAGGTTGTGGTGCCTCGCGACCCATACCAGGCCAAAGGATTATTGCTGGGCGCTATCCGCGATGATAACCCGGTGTTATTTATGGAGCCCAAACGCCTCTATCGTGCCTCCGTATGCGAGGTGCCGGAGGAAGACTACTCTATTGGTCTGGGCACAGCCGAAGTTATTCAGGAAGGTAGCGATATTACCTTGCTGGCCTGGGGCGCTCAGGTTGAAATTATTCAAAAAGCGGCCGCCATGGCGCTGGAAGACGGGGTGTCCTGCGAAATCATTGATTTACGCAGCATCTTACCCTGGGATGCACAAACCGTTGCCGAATCGGTAATGAAAACCGGCCGTCTGTTGATCAACCACGAAGCGCCGGTTACCTCTGGTTTTGGCAGTGAGATAGCCGCGCATATTCAGGAGCAGTGTTTCTTATATCTGGAAGCGCCGGTCACCCGGGTGTGCGGTCTGGATACGCCGTACCCGCTGGCGCATGAAAAAGAATACATGCCAGACGAATACAAGACTTACGAAGCTCTTAAACGCATGCTGAACTACTGAGGTAAATATGACAGATTTTATTTTGCCTGATATTGGCGAAGGCGTTGTCGAGTGCGAACTACTCGAGTGGCTGGTCAGTGAAGGCGATACGGTAGAAGAAGATCAGCCGGTGGCAGAGGTAATGACCGACAAAGCCACGGTACAAATTCCTGCTATCCACAGTGGCGTGATTACCCGGTTGTATTATAAGCCCGGCGATATTGCCAAGGTGCATGCGCCTTTATTCGAACTTAAACCAGAGAATGACGATAGCGGGGCTTCGCAGCAACGAACGCCGGATGCACCTCAAGCAGTTGAAAAAACGCCAGAGAAAGTGCCAGATACAGTTAGCGAAACGCAGCCACACGATAACGCAGGCAGTGCCGTAGAAACGTTTATTTTGCCTGATATTGGCGAAGGCATTGTTGAATGTGAAATCGTAAAATGGCACATCGATTCCGGCGATTTTGTTGCCGAGGATGATGTAGTGGTTGAAGTGATGACCGATAAAGCAGTGGTGGAAATTCCTGCCAAGCATGCCGGTACCCTGGTTAAGCGTTATCACGAGGTCGGGCAGATTGCCAAAGTGCATGAGCCTTTATTTGATTTATCGGTTGAGCAGGAAGGTGCCGGGGTAACGTCAGACGCAACCACGGCCAGAAATGAAAACGCTGTGCAGGCATCACAGGCAGTAGCAGGCAAAGCTGTACCCGCCGGTTTTCAGGAAGGTGGTTTTGAGCCGCCCAAAGTGATTGAAGGGAAGGTGCCGGCCAGTCCGGCAGTCCGCCGCCTGGCGAAAGAGAATAACCTGGCCCTGCAGGACATTACCCCAACCGGTAAAAAAGGCCGTGTACTCAAACAGGATGTCCTCAATGCGCTGCAACAAGGTCAGAAGAGCTCGCCGCAACCGACTCAGCAGACAGAAAAGCCCGCGGCCTCAGAACAGACAAGTCGCACCTTGCCATTAACCCCGGTGCAGAAAGCCATGGCGAAACAGATGGTTCGCTCGGTGAGTACGATCCCGCACTTTACGGTATCGGATGAGCTGGTGATGGATCCGCTCATTGCGCTTAAAGCGTCGTTAAAAGCACAGTTTGCCGATGCGGATATTAAGCTGACGTTTATGCCGTTTTTCATTAAGGCCTTGTCATTATGCTTAACGGAATTTCCGCAGTTTAATGCTCGTCTTAGTGAGGATGGCAACGCCATGACCTACTTTGACGACCACAATATTGGTTTTGCAGTGGACAGCAGTGCCGGTTTACTGGTGCCAAACATTAAACAGGTGCAGAACCTGAGTGTGCTGGAAATCGCTGAGGCCATGCAGCGCATTGTTGCCGATGCCAAACAGGGTAAGGTGGGTAGTAGTGACTTGAAAGGCGGTACCATTAGCATTTCCAATGTGGGTGTACTGGGCGGAACTACCGCCACACCGATTATTAATTACCCTGAACTGGCCATTGTGGCGCTGGGTAAAATACAGCAGTTGCCGCGATTTGATGATCAGCAACAGGTTATCAGTCAGTCTGTTATGCAGGTGAGCTGGTCGGCCGACCACAGGGTTATCGATGGCGCCACCATGGTAAGGTTTAACAATGTATGGCTGGATTATTTGTCCAACCCGCTCAAAATGTTAAGCAAACTACGTTAACCCGTTACGGCACTGGTATCTTGGTGTAGCGGGCGATAAACTTGCGCGATTCGCGCAAGTTTCGCCTGTACCCGGGTTCGGAGATCCTGATTACAGGTTTCAAGAGAGAGCACTATTTTGCTGAGTTACCAACACGGTTATCACGCCGGTAATCATGCCGACATCCTCAAACATCTCTGCTGGCAGGCAGTTATTAATCGCCTGAAGCAAAAAAACAAGCCGTTTAATCTGATTGATACCCACGGCGGCTCTGGCTGTTACAGTCTCGACTCTGAACAGGCCAATAAAACCGGTGAGTACAAAGACGGTGTTGTGAAGCTGGATCAGTTCTCGCCGCAGGATCCGCTGCTAGTTGATTATCTGGCCGCGCTGGCGTTATATCGTAATAATAATGAGTACCCGGGGTCACCGGTACTGGCTGCGGATTTACTGCGGGCCAATGATGCATTGCACGTGATGGAATTACACCCCGGCGAATTTGCAAATTTAAAAGGGGTGTTAAAGCGCCATAAAGGGCAGGGGCAGGTACACAGCCACTTTCGTGACGGCCTGGAAGGCCTGGTCGCTTTATCGCCGCCGAAGCCAAATCGTGGCGCAGTGCTTATCGATCCGCCCTATGAGTCACGCAGCGAATACCAGGCAGTGATCAACGCGGTAAAAGAGTGTTTAAAACGCTGGCCGCAGGCGCAAATTCTGATTTGGTATCCGTTGTTGTCGGCCCGGGCTGGCGATAAACAAGGGGAATCTGAAGCCATGTGCCAGACCCTTTCCAGGCTTAATCATAATGTGCTGCAGGTAGAGCTGCTGGCCGAGGATAAAGCGGCTGATACCGGCATGTATGGTTCCGGCGTGTGCTTTATTAACCCGGCCTGGCAAATCGACACCATTCTAACCAACAGCCTGACTGAGCTTTGCCCACGTTTAGGCACGCAATGCCAGCACAACGTGGTTTGGCTTAATCACACCGAGTCATGACCAGAAAAGGCATCCGCCACTTTTATATTCCTGAGGAGCAGTCGGTGTATCTGCTTTCTCATGCGGATGCCAAGAAACTGAAAGACTGGATTGCGCTGTGTATCGCGCAACTCGAAAGCCTTGGATTTACCGATATCAGTCTGATTGGCAAAGGCGCTTACGGCTTTGCCTTTGGCGGGCGCGATCATGGCGGTGAAGAGCTGGTATTTAAATTCACCCGCATAACACTGCCCGTGAGCATTCAGGACCGCCTCGAGGAAGAAGCCTTTATGCAGGGGCTGCTCAGACACTCGCATATTCCGGCAGTAAAAGAGTTCTACCAACGGGGCAGGCAGTCCATTCTGATGATGGAGCGGGCGCCGGGCATCGACCTTGAGCAATACAGTTTACGGGAAGGGCCTGTAGGGCCGCGACTGATTGTAAAAATGGCCGTGCAACTGGGTAAAATCCTGCTGTATTTACGCCATTTTGAGCTCGACGGCGGACACCGGCCTATCGTACATGGCGACATTAAACCTTCTAACCTGGTGTGGGATGAAGACAACGAGCAGCTCAGTCTCATCGACTGGGGCTCCAGTGTGTATGCACAGCTCGATGAACACCTGCAGCCGGTGCAAAACAACGTACTGGATTTAATGTCGGGAGATATCCAGCAAACCAATGCCCGCCTGGGGGATATCTACTTTATTGGCGATGCGCAGCTTAATGGTGAGCGCTCAAGCCCACGCTTTGATGAGCAGGGGCTTGCAGGAACTTTGTATGCTCTGGCCTCCGGCCAGTCTGCACGGTTTGCCCATCTGGTGATCCCCCCATCCTCGTTGGGATTACCGAAAATTTTGTCAGACATTCTTACCTATATGCTCAGCGACAATGTTGCAGAGCAGCACAGTGGTGGTGACTATTTGCTGTCGCACCTCAAATTGCTGGAAAACCTGGTGTTTGCTAATGATAGCGTGGAGCGCTACGAATCCCTGTTACCGGTGTGGGTAGCCAAAGAGCGTAAGAATATCGAATCGGTGGTATACAGTTCACGCAAGTCGTTTTTACGCCAGCAAAACGATCTCAGCGAGCAGCAGTCGGATGAGCTCAGCCAGTTAAATTATTTAAATGACGCCCAGTTCGAGCGGTATTACAAAAATTACCTGGATGGCATGGGCGCTACCGAAAAAGGTTTTTTAGCGGCGGTTAGCCGCCTGGCCCGTTATCCGGTGGTAGGCGGCCTGGTTATTCACTGGCAACCGGAAGGCGTATACATTGATTCCAGCCTGAATCTGCAGGATCCGGCCAGGGAGCAGGCCTTCAAACATGCCGTCAATACCGTGGTGACACTGGCCCGGGCCATTCACCGCCAGGGGGTATTTAAATGCTGCCTGTTTGATGCCAAAAACACCCTGCATATTGAGCGAGAACAAATTGAAGCGCCGTTTGTGGCCGGTGCCGCTACCGTGATCCCGTATGAAAAATCCAGTGTGTCACTGAGTACGTCTGAAAGTCGGGTGCATTCGTACTTTGAAGACGGTGATGATCCTGACGAATTCCTCGCCTTACCACCACAAATTATGCAGGCCATCAAGGCGCTTAATGCTATTCATCATACCGGCTGTATCATTTTCGAGGCGCTTGAGAAGCACCTAAAAATTCATAGTTACTATCGTTTGCTTGATCATACGAAGGAAAATGAGTTTAATGCGTTACTGAAAGAAATCATTGATTCACTGCCACTACTTACAGGTGAAGGCACCTGTGGTTTTATGAAGTTACCTTACAAAGACACGCGTTTTTTTGAGCACCGGGCAAAGTGTGCCGACAAGTTTTATCCTCGCAATCCCCGAACGCGGTAGTCAGTCTTTTTGGTAGTGAACCTATCTGTTTATCAATTGGGAGTTACTCTTGGAACAGCAAAACGAAGTTAAAGTTGCCTCTTTACTGGAATTAGAAACCCTGGAAAAGGGACTTTATCGTGGCCAGAGCTGGGATCTGGGCTTTCGTGCCTTATTTGGTGGTCAGGTGTTAGGTCAGGCTTTAAAGGCTGCCTGGGCAAGCGTACCTGAGGGCCGCGTTGCACATTCTTTTCACAGCTACTTTTTGCTACCCGGTGATGCCAAGCAGCCGGTAGTCTACGACGTTGAAATCGTGAGGGATGGTAAAAGCTTTTCTGCCCGGCGGGTAAAAGCCATTCAGAATGGCCGCAACATCTTTTATATGACAGCCTCATTTCAGCAGCCGGAAGAGGGCATGCAGCATCAGTATGCTCAGATGCCTGATGTGCCTGCACCCCAAGAGGTGGAACCTGACATCAGAATGTACGAGCGCAACTATGAGAACATCGGCCGCAGAATGCGGGAAGCGCTGAGCTACCATCGTCCCATTGATATTCGTACCGTCGATGCTGTGCGTTCATTTACGTCAAAAAATGACAAGCCTGAGCGGTACACCTGGCTACGGGCAAACGAAGACCTTGGTGATTCACAGGCCATGCATCAGGCTGCTCTGGCCTATGCCAGCGACTACCATTTCTTAAGTACGTCTCTGCAGCCCCACGGCGTTCAAATTACCGACCGTAAGTTGGCGATAGCCACTATCGACCACGCCATGTGGTTCCATCGCCCGATTAACATGAACGAATGGTTACTGTATTCCATGGAGAGTCCGGCCAGTGGTGGTGCCAGAGGCCTGGTACGAGGCCAGTTATTTAACCAGCAGGGTGAACTGGTGGCGTCTACCATGCAGGAAGGCCTGATGCGGATCACCGACTGATCCCATGATTCCTAGCCCTCACGGGGCATGATTGAATGGGTCAACAAACTGCTGGCGCTATTGGCGCTGGCAGCAATGCACCGACAAATTTTTCTTCGCCCATAAAAAATGCCCAGAACTTAAAAAGCTCCGGGCCTAGGGGAATGGCTCATTGCTGAGCCGTGCGCTAACTTTTACAAAGGGAGAAGTGAACAAATCATCTTTGTAGGTTTTTAATCATAGCTCAATATCGTTCAATTTATAAACAATTTTTTTGTACTGTCCCATTTTTAATCAATTATAGATACTAACCAGTACTTTACGCCAGTCATTGCCCAGATAATTAACAGCGAATGCACAAAATATAACCAGTTTGTGCATTATTTATCCACAACTAATGTGTATTAAAATTGGACTATATACTTACGCGTATAAAATTATGCCTTGCCTATTCATTATGTGAATAATGATAATCAGCTAATCACCCGAAACTGCGATTGTGGTTTGGTAACCGAATTGCCAGAATAGCGCTCATAGGTTTACTTTACTGAGCAGGTATCATCAATGAAATCATACAGCAGTCATATTCCACCACAACGTACGTTAATGGGCCCGGGTCCTTCTGACGTGAGTCCTCGTGTGTTAAATGCCATGGCTCGCAGTACCGTGGGTCACCTTGATCCTGATTTTATTGGTTTGATGGATGAAACTAAAGAACTGCTGCAGTACGCCTTTAAAACTGAAAATCCGTTAACTATGCCGGTATCCGCACCGGGCTCGGCCGGGATGGAAGCTGCGTTTGTTAACCTGATTGAGCCGGGCGACACGGTCATAGTGTGCATCAACGGCGTGTTTGGCATGCGTATGCGAGAGAATGTGGTGCGTAGCGGGGCAACGGCTGTCGTTGTTGAAGACGACTGGGGCACGCAAACCGACCTCAATAAGCTCGAAGAAGCTTTAAAAGCTCACCCGGAGGCCAAAATCGTTGCTTTTGTCCACGCCGAAACCTCTACCGGCGTCCGCAATGACGCCGAGAAAATGTGTGCACTGGCCCGTCAGTATGATTGCCTGACCATTGTTGATGCGGTGACTTCGCTGGGCGGCATCGAGCTGGCCGTGGATGACTGGCAAATTGATGCCATTTATTCCGGTTCACAAAAATGCTTAAGCTGTGTTCCGGGTATATCGCCCGTCTCATTCAGCGATAAGGCCCTTGCGGTCATTAAAGGCCGTAAAGCGCCGGTGCAAAGCTGGTTTTTGGATATGAACCTGATTGTTGGTTACTGGGGCCAGGGCGGTAAACGTGCTTACCACCACACAGCACCGGTAAACAGTATTTATGCACTGCATGAATCACTGGTTATGTTGCACGAGGAAGGCCTTGAAAACGCCTGGCAACGCCACGCCACCGTCCACAACAAGCTGGTTGCCGGCCTCGAGGAACTGGGCATTGAAATGGCTGTAGATAAAGCTTACCGCTTACCTCAGTTGAACGTAGTTCGTATCCCTGAGGGAGTGGACGATGCTGAAGTACGTGGCCGCCTGTTGAATGACTTTAATCTGGAAATTGGCGCAGGTCTGGGGGCTTTTGCCGGTAAGGTTTGGCGAATTGGCTTGATGGGCGCCGCCTGTACCGACAAAAACGTCGACTTTTGCCTGGCTGCACTGAAGACGGTCTTAAAGTAACAGCGAATTAAAGTTGGTTTTTAGTACGACTAAAAAATTCCTGAATATAAAGGCTGGCAAAATAAAAAATTGTTAATTGCCAGCCTTTAACGCTACTATCTCAGACTGTCGTGTCAGGTAACACCCGGGAAGGTGAGAACGACAGTGCATAAATCTGCTATCTCTGCTTTCCTGTCTTACGGTTTAACCTGTCCGCCCGTTGTTTACTCATTATTCAGGTTAATCATCTATGCTGCATCGAATTTGGCTTACCTTTATTGTCAGCGCTTTCCTGGCGACCCTATATCAGGCCCTGTGGGGCGAAAACCCTGGCGGGTTTCAGGATGTAATGAATGCGGTGAGCAGCATGGCAACCCTGAGTGTAGAAATCGCCATTGGCCTGATAGGTGTACTGGCGTTCTGGCTGGGTATTTTTGAAGTGGCAGAAAAATCAGGCTTAATCAAAAAGTTTTCACGGGTGCTGGCTCCGTTTTTATGCCGCATCATGCCCGACATCCCCCGCGACCATCCGGCGCTGGGCAGTATTACCATGAATATGTCGGCCAACCTGCTGGGCCTGGATAATGCGGCAACGCCGTTTGGTATTAAGGCCATGCAGGATATGCAAACCCTGGCGCCCAGAAAAGATACTCTCACCAATAGCCAGATTTTGTTTTTGGTACTCAATACCTCGTCGGTCACTTTATTCCCCATTGCGGTATTCTTGTACCGTGGCGAGCAGGGCGCTGCACAGCCCACCGATGTATTTATTCCTATTTTGCTGGCCACCAGTGCATCAACGCTGGCAGGGTTAATTGTGACCTGTCTGGTTCAGCGTATAAACCTGTTTAACCGTGTGGTGCTGCTTTACCTGGTTGGTGTGTTTGGTTTACTGACGGCGGTTATTTTATATTTTGCCCAACTGGCCGCCTCTGAGCTGGCCAGTCAGTCGGCTATTGTGGCAAACAGCTTACTGTTTACGTTTGTGGTCGGTGTGCTCATTTCCGGCTGGCGGGTAGGCAATAACACCTACGAGCAATTTGTTGATGGCGCCAAAAAAGGCTTTGAAGTGGCGGTGTCGCTCATCCCGTTCCTGCTCGCGATGTTGGTTGCGATTGGCATGTTACGCGCCAGCGGCGTAATGGATATTCTGGTGCAGATGATTGCGACAGCAGCAGGTTGGATGGGCTTTGATCCGCGCTTTGTGGATGCGTTACCCACCGCATTAATGAAACCACTGAGCGGTAGCGGGGCGCGCGCACTGATGATTGAAACCATGCAGCACCATGGCGCAGACTCCTTTGCCGGGCGCTTATCATCAGTAATGCAGGGCTCTACCGAAACCACCTTTTATGTGCTTGCAGTGTATTTAGGCGCAGTAGGCATTAAACATTCGCGCTACGCCGTAGCTTGTTGTCTGGCGGCCGACATTGCCGGTATTACCACAGCAATTGTGGTGAGTTACTGGTTCTTTGGCTAACAGTTCAGGTTAGGTTAAGCCTTTCGTTGCCATACTGCGCGGGTCATTATCACTGGAGTTGTTTTATGAATTGGAAAGTCATTGCTTTTGCGGCGCTGGGTCTGGCGTTAAGTTTTCATTCCCAGGCAGACGAACGAACTTTACAGGTGTCTGGCCAGGGGATTGTTGCGGCGGCGCCGGATGCTTATACCCTGACCATGGTCATTGAAGAGCGTGGTGCGGTAGTGGGCAAGCTTAACGAACAGGCCAATGCCAAACTTAATGCTGTAGTGAGTTTTTTATTGTCTCAGGGCGTTGCGGAACAGCACATACAGTCAATGTCAGTCAATTTATCCCCCTGGTATGAACATACGCCTAATGGCAGAGAACACAAGGGATTTATACTTAGCAGGCAGGTACGCGTAACCTCAAATCAATTGCAAAACTACGATACTGTGCTTGATGGGGCCATGAAGCGCGGCATTAATCGCATTGATCAGTTTGAGTTTATTAACTCTAAACCCGAAAAGGTCTATCGCGAAGCATTAATTGCCGCAGTGGAAGATGCTAAAGAGCGTGCCAGTCTCATCGCTAAGCAAATGGGTGTTAGCATCGCTGGTGTCATTTCTATTAGTGAATCTATGTCTTATAACCAGCCACCGGTTGGAGTAAGAATGCGTGTTCAACAGGAAGATGCTTTTAGTTTACCCGGCCAGACCGATACGTCGGCCTCAGTGAATGTAACATTCGCTATTGAGAATTAAACAGGCGAATGATTTTCACCGATTAACCTTTATTGAGGGAACTGCTACACTCTGGCGGTCTTGTAACTTTTCAATTGAGAATTATAGTTTGAACGACAGCAGCATTTACCCTCAATTAATTGAACAGGCGAAGAGCCTGATTGCCGGCGAACCGGATTTAATTGCCAATCTGGCCAATTTAAGCGCGTTGATTTATAACAATCTGGACGATGTTAACTGGGCCGGGTTTTATCTGTATAAAGAAGAGCAGTTAATACTGGGCCCGTTTCAGGGGCTGCCAGCCTGTATTCGTATCCCGATGGGCAAAGGCGTATGTGGCACAGCGGCGCAAACCAATACCATCCAGCGTATCGATGATGTCCACGCGTTTGAGGGGCATATTGCCTGTGACGCGGCCTCTGAGTCAGAAATTGTTATCCCGATAGTGGTAAACGATGAGTTGGTTGGTGTACTGGACATTGATAGTCCAAAACTATCCCGCTTTAGTACCGAAGACGAAGCCGGTCTGGTGGCCATTGTGGATGCTCTGGTGGCGGAATTATCATGAAGCACATGGTGGATATTCAGGTGGTGCTGGCCACATGGCAAGATATGGAAGATGTGTTTGAGGATCCGGATGAGGCCGCAGAACGGCTCAATACCGTGTTACACATGGTTTATGATCGCGCCGAAGAAGACATCGAAATTGAGCGTTTAGAGAAATTATTGGCTCATACCTGGTCAATTTGGCATCAGGATGACAATTTATTGTACGTAAATGATGATGATTTGCTTGATTGGGTTGACCATCTCTTAGCAACTTGGGATGATGCAGACAATCTGGATTAACACTGACACACATTGACATTGATGGAATCATCACAGAAGTTTAGTAACAGCAAAGAGGTTATCGCCTTTCTTGCCGAGACATTTCCTAATTGCTTTACCTTAGAAGGTGAAGCCAAACCCCTTAAGATTGGCATTTTTCAGGATCTTGCCGAGCGCCTCGCCGAAGAGGAACGCGTTAGTAAAACGTTATTGCGCTCGAGCTTACGCCATTACACAAACAGCTGGCGCTATTTGTACAGCATTAAGAAAGGGAACTTTCGCGTTGATCTGGACGGAAATCAGGATGCGGCGATAGAAGAAGAACACGAAGAACACGCCAAAAAGCAACTGGACGAGAGCAAAGCCAAGGCTGCTGAAAAGCGTAAGCAGTCAGCACAGGCGAATCGTAAGAAAGATGGCCGTTCATCTGCGGCGAATAGCGGTGAGAAAGCGGGTAAATCTCCCGCCGGACGCTATAATAACGGAACTAAATCGAAAAATAGCAGACCAATTAAGACGCCCCCGGCCAAACTGTCTGATGCCGATTTAACCGTTGGTACATCAGTTACGGTAAAACTAGGCAAAGCACCAATGCACGCGGTAATAACCGAAGTAGCAAAAGACGGTGTGCATGTTCAACTGGATACGGGGATGGTAGTAAAGGTTAATCCGCAAACACTGCGTTTAGCACGTTCTAAGAGGTAGTAATATGAAAGATATACTTCGCATTTCCGTTGCCAGTGCAATTCTTGCGTTAAGCGTAGGAGCCGGTGCGGTTACATCTGGCAATAGTGTCGAAGATCTGCCCATTCTCCAGCAAGAGCCGCAGCATTCCTCCGCGGCAAAGCGCATCAGTACGCTGTTCACCCGTGAACATTACAAACTGATCAAACTGGATGATACGCTGTCTGAGAAAGTGTATGACCGCTATCTCAAATCTCTCGACGGAAATCGAAATATCTTTTTAGCGTCCGATATTGCTGAATTTAATAAGCATCGGGATGAATTTGACGAAGCCATTCTGCGCGGAAACCTGCAAGTGGCTTACGACATGTTCAATCGCAACCTCGAATCGCGCATTAGTCGCTATGAATATGCCTTAACCCTGCTCGACGGTGAGTTTAACTTCGAGAAAGAAGGCGACAAGTTTTATTACGACCGTGAAGAGGCCGCCTGGCCTGTAAATCAGGCTGAGCTGGACGAATTGTGGCGTCAGCGTGTTAAGTATGATGCACTTAATCTGAAGCTGGCGGGTAAAGAGCAGGATAAGATCAAAGAGCTGCTTACCAAGCGTTATGAGCGAGCTATCAAGCGTCTGAAGCAAACTCAAAGCGAAGATGTATTCCAGACGGTAATGAACTCATTTGCCCGGAGCATCGAAGCGCACACCAGTTATTTATCGCCACGCAACGCCGAACGTTTTCAGATGGACATGAATCTGTCGCTGGAAGGTATTGGTGCAGTATTGCAGAGCGAAGATGACTTTACCGTTATCAAGAGCATCGTCCCGGGTGGTCCGGCTGATAAGTCTAAGGCGATTAAGCCGGAAGATAAAATTATCGGTGTTGCTCAGGAAGACGAAGAATTTGTTGATGTGATTGGCTGGCGTCTGGATGACGTGGTTGAGCTGATTAAAGGCCCCAAAGGCAGCGAAGTGCGCTTGCAGGTGCAAAAGGGCGCAACCGAAAGTACAACGGTTTCGGTAATCACCTTAATTCGTGACAAAATTAAACTGGAAGATCGTGCTGCCAAATCTGAAGTATTTGTGCCTGACTCAGGCCCGCATCAGGATGAAAAGGTAGGCGTTATCTCTATCCCAAGCTTCTACAATAACCTTCACGTTGACGTGTTAAAGGAAATTAACGCGCTGAAGTCGGAAGAAGTTAAAGCGATCATTGTTGATTTACGTGGTAACGGCGGTGGTTCGTTATCAGAAGCTACGCTGGTTTCCGGCCTGTTTATTGAACAGGGGCCGGTTGTGCAGATCCGTTATGAAGGCGGCCGCATGAGCGTAAACCAGGATACCGATGGTAAAGTGGCCTATCAGGGCCCGCTTACTGTACTGGTTGACCGCTACAGTGCTTCGGCATCAGAAATCTTTGCTGCAGCGATGCAGGATTATAACCGTGCGTTGATCATCGGTGAGCAAACCTTTGGTAAAGGTACGGTACAACAGCATAAAGGGTTAGGGCGTATCTACGACCTCTACGAAAACCCGCTGGGCAGCGTGCAGTACACCATTGCTAAATTCTATCGCATTAACGGCGGCAGTACGCAGCATAAAGGTGTTGTGCCGGATATTCCGTTCCCATCGCCAATCGATCCGGCAGAGTGGGGCGAAAGCCAGGAAGAAAATGCCTTGCCATGGGATAGCATCAAACGTGCTAACTACACCACCTTTGGTGATACCCAGAGTGCACTGGATGTACTGGCCGCGAAACACAGCGCCCGCATTATGCAGGATCCTGAGTTTGGCTACATCCAGGAAGACATTGAAAAATATAAAGAGAATAAAGACAAAGACTTTATTTCACTGGTTGAGTCAGAACGACTAGCCGAGAAAAAAGAGAACGAACAACAAGCACTGACCCGTGCAAATGAGCGTTTAACCCGAATGGGACTGCCGGTTGTTGAAGATCTTGAGGACCTGCCTGAAGAACTTGAGGAACTGGACCCGTACCTGACGGAAGCCGCCAACATTACTCTTGATATGGTAAACACGGGGAAATACGCACTTACCCGCGGTTAGTAGTTCGCTTCATTAAAGGGCTGACAGCACTGTCAGCCCTTTTTTCATTGCATCAGACACACAAATCACAAATACTAACGACAGTATTAAAATATATATAAAACAATAATAAAGGGAACAACGTGTATGGCGGTTCGTGGTGAGTTTTCTTCTCGTATCGGATTTATACTGGCAGCTGCGGGCTCGGCTGTGGGACTGGGCAATATCTGGGGCTTTCCAACCCAGGTAGCCAGTAATGGCGGCGCAGCTTTTGTTTTGGTCTACCTGTTGCTGGCGTTTGCGCTGGCGTATCCGGTATTAATGGCTGAGCTGGTTATCGGCCGTGCTCACCGGGCCAATATGGTGGATTCACTCGGTCAGATCACCAGCAATCCGCTGGGGCGGCTTACCGGCCTGTGGGGCTGCGTTACGGTATCGTTGATTCTGGCCTTTTATGCCATTGTGGGTGGCTGGATGATTGCCTTTTTCGCTGAATCGGCCAGCCGGCCCGTGGCGCCACAGGCAGTCAGCGACTGGCTTACCAGTTATTCACTAAGCACTAACCTGATCTTTTGTGCGTTGTTTCTGAGCCTTACGTCTTACATTGTTCTTGGCGGGGTAAAAGCCGGTATTGAGCGCTGGTCTGTGCGCCTCATGCCAACCCTGTTCATTCTCATGGGCATACTGATTGTCTATGTGAGCTTTCAGCCAGGCGCCAGCGAAGGCTGGGCAGCCTATCTTGTACCCGACTTCTCAGTAGTACTCAACCCGGATTTGCTGATTGATGCCATGGGGCAGGCGTTTTTCTCCATGTCACTCGGCGTAGGTACCATGCTGGTTTATGGCTCGTACATGAGTAAGAAAGAAGATTTACCGACCATTGGTGCCGCGGTAGCCCTGGTGGATATTGGTGTGGCCATTATTGCCGGTATGCTGATTATCCCGGCGATGTATGTAGCGCTGAATAATGGCGTGGAAATTTTCTCGTCTACCGGCGAGTTGATTGCCGGCGACCAGTTGATTTTTACCGTCTTACCGGCGCTATTTAATACCATCGGGCCAATCGGTGTTGTGGTTTCTACTGTGTTCTTTGCGTTAATGGTCATTGCCGCTCTTACCAGCTCTATTTCAATGCTGGAAGTCCCGGTGGCCTATTTGTCAGAAAGCCGTGACTTGTCGCGCCCTAAGGCAGTAATGATTGTTACAACCGTGATTTTTGTTGCCAGCGCACTGATCATCTTTAATTTTTCTACGCTGTTTGGTTTTGTTATCGCGCTGACCACTAAGTATAGCCAGCCGCTGCTGGGCTTTGCCTTGTGTATCTTTGCTGGTTGGGTATGGAAGCGTAACGAGATCCTGGCCGAGCTTAAGGTAAGCGCGCCGGATATGGAACAGCGTTTATTCTGGAAAATCTGGCCGTGGTATGTGAAGTTTGTCTGCCCGCTGGTCATTCTGCTGATGTTCTATCGTTCGGTTGCATAAGGAAATAACCATGACCAGAGAAATAAAACAACCGACGCTGTTAGATGCGTTTATCCCGGTAATTTCACTCATTCTGATGCTCGGTACCGCAGTTTACCTGTTCGCCGATAATTCCTCTTACGGGCCTAACCAGGTATCGCTGTTAATCGGTACTGGCCTGGCGGCGATTATTGGTATGAAGAATGGCCACAAATGGCACGATATTGAAAAAGGCATTATTCAGGGCATTTCGGTGTCATTGGGTGCCTGTCTTATCCTGCTGGTTGTAGGCGCACTGATTGGTACCTGGATGCTGGCTGGTACGGTACCTACCTTAATTTATTACGGACTTGAGCTGCTCAACCCCAGTATGTTTTACGCGGCTACCTGTATCATTTGTGCCGTGGTGGCGATGAGTATTGGTAGTTCGTGGACAACGGCTGCAACTGTAGGTGTGGCACTGATGGGCGTATCGGCCGGTATGGATATGTCGGCGGCGATCACTGCCGGTGCAATTATTTCCGGTGCGTACTTTGGTGATAAAATTTCGCCGTTATCAGAAACCACTAACCTGGCTCCGGCAGTGGCAGGTACCGATCTGTTTGAACACATTCGCTACATGCTGTGGACGACGATTCCCAGCTTTCTACTGGCGCTGATTTTATTCGTTATCATTGGCCTCAGTGAATCCGGTGTGCAGTCCGCCGAGAAAATTCAGCAGATGCAGGTGCTATTGGATGATACCTTTAACATCAATATCTTTATGCTGGTACCGCTGGTTGTGTTGCTGACACTGGCGATGCGTAAAATGCCGGCTTTCCCGGCAGTCGGTATCGGGGCACTGTTAGGCGGGGTCTGGGCGCTAATTTTTCAGCCTGATGTCATTCAAGCCATGAAAGACAGCGCAGATTCGTTTTCTGTAGGCGCGCTTAAAGTGGTCTGGACCGCCTTATTCGACGGCGTGAGTTTTAATACCAGTGACGACAACCTCAACAGTCTGCTAAGCCGCGGTGGCATGTCTTCGATGCTCAATACTATCTGGCTGATTGTGTGCGCCATGTCATTTGGCGCGGTGCTGGAGCGGGTAGGGCTACTCACCCGTGCTGTAGGCGCTATTTTACACGGCGCAAAAACCGCCGGTGCCATGGTGAGTCGCACAATCCTGACCTGCATCGGCACTAACCTGATCACTTCTGACCAGTATATGGCTATCGTTATGCCTGGCCGTATGTATAAGGATGAGTACGCCAAACGTGGGCTTGATCAGCTAAACTTATCCCGAAGCCTGGAAGACGGCGGCACCATTACGTCACCACTTATTCCCTGGAATACCTGCGGTGCTTATATGCATGGCGTGTTAATGGTGCATCCGTTCGAATATATTTTCTTTGCCTTCTTTAACTTAATCAGTCCGGTTCTGGCGGTCATCTATGCTTATCTGGGAATTAAAATTCTCCGTCTTGAGCCACCGCAAGCCGTGACTTCAGCAAAATAAACATCTTGTTAGGAGATGCAATGACGCTAGTGGCTAAACGTCGCGAAGACTATCGCGCGCCCGAGTTTACAATTACTGATATTGCCCTGGATTTTACCCTGGACCCGAATGCGACCAGAGTGGTCAGCGAACTGCAGGTTAAGCGTCAGGGCGCGGCTAACGCGCCTTTAGAGCTCGATGGCGAACATATGCAACTGGTAGAAGTTACCATTGATGATTTACCTTTTGGTGACTACCAGCAGACTGATAGTGGTCTGGTACTGAACAATGTGCCTGATGCCTTTACTCTGCGCATCGTGACGCAAATTAATCCGGCTGAGAATAAGGCGTTGGAAGGGCTGTATTTGTCTAACGGCGTGTACTGCACTCAGTGTGAGGCTGAGGGGTTCCGCCGGATCACCTATTACCTGGACCGGCCTGATGTACTGGCACGTTTTACCGTTAAAATTACCGGTGACAAAGCCAGCCTGCCAACCATGCTGGCAAACGGTAATCCCATAGAGCAAGGTAGTAACACTGACGGCACCCATTGGATTTTATGGCAGGATCCGTTTCCTAAGCCAAGCTACCTGTTTGCACTGGTAGCCGGGAGCTTTGATCAGTTGACCGATACTTTTGTAACGCAAAGTGGTAAATCGGTAGCACTTGAGCTGTTTGTCGATAAAGGTAAACGCCAACGTGGCGAATTTGCCCTGGAAGCTTTAAAACGTTCCATGCGTTGGGATGAAGACGTTTTTGGCCTCGAGTATGACCTCGACATATACATGATAGTCGCGGTGGACTTCTTCAATATGGGTGCCATGGAAAACAAAGGGCTGAATGTTTTCAACAGCAAGTTTGTACTTGCCGATCAGGCGTCTGCTACTGATGAAGACTTCTTTAATGTGGAGTCGGTTATCGCCCATGAGTACTTTCATAACTGGACCGGTAACCGTGTCACATGCAGAGACTGGTTTCAGCTAAGCTTAAAAGAAGGCCTCACGGTATTCCGCGATCAACAGTTCAGCAGCGATATGAGCTCACCGCTCAGTAACCGTATCAAGCAGGTCAGGGTGATGCGTGAGCACCAGTTCGCTGAGGACGCCAGTGCCATGAGTCACCCGATTCGTCCGGATGAAGTTATCGAAATGAACAACTTTTATACGGTCACGGTTTACGATAAAGGCGCTGAAGTTATCCGTATGATGCATACACTGCTCGGTGCAGACGATTTCCGTGCCGGGATGGATGAGTATTTCCGCCGTCATGACGGTCAGGCTGTTACCTGTGATGATTTTGTATCAGCCATGCAGTCGGCAACCGATATTGATTTAACCCATTTTTCCCGCTGGTACAGTCAATCGGGCACGCCTCGCGTTGAAGTTAAACGTGCTTATGATGCCGCTAGTGATAAACTTACTGTAACCTTAACCCAGCAAAACCTGGCAACCGCTGATCAGGCGGATAAACACGACCTGTTTATCCCGCTGCAAATTGAGTTTCTGGCAGCCGACGGCCAGCACCTAGTGCCAGATAGCGGCATGTTCCGCGATAACCTGGTGATTCTGGATAAACAGGTGACTGAATTAACCTTTACCGGCAAAGGAAGTGACATTACGCCGGTAGCGCTGGGCAATTTTTCCGCGCCAGTTAAACTGACTTCCGACCTGACGCCGTTAGAGTGGTTGCATACCTTCCGCTTTGCCGACGATGCCTTTAGCCGCTGGGATGCTATTCAGCAGTTGTATAACTGGTGTATTGAACAATATTATCATGACAGTCCTCAACAGGTAGAAAAGGCCATCTGGCAGGGGCTCTATGAAGCCGTTGAGGCCAGCCAGAATAACCCTGAAATTCTCGGCGAGTGTCTGGTGGTACCCAGCTTTGAAACCCTGTGCCAGACCCGTGAGAATATCGATGTACATGCCTTAAATGAAGCCAGACAAAGCTTTAGTCATGATTTGGCTCAGTTTATGTCTGATCTGTTACTGGTGATTTATCAAACCAATCAATCAGACTCTTATACCTATGAGCCGGCTCAGGTTAGTTCACGGCGGTGTAAGAATGTGGTGCTCACGCTACTGGCTGAACTACCACTGGCAGAAACGTTGATCACCGAACAATTCTCCGCTTCTGACAACATGTCAGATACGCTGGGTGCACTGAAAGCTGCGCAACAGTTTGATTTAGTGTTGTTTAATAACCTGATGAATGAGTTTGAGCAACGCTGGCGCGACGATCCGCTGGTGCTGGATAAGTGGTTTGGTTTACATGCCACTTGCGACCGCAGCGATATTCTGGCGCAACTTACGCTATTGCGTCAGCACCCGCAGTTCAGCCAGCAAAACCCTAACCGGGTTCGCGCGGTGATTGGTAGCTTCGCGTTCTATAATACTTCAGGTTTCCATGCCGATGACGGCAGTGGTTACCGATTCCTGACCGACTATCTGCTGGAGCTGGATAAAACCAATCCGCAGGTGGCTTCGCGGTTAGTCACGCCGTTAACCCAATGGCAACACTTTGCTCCATCGCGCCAGGCCCTGATGCGACAGCAACTGTCCCGTTTGCTTGATGATGCCTCATTAAGTAAGGATCTTTACGAAAAAGTCAGTAAAGCTCTGGCCTACGGATATGATTCATAGTACCGATAAAGTGTATTATTTTTCGGTAAATGAGCCATATCACCAGTGTCAGCTCCTTTACAGCGGCTCAATACCCGTAGTGGTATTGACCGCTGATTCTGGCGAGCGGGTGCAGGTACCATCGGGCCGCATTCGCCAATTTATTGATAGTCGGGGCTTTTATGGCCGCTTCAGACTCGTGGTTAGCGCACAAAATAAAATTAAATCTTTTGAGCGCATCGCCTGAATTTGAACTATAACTATCAAGCGGTTAAGAACGTTTTCACCAGACGCTATTTTTGTAACAGATTAAAAACACGGCTTTTTTTCAACTGGTACGATTAGTTCTTGCCATCTGTGTAAAATGATGTAATCATTTTGTTAAATAAACCGATGAGTTTGTCGTTTTATCAGCAGGTTACTGTTGAATCAGGAGTATAAAAATTATGATAACCAGGCTTAGCGCATTTAAGAAATCGCCTATCGCAGCTGGAATTTTTGCCTTTCTAGGTGCCGCCTCGCTACCGGCTGGTGCCGCTTCATGGGACTTTGGTGATGTATCCGTATCGCTGGATACAAACCTGACACTTGCTACCAGTATTCGCGTTGAAGACCGCGACTACAGTTTAATTGGTAACAGTAATCATCCTCAGTTTAACTGGTCTGGTTATAATGCGGCGACCAATGTTATTTACCCCAGTGCCGATGTATGGGCGCTGGCTGATGGTGCCTATTCCAGTAACGGCGATTTGGGTAACCTGGCGCATGATTCAGGCGAAGCATTCTCAACCCAGATCTCCGGTAACCACGAATTAGACATTCGCTATGGCGATATGGGCTTTTTCGCCCGTGGCTTCTGGTTTTATGATTTTGAGCAAATGGACAACGACCGTCCATGGGATAACCCGATTACCGGTAATAATACTGAGCTTTGCGACGATCCAAGAGCGAAAGAATTATTGTGTACAGACGTACGTCTGCTGGACGCATTCTTCTATGGCGACTGGTGGATTGGCGATAATCCGTTAACTGTGCGGGTTGGTCAGCAGGTAGTAAGCTGGGGGGAGAGCACCTTTATCCAGCATGGTATCAATACCACTAACCCTGTGGATGTTACCCGCGCCCGAACTCCTGGTGCAGAACTTAAAGAAGTGTTTATTCCGGTAGGCATGGTTTTCGCGCAATTGGGTTTAACCCAGAATGTCAGCGTATCGGCCTATTACCAGTATGAGTGGGAGCGCAGTTGGTTACCGGTTGCCGGTAGTTACTTCGCCACCAACGATTTCGCTGGTGAGGGCGGTCAGGCAAACAATATCCAGCTTGGCTTTACCGGTAACCCGGATATCGATCTGGACTACCTGCTGTCTTCGCTGAATGGTCTTGGTGATGCCCTGCGCGCCGGCGGTAACCCTGCGGCCATCGGCCAGGCTTATCTTGCTTATCCAACAAAAGTGGCTATCCGTGGTTACAGTGACGCCGCTCACGTGGATGCAGACGATCAGGGCCAGTATGGTTTACGTTTAACCTGGTTTGCCGAAGCGCTGAATGAAACGGAAATGAGTTTCTATCACATTAACTACCACAGCCAGCGCCCGCTAATTTCTGGTGAAACGTCTAACTTTACCAGTGCGGCCATTGCTGAAGATTTGGCGTATATCGCCAGTCATAACATTAACCGCGATAACATTACCGAGCTGCAGGCTTTCACTGAAGCGAAGTTCTATTATCCTGAAGACATTAAACTGTACGGTTTCAGCTTTAATACCAATATCGGTACCACAGCTTTGGCCGGTGAATTTGCTTACCGTCAGGATGAGCCGCTGCAGATTGATGACGTAGAATTACTTTACATGGGAATGCCAGAACAGCTAGCGAACGCAGGTTTGCGCCCTGATCTGGCGGGTATTTCCCAGTTAAACAACATCGACCGTGCGGTTGGTCCGGGCGAAACTGCCCAGGGTTACGTATTTTCTGATACCTGGCAGGCACAGTTTACCGTGTCTCACGTATTTGGGCCGGCACTGGGTACCGACAACCTGATCCTGCTGGGTGAAGCAGGGTATGTTAATATTGTGGATTTCCCGGACCCGTCAGTTGTGCGTCTTAACGCGCCGGGCACCGGTCGTACACCGTCGCTGGAACCTACCGAAACAGGTAACCCGCGTACTGGTTTACACACAGGCTTATCAAACGGACCTGAAACTAACCCATTTGCTACGGATGATGCCTGGGGTTATCGACTACTGGCAGTGGCTGATCACAATAACGTATTTTCAGGTATTAACCTGCGGACTCGTATGACCTTCTCTCATGATGTGAAAGGTACTACACCGGATCCATTATTCCTGTTCACTGAAGATACTAAGTCAGCCAACATTTCATTCACTTTTGATTACTTGAGTAAATGGTCGGCAACAGCCTCTTATAGTGCATTCTGGGGTGGTATCGGTACCACCAACCAACTGGCTGATCGCGACTTCGTTTCGTTCAACATCAAGTATGCAATCTAATAAAGAGTAGTATTTATTATGATGAAAAAAATCGGAATTATTGCAGCAGCCCTGACGGTTGCGCTAACGACAGTGCCTGTACAGGCAAAAGTAACTGCGGATGAAGCCGCTAAACTGGGCACCGAATTGACACCGCTCGGTGGTGAAAAGGCAGGTAATGCAGACGGCTCTATCCCGGCGTGGACAGGCGGTATTACTTCTACTCCCCCTGGCTACAGTGCAGGGGACTTCCACCCGGACCCATATGCAGGGGAGACCCCTGAGTTTGTAATTACCGCTGCTAACTATCAACAATATGCTGATCAGTTATCTGAAGGCTTAAAGAAGATGTTCGAAACTTATCCGGACACCTTTAAGTTACCGGTTTACAAAACTCATCGCTCTGCATCAAACCCACAGTTTGTTTATGACGCGACCAAAGAAAACGCCACCCGTGCTACCTTATTAGATGGTGGTAACGGTATGGCAGGCGCTGCGGTAGGTATTCCTTTCCCCATTCCGGCTAATGGCCTGGAAGCGATCTGGAACCATATTGCCCGCTATCGTGGTCCGGCTGTTCAACGTAATGGTGGTCAGGCAGCGGTAACCGCTGGCGGCGACTACAACGTAATCGGCTTTGATGAGCAGCTGTTAATTCAGTACTCACAGGAAAACGCCACGCCGGAAAGCCTTTTAGAAAACAACGTGTTATTTATGTTTAAACAGAAGGTAACTGAGCCGGCACGTCTGGCGGGTACTGCACTGTTAGTTCATGAAACACTGGATCAGGTAAAGGAGCCGCGTAAAGCCTGGACCTACAACACTGGTCAGCGTCGTGTGCGTCTGGCACCGAACATCGCTTATGATACACCGGGAACAGCGGCCGATGGCCTGCGTACTACCGATGACTTCGATATGTTTAACGGTTCGCCAAACCGTTATAACTGGGAGCTGAAAGGCAAAAAAGAAATGTACGTTGCGTATAACAACTACACCTTGCACGGCGACTCAGTGAGCTACGAAGATATTCTTAAGCCTAATCACGTTAACCCTGATTTAACCCGTTGGGAAAAACACCGTGTTTGGGTCGTTGAGGCAACCCTGAAAGAAGGCTTACGTCATATCTATCAGAAACGCGTGTTCTATATTGATGAAGACAGCTGGCAGATCCAACTGGCCGATATGTACGACAACCGTGGTGAACTGTACCGTGTTGCTGTGGCTTATGGTGTAAACTACTACGAAGTTCCGACTCAGTGGTCTACGCTGGACGTTTATCACGACCTGAACTCACGCCGCTACCTGGCAATTGGCCTGGATAATGAGGAGAAAATGTATGACTTCTCAATCAATCCGCGAGAAGCCGAGTTCACGCCTCAGGCATTGCGCCGCGAAGGCATGAGATAACACTTCAGAATAACGGTTGGCCTTGCCAACCGTTTTCTTAATCAGACGGAGGCTAAACGTCTTAATGCGTAAATCCATTTCTTCGGTGCTACTGTTGTTAGTTTCATTTGCATTGCATGCAGAACAGTCTTATCAGGCACCACTTGTTAAAGAATCTCTGTTACTGGATATTGCCTCCGGCGATATCACTGTTGCCGTGGGCGAACGCGGCCACGTGCTGATAAAGCGCGCCGATAGCGACTTTACTCAGGTTACCGTTCCCACCCAATCAACCTTAACGGCTGTTACCCTGGTCGGGGAGCATATCTGGGCCGTTGGTCATGATGCCATTATTTTGCATTCCGGCGATGGTGGTGAGCAGTGGCAGGTGCAAATGTACCAGCCTGAGTTGGAACGCCCGTTTTTAGATGTGATGTTTTTTGATAGTCGCCGTGGCATAGCCATTGGCGCTTACGGTTTGTTTTACCAAACCAATGATGGTGGTAATAGCTGGGATAGCGTGCGCCACGCCGAATTTCTCAACCCTTACGACCGTGAGTATCTAGAAGAAATTCGTAAGGAAGATGAAGAGTTTTATCAACTGGAATTAAACTCCATTTTACCGCACTTAAACCGTATCACCCGTGGCCAGAATGGCACGCTACTGATAGCCGGTGAAGCTGGTTTACTGGCGCTGAGTGATGATGACGGTCAAAGCTGGCAGCGTCTGGAGTCAGATTATACCGGTTCATTTTTCGATTTTGTGCAGCTGGATTCTGGTTTAATGGTGGCTGCGGGCTTACGCGGTAACATTCTGGTCAGTGAAGATGGGGAGCAGTGGGAGACTTTGCAAACCTGTAACACCGCCACGATAAACTCGATTGTTATCGGCAAGAATAAGCTGTCTTTTATCGGCAATAACGGTGTAATGGTTAAGGCCTCATTGCCTCTACAAACATCGTCGTTCGACCCGTATGCCGCACCAGCGCTTAACTGTGAACCGGCCGCCGGAGTGAACGTTTCACAAACCGAGAATAAATCTGCGCTCTTAAATGCGGTGTCCGTAGACGGACAAACTGTTGTCACTGCCGCCGATGGCATCTATTCACTTTCTTTGGATTAACGTGTAGTTATGTCTTCTTTTAGTCAAGTTTCAGAGCGTTTGATTTTCAATAATCGACCGCTGGTTATTATTCTGTTTATTTTTGCTACGTTGGTGCTGGCATTTCAGGCATCACGTATGCAGCTCGATGCCGGCTTCGAGAAAAATATCCCGCTGAACCACGAATACATGCAAACCTACATGGAGCACCGTAAAGACTTTGGCGGTGCTAACAATGTGCTTGTGGCAGTATGCGACAAAGACAGTGATATCTTTAATCAGTACTTCTTCGATACGCTGAAGAATGTTCACGATGAGCTGTTTTTTATCAACGGTGTAAACCGTTCACTGGTGGTTTCGCTGTATTCACCTTCTACCCGGTTTACCGAAATTGTGGAAGGTGGTTTTGCCGGTGGCCCGGTGATCCCGGCCGATTTTGACTCGTCTAACCCCAGAGCGTTAGAAACGGTTGCCGCGAATATCGAAAAAGCCAAGATTGTAGGCCGTCAGGTGTCTAATAACTACCGCTGCGCAATGGTCACGGCGCAGCTTCTCGAATTAGATCCGGAAACTGGTGAAGCGCTCAACACCCTGGCACTGGCTGAAGAGCTGGAAACCAAGTTACGCGGGCAGTATGAAGATGAGCAGGTAAGCGTACATATTATCGGCTTTGCCAAAATGATTGGTGATGTAGCGACCGGTGCTAAATTTGTAGTGCTGTTCTTTGCCATCGCTATCGTGATCACTGCTTTCATGGTGTATTTCTTCTCGCGCAATATCATGCTCACCGTGCTACCTATCATGTGCTCGGTTATCGCAGTGGTTTGGCAAATGGGCTTACTTACCACACTGGGCTTTGGTCTGGACCCCATGTCGATACTGGTACCGTTTTTGGTTTTTGCCATTGGCGTGAGTCATGGCGTGCAGATGATTAACGCGGTAGAGAAAAACGTTATTAAAGGTAACAACGCCAAACAGGCAGCAATGTCCGCGTTCCGCGCGCTGCTAATTCCTGGTGGTATTGCGCTGCTGTCTGACACAGTAGGTTTCTTAACCTTACTGGTTATTGATATTGGCATTATTCGCGAGCTGGCGATTACTGCCAGTCTGGGTGTGGCGGTCATTATTCTGACCAACCTGATTCTGTTGCCAGTATTAATGAGCTTTATCCGATTCCCGGAGCATTATCTCGATCGCTTTGCCGGTAAGGAGTCTAAATCAGAAGGTCTGTGGCATGTACTGGATGTGTGTACCCGTAAAAATACGGCGATTACTATCGTACTGATTACCGGCATTTTGTTTGCGCTGGGCATTGTGCAGTCCAAGCAGATGCAGATTGGTGATATTCAGGCCGGCGCAGCGGTATTGCATCAGGACTCACGTTACAACCAGGATACGGCTTTGATCACCGACCGCTTTGAAGTGACGGTGGATTATATTTCGGTTCTGGTAGAAACCACACCGGAGGCCTGTACCAGCTACGAAACGATGCGCGCTATCGATGACTTCCAGTGGAAGATGACCAATGTGGAGGGGGTGCAGTCTGCGGTATCCCTCGCTTCGGTAGCGAAGGTGGTGAATGCCGGCTACAACGAAGGTAACCCGAAATGGCAGGTACTACCGCGTAACCAGCAAACGCTGGTGCAGGCAATCTCCCGGGTGCCGACCTCGTCTGGTTTATTAAACGGTAACTGCTCGGTCATGCCTATCATCCTGTTTATGGAAGATCATAAGGCGCAAACCATTACCCGGGTAGTCGATGCGGTGAAGGATTTCAGACAGCAATATCAGACCGAAGATACCCGCTTTAGTCTGGCGTCTGGTCCGGTAGGCGTTATGGCGGCCACCAACGAAGCAGTACAGGCTGCGCAAACGCCGATGATGATGTATGTATTTGGTGCCGTGATCATTCTGTGTTTGCTGAGCTTCCGCTCACTACGCGCCACTATTTCTGTCGTATTACCGTTGTATGTGGTCTCGGTACTGGCACAGGCATTAATGACCTACCTGAATATAGGCCTTACTGTTTACACGTTACCGGTAATTGCACTGGGCGTGGGTATTGGTGTGGATTACGGTATCTATATCCTGTCGACCATGAACGGATTAATTAAACAGGGCATGTCGGTTGAAAAAGCCTACCTTGAGGCGCTTAAAGAGCGGGGCAGCGCAGTACTGTTTACCGGTATTACCCTGGCCATCGGTGTCAGCACCTGGGTGTTCTCGTCACTCAAGTTCCAGGTGGACATGGGTATTCTGCTGACCTTCATGTTCCTGGTGAATATGCTGGGTGCCATTGTTGTGCTACCGGCGCTGGCCAGACTGCTATGGTTTAACCGTAGCGAAAAGTAAATTTTTTCGCATAAGTAACCAACAAAGGAGCCTCTCAGGCTCCTTTTTATTTGCATAATCTGAATACTTACCCAAAATGTAAACATTATGTAAAAACAGGGCTTTTAATTCCGTCATATTTTCGAGAAAATATGTAGGTACAATCTATACTTAACTACAAATCATCATTAGGTAGAGCACATGACAGCTAACTCTCAGCGCTACTCAGTTTTGCTTGAGAATGTTTTTTCACTTATCGACAAAAAAGTAGATGCCAAAAGCCGTGAGCATATTCACACCTTTGGACGGCATTTTTTTAAAAATATCTCTCTGGACGACCTTGAGAATCGTAACGACAGCGATTTATACGGTGCCACACTCAGTTTGTGGAATACCTTCTCCAATTTCGATGCCAGCTCACCCCACGTACGCGTATTCAACCCGGAAATAGAAAAGCATGGCTGGAAATCGAGCCATACCATTGTTGAGCTGATCATCCGTGACGTACCATTTTTAATCGACTCAGTGCGTATGGCATTAAATCGCCTGGGCATCACCGCACATATGCTGATCCACAGCCCAATGAATATTGAGCGCGATGACAGCAATAAGCTGGTTAATTTTCTCGATGCCAATCAAACCAGCAATTTAAGACAAACCGTGGTGTTCATCGAAGTTGACCGTCAGACCAGCAAAGCCGATCTGGAACAATTAACCTCAGAGCTGCATTCCACCATTGACGAAGTGTCACTGGCGGTGGCCGACTGGCAGCCGATGCTGGATAAGCTTAAAGCCATTACCGGCCAGGTTAGCAAAGCCAAAAAGTTACCGGTGGATAAATCCCATAAAGATACTGTGCTGCGGTTTCTGGACTGGCTGAGCGATCATAACTTCACCCTGATGGGCTATCGCTACTATTCGGTCAGCGCCATTGAGGGCGACCACCAGTGGACGCCGGATAACGACAGCAGCCTGGGGCTGATGAAAAACTCCATCAGTGATAAACCGCGATTATTATCTAACCTGCCTGCAACGGCGCGGGAAGAGGCATTAAGCCAGCGCCTGTTATTACTGACTAAAACCAACAGCCGTTCACGGGTTCATCGTCCTGCGTATATGGATTATGTCGGCATTAAAGAATTTAACAGTAATGGTCAGGTTACCGGTGAGCACCGCTTTTTAGGCTTATACTCTGCCAGTTTTTATAACAGCAGTACCAAGGATATTCCGTTACTGTCGGATAAGATCCGCCGCATATGCGAGTTGTCGGAATTCGATCCTGACACTCATGCCTTTAAAGCGTTCAACAACATTGTAGAAACTTACCCTCGGGATGAGCTGCTGCAAACGCCGGAAGAGGAAATGGCCGAGGTCATCCGCGGCATTTTCCAGATGCAGGAGCGTGGTATTACCCGCTTATTCGTGCGCAAAGACACCTTTGGCCGTTTCTTCTCGTGTATGGTATACGTGCCAAGAGAACGCTATAACACACAGTTACGCAAAGAAACACAGGCTCTATTGAAGCGTTCACTTAATGCCACTGGGGAAGTGGAATTTACTACCTTTTTCTCAGAGTCGGTGTATGCCCGGACTCATTACATCGCCAGGGTAGAAGACAACAATGCGGAATTAGACGTGAAGGATATCGAGCAGAATATTATTGAGTTAACCAAAACCTGGAATGACCGCCTGTCGTCTGCCTTATCGTCAGCCTATGGTGAAGCCAAAGCGAAAATGCTGGAGCGTAATTATCTTAATGCCTTTTCGCCGTCTTACACCGAGCATAACCTGCCAAGTGCCGCTTTGGTGGATATCGAAAAACTGGAACAACTCACCCCGGAAGAAAACCTCGGTATGTTGTTTTACCGGCCACAGGAGGAGCAGTCTGACAGTCAGGTTGTTAAGCTTAAACTGTTCCACCTGTTTGAGCCGATTCACCTATCCGATGTACTGCCGATTCTGGAAAACTTTGGTTTACGGGTTATCGACGAAAGCCCGTACAAAATTCAGTGCGCTGATGGCCAGCTCAAGTGGGTCATGGACTTTACCATGCTGCATAAGAGCGGTAACGACCTGGACATGGTGAAAGCCCAGCAGTTATTTCAGGATGCCTTTGCCAAGGTGTGGTACAACGATCTGGAAGATGATGGGTTTAACCGTTTGGTGCTAAGCGCAGAACTGACTGGCCGTAACGTAACCATTCTTCGTGCGTTTGCTAAGTATATGCGTCAGACCGGCAGTAGCTTCAGCCGGGATTATATCGCCAATACGCTGTCGAACTATCCGCACATTGCCGAAATGCTGATCAGCTATTTTGAGTTGATCTTTAATCCGGGCCGCAAGCCGAGCAAGAAGCGTCAGCAAACGCTGCGGGATAAAATTACCGCCGCGCTGGATCAGGTAAGTAACCTGGATGATGACCGTATCATTCGTCGTTATCTGGATATGATTAATGCCACGCTGCGGACTAACTTCTATCAACCGGCAGAAGACGGCAGTGACAAGCCTTATGTGTCGTTCAAATTACTGCCAGAGCTTATCCCGGAAATGCCATTACCGCTCCCTAAGTATGAAATCTTTGTATACAGCCCGAAAATTGAAGGTGTGCATTTACGCGGTGGCCGGGTAGCCCGTGGTGGTTTACGCTGGTCTGATCGCCAGGAAGACTTCCGCACCGAAATTCTCGGCCTGGTTAAAGCCCAGCAGGTTAAGAATACGGTGATTGTGCCGGTAGGCGCGAAAGGCGGTTTTGTGTGCAAACAACTGCCAGCCGGAGCCAGCCGTCAGGAAATCTTCGAAGAAGGCAAAGCCTGCTATCGCACATTTATCCGCAGCTTACTGGATATTACCGATAACATTGTTGACGGTGAAATTGTGCCGCCGAAGAATGTGGTACGTCTCGACGAAGACGATCCGTATCTGGTCGTCGCTGCCGATAAAGGCACTGCGACATTCTCGGATATTGCTAATGGCATCTCTGAAGAATATAACTTCTGGCTGGGCGATGCCTTTGCCTCTGGTGGTAGTATCGGCTATGACCACAAGAAAATGGGCATTACGGCCCGCGGTGCATGGGAGTCGGTTAAACGCCACTTCCGCGAAATTGGTATCGATTGTCAGACTACAGACTTCACTTGTGTTGGCGTAGGCGACATGGGCGGCGACGTATTCGGTAACGGCATGCTGCTGTCTGAGCATACCCGCCTGATTGTTGCCTTTAACCACCTGCATATTTTCTTCGACCCGGATCCGGACGCGGCGAAGAGCTATAAAGAGCGTCAACGGTTATTCGAAAACCCCAGTCTGACCTGGGACGATTACGACAAATCGCTGATCTCCAAAGGCGGCGGTGTGTTTAGCCGTGCGGCGAAATCGATTACCTTAACGCCGGAAATGAAAACCTGGTTGGGTACCCGTCAGAACTCGATGACGCCCACCGAGCTTATCCATAACTGCCTTAAGATGCCTGTTGATCTGATTTGGAACGGCGGTATCGGCACTTATGTGAAGAGCAAAAAAGAAAGCCACAGTGACGTGGGCGACAGAGCGAATGACGCGCTGCGGGTTAACGGTTGCGATCTGAAAGCTAAAATCATCGGGGAAGGCGGTAACCTCGGTGCCACGCAGTTGGGCCGTATGGAATTTGCCGCCAACGGTGGCCGGGTGAATACCGACTTTATCGATAACGTCGGTGGTGTGGATTGCTCGGATAACGAGGTAAACATCAAAATACTGCTTAACGCGCTGGTCAGCAATGGCGACCTCACCGTCAAGCAACGCAACAATTTACTTTACGACATGACCGATGACGTGGCGAAAATTGTGCTGCAGGATTGTTATCGCCAGACCCAGACTATCTCAGTTACTGAGATGACCGGCGTTTCCTCGCTAAAAGAGCAGTTACGCTTTATCCACGGTCTGGAGCGTGATGGCGCGTTAAATCGTGAACTGGAGTTTATCCCTAACGACGATGAAATCTCCGACCGCGCAGTACAAAATCGCGGCCTGACCCGGCCAGAACTGAGTGTAATTACCGCCTACGGTAAAATGGTACTGAAAGACCAGCTGAATATTCCGGCCCTTACCGACAACCCGTATCACGGGAAGTTGTTGATCAGTGCCTTTCCGCCGGTGTTACGTGAGCGCTTTGCTGAGCAAATGCAGCAGCATCCGCTGCGGGCAGAGATTATTGCCACCAAGTTAACGAATAATATGGTTAACGATATGGGCGCTAACTTTGTGTATCGCATGCAGGAAGAAACCGGCGCTGATATTGTGGAAATCACCAATGCTTACAGCATCATTAAAGGGGTCTTCAGTATTGGTCAGCTGTGGCAGGACATTGAAAGCCTCGACAATAAAGTGGATGCCAAGGTTCAGCTCGCCATGCTTGAATCGGCTCGCCGATTAATGCGCCGCGGTACCCGCTGGTATATTCGCCATGGTGATAACTGCAACGACATTCAGCAGTGCATCGAGAAGTATCAGCCTGCAGTTAATGACCTGTGTGAGAACCTGTCGAACTATCTGGTGAAACAGGAAATCAGCCAGCTTGAAAAAGCCACCCAGAACTGGATGGAGAAAGGCGTTCCACAGGATATCGCGGCCCGGGTTGCAGCCTTCAGTAATCTGTTTAGCGCGCTGGATCTTACCCAGGTGGTAGAGCAGGGCTCACACAGCATCGATGTCGTCGGGCGGCTGTATTATCAGTTAGGCTCAACCCTGGAACTGCACTGGTTCCTTGAGCAAATTAATAATCAGCCGGTGGGCAACCACTGGCAGGCACTGGCCCGGGCTTCTTATCGTGAAGAGCTCGACTGGCAACAGCGCTCGATTGTGGCCACCTTACTGGCCGGCAACACTAAATCAAAAGATGCCGATGCGATTTTAGACAACTGGATGCAAAATAATGAAGCCTTGCTAAAACGTTGGTATCATATGATGAGTGAGTTTAAAACCAGCTCGAGCCACGATTTTGCGAAGTTTTCTGTTGCTCTGCGTGAATTGATGCTTTTAAGCATGAAGTCTAACCAGTAAACTACGCAACCATGGGTTGATACCTGCTTTACGCTGGCGTAAGTCAGCGTGAGGTTGCAAACATAATCTTCACAGCCCCGACTGGTATTTATGTACCCGCCGGGGCTTTAATTTATGGCGTTAAAACACTTCATGTACGATCTGATCCAAAAAGTATTGCTTAACTGCGAACCCGAAAAAAGCCACGATTTCAGTATTAAATGGTTACACCGCACCCAGCGCACGCCGCTGTCGGCACTGTACCGGGTAAACACTCCGGATAAGCCAGTGACGGTTGCCGGTGTGACCTTCAGAAATCCTGTCGGACTGGCTGCCGGGCTGGATAAAAACGGTGAGTGCATTGATGCCTTTGCCGCCATGGGTTTTGGCTTTATTGAAGTAGGCACGGTTACACCGCGTCCACAGCCGGGTAACCCAAAGCCGCGCCTGTTCCGTTTGCCGGAAAAAAACGCCATCATTAATCGCATGGGCTTTAACAATAAAGGGGTGGATTACCTGGTTGAGCAGGTAAAAGCCAGTCGTTATGACGGCGCACTGGGTATTAACATTGGCAAGAACAAAGATACCGAAGAAGCCAACGCGCTGGATGACTACTTAAAGTGCCTTAATAAGGTGTACGAGCATGCCAGCTACGTGACTATCAACATTTCCTCACCAAACACGCCGGGACTGCGCAACCTGCAGTATGGCGAAGCGCTGGAAGCCCTGTTGGGTGGCCTTAAGGAAGCCCAGGGCACACTGGCTCAGGTGCACGGAAAATATGTACCACTGTTTATTAAAATTGCGCCAGACCTAAGCCCCGAAGAAGTGGACGGCATTGCCAAATCGCTGATCAAGTCCGAAATGGACGGTGTTATCGCCACCAATACAACGCTGGATCGTGAGGCTGTAAAAGGCCTCGAGCACGCCAATGAAGCCGGCGGGTTAAGCGGTGAGGTACTGGTGAATCAAAGCCAGCTGATCACCGAACAATTACATGCCGCACTTAACGGCAAAATGCCCATTATCGGGGTTGGCGGTATCCATGATGTTGCCAGTGCCAAAGCTCGAATGGCGGCCGGTGCCGAGCTCATTCAGGTGTATTCTTCTTTTATTTATCAGGGACCAGCGTTAGTTAAACAGCTGGTTGAAGGCCTTTAATGTCTCTATCACAATCTCAGCCAGGATTTCTAGTTACCACCAGTCGCGGTCTCGATGAACTGCTCAAACAGGAGCTCAGCGAACTCTGCCCTGATGCAGAGCTGGCCATCGCCCGCGGTGGGGTCAGAGTAAAAGCTAATCTGCAGGCGGCCTACAAGGTATGTTTGTGGTCGCGTCTGGCGAACCGGGTGATCTGGATCTTAAACGAAGGTAACGCAGGAACGGCTGAAGAGTTATACGACAGCGCCCGTGACATCGACTGGTCGATGCATTTTGCGGTGAACAATACGTTTTCAGTGCAGTTTAATGGCAGCAGTAAAGCCATTAATAATACCCAGTTCGGTGCGTTAAAAATTAAAGATGCGATTGTCGATCACTTCTATGAAGAAGACGGCTCGCGGCCAAATGTTGATCGCGACTTGCCGGACATGGTCATCAGTGGCCGTTTACACCGTGATAAAGTACTGATTGGTATTGAGTTGTCTGGCGGCAGTCTTCACCAGCGGGCCTACCGTCAGGATGCCGGTTTGGCACCTCTAAAAGAACATGTGGCAGCAGCCATGCTGATGCGTAGTGGCTGGGCAGCCAATATGGAGAAGCCGTTACTGGATCCTATGTGTGGTTCTGGCACGCTGGTCATCGAAGCTGCTCTGATGGCAATGCATAAAGCACCAGGCCTGGGCCGGCCGCGCTGGGGCTTCAGCAAATGGCTGGGTCACCGGGAAAGTGACTGGCAGGCATTGATTGAAGAGGCAAAATCAGCCCAAATTCAGCCCGACATTACGTTATTTGCCAGCGATATCGACCGTAAGTTAATCGCTATTGCCAAACAAAATGCCAATGAGGCAGGGGTGTTTGAACTCATCGAGTTTAATGTGGCCGATGCCACCAAATTCACCCCACCCGCAGCCATTAGCGAGCCGGGCTACCTTGTGTCTAACCCGCCTTATGGCGAGCGCTTAGGTGAGCTCACCGAACTTATTCCGTTGTTCGCTCAGTGGGGCGAGCAATTAAAGCAACACTGGCAGAGCTGGCAGGTGTCGCTGTTAAGTAGTAACCGCGAATTACTGCGACTGTTAAAGTTGCGCGGCAACAAAGAATACAGCCTGATGAACGGTAAACTCGAGTGTAAACTGGTCAATTACCAGCTCGATGCCAATAACTGCCAACAGTTTGGTGACAGTCAGGACAACGACTTTGCTAACCGGCTTAAAAAGAATCTTAAAAAGCTTAAGCCCTGGCTTAAAAAGCAGGATACCAACTGCTACCGTATTTATGATGCCGATTTACCTGAATACAACGTAGCCATTGATGTGTACGATGATTGCCTGGTAGTACAGGAATATGCGCCGCCTAAAACTATCGATGCCGAAAAAGCTCGCCGCCGCCTGCAGGAAGTGCTGCTGTATTTACCCGCTGTCACAGGTGTACCGGCTAAACAAATCATGCTCAAAGTACGTGAGCAGAAAAAAGGTAAACAACAGTACGAAAAGGTTAACACCACCGGCAACCGTAAAGTGGTGTGGGAAAACGGCGCCAAACTGTATGTTAATCTCACCGATTACCTGGATACCGGCCTGTTTTTGGACCACCGTATCACTCGCCAGAAAGTGCGTCAGATGGCCAAAGGCAAAGACGTACTGAATCTGTTTTCCTACACCGGCAGTGTGTCGGTGGCGGCAGCGCTTGGCGGTGCCCGTTCGGTGACGACGGTAGATATGTCCAACACCTACATCAACTGGGCAAAAGATAATTTTAAACTTAATAAACTCAACGGGGCGTACCACTTTGTACAATCCGATTGTTTGCAGTGGTTAGTGGGTCACAACGGTAAGTACGATCTTATTTTTGTGGATCCACCGTCGTTCTCCAACTCCAAGCGAATGGATACTACCTGGGACGTACAGCGTGACCACGTGATGTTATTAACCCAGGTTCGCCGTTGTCTGAACCCGGGCGGCACCATTGTGTTTTCTAACAATAAGCGCGGGTTTAAACTGGACAACGACGCCATGGCAGATTTGGGGTTAGCGGTTGAGAATATCTCGGCGCAAACCATTCCGCAGGATTTTGCTCGCCACAGTAATATTCACCAGTGCTTTGTGCTGACCTTATCATGAATATAGCGTTTTTTACCGGGCCACAATGCTGTTTATGTGACGATGCGGATGCGCTGCTCAGGCAATCATCGGTATACGAGCAACTGCAAATTACCAAACATAATATCCGTGAAAATACCGAGCATTATCATTTATACGCAGTGCGTATACCGGTATTAAAGCGTGAGGATAACGGCGCCGAACTGGGCTGGCCGTTTACGCTCGATGAACTGGAGCTGTTTCTGAAGTGAGTGTGTTACAACTTAAAAATATATCTGTGCTATTTGGCACGCCGCCCTTGCTCGACGGGGTTGAACTGGTCGTTCAACCGGGCGAGCGGGTGTGTATTGTTGGCCGTAACGGCAGCGGTAAATCGAGCCTGATGAAAGTGATCAGTGGCGATGTGATCCCCGATGATGGCCAGCGTGTTGTGGAACGGGATACCATTATTGCTCGTCTTGAGCAGGATCCGCCACAAACCACAGATATCGCCTTATTCGATTACGTGGCCGAAGGGCTGGCGGAAGTGGGCGATATTCTGAAAGGCTATTTCAAGCAAATTCAGCTGGTCACAGACGATCCCAGCGAAAAAAACCTCAATAAGTTGCAGTCGCTACAGGAGCAGCTTGAAATTCAAAATGCCTGGCAATTTGAGCAAAAAATTGAGCAGACGCTGACCATGCTACAACTGGATGGTAATGCCTCGCTGGCATCGCTGTCGGGTGGCTGGCGACGTAAGGCAGCGCTGGCGCGCTCGCTGGTACGTTCACCGGATATCCTGTTGCTCGATGAGCCGACCAACCATTTGGACGTGCAGATGATCCGCTGGCTGGAACAAAGCCTGCAGCAGTATCAGGGCGCCATTGTATTTATTAGCCACGACAGGGCGTTTATAAGAGCCATGGCTACCCGTATTGTGGATCTGGACCGTGGCCAGCTCACCAGCTACCCGGGCAATTATCAGACGTATCTGGATAAAAAAGAGCACGACCTTGAAGTCGAAGCCAGCCAACAGGCAGAATTTGATAAAAAACTGGCTCAGGAAGAAGTGTGGATCCGTCAGGGCATTAAGGCCCGGCGTACCCGAAATGAAGGCCGTGTACGGGCGCTGAAAAAGCTTCGCGAAGAACGCGCCGCACGCCGTGAACTTACCGGCAATGCAGCGATGGCGCAGCATACCGCCGCCCGTTCCGGTAAATTGGTGTTTGAAACCCAGGCATTAAGCTACGCCATTGAAGGCAAAACTATCGTTCAAGACCTTGATTTAACGGTACTCAGGGGCGACAAGATTGCCCTGATTGGCCCTAATGGCTGCGGTAAAAGTACCTTAATCAAATTGTTGTTAGGCGAGCTTACGCCGGTATCCGGCAGTAGCCGCCAGGGTGCCAACCTGGAGGTAGCGTACTTTGATCAGCATCGCCTGGGCCTGGATTTAGAAAAATCAGTCATTGATGTAGTGGCCGATGGTAAACGGGATTTAATGGTCAATGGCCATCCTCGCCACGTTATCAGCTATCTGCAGGATTATCTGTTTACCCCTGAGCGGGTGAATGCGCCGGTGAAGTCGTTATCCGGTGGCGAGAAAAACCGCCTGATGATAGCGCGGTTAATGCTTAAGCCCAGCAATGTGCTGATTCTCGACGAACCAACCAATGATTTGGACGTGGAAACCCTCGAAATGCTCGAGACATTGTTGATTAATTACACAGGTACGGTGATTTTAGTCAGCCACGATCGCGAATTTGTTGATAATGTTGTAAATTCCAGTTTGCTGTTTACAGAAAACGGCAAAGTTGAAGAATTTGTCGGCGGTTATTCTGATATTGAAAGCTGGTATGCCGGGCAGGGGAAATCCATTTATATTTCTTCGCCTGCTAAATCGGTAAAAAATGAAACTAAATCAGAAAAAGTCAGTCCGACTGCAAAGGCTTCTCCGCGCAAGGCGAAAAAGTTATCATATAAAGATCAACGCGAACTCGATAACTTACCTGCGCTAATTGAGAAACTGGAAAAACAGCTCGAAGAACAACAGACGCTGGTCAATGATCCTGAATTTTTTAAGCAGGACAGCGAACAGACCAGCGCCGTACTCAATGCGCTTGCTGAGAGTGAAGAACAATTATCCCAGGCCTATGCGCGCTGGGACGAACTAGAAAGTATGCTGGAAGATTGACAGCAGTAAACAGGATTTTGAATGAAACTAAAACAGCTTGCATCTGCAGTAATCCTTGCAACCTCCGCAGTCACTGCCGTTGCGGTATCGCCATTAGCGACTGCAGCAACCTATGATTTAACCCTGGCGCCGGTGCAGGACAAGTCATTTTTTAATTTTGCCCAATCCATAGATAATACGGGCACCATGGTGATCGTGAATGAGTCGGAATATAACCCGCCCATTGATTTGTCGATTCTGGACTTTGAAAACGCACTATTTACCGATCGCTTTGAAGATCCTGAAGCCGTCCAACAGGGCGTATTCAGCAATGCCGACTATCAGGCGTTGTATGCTTATATCGTTAACAACCGCAGTGGCAGCAACGGTATCAATATTCTCATTCAGTCGTTAGCCACTTATCGCAGTTACCATGGCGACACAGTTACCGCGGATTTAATTCCTGGTTTTGACGTTATTGATGAAACCTTCGAAGATTACTCCCGCAGTGCCTACAGCCAGGTAAATGACTCGGTAGGCGGCGACTTTTTTGTGGGTGCCGGCAGCACACCGTTTTTCAAAGTAGATTACACCGATGAAGACGGTGATGAGTTTACCTATATTGTAAACGACACACTGACTCAGGCTTTCGTTGAAGCCAATAGTGTCCCCACGGCATTACCACCAACCATGCCAGACGATACCGGTATTAATGGTTTCAGTGAAGCCTTTGCCATTAATGAATCATTGCAAGTGGCCGGTTGGGGCAGTGTTGCGCTTACCGAAGATTATCAAACTGATATCGACGAATGTCTGGATGATGAAACCCGGGGAGAGACACCGGTTGAGCTGTGTATCTATAACCTGGCCAGAGGCATTACCGCTGGCAGCTACCGCCGCGCGGTAACCTGGCAACTGGATGCCCAGGGCAACGTATTATCCTCTACTCAGTACGGTATGGTGTTCGAACCAGCGGAAGATGAAGACTCTACGGGGTATACCAGTACAGCTTATGGCATTAACAATAATGGCATCGCAGTAGGCACCTCCCATACCGGTGAGCGTATTATTTATACACTACCAGGTGGCCGGGCGGCTTATTACGCCAATATTGTTGCTGCTACCTTTGCCAATGGTGAAACCACAGAGTTGTTACCTCGTGAAGAAAACCTCAGCAGTTCAGCGGTAGATATTAACGACGATAATTGGGTTGTTGGTACGGTGCTGCGCGAAAACAACGGGGTGGCCCGTAATCAGATGTTTATCTATAACATCGACAGCGGTGAGGCGGAATATCCACAAGGGTTCTTCCAGACTGCCGCGGTCACTCCACGTGCGATCAACAATAACGGCATTGTTGTAGGCGAGGGCGAATATGAGTCTGATGTACAGACTGGTCGTCAGTTACGTGCCTTTATGTACGACATGAATGTGGGTGAGTTTGTTGATCTTAATACCCTGCTTACCTGTGAGCAGCGTGAACAGTACACGCTGGTAAGTGCCATGGACATAAACGATAATGATGAGATTATTGCGAATGCCCGCTACATTTCAACACAGCGCTACATTACCGGTGAAGAAGTGTTAACCGATGCCGGTGATACCGTTGAAACAGACCGTGTTGTCGCTGTTAAGCTCACGCCTAATAGCACCGGCAGCATTGAGCAGTGTGACGGTGTTGAAGAAGCACCTTATGAGCGTCAGGGAGCCTCAGCAAGCTGGTATGCCATTGGCTTATTATCATTGCTGGCTGTGTTCCGCCGCCGCGTTAAAAAATAAATAACTGTTAAACGAGTAACGATTAAAAATGCCCGGCAATTAGCCGGGTGTTTTGTTACTGACTAACGCTAATAATAAAACCAACAACTATGCAGCAATTTATCAGGGAACTGTGGATTTTCGGGCTTAAGCAGGCCAATGCCTGTCTATTCGGCGGCTTTTTACTGGCGCTAATGATAGGTACAAACCTCTGGTATCCGTTTGATGGTTTACATCGCTACGACTTTATTTTTCTGTCTGCTGTCGCCTTTCAGGTGCTTTTACTCACCTTTAAACTGGAAACGTTGCGTGAATCACTGGTTATCGTGGTATTTCACCTGGTGGCAACCGTAATGGAACTGTTTAAAACATCAGATGCCATTGGTTCCTGGACGTATCCTGAAGCTTATGTCTTTGGCATCGGCAATGTCCCTTTGTTTACCGGCTTTATGTACAGTGCAGTGGGAAGCTATATTGCCCGCGTATGGCGGATATTTGAGTTTGAATATAGCCATTATCCGCCCATAAAACTCACCGTAGTTTTAGTTTGCCTGATCTACATTAATTTCTTTTCGCATCACTTTATCCCGGATTTTCGCTGGCTGTTACTGGCTGCTACCGTGGTCATGTTTTACCGTACCCGTATCTATTTTCGAATCATTAAAACGCACCGCTATATGCCGTTGCTGCTGGGCTGGTTTTTGGTGGCGTTATTCATTTGGTTTGCAGAAAATATCGCAACATTTGCTAATATCTGGATATACCCTAATCAGCATGAGCAATGGCAAATGGTGCCATTAGCCAAGCTGAGTTCGTGGTATTTGCTGATGTTGCTGAGCTTTGTGCTGGTATCGTTAATTAACACCCTGAATATTCGTCAAATTCAGCGCTAAGTAACAGCTATATAAGCAAAAATTGCATATGATAAGTGGTCATAATTCCACCTGTACCAACTTGCAATGCTTTTTAGACCAATTACTTTTAAATGCTGAAACAATTATGAAAAAAAATTGTAATATAAAATAAATAGACATTTCATGTCGTTATAGTTTGTCAAGCATAAAAAAAACGAATCGCTCTTGAACCAAAACAAGCCTTGCACTATCTAATAAATAGTGCTCAGAAAACGCCACACTACCACTTATTATGTATTGAGTTGCTGGCCTATTCTGTTCACTGTTAACCCAACAAATGAGGCTATTCAATGAAAAGACAAAAAAGAGATAAACTGACTCGCGCTCACGCTAAAGGCTATCAGGCAGGAATCAGCGGTCGCTCTAAGGAAATATGTCCATTTCAAACGAGCGATACTCGCTCAGAATGGTTAGGCGGGTACAGAGAGGCCATGGAAGACCGCCAGTTAGGTGTGGTGGTTCGTTAACATCTCTTGAGTCAAAGCCCCGTAAAAGGGGCTTTTTTCTTGGCGACACCAACAGCATACAAGCTATCAGTTAAAAATACCGGCTAATATCAGAAAGCGCTGGTATCCTGGAACAGACCCACTTTGAGGTCTTTCGCAGAGTAAATTTCACGACCGTCAACTTCTACAATGCCGTCGGCAAGACCCATGAATAAACGGCGCTTAACGACACGCTTCATCTGAATTTTATAGGTCACTTTTTTTGCCGTAGGCAGGATCTGACCGGTAAATTTCACTTCACCAACGCCTAATGCGCGACCTTTACCCGGACCACCGCTCCAGCCCAGGAAGAAGCCCACCAGCTGCCACATGGCATCGAGACCCAAACAGCCAGGCATTACCGGATCGCCAGGGAAGTGGCAGTCAAAAAACCATAAATCGGGAGTGATATCTAATTCAGCAATAATCTGGCCTTTACCAAACTCACCGCCTTCATCAGTGATCAGACTCACACGGTCCATCATAAGCATGTTAGGAGCCGGAAGCTGGCTGTTACCCGGGCCGAACATTTCGCCGCGACTACAGGCTAACAGGTCTTCTTTGTTAAAACTGGATTGTTTCGTTGTCATTGTATTCCCATCGATTATTCTTAACGTGCGTAATTTAGCGAACACTTGTACGCTAAACAACTCTGAACAGTAATTTTTTTGCCGTCAGGCAAGGATATACTCTAATTTTAGGCTAAAATGCGCGAAGTGGTGCACAACCTTAGTGACCACCTTTGATTCAGGGAACTAAACGGCCGTTGTTGCACTACAATTTTTTCGACTAAATACAGGGTATCATGACAGAATCTAAGAAAAATCCACGTGCTAATGCTGATAAACAAAAACGCTTCCGCGAACGCCAGCGTGAAGCCGGTAAGCGTCAGGTCAGGGGCTATGTGACACCAGAGGCATTAAGCTGTTATGAAGAAATACAGGAAAAGACCGGCTGGAGTGACAGCGAAGTGCTGTCAAACTCCATTCGGTTAATGTATGCGGCTTACCGCTGTGGCCAGGTGAAACTGTTAAACGAGTGGCTTAAGGATCACAACCGTTAACTGCCAATTACTTTGGCCGGGCTGAAGGGCTCACGACCAGAGGCTGGTGAAGGTACCTCTAGGGTCGTACATCTGCGCTTGTTTCTCAATATTGAAATGGCGCAGTCCGCGTGGATCGCTGCCTACACCGGCCAGATACTGCCAGTTTCCCCAGTTCGCTCCCACATCGTAATCAATCAATTGCTGCTCAAAATAGGCTGCACCATAACGCCAGTGTTCACCGAGTTCGTTGATCAGATAACTGGCCGCCCACTGCCTCGCCCGATTTGACATATAGCCAGTCGCATTCAACTGGCGCATACAGGCATTTATGTGAGCGTTGTCAGTGGTGCCTTGTTGCCAGTCCAGCAACGAAGCAGAGGGCTGCGTGATTGCCGCTGTTTGCTGTTGTATGCCGCCCGAAGCAAACCAATTAGCCCCGTGTTTTACTTGCAGCCACCAGAAAAATTCCCGCCACAGTAATTCAAAATAAAGCCAGTAGGTCGAATCGTTAGCACCGTGTTCAGCTTCAAAACGTTTTAATTCTGCGAAAATGCGACGCGGAGAAATACACCCGTTGGCCAGCCAGGCTGAGAATTTACTCGAATAATCCCAGCCATCGAGGCCGTTGCGTGTTTGTTTGTACTGGCTGACAAGGTGTTTGTCGAAAAAGTAATACTTCAGCTGTTTTTGCGCGGCATGTTCTCCGCCGTTGTAGGATGAAGAGTTCCCTCGCTGCAATGGTAATGATGGCCAGTCGGTTTGCAGCGCAATGGGAGGCGGCGGTATCAGCACAACGGGATCTTCGGGGGAAAGCGGTGTAATGGCTTTTTCAACTTTGTTGCGAAACGGGCTGAATTTATCAGGCATCGTATTTATTTCAAACGGCAGGTCTGTTGGCTTAAAAAGGCTGTTATTGCTGCCAGTGATCACATGCCCCCCGGGATACTTTGAAGTAAGTTGCTTTAGCTGTTCCCGTTCATAGAGCCCCGGATATTCACCGACACCGAGTATATCAACGCCATAAGCCTTTATGAGCTGTGCAATCTCTTCTACTGGCTCGCCGGTAACAACCAGCAGCGTTTGCTGATAGTTACTTAATTGCTGATTCAGCGCATAAAGCGATTCGTACAGAAATTGTTGGCGATGGTGACCCATGGCGCAATAGCCGAACTGATTGGGAGTAAAGCAATCTTCATCGATGCAATACACCAGCAATAACTTTTGGCAACGTGAAGCCAGCTCAGTGAGTACCGGCTGATCGTCGAGGCGCAAATCGTGTCGGAACCAGTACAGGCCCGTTTTGGAAGAAGTTATATTCATAGCAGTCTTTACGATGTCCTTATCGATATGGATTTAAGCATAGATGAGAAAATTTAAAATAAACAGTCCGCCCATTTTAATGGCTAAATAAACCCACAATCCCCGGCATAGATTGCGATCGTTTTCAGGAGCTTTACGTACAAAGCAGGGCAAATCAAAAACAACGATTAAAAAAGGAACAACATAGTGAGTCAGCCCGTATGTATTGTATGGTTCCGGCAGGATTTACGCGTAATCGATAACCCGGCACTGCTTGCAGCAGTTGAGCATGGCACAGTAGTACCGGTATATATCTTCGACACAGAACTCGATGAGGCAGATCAGCCTGGTGGTGCCTCCAACTGGTGGCTCCACCATTCCTTAGCCTCACTGAATAAACGCCTGAATAGCCACCTGCAGTGCTTTACCGGTGAGCCGAAGGCAATCCTTTGCGAATTAGTGGATAAATTCAGCGCGCAGGCGGTATTCTGGAACCGTTGCTACGAGCCGGCGGTGATCGACAGAGACAAAGAAATAAAGCAAACCCTGCGCGAACGCGATTGCCTGGTGAGCAGTTTTAACGGCTCTCTGCTGTGGGAACCAATGAGTATCCGCAAGCAGGATGGTGGCGTGTACCGGGTGTTTACCCCTTACTATCGAAAAGGCTGTTTGCAGGCTTCAGCACCTCGTTATCCATCTTCTGCGCCTGAACGAATTACCTACGCAGACGTGGCAAATGAAGGGCATAGCATTGATGATGCCGGACTGTTACCGGAAATAAACTGGGACAGTGAATTTTCCAAACACTGGAAGCCGGGCGAAGAGGGCGCAGCAGACAAACTCAGTGAATTTATTACACAGGCAGCAAAAGGTTACGAGGATCAACGTAACATCCCGTCGGTACGGGGGACATCCCGCTTATCACCGCACCTCCACTTTGGCGAAATATCACCTAATCAGGTGTGGTATGCGTTGCTAAACGCTTTTGACGATCAGGGTAGCAGTGACCTCGACTGTTTTTTAAGTGAGCTGGGCTGGCGGGAATTCAGCTATTACCTGCTGTTTCATTTTCCGACCATTACCGATAAAAACTTTAATAGCCAGTTTGATAAATTTAAGTGGCTCAATCAGGACGAAAAATACTCTGCCTGGACCAAAGGGAAAACCGGTATCCCCATTGTTGATGCTGGTATGCGCGAGCTGTGGCAAACCGGCTATATGCATAACCGGGTGAGAATGATTGTCGGCTCGTTTTTGGTTAAAAACCTGTTAATTGACTGGCGCAAAGGCGAACGCTGGTTCTGGGACTGCCTGGTAGACGCCGACCGGGCCAGTAACTCTGCCAGCTGGCAATGGGTCGCAGGTTCAGGCGCTGATGCCGCGCCGTATTTCCGGATCTTTAACCCGGTACTGCAAGGTGAAAAATTCGATAAGCAGGGCAGCTATGTAAAAAAATACTGTCCTGAGCTTGCCAACATGCCAGATAAATACCTGCACAAACCCTGGGATGCGCCCAAAGATGTATTGAAAAAAGCCGGTGTGGAACTGGGTAGCACCTATCCCAAGCCTATAGCTGACCTCAAGCAATCGCGGCAGCGCGCGCTCGACGCCTATGCTGATACCAAGGAGGACTAATGGCCGGGGTATTACGTTTATTGCTGGGCGATCAGCTGTCCCGAGAGATATCGAGCCTCAAAGAGTGCAATAAGTCACAGGATAAGATCCTGCTTGCTGAGGTGCGTGAAGAGGCCACCTATGTAAAGCATCACAAGAAAAAAATTGTGCTGCTGTTTTCGGCCATGCGCCACTTTGCGAAAGACTTAAGTGACGACGGGTACAATGTTATATACCGTCGGTACGACGATGAGGATAATCAGGGCTCGCTGCTTAACGAAATCAAACACGCTTGCAGTCAGCATAGTTTTGACAAAGTTGTGGTGACGTTTCCTGGTGAATACCGTGTGCTAAAGAGCATGCAGCAGTGGCAACACCAGTTGGGGATACCGGTAGAGATTTGCGATGACGACCGCTTTATTGCCACCTTGGAACAATTCAGCGAGTGGGCCGAAGGGCGCAAACAATGGCGCATGGAGTATTTTTACCGTGAGATGCGCAAATTAACCGGACTACTCATGGAAGGCGATAAACCCATTGGCGGTAAGTGGAACTACGATCAGGATAACCGCAAGGCACTGCCGGCAGATGTGTCTCCACCTAAGCCTTATACCGTTGCGCCAGATGACATTACCAGCGAAGTGATTGAGCTGGTAGAAGCTGAATTTGCCGATCACATGGGCGATGCTAAAGACTTCAGTTATGCTGTGACCCGCGACGAAGCATTAAAGGTGCTCGATCAGTTTATCGACCAGCGCTTTAATCAGTTTGGTGATTATCAGGATGCCATGCGTGAAGGCAACGTGTGGTTGTTTCACTCCCACTTGTCGTTTTACCTGAATTGCGGGTTGTTGTTGCCCATGGAAGTTATGAAAGCGGCTGAGCAGGCCTATTTTGACGGTGAAGCACCGCTGAATGCGGTAGAGGGCTTTATTCGTCAGATCCTAGGTTGGCGTGAATATGTGCGCGGTTTTTACTGGCACTGCATGCCGGGATTGCAGCAGGAGAATTACTTTAATCATCAGCGCAAGTTGCCGGACTTTTATTGGACCGGACATACCAATATGAACTGCATGCGCCAATGCATTGGCGATACCAAACGCCATGCGTATGCACACCATATCCAACGTTTAATGGTGATTGGTAATTTCAGTTTGCTGGCCGGGTTATCGGTAGAGGAGGTAAATGAGTGGTATTTGCTGGTTTATGCCGATGCTTTCGAGTGGGTGGAAATGCCCAATGTAAGTGGCATGATCCTGTTTGCCGACGGTGGTAACCTGGCCAGCAAGCCTTACGTGGCGAGTGGTCAGTATATAAACCGAATGTCGGATTACTGCAAAAACTGCGGCTATGCGGTGTCTAAAAAAACCGGTAAAAACGCCTGCCCGTTTAACTACTTATACTGGGATTTTCTAATTAAACACCGAGATAAACTGAGCAAAAACCACCGTATGGGGCTGATCTATAAAAGCCTCGACCGAATGTCTCAGGATACCCTTGATGCGATGCAGGAACAGGCAAAGCAATTGTTTGCGGCTATAGATGATGCGTAAGGCGGATTTACCCAGTAAAATTTGCCCGGTTTGCCAGCGCCCATTCGTGTGGCGTAAAAAGTGGGAGAAAAACTGGGCGGACGTAAAGTACTGCTCAAAACGCTGCAGTAGTGCCCGCTCGCGGCACACCACAGCAAAATAATCGTCATGTAATGGAACTGTGATTACTTTGCTGTGATATCCTTTGCTACTATAGTCTTAGTAAGCTAATTGCAGTTTGCCCAAACAGAAGCAAAAGATTTGAAAACGTATACTTGTCAATGTGGTAACACTTTATATTTTGCCAATAGCCAGTGCTTGTCCTGCCAGCGTCCGGTAGGATTTTTGTCGGATGCCAAGGTCCTATCCTCCTGCGACATTGATGCAGACGGTAATTGGATAGCGGGCCATAACGGCCAGGCTTACCGCCAGTGCAGCAATTATGCAAAGCAAAATATCTGTAACTGGCTGGTACCTGTTGAAAGTGATCAGAAGCTTTGTCCGTCCTGCCAACTCACCGATACCATTCCCGATTTGTCCAAACCTGACAACATCAAACTCTGGTTTCGAATGGAACAGGCCAAACGGCATTTGCTTTACACCCTGTATAAGCTCGAGTTACCAGTTATAGGCAAACGGCATAATCCCCGCGGATTATCTTTTCGCTTTCTCGAAGACCAGGTGGTGCAGGCGTTGTACGACCGCGAACTCACCGTGCAAAACACGGTACTAACCGGTCACAGCAATGGTGTGATTACGATAAACCTGAGAGAAGCCGAAGAAACCAAGCGCCTTGCCATGCGCGAGTTAATGAATGAACGCTACCGGACGCTGATTGGCCACTTTCGCCATGAGTCAGGCCATTACTATTGGGATGTGTTGATCAAAGGCAGTCAGTATATTGAAGCCTTCAGGGCGTTATTTGGAGACGAGCGTAAGGATTATCAGCAAAGTCTGGAAAACTACTATGCAAACGGGCCTTCCGCTGACTGGCAACAACGCTGTATCAGTGCCTATGCGAGCATGCACCCATGGGAGGACTGGGCCGAGACCTGGGCGCACTACCTGCATATGGTAGATACCCTGGAAACGGCCAACGAATACGAAACAAGTCTGGAAAACCGGTTGCTCTCCAACCCGCTTAACGCCGAACATCCGCATACAGCCAGTTACAATGAGGAAAGTTTCGATACTTTAATTGACGACTGGGATAAACTGACTAACCTGCTTAACTCACTTAACAACAGTATGGGCCTGGACGATGCTTATCCGTTTGTCATCAACGACAAGACCCGCGAAAAACTCCACTTTATTCACCTGTTGGTTCGTCCGCTTTAACCTTTTCCCAGTCAAACCGAGGCAATTGTTCAAACGCGCGGTGCAGGCCGTCTGTCCACTGTTTTTTCATGGATTTGTACATCGGGCTGTTTAAGGTGTAGGTGTGATGAAATGGCTCATCGAGGGAGTCATCCTGATACATCGCCAATTCAATAGGCGGCCCTACCGAGATATTACTGCGAATGGTCGAATCCAGTGATACCATAGCGCAGCGTGCAGCATCTTCCAGCGTGGTACTTTTAGCAATAATACGATCCAGAATCGGCTTACCGTATTTGGTTTCACCAATTTGCAGGTAGGGCGTGTCTTCCGACGCGCTGATGAAATTACCCTGCGGATAGATGTGAAAAATTTCCGCTGCCTGCCCGGCTATTTGCCCGCCAAGAATAAAATTAGACTCTGCACTGGCGTTGGATTTTTCCATCGCTTTTTCATGCAGCATTTGTTCTTCCTGACTTAGCTTACCAACGTACTGCGCCACTTCATAAAGTTGTTTACCGTGACGCAGGCTGAACTCGGCGTCCGGATCGTTAAGATCGCGATTGATGGCATTCATCACTGCCTGAGAAGTGGCCAGACTACCGGATGTCATAAGCACACAAACGCGCTCTCCGGGCCAGCAGTATCGGCGCATTTTACTGTAGGTGGCGACGTAATCCACTCCGGCGTTGGTACGGGAATCTGATGCAAATACTAATCCGCGATTCACTTTTACGGCTAAACAATAGGTCAAGGAAAACTCTCTGAAAACACACGAAAAACAATAACGATAGCATGGAGGGATTCAGCGCATTTTTCCAGATCAATTTGTCATCAATTTGTCATTATTTTCGTTGCAATTTCAGTCAAAAGTCGCTTAGATGGTATTTTGTATACCGAAAATAAGCTCTAGGGATTGTAGATGGCAATAAGATGGGGAAATTATCGGGCAGGGGAGTTTTACGATGAACTCATTCGCGTTGCAAATAAACCGCGTCCTGCTGCAGAAGAAATTTGTAAATACCTGCGCAACCTTACTGACCAGGAATTAGAAGAATATAAAACCGCCGCCAACACCGCTATCCATGTAATGGGTATTACCTTCACGGTGTATACCGAAGAAGAGGGCTCAATCGACAGAGCCTGGCCGTTCGACATTATCCCCCGCATTATCGACAAAAAAGAATGGCTGCAAATTGAAAAAGGCCTTAAGCAGCGTGTAAAAGCGCTCAACATGTTTATCGATGATTTGTATAATGAGCAGCGTATTCTTGAGGCCGGTGTTGTGCCTAAAAGCCTGCTGGATGCGTCGAAGAATTTTTTACCTGAGTGTATGGGCATTAAACCCAAGCACGGGGTATGGGCGCATATTTGTGGCTCGGATTTGGTGCGCGATCACAAGGGTACTGTTTATGTGCTGGAGGATAACCTACGGGTGCCCTCGGGTGTGTCTTACATGCTGGAAAATCGTCACGTGATGAAACGGGTGTTTCCGGATATGTTTGAGAAATATAACATTCTGCCGGTAGATGATTACCCTTCTCAGTTATATGACATGCTTAGCCAGCTATCTCCGCGCGACATCGAACAGCCCGAAGTAGTGGTACTCACACCGGGAATTTATAACTCTGCCTATTTTGAACACGCCTATCTTGCGCAGCAGATGGGGGCCGAACTGGTGGTAGGCAGTGATTTAGTCGTCGATGACGACGACATTGTGTACATGCGTACCGTTGACGGCCTGTCACGGGTTGATGTGATTTACCGCCGCATTGACGATGCCTTTCTTGACCCGGAAGCCTTCCGGGAAGACTCCATGCTGGGTGTGCCCGGGTTAATGCGGGCCTGGAAAGCCGGCAACGTTGGCCTGGCCAATGCACCAGGCGCCGGCGTGGCCGACGATAAGGTCGTCTATGCCTTCGTACCTGAAATCATTAAATTCTACCTCGATGAAGAGCCGTTACTACCGAATGTGCCCACCTATAAATGTGTTAATAAAGACGAACGGGATTACGTTATTGAGAATATTGAAAAAATGGTAGTCAAACCGGCTAACGAGTCGGGCGGCTATGGCATGCTGATTGGGCCTCACGCTACTAAAGCAGAGCGTGAAAAATTTGTCCGTCTGATCCGTCGCGATCCCCGTAATTACGTGGCTCAGCCTATGTTGTTGTTATCGACAGCTCCTACTATTATCGGCACTAAAGCCGAACCCCGACATCTTGACCTCAGACCGTTTATCTTAAGCGGCAATGATATCAGCGTGACCACCGGTGGGCTTACCCGGGTAGCCATGCGTAAAGGCTCTACTGTGGTTAATTCGTCCCAGGGTGGAGGTAGTAAAGATACCTGGATTGTAGACATGGAGGCCGATTAACGATGTTATCTAGGGTAGCTAATCATATTTACTGGATGGAGCGTTACCTGGAACGTGCGGAAAACACCGCTCGTTTAATTCAGGTAAATACTCACCTTTTACTCGATTTACCACGCAACGTTACTCTTGGCTGGGAACCCATTATCGACATGTTGTCGTTTCGGGATGTGTTTTACGACTTGTATAAAGAAGCCGATGAAAAAAGCGTAATCAAATTTATGGTGACGGACACGGCTAACCCCGGTTCTATCATCAACTGCCTTGCGGCAGTGCGTGAAAATGCGCGAATTATTCGTGAAATTATCCCATCGGAAGCCTGGGAACAAATCAACAACCTGTATATTGCAGCTAAAGCCGATGGCCAGAGTGTGCTAACGCGGCGGCACCGGTTCAACTGTCTGCATCGCATTATTGTGGCTAACCAAACCATTACCGGCTTGCTCGGTGGTACCATGCTGCGTGGCGAAGGGTATGCCTTCCTGCGACTTGGCCGCCATCTGGAACGTACTGATATGACATCACGCATTATTGATGTACGTTCAGCGTCGCTGTTACCGGATCTCTCACCGGAGCAGTCGGCGTTCGAAAATATCCAGTGGATGGGAGTGTTAAAGTCGCTTACGGCTTATCAGATGTATCGCCAGGAAATGCGTATCAGAATTAACCGTGCCGACGTGCTGGAATTTTTAATCAACAATAAACAGTTCCCGCGTTCACTTCAGCATGGCCTGATGCAAATTGGCAAATGCCTGCTGGAGCTGCCGAATTCGGACAGTATTTCACAGCAGGTCGACGCATTATCAGAGGAGTTACAAAAGCTTGATACCCATGAACTGACTCAGGACAGGCTCCACGAAGTCATAGACGATATTCAGCTTGGTGTGGTAAAAATTCACCAGGCGATTGACAGTCAGTATTTTTAACTCAAAAACAAATCAGGGCTGGTTGGTTTATTCTATCCAGCCCGGTTTCTTTTTCCCTTTCTTCTCAACTAATCATAAAAACACATCAGGATATTGCGTCCACAGCTGTATTTTTCGTCTTAGCCTGACTAGGCTTATTGTAATTTACTTTTCTGTAGCCGCGTACCGTGTTTTATTCTTATTTCGTTTTCAGATCTTTAATCTTTTTTCTACTTGCCACGCTGCTAGCAGGAATTTGTTTTTTTGTGCCAGTCAGAGCCGAAAAATTTTATACCGTGCGTGTGCCTGCGGAGGTGTTTGAAGCCAAAGATATTTATGTTTATTTTGTTGAAGTACTTAAGCTGGCACTTGATAAAACGAATACTAACAACCTCCCGGTAAGAATCGTTCCCGACCCTTTTAACGCTAGTCAGGATCGTACGTTGCGGCAGGTCAGGGAAGGGTCGACTGATGTTACCTGGGCAGTTGCTTCTGAAGAACGCGAACGTGAGCATCTGGCGGTCTATTTCCCGCTGGCACGCGGATTACTGGGTTATCGGGTGTTTTTAGTCCATCCGGATGACCAACAAAGGTTTGGCACCATAACACCGGCACAACTTAAACAAAGCTTATCGGTGCAGGGAATAGGGTGGCCTGATACCGACATCATGCGTTTCAATGGCTATCGGGTAGAAGAAGCTCCGATGACTATGATGTTTAAACTTATCGAGTCTAAAATGGCCGACTACTTTCCCCGTTCTGTGATGGAAGTCGAATATGAACTGGCATCCAGGCCATCCTACCAGCTGGTAATTGAACCGCATCTCGCTTTTTACTACCCATCGCCAATGTACTTTTTTGTAAACAAACAAAACCGCAGTTTGGCAAAGCGTATTAAAAGAGGGCTGGATTTAGCTCTCGCTGATGGCAGCTTAATTGCCCTGTATAATAAGCAGCCTTTCGCTCAGTCTGCCAATAAAATGCTCAGAGGCAGGCAAATAATCAGTCTGCAAAGCCCTATACTGTCGCCGCAGTCTAAGCAAATGCTGATACGATATCAAAACTACCTTTTGAAACATTAAATCCAATAATTTCAATTAATTATATATTTATTAGGGTTAGTCTATTTCATTTATAGACGAGTGGTCTATAATTATTAGACGATCGGTCTAATATAAGAGATTTATGCAACAGAATCGCCGGGGCAGGCCGCCTAAGTCGGCCAGAAATTTTGACGATACCAAAGAAGCGTTACTCCTTGCCGGCATGGCAATACTCACTGAGCGGGGTTTTAACACCGTTGGTATCGACATGATCCTAAAGCGTGTGGGTGTGCCTAAGGGCTCCTTTTATCATTACTTTAAAAACAAAGACGATTTTGGTTTGCAGGTGATTGAGCGCTACGATCAGTATTTTTGCGCCAAGCTGAGACGATGCCTGGCCTCTAATCCATCACAGCCACTTACCGGTGTTTCGACCTTTGTTCAGGAAGCTATCGATGGCATGGAGAAATACCGGTTTACCCGCGGCTGCCTGATTGGCAACTTTGGGCAGGAAATGCCCATACTGGCAGAGTCTTTCAAGCAACCGCTGGCGCAGTGTTTAAAAAACTGGACGTCTATGCTGGCACATAACCTGGAACAGGCAAAAGTGCTTGGCCTAATTCATCAGGAGACCGACTGCCTGCAGCAGGCCGAGTTTTTCTGGATTGGCTGGGAAGGAGCCATTCTCACCGCCAAGGTAATGCAGTCCAGTTCACCAATGCAAAAATTTGCCGATGGTTTTATCCATCAACTTACTATCAAGCGTTAACCCCGGAGGGCACGATGTTTAAAGCGATTTATATTAATAAAGACGACCAGGACTACACTGCACAAATTACCGAACTCGATGAAGCGGTATTACCGGATGAAGATGTCCTGATAGCGGTTGAGTACAGTACGTTAAACTACAAGGATGCGCTGGGGATCACCGGGAAAAGTCCGGTAGTCAGACAATTTCCCATGGTAGCGGGTATTGATTTGGCAGGGACAGTTCTGGAAAGTCGCTCAGAAAGATTTTCTGCCGGCGACAAAGTGCTGGTAAACGGCTGGGGTCTGGGCGAACAGTATTGGGGAGGGTTAGCCCAAAAAGCCCGCATCAATGCTGATTTTGTGCAAAAGATGCCTGCGGGTTTAACCAGCAAGCATGCTATGGCTGTGGGAACTGCCGGCTATACAGCCATGCTGTGTGTGATGGCACTTGAATCACAAGGCGTTACCCCTGACAAAGGCGAGGTACTGGTTACCGGTGCTAATGGTGGGGTGGGCACCACCGCTATCGCCATTCTGGCGAACCTTGGTTATGACGTAGTTGCTTCCACAGGCCGTCTGGAACAAGCGGATACGTTAAAAGCGTTGGGAGCTAAAGAGGTTATCGATCGTGCAACACTCAGTGAACCAGGCCGCCCACTGGCAAAAGAACGTTGGGCAGGAGTCGTGGATTCAGTAGGCAGCCACACCCTGGCTAATGCTTGTGCAGCCACTAAGTCTGAAGGTGCTATAGCAGCTTGTGGTCTGGCTCAGGGCATGGACTTTCCGTCTACAGTAGCACCTTTTATTCTGCGCGGCGTAAAACTGATGGGGATTAACAGCGTGACCCAAACCCTGTCGGTGCGAGAAAAGGCCTGGGCACGGGTTATTAAGGACTTGCCTGAATCGAGCCTATCGACCATCACCAAACAGGTTACCTTAGCCGAAGCCCTTGAGGTTGCTCCTCAGTTTCTGTCCGGGCAGGTGCAGGGGCGTATTGTTGTGGATGTAAATGCCTGATATGTTTCAAGGCTCCTCTGAACCCAGGGGAGCTTTGTTTTTCCATTTACGAAAACTCAAACACCACTGTGGCTATTTATCTCACCGCAATACCAACTCTCATTTTCTAATCCATCTCCAGGCTGCATTATTCTTTAAGAATAGGTTGTCTGTGATACTCTGTGACGATGTTTATTAGCTAAGAATAAAACTTCTTAGAAGATGCTGTTGTCAGCGTAGAGCGCAAGCGTTGTTAGTAGATTGAGTGACAGACAGTTAGCTTCGCCGATGCGCCAAACTATAGATTTTTGGCTTGAAAACCACCAGAAATGGTTACGCGTAACGGATTTTAGCGCATTTTCAGGGTGTTTAAAGCCCAAAAGCTAATGTTGGTGGCATTTTCTGGTAAGGAAAATATGTGACCAGTCATACGATGAAACGATTGTTTCACGTTTCGGGAGGAGGCCCGCAGGACTATTTTTGTAGAATTTACGGGTCTGTTTTAACACTACAATTAATGAAAGCAGCGTGCTGGTTTTACACAATATGAGCAAAGAAGCTGGCCGATTATTATTCCCCAATGTCTTAGCCGTTTAGAACTCAAAAATAGTTTTCCCGCCACTTAGATAAGGTAACCTTGGGCTATAATGATAGTGCTACTTATCCTTAGCCGGTTAAACTGCGTTTGGCAATACGCAGGTCTGTCTGCAGTTTAGTCAGTTTATTCAGGAGTTAAAGCCAATCGGTACTCTCACACTCACCAAAAAGCTGTTTATCAAAATTCTGACAGTGATTATTGTTGTCGAAGCAATGATAATGGTCGTGCTGTATGCAACACCTGCTGAGCTTTCACCGTGGCAAAAAATACTGGTTGATGTGGCTTTCCTTGCTTTGTTTTCCACGCCGGTGATTTATTTTTTAGTTATCCGACCCTATGAAAAGAGTCTGTATAAGATGCGCGCAGACGAAGAGCGTATTCTTTGTCAGTTAAAGCAGGTCAATAACGACCTTGCGTTGCAAAAACGTACCCTCGACGAACACGCCATAGTGAGCACCGCAGATAAAAGCGGTGATATTATTTATGTCAATGATAAGTTCTGCCAGATAAGCGGCTACGCACGAGAAGAATTACTGGGTAAAAATCATCGAATAGTCAGTTCTGGTTATCATAGCAGAGCTTTCTTTGAGGAGCTGTGGTCGACCATTTCCAGCGGTAGTGTATGGCACGGTGATATTAAAAACCGGGCCAAAAACGGTACCTTTTACTGGGTAAATGCCACCATCGTTCCGATGCTTGATGAACACAATAAGCCTTATCAGTATATTGCTATTCGTACCGATATTACGTCCCATAAACTTACGGAAGAAGCACTTAACCAAGCACAGCGAGTGGGGCATATTGGCAGTTGGGATGGGGACCAGACCACTGAAAAGTTGATATGGTCAGACGAAATTTATAATATTTGTGGTTTCCCCAAGTCTGTTCGCTCGACCACTAAAGAGCTCTTTATTACCATAATCCATCCTGATGACAGAGAGTACGTACTGCAGCAGTTTGAGCGTTCTATAACAACGAATACACCGTTTGATGTAGAGCATCGAATCACGCGGCAGGACAACGGCGAGGTGCGGTGGGTTCACGAAAAGTGTGTGCATGATCGCGATGTGATTGGCAACGTGGTGCAATCCCATGGCATTGTTCAGGACATCACTGAACGAAAGCTCGCGCAGCGAAGAATCAAGCAACTAGCCATGACTGATCAACTAACCGGGCTGGCCAACCGTAACCAGTTTTATGCGACTTTCGACAAATTTATTAATATGGCTAAACGGGATAGTGCGCTGCTGGGCGTGTTGATCCTCGATTTGGACATGTTTAAGGCGGTTAACGATACCTATGGTCATCAGACCGGAGATAAACTCCTGCATATTATTGCGAAGGTGTTTCGTGAAAACTGCCGGGAAGTCGATTTAGTTGCCCGCCTGGGGGGCGACGAGTTTGCCATCGTGCTTTATAAACCATTGGATAAGGGCGCCATAAGAGAGGTAGCGAGCCGCATTGTTCATGCTTTTGAAGCGCAAATGCACGTTAATGGCCTCCGTTTACAGGTGGGCGTGAGTATTGGTATCTCAATATTTCCCACCCATGGTTACGAGCAGCATGCACTGATAGAAAATGCCGATGCGGCACTCTATGAAGTAAAACGCCAGGGAAAAAACAATTTTAGTTTTTACAATCCCACTGACTATACACTAAGCTAACGATTTGCATTTTACAATTGATGTGCTGATGAAAATTATTTGTCCTGGCGAAGAATATTTTCCACTCTGAATGTAATAGGTAGATTAGCCGACAAAGCGCATAATCGCGCGGTTTTCATCTCTTGGTTACAGCATTTATGCAATTTACTAATGACCGTGTTTCGGTTTATGCACTGCCCGAAAGTCAGCTGACTTCCGACTATGCGATTGATATTGGTACCCGTTATCGTGATGCCTCATTGATCGAACTGCCAGGTGGTGAGGCCTGGGTATTTGACTACGGTGTTATGGTTTTCTGGGGGATCGACGAAGATGAACGTTTGTCTCTGCTACATCGCTTAAAGATTCAAAGCGAGTTACTGGCTGGTGAACATCAGGAGCATTTTCGGTTTACCGTTGGTGCCGGTGAGGTCAAACTGCAAAAAGACCATATTACGCTGTCATCGGATGATCCGTTGTTGCGCCTGGCGATCAGTCACGCGCTGGCACAGTCAATTAAGCTAAATGATTATGAACTCAGGGCTCAGCACACTATTGCCGAGTACAGTCACTTACCTAAAGTGCTGGCCGAGACGGGGTCCATTAAGCTGGGGCGGCGAGAAATTGCCAGTATTCGTGGGCATCTGTTCAGCACTAAAAGCGACATTTTTCTGCACTATAACCTGCTGGATACGCCAGAGTTTTTCTGGGAATATCCGGTTTACGAGCTGGCCTACAACACGGCAGCGAAGTATCTGGATATTCGCCCGCGGGTAGAGCTGTTATCGAACAAACTTAACGTTATTCACGAATTGTTCGATATGCTGGCCGATGAACTTAAGCATAAACACTCTTCATTTTTAGAGTGGATCATTATCATCCTTATTGCCTTTGAAATAGTAATGGTTGGCGCTGAAGGAATATTGGCCTTGTTCTGATGTTACCTGCCCACCTTAATGACCATTAACGGCTAAATCCGACCGCTTTATCGCGGTGCCGTGCAGTATGATGGTATTTATGCTCAGCCAGTTGCTAACCTTTAATCTTGGATTTTTATCCAGGCTCAGCAGGTTAGCGACTTTTCCGGGTTCAATGCTTTCGTACTGTTCGTCCAGGCTAAATTGCCGTGGACCATTTGGTAGCAGCTGTAAAAATCTGCGCAGCAGAAATACCGGCATCAGCCATTTGTTACATTTCATAATAAGTTGAGAGGCCGGGGCTCGCCGCCAAGGAGGGACTTAAAGCAAGTAACAGTGGATAAAAGCGCTACGCCTGCAAGAAAACGCCATGGGCTTTTCAACATCGGTATTTCCTTTACCAGAGTAAAACACTATTTTAGCAAAGCACTTCTCACTGGCAGGCTATTTGTAAGCAAACGTATAATCAGTGCACTGAACGTTGGCGAGAAAGAACATTGCAAACGCGGCAGAGTGGTAATTTCAACATCCATAGACACTTGGGCGATACCATCATAACCTTACTGTAATCAAGGGGAATACCTTTTAGGTATAAGAGTCGACTTTAAAAGGTATTTCCCTGCTCATCCAAGCCCGTGTAAGTTTACACACTGTTAACGAATGGCTTTGCAGTAGTAGGCTGATCTAACTGCCACGCAGCAACACAACCTGTTGTGAATTGTTGCTTTAAGTTAGAGATAACAGACACCTACCGTTTGACACCGGGTTTCTGCACCTGGTGTTATTAGATATTAAGCGACACAAAAAAATTAACAATTCGCGACCAAATAGAATCATTGCCATAAAAAATGCAACAAATACAAGGTGGTAAATATGTCAATGCGTGGTGTACTAAGACTGGCTGAAGTTCAGATGCGAGTACTGGATATGGCCGACTCTAAACAACATTACGGCACCCGAATGGGCTTGCACGAGATGATGACCGACGATAATGGTCTGGTTTACTATAAGGCCTGGGCGGAACACGATCATCATAGTCTGATATTGCGGGAAACTGATCAGGCTGGATTGGATCATATTGCCTTTAAGGTATATGACGACGCTACGCTGGACGATTTAGAAAAGAAAATTATCGATTTTGGCATTGAGGTAGAGCGCGTAGATGCCGGGGTTTACCCTAAAAGTGGACGTCGCTTAAAGTTTATTCTGCCCACCGGTCATGAAATGCATCTGTTTGCCGAGAAAGAGCAGGTGGGTAACTCACTGGGCACGCTCAACCCCGATGTGATCCCCGATGATGATGTATGTCGCGGTTTTCGCATTAACGGTCTGGATCACGTCTTTATTGTGGGGCCTGATGCAGACCAAAACTTAAAACTGTTCACCGAAGTCTTTGAGTTTAGCTATACCGAGCGAGTCATTGATGGTGAGGGGAATACGGTATTGTTCTTTGTTAGTTGCTCAAGCCGGGCCCACGACATCGCTTTTGGCGTTAATCCTAATCCAGGCCTTATCCACCACGTTTCCTTCAGACTGGAAAACTCTCAGGACCACATACGCGCCGCCGATCTGATAGGTAAATATGAAATACCGGTAGAAATGAACGATCGCCATGGTGTGACTCAGGTTAAAACCGTTTATTACTTCGATCCATCAGGTAATCGTAATGAAGTGTTCTGCGATGGCTACACCTATTATCCGGATATGCCGCTGTTAACCTGGACCATGGACGAACTTGGTCATGCCGCATTTTCACAGTCTCTGCATGTACCAGAGAGTTTTTTAGGGGTTTATACCTAACCTGTTTTGAATGGTTTCCAACCACATTCAACAGCCGGCTTATTCTCGATGCCGGCTTTTTCATTTTACGCGTACTGAATTGTGTGCTTTTTCATCAGCTTCAACGTAAAGACAATAACTCAAGTTTTTTGCCGGGTCAGAAATGGAGCTATTAATTACCACACTGCTAAGCTGGATTGAAATGCATACGAGCTATCGTACGCAGGACCTGCCGCATCCAGAAGTTGTGGTGTTAAGTCATAGGGAACTTACCAAAGAATATTATCAAAATGCAGATGGAGCCGCGCCGGAATCGGGTGTTGATATGCGGATCAAAGCCCTCTATGCATTCGAGGATGGCACTTACGGCACGATTTATATACTGGATCCACATTCGGTTACCAACGCCCGCCACTATGACAATGCTTTAGACAATCCTACGTTTCAAGAGGTATTACTGCATGAACTGGTGCATCACGTTCAGTGGCATTCAAAAGTGATTGCGCAGTGGCAGTGTAACAATCAGGGCGAGCTGGAGGCTTACATGTTGGGTGCCATGTATCTCAATCAGCACAATGCCCATGACACCATGACCAGCCGGAACTTCTGGGCCAACAGTTATTCACGATGTTAGTAATGGCCGGGCACTAACACACCATATTGCTGTGCTTAGTTGCCAGGGTTTGCTGAACCAGTACATCACCTCCGCGCGTTATCTGAACCAGGTCGACACCTGAATTACCGTTACAGTCCGACCAAATCGTTAGCGTCAGATATCCCTGATCATTTTCCTGATAATAATAACTGTCTGGGGAAACGAACTGGATTTCCGCCGGTGTGTTGATCTCGCCAAGGAAACTACGCAGATCGAGCAGGTTGTCTATCAGCATGGTTTGCAAGCCGCGCAAAGCAACCAGGTAAATAACACAGTGAGCAGGCTCACAGCCTGAATCATAGCCTGAAAGGGTGGTTTCGGTGTTCAGGGCAAGCATCTGGGCTTCACTTAATGATGCCTTAATGTCGGCATCGAAAGCCTTAATTACTTCATAATCTGAAGCCGCTGAATCGGTAAACACCAACCGAATTTCTGCGTAATCCTGCTCAGTACTTAAATCCAGATCAGCCAGCGAGACATTGTCCTGATTTGGCACCGCCGTAAAACCGCGCCTTTCGGCCTGGCCAGCGGCGAAATCCTGCAGATCGTCCGGGTCATCATCACTGCCACAGCCGCTTAGCAGCAATATACACAAACAGGCTAAAAAATAACGCATACTTACACTCCATTGAGAGATTAAGGCTCATCCATTGTCATCAGATCACACAGTCGGATGTGCTTCTGTACAAAACAGGTTTAATCACTGTACTGGTAAGGAATGCGTTTAACTACAGAAAAACTGTTACAATTTGAACACCTTGTATAAGGCGTTAACGAATAAACGCCAGCCAGTTTTCGAGCAGATTAGCAAAGTCCATCAGACCACAGCCTGAGACGGGGCCTTGAGCCAAATCTTCGTCGAACTCGCTGTGATTAAGTTCGGTGTTATTCAGGAACAGATCTACTTCGTCGTCAGCAATGATCAGGTGGTAGATTTTACCGGTGTACTCAAATTCCATTTGTTGTCTGGCAAGTAGCTTTTCAATCGCTGCCAGTAGATTGGTAACCACTACAATGTCTGCGCCAATATCATGGCTTAGCCAGTCGCCAAAATATTCACTTTCTACATCGCATTTTGCCAATGGCTCGCCGGTGACATCGGTTAAAAATTCAAAATCCATGATTTATCTCAGGCAGTGGGTGGTACAAAAACATAGCCGGTATTCTCCAGCTCAGTTAAGTACACACGAACGTCAAACTCAATTTGATGGTAGTCGGGCAACATATGCCGGCACAGCTGGTAGAACGCTTTATTGTGTTCTTTTTCCTTCAGGTGGGCGAGCTCATGCACAACAATCATATTTAAAAAGGCTTCCGGGGTAGTTTTAAATAGCTCACTCACCCTAAGCTCATTTTTACTTTTCAGCTTGCCGCCCTGAACCCGCGAAACATAGGAATGCAGACCCAGCGCATGATTAACAATGTGGATCTTATTGTCGTATATCACCTTACTTAATGGCTGCGTTTTCTTCATGTACTGATTTTTAATAGCCATCGCATAATCACGTAACGCTTTATCGTTATTCATATTGTGCACCCGTGGATAGCGAGCACGCAGCCAGTCGCCAAGTTTATTGGCATCCAGCAATTGGGCAACCTGATCCTGCAAATGTTGCGGATAATGAGACAGGTAGGTAAGGGGAGTAGCCATAGATGATTCTGTTTTGCCGATAAGACTCGCCGCATTATACACGGTGGTGACTGAGGTGTTTAACCAAAGTTTAGCGCACCTCTTCAGATGACGGTCCTGCCAGGCATTTTTTAGCTGTTAAATTAAATTAACAATGTTGTAAAAATTGGCTAATCTAAATGATAATGCCTGTGGTTAATATACTGCTTAAGGCTCAAATCTTCTCAAAGTGACTGCCATTATGATGTTGCGGCTTATTGTTGTTTTGTTGCTAAGTTTTTCGGCCAGCGCATCTGCCAGACAAGCCGAAGACTACAGCGTTATCCTGGTTAACTCGTTTAATGAGTCTGATTTTGAAGTCAAAATGATGTACCGGTTAATGAGTCAGGTGTCTGCTAGCGCAAACATTCTGGTGTTAACGGTACCGGCCTATTACGCCGATTCGGTTGAAGATTTCGGCCCTGAAGTCAAAAAAACCATTCTTGATAACTTTAACTATCAATTACAAAACCTCGTTAATGAGAAGCAAAACGCGAGCTTTTCCAGGCTTGTTGCAATTGGTCGCCACGCCAGCGTATTTGTAGATACTAATCCAACCATTCTGCCTCAGGCAGAACGCTATTTTTTACACATTGACTGGAGCCCCAGAACGGGCACACTGGTGCGCTCTGACTATGAGCCTGAGCTCTCTTACTCGCAGATTTTAGCCGCATTACCGCAGACCACAGAAATATATTTGGTGCACGGCAATCTCGGTTTAGAGCAGGATGAAGGTCTGGTTCAAAACTTTGTATCCAATTTACCTGCCGGAATCAACTTCAAATACTTTAACCCCGAAAAATACCCCGACCAAACACTGACCGAGTTACGCAATAGCGCAGCTGGCACGCCTATAATTTACATAAACTATAAATTTCATGAACGAAACTGGGAAACTGTACATAACTGGTTAATCACGCAAACACAGCATCCTGTGTTTACCATATTTTCTCACAATGTGAGTCGCTATGCGGGTGGTGCTGTAGTGGTACCAGAAAGAATTGCCGATGCTGCCATTGCTTTGGCTGCCGGTGAGCAGTTCTTCATTCATCAGAATACTGTTGTCAGTCAGCAGTTCAATGCACAACAGCTGGACCGGTGGGGAATCGATGTAGAGGCTTTACCGCCTGGCGCAGAACTGGTGAATGAGGAACCCTCGGTTTACTCCTTAGAAGTGGTACTTGTTATTGTGAGTTTTTTCCTGGTGGTCATCGTTGTGATGACCATCGTCATGCTGTATCGCGCGCACTTACATAATAAAAATATGGCCAGAGCTTTATCAGATGCCGACAGCGCCAATCGCTCAAAGAGCGATTTTCTGGCTAATATGAGCCATGAAATCCGTACGCCGATGAATGGTGTTCTTGGCACACTGCAAGTGCTAGAGCGCTCAGACTTAACCAGCCAGACCAAAGAAAGAGTAAGCAAGGCATTATTTTCAGCCAGGCACTTATTGACCATCATCAACGATATACTCGACTACTCAAAAATTGAAGCCAATAAACTCGAACTTGAGACGCAACCATTTTCATTAGTGGAAATTACTGAATCAGCAGTGTCTGATCTTAAAGCCCTGGCACAAAGCAAAGACCTGCAACTGGAGGTGGAGGTTGAGAGCTCCTTCCCGGATGGCTGGCTGGGCGATTCGGTAAGGGTTAAGCAAATCATTGTTAACCTGGTATCCAACGCGGTAAAGTTTACCAAGGCTGGTTCGGTAACTATCAGGTTAAGCCTTGCTGCCGCCAGTGACGAGCCGGAGCATATCGTAATAGAGGTAACCGATACCGGCATTGGGATGAGTAGGGCTATGCAAAGTAAGATCTTCGAGCGTTTCTCCCAGGCCGATACGTCCAGTACCCGAAAGTTTGGTGGCACTGGCCTTGGTATGTCTATAACTCATAGCCTGGTAACCATAATGCACGGGCGTATTAGCCTGGAAAGTGAAGAGCAGCAGGGCACCCGGGTAACAGTGGAGCTGCCATTGCCGCGAGCTGAACTGGCCAGAGAAACCGAAGAGCCCTCAGGCGTGGCTGTGCCAGACTTAACTGGCAAACAAGTGTTAGTAGCAGAAGACAATATGATTAATCAAACCATCATTGAGTCTATGCTGGAGTCAACCAATGTGAGTTTTGACATTGTAGAAAATGGTCAGCTTGCCCTGGATGCCATTAACAGCAAACAGGGAGGCTATAATGCAGTGCTAATGGATATTCAAATGCCGGTGATGGATGGTGTTCAGGCATGTAGGGAAATTAAAGCACAATTCCCGCACCTTCCTGTGATCGCCCTTACCGCAGATGTAATGGCTGATGAGGTCCGAAAGTACCTGCAATTGGGGTTCGATGAGCATATTGGTAAACCTATTGATATGAACCGGTTATATAGTGTTTTGGCGGCTAGTTGTAAAAGTTGATAACAGCCACGCTTGAGTCACGTTTGTTTCTTAAGGTTGATACAGATGAGCATTTTATGCGTAGCAGGCATTAAGCAAACGCTACGCAGGTAAAGCCAATATGCATGCAAATGAAAACAACGAAATTATCACGTTATTCACTTACCGTTATTTACTCGACGAACCACAGCCGCCCCATGATTTTAAACAGGATATTGAAGATCTCAGAGTCTTTCCGGAGCGCCTGGAAGTTAGCCATGTTGATGAATGGCGCAGTTATATCAGACGGTACATTAGCCGGAATAAACTGAGCGACAAAGAGCTGGAAACGCTTACAGAACGCCTCGATATTCCTGAGGTTTCTGAGGAGTATCAGTATCTCAAGTCGATTGTTAATACCGCACTAAAGATAAACGATAGCCCGGATGTAAAGGTTATTAATACGCCGCTAAAAGACTATCTTAATAAACTAGTCAATATGTAAAACCAGACAGTTAGTCTCGTAAATAGGGCGCAACATACGGTTTATTAGTGGTAATTTCTTCGTGACTCAGGCCTTTTAATTCATAGGGAAATACCAGCCAGTCTGGGGTTTCATGCAGGCAAAAATCGGGCTTTAGGGTAGTGCGGTTATAACCGGTGCGCTGATAAAGAGTGGCTATTCTGACTTCTTCTGGCATATTGCGTTTGAGCTTGGTACTTAACCGATTGATCACGGCAGTGATGTTATGGCCCGAACTGAATACGTCATCAACGATCAGCAACCCGTCATCAATATTGAGGTTTTCAATAAGATACTGGGTACCGTGAACTCTTATGCGTTCAGGCGATTCCACCATATTCTGGTATTCGGGTAATCCCGGATAAGACGTTCTCAGTGCTATGTGATCAGTTTGCACGCCCAGGGTTTGCAAACATTCCTGAACATAAATACCCACCGAACTGCCGCCTCGCCACAGACCAACAATAAAGGTGGGGCGAAAACCACTTTCAAATATCTGCACACCTAATCGAAAAGAATCTTCAATAATTTGCTGTTCTTCGAGATAACGCTTTTCCACCGTCAACTCCTATGTGACACCATGCTATCTTAAGGCTACCATAGCATTTGACTGGCCGGTTAGTTAATACCTTTTACAGGACAAGCAATGAAAAGCAAAACATATTTAAACGCCCAGGGGTTGCTGGACGACTCATTTAAACTGGCAGCTCAGGTCTACGATTCAGGGTTTGAGCCGACGTTTATTATTGCAGTCTGGCGTGGCGGCGCACCCATTGGCATAGCTGTGCAGGAATATCTGGCGTTTCATGGCATCGAAACCGATAACATTGCGATTAGAACTTCGTCTTATCAGGGGATTGATGATCAGGCTAAGGAAGTAAAAGTGCATGGCTTAAACTATCTGGTAAAAAATATCCAGCATCAGGACAGATTGCTCATAGTGGATGATGTGTTTGATAGCGGCCGCTCCGTGCAGGCCATTATTAATAAACTGACTGATTTGTGCCGACTTAACACGCCAGAGGATATTCGTGTAGCGGTGCCGTATTACAAGCCAAAGCGAAATCAAACCGATCTGGTACCAGATTATTATCTTTATGAAACGGAAGCCTGGCTCAAATACCCGCACTCATTGGAGGGGCTGAGTACTCAGGAGATTGCTGAAAACCGCCCTGAGTTATACGGGATTTTAAAAGGGCATCTGAAGGATGATTAGGGTGCTTATATAGAAAGGCGGGGCAGTTATCGTGTCAGCCGTTAATAAACTGGTTCATTAAATCGTAAGCCTCTTCACATTCTTTTTCAACCAATGTGTTCAGCAGCAAAAAGCCGTGAACCATGCCTTCAAAAACGCTTAGCTGGACAGGTACGCCTGCTTTGCGTAATTTTTCTGCATAGGCAAACGCTTCATCCTGTAAAGGATCGCAATTGGCCACCATCAGCAGTGTTTCGGGCATGTTTTGTGGCACTGGCAAGTAAAGTGGCGAAACCTGCTTTCGGTCTTCACCGTTTTGCAGATAATTATCGAAATACCAGGCAACACCTTGTTTTTCCAATAAATAACCGCTTCCATAAGCATCCATTGAAGGATGTTCCATGGTGTAATCGAGACTCGGATAAAGCAGGATTTGTTTGCTTATTTGAGGACTATATTGCGCTGTTGCCGATAGTGTTGCTGTAAGAGCGGCGCCGGCGCTGTCACCTGCCACAATCAACTCATCCTTAATTCCAACGCTTCCCAGCAGAGATTGATAGTGTGTTAACAAAAATTTGCAGTCCTCAATTGCTGCCGGATGTGGATGTTCAGGAGCAAGCCGGTAATCCAGCGTAATGACAACACTGTTAGTACAGTTTGCCATTCTGCGACTTATCGCATCGTAGATATCGAGATCGCCGCACATATGGCCGCCGCCATGCAGATGAAGGATCACTGGCAATTTGTCAGCTGGGTTTGGTGAATAAATACGAAAAGGAATTTCTGTACGAGAATCGGTTTCTACAAAAAAGCTGCCGTCTGAGACATACTGAACATCCGGACCTTTGCCATTGATGGCAGACAGGTTTGCCATATTGGCGCGCGCAAGTGCCGGAAAAGGTTTAATACCATGCTGCAAAGCCTGATTTCTGGCGATGGTGACTTGTTCAAGAAAAGCGCTAAGTTTTGCTGACACTGCGTTCATCAATGAATAACTCCAGATGGCCTGTGAATAGCAAGCTTACATCAATTAAAAACAGAATAGCCAGAATGCTCATGAATAAAACGAATACCAATGACGCACGATAAAGAATAGCGGCGCTGCTTTAGCAGTAAATATATAGTTAACTTAGTAAAGGCAAGTTGACATCCTCGGGGTTGACAATCACAAACGACTTCACAGAGAAAATATTGCATAAGTCATTATAGCGAGATTTATTCTTTTATAGAGATACGTTCTATTTCCCGCCAATAATCGCCCCGTATTAAGTAAAAATATTCATAAGCTCTTGCGTATTTTTCTGTCTAATCATTAATGAGTTATTTGGATAAAATTCATCAAATCACTCATTAATTGAATTGTGTATGCTCGCACTTGTTAAAATCGCCTTGAGTAAGCCCTATACCTTTGTGGTACTGGCATTATTAATCGCCATTCTTGGGCCATTGTCAGCCAGTCGTACGCCGACCGATATTTTTCCAAGTGTTGATATCCCTGTTGTTGCCGTTGCCTGGCAGTGGCGCGGTTTGCCACCGGAAGAAATGGCAGGACGGATCACCAGGCCCTTCGAGCGTGCGCTTAACAGTATAGTTAACGATGTAGAACATATAGAAGCGACGTCCTATACGGGATTTGGCATCGTTAAAATTTTTTTTCATCCCACCGTCGATATCAATATGGCAAACGCTCAGGTAACGGGTGTTGCGCAAACCTTATTGCGACAAATGCCTCAGGGTACACAACCTCCATTGATTATGAATTACAACGCATCAACGGTACCGGTATTACAGTTGGCGCTGTCTGGCAAAGGATTGAGTGAGCAGCAGTTAGCTGACATTGGTATGAATCAACTTCGGTCCCGTCTGGTAACAGTGCAGGGGGCTTCAATCCCCTGGCCCTTTGGCGGCAAATCACGGCAAATTCAGATTGATTTGGATCCTGATGCATTGCAAGCAAGGGGATTATCAGGGCAGGATGTCGCCAATGCCTTGGCTGAGCAAAATGTCATTATCCCTGCCGGTACGCAAAAAATCGGCGAATACGAATATGCAGTAAAAATCAATAATGCACCGGCAACCATTAAGGAGATTGGCGAGCTTCCTCTAAAATTGGCTGACGGCGCCATTATTTACATAAAAGACGTTGCCAATGTGTATGACGGGAGTGCGGTGCAAACCAATATTGTGCATGTAGACGGCGGTCGTTCGGTACTGATGAGTATTTTTAAAACAGGAAATACATCGACACTGGATGTAATCAACGGGATCAAACAACGCCTTGTTGAGGTCAAAGACGCGTTACCCGAAAATCTGGAAGTGAAACTGATTGGTGATCAATCCATGTTTGTGCTTAATGCAGTGAATGGGGTTGTGCTTGAAGGGGTCATTGCGGCGCTACTAACCAGTATCATGATTTTGCTATTTTTAGGCAGTTGGCGTTCAACGTTGATTGTTACCTTGTCTATTCCGTTGTCGATTCTGGGCGCAATTTTAGTGATGTCGATGCTGGGGCATACCCTGAATATCATGACTCTGGGCGGTTTGGCCTTAGCGGTGGGCATACTGGTGGATGAAGCTACTGTCACCATTGAAAGCATTAATTATCATCTGGAGCATGGCAAGCCGGTCAATCAGGCTATTCTCGACGGAGCCAGTCAAATTGCGGTACCGGCATTTGTTTCTCTGTTGTGTATCTGCGTGGTTTTTGTGCCCATGTACTTCTTAGAAGGGGTGCCGCGTTACCTGTTTGTGCCAATGGCAGAGGCAGTGATGTTATCTATGTTGTTTTCCTTTTTGCTGTCCAGAACCCTGGTGCCTACGCTGGCGAAATACATGCTTAAACCTCATGCTGATATGGCGCCAAAAGGGCATATTTTTAGTCGGTTTCAACAGCGTTTCGAAAGCGGGTTCGAGCACTTCAGAGCGCAGTATCAGCATACACTTGAACGCGCCTTGCAACATCGCAGGTGGTTCATTGTGACATTCCTGTGCATTGTGATGCTCTCCTTTGCATTAGTGCCATTTATTGGCCGTAATTTTTTTCCGGATGTGGACAGTGGCCAGATTGCACTGCATGCCAGAGCGCCCGTAGGGATGCGTGTAGAAGAGACCGCCGCAAGGTTTGCAGATGTTCAGGACGTTATCAGAGAGGTCATCCCGGCTCATGAGCTAGATGCTATGGTAGATAACGTTGGCACCTATATTTCCAGTATGAATACTATTTACGCCAATACCGGTATGATTGGTTCTTCCGACGGGGATATCTCCATTACACTGGCACCGGGGCATCTACCTACGGCCGCTTATATCAAAAGACTTCGTGAGGTCTTACCGGAACGTTTTCCCGACATGACGTTTTCCTTTTTGCCAGCGGATATCGTGAGCCAAATCCTCAATTTTGGTGCACCGTCACCCATAGATATACAAGTTCGGGGCAGGGATCTTAACGCCAATTATGATTACGCGAACCTGTTACTCAAGGATATCCGTAAAATTGATGGGGTGGTGGACGCTCGTATTCAACAATCACGGCAAGCACCGGCGATAAGTATTAACATAGATAGAAGTCAGGCGGCCTATGCAGGCATTACACAACGCGATATCAGTAACAGTTTAGTGGTCAATCTGGCTGGTTCGGCGCAGGTGAGTTCAACATTCTGGTTAAACCCTGCCAATGGGGTGCAATACCCCATCGTTATGCAGGTACCACAACACAAAATAGATTCTTTCGCTGAACTCAATAACATCCCCATAAGTGCCGACACGCAATCAGACTCTGCTACTCTGGGAGGAATGGCTAATTTTGATCGCTCCCAAACAAGTGCTGTGTTTTCGGAATATAACATTGAGCCGATGGTACAGATTTTTGCCACAACCCAGGGGCGTGATTTGGGGGCGGTTGCGGCAGACATCGAAAAGGTTCTTAGTACGCATGAAGGTGATAAACCAAGGGGCGCTACCGTAGTCATGAAGGGGCAGGTGAGCACCATGCAGTCAGCCTATACAGGCTTACTTACCGGTTTAGTCGGCGCAATTTGTCTCGTGTATTTTATCATCGTGATCAATTTTCAATCCTGGCGTGATCCTTTTATTATCATCATGGCTTTACCTGCGGCAATGGCCGGTATTGTATGGATGCTGTACACCACGGGAACGACATTCAGTGTCCCGGCATTAACCGGCGCAATTATGTGTATGGGCGTGGCTACCGCTAACAGTGTGCTGGTTGTGAGTTTTGCTAAAGAGCGGCTTGCGATTGTTCAGGATGCCACCAAAGCAGCCCTCGAGGCTGGCTTTGCCAGATTGCGACCGGTATTGATGACAGCACTGGCAATGATGGTGGGAATGTTACCGATGGCCTTAGGTCTGGGAGAAGGCGGCGAGCAAAATGCGCCTTTGGGTCGAGCTGTTATAGGGGGCTTGTTATTTGCCACCGTCGCAACGTTATTTTTTGTTCCCGTAATTTTTAGTGTGTTGCATCGTAATGATTCTATCGACAACACCCTTCTTGCCAAGCAGGAGATGTAACATGGCAGATAAATATGTCAATCAAACTGGCGGAGTAAAACTGACAGTTTTATTACTGCTGTTAGCGATAGTGGCCGTCACTGTTGTCATTACCGGTACAATTTCCCGTAATGCAGACAGTACAGAAGTGGCGCAATGGACCGCGCAGCAACAGATCCCGGTAGTTTCAATCACGAATCCGGTAAAAGCGGTAAATACCGAAGATTTGCACCTGGCGGGTCGGTTGCAGGCACTTAAACAAGCGTCAATTTATGCCAGAGTGAATGGTTATATCCGACAATGGTATTCAGATATTGGCGCCAGAGTACAACAAGGAGACGTATTAGCCGAACTGGATACACCAGAATTAGATGAACAACTCAACGCTGCCCGTGCCGAAGTTAAACGTATGGAAGCCCAACTTGAGCTCACGGCCTCGACACTAACTCGATGGCAGAACCTGGTAAAAACCAAAGCGGTAAGTGAACAGGAACTGGCTCAGCGAGAAAGCGAATATCGGGTTGCGGTTGCACAACTTGACGTGGCCAAAGCGCAGGTTCGTCAACTGGCGGTGCAAAAAGGGCTGGCGATTATTAAAGCGCCCTTCAGCGGAGTCATTGTTGCCCGAAATATCGATATCGGGGATTTGATCAATGCCGGCAGTGAAAACAGTGCGCCGCTCTTTGAGTTAGTCGCGACCAATCAGTTACGTTTAAATGTACAGGTACCACAAAAATTCGCACCGCAAGTTCAGGTGGGGAGTCAGGGCACAGTGAGTGTACCCGAATACCAGGGAACATATTATGCTGCTGAAGTGGCGCGCAGTGCTTCTGCCATCGATCCACAAAACGGCACCGTAATGGTTCAATTACTCATTGACAACAATAATGACGCATTGCTCCCGGGGGCTTATGCTAATGTCAGACTTCCTGTTAGCAGTCCTGCACCGGTGTTAACCATTCCCGCCAGTGCCATTATTTTTAATGCCAGTGGCCTCTCTGTGGCCACCTTAAACGAGGGGAATGAAGGCAGTACAAGTGTCGAATTGAAATCGGTTAAAATAGCCCGGGATTTAGGTAGAGTGATTGAAATTGCAGAAGGCCTGTCGGAACAAGACAGCGTGATCACTAATCCGCCGGATGGTATTGCCAGCGGTGAAGTGGTGCGCAGTTTAACCTCAAATAAAAGCAGTTAGGCCAAACGTGCATGAAAACCAAACTTAACGATTTGATCGCGTTTATCGCAGTGGCCGAGGAAGAAAGCTTTACCCGGGCCGCCGCGCGCTTATCGGTCTCTCAATCAGCCTTGAGTCACACCATAAAGGGGCTCGAAGAACGGCTCGGTTTACGCCTGCTTACCAGAACCACACGTAGTGTAGCGTTAACAGAAATCGGCCGCCGGCTTTATTCATCCATAGCCCCCAGAATGCTTGAGATTGAAAACGAACTGGATTCATTAAATGCCTTAAAAGAAAAGCCCGCAGGGACTATTAGGATCTCTACCGCTGAGCATGCTGCGCGAACCGTGGTGTGGCCAAAAATTCTCGGGTTTATGCGTCTTTACCCTGATATTCATATTGAAATGACAATTGATTATTCATTGTCTGATATTGTGGCGGATAAATATGATGCTGGTGTGCGCCTTGGTGAAAGCGTTGAAAAAGACATGATTGCCGTGAGTATATCCCCACCATTGAGAATGGCGGTGGTCGCGACTCCGGAATATTTTTCGGCTTATGGTAAACCGGTTGATCCACGGGATCTGTCTGAGCATAAATGTATCAACCTAAGGCTGCCAACCTATGGCCGCTTGCTGGTGTGGGACTTTGAGAAAGACGGGCACGATGTCAACGTTCGCGTGGAAGGGCAGTTTACCGCCAATAAATCGAGCTTTATCAGGGACGCCGTGCTCGCCGGTGTAGGTATCGCTTACCTGCCGGAAGACATGGTCTTAAAAGATATTGCAGCAGGCAAATTAGAAAGAGTACTTGATGCCTGGTGCGATGAATTTCCCGGCTATTATCTTTATTTCCCCAACCGTAGTCAGTATTCACCGGCTTTTTCGTTGTTTGTCGAGGCGATGAGGGATAACCACAACCCGCCATAATTCATACATTGCTGAGTTGAATTTCACACCGTCATTTTTGAGCGCGCCAGCGATAACGCCGGCGCCTAACAATTTGAGGTAGTGGGTTGAGTCATTTAACCTTCAGGTCAGGACCCTGGCCACATCATTTGTCAGTCAGCGCTGAATCTTTCGCTCTGAAGCCAACGAGATTCAGCTTTTCGATCTCAGCACGAAATGCGGTGAGTTCCTGACTGGAGAATTTCACCTTCACGGCGCCTAAATCCTCATCAAGGTGATGCAACTTGGTTGTGCCCGGAATAGGTACAATAAACGGATGTTGTGCCAGCAACCACGCTATTGAGAACTGAGCCGGCGTGATCCCTCGTTCATCGCTCCAACGTCGAATTAAATCCAGCATGACAAGGTTGTTGCGAATAGCTTCTGGCGTATAGTAGGGCACCGATGCAAAGCGTGAATCGTCAGAAAAACGGCTGTACTCATTAAATTTGTCGGCTAGAAAACCGCGCACCACAGAGCCCCAGGGAACAAACCCCACACCGAGGTCTTGACAGGTGTTGAGTACCTGATTTTCCACCGAGCGCTCCATAATGGAGTATTCGCTTTGTACCGCCGTCACCGGATACTCAGCATGCGCCTTGCGTAGTGTCGTGGGTGATACTTCAGATAACCCAAAATGACGGGCTTTCCCTTCTTTAATTAACTCACCTACCGTACCGGCAATGTCTTCAATTGGTACATTTGGATCAACACGGTGTAAGTAAAGCAGATCAATGCGATCGGTTTGCAGACGCTTTAACATACCTTCAACGGCAGTTCTAATTACAGCAGGCCTCGCATCTCGGCCTGCACGTTGGCCATTTTCAAATTTAAAACCGAATTTACTGGCCAGTACCACTTTATCGCGAACGCCTTGTAACGCCTGACCGACGATTTCCTCGTTAGTGAAAGGGCCGTAGACTTCCGCAGTATCAAAAAAGGTAACACCGCGGTCAATCGCGCCGCGAATAACCGGTACCATCGATTTGGCTGAGCGGGGTGGGTTATAGCTGCTACTGGACATACTCATACACCCTAAACCAACAGGCGATACTTCAAGTTCCCCCAGTTTTCGCCGGCTATTCGTGGCAATACCTGAGCTACATTCCTTTTTGCTGGTTGCATGCACAGATTGGCTAATCAGGCCCGCGCCCACGCTGGCTCCTGCGATGGCAATATTGCGGATAAATGAGCGACGGCTATTTTCTGGTGTAATGCCCGTAGCTTTATCTGGATTAATACCTGCTGACATCGTTAATGTGTCCTTTATTGGCTTCTCAATCGCTATTCGTTGAGCATAGCGTTTTATGTATTTTCTATAGTGCCGACAAAGACACAGGATGATTAATGAAAATAAGTCATAAACTCATGCCTGGTTTTACCATAGTGAGTGATAAATCATGCGCTATAGTTAAAGGTGGAAAAGATTGGATGTAAAAGTGCTAAGCCACAGTTATCCAGCATAATGAGTTAAACGGAGTAATGAATGCCGAGTTATAAAATACACATAAATGGCAAAAACCATGACGTTGTCACTGACGCCGACACCCCTTTACTTTGGGTATTACGAGATGAACTCAATATGCCGGGAACCAAATATGGTTGCGGGATGGCTATGTGTGGAGCCTGCACGGTTCATTTAGGCGGCAAAGCCGTGCGTTCCTGTTCAATCCCGGTATCAGCAGTTGGAGAAAACGATGTGACAACTATTGAAGGATTGTCTGAACATGGCGACCATCCCCTACAGAAGATATGGATAGAGCAGGATGTCGCGCAATGCGGTTATTGTCAGGCTGGGCAAATTATGAATGCGGCAGCGTTATTAATGCAAAACCCTAATCCGGATGACGCAGCGATTGACACTGCAATGAAAGGGAATATCTGTCGATGTGGTACTTACGTGCGAATCAAGCAAGCCATTAAACTGGCGGCGAAAGCCTGAGGATTAAACCATGAAAACAAGTATACCTTCAGGATTACGCCAGGTTGCCACGTCAAATGGTCGTCGCCAATTCTTAAAGGCTTCTTTGGCCGGTTCCGGCGGCCTTATGATTAACTTTAGCTGGCTGGGCACCGCCTCTGCACTAAGCAGAAAATCTGCAGACGATGCACCAATTAAACTCAACGCGTACCTGTTTGTCGCGTTAACTGGTGAGATAACTGCCGTCGTACCAAACCCGGAGTTCGGCCAAAATCTGATGACCTCAATGCCCATGATTCTGGCTGAAGAAATGGATGCTAATTGGGCTGATATTGTGGCAAAACAAGCAGACTATCAACCTGATGAGTTTGAACGTCAGTTTACCGGGGGAAGTCAATCTATCCGGCGCGGTTGGCAAAGCCTCAGGATGGCGGGCGCTGCCGCTAAACACATGCTAATGATGGCGGCCGCGGCTAAATGGCAGGTGCCAACTGCTCAGCTAACGGTTGCAAATAGTGTAATCAGTCATGTTGCTTCAGGGCAAAGCGCAACCTTTGCCGAACTGGCCGGCGATGCCGCGCTTATCACCTTACCAGCCAGCATTCCGCTAAAAAGTAATGATAATTTTAGTATCATCGGTCGGTCGCAACTTAATCTGGAAGGCCGGAAAATCGTTACCGGCAAACCGCTATTTGGCATTGACTATCATAGCGATAATATGTTAATTGCTGGCATCGTCCACGCGCCCGCGTTTGGAAAGACAGTTAAAGACGCGGATCTTGAACCCATTAAAGCAATGCCTGGCATTGTGGATGCCTTTGTATTTCAATCAATTCATCCTGCTTACACCCGCAACTATTTCGATACCAGTGCGTTTACCACACTGGTGGCGATTGTTGGTCATAAGACATGGGCTGTGATTAAGGCAAAACGCGCGTTAAACGCAACATGGCAGGCCTTTGACTCCTACAACGAAAAGATGAACCGGTTTGGAACTCTGGTTGATGTAAACGTACCGGGTGGTTTGGAGAATACTTCAGAACATCGCAAACAAATGGAATCGTTACTGAATAGCGAGCTCCCGGTATTGCGACAGGACGGGGATCCGGCTAGCGTGTTTGCCAATGCCGAACAAGTAATTGAGCGTACTTACTATGCCCCTTATCTTGCGCACAATGCCATGGAACCGATGAACTTTTATGCCAGCGTAACCAATGAGGGTGTGCATATAGCAGGCCCATTGCAAGCACCTGGTTTTATTATTGGAACAGTGGCAGAACGATTAAATGTGCCATTAGAGAATGTGAGAATAGAAGTCACCCGGATGGGCGGTGGTTTTGGGCGACGCGCATACTCTCACTATGCGGTTGAAGCGGCAGTGATTTCACAGCGGGTAAAACAGCCGGTTAAACTTGTTTATACCCGTGAAGATGATATGACCGGCGGCATCTATCGGCCTACTTATATGGTCAAATTTAAAGCTGCACTCAATGATCAGAGAGAATTAATTGCTTATCAGGTAGATGGCGTTGGCGTTCCGGAACATTGTATTCACGCCGATCGTTTCCCCGCAGGCGCTGTAGATAACTACCTGGCCAGGGGCGAAGCAATCAGTTCCAACATTACCACCGGAGCTTTCAGGGCGCCGCGATCTAATTTTATGGGCGCTTCCGAGCAGGCGTTTTTAGATGAAGTTGCCGAAATGGCAGAAACCGATCCCATCGATTTTCGCCTGGCGCTATTTAAAAAGGCCATGTCGTCACCGGTGGGAGAAAAGCACGATTACGATGCCGAACGATACGCCGCTGTGCTTGAACTGGTAAGAGAAAAGTCTGGCTGGGACACCATGCCAGCAAACATAAGTAAAGGCGTGGCGGCTTATTATTGCCATAACTCTTATGCGGCACATGTGGTGACAACTACTGTTAAAAATGGCCTGCCGAAAGCGGACAAGGTGTTTAGTGCAGTGGATTGCGGGGTCGTGGTGAACCCCGTTGCCGCGTCGAATATGGTACAAGGCGCGGTTGTGGATGGCATAGGTAATGCTATGTATGGCGAGATGACATTTACCAATGGACAGCCTGACAAACAGAACTTTGACCGATACCGTATGATTCGGATCGACGAAGCGCCGGCATCAATCGATGTGCATTTCGTTAAAAGTAATATTGATCCAACAGGGCTGGGGGAGCCGCCATTTCCACCAATTTTTGCGGCACTCACCAATGCATTGTATAAACAAACCGGCAAACGCTTTTACGAGCAACCCTTAATTAAACAGTTAGAACAGAGTTAATACTTCTGCTCTGATTTGTTGTTTTCAAATTGTATCGCCCGCTCGTAAGTTGGTCTTTTCTATATTTTCGAGCGGGGTTATCTCTTTAGTTTGGCTAAGGCAAGGGGGTAATTAGTCAACCGTTGTGTCATCTATACCAATATAAACAGCCTTTTACACACTAGATTTTACAGCCTCCCTTTCACCTATTTACAATACATCCAGCAATTTAATTGCAATTAGGATAAGAAATGCAGCAATAAAGCAATCGAAAACCCGCCATCTAAGTGGGGAGTTGAGCCAGATTTTTAGTTTAGGGGCAAAGTAGGTGAGCACACTAAACCAAAAAACAGAGGCTAGCGCAGCGCCAAATGCGAATACATTCGGACGTTCTTGCATGCCGCCGATATTCCCAAGCAGGATAACCGTGTCCAAATATACGTGTGGGTTTAATAAGCTGATACTAAATGCTGCAGCTGCGATTTGAAATCGGTTTTGGTCAGAAGAGGAGGAAATATTCAGCTGATATTGCCCCTTGTAAGCCCGACACAAAGCCTGATATGCCAGCCAACTCAGAAATAGCACGCCTCCCCACACAAAAACAGGGAGTAGCGATGGCAAGTATGCCTGCATTTTTACGGCAAAAAAGACACCTAAAATAATTAAGCCAACATCACATAAAATACACACTGACGCTATAGTGAATCTGTGTTCACTGCGCATACTTTGACTCAATACCCAGATATTTTGTGCGCCAATGGCTACAATCAGACTAAGCCCCATAGTTAAACCGGTAAATAAAGATTCCATACTCAACCTACGTGTGAAAGCGGTTCGCTTATAAATAAAAACGTGAGCAGAGTAGTGATGATTTAGATATGATTCCAATGAATGTTTAAGATGGTACATGAGTAAAATTCATGATTGATTATAATTTACTTAGGGCACTAGAGGCGGTGGTTTCAAACCGAGGCTTTGAGCGAGCTGCACAAAAGTTATTTATCACCCAGTCAGCAGTGAGTCGGCGTATAAGGCAATTAGAAGAGTATATTGGTGAGCCCGTTATTGTGCGTACGCAGCCTCCGGTAGCTACCAGTGCTGGTCAGAGATTGTTAACTCACCTACAGCAAGTGTTGCAGCTTGAAGCTGCATTGGGCGTTGCGAGTGACCCGTTAACTACCTCAGACAGAATTTTATCGGTGCGTATGGCAATTAATGCTGATTCACTGGCCACCTGGCTACCCAGAGCGCTTGCGCTACCTGATTATCATTTTAGCTTTGACTTCTTGGTGGAGGACCAATCGGTGAGCCTGAAAAGAATGAAGCAGGGCGAAGTAATGGTGTGTATTTGCAGCAGTGCTGAAGCCGTCAATGGTGGAAAGGTCACCTACCTTGGCGCATTGCGTTATCGGGCGGTTGCGAGTCCAGAATTTATTGAACAATACAATATTAATCAGGTGGGTGATTTGCGGTATGCACCATGCTTAGTGTTTGATCATAATGACCGAACACAGCATGATTTTTTATTGCAGCACGCTAAGTTTGACCCTGAATATATTCATTGGTGTCCCTCATCTGAAGGTTTTAACCAGGCAATGCTAGCGGGATTAGGCTATGGAATGCTTCCGGAATTGCAAATAGCGGACTCCATTGACTCCGGGAAGTTGGTAGATTTGTTCCCCGGAGAATACATGGACATTCCACTGTTTTGGCATTATTGGCAAACCGAAAGTCCATATCTGAAAGCGCTTAGAATTCATGCTGTAGAGACTGCGCAAAAATTTCTGGTTTAATTTACATGTGCTCCTATACCAAATGAACAGCTAAACCAGAGATGTTGAGTTCACCGAGCTGCTTTCGACTTAATTTTTCCTTGCATAAAATGAGATCCGATATCCCTTCAAGTCCGACAACTTTATGTTTCGCAATGGTCTCGTATTTCTCGTGAGAGACGGCGGCAATCAACTGACCTGATTGCTTTACCAGAGCACGCTTAAAACACGCATCATCATAATTAAAACCAGTAATGCCATGCTCAGGACTAAAAGCACATATGCCAATAAAGCACATATCGATAAACATTTTTGATAGCTCATTCTGTGCATCAGCATTTAACGCGCCACCGACCGACTTTGTAACCTTCCCACCCAGTAAAATCAGTTCTATGTTAGGGAGTCTCAATGCTTCGTTAGCTATCGGAATTGAGTTAGTAATGAGGGTGATGTCTATTTCGCTCGGTAGAGAGTGCACTATAGCTAAATTTGTCGTGCCACTATCCAGAAAAATGGTAGAGCCGGGTGAGATTAGTTTTATCGCTGCTTGCGCTATAAGCCGCTTTTCATGCTCGATTTTGCTCGCTCTTTCTGCAAGGCTTCCCTGTGCCGGAGACACAACTATGGCTCCGCCATATACCTTTTTACATATCCCTAACTTGGATAGCTCTATGATGTCACGCCTTATCGTGTGCTCAGACACACCGAATTCTTCGGCGAGTTCGGAACAAACAAGTTTACCGTCAATTTGTAAACGTTCCGTTAATAGTAATTGTCTTTGTTTTGGGAAAGCTGCATAATCGAGCATAATGTATCATCAGGAAAATTAATCAAACCATTTTTACTATAACGTAAAGAAGACGAATTGTTCAGATTCTAACTGATAAATTGAGTAAATAATTAATGAGCCGGGATAAAGCCAATAGCTTGAAAACGAGCATAAAAGAGCAAGCGAATCAGCAACGAGCAACCCAGTGTGTCTTTTTTTGCACTGGTGTTATTACGGCAATATGGGCAGTTATTATTCCTTACTTAAAACTGAATACTGGTGTGTCTGATACAGCATTAGGTGGCTTAATTCTTTGTATGGGGGTAGGGGCGCTTATTACGATGCCGATTGTCGGGCCGTTGTCTACCCGGTTTGGTTGCAGAAAGGTCATATTTACAGGTTATTGTTTACTGGTTGTATCGGTGATTACCTTACCATTTCTTCAGTCATTCTGGTTGCTAGCATTTTTCGTTATTTTGCTTGGGGCAGGCATGGGAAGTGTAGATTGCGCCATGAATATTCAGGCTATCCTGGTAGAAAAAGAGAGCAATAAAACGCTGATGTCTGGTTTTCATGGCTTTTACAGTTTGGGTGGTATAGCCGGAGCAGCCCTAATCACAAGCATGTTGTTTTGGCTCCCTGTAACAAGCTCAGTCATGCTGGCTGTTTGTGTACTTACTGCTTATTTCTCATTTTATCAGCGATATTTACTCCCCTATGGAAATGAAAATTCAGGACCAGCATTTGCTGTTCCGAAAGGAAGTGTATTAACCATCGGACTAATCTGTTTTTGTTTCTTTCTGGCTGAGGGCACAGTACTTGACTGGAGCAGTGTATTTTTAACCGAATACAGGGCTTTCCCTCTACACCTTGGTGGAATTGGTTTTGCTGCGTTTTCTATTGCCATGACGATAGGACGGCTCACCGGAGACAAAGTGGTATCCCGGTTTAGTGGTTTAAAAGTAGTGGTATACGGTACGTTAGTTGCGGCCCTTGGTTTGGTTTGCGTGCTCGCCTTGCCACATATCATAACGGCCATTGGCGGATACTTTTTAATTGGATTGGGAGCGGCAAACGTCGTACCTGTTATGTTTAGTGCTATCGCCAATCAAACTGTGATGAGCGAGAGCACCGCCGTGCCTGCGGTGTCAACAATTGCCTATTCCGGCGTGCTACTGGGGCCAGCGACCATCGGGGTGGTTGCTGAGAGCTACAGTTTGCCGCTCGCTCTGGGCTTGGTCGGGTGCTTATTTCTACTCGTACTTATGATATGTAAATCGGTACCTTATCAACAAATCAACACACAATCATAAAAGGAATTGCCTTGAACAAACAATATTACGGCTATTTTTTGGCCTCTCTGATAGGACTTTCGTCAGTGAGCTTTTACGCCAATAGCACTCAAAAAAGCGAGGACACGGGTATCTCAGTGACAGCTGTAAATCAGTTAACTGAGAGTGAGGTAAGGCAGGGGTGGCGATTGCTGTTTGATGGTCAAACCACTAAGGGCTGGCATGTCTATCAAAAACCTGATGCGGCTTCTGCGTGGCAAGCTAAAGACGGAACACTTAGCGTAGACATGAAAACCAGCGGTGTTCAGCATGGTGATCTGGCAACCGATCAGGAGTTTGAAAATTATGAATTGAAGTTTGACTGGAAAACCACATCAGACGGTAACAGTGGTGTTTTCATAAATGTAAAGGAGAAAGCTGAATACCTTATGGCGTGGCAAACCGGTCCAGAGTATCAGCTCCTTGGCCAGGAACATATCGATTACGCAAAAGTATCGAAGCGCTCAGGTTGCCTTTATGGATATTCGCCACAACTTACTGAGACCAGCGTTCGCCAACCCGGAGACTGGAATCAATCTGTGATAAAACAGGTAAACGGTGTGGTTGAGTTTTATCTCAATGGTAATTTAACCGCCAGCGTTGACCTTCATAGTGAACAATGGCAACAGTGGGTGTCACAATCAAACTTCAAGGATTTTCCAGAGTTTGGTATTGCGACCAGAGGCAAAATTGTGCTGCAGGAATGGTCTTCACCGGTTTCGTTCCGGAATATCAAAATCCGAGAACTTTGAGGTAATGTTCTAATAATCGAGTTCGAGTCAACTTTTACTGATTTATCTATAGATAGCATTATCCCGTTAGCCGTATGGGGTCGCTTAAAGGAAAAAAATGATAATTAAAAACATGCTTTGTTCTGTTATCGCTGGCAGCCTGGCGCTAGTAACAATGAACCATGCGTACGGCGCAGATGAATTAACTGATTGCTCATTGCGCGATGTGCCATTTTCGAGCTCAATGCCGGCCTACGATGTTGTGATGCGTCCGAAAGCCAGAGCCATTGTAGAAAAATACTATCCAGGAGTACTGTCGAAAGTGCCTGCATGGATTTTGAGTGAGTCTATGCCCTCTTTCAGTACACTGATCACGCTCGACCAATTATTGGCTCGTATGGATATTAACGATGACGCCAACGCAGCAGCAATGCGTGAAGAACTGGCTGCATTGCCTGTTACCCGTGAAGACAAAGTTTCACGTTGTGCCAGATTTGATGCTGAGCCAGTAAATTTTGATTTGGGTGATGAACCTGTTCAGATACTGATTTATCAGAAAATCAATGGTTATGATCACGGTGAATCCGTTACTGCAGCCACAGAAAACCTGAGTAAACTTGCGAAGGAAATGGGTTATGGTGTATCGGTCAGTGCGAAAGGAAGTGCGTTTACACCTGAAAACCTCGCTGAATTTGACGTGGTGATTTGGAACAACGTCAGTGGCGACACTCTCACCCTTTCTCAGCGCAGGGCGTTTGAAGACTATATGAATAACGGTGGCGGTTTCCTGGGTATTCACGCATCAGCCGGTGACTCTGTGTATTTCTGGGATTGGTACCGTGATGTGCTTATCGGCGCGCAGTTTATCGGTCATCCGGGCGACGATAACTGGTTCCAGAATGCCTCTTTGGATGTCACACATCATGATACTGCTGTGGCTGATGGGATCCCTGCTCGCTGGGAGCTCAATGACGAGTGGTATTCATTCTCTGAGAGCGTGTCGACAAAAGGCTATGACATCGTTATGGCGATAGATGAATCTACTTATGTGCCAGGAAAAAAACTGGAAATGGGAAAAGATCATCCCCTTGTCTGGACGCATTGTATCGGCGATGGCCGCGCAATGTACAGTGCTATAGGTCACCGAAAAGAAGTCTACCAGGCTGAATACAACATTACATTATTAAAAAATGGTATGAAGTGGACAGCAGGACAAGGTAAAGATACATGTAGGTAATGGCGAACACTTTGTAGCTAACCAGATAAGGCCCGGTAAATCCGGGGCGTTTTTATCGTTCGCCTGACTTAGTGCGTAGTGCGAAAGTTAATTCCTGACCAAAAAGCCGACTTTTTAGTCGGTTTAATATGCTAAATAATCTAGTAAAGAATGATTCAAGTGAGTCGACTCGAACCGTTACACTCGAAGAAGTGTTAAGTTATAAACGATAATTATGACCAGCTTGAAACTGCCTTCTATAGGTAATCGGAGGTAATCCCGTATATTTTGTGAATAATTTAGTAAATCCACTCCTGTCACCATACCCCACCTTACTCATAATCTTGTCAAGCGATAATGTGCTAGTCTCCAGAAGATATTTTGCAGTCTGTATCCGTAATCGTTGGGTGTATTGAAGTGGAGTAGTGGAGAGTGCTAACTTAAAATTGCGTGAAACTGTCTTTTCTGAGGTGTTCAAACAGTCGGCTAAATCCTTTAATGTAAATGTCTTAGCTAAGTGAGTATCGATCCAATCCTGTGCTTTCTGAACAAGATCATTGTTGTGATCTCGCTTAGAAATTAACAGTGCGTTTGGAGAAATAGAAGATTCGTCATTATCTACTAAAATTGTTTTGGCAACACGCTGAACAATAGATGAGGGTATTTTGTAACGGAGTAATCTTAATCCTAATTGAAAATGAGATGATGCCGAACCCGCAGTAATAACGCGCTTATCTTCGACTAGTATGTTGTTCATATCGAGTTTCACACTAGGGAAACGCTTCTTAAACAAATTTTCTAACCACCATACAGTTGTCGCTTTTCTGCCATTTAGAAGTCCACACTCGCCGAGTAGAAAAGTGGAAGTACAATTTGCACACAAAATTGCTCCCTGAGTATGCTGCCACTTTAGCCACGCTGCACGGTTGCGAGGCTGATGAAGGTCTTGGAAATTCAGGGCGTTCGCCGAGGTCGCCGTTGTATTACGACGATCCCGGATGAGAGTGCAGCCAAGCCATTGGATCTAGTCAATCGAGAGTTCACAGCGCAACGCCCGAATCAGTTGTGGGTCGCCGATATTACTTACGTGGCCACGTGGTCTGGTTTTGTCTACGTGGCTTTCGTCATTGACGTGTTCTCGCGAAAACTCGTTGGATGGCGCGTTATGAAAACCATGCAAACTCAACTGATTCTTGATGCGCCAGAGCAAGCATTATGGGCTCGTGGGAAGCCGAAAGGTGTTATCCATCACAGTGATCGTGGCAGCCAATATGTGTCTATCCGGTACTCCGAGAGATTATCTGAAGCTGGCTTCAGCGCCTCTGTTGGCAGTGTTGGGGATTCTTATGATAACGCCTTGGCTGAAACCATAAACGGCTTATACAAAACAGAATTCATCCACAAAGACGGCCCTTGGAAAGGCCTGGAGCAAGTTGAGCTAGCCACATTGGATTGGGTTGATTGGTTCAATAACAGAAGACTATTGAGTTCTATCGGAGATATACCGCCACTGGAATATGAGGAAAACTATTATCGACAATTAGCCGAAGATACGGCAGCATGACTCAAACAAATCCGCCTACGAATTTACCGGCGCGATTCAAAGGTTGGGCAAGTACACTGTTATAAACACAGTAAGGAGGCTTGCTCGATATACGATCAGCTGTTTTTGATTAGAAAATTTGAAAAAATGTCTCAAAACTACTTAGTTTAGATGTTCACTTATCTAAAATAAGGCTAATCTCAACTTACAACTTGTCTGCAGGCCCTGTAATACAAGGGGTGCAAAGGAACGCGTCGCTACGTGAATGAAATTTATTTATCAAGGTGATTGGAGCCAGATTTTACGTAGAGTGATCGTTTTGAATCAATTTATTGAAATCCATAACGGATGTGAGCTTTAATTAATTCTGCAAAAATCTAATACTTTATGCATAAATTTTTAGTGGTTATTGCAAACGTCCGAACCCTACAAAGCCCTCTCAACCGTTCACATACTTAATTGCGCATAATGTATATTAAGTAAAACAGCGGTTTTATTATATAAACCGCCAGTATATAAAGCGTTTTTTGGCTTATCCACATGCGCAATTATTGCGCCGCCTTTTCTCTCTCTTTGGTGTCAACATTGCCGCCAAGATGAACTTTTATTGCATTTCTTATTTGTTCAACTTTTACGCGCTCATACTGCACCGCAAGCCACACCGTATAAGGGTTTAACTCGCAAATATCAGCAAGGATTACACATTGTTCATCAGTTGGTAATTTGTTTGATTTTGTGTGGTTTCTCCATAAACCAAACTGAACGGGGTGTACTCCAACTAATTCTGCTGCGCTTTTCGCTGTGCGCTTTGGGCTGCGGAAGATACACCAATGTAGTATTTCATCGAAAGTCATTGTTTCGCGCCTGTCGTCTTAGGTATGCCAACTATTAAACAAGCGCATTAAATAATCAAATGATCATTTTATTCTTACGTATAAAATAATCCGCGTGTTTTACTTTAATATCCTACGGGTTTATCTTTATCTAAAAATCAACCTAAGGGAATGCAAATGAAGTTTTTCATGAAGCAGTACAAAGGCATTTACGCGCTGCCGAATAACGTCTATTCAGAAGTAAAGCAGGATTTTAAATCCTATTTCCAGCTTAAAACCCGGCACCTTTTTCCGTCTGACGTGGTGATAGTAGAACCGAAGATTTCCAGTGATGCAAACGAAGCAATACGCCGGGCCGGTGGTAAAGGCTATATCGAGCAAACGTTAATCATGATCACAACTGTCGAGCCATACGGCGGCGATAAGCACGGCAAGCCAGCCGGGTTTATCTATGGCTTTGTAAAGCTCGAAACACTGCCAAAGCCATTTTTAAACGTGGTGGATAACCTGTTTGAAGAGAACGAGCATCTACGCGAAGCAGTAAGCGGACAGGGGCTTAACCCACACTTGGCAGCATTGGGGGTGGAGCAATGATTAGCGTCGATAAGTCAATGATAGATGGTGAGTTTGTATTACATAGCTGGCCGGTGGCGATTAGGTTTGATTCATTTAGGTGCGGTAATGGGTATATATCGTTTTACATGAATGGCGTGCAATCGGGGTCAGTCATGATCAGCAGGTCAGGCGATGCCAATGATCAAGATATTGAAAGAATGCTCCGCGAAACGGGAGTGCCTGAGAAATGAGAATCCAGAGACTAGAAAGCGGCGCTTTCATTGCTTCGCATTACGGAATCAATATCCATTTTAACGATGTGATGCGCCTTGGCACTGATGAAAATTGTGTGTGTAAGCTGTTGAACGGTTTCAAGGTGTCTGCAGTGTTGGGCGGGCGCGAAGCCCGCGCGTTTAATTCAGAGTTTGAACGCCTTAAATCTGTTGATGCGGTCGGCGTTTAATGGCTGACCGTAAACCGTTAATCATTACCCTGTTAACCGGGTGTGATGCAAAAATAACGATCCCTGACGTGTTGCACACCGGGCGCGAAATCGACCGGGTAACGAAGTTGGTCAGGGAGTCGCTTTTAAAAGAAATTATGCCAAAGCTGGGTAAGCTCCCGGCGTCTTATAAATTCCGCTTAACCCATACCTTTGCAAACGTGTTTAACCGGGAAGTGCAAAAGGGCCAAACGCCAGTGAAAGCCCGTAACGCGGGCGCGGCCGAAGTAAACCAGAGTATTAAGCGAATTTACCGGGCTATGGGGAATTGGGGGTTTTCTGTTGGGGCGCTGTATAGCGTCGATGCTCGCGACCAAATAGCCAAACGCGCGGCCAGTGTGACAAAGCAAATTAATAGTAAATGTGACGGCCAGCCGGTGGCCGGGTTTTGTGAAATTCACAATTACTTATCTGATTTTGGTATCGCGCCGGATATGCCAAGCGAAGCCGCCCCGGTGCGTGATTATGAAATCCTGATCGCGAAAACAACCTGTTACGAATGGTTGCGCCGCCGGGTGGAACGTATGGCCCGCCGTATACGGGAACAAATAGCGATTGCGCTGGGCTATGTCGGTAAAGACAAAACGCCGTATCTGTCGAAGTGGGGGCTAAAAGAATTCACTACGTCTTTGGTGCGCGGTGAGGAGTATTTAAACGGCTTTGAAATCGTTAACGACGAAACCGGCGAGATCATGGATTTAGGGCAGGTGGCGCAAGCCAGTTCAAGCAATCCAGAAAAGCGGGTAACTGAATTAGAAGTCCGCATTGATGGCGTATGCCAGTATGCAGAACGGAACGATTATCAGGGTTACTTTCTCACGATGACAGCGCCGTCAACGTATCACCCAAACAAGGGGCGGCGGTGGAACGGTGCAACACCTATCGAATCACACCGGCTTTTACAAGATAACTGGGTAAAAGCGCGGGCCATGGTCGCAAAAGAAGATAGCCCGATTGATTACTTTGGTTTTCGGGTGGTTGAGCCACACAAAGACGCGTGCCCGCATTGGCATATGCTGATTTTTGTGAAACCTGATCAGGCCGAGCGCTTATTGTCAATTCTCGCTTCAAAATTCAGGGAGCCGGAAAGCGACGAACTGACCACCAAAGCCAAAAAGAAAGCCCGGTTTGATGTGCGTAAACTCAAAAACGCAAAACATGCGGCGCTGTACGTGTCGAAATACATCCGCAAAAACATAACCGGGCAAGGGAAATTCGATGAACCCTTTGATCGGGAAACCGGGTTGCCGTTAGAAGATTCTAGCCGCTTGGTTGTGGGATGGTCGCGTATCCATGGCATTCGACAATTTCAATTTTTTGGCGTTGAAAGTGTGACGGTTTGGCGCGAAGTGCGCCGCTTAGAATTTGAGGGTGAAAGAGAATTATTAAGCCAGTTAAAAGACGCGACCGGGGGCGAAAAGGGCGACGATAAAACCCCGAACTGGTACGCATTCACAAAGCTGTTGGAGTGCAATAGCGTTCAACTGCTCAAAGATACCGATTTAACTACCCGTTACGGCGAACCCGCCGAGCGTATACGCGGCATTATCGTTAATGGCGTTACTTATATCACCCGCATTGGCAACTGGCTAAAGCAGCGGAAACAAACCGCTGACAAGCAGGGCGGCAGTCCTGCGCCTTGGATGGTTGTCACTAACTGTAACTTTTCTAACAAAGGCGAAAATAACTATGACCAGAAAAGAGAAAATCAACGAACTTTTACGCATCAATCAGGCACTTTCAGAGAAAGCGGCCAAAACCAATGTTATGCAATTGCGTGATGTGCTGCAGAAAAAAGACGTTGTTGTGAACAACCTATTCACGCTGTTTGCGGAAGCACTATTTGAAAACGAAAGCGAGGGCAAATAAATGGCAAATCCAACTATCGGGCATATTCATTGCCCAATCTGCAACGAAACCGGCGAGGTGCGCCGGTACGCAACCGGCACCAAAAAACTTTACTGGCATTGTGGCTGCGGGCAGATCAGACCGACCACGTTTAACGGGCAAAAATTCATTAACGAAAATGCCACGTTTATTGGCGAAAACGGTACACCGTTGCCGCCCGTAACGGATGAAAAACCCGTTAACGGGAAATTGACCGAAACCGAGCAAAAAACCGAGAAAAAGAAAGGTTTATTCGATATGTTATTTGCTGACGACGAAGCCGAGTAGCCACGGCTTTGTATGTTCTCTTAGGTAGGGTGGCACGCTGTGAAGCGCCCGCCCATTGCGTTAACGGGTTTCTGGCCCGTTAGCGTTTTTTTGTACCTCACGTTGTGAAACGCCGGGATTGTATATGACAGACCAAACCACCAGTGCCGCCGATGGCTGGCAACATATCGAAAATATTGCCGCTGATGTTGACGCGGAATTAAACCCCGAAATTGAAGCGCCAGAGCAGGGCACCGAAACGGCCGCGCCAGAAAGTGATCCTGAAATGGAAATGCTGTTAACCGAGGGGATTCACATAACCAGCGCCATACTGGCCCCAAACTGGAAAATCACCAAAGACGAAGCCGGGGCGCTGGGTGGCGTTTATGCCAAGCTGATTAATAAATATTTCCCCGATGCCGGTGCTAATTTCGGCGTTGAATTAACCGCGCTACTCACTACCGGGGCGATTATCGGTAGCCGTATCGGTACGCCGCGCAAGTTGGAAGAAAAGCCCGAAAAATCCGAAAAGGACAATCCACAGGTTAATGAAGTGACGACACTCGAACCACAACCGGTTGGTGATTTAGGGGGTGATGATGGTAACGGATAACAAAAAGCGAACCAGCCGCGCCGATACCAGCCTTAAAGCTGAGCATGAATACATTTGCGGCAACTCAGGCACCGGCAAAAGCTCATACATTAAAGAAATTATGAAAGGCTATAAACGCATTATTGCCTTTGATCCCGATGATGAATACGGCACGATGCCGGGATTTACCCGGATTGAAACCGCGCGCGAATTGGTCGCTAAGCTGAAAGCCGCCGGGAGTGGCAATTTTAAAATCGCCTTTGTGGGCGAGGGTAAAGCCGCATTTGAGTTTTGGTGTGAATGCGTTTTTAAAGTCGGGCTATGCCTTGCCATTGCCGAAGAAATTGCAGACGTAACCAGCCCGGCCAAAGCGCCGCCAGCATGGGGCAAGCTGATCCGCCGGGGCCGTAAATTCGGTGTAAAAATCTGCGCCGTAACGCAGCGGCCAGCCGAAGCGGATAAAACGATACTTAGTAACGCGGCGTTTATTCGCACGTTTGCATTGGGCCGGTTCTCAGACCGTCAGGCAATAAGCCGGGAAATTCAGTTATCCATTAACGTAATGGAAAAAATGCGCCCGTTAGACTGGATCCATTTTGCCCGCGCGGATTTAACCAAAACCGCCGGTAGATTAGGCCAGCGCCGCGCCGCGATACCCATTAACGATAACGGGGAATCACTGCAAAAAGGCCCGGCCAAAGACACAATAATGAAAGCCTAAAACCCGTTAACGGGTTTTTACCCGGCCGGGCTGTATTTTCCCTTGTCAGGCCGGAAAATTAGGTGTTTCTTATAGGGGAATTTTAAACACAAACACGTTGTGAAACGTCGAGGTAAATCACTATGTTCACTAAGCAAATGTTCAAAAGCGCGCTGGCTTCTGTTGTTGTCATCGCCGCGATCAAAAATTTCGCGCCCGCTTCTGTTAAAAAATATCTTTAATAGGGGGTCGCTAAGATGCGCAGTTTAGAAAAACTACCTACTATCGCAAATGTCGCCGCCGGGAATACCGTTTCTATTACGCTCCCTGTTGGTAACGTTTACGAGAAAATCCACGTTTACCACACTAACGCCACACTGGCCCAAATGAAAAACCTGTCATTAGAATTAAATGGCCGGAAAATTTCAGAATGGCCAAGCGCGGATCGTTTGGTAAGCATGTCAAAGCACTATACCCGCCCGGAATTAACCGGCGCGTTTACCATTGACTTTACCCGCCCGGAACTGCACGACCTGAAGCAACGCCGCTTTTTCGGTCTGGATACCGGCAGCACGCAAGGCATTTCAACGGCTGCAATTAAGCTCGATATTGATGCCGCTGCAACGGGTGTTGAGCTGGTCGCCTTTGCTGAGAAGTCAAACGCGGTGCCCGGTGTGCCAAACTTCTTAACCAAAGTACGCCGCTTTATCGTGCCGGTGTCGGCGGCAGGTGACTTCGATATTGATAACTTGCCACGTCCGGCCGGTGCCAGTATCGCCGCTATTCACATGTATATGGCGGACGGCGGTGATGCCGATTCACTTTGTGACGTAACGAAAGCAATGCTGTTGGTGAATAACTCCAACTGGCATGACATCGACGCAGCAAAAGCCGCCGATATTCAGACCTATTACGGCCGTACACCACAAACCACGGAAGCGAGTGTAATCGACCTGACGCTTGACGGTGATATTCAGCATGCGTTACCGCTGAATAACACGATTAACGATATGCGTATCAGAGCGACTGCAGCGGCCGCCGGTCAGGTGGAAGTCATGGTTGAGTATATCGATCAATGGGGCGCAACGCGCTTTTAAAGGGGGCTGTTATGGCAGATCAACAACGAGCCGTTATGCAGCCGGTAGCAACCAATACCGCCGGGTCTTGGCTTCAAGCGGGCAACCAGCTGTTAAGCACTGCGCTTAATACGTGGGCGACCGTTGAAAGCGTCAAGGCGCAACGCGCGGCCAGTGGTGGCGACCAGCTTGCAAAGCAGTTGCAGCCAGAGCTTGAAAACGGCGCGGCTGTGCAAGTCGACAAGGCACCAGAAGTCAAAGAAAGCGAACCAATGAAAAAAACAGATAAAACCCTGTTGTTTTTATCGGTCGGCCTGTTGGCTGTGGCGCTGTACGGCAAAAAAATCGGTATGTAATTAACGCCAGTAATGCGGTTATGCATTGGCACAAAAAAGCCGCGCCCTGTGCGCGGTTTTTTATTAAGAGGTAAATAAAAATGTTTGGAGCTTTAACCAGTTTAACCGGGGGCGGTGGCCTTTCATCCAGTTCAAGCAGTAGCGCAGATGGTGATAACTCATTTGCAAATGACTTTAACTACAAATCAGGTGGGGGCGGCGGTGCGTCAGGTAATCAAAACATGCTTATCATGGGCGCGGTCGCCGTGGCTTTGGTATTGGTAGTTATGCGGAGTAAATAACATGGGTTTATTCGGCGGGGGTAACAGTAGACAAACCACGGTTAATGAAGATAACCGGGTAATAAACGATTACAGCGGCTCGCAAATGGATTTAAGCAGTGACACAGATAATTCTGTTGATAATTCCATTTACGGGCAGTACGCCGGGAATCAGGGCGAAATTAACGTGTTAGACGGAGGTGCAATTAATGCCGTTGAGGGGGTCGGTTATGCCATGGCAGACCTTGCCGGGGTCGCCATGGCAGAGCAAGCGGCCGTTACACAAACCGCCCTGAATTATGGGGAGTCGCTGTTTGCCGATGCAACGGGCGTGATTGATAACTCAGGCGAGCGCATGTTAGACGGTGCGTTAGCGGTGCATGATAGCGCGCTTTCACAGATTGATATGGGTAACGATTTAGCCCTGAACCTTGCCAGAGTCGGCGCAGACCAAACAGCAGACACTAATGACGCGTTAACCGGCGGTTTTGGTTCGATGATGCAGTTTATTGAAGATTACAGCCGGTCAGACGGCGCTTCGCTGGCTGCAACCAATATGAAAACGGTAGGGGTGTTGGCTGTGGCAATGGTCGCCGCTGTTTACCTGATGAATCGCTAAGGGGGCGAAATGTTACATGATATTTTATTGCAGCCTAATCAGGCTGTCACCATGGCAAAGCACGGGCGACACGTTAACGTGGTGTTGGCGTCCGGGGTGCTGCGCGCCATTGTACGTGATGTGAGCGGCAACACGTTTGAAACAAACCTGATCGCGGGTATGGCGTTTGTGAATAAAGAAGCATTTGAAAGTGTGACCTTTATTTCAGAAACCGCGCAGCAAACACAAATCTGGATCGGTGATTTACCGCTGAACTATTCGCCGGATTCAATACGCAGCGTGGGCGCTGGCTCGCTATCATCCACCGTGGCCGAAGCCTACAGCGGCGGTGCGCAAATCCTGCTGCCTGCAGTAGTGGGCCGAAACAAAGTAACGCTTTACTCACAAAGCGACAATATTCTTATTGGCGGGCCAAATGTAAACATCGAAAACGGCATTCCTTTGGTGCCCGGTGAAGCGTTCAATCTGGAAATGCAAGGGGCCGTTTACGCGCTGGAAACAACCGGGAATTATCCGGCGTTTGTGACAGCAGAAACGACCTACAATGATTTTATTAACGCTACTGAGTTGACACACAATTCAAGCAATAAATTTCTCCTAGCAGAAACCACAGACGGCGAGCGCATCATTACGAAAAGTACCGGGGTGCAATCATTGGCTGAGGTGCGAAATAAGTCTGATTATTCACTGACGGCTAATATTAATGTGTCATCTGCGGTTGGTGCCAATATGCACAGTAATTATGCGGTTGCGGATGGTGAAAACGTGTATATCGTATGTAATGGCGGCGGCTACCCGGTAATAGCTCAAATCGACTTAACGACAATGGCATGTACGCAACTAGGTGTTAATGGCCCCTTAACTAGTTTGGGTTCTACAGAGTCTTATCAGCAATTTGATAAAAAAGGTGATCGGATTGCAGTTGTTGATGTTGGAAATAATCAGTTAGTTACCAGTAATGACAACGGCGCAACGTGGAAATTAAATGGCGTTGTTCCGCCTTATGGCGGCAACGGTTGGGCTTTAGGTGTGGCGATTGCGCCAAGTGGGCGCGTTTATATCGCGTATGAAGATGATATTTATTACACCGATGATGGCGGCGACACATGGACGCAAATTGTAGGCGGTGTGCAGCGCGAAACAGAGCGCGGTATTGCGGTCGATTCTGATGGCGCGGTCTATGTCGTGCGAAGTATAGATAATACGCTGGAAAAATCGGTAGATGCCGGGATTGGCTGGGAAGTCGTTGTTGATTTTGAATCAAGTAGTAACTTTTCAGGCTGGGCGCGGTCGGTAATGGCTTACGGGCACACAGTGTTTGCCGCGTCTTATACGGGTTACGCGTTCTATTCACCCAATGATGGGTGGTGGGAATATACGTTGCCAGCTACGTTAAATAACAGCCGGGGCGGTGTAATTGGTACGCAGGGCACACTGTATGCGCAATATGATTTTGGTAAACATATCAAAGTTATCGAGGGCGAGCAGGTGCCGAGCGGCGGCGTGAAAATCGCGGTAATGGCCGAGGTGAATTAACCATGACAAATAACGCTATAGCGGCGGCAATCGCCGCTGTTATTGCGGGGGGATTAATTATGCATTACAGCAAGCCGCGCGGCATACGAAACAATAACCCGTTAAACCTGCGCATAAGCGGGGATAACTGGCAGGGGTTGGCCGGGGATGATGGGGAGTTTTTCCAGTTTGAAAGCCCGTTTTACGGGCTGCGGGCTGCAGCGCGAACCCTGCGCACCTACCGGGCAAAATATGGCCTTGCCACAATCAGCGAAATCATAAACCGCTGGGCACCCGATACCGAAAACGATACACAAAGCTACATTGCATCGGTGTCGCAAAAAACCGGGCTTTTTCCTGATCAGGAAGTACTGAGCGCATCCGACTATCAAAAAGTCATTGCCGCCATGATTTACCATGAAAACGGCGAGCAACCATACCCGGACGAACTCATTAAAAAAGCAGTAGTAGAGGGGCTTTATTCATGAATGATTTAATGCAATTTGCCAATAGCCGGGCCGGTCAGGTTGTCATACTGGCAACGGTCGCCGCCGGGGTAGTCTATTACGGCCAGAAGAAAGCCAAACAGGTGGCGGCAGCGGTTAACCCGGTATCTGATCAGAATGTCTTTTATCAGGGCACAAACGCAGTAGGTGCCGCCGTGACCGGGGAGGAGAATTTTAACCTTGGTTATTGGATTTACGATGTATTACACGGGGATGATTAATCATGGGTTGGCTTAATATTATTCCGGCTGTCGGTGGCTGGGTGGCTGAATACTTCAAAGGCAAACAGAAGATAACAGCGGCCAATGCCGAAGCGAAAGCCGAACACCAAACGGCGCGCATTAATGCGCTGGCTGGCTATACCGATGAAATGGCCTATTTTGTGGTGGGCTATTCGTTTCTATCGTTGTTATTCCCATGGACTGCGCCATATACCATGGCCGGGTTTTCCTACCTTGAACAGTTGCCGGACTGGTACGCCGCGCTTCTGGTAACGGCAACGCTTAGCGCCATTGGTGCGCCGCAACTGATCCGGGTTAAGGGGGCGAAAAGTGGATAATACGTTAGTGGTTGCCGTGGTCGCTGCAGTGGGCACCGGCATTGTTTCAACGCTGGGCACGGTGGCCGCGCTAAAAGTGCATATCAGCTATATTACCCAAACCATGATACGGCTGGAAAAATCCATTGAGCGGGCGCACACCCGGATTGATGAACACGACCGGACGCTTTACCACCGAAACCCCGAAGCCCCATAAAAAAAGCCCCTAAACAGGGGCTTTTCTAATCAATCGGTCTAAAATCTTTAGTCAACCGGTCTAAATTCACTTAATTTCGCATCCAGCGCCTTAATGCGGCGTTTTATAGCTTTAGCCTGATAAGGATTGTCTTGTTTGGGTAAAAGTGCCTCTAGGTGGCGTTTCTGCGTGTGTAGTTGGTGTTGATGTTCTCGGGCGGTTTGCCGGTTATCGTCGCGTTGCCGGGCAATCTGGTAATTATCCCAAAACACGCTGTCACGGTCGACGCTGGCAAAGGCCAGATCCAGTGTGCGCAGTTGGCCCGGTGTTAGGCTGCGCGGGCCGTAGTACCCATTAAAGCAAAGCTGATTTCCTTGAATATAAAAATCTTTCCAATCCGGCGTGTCAGGCAAATAGCCCCGGTAATGAATAGATAGCAGGGTTTCAGCCCATGGCGGCAACTGGCCAGTGTTAATCCAGTGTTGCACGGTGCGTTGGGAAACTTTGAAGAAAGAAGCCGCGCGTTTAGTGTCTGTTGAGCCGTCTTTAAAATGAAAACAGTTTCTTAGTGCCTGAATTGGGTATTCTTTAAGCAGCATTTGTAATTCACTCATTTCCTTTGCGAATCTCCAATATTTACGTGGTGAATGTAAGGTGTCCAAAAATAAGAAATCCCTAATATTTAGCAAAACCTATGAAAATATAGGGTTGGCGATTCTAACTGATGGAAAAGCCGTTTTCTTATTCATTTGTTTAACCTTTGAACAATCCACATGCCTACCGAATGTCACTTGATTGCGCATAATGTATATTATGTTAAATTGGCTGAATTACTGTTTGAGGGGATAATCCAACATTATTCGTTGTATCTATATGAATAATAAATAATATATTTTACTTTTTTCCGATTTATGTAAATCGTAAAACCTCTTTTTCAAATTTCCCGTATGACGTTAGCGCGACCAACGCTTTAGAGGTCGCTCCCGTATTTGTTGTACTCTGCGGCTCTTTAAGGTCTGTGCCTTCTGTGACTTGACTTATTAGACGTGTTTCAGGTTCAGGCTTTAGTGTGTCATCGGATGGGCTTACTGAAGTTATTAAACTCTGAGCTATCCCCACGAATAGTAAAATAAAGTCAAAGAGTTAGGGAACATTCATGGCATTTGGTGATCAGATCTTTCGCCAAAAAAAACCAACACAGAAAACACCATGAATGCACGCTCTATATTGAACAATCTTGTCTCTTTTGTCAGCCATAAAATGCATAAAACCCGCAAACAGGCCGTTGTCGCCTGTGTGCGAAGCTTGATTGAGAGCGGTTCGGCCACTGTGACCAGTATGGGGGGCGGTATCCGTTCCAATGCCTATGAGAAACACCGTATTAAGCGGGCTGACCGGCTGTTATCTAATGGTCACCTCCAGCGTGAAGTACCGTTTATCTATGCAATGATTTGCCGGTTATTTTGTACCTGTAAACATCCTGTCATTGCCGTTGACTGGTCAGATTTGGATAAGTGCAAAAAGCACTTTTTACTTCGCGCCGCAATTGTCGTTAAAGGGCGGCCTATTACCCTTTATCAGGAAGTGCATGATAGAAAAGCCAGTGCAAAAGCGACTACACATAGAGACTTTTTAGAGATATTGCACACGCTCTTACCGGATACCTGCCAGCCCATTATTGTCACTGATGCGGGCTACAAATCGCCGTGGTTTCGTGAAGTGCAGGCATTGAGATGGCATATTGTCGGACGTGTGCGAAAGCCACATTTATATTCGCTGGATGGCGGTAATGAATGGCAATCTATCGCTGAGCTTTATCTAAAGGCTACAACACGGCCCAAGCGATTTGATAACGCGCTTATCGTCAAGTCACGACCTTTTGCCTGTACCTTGGTGTTGGTTAAAGAGAAAGCGAAAGGTCGACGAGCGTTTAATGCCAATGGCTCGCGCCAACGGGATACCAATTCATTGAAATATGCTGATGGCGCAAGAGATCCGTGGCTACTGGCGACGTCATTGCCCTACCATCGTCACTTATCTAAACAAGTCATCGATATTTATCGCCAGCGCATGCAAATAGAAGAAGGCTTTCGGGATATGAAAAGCACGCGCTTTGGTCTGGGGTATGAAAATAATCGCAGCACAACCAAGACACGCATTACTGTTCTGGTCTTGCTTACCACACTGGCTTCGTTAGTGGCTGTACTGTTGGGCATGCTATTAGTTGTCAGTAACAAGCATCGACGCTTTCAGGCAAATACCGAAACAAAATCCGTACTATCCTTTCACTTTCTTGGCTTGAGAGCTTTTAACACCTCAATGCGATTTACCCTGCATCAGTGGAAAAAGACGATCCGCTGGCTTGATGAACTCACCGCTGAAGCTTGCATGAGCAAGATTACATGCTAAATTCGTGGGGATCCCTCAGTATTAAACTGCCGCCTTTTTTCTTCCGCCAGACCACCGAAACATGTTCAGGAATTTCTGCTTTGAGGATCGCTGCAAACTCACTTAACTCTGGGTGCGCAGGCACAATCAAGGTTGCTTGTGGATGAGAATCTTGTGGGCGCTTCCTCAAGATCCGTCCAAGCACTTGTCTAAAGTGCAGTTCAGTACAGATCCGACTAAGATGACAGCACACTTGAAGTCTTGGAATATCTGTTCCCTCACTGACCATGCCAACTGAAATTAGCCAAGGAGCAGATGAGTCTCTAAATCGTTGGATCACTGCATGGCTTTTATCTGTGTCACTCGTAACGAGCCATGGCTCTTGCTGTGTTATGTCTCTTAACATTCGCTGTATTTGTGTGGCATGTTTAATACTAGAAGCGACAATCAGCCCGCCAACATCATTGCAATCTTGTCTCAGTGTGACTAATCTCTCATTCGCGTAGTGCAGGATGTTCGAGAGAAACAATGATTCCTCTAGGACGTGTTGATAGGCCAGGTTTTCATCTTTAAGGAGTTGCTTCAGACTGTTATGCGTGCGCGTGGTGTGGTCTGGCTCAATCACTCGCCATTTCGAACTGTCGATCAAATGCACTGAAGGTGTGCGGCACACACCTTCTTTAACCGCATCATTTAGCCCATAACTAAACTGCATATTGGGACGTAGGTTTTGATCGTAAAGCAAATATCCGACGGTGCGCAAGGGGCTGATATATCCGTCATACCGTCTGTTGCACTTAAACAAGTTGAAGTATTACGGGACGGTGCGGCAGCGCAATATGGCTCTGACGCAATTGCCGGCGTGATCAACTTTGCGCTTAAAGATGACGCTGAAGGAGGCCTAGTGGAATTTAATAAAGGTCAATATTATGAAGGGGATGGCGCAACGACGATGGTCGCGGGCAATGTTGGGTTGCCATTGACTGATCAAGGGTTTGTCAATCTCTCTCTAGAATATCGAACGGCCGATCCCACGTCACGAAGCGTACAACGCGATGATGCGGCGGCGCTGATTAACAATGGCAACACGTTCGTTGAAGATCCGGGGCAAGTCTGGGGGAGTCCTGAAATAAAAGGGGATCTTAAGTTTTTTGCCAATGCAGGTTTGGAGCTTGATCAAAACAGTGAAGCGTATTTATTTGGTAACTATGCGAGACGAGAAGTGGAGGGCGGGTTTTACTTTCGAAACCCACACAACCGCGGTGGTGTCAATGATGGCGGAACCAATGACAGTGGTGAGCAATTATTACTGGTAGCCGACTTGACGCCAGATCTATCGGGCAACTGTCCGACCGATATAGCTGTCGGCTCAAATGTGCTAGAAAACCCTGTTTATATCAACCAAGTTGCAAACAATCCTGATTGTTTTGCATTCAACGAACTCTTTCCTGGTGGATTTACCCCAAAATTTGGGGGGATCGTTACTGATGCTTCATTGGTTGTTGGTACTCGTGGAGAATTGGATAACGAGCTAAATTACGATGTCAGTGGTACTTATGGTACTAATGAAATCGATTATGCCATTAGCAACACCATAAATCCGTCATTAGGACCGGAGACACCAACATCGTTTAATCCCGGGCGCTACATTCAAACAGAAGCGAGCTTCAATATCGACATCAATAAGTATATTGATATTGGCGGGAATGAACCGTTGTTCTTAGCCGGGGGCATTGAATATCGATATGAAGCGTTTGAAGCCATCGCTGGGGATCCAAAGTCCTACGAAGTAGGCCCTTTAGCCGCACAGGGATTTGGTATCGGTTCAAACGGCTTTCCTGGGCTAGCCGCTCGGTTCCAAGGCAAGAATAGTCGTAATAGCGCAGCGCTGTATATTGATTCGGAGTATTTCTTTAGCGACGATTTTATGGTGGGGGCAGCTATTCGGTACGAGGACTTTAGTGATTTTGGTGACACAACCAAAGGCAAGTTGTCTGCGCGCTATCAACTGAATGAAACCGTCGCAATACGCGGCGCCATTGCAACTGGATTCAAAGCGCCGACCATAGGACAATCGAATGTACGAAACGTCACTACCGCGTTCAGTGCAACGGGATTGGTTGATAGAGCCACGCTGCCGCCGTCGGATCCGATTTCCATTCAAAAGGGGGCAACAACGCCCCTCCAACCTGAGGAATCTACGAGCTACAGTGTAGGATGGGTAGGAGAATTTGAAAATGGGTTATTTGTTACCATCGATTACTTCAATATTGAAGTTGAAGATAGGATCAGCACAACGTCGCGTATCACCCTCACGGAAGCGGATATCAATGCGCTTCTCGCCCAAGGCGTCACTGACGCATCGAGTTTTAGTGAAGTGAGTTTCTTCACAAATGACTTTGCAACGTCAACACAAGGTATTGATGTCGTCGCTAATTATTCAATGGAAATGTTGGGAGGAGATACGGTTTTTTCGTTTGCGGGGAACTGGACCGATACAGAAGTTGATGATGTTAAAACGTTCGATGTGAATGGTGAGCAAGTCCAAAACATTTCACCCACTCGCATTCGAATGATTGAGGATAATTTGCCTGAATACCGCTTCAGCCTGACTGGCAATCATACGAATGGCGATTGGCGGGTATTAACGCGCCTTAATTATTTTAGTGACATTCTTGAAGATCACATCGATGCCGGTTTACCCATAGAGGAAGTGGGTGCGGAATACACGGTCGATTTTGAAGTTGGTTATCATATTAATGAATCATTTATTATGACACTAGGCGCTCGAAATGCATTTGATAACCTCCCTGATGAAAATGTGCTTTATGATACCGAAGTGGCGGGTTCAAAGTACCCAACGACGTCACCCATTGGCATTAACGGCGGTTTCTATTATTTAAAAGGCGTGTATACCTTTTAGTCCAACGGGCGTCTCGAACTTACACTTGCGTGTGTTCGAGGCGTCAGCTACGCAATAGAAAGATGACCGTGAACGTGGTTGCCTGCTCATCTGATCCCACTTGTATATGTGCACCGTTAACTTCAAGAACAGATCTCGCAATGGTTAATCCTAATCCAGCGCCTTGCCCGTCACGTTTTCGAGATGGATCCGCGCGGTAGAAACGATCGAAAAGGCGAGAAAGTTGAATGTCAGGGATCTTATTACCTGGGTTTGAAATCGATATCAATGCTTCGTTATCCTGTATTTGAGTAGATACGGTTACTTCTGCATTATCGGGAGTGTACCGAATGGCATTAGATAACAAGTTGCTCAGTGCTTGTCGAAACATCGATTTGTCGCACATTAACGTTATTTTGTGACCAATAAGTTGAATGCTGATGTGCTTCTCTTCGGCCAAGAGCTCAAAGTATTCGATTAATTCACCGATTTCTTTCTGACAGTCTATCCGCTCAGCGTTGGGTTTGATCAAGCCATGCTCCGTTTGTGCTAGTAACAACATGTCACTGACCATTTTCGACATTCGCTCGTACTCTTCTAAGTTAGAATATAAGATGTCAGTGTATTCATTCGTCGAGCGTGGTTGATTGAGTATGACTTGGGTCTGTGTAGTCAGGTTGGTGATAGGCGTTCTTAGTTCATGAGCTATGTCAGCGGAAAAATGGGACAGCTGCTCAAACCCGCTTTCAAGTCTCTCAATCATCGCATTAAAGGACTCCACCAGATTAGCAAGCTCCACTGGGACTTCGGTGGGTTCCAACCTGATATCCAATTTATCCGCGGTGATGGAACCGATTTTGCGACTGAGACGTCGTAAGGGGGAGTGACCACGATAAACAGCAAACCGCGCGGCTAAGATCGTAATAGCCCCAGACAATACAATGATCCCCCACAATGTTGTCTCGAAGTCTTCCATATAGTTCATATGAAATTCCATGTTCGAGGCAACGATGACTTGATAATGTGTTTGGCTGTTGCCGTCTTCAATACGCACGGTTATTTCCGTTGCCCGTAACATATGTTCGCCGTCGAAAAAGAGGCTTAACATGGATGGCGTTATTTGTTCTATTTCATACGTATCCCCAGGGTATTTTTCTAGCACCGCGCTCTCACTGCTAAAAATAACTTCGTTGTCTTTATTTTTAACTAAATAATAGACACCGTGATGCCCAGAGACAGCTTGGAATAATATGCTAGACGGTGCGACCCCTTCATTATACGCTGTATTAAGCTTGCGTTTCACGGCTAGAAACACCTCATTCAGCTCATCTGCATCCTGCTCTTCAAAATGCTGAGCAATCGATTGCTGCACCATAAGACTTATAAACGTTAGGCACACAAAGATAGTGAGCCCAACAAGTATAGTGACCCGAAAGGCGAGAGAGCTTGGTCGCTTTGATAGATCCTTAAGATTCATTACTGCACATTTTATATCCCATCCCTCGCACAGTCTGAATGAGCTTTGGTGAAAAGTCATCATCGATTTTTGCTCGAAGACGGCGAATGGCGACATCAATCACATTGGTATCGCTATCAAAATTCATATCCCATACTTGCGAAGCAATAAGAGAACGCGGCAATACCTCGCCTTGGCGTCTCACCATTAATTCTAATAAGGTGAACTCTTTAGTTGTCAGGTTTATTGTGCGCCCACTTCGCGTGGCAATACGCGAAGGAATGTCGAGCTCCAAATCGGCTATGTGTAAAATATTATTGGGCACGGACGTGCCGCGGCGGATCAACGTACGCACACGCGCTAGCAGCTCAGCAAATGCAAACGGCTTCACTAAGTAATCATCTGCGCCGAGCTCTAAACCTTTAACACGGTCATTCACATGATCACGAGCAGTAAGAAAAAGAACCGGTGTATGATTGTTAGACTCTCGTAACGATGACAATATTTTCCAACCATCGATATCAGGCAGCATGACGTCTAAGATGATCAACTCATATTCACCGAGCATGGCTTTGTGATGGCCATCGAGGCCGGTCCGAACTAACTCAACAACAAAGCCCGATTCAGCAAGGCCTTGTTTGATGTAGTCTCCAGTTTTTGTTTCGTCTTCAACGACTAATATTTTCATGCGATGTTCCGCCCGTGTTACTTATGATAAGCCCGCTTACAATATTAATGTACCTAACGAAACCGTGAAACGAAACACCTACTATGTAGGTCGCTTTGTAATTTCGCTAATGTCCCGTAATCTTAATGCTGAGCGCTATCAAGATGTTAGCCCTTAGGTCGCTGATTATGCAATGAAATCCTTGCCTTTGATCTATGATAATCCGTCTAATTGCATTTATTACCGAATTGTAATGTAGGGGTAATCTGGTTGTCAGGCGAGGGTGCTAACATCATCAGCCATTAATAAACAGTCATTGACTGCTGTCTGTCAAACACCAAGGAACGACGAGACCGTGAAAAGCGCCTTCATTCACTTAATTATTGTGATTGCATTGCTCAGTGTGCAAATGAGCGAGTCATTTGCATTCGCGCAAATGCCATGCAGTGACGAAATGGCAGCGGAGATGGAGGTCGGATCTCACGATATGCACAGCGCTCATGACATGATGAAACACTCGCAAAGCGATGATATGAATGATTGTTGTCAGCAAGATTGCTGTTGTCCAATGGCGATGTTTCATATTGGTCTTCTCTCTAGTCAAGCTCATTCGTCACCCGAAGGCGTGTCGCTGAGTATTCAGTCTCTTAACCCAAACCTAAACCAAATCTTTTTAGGTGGATTGCAGCGCCCTCCGAAACACTCTCTCATTTAAGCAGGATAAGTCCGTCTAGAATCCGGGCAATGATATCGCTTGTTAGTCGAATGTTCGTAGCAAGCCATTTATTTAAACAATAGAAATGAGAAAGTAATTATGTCAATTATTACGCATCGCTCGATGTGGATAGCCTTGGTGTTTGCACTGTTTTTATCAGCATGTACCGACGCAACACAGATAAATAACGATTCAGAGGCAGTGACTGAATCCCCGATAACGTCCTTAACAGTCTACAAAAGCCGTTCTTGTAAGTGTTGCCAAAAGTGGGTGAACCATATTGAAGAGCACGGGTTCGACGCAGACGTATCCAATGTTACGTTAATGTCTCGAATTAAAGACAAATATGGTGTTGCGCCTAATTACCGTTCGTGCCATACGGCATTGTCCCCAGGCGGTTTTGTTTTTGAAGGTCACATTCCAGCAAAATTCATTCAGCAATTTTTAGACAATATACCTGAAGGCGCCATCGGACTCAGTGTGCCGGCTATGCCAATTGGCTCACCTGGTATGGAAGTCGGTGATCAATTTCGTCCTTATCTTATTCTGCAACTCAATGACGATGGCAGCGCAACCACTTATGCCGAAGTTAATACCTATGAGGAGCAATTCTAATGAGACGCTTTTCATTTCATGTCATTGTACTAATGACGCTTTTGAATACTGGGCTCGCCCAAAGTCAAACCAAGTCGGTATTGACATTGGAGCAGGCTGTTGAAATCGCGATTAACAACGATCCTTGGCTTGTAGGCAGTGAGTATCGCGAGCAAGCCATTGTTTCAAGTAGCGTGGCAGCCGCTAGTTTGCCGGACCCGGTAGTTAATATTGGTTTAGCGAACTTACCAACAGATGGATTCGCATTCGATCAAGAACCCATGACGCAACTTAAGGCAGGGGTTTCACAGATGTTCCCCAGAGGGGATTCGTTAGATATTCGTTCTCGTCAATTAAGAGAGCAAGCCGCCGAGCACCCATTAATGCGTGCTGATCGCATCGCCCGCACACGTGTGCAGGTCTCTGATATTTGGCTTGAAATTTATCGCGCGCAGCAGAGTATTAAGCTAATCCATCAAGATAGGGCATTGTTTGAGCAACTCAGTGACATTGCCAAAGCGAATTATGCGACCGCCCTTGGACGCGTGCGACAGCAAGACATCATTAGGGCAAAGTTAGAATTGACGCGGTTAGAAGACAGATTAACAAAACTACAAGCACTGGAAGAACGCGCCACAGGTAAGTTATTGGAATGGATCCTAAAAAACCAGCAGTCTGCACGCCTACTTGGCTTTGATGCATTTAGCGCGTTGCAGTTGCCTAATACATTACCTGCCATTGCAAAAATCACTGACAACACGTTGTTAATGGTAAAAAGGAAAAACCAACAACAGCTCGCGGAATTACTCGCAGATCACCCTTATATTTTATCCATTAATCAACGTATCAGAGCGAGTCAAACCGGGGTTGAGTTAGCTAAAGAAAAATACAAACCCCAATGGGGCGTAAATGCCAGTTACGCTTTTCGCGATGATACCCCGGCAGGTGCAAGTCGAGCTGATTTCTTGTCAGTCGGTGTTAGTTTTGATTTACCTATTTTTACTGAAAACCGTCAAGACAAAGAAGTCTCTGCAGCCGTAAATCAATCAGAAGCCATAAAGACTGACAAGTTACTCGCACTGCGCGAAATGATGTCTGCCATCCAGTCGTTATACGCTGAGCGAGAACGTTTAACTGACAGGCAATCGTTATACAACGACGAGTTATTAGCACAAATGCAAGAACAAGCAGATGCGTCCTTGAATGCCTACACCAATGATGACGGCGATTTCGCCGAAGTTGCTCGCGCGCGTATCGCGGATTTGAATGCGCGTATTGATGCATTGGATATCGATGTGGATCTCGTCAGAACAAACATTCGACTTAATTATTACTTCAATACCACCGCAGGTATTTCCAAGACTCAATTCGGAGAACAATAATGAATAACACGAAAGCCATTATTTTAGGATGTGTTATCGGCGGTGCAATGACTGCGTTAGCATATACATTCCTACTTCCTTCTGATGCACCATCTAACGCAGCAGGGCAAAGCACAGAACCCCAGCCACTCTATTGGGTGGCACCGATGGATCCCAATTACCGTCGTGATGAACCGGGTAAATCTCCGATGGGAATGGATCTCGTCCCCGTTTATGAGGAGAGCACCGGAGGTAATGAAGGTCCGGGAACCATTAGCATATCACCCAATGTAGTTAATAATTTAGGGGTAAGAACAGCATCGGTTCAACGCCGCTCGCTGCATGTCCCTATTCGTACGGTTGGCTATGTGCAATACAATGAAGACACTTTGATACATATCCACCCACGCGTTGAAGGTTGGGTAGATACACTGCATGTGAAAGCCTCGGGAGAGTATGTCAAAAAAGGCGAACCATTGTATTCGCTCTATTCCCCAGAATTGGTCAATGCGCAAGAAGAGCTGCTGATCGCGATGCGCCGCGGGAGCGACGATTTGATCAATGCTGCTCGGTCGCGGTTAGATGCGTTGCAAATGCCAAATGAAGCGATTCAGTCCTTAATATCGAGCAAAAAAGTTCGTCAAACGATCACTTTTTCGGCACCGCAAACCGGGTTTGTTGACAATTTAAATATCCGCGAAGGATTCTTTATCAAGCCAGGCAATACCCTCCTATCCATTGGTGCGTTGGATGAGGTGTGGGTTGATGCTGAAATCTTTGAACGGCAATCCGCGCAAGTCACTGTTGGACTTCCCGTCACAATGACGTTGGATTTTTTACCCGGCAAAACATGGGAGGGTGAGGTTGATTACGTCTACCCCACACTTGAACAGAGCACTCGAACGCTGCGGGTTCGGTTACGCTTTAAAAATGCCGATTACGCGCTTAAGCCGAACATGTTTGCCCAGATCACAATACATTCAGACTTTGACTCAGACAACGTTCTTGTGCCATCAGAAGCGGTTATCAGAACCGGCACGCAAGATCGTGTTGTCTTGGCGTTCGGTGACGGGCAATTCAAGTCCATTGCCGTAGATGTAGGTCGAGTGGTAGAGGACTACACTGAGATTACTACAGGTCTCATCGACGGGGATCAGATTGTCACCTCTGCACACTTTTTACTCGATTCAGAAAGCAGTATCAGTTCAGATTTTAAACGGATGGAAGCACCTGATGCACTCCCGTCGTCGGTTTTTACCGAAGCCACCATCACCGATGTTATGCCCTCACATAACATGATAACAGTGAACCATGGCGCCATCAGTGAATGGGATTGGCCAGAAATGACAATGGATTTTACTGTCGCCAACCACGTAGACCTAACGCGTTTGCGGCAAGGTATGGGGGCGCATATTGAAATTAGTAAAGAAAACGATGGTCAGTATGTGGTAACGACGGTGCATATCATTGACGACAATGCTGATACACAGACTATAAATGGACGCACTATATGGACTGAAGCAACGATTAATTCGGTTATGTCCTCACACAAAATGTTAAATCTTGACCACGGAGCAATTGAAGCGTGGGATTGGCCCGCGATGACAATGGATTTCTTAGTTGCTGACACTATCGATTTATCACAGTTGGAAGCTGGTATGGATTTGCATATTGAAATCACCAAAACCGGTGATAGCGACTATCTGGTAACAACCATCCATGTAAAATCAGCAGAACCAAGTTCAGCGCAAAGCGCAATGGTGACAGGCACCATTAATGCCATCAATACGCAGTCTCGTGTAGTCAATATTTCACGTGAAGCGATCCCAAAGTGGGATAGGCCTGCGGCAACTCTTGACTTTACCTTGAGCGACGATATCGATATCAGCCAATTTACGGTCGGTGCTGACATTACATTTACGTTTGAGATCACTGACGGCAACTTTAGGATCCTGAGCATTCAGACTGAAAGCCAAGATGTTTCGATGGATCATAGCAACCATGGAGGAGCACATTAATGATCGCTGCTATTATTCGATGGTCAGTTTCCAACCGGTTCTTCGTATTGCTGATTACCTTAATTATTATCGGAGGTGGTTTATTCACGCTAAAGAATACACCAATTGATGCATTGCCCGACCTATCTGATGTCCAGGTCATCATTAAAACGAGTTATCCTGGACAGGCACCTCAGGTGGTTGAAGATCAGGTGACTTATCCCCTCACAACAGCGATGCTGTCGGTACCAGGCGCTAAAACAGTCAGAGGGTTTTCTTTCTTCGGCGATTCATATGTCTACATCATTTTTGATGACAGCACGGATCTATATTGGGCCCGGAGTCGCGTGCTGGAATACCTGTCTCAAGTTGCTCCCAATTTGCCTGAAAATGCTCGGCCACAATTAGGCCCAGATGCAACGGGTGTGGGTTGGATTTACTTGTATGCATTGGTTGACCGCACAGGCAAAAACGACATATCACAACTACGTAGTTTGCAGGATTGGTTCCTCAAATACGAACTGCAAACCGTTCCCGGTGTCTCTGAGGTTTCTGCGCTAGGCGGTATGGTAAAGCAATATCAAGTCAAAGTTGATCCTGAAAAACTGCGGGCTTATGAGATCCCGCTATCACATATTCAAATGGCTATCAAAAGAGGTAACCAAGAAGTTGGCGCATCTGTTATTGAAATGGCTGAGGCTGAATATATGGTTAGGGCGACAGGGTATATTTCAAGTAAACAAGATATCGAAACGATCCCTCTCGGCGTGAATGAAAACGGCACGCCGCTGTTGGTTAGGGATATCGCGGATGTGCAATTAGGCCCTCAAATGCGCAGGGGGGTCGCTGAGCTGAATGGCGAGGGAGAAACCGTAGGCGGCATCGTTGTAATGCGATTTGGGGAAAATGCTCAAACAACCATAAACGGAGTCAAAGCTAAACTAGAAGACCTTAAAAAAGGATTGCCGGATGGTGTCGAAATCGTCACGGTTTACGATCGCTCAGCTTTGATTGAACGGGCGGTAGATAACTTGGCCTCCAAACTGGTAGAAGAGTTTATCGTCGTTGCCCTAGTGTGTATCGCGTTCTTATTTCATGTACGCTCTTCGTTGGTCGCAATTATAAGTATTCCTGTCGGAATCATCACGGCAATCATCGTGATGTATATGCAAGGTATCAATGCGAACATCATGTCCTTGGGGGGGATCGCTATTGCTATTGGTGCAATGAGCGATGGAGCCATTGTCATGATCGAAAATATGCATAAGCATATGGAGCGAACCCCCCTGACGAAAGAAAATCGATGGCAGGTCGTCATTGATTCAGCGTCTGAAGTCGGACCTGCGCTGTTTTTCAGTTTGTTGATCATCACCGTTAGTTTTGTACCAGTGTTTACGCTGGAAGCGCAAGAGGGCAGGATGTTCTCGCCGCTTGCATTCACCAAAACATATGCGATGGCCGCTTCCGCAGCGCTTGCGATCACTTTGGTGCCAGTTTTGATGGGGTACTTTGTGCGCGGTAAAGTACTTGCGGAGCATAAGAATCCTGTAAATCGGTTCTTGACGTTTTTGTACATGCCAACACTGAAAACGGTATTACGTTTTCCTAAGTTGACCATGCTGATCGCCGTTATTGTGCTGGGAATTGGGCTTTGGCCAATTGATAAGATCGGTAGCGAATTTATCCCGCCGCTTGATGAAGGTGACTTAATGTACATGCCGACGACTTATGCAGGTATTTCGATAGGTAAAGCACGCGAGTTATTGCAACAAACCAATAAACTGATCAAGACCGTACCTGAGGTCGAAACTGTGTTTGGCAAGGTCGGCCGAGCCGATACGGCAACCGATCCTGCGCCATTAACAATGATAGAAACGTTTATACAATTAAAACCTCAAGATCAATGGCGTGAAGGCATGACTACCCAAGATCTGATTAAAGAATTTGATGCTGTGGTTAATTTACCAGGGCTAACGAACGCATGGGTTATGCCAATTAAAACGCGGATTGATATGTTGGCTACCGGTATTAAGACCCCCGTGGGCATCAAGATTGGAGGTCCAGATCTTATGGAAATTCAAAAGATTGGTCAACAAATTGAAACGATACTTTCAGGTGTTGAGGGCACGGCATCCGTCTATTCAGAGCGCGTTGCCGGTGGGCGTTATATCAAAGTCGATATCCAACGCGAACAGGCCGCTCGCTATGGTCTCAACATAGCAGACGTTCAACAAGTTGTTTCTAGTGCGATTGGAGGAATGAATGTTACACAGAGCGTCGAAGGATTAGAGCGCTACCCAGTGAATATTCGATATCCACAATCATATCGCTCATCACCTGAATCATTGTCATTGTTGCCTATTGTCACACCACAAGGCAAACGCATTGCGTTGGCTGATGTCGCGGATGTGTATATTGAAGATGGTCCCCCAGGCATTAAAAGTGAAAATGCACGCCTTAATGGCTGGGTGTATGTGGATATTGATGGCGTAGACATTGGCTCTTATGTCGTCGCGGCGCAGCAGGTCGTCAGTGAGGAGCTGGTATTGCCTGCAGGATACTCCATAACGTGGTCGGGACAATATGAGTATATGATGCGGGCAAAAGAAAAGTTAACCTATGTAGTGCCATTGACTTTAGCCATTATCGTGATCTTGTTATACCTCAACTTCCGCAATTTTATTGAAGTAGCGATCATTATGGGAACGTTGCCTTTATCGATGGTCGGTAGTATTTGGCTTATGTACTTAGAGGGGTTTAACTTTTCAGTGGCAGTGGGCGTTGGCTTCATTGCATTGGCCGGGGTCGCTGTCGAGATTGGCGTCATTATGCTGGTGTACTTGAATCATGAGTACCAGGCGTTAATCGACAAATGCAAAATGGACGGTATCAAACCCACCGTAGGAATGCTAACCGAAGCCGTATTGCATGGCGCGGGTTTGCGTGTCCGGCCAGTCATGATGACGACCGCAACCATTATATTCGGACTATTACCGGTACTTTATGGCTCAGGTACGGGGTCTGAAGTGATGAGTCGTATCGCTGCGCCCATGGTGGGCGGGATGGTCAGTGCGATTTTATTGACGCTACTTATTTTGCCAGCCATTTATTTAATATGGCGAAAACAGCAGCTCAAAACGATGAGTAATTGGTAGTTATGCGTCGCCTTGCTCGTCGGTTACACCGATACCTACTGTTGATTGTCGGTGTGCAGATGCTCCTCTGGTCAGTGAGTGGACTCTACATGGTCTGGTTTGATATCCACTATATTCATGGCGATCATTTCATGAAAAGCTCGCCCGCGCTTTCATCATTGTCAACGGTAAACGTTGGCTTTGATGAGATAGTCGCTCGCTACCCTGATGCTGAGTCAATCGTTTTGGGCAGTGTGGGGGAGATGCCGGTTTACCGATTAACCCTCACCAGTAAGACTCACCTGATCAGCGGCTTATCTGGAGACATCATCCAACCGTTGTCAGACAAACAAGCCGCCGCCATCGCAATGTCCAGGTCAAGTCGGTCGTATGAGGTCGACAATGTGACCTTGCTGGGTGAAAACGAAGAGGATAGTCCGGTTGGGCAACGAGGACGTCCATTATGGCGAGTTGAATTTAAAGGCGCACTTGCGCCAACATTTTACGTCAGTCAAGACACAGGTACGGTTGAATATATTCGACATGCCCCTTGGCAAGTATTTGATTGGTTATGGCGCCTCCATATTATGGATTACCAAGACGGTGAAGACGTTAGTAATACACTATTAGTGAGCATGACTATCATAGGGCTGTTGGCCGCATTAGCAGGCTTGCTATTGCTGCCTTATTCCTTTTCGTCATCGCGAAAGGCAGCTGACTGAAATGTTCTGGCGGATCATTCACAAATACCTTGCATTAATTGTGTTTTCACAATTAATGGTTTGGCTCGCTACGGGTTTTTTACTCGGACAGGCTGAGCACAGTAAACCCCTCTCCAGAATCGCAAGTGACGCTATTGCAGGAAGTGTATTAACGCAAAACCTAATATCCGTCGAGAACGTCCTTATACGCTCACCCAATGCGCTCTCTATTGAGCTGCTTAGCTTGTTGGGAAACCCGACCTATAAGGTTATGACGCACTATGCTAGACATGCCCATGAAAGAGAGTATGAGTTAATAGACGCGATAAAGGGAAATAAAATAGAACTAACAGCGAACGATATCCGTGATCTGGTCAACAATCACTTCCGGTTAACTTCGCCTATTCAAGATTTACGCCTTGTTCATCCACCGATAGAGCATCTACCCAAAGAGCAACAATCGGTTTGGCATGTACGTTTATCAGACAGAGAAACGACACACATTTATGTCCGAGCATCGACAGGGGAAATAGCCGGCGTCGTCGATAGCAACAGAGAATGGACAAACTTGTTGATGTTATTGCACTTTATGGACTATCAGAACACCGGCTCATTTAATCACTGGTGGATCAAGTTCCTCGCGTTACTGACTTTGCTGTTGAGTATTTCAGGAATTCTGTGGCTGGTTAGCCTCGTTAAAAATAAGCAAGTATTCATTGGGTGGTGGTATAGAAAGCAAGACATAGTGGTACTTGATCAGCAAGGTTACCTCCAAAACGTCGTTGCTAAGGACAATGAATCACTTCTGGACTGTTTACAGCACAATGCCCTTTCTATTGAGTCAGTATGTGGGGGAGGGGGAACATGCGGCCAATGTATCGTGCGTCTTGATCCAACGGCTGCCATTTCAGTTGCAGAACGATATCGCTTATCTCAAGACAGGTTGTTGTCCGGATACCGTTTAGCTTGTCAGCAAAACACTGATTTGAAAGGCAACGTTCAGCTTGTAGAGTCTCCAAACCCCAAAACAGTATCATGCGAGTTGCTCTCAAACACATTCATTACACCCTTTATCAAAGAATTAAGATTTAAACATCAAGGCAGTGTTCCACTGGATTTTAAGCCTGGCAGTTTTGTTCAATTCACGATTAAAGAAGGTCAATCTTTAGCGTTTCCGAAAGACTTACCGAGACGCTATCGGCCTTATTGGCCGCGTTTTGAATCAGCTACATTTTCCCATCCAAACACTGTCAGGCATTATTCAGTTGCAAACCGAAATGATGGTAGTGGCGTGCTTACATTCAATATAAAAATGCAACCGGCACAATCTAACAACCAAAGACCTGGCATCGGTTCTTTTCACCTTGGTAATTTAAGCATCGGCACTGTGGTTGATATAGTTGCGCCTCGAGGGGGATTTAACTTACCTGATGATCTTGGTGTACGAGAAATTGTGTTGGTCGGAGGGGGCTCGGGTATAGCACCTCTAAAAGCTCTAATCGATGAACTAATATTTGGCTTGCATTCGACACTGCCTATAACCCTCTTTTATGGCGCCAAACACCCTGTTGAATTGGCAAATCATTGCTGGTTAAAAGCGGTTGAAACACAGCATTCCAATTTCTCCTATCAACCTATCGTGTCTAACGCGTCTTCTGTTTGGTATGGACAGGTGGGCCGCGTACAAACGCCGTTGAATGCATTTGTGTCTGCGCACCGTAGCCTCCATCGATGTTTGTTTTTCCTCTGCGGTCCTCCGGCAATGATGAACGATGTAACCCAGTTACTATTACGCTACTCCGTCAATGAAAATGCTATACAAATCGATTCATTTTCACCATTTACTACTACTTAAAACTACCGAGGTTTATTTATGAAAACACTATTGTCAACGTTCTTACTGACCGCTCTTTTCTTGAGCACAAGCAGTTATGCTCACACATCGTTGAAAACGTCCATGCCAAAAAACAATGCGATGTTAATGTCATCGCCTCCACAATTGTCCGTTGTTTTTACTGAGCCAGTTCGTTTGGCCAAATTGACGTTAAATTCTCAAAACGGCGAGCCTGTCGACTTTAATTTTTCTCCATCGATGGAGTCTAGCACTTTCTTTAATTACGACTTACCGACGTTATCGCCGGGTAACTATACCGCACAGTGGATGTTACTTGGTGAGGATGGGCACAAAATGGACGGTTCATTTGACTTCATGGTTCACGGAAACAAGTCCATGCAAGATGACAAAAAAGCCCATAGTCAACACAAAGACCATTAAAGAGGAAGATTAAAATGGCAATTTGGGAAGTATTGATCCTATCCACCAAGCTTACTGTCTATCTAGGACTGTCGGCGCTTTTGGGCGGATTTCTTATCCTTCTTTTAGTGCCGTTTAGCCTGGAAAAACAAACTCACGCTCGTCTGCTTCTGCAAGGTCATATTATTAAGTATATGGCTATGTTTGGTTTAGTTGGTGTTTTCGCGACTACGTTGGATTTCTTTTTCCAAGTGGGGTCGCTATCTCAAACGGGTTTCACAGGCATGTTTGATGCGGTCATGCGACGTATGGTTGCACAATCTACTTTAGGGACTATTGCAATAAGTCGGCTGTGCATATTCATCGTCGGCATTGCTTTTTGTGGATCGTTTTATTGGCAACTCGCTCGCAAAAAAACGCCTCAATTTATCGTGACTCTTCTTGGTGCAATAATTCTGTGGGGGAGTATTGGATATGTATTCATGCTTTCCGGGCATACCGTGCAACTGGAACGTTCATATGGTTATGCATTAGCTGTGCATGTGATCATCGCGCTAAGCTGGATGGGCGCTCTTTGGCCGTTGTCAGCAGCATGCCTACACCTATCGCCTACACCGCTATACAGTCTGATGCGGCAATTTGGTCATCTTGCTATAGGACTGGTGAGCCTGCTGCTCCTTGCCGGCACTCTGCTAGCATGGGAGCTAGTTGGTTCTGTAGGTAATTTATTCAATCAAATCTATGGACAAAGCCTTCTGTTAAAGCTGGGCTTTGTCAATGCGATCCTGCTGCTTGCCGCATGGCATAAATTAAAATTAACGCCCAAGCTTTTAACGCACAGTAACGCAGCGATAGACATGCGCCGTTCGATCCAAATTGAAATGCTCATTGGACTATGCATTTTTCTGATCACCGCTGTTTTGACTACTGTTCTTGGTCCTCAATCTTAACTTTGGATTTATCTGAAAATTAATTACGTTTTAACGACTGTTTTGTCTATTGCGCTGCTTTCATTTAGTACGTTTGCTCATGAGCCACTCAAATCAATAGAGCACTCTGCAACTCACTTCAGTGGCTTGGATACTGCAGCGGGTCGCAGTGTGCTCGCTTATCACGAAGCATTATCTAATGGACAAGCGGATGACGTCATGAGTGCATTGACATCCGAAGTCATTATTTTAGAGGGATCGCGAATAGAACGCAGTGCTGAAGAATATCGACAACATCATTTACACGGTGATATGCGGTTTTCTGCGGCTGTCAAAACCACAACAATTGAACATCATGTTCGCGTTTATGGGGATACGGCGGTCTCAATTGCCAGAAGCCACACCCTTGGCACATACAAAGGTAAACAAATTGATAAGCAAGGAAATGAAACACTGGTACTTAACCTTATCAATGGTCTTTGGAAAATAAGTCATATCCACTGGTCCCATTAACACTTTAATTTATAGGAAAACTTTAAATGACGTTACTTATGCGAATCTCACTCGTCCTGATGTTAAGCACAACTACACTGGGCGTCTTTGCATCACAGGCAGATGAAGACAAAGCGACGATTGAAGAAATTATCATTGCTATTGAAAACGGTTGGGAGTCGGGCCAAGGACGGCCTTTTTATGAACACTATCTCGACCATAAAGGTGCTCGATACATTGAATCAGGCGGCCAAAACACAGGATTAAGTGATCTCGTCGAAAATCATGTGGAGCCAGAGAAAGAAGTACTCAAACGCCTCACCATCGATATATTGGATATGGATATTACAATTGATGACGATATGGCATGGGCGATTACGACCGTAAATGTGTCTGGTGAAGTAAGAAAAACTGGCTCAACATTTGACAAAAAGGGCTACCAAACGTACTTGTTTAAACGAACGAGTAAAGGATGGAAAGTCATACATTCACATTCGTCTACCCGCGATAAAAAGCCCCACAAGCATCATTAAGCGACGTCAGTATGCCCATCACTCGCAACGTTACCCTAGACATCATGCGCACGGTCGCCATTGTATTAATGGTGATCTTTCACTTCGCGTATGACTTGCGGTTCTTTGGCTGGGTAGATTGGAGTGTGCCAAATGGTCCTGGCTGGAAACAATTTCGGTATGTCATTTTATCACTCTTTTTCTTAAGTGTGGGTGCATCATTGGTGTTCGCTCATCACCAACGCGTGGATTTGAAATCCTTTGCGAAGCGAATAATGTGGATAGTGGTATGGGCATGCGTTATATCACTATTTACTTATTGGTTTTTCAATAGTAATTGGATATTTTTTGGTGTTTTACACTTTATCGCCGTGGCCAGTGTACTATGCCTTCCCTTCGCACGTTATCCAGTCATGGCTTGTTTTATTGGGATAGGGATTATTACACTGTTCTTAACGAATGTGGTTACAAGTAAATGGCCGTTTAACTTATGGGAATTGGGGCTGCCGTCATCACCCAACGATTATGTTGCACTATTTCCTTGGGTTGGCGTTGTATTGCTGGGCATTGGCGTTGGCCATATGTTTATTAAGGGTATAGATCCCTGTGCTTCACTGAAATTATCAACTAAAATCACGTTTTTAGGACGTCACAGTCTTGCTGTGTATGTGTTACATCAACCTCTGTTTTTTGTAACATTAGGCAGCGTGTATTGGCTTTCGCATTCGGTTATGTGAGTCTAAGTTGAAGATGAGACAATGATAATAAGGGACCTTTGACAAAAGTAGAGCGTTGTTTGTTTTACAAGTAGTCTCGGCGTTTCTAGCACTTGTATATCAGTAATAGTGTGGGTTCATCCAAGCAATAACCGCAGAAATAACGGCAACTAGGATGGCTGTTAATGTTAATACTGTGTTGGCCAAATTGCGTGTCGCTTCATTATATAACGTTTTCACCGCATCAATATCTTGTTCAATACGCGCAAGTCGACGATTAACTTCTGCATTGGAAAGCGTAGCATTCTCCAATAACAGTAAATCTCGATTAATCTCATCAACCTGTTTCTTAAGGCCAACTAATCCGCGATAGAAGTCTGCGTGAACATAGTCATCGGTATCGGCAAAGCAAATGGTGGGAAGAAGTAGAGTAAAAACTAACATCCATTTAAACACTGTATATATCCTAATTACTGCAACTGACGGTTGATCGCCATAGCGCTTGAGTAAGTATTACACCAGCTTAACGGTTTATTGTAAATCCCGCTGCAAAGAGCCTGCAAACCTAAGTTGAGGGTCGTATTTCTTTTTTAAAGCAATCAAACGCTCTACATGGTGACCGAAATAACTGGTCAATGGACAGTCGTTGCCCATGTCATAATTTTGGTAGGCATGGCCATTAAAAAATGGGGATAATCGTTCATAGGTTTGATTAACCCAGTCTATAACCTTGGTATTGTCTCGATCGGGCAGAGTCACACCCGTGATGCTACATACAAATGAGGCATCGCGATGAATAAATGCGGTTTCATGGGTCTCGATATCCTGGATCGCGCCACATAACGGATCGAGCATAATGCCCGCTGCGTTGTCTGGGCAAGACTGATAGCATTGCAAAAGCGCATCAATAAACTGTTCCGTAAGTTCACCTTCAATGATCCCATTGCGCCAATAAAGTGCGTGCCCTTGTTCATATTCATTTGACTGGCACTCTATGTATTGTTTATGCGTAACAGAGATATCGGCATCCGTTTCCCATTTTGCTATGTTATTTAGGTTGGAGTCAGGGTCTTCACTAAACCCCATAATTGATATTTTTGCATTTTGTAACGCTGAACGAGCGATGTATGCATATAAGAATTGCGTTCTCGGCCCCTGCAGTACAGCATCGCTGTATTGCTTTAAAATAGGCTTTGCCTTTTGAATTGGCCATTCAATGATACCTCCTTGAACATAAGCTGGAGCCGGGTGCAGCCTAAATGTTATGTGGGTGATAACGCCAAATTGAGAGCCGCCACTGCCGCGTAGTGCCCAAAAAAGATCAGAGTGTTCCAAAGTGTTTATAACTCTTTGCTGACCATCTGCTGTGATCAGATTAAACGCCAAGACATTGTCGCAACTTAACCCATGTTTGCGTGACAAAAAACCGATCCCGCCGCCTAACGTTGCTCCTACAACACCGACATCCGGGCAGGTGCCTAATGGGATCACTTTCTTATATTTCGATAAGAACAGATCCAAATTATGATTTTTCACACCCGCGCCCACTCTTACTGACTGACCAACTGCGCAAAGTTCTATACTTTGAAAGGCAGACATATCAAGGACAATGCCACCGTCAATAACGGCCGCACCCGTTACCCCATGGCCGCCGCCTTTAACTGATATTTGTAAATTAAGGCGATTGGCATAGTCAATTGTATTAATAATATCGACGTTTGACTCAGGCACGACTATCGCATATGGAAAATGTGAAATGGCTCGATTAAAAACATGACGCCGCGCTGAATAGCCTGTACTTCCAACGTCCCAGACACTGCCGCTTAACTTGTTTCGCAACGACAGTAAGTCAGATTCAGTTGGCTTCGTTGAAATAGTTTTATTGGTATCAATTGGGTTGAGCGGCGCTTCGTCAATGCTTTGCAATAAATCCCAATTTGTTCTGCTAAATGTCTTTGGGTCTATACGATTTAACAATTGCCAAAGGTATTGTGCAACAAGGCGCGGCGGTAGTAGCTTGTTCTCTTCATGTAAGCCTCTTAAAAAGGCCGACATCGGCAGTACATCGCTTGGCACTTGCCGGATTTTTTTTTGCATCGCTGTATCAACATTTCCGGGAGCTGCGGTGGCAAAAACAGCTACATCTTCATTAACTTCTTGTCTAAAACAACTACACACCATATTCAAAGCCGTTTTACTCACACAGTATGCTGATGCGCCTTTCACTGCACTAACGGGTTGCTCGCTTGTCAAATACAGTACGCGGCTATGTTTAAACTTATCCAGGCACAGTTGTGTTATCAAAAAGGGGATATCGCAGTTGATTCTTTGTGCCGTGCGCCATTCTTTGTAGCCTATTGATTGAATAGGTTTAAGCGGTGTGACAATACCTGCACAATGCACTAAGTAATCAATCTGTTCGTATTGGCTAAGCGATTCTTGAATTTCAATCGTTGCCGCTTCGTGATTAAAATCAACGTGTTCTATGACGAGCCGGGATTCAAATTTTTCATTTAACGCTCCTAGTTCTGAGCTATCACGACACAGTGCAACAACAAGCATATCCGGATCCCTTGATAAGAATTCATTAGTCAATGCTAATCCAATCCCTGATCCTGCTCCGGTAATTACCGCAATTTTGTGTTTCGTCATTTCTTATTATCCGCTCACCCAATTAAAAAATCGCATCTGGTATTCAGCATATGCCGCTGCAAAGTAGCTATGAGGAGACCTGTTGACGCAGCTTGAGCATAGATAATTTTGAACCAAGGATAAATAAACCCATGATTTGATTACGGAAATGTAATGATGCTGTAATCCGATTGTCGTGAAGGATTGATCTAAATCAATTACATTTATCGTGTGATTTATAGGATGGATTTCATCAAAAGCAAAGGATAAATCGGGTGCAAAAAATTACGATAGCACTAATCTGCAATGCCACAAATGCCTATAACAGATGAAGAGCTTGAGGTTTTGGCCGAATTTTTATCGCCCAAATAGCACCTTGACCTGAGTCTAAGACATAGGATTAAGGTGACAAGTCGTCTATTTCAAACCTAAACCGCTCATGTGAGCACAATTAAAGGAAAAATTATGAAAACATTAACGTCATTATTACTGGCCAGCGCCCTTGTCGCTGCGCCAATTGCGACTTCTTACGCGCATCAACACACTGATAAATCTGACATGCCGATGATGGACGGTCAGATGATGAAGAAAATGCAAACACATATGGAAGAAATGCAAGCAGTTTTAGATGCAGTAAAAAGTGAATCTGATCCTGAAAAGCGTGAAGCCATGTTGCATGAGCATGCCCAAAAGATGCAAGACATGATGGGCATGATGGAAGGCAAAGATTCGATGGGAATGAAAGATGGAAAAGGAATGAAAGGCGGCATGGGCATGGAGCATAAACACAGTGATATGTCGACCGATGAGAAAATGAAAATGATGGAACAGCGTATGGCCATGATGGAAGACATGATGGGGCAAATGATGGGACATACGGCTGAAAAAGCGAAGCCAATACACAAGCATAAAAAGAACTAATCAATGCGTTATGAGGCTGGAAAAGCGACTGCCTCTTTTCTTTTAATAATCGCGGGAGTTTTACATGAACAAATTAATCAAGCTTTTATCAATTGCAGTCTTGTCTGTTGGGCTACTAGGGGGCTGTGCAAGCCAGATATACCATGACTACATCATGAGTGGGCAGGTTGTTACCGTCGATGATAAACAAGTAGTGGTGTGTGTCTCTGACACCGATGGTCTCAAAGAACATCAAGTCTTTAATGTTTATCGCACCGTTTTTGATGCGACAGCAATTTCTGAAGGGGAAGACGGCTACTCGCGCGAATTCGTGGGCAAAATTCGATTAGGTAAAACGAAGGATGAGCATTTTGCAGAGGCTATTGTACTTGATGGCGAACTAGCACGTTATGACATGGTCGAGTTTGATCGTGGGTTTTAGTCGATATTTTTGAATAGGAGCATGCCGTTGTGAAGATTAGAGAGTGTCACCAAACCTACCGTTTAGCGGCTATTGTGAGTCTGGTATTATCTAGTGTCTTATTCACAACCGCGTGTTCAGCGATAACACAACAAACTAGTTCGAAAGAAAAACCTAAAGAAACACAATCTTCAGACACTACGCCCGAGTTAGCGCCGGCTGACTTTGCAAAGATCCAATCAGCTTTGCGCTCATTAGACAACTCACTGGTAGCGCAATCAAAAAGCAATACCGGCGTTAAACAGAGCGATACCAGCCCTCAACTCAACGAATCATCTACGCCCCCCCAAGCGACGAGCAAGATGAAGATGGGCATGGGAAAAGGGAAAAAGAAGATGACAATGAACGGAAAGTCTTGCATGGGGATGATGTGTAAGATGATGATGAAAAATAGTTCGATGATGGGTATGCCTCCTGAACAAAATACACCGGAGATATCCAAACCTTCATCAACGATAAGCTTGCCAGGTGCGAGTAGTGCACCTCATATTTACCACCTTGGTGAACAAGCCTTTTTCTTAAACCATACAACAACATTAGAAATAACAGATACGCAGTATCAAACGTTGTTATCGATTCAATCTGAGTGGGAGTCTTTCCAAAAAAGCCTTGCGCAGCAGCGTAGTGCATTAGAGGCATCATTGTGGGAATTGACAGCCCAAGGATTGCCTCAATACGACAATATTAAAGACACCATTAGTAAAATAGAGGCCATAAACAGCACCCTACGCCTACAGTTTATTGCTTCGGTGGGGAAAGCCGTCTCTGTATTAACACCCCCGCAGATTGCGAAAATAAATGCGCTGTGGGCGGCTGAACAAAAGGATGCGTCATGACTAGGGGGAGTAAACGCGCATCAATGATTCACCGCTATTGTGTCATTCTAAACGTCGTTCTTTTTTTCGTGATTATAAATGCGCACGCACAGCAACAGACTGAGGATAGTGAGCATGCCAGTCATCATCCTGAGGCAGCGAATGGGCCGAGTGTTGCGGTAAGTACAGATTCTCCAGCTTTGGCCAATCAAGTTAAAGGTCAGCCGGGCAATGCCAACGCAATGATGGGGCCAGGTATGGCAAAAGGAATGGATAAAATGATGGAGAAAATGGGAGCGCCTAAACCTAAAGATCTCTATCCAACTTTAATGCGGATGCAATCAACCACGACGGAACAAAGAGATAGTATCTTAGGCAAAGCGTCGGCGCGTATGCAACAAGGAAGTGAACAACTGACTACCGGGTTTGAATCGCTCGCCCGTGCCGCAGCCGTTGATGACTATACCCAAATGCAAGTAGCTGTTGAGACCGTTAAAGAAGGGATCGCGCATTTTGATAGTGGTCTGGCGGCAAAACGGGCAATACTAGATGGGCAAGAGCCCAGAAGAGTGGCATTAACCTGGTTTAAATCGCAAATGAATTTGCTACCCAGTTCACCAGTGAATGATTCCTCAACACTATTTGGCATGACGCCGTTTCATACTGCAGTGATGCTTGTTCTGCTGATCTTCACTGTCGTCATGGTGTATGTTTATGGATTTAAAATGCGCAGAGCTGCCGCATTGCTAGAAGAGCTTAGGTCCACTGAGACCGCAAGCGCTTCTGCGCCCACGAAGCACACATCACTTAACGAGATACCTACTAACGCACCTGTAGGGACTGACGCTGTTTTAATACCCGCTACAGCGCAGGCATTATCTTCTACGACTATGTCACCGCGTAAAGGTGTCTATAGCGGCAGTATGCAAGTCACCGGTATTTTTCATGAGACCCATGATGTTAAAACGTTTCGACTTGCCAGCGCCGATGGTCAAGTCATCCCATTTAGTTTTGAACCTGGACAATTTGTGACTTTTACGCTCACGATTGATGGTGTTGAAAAACCGGTGAAGCGGTCTTACACCATCGCATCATCACCCACTGAGCAGTATTACTTTGAAGTCACCATCAAACGCGAGGAATTCGGTGTTGTTTCTCGTCATATGCATGACGTCGTAAATGTGGGAGATACGCTTTCAATTAAAGCGCCTGGCGGCAAGTTTTACTTCAATGGTCAAGATGCAAGTAGCGTTGTATTGATTTCAGGGGGGGTTGGGATCACGCCCATGATGAGCGCGGTGCGTTATTTAACCACGACGTGCTGGGACGGTGACATTTATTTTCTGTTTTGTACGCGAACGTCTAACGATTTTATTTTTGAACAGGAATTAAAATATCTACAAGCACGTCACCCAAGGTTGAAAGTACTCGTCAGTATGACACAGGCGGATGGCACTTCTTGGATGGGACCTCAGGGGCGTTTTTCATCGGCATTGATAAATGAATTCGTGCCGGACATAGCATTAAAAACAGCACACATTTGTGGGCCGCCGGCAATGATGGATGCAACCAAGGATATTTTATCTGAATTGGGTATGCCTGAAGCGAATATTAAAACAGAAGCTTTCGGTGGTGCGAGTCCGAAGAAAACGGCCACTAAAACGGAGGTTGCCCCAAACACGCCTGCAAACAATACGCGCCAAGTGCGATTTAGTTTATCAAATGCACAGGCACAAGCCGGCACAGATGAAACCGTATTGGACGTTGCTGATGGACTTGATGTTGATATTGAGAATTCGTGCCGGGCAGGCTCTTGCGGCAGTTGCAAAGTGAAATTACTGCGCGGCGATGTTGATATGGAGGTTGATGATGGGTTGGAGCCAGAAGATAGGGTCAGTGGTTATATTTTAGCATGTCAAGCCATCCCTAAAACTGATGTGGAGGTGGAAGCATAGTGAATAGTCAAGAGCGTACCATTGTAGGCAGCTTGGTGGTCTTAATGATCTTACTTTGGCTAGGGTTTGTGTGGCACCGTGACCCTGCATTCCCTGGCAGCTTTGCTGGATTTGTCGTTGGTTTGACTGCGCTGGTATTAATGTTTATTCCGTTGCTTTACATGATCATTAAACGCAACAAAGCACTAAAGAAAGTCGTGACCAAGCAAATAGCCATGCCTACGCTGCTGCGCATTCATATTTATGCTGGAGTATTGGGACCTATTCTTGCACTCATCCATAGCGCTCATCGTTTTGATAGTGCTACTGGAGTCTCCATCATCATCTTTATGATGGTCGTTGTGATCAGTGGGTTTGTTGGTCGGTATGTGCTAGGGCTTATTTCCTCAAATGTAAAAGAGAAAAAGCGTCAAGTGACAGAACTCCAAGGTGCACTTTCAAGCGCCAAACAATCGCTTAAAGACGCGGTCTGCGACGTAAGATATTCGACTTTCGCCCAAACATCAGCGAGACACATTCCATACATTGCTTTAAGTGTACCTACTTCAGCGCAAAGTAAGCTGTTTCGACAAGAGAGTAAGGTTCTATCCATTATCGATGCCATTTCTGATGTTGAATACAGCATTCTGATTCACGACACTGCGAAAACTTGGTTTGCTCGTTGGTTGAAGTTTCATATCGTGATTTCGATAACGCTCTATGGCGTATTGTTCTTTCACATTTTCAGCGAAGTTTATTTTGGACTACGCTGGTTATGATCAAGTGGATAATAGTTATTCTGGGCTTAGTTGCAGCGGGCTTTGGTGTTAGCCATTTTTTTCACACACCAGAGGATCTTGCAAAAATTCCGTGGGAACAAATGGTAGAGCCTGGTTCACTGAGCAAAGCGCATGCGTTTTTGGCGGATGACTGCTTGAGTTGTCACACGCCAGTAGAAGGCGTTGAGCGCGACAAGTGTGTCGCCTGTCATGCAAATGATACCCATATCGTCGCGCGTCAACCTACTGCGTTTCACGCCGACATAACAGAATGTGCTAGTTGTCATACTGAGCATCAAGGTGAGGATGCTAAGATTTCACTGATGAACCATATTGCATTGGTCGATATTGGGTTCAATATGCTCCCCAACCCAAACGTGCCATTTGACGAAGGCGCAGCCACGATGGCTTTTTTAGAAAATGTTCTAGCGAATAAGCAAACGGCTGATCCCCTATTTGTGCATCCCGACGTCAGTGATAAAGAAGCATTATTGAATTGTTCACAGTGCCACAGCAACGATGATCGCCACTTCACGTTGTTCGGAGAGGATTGCGTGCAATGCCACAGTACAGACAAGTGGTCACTGCCGACGTTTATTCACCCCTCGAGTCAATCTCGTGATTGCAATCAATGTCATGAAGCGCCGCCCAGTCACTACATGCAACATTTTAAAATGATTTCCGCCAAAGTCGCTGGCGAGCCAAAAGCCAAAGTGGAGGCGTGTTATGCCTGTCATCAATCGACTTCCTGGAACGATATTAAGCGTGCCGGCTGGTACAAGCATCATTAAGGGGGAGAAACTGTGATCACAAATTCCATTGCGCTGGCAACCTCACTGTTGGTAGCAATAGTATTGTTTCTGCCTCGCCTACGACAATCTGTCCAATGGCGAGCGACAGTAACACCGCTGGCTTCAATTATTGGCAGTGGCTTTTTGATCATTGCACCACTGCTGCATTCGGTAATGGGTAAATGGGCGCTACTGGGCATTATTTTATTGTCGACTCTGGCATATTTGTTGGGTTCAGTCATTCGCTTCAATATACGTCATGCAGAGCCTGAGCTTGCTCGCAATTCACACGGCAGTATCGCAACGCTTGAGAAAGCCAGTCAATGGGCCCTCGGTGCTGCATACGCAATTTCTGTGGCGTTTTACATTAGCTTGTTTGCCGCGTTTGTCTTTGACCGCTTTGCTATTGACGATACAACGCTCATCAAATTGTTTACCAGTGGGCTGCTTGTCATCATTATGTTGGTCGCTTGGCTTCGTGGTGCAAGAGGATTGGAAACCATCGAGTTATTCGCAGTCACAATTAAGTTGGCGATTATTATTGGTGTACTAACAGCACTAGCAACTTACGATATACAAGTAAAAAGTGCGTGGTTTAAACATGAGGCGATACAATCCCTCAGCCATTTTGAAACCCTTAGCATGCTTGCCGGTATGCTCATGGTGACACAAGGGTTCGAAACCACGCGTTTTATGGGCAATAGCTATAATGCAGAGCAGCGTATTAAAGCGGGACGATATGCCCAGTGGATTGCCATTTTCCTTTACGTTGTTTTTATTGGTTTAACCTGTCCCATTTTTCTCGATTTTCCGATAACCGAACTGAATGAAACAACCATTAGTTATACCCTGGGTCAAGCCATTTGGGTATTGCCGATATTATTACTTGTGGCCGCGACGGCAAGCCAGTTAAGTGCCGCATTAGCCGATACCATAGGTGGCGGTGGTTTGCTAAAAGAGCTCTTCCATTTATCTATATCTCCTCAGTTTTATTATGTTCTTGTCATCGCGATTGCCGGCATATTAGTTTGGTCATCCAACGTATTTGAAATCATTAATCTCGCGTCAAAGGGATTTGCACTTTATTACCTTATACAAACACTCATCGCATTCAAGCTCGTACTACTGCGGCCCAAAGAACAACGCTTCAAATCGCTTCAATTGCTTGGTCTTTGCGCGATTGTTGTTTCCTTATCCTTTGTGATTGGCTGGTCAATACCAGCACCGCACAGTTAATAGAGGACAGAGGCTAATGCAATCCGCAAAAACATGTACGCCAGCAGTTCGCGTCGCAAACAAGGTTAAGCAATATACCATAATAGGGGTAGGAAACATTTTACAGCGTGATGATGGCGTTGGTATACATGCTATCCAAGCCTTACAGCCCATGCTTGAAGACTATTCAAATGTGTCGTGCATTGATGCTGGGACACTGAGCTACGAATTATTAGAATGGGTGTCAAATTCAGATCATACCATTGTCATAGATGCCGCCTATATGCGATGTCCCGCAGGCACGGTTAAAGTCTTCAAAGATGATGAAATCGCGCAGCAATTTGAACAGGCAACGGCGCACTCTGTTCACCAAATTACGTTACGCGATACCTTATTAACCAGCCAAACATTGTTTTCAAAACCGACTGAAGTGACGTTAATTGGCGTAGAGCCTGAAGCAATCGAGTGGGGGACGTCCTTAAGTCCAAAAGTCAGTGTCGCGCTCTCTTCCATTATGGATATCGCGTTTGCGTGTCTTTCTACCGGTAAGGTTCACGCCAATACCCCAGCGATTGAAAAGCAGTCACGATGAACGAAGAACTCATTTTTATAACATCAAATGCTGACACTACGGGCAATGTGATCCCGCTTTTGCATCAGATTCGTCATGCCTTATCCCAGTTACTTGCGCAGCAAGAAGAAACCACGATAGACCTGCGGCGATTGCCATTGAGTGCAAGTGAAGAATCACAGTTGGAGACTTTTCTGGGTCATGGAGAAGTGAAAGCAGATATTCAGGCACTGGGTGACACAGTGGTAATCGAATCACGATATACCGGCGTCTGGCTTGAAACACATTACAACGAGGAAGCCGAGATCATGGGCAAATATGTGCATATCTGTGACTGTCCACCGCTAATAAAATCTCAACCAGAAGATATGGTGTTATCGCTCAATAATATCGTATCAGACATTCAAGCAATGTCTGATACATCGACTAATGACGCGGCTGAGGAGGATTAAAATGTCTCTACCCACACTAAATGCGCAGTTACAAGCGTCAGGTATATCCAGACGCACATTTCTAAAGTTCTGCGCTACGACAGCATCATTGCTCGCCTTACCTCAAAGTGCGGTTGCCGACCTCGCCAATGCACTGGGGAATGCAAAACGACCTTCTGTTGTTTGGTTGCCCTTTCAAGAATGTACTGGGTGCACCGAGGCGATTTTACGCTCTCATGCCCCCACTCTGGAAAGCCTTATCTTCGATCACATTTCATTGGATTATCAACATACAATAATGGCTGCCGCTGGAGAGCAAGCAGAGGAGGCACGACGCGCTGCAATGGAAGCGCACAAGGGACAATATTTGCTGTTGGTCGATGGTTCGGTTCCGATGGGGAATCCCGGTTACTCAACGATCAGTGGAATGAGTAATGTTGATATGTTGCGTGAATCGGCCAAAGAGGCTGCGGGTATTATTGCCATTGGTACCTGCGCATCTTTTGGCGGGATCCCCAAAGCTAACCCAAATCCGACGGGCGCTGTTGCAGTCAGCGACATCATTACTGATAAACCAATCGTCAATATTTCAGGATGCCCACCACTGCCTATCGCGATAACAGCAGTGTTGGTTCACTACCTCACATTTAAGCGTTTTCCTGACCTTGATGCACTGCAACGACCACTCGCCTTTTTTGGTGAAACCATTCACGACCGATGTTACCGGCGTCCGTTTTTTGAACAACGTAAATTTGCAAAATCGTTTGATGACGAGGGGGCTAAGAAGGGCTGGTGTCTGTTTGAGCTGGGTTGCAAAGGGCCTGAAACTTTTAATGCGTGTGCAACCGTTAAGTGGAATCAAGGCACCAGTTTTCCTATTGAATCTGGGCACCCGTGTCTTGGCTGCTCTGAGCCCGACTTCTGGGATAAAGGCAGTTTTTACCAAGCCCTTTTTCCATGGGAACGATACAAATCTAAACCGGGTAAAGGTGGACAGAAGCACGCCGGTAAAAACGCATAAGACACAATAGGCAAAGCATATGGACAAGACATCAAATAATGACCGATTGGTCGTCGATCCCATCACTCGAATCGAAGGCCATCTTAGGATAGAAGCTGAAATGGATGGTAATACGATCAAACAGGCGTTCTCTTCGGGTACCTCTGTACGAGGAATTGAACTGATCCTGCAAGGCAGAGATCCTCGGGATGCGTGGGCGTTTGCTCAGCGTATCTGTGGCGTTTGTACATTGGTACATGGCATGGCATCGGTTCGCGCAGTCGAAGATGCCCTCAGAAAAGCGTGGCGTACAAACGCCAAGTTAGGAGTGGCTATTGGACATCCGGCCATGACGTCCATGCCAAAAGGGCCGCTGCAACATGGTAAAAAAGGCAAAGGGCACCGTCATTCAGGCACCGTGATAGGTTCATTGAGTGAAGCTGAGATGGCTATCCCACAAAATGCACAATTAATCAGAAACATCATGATCGGCACCCAGTATGTGCATGATCACGTGATGCATTTTTATCACTTACATGCCCTTGATTGGGTTGATGTTGTATCGGCTTTAGATGCGGATCCAGCTAAAACGGCAGCGCTTGCTGGTCAACTTAGCGATTATCCTCGTTCATCTCCTGGTTATTTTAAGGATATGAAACAAAAAGTTAAAACGCTGGTTGAGTCGGGACAACTGGGGATATTTAACAATGCATATTGGGGGCATCCGGGCTACAAACTGCCACCTGAAGTAAATTTAATGGCGCTAGCGCATTATCTAGATGCGCTAACGTGGCAACGTGACGTTGTTAAAGTTCACACCATATTTGGTGGCAAAAACCCTCATCCCAATTTTGTCGTCGGCGGTGTACCGTCACCCATTAATTTGAATGCATCAACAGGAATTAACACACGACGATTAGTGCAATTACAAGATGCCATCACCCAAATGAAGACATTTGTCGATCAAGTGTACTATCCAGATATTTTGGCCATTGCGGGTTATTACAAAGAGTGGGGTACACGAGGCGAGGGGCTGGGTAACTTTCTAACCTATGGGGACCTACCGACGACCTCAATGGATGATCCCGCGTCATTTTTATTTCCCAGAGGCGCAATACTGGGTCGCGACTTGAGCAAGGTATATGAAGTCGACTTAGATGATCCATCTGAAATTCAAGAATTCGTTTCTTCATCTTGGTATCGCTATAGCGGCGGAAATACAAGTGGCTTACATCCTTTCGAAGGGCAAACAAACCTTGAATATACCGGCCCAAGGCCCCCGTATAAGCACCTTAATACGAGTGCTGAATATTCATGGTTGAAAAGTCCGCGTTGGAAAGGCCATGCAATGGAGGTCGGTCCGTTAGCGCGTGTATTAATGATGTATGCGAAAAAGGATGCTGCAGTGCAAGACATCGTCAACCGCTCTCTTTCTATCTTAGACTTAGCGCCCTCAGCACTTTTCTCGACACTCGGCAGAACGCTCGCCAGAGCGGTTGAAACCAAAATTATCGTCAACCAGCTACAGGATTGGTATGACCAATTGCTTGATAATATTGCGAGCGGCGATACCGATACGTTCAACCCTTTATATTTTGACCCAGCGAATTGGCCTGTAAAAGGTCAAGGCGTCGGGGTTATGGAAGCGCCCAGAGGCGCTTTAGGGCATTGGTTAGTCATGCAAAATGGAAAGATTGATAACTACCAATGTGTCGTGCCCACTACATGGAACGCAGGTCCTAGGGATCCTAATTCACAGGCCGGCGCTTATGAAGCCGCGCTGCAAGATAAACATACACTACATGATCCTGACCAACCTTTAGAGATTTTGCGAACGCTTCATAGTTTCGATCCGTGCCTTGCATGTGCTGTGCACGTGATGGATGAAACCGGTGAAGAGCGTCTGCAACTGAAAGTTCGTTAGTCATAGTTGAGGAACTATTATGAGCATCCAAAATATTACAAAGCATCTTACTAACCCACTAATATTAATTTTCTACTCGGTGTTGGGCTCACCAGCGAGCTACGCGCATCCGGGCCACCAAGGCGATCATTCCATACTGTTAGTCGCGCTCCTGTCAGTCACAGTGTTAGTGGCGGTTGGGCTCTTTGTGTACAGAGCGAGAGTGAGAAGTAACGCAATACGGCTACCGCAGTAATGTGCCTCGCTGTTCCAATGAAAGTCACAGGAATAAAAGGCTTTAATGCGATATGCGAAGCCAAAGGTGTTTCTCGCGAGGTCAGTTTACATTTAATACAAGGATCAGGTGTCAAGGTGGGTGACTATGTCATGGTGCATGTGGGTTATGCACTGCAAGTGATCACGTATGATGAAGCGCAAGTGACGTGGGAGTTGCTCGATCAGGTGATTGCTTACGATGCATGAAATGAGTCTGTGCTATAGCTTGCTTGACACAATTGCCGTTTACCAACGCGCAAATATGGATAAGTGTGTCGGTCTTGTCCACGTCAAAATCGGGCCACTTTCAGGTGTTGAGCCTGATTTACTGCATCAGGCTTTTTTGACGTGTAGGACACACTCTATCGGCGATCAGGCAGCGCTTCAAATTCACACTAGCGCTATCAAAGTGCGCTGCACATTGTGTGGCAAACATAGCCGTGCAGTAGTAAACCGTATCATATGCGCTAGCTGTGGTTCGTGGCAGACAGAACTCATTCAAGGCGATGAGTTTGTTTTACAGCGAATTGAATTCATCCCGTCCGAAATATCAACCGAACCAAAGGAAAGACAATATGTGCGGTAATTGTGGGTGTGAAACACCTAGGAAAATCGAAAAGCCTATTCAGCAAACGACAAACGTCGTTGAGGTTCATGCGAATCTAAAAAGTAGCAATGATACCCAAGCGATCACAAATCGTGCTTTGTTTGATGCACATGATGTGATGGTGATTAATTTGATGTCATCGCCAGGTAGCGGAAAAACACGGTTGCTGGAAGAAACGATCACAGCGCTCAAATCACAATACAACATGGCGGTGATTGAGGGCGATCTCGAAACTGAAAATGATGCTAACAGGATTAGGCGTCATGGTGTGCAGGCTGAGCAAATTGCGACAGGGCAAGGGTGCCATTTGGACGCTAATATGGTGTTTAAGGTACTCGGGAAATTTAACCTCGAAAAGCTAGACGTTTTGTTTATTGAAAACGTTGGCAATTTAATTTGTCCCGCATGTTTTGATTTAGGGCAGCACTTGAATGTGATCTTGTTGTCGGTACCAGAAGGCGACGATAAACCCGAAAAGTACCCCGTCATGTTTCGTGCCGCAGATGTCATGCTGATTTCTAAGACCGACTACTTGCAGTTCCACGACGAATTCAATGTGGCGCGTGCGATCCAGTCATTTCGTAAAGTGGGCAATAACGCCCCTGTTATAGAAGTGTCTTCAACGCAAAGTAACCAGCTTGAGGCATGGTTTGCTTACTTTATAGAAACCATTAATGCTCGTGACTCTCGCTCATTGCAAGAACGGGGAGCTTAAGAGTATGTATAGTGTTGAATCGTTACTATCTCTGATCAAGAAAACGCCGCTTACAAAACCGCTCCGTATTCTCAATGTCTGTGGTGGTCATGAGCGCGCGATCACGCGCGCTGGCTTTAGAACGTTATTTCAACACAATATTCATCTGATCCCCGGCCCAGGCTGCCCCGTCTGTATTTGTCCAGAAGAAGATATCGCATTCGCGATTCACTTAGCACTCAACGAAAACGTCGTCATTGTGAGTTTTGGTGATATGCTCCGCGTGCCCATCGATTGTGCTATCGATGGTTGTGATTCATTGATAGCAGCAAAAAATAGTGGAGCAGATGTTCGTCCTATTTCGTCTGTGCAAGAAGCAGTATCTATTGCGATAGGTGAACCTGAAAAGGCGGTTGTATTTTTTGCGGTCGGTTTTGAAACCACCATGGCACCGGTTGCAGCAGCATTGCTTGCTGATTTGCCCAATAACCTTAAAGTTTTATTGTCTGGACGTCTTACTTGGCCAGCTGTTGCCCATGTGCTTAGGAGTCAACAAGATACATTTGACGCCCTTATTGCACCAGGCCATGTCGCAACCATTATGGGATGTGAAGAATGGCAATTTGTTATCGACCATCATGATTTACCCGTCAGTATTTCAGGATTTCATCCAGAAAGTCTGCTTTTGTCGATCCATGCACTTATCAAAAACTGTTCTAGCAGAGTCATTACGCTGAACAATAGCTATCCCGAAGTCGTCAAGCACCATGGTAACTCAGCGGCTCAAACTCTTTTAAAAACAGCGTTTACTCAGGTTGATGCGCATTGGCGTGGAATTGGTGTCATACCGCGTTCTGGATTTTCATTGGCTGCAAAATTGTCGCACTTAGACGTTACCAACCATTATGAGCCAATCGATTGTAGTTCACAAATTATACAAACCAGTCAAAAAACACCCCCGCCCTGTGAACAAGTGATACTTGGGCAAATGGCACCTGATGGGTGCCCGTTTTTCGGTAAGGAATGTATACCGGCTTCGCCCAAAGGAGCCTGTATGGTTTCCGACGAGGGGGCTTGCAGAGTCTGGTATAGCGCTGGCGAGCGCTCAGTAATAGAAGTTATTGAGAAGGGAAATACGCAAAAAGTGGAGATAAAGTCATGACGGCTTCCGGCTTGCACGAAGCAAATAAAAATAATGCAAAAACAATTGCGTATGAGCTAATCATTACAGGGATGATCCAAGGCGTTGGCTTTAGACCCTTGATTTACCGTTTAGCCCATGAAAAAAACCTTGTGGGATGGGTCAAAAACGATTGTGGGTGTGTGCGCATACATATTGAAGGCTCAGAATTAGATGTTGAACAGTTTTCATATGAATTACAAAATAATGCGTCAATGGTATCGTTGTATTTACTCGAAAAGAAAAGCATTAAACCCAATGGCTTAGGTACATTTTCGATAGAAGAAAGCAGTCATGACCCATTAAGCGGGACGGTATCAGTGCCCAAAGACTTGTATTTGTGTGACGCGTGTCAGTCCGAGTTACTGTCTACAGATAACCGGCGCAGTGATTATAGTTTCATCGCTTGCAGTGAATGTGGACCACGATTCTCGATGTTGCGGGCAATGCCCTATGACAGAAAAAATATTAGTATGTCTGCGTTTCCTATGTGTGAGACGTGTCACCAAGAATATCAATCCCCGCATGACAGGCGCTTTCACGCACAGCCTATCAGTTGTCGCGCATGCGGACCTGAAGTGTTTTGTTCAACGGTTGGCGGTCGTGTGATCGCGCAAGGTGATGACGATGTTGTGACTGCGGTTGTGGGATGCCTTAACCAAGGTGCGATTATTGCGTTAAAAAGTGTCGGCGGGTATCACTTAATTTGTGACGCGCAAAACACTGAAGCGGTTGATCTACTGCGGCGACGAAAGAATCGACCCGACAAGCCTTTTGCGGTCATGCTTCCAGAGCCGCAAAGCGATATTCCTGGACAGAGTTGGCTCGATAACTGTGTGGTGGTAAACAGTCAAGATAAAGCGCTCCTATCAAGCCCTGTAAGACCTATTTTGCTTGCACCAAAAAAACGCAATGCACCCATTTCGGAAAACGTAGCGCCAATGCTTAGCGATTTGGGGGTGATGTTACCATGCAGTGGTCTGCATTTGATGCTCATGAAGCAATTCAATCGTCCGATGATCGCAACGTCAGGCAATGAATACGGTGAACCTATGGTCACATCGACGTCGTCTGCACAACAACAGCTTTCCATGTCGGCCGATTTTTTTGTTCATCATAATCGCGATATCTGTCACAAACTCGACGACTCCGTTCTAAGAACTATGATGTCAGGTGCTATACCGTTTCGTCTGGGGCGGGGCTTAAGTCCCCTAGAATTAACGCTTCCCTATGACGTAGAAGAGCCACTTATTGCGGTAGGGGCGAATCAGAAAAACACGGTATCATTCGCATGGAAGAACCGACTAGTGGTAACACCGCATATTGGCGACCTCGATTCGCCTATAATGCAGGCACATTTTGAAAAATGTATCAGTGATTTTCAAGACCTTTATCATGTCAGTCCGCAGCGTATTCTGTGTGACCGACATCCTGGCTATATTAGTTCTCGTTGGGCCAAGGAAAGCCCATTACCGTCCAGTGAAATTTTACATCATCGTGCTCACGCATCCGCCTGGGCGTTATCTGCTGAAGTCTCGTCACCTAGTTTGGTTTTTGTATGGGATGGGGCAGGGATAGGCAGTAATGGTGATTTGTGGGGTGGTGAAGTGTTTTGGGGCTCACCGGGCAATTGGAAACGCATTGCATCATTGGCTCCTATGAAACTGCAAGGCGGGAATAAAGTACCTTATCAGCCTTGGCGCAGCGCCGCAGCACTTGCATGGGAGACTAGTTTCACGGAGGTTGATTTGACCCCCTTTGACCCAGAGCACCTGAGTTTCAAGGCATGGAAAAACGAACTTAACTGTTATTTTAGTAGTTCGATGGGAAGACTGTTTGATGCAGCTGCGTTTGCCTGTTGTGAACAAAGTGAAGTCTCATATGAAGGGCAAGCACCGATGATGCTTGAGAGTGTTGCATCCACGCCATCCAAGATTGTGCCGTTATCCTTGATACAGAAAAGTGATGATTTCATTCTAATGGACTGGCGAACGATGGTGCCTGACCTATTTGATAAAACAGTACCCGCACAAATCCGCGCCGCAAATTTTCACGCATCACTCATTGAAACTGCGTGGGAGTTAACCAAGCGTTGTCGCAAAAAGTATGATTTCAACCATATTGGTTTGGCCGGAGGCGTCTTCCAAAACCGCATTTTATGCGATGGCCTAGCTGAACGTTTTGCACAATCAGACATTCCTGTTGTTATCCCAAGCAGTTTACCTTTAAACGATGCAGCAATAAGTGTCGGACAAATTCACGAATATTGCTCAAGGAGATCATCATGAAAGGCATAGAGCGTAATAATCGAGCATCATCAGAACCGTTGGACACCGATACTATTCGGTTAGCGCAAGGCAATGGTGGAATATTGACCAAAAAACTCATTAATGATGTGTTTAAAAATACTGCCAATAAAGAACTAGATCTGCTACACGACGCGGCTTCGGTAACCTTCGCCGGTCCCTTTCTGAGTATGACAACCGATAGCTTCGTTGTCTCACCTTACACATTTCCAGGTGGCAATGTGGGGGCATTAAGTATTTACGGTACCGTGAATGATCTGGCTGTCGTTGGCGCGACCCCTCGGTATATCAGTACTGCATTCATTATTGAAGAAGGCTTTTCGATGACGGCTCTCAAGGAGGTTGTCCATAAAATGCATCAAGCTGCTGTAGAAACCAATGTGGCCATAATAACGGGAGATACTAAAGTCGTTCCCAAGGGATTCGGTGGTGGCGTTTATATCAATACAACGGGTGTGGGTGACAGCCAAGAAACACCAATTTGGGATACGAGTCTTATAAGGCCGGGCGATCACGTACTTGTCAGTGGCTCTGTTGGCGATCACGGTGCTTGCGTATTACTGGCGCGTGAGGACTATGGGTTGCACGGCCAATTTAAGTCCGACTGTGCCAGCGTTTTCCCGTTAGTCAATGCAATCAGAGACTTAAATGGCGTTCGTTTTGTCCGAGACCCAACGCGTGGAGGACTATCAGTGTTACTCCATGACGTGGCAACTGAAACGGGTTTCAATATCGAGCTAATTGAAAATAACATTCCGGTGCGTCCAGAGGTCGCAAGCGTGTGTGACATTCTAGGCTTTGATCCTTTCGTTTTGGCTTGTGAGGGACGCGTTATTGCAATTGTTAGTCCCGATATTAGCAGCGAAGTACTCACTCATTGGCGAGGTATAAAAAACGGTGAAAATGCCCAACATATTGGTGTCATTACGGAAAATACAGGCTTAAAGGGCCGCGTGTCGATTATTACGCCAATGGGAGGGCGACGCTTCATGAGTGAGCTTGAAGATGAGCCACTTCCACGGATCTGTTGAAGGTTTAGGTGTTGACCTGTGAGCGGCTCACAGGTTTATCGTGTGAAGGTGAGAGTAAAACATAGGATTAAAGGCGTGTTTTACCGGCACAACAATGTTGATAAAGACGGGGGGTTAAAATGCGGGTAAAACAAATAGCAGATGCACTAGATATTAGCGTTGATACCGTGCGCTATTATACGCGCATTGGACTTTTGGTCCCAAATAAATCCCACAATGGATACAAGTATTATCGGCCGGCGGATGTGACGCGACTGCGGTTCATTTTAAGTGCGCGCGCCTTAGGTTTTTCGGTCAATGATATTAAAGAGATCCTAGTTACATCTTCACAAACCAATGCGCCGTGTCCAACGGTAAGGCGTCTTATTGAAAAGAGGTTGAAAGAGACTGAACAGCGGTATCAGGACATGCATGAACTTAGAGAGCGCATGCGCTTAGCCACTTCAGAGTGGCAAAACAAACCCGATCAACCTCCAACGGCCGATACGATATGCCATTTAATTGAAGGTTTCACAGCGCTTAAGTCATAACAAGGTTTAAATAGGGAGTGGTTTATGAATTCTAGAACAGACGGTGCGAAAGCACATGGGTGTTGTAGTGGCGGCGATAAAACATCAACTGCGAACGAAGCGGTTGACACTAAAACGCAGACCAGACAGGTGTCTTCCGAAGCAGGCGAGATACAACTTAATATTCAAGGGGCGAGTTGTGCCAGTTGCGTCACTAAAATTGAAACAGCCTTAAAACAAGTCGCAGGCGTCACCGGCGCAGAAATGAATTTTGCACAGCGTACAGTGCTTATCAATGGTAATGCCTCACCAAGCGAACTGGTTGGTGCGGTAGAAGAAGCTGGGTATAACGCAACGCTGGCAAATGCCGATTCTGATGAGGCTGCCATTGAAGAAAAAGAGCAAGCGGATTGGGCTTATTATAAAAAGCTAATGCGACACATGGTCATCGCATTGTCGCTTGGAGTACCGCTCATGATCTATGGTTTGGTAACCGGGGAAATGAGCGTCAACACGACCACGGAGCGAATTGTATGGTTGATTATTGGGCTCATGACATTAGGTGTCATGGTGTTCTCTGGTCGGCATTTTTATGTGGGTGCATGGAATTCGTTTAAAAATCATTCGGCCAATATGGATACTTTGATAGCCTTGGGTACAGGAACCGCCTGGTTGTACTCGATGACAGTTGTGTTCTTCCCGGGCTATGTCCCTGAAATGGCACGACATGTTTATTTTGAGGCAACCGCTATGATCATCGGCCTAATTAATTTAGGCCTGGCCCTTGAGATCAAAGCACGCGGTAAAACCTCAGAGGCCATTAAAAGGTTGATAGGCTTGCAAGCCAAGACTGCACGTGTCATCCGAGATGGCGATGATATTGATATTCCTATTGAAGATGTTTTGCTCAATGATCTTATCCGGGTTCGACCCGGAGAACGCATTTCTGTGGATGGTGTAGTCGTCGAGGGCCAAACCAGTATTGATGAATCAATGCTAACGGGTGAGCCCATGCCAATTGAGAAGCGAAAAGACGATGAGGTTGTGGCCGGTACCATCAACAAATCAGGCTCTATCGTCTTTCGGGCAGAACGTGTGGGAAAAGACACCGCGCTAGCTCAGATCATCAACATGGTAAAACGTGCACAAAATTCAAAACCACCTATTGGTCGATTGGCAGATGTTATTTCTGCCTATTTCGTGCCAGTTGTTATGATCATTGCCGTAATGAGCGCACTAGCGTGGCTCAATTTTGGTCCGGCTCCCGAGGTTGCCTTCGCAATCGTGTCAGCAACTACGGTACTGATTATTGCATGTCCTTGCGCATTAGGTTTAGCCACGCCGATGTCGGTCATGGTGGGGGTTGGCAAGGCGGCTGAGGCAGGCGTACTTATCCGCAACGGTGAAGCGCTGCAATCTGCTTCGAAAATTACCACAATGGTATTAGATAAAACCGGCACCATAACAGAGGGGGCGCCTAAAGTTACCGACGTTGTTATTGCGTCAGATCACAATCAAGATGACGTGCTTTCGTTAGCTGCAAGCCTGGAGTCGGGTTCCGAACACCCACTCGCAATGGCGATCGTTGAATCCGCGAAAGAGCAAGGTGTGCCGATCCACTCGGTGACTGATTTTGAGTCCATTGCAGGGAAGGGCGTAGCAGCAACACTGAATTCTCAGCGTTTGCTATTTGGCAATGAAAAATTGATGAAAGAAAAATCAATAGAACTTCATCATTACGTTGACAAAGCGCAGAGGCTGGCCGCAGAGGCTAAAACCCCAATGTATTTCGCGATTGATTCAAAATTAGTTGCCGTCATTGCTGTTGCCGATCCAATAAAATCAGACTCAATAGATGCCATCAAGCGCCTACAGCACAACGGAATACGTGTGGTGATGTTGACGGGGGACAATCGTATGACTGCAAAAGCCGTTGCTCGAAAGGCGGGGATTGTTGATTACGTTGCTGAAGTGATGCCAGAAGATAAAGCAAACAAAGTGCTCGAACTTCAACGTGAGGGTGAAATCGTCGGAATGACCGGCGATGGGATCAATGATGCGCCCGCCTTAGCCCATGCCAACGTCGGATTTGCTATCGGAACAGGCACTGATGTCGCAATAGAAAGTGCAGATATCACGTTGATGCGAGGCTCCTTACATGGGTTAGCGGATGCGATTGCAGTGAGTAAGTCAACGCTGAGAAACATAAAGCAGAATCTCTTCGGAGCATTTATCTATAACGTCGCGGGGATCCCATTTGCTGCAGGTGTTTTTTATCCATTTTTAGGCTTACTACTTAGCCCAGTAATTGCCGGTGCAGCGATGGCATTCTCGTCGTTAACGGTAGTGACCAACGCGAATCGATTACGTTTATTCAAAGCTAAAGAGCATTAGGAGAACCTAAAGATGATGTGGATTAATTTGATAGGGTTAGTCGTGATTGGGCTTATTGTTTGGTGGTTTTGGCTTTACCAAACAAAGTCAACTGAAGTACGAGACGGCAGCATCGAAGTCCGCGTGAAAGATGGCGTGTATCAACCTGCCAATATCACAGTGCCCGCGAATGAGTCTGTACAACTGATGTTCTACAGAGAAGATGCGACCCCCTGTGCGGAAACACTACTCATACCCGAGTTGGAGATCAGTGAAACATTAGTGCTTAACAAGCGTGTGATGGTCACTATTCCCCCCCAAAAGGCAGGTCGCTATCCGTTTCATTGTCAGATGCAAATGTACCGTGGCACTTTGGTGATCAAGTGATTTACCGTTTTCTGAAAACTTAAACGACACAAAAGCGAGGTGTATTGTGAATAAACAAAAATTACCTTTTTGGCGCACCCCCAGTGGTTGGTCCGCCATCGGACTTATAGCGGCGGCAAGCTATTTCTTGTTTGTCGAGCATGGTGAACATGTTTTCCCGTATTTACCATACTTGATCCTGCTGCTATGCCCGGTGATGCATATCTTTATGCACGGAAGTCATGGTAAAGGGCATGAGACACATGCTAACGACGAGCAAACATTTAAAGAGCAAACCGAAGACAATGATCAATACAGACAAGGTTATATCGAAGGGTTAGAGCAGGCACGCAAGGAAAAACGTAAAATGGAGAGCGACAATGCACGGTGAATCAGATTATGGGCTTTGGACGTTAGTCATCATTAACTCCGCAATATTTATCTTTTTTGCGTTTAGTTTCGTCAAGCCGAAGTCAAAAACAGACTGGCGAAGCTTAGGCGTATTTTCCGCTTTTATCGTGGCGTTATTTACTGAAATGTATGGTTTCCCGCTCACTATCTATTTTTTGTCCGGTTGGTTAGCCGAAAGTTACCCAGGCGTAGATTTTTTAAGTCACGAAAATGGTCACTTGTGGCATACACTGTTGGGGTTATCTGGCGATGCGCATTGGGATGTACTGCACATCTTAAGTAATGTTCTCATCGTTTTAGGATTCTTTGTTTTATCTGCTTCGTGGAATGTCCTGCATCACGCGCAAAAAACGAGCAGCTTAGCGACCAGCGGTTGGTACGCACGTTGTCGGCATCCCCAATATGTTGCCTTCATTGTGATCATGTTTGGCTTTTTACTGCAATGGCCAACACTACCAACTTTGCTCATGTTTCCCATTCTCATTGTTGTCTATGTTCGACTAGCCAAACGCGAAGAGCAGCTCGCCGAAACTGAGTTTGGTGATACCTATAGGCAATATAAGCAAGCCACGCCAGGTTGGTTCCCACGATTTCTCAATTCAAACGTTTCAAGCCCCGTGTAAGGATTTCAAAATGAAGAAAGCATTAGTTTCAATATTGTTTGTCGCAGGCGTTTTATCCGCTACCTTTACGAGTGCTCAGACATCCATGAGTTCCGATGAGATGTTACGCAGTAACGAGCGCGTCATGGATGCATTAATGCAACGCATCCAACGGATCAATGACGTTTCTGAGAGGCAAACGTTGATTGTTGAGCATATGAAGATGATGGATACCTACTTAACGAGTATTGAGAAGAGGATCCAAAGTGAATCTAATACTGAACAAAAGATACGATTAAAAGAGACATATAGAAAAGGCCTGCAAAGAAGTCTTGTTCTTATCGAAAGCGGCATATCAGCAAGCGACATTGTTGTGATGGGGAACTCGATAGATGAACATTTGTTGTTAATAGAACAAAGAATGACAGTTTTACAATCGTTAATGCAGCAAGTGGTTAATGCCAATAGCGTTTTAAGCAATTAGAGACGTGACTGACATAACTGTGTAGGCAATTAATTTATAGGAGAAAAGTATGAGCGATTTAGATCACAGAGTGGGCGTTTCTGAGGCTAATTTAGTGGTAAGGCATTTGAAGCTAACCGGCATTACCGACGGTAATTTATTAGCAATTGTTGCTGAAATTGATGGGACCTTTGGTATTGATGCCGTTTCATTTGAAGAAGCCAAAAACACTTTGCATATCGGCTATGACGCGACCCACTGCAATTTAGATGGCATTGAGACAATCATTCGTGCACACGGTGCAGACATTTCTGATGATTTTTGGACAAAGATGAAAGAAGGTTACTACCAATTCGTTGACGAAAACATTCGTGAAAATGCGAAACATAAACCCTGGAGCTGCCATCGTGTCCCACCCGGGCAAAGCAATAGAAAGAAATAGCGTAGCGCGAATCGAGCAACTTTATGTTGGACTTCACCAATCAGCACTAATTAAAACAGGATATTAGCACTGTGGATCATAGTAAGAATAAAATGGGATTCGAACCGGCGCACATACAAAGTATTCTTTATTTTGTATCTCACAGCGAACCTGTCACAATCTCCGACGAGCAAGCCCTTGATGTTATTGCACAACTTCGTACCCCTCACCTTGACGCAGGAGAACTTATTCTCACGTTTGGCGCTCAAGAAAACAAACCATCAAACCTTTTTACGGGTGATAAACGAGCTTTAAAGGTGGTTAACCGAATGCAACATAACGGTGTATTAGCAATGGAAGGTTGCCATATGCTCCTGTTGGAAGAGGCTATCCGTTTGCTTATGATGTGTGGTGATAGAGATCAGGTTATTGCAAGTATCCAATCTCGTCTACATGTAGATAAAGCGATTGATATATGTTTTCGTGACATAGCGTCGGTAGACGATGCCTTGAAAAGCTACATAGAAAGCATTCGTTCTCAGTGCAGTTTACTGTCATTCGGGTTAACCCCAAACATTTGTTAACATGGAAATTTGGCCTGTTATTTGCTTTAGATAATGTGTGTGTTATCCGGCACACCAGTTTTTAATGAGATCAACGCGAACAGAAGGGTTTCCACTATGCTAAATACCGATTTACTCCAAGTCACGAACACGCCAAATCAAGCCATTAAACCAACAGACAACGAAACCAAACAAAGTGAAGAAGGGGGTTGTAACAAAGAGAAGTTTGAAGATTCGCTAGAAAAAGCTTTCAAAGCATTCTCGACAAAGAGTGACGATTAAAAACGTGGCAAGTTTTGACCGCTGGAAGCGCCTATTTTCCCATTGCGGGCAAATGGGCGCATAAAGTATTTTAGAGCAATTTGGAAAGTGATTGTGGCTTCATCAATAGGTGTTAGAGCAACACCCAATGTTTAAGCTCCTATTGCCTGATAAAGCATCCAAATTCCAGCACCAATCATAAACAAGTTTTCCGTAAGCGAAACAAAACCGAGGGGAACATTACTGTCTCCGCCGACGCAAGCGCATGTCAACTCGCGCTCATCTACATAAACAGCTTTAAATACCGATACGGCACCGATGGTTCCAATAAACAGAGATACGGGGCCAACGACATAGCCTGATAATCCGGCAAGCATACCAATCCCAGCGAACGCTTCCGCAAATGGATAAACGTAACCGTATCGCACACTGCGCATTGCTAGTAAATCGTAGGTAATAAACGAATTGGTAAAGCCATATAAATCGCGTAATTTTTGAATCGCAAGAATCGACATACTCAGCGCCACAAAGACTTCGATGACTGGAACGGTCAAAAGTGACTCTATGGTGCCGGCTTGAGCAAAGACAATGCCCAAAGCCATTAGAAATGCGGTCGCAAAAATAGCGATAACCGGCGTATAGGTTGTGCCAGTCTGCCCAGCTTTCCCCATATCAAAAAACTCCCTTAGCTCGTCATATCCCCCAATACGGTTTTCCTCAATAAATGTTTGAGGTGTTGTTTCAACGCCATGTTTTTCCTTAAATTTATCTGTTTCTTCACGAGAGCTAAGTTTATGATCGTCGATTTTATATCCTTTTCTTTCCAACAGGTCTTTTGAACGTAAACCATAGGGGCAAATGTGCTCCTTCGTATGCATTCTGTAAAGCGTTGCAGATTTACTCATGTTTGTTCTCCGGTATAAAATAATAATAAAAGATAGTTGTTACTTTTTACTAAAGTCGGGGACCGGGCGCTGAATTGCCTCATTCGCTGAGGACACAATGCCATTTTTATTGATATCTGAGATTAACCATTTCATGTCCTTAATCTCGCGCTCTTGAGCGTTTATAATTTCTTCGGCCAATTTTTGAACTCGGACATCATCAATATTTGCACGCTCACTGGTTAAGATCGCAATAGAGTGGTGAGGTATCATTGCTTTCATCCACGCGCGACCTTCAATGGTAGCTTGCGATCGCACCAAAAATAGCGCCAAACAAAAAAATAACGACACTGCCTATTAAAATTGAAACGTTTTTTATTTTGCTTTCATACATGGGCAGCATAAATAGCAGCATGATGACCGCCATCATCGCCCCCATGTAGATAGCCATGTATAAGCGAGTCTCGCTAAAGAAAACATGCTCAATTGAATATGAATTGAAGTACATCATAACCAACATAAAGGCGGTAGAGGTAAGTATCATTGCGAAAAATTTAGTATATTTAGTCATGTTTAATTCCTTGAATTCTAGATTAATGTTTCATGTATTTAATTAAAACAGAGGCTGAACAGCTCACCAGTAAAAAGCCAGTCATTGCTTCTATTCCAGCAAGAAATCTCAAATGAGAAGTCGCTTCAATCTGGCCAAGTCCAAGCGTGGTCAGGTTGATTAGGGAAAAATAGAAAAGCTCAATAAATTGGTTTAGGCTGCCACCATTTACGTTCCCTAGACCCATTGCTATGGACACTTTAAAAGCAAACGTGAACCACAGAGCTGCTAGCAATTGAGACGCTGTAATCCCACAAAAAAGTACAATTAAACCGCGTGCTCCATTACGAAGGCGGGCTATGAATTTCGTCAAGTACTGCAATATGCGGTAATGGCTAATTGCACTTGCGGTAATTGCTAATAATGCTATTGATAACTGAATTAGTATCGCCATAAACTGTTGGGATAATTCAGGCATTAGAACCACACACGGGCACCGAGAACCACACCCGTTTCATGAACAGGATCGCCTATGCCACGTAGATTATCCGCTGACGCTCCCAAGGCTCTAGACCAATAGGCACCAATATACGGGGCAAATTCCCGTGAGACCTCCATTCGATAGCGTAAGCCAACACGAATTGAATTAAACCCAGAAGGTCTATCAAACCGTTCTGACTCAGAAAGTGAAGCAGACAGTGATATTCGCGGTTGCAAATATGAGGTTTGTGACATGCGATAGTCATACTCGGCTTCCATTGAAACACTGACATCACCGTCTTCGTTAATGATAAGTGAACTATCTACTTCAAATTGATAGGGAGCCATTCCAAAAAGGCTAACTACAGCATAATTTTCCATATTACTGTCACTCGTCAATTCGCCACGGGCACCAATTCCAACCTGAATTTCCCAAAAAGGTGCAATTAAGCGACTAGCAAGCAGTTCAGCTCTTTCAATATCCGTTGGCTCCCCATCGTTTTGTTTATTTTCACCTTCACTTTTAAAATAAAGACGGTACGTGTCGCCTCCATACCATGCGATCATATCCCAAATCGCGATGTTCTCCTCACGGTTGTTGCGCGCTACTTCTAGCCTGTCAAATAGAACAATACCATTAAGTGTATCTTTGACAGGCGATGGCCAGCTTTCAGGTGTTTCTTGTGCGACACTACGAAGTGTTACGGTAAGTATTATTAGTCCAAATATAATTCGTAAATTCATGAAGGTACCCCTTAAGAAACGTTTACAACGCGGAACATACCAGCGTCCATGTGATATAGAAGGTGACAATGAAATGCCCAATTTCCGGGTGCGTCAGCGCTGATCAGTAAAGACACTTTTTCGCTCGGTTTGAGACTGATCGTGTGTTTACGGGGGGAAGGGGAGTTACCATTTTCTAGCTCCATCCACATACCGTGAAGATGGATGGGGTGATACATCATCGAATCATTGACAAGAATAAGGCGCACGCGTTCCCCGTACTTGAAATGAACGGGCTTATCCACTTCAGTGAATTTTTTGCCATCAAAAGACCACATGTATCTTTCCATGTTACCGGTCAAATGCAGTTCGATGGTTTGTGTTGGTTCACGGTTATCTGGCCACTGCTTGGCACCTGTAAGGTCTGAATAAACAAGTACCTTGTGAGAAACTCCATCAAACCCTATTCCAGGGTCGTCTAGTCGGCTGATCGGATTTTTGGCAATCATAGACGCACCTGGTCCGTGACCGTCCGGTGAGTGCGTAATAGGGATTCCGTCCACAGGAACTACCTTGTTTTGCATCGCTGCCATCGAATGATTAGGACCGTGATTTTCTTGGCCACCATAAGTCTCCTTGTTGTTCGTAGCGTCCATTGAATCCATGTCAGCCATTCCCGACATCCCCATAGCGTCCATACCTAATTCAGACATTGGGCGAAGTGCCGGGATACTTGCTTCTTTGCCGACAGATGTTGCCAATGTGCCTCTGGCATAGCCACTTCTGTCCATGCTTTGTGCAAAAATGGTATAGGTTTTAGTATCTTTGGGTTTTACGATGACATCATAGGTCTCTGCAACAGCGATCCGTATTTCACCTACTGTTACTGGCTTAACAGGCTGACCATCTACTGCAACAACTGTCAGATCCAACCCTGGTACTTGGAAATCAAAATAGGTCATTGCTGACCCGTTAATAAGCCTAAGGCGTATGCTTTCTCCGGGTTTGTACAATGCAGTCCAGTTTGTTTGCGGGTCACGGCCGTTCATCAGGTATGTATAGGTCGCGCCGGTTACATCGAGTATGTCTCTTGGGTTCATGCGCATACGAGACCACATTGCTCGTTCTTTGACCGTATTGATCAGTCCTTGGCTCTTTATATCTTTAATCGTGTTTTCGACTGTACGCTGCTGATAATTATAATAGCCCTCAGCAACTTTAAGGTGACGGAAAACATCGTGAGGGTCTTCAAAGGTCCAGTCGCTGAGAATAATGGTGTGCTCCCGATCTGCACCGATGTCGCCATCTTTTGGTTCAATAACCATGGGGCCAAGGTGCCCAAGCTGCTCCTGAAGACCTGAATGACTGTGGTACCAATATGTACCGTTTTGTTCAATATCGAATTCATAGGTAAAGGTACTGCCAGCGGCGATACCGGGAAACGATACGCCAGGTACACCGTCCATCGTGTAAGGGAGTATCAATCCGTGCCAGTGGATTGACGTACTTTCAAGCAAGTTGTTAGTTACATTTATAGTGACATGCTGACCTTCTTTTAGACGCACTAACGGGCCCGGTGACGAACCATTAATTGTAATTGGTAGGCCAGCTGCGCTTGCAATACGCTTGTGCTGCCTGCTAATCATCATATTGATGTTTTCCCCGCTGACAACGTTGTTTCCAAAACTTGGTTTTAACTCTTGCCCAGCATGAGATAAGCCCTCTGGATTAGCCCAGGCTGGTGAAATTTGACGTAAAAGCGCTGTCCCACCTAATGTCAAAGCGGCAGACTTAACGAATCTGCGCCTATCTTTATTTAATTTGTTTAACATAAATTGTTCTCTAATTTGATGGATAGATTCAGACACATGCTTACGTTAAAACGGACCGAGCATGTACCGAGTTTTCGTAGTTAAAACTAGAACGGGCTTATGCTATTGGGGGTCTAAGCAATCTAGAAGGAGGAGACCGTAGTAAATCACCTTCGAATAATGAGAAAACATAATCAAATGACTTAATTTTGTAGTGATAATTGCCGGTCAGTAGCCAAATTGTAAAACAATTTCCATGAGAACAATCGCAAGATTCTGTACAGCACTCCTCATGACAGCTCTCATCAACATTATCTTCAATGTGCATTTGAACATGCAGCTTTGCTTGTTCAATTTCCGGTGTTCCCTTCATGGATGAGATGTTGCCAGTACCTTCACTTTCGCAACCCAACACAGATGAACCATAAGTCACACTTGCAATAAGCATCAAGCACTTGATAAGTGTACTTAAAGCTATTGTCGTGTGGTCGTCGTGAGTCATCTAAATTTACAATCCTTTAATAGCTGCAATTCGACACAGTGTAAAAATGACCTATCCGCGCATAACATTTACAGAGTCAGATGGCTTATGCCGTTTGCTTAGTATGTATTTACGGTTTACCTAAGACAATCCAATATTTGTGCCATAAGTTCTTTAATACGTGATATTGCTGTTACAATTATCAATCAATGAGCTGAATAAAGTAACGATTTTCATTCGCCGGAAAGTACGGATTACAATTTAGTGTGAGATTACTTCTACTAAAATCAGAATGTGGAAAAAGAGTTATGCAGACCTCAGTTACCTATCTATATAACAGTAAAATCATTTTCTTTTGCGGCTAAGATAAAGCTTCTCTGCGGTAATTATCAGAAACAAGCCCGCTAATGACGTCCAAATTACGATGCTATCCGCTTTCACCTTAACGACGATGAAAGCTATCAGTACAATTAAATCTAATGTAATGGCGGTTAACAGTATAAACCGGTTGGCAGAAATTTCTTTACGCAGGTAGTTTAGTACGCCCCAGTGAATCGCAATATCCATCAGCAGATAGAAAATCACACCCAAAGAAGCGATTCTGCTTAAATCAAAAAATATCGTTAACGTCATAGCAAGGACTATTGTATATACCAGCGTGTGTTTTTGGATATTTCCTGGCATACCAAAATGGCTGTGTGGTACAAGCTCCATGTCAGTTAGCATCGCTAACATACGCGATACAGCGACTACACTTGCGATGACGCCTGACACGGTAGCAATTATCGCAAAACCGACTGTTATCCAAAGTCCATATTGTCCGAAGGCTGGTTTTGCTGCTTCTGCCAATGCATAATCGCGCGCTGCGACGATCTCCTGGATTGATAGGTTTGTTCCAACTGCTGCGGCAACTAATAGGTATATGAAAATACAAATCGCAATTGAAATGACTATTGCGCGACCCACGTTTTTACGTGGATTTTCGATTTCACCGCCACTATTTGTTATTGTAGTAAAGCCTTTAAATGCCAATACGGCTAGCGCGACGGCCCCCAGAAAGTCAACAATCGAAGCGTCGGTCGTTTGAACAAAAGTGTCAACAACTCCTCTTTGGGCCGCATATATTCCTCCAGACGCTAATACCGCCAATCCTAAAGCTTTGGCGATTCCCATTACAAATGAAATAGATTGGATAGCCTTGTTACTCATAATGTTTATGAAAAAGGCAAAGATCAATACTGCTACACCTAACGCTGGGACAAACCAATTGTTGGGTTTTGTATTAATTATTTGTACGGTATATTGACCAAATGTCCGCGCAACTAAGCTTTCATTAATTACCATTGAAAAGTACATGAGTAATGCGAAAACCGCAGTGGCAGTCCCCTTGCCATAAGCTTTTTGTAAAAACATGGCAATCCCTCCTGCAGAAGGATAAGCATTGGATAACTTCACGTAGGAATACGCGCTTGCTGATGTGATCATTGCCGCTATGATAAAGGCTAATGGGAACCACTCGCGGGCCAATTCAGCCACTTGTCCGGTCAAAGCAAAGATACCTGCACCGATCATGACACCTGTACCCATTGCAACCGCGCCAATAAGACTGAGACTTCCTTCTTTGTAATTTGACTTGTGTTGGTGCTTCCTCACAACCTCACTCCATAGTTTATGAATCCAATGAAAGGCTTATAATTCGTGCGCTCGGTTAATACCATGTGCCATTATTTTAATCTCTTGTTGTTCGGTTTCTATAATAGAATCAAGTAGTTCTATTTGATGCCCAACGACCATTTGCTTCCTTAGATACGAAAATAATTCGATAATTTGTTGATGGCGTTTCATAACGTGCTCTATGACCTGTTCATAAGTAGTGCAATCATCTAGGTTAGGCGGACACAGTAAAGGTATGTCAGGCTTATCGTTTATGTACTCAACAAAATAAGTATCCAATTCTCCGGTTTTACCTAAGTTTTTGAAGGCTAAGATCAGCTTACTTAGGTGGTTTTCATGCATTGCGAGATAATCGAGTACAAGTTTGTTCAAATCCGTCTTCTTACAACAGCAATGCAGTTGTTCAGCGAGAGCCTTATGGTAATTAGCTGTCCACTCTAAAATGTCACTGAATTGCTCAATTTGCATTTGTTTTTCCTCGAAATAACGATAACTGCTAAGTTAGGCTACCGAACATAAGTAATTAACTCATGACGCTGCTATTACTGTTTGATTACATGTTTGTAATATTCCTCATGAATAATAGTCTGGAGCAGCAATTGTCGAGCAGTTGATTAGAAAACCAAAAGCTAAATCTTTCACTTAAAAGGCTGAAAAAGCTGCGAGATATAATTTTGTGGGTAATTAGGTTGACTACCAATTCCTAGCTCCCCATTACGTGGTGAGGGTCGTTCATTAGAATTGGTGACGAATGTGCCAAGGAGGTGATCCCATAAATGTGTAAACAACCCAAAATTAACGTCACCTCTGGTACCGTCTTTTACGTGATGATGCCGGTGACCTGCAGCAACAGCCCAAATATATTTTAGCGGGCCAAGCCGCATATCAATGTTTGAGTGTTGCAACATCAACTGTAAGGCAGCACTAAACCCTAACAAAGCGCCGATTTCTATGGGCATGCCTATTAAAAGTAATGGAAGTGTACCTGCACTTAGTTCAATCGCTTGGTGAAGGGGGTGCTTCAATAGCCCATTAAACCCATACATTCGTTTGATGCTATGATGAACCGCATGTAAACGCCACAGCATGCTATATTTATGGCTAAAATAATGTGCCATCGTTATCCCAAAGTCAGCGACGATGATGGCAAAGCCAAGTTGTACTAGTAGTGGCCAATGGTGAGGCCAAATACTGAAGTGGGGCACTATCGCGGTCATTATTGGGATAAACGCGACCGTGAGAGCCAAAGAGCCTTCATTGACAATGGCATGCACTATATCTCGCCCGAAATCTCCCTGCGGTGTATTCCATGCTTTTTCATATGGTAACCATTTCTCAGCTACAAAAGATAAGGCGATGGCGAATAAAAGCAGGGGAATAAGCCAAGCTGGAGATCCTGTGTTTTGGGAAATACTGGTTGCAGCAAAGATAAAGCTTAAAAAAAATAATGGACTGAACATCCATTGGACCAACGTTCTCATAGTATTTACACATTCGCGTTTTTATTGATGCGTATATTATTCCCTAGTCAAACTTGATTCGGCTTGTATCAAACGGCTAATTACTGTGAATTTTAATGGTGTGCGGTTTGAATAACGAGGAAGGTGCAAATCCAAACAGCTGTTTAAACGTTTTACTCATATGAGGTAAGTCAGAAAAACCCGAAGCATGGGCAGCCTCAGTCAATGTTGCTGACTTACTCAGTTGTTCTATTGCGGCGCGCACACGCCACCAGACAATAAAACGACTAATAGGTATACCCACTTCTTGCTTAAAAAGATGTGTGAGACGACTTGGGGACAAGAAAACCTTCGATGATAAAAACGCCATATCGATTGCACAACCTCGCTGCGAAGCAATAATGTCGATGACCGCTCGTACCCGTTTATCCTCAGGGCGCGATGAAAGCGCAGGACTGTAGACTAGCCCTACCGCTTTATTTACTGTTTTCCATACTTTGTCGATATCGACGTCAGTAAATAGATGCTGAGAAATGGATCCCAATTCTTTGCCAGTAAGCGGCAGAGTATTAATTCCATCACTCCTGGCTTGACGTAAGGCAGTGAGAAATTGTTGGTTTTGTCTATCTTCAGGCTCTAAATAGATGACTACAATTTGATGATCCTGTGCCAAAACCTTGTGAGGGACATCTTCGAAAATCACAATACATTGTCCGGTGTGAATACTTTGTGCTCTGTAATCTTGAACCGAGATGTCTTTGTCTAAACTAATGCAAATTTGGACAGCATGATGTGCATGAACATTATTGTCAGGACTGACTCCGATGTAATCGCTTTGTAGGGCCACAAATGAATATGCATAGCTGCCTCAGAATCAAAAGTTCAGGCTAGTGTTTTTTGCTTCACAAATCTATACGCATGAAGAATGTTAGCCGATAGATACACGTTAAGGCGAGTGCGCACAGTGAAACTGTGTGCTTCTTACACTTTTAAGTGTGTAAATAATTTAAAATGCCACAGTCCCTAATGGTTTTGTTTTGATCACACTTTGACGCCATATTTTCGAGTGATGACTTTAATGCGTTTAGCTCTTCAATGCGAATAATGACGTCTGATAAATGCTTAGCTATTAACGTATTGATATTTGAACAGCTCTGATCTGGCCTCGAACGACTGTCCATTAGCGTTTTTACTTCCATGATAGACATATCTAATGAACGACACTGTTTGATAAACAGGAGTTGTTCAATAGTCCCCTTGTCGTAGACACGATAATTTCCACTTGAGCGCTTAAGCTCAGGCAAGAGCCCCTTCTTTTCATAAAAACGAATGGTCTGAATACTACAACCTGTCGTCTTTGCGACATCACCAATTTTCATTTTTTTCTCCTAACCGTTGACTCTATACCAAGTATAGACTTTATACTCATTTTATTCATCAGTAAAGAGTGTGTTTCCAATGAGCGGATGTGGGTGCGAAGTTGAAATAAAAGACCAGTCTCAACGACAGGTTTTGTATTGGCTTTTGGGAATAAACGCGACAATGTTTGTTATAGAAATGGGGATCGGGTTGCTTGCTGATTCAACCGCATTAATAGCCGATTCACTTGATATGCTCGCCGACGCAGTTGTCTATGGTGTTGCCCTTTATGCTATTGGTAAATCGCTATTGCACAAAGCGAATGCGGCTAGAATTAGCGGCTTTTTTCAGATGGCATTGGGTCTGTTGATTATCATTGATATTGTAAGACGGTCAATTTACGGTAGCGAACCTGTATCAGGATTAATGATGGCTATGGGGGCAGTTGCACTGGTTGCTAATGTCATTTGTCTTGTGATCATACGCAAACAAAGAAATGAAGAAGTGCATATGCGGGCAAGCTGGATATTTTCAGCCAACGATGTGATTGCCAACTTAGGCGTTATTTTTGCTGGCGTTTTGGTGTTTTGGCTCGATTCTCGATGGCCTGATCTGGTTATCGGTGTGATAGTTTCGTGCGTTGTGTTGCGCGGGGCAAAAATGATCCTCGAAGAGGCTGGAAATGAAAGACAGCGAGCGCTTAATGCGCAAAGTTGATAAGAAAATGCCAATTTTTAATTGCACATCAAAACTGCGTAGGTTGGCATGGCTACTTATTACTTTGCTCATGTGTCAATCGGGCTTTTCGTTCGCCGCTCAATGCGATGACTACCCTGCGGAGGTATCGTCAGTCCCTGAACAATCAAAGTCGATAGGCACTTATGATGTTCCCGAAAAAAATGTAAATGCTGGTGATAATACGTCGAGTGAAGAGTCTAAGTGTTTCCATTGTGTGCTATGTCAATGTGGACAGATTAAGTTTCTGGCACAACACCCAATAAATGACGTATCTAAACCGTTATATACCAATCAATACAGTTATTCCCGCAACGTCATTGACGGCCTAGTCGAAGGCCTTTTGCGCCCACCTCAACATTAATCCATTCCCTCCTATATGTTTGCATGGGTGCTTTCCATGTATGTCGTTATCTTATGAACAAAAGGTTCTTTTATGAGTTCTTCACGCCCATTGGGCATAAAAAAAGCTAGCTCAGCGTATCTGAAATTGATATCTGCTGCACTGGTAACCATGAGCATATCTGTTCAATCTGCCAATGCGCAAAAGTCTTCAATCACGCTTGAAAATGCGCTCAAACGCACATTATCAAACAACCCAGATTTAGTTGTGTTCGAATTTAAATCTTCGGCTTTGGATGGTGAATCAAAAATGGCCAGCTTACGACCTGAAATGTCTGTTGGGGTTGAAGTTGAAAATGTGTTGGGAACAGGCGAAGTGTCTGGTATCAAAGATGCCGAATTGACACTGACCTTATCGTCGGTCATCGAGCTTGGAGATAAAGTCAGCGGCCGAATGAATGTGGTGAGTTCAAAAAAAGCACAACTGCTTACACAACGGCGCATTCGTACGCTGGACATCTTGGGTGAAACAACTCGACGATATATCAATGTCATTGTCCAACAAGCGTTGCACAAGACTGAGCAACGAGCTGAAATGCTGGCTCGCACAATGCTTCAGACAGTCTCTACACGGGTTGAAGCGGGGGCTTCTTCACCACTTGAGAAAAAACGTGCAGAGTCAGCGTTGTCGCAGGCGCGTTTGTCGTTATTGATAAGTGAACAAAAACTCAATGAGTATAAACGCGACCTGGCCATCATGTGGGGTGACACTAACGCTGCGTTTGCGGAAGTTGAAGGGATACTGTTATCGTTTCCAAATTCACTGTCACTTGAACATATGCTTTCACAGCTTCAAAGCAATCCACACGTTCTGCTTTATGCTGATAACTATCGGGTACAAGAGGCCAGATTGAGAGTGGTTCAGGCCAGTCAGCAGTTCGACATTGCGTGGGAAGCCGGTATCCGAAGAATGCAGGGAATTAATGACACAGCGTTAGTCGCCAGTATTTCGGTGCCGTTAAATACCAAGCAGCGGAATCTAGGAGAATACGAACAACAGCGCGCATTGCTTGACAGTATCGACTATCAAAAACAAGCGAAAATTCGTGAACTCACTCGCCAAATAAATCAAGTCATTAGCGCAAAAGACCAAGCCTTGCTCACTGTTACGACCCTTCAAGACAATGTCGTTCCCACATTGGAATCTGCACTGAACTTGGCGCGGGAAGGCTATGAAAGTGGTCGCTACAACTACATAGAGTGGGTGACAACGCAGCAACAACTCATCGATATGCAACGAGCACTGATAAAAGCAGCAGGCTTAGTCCACCTTCGAAGCGCAGATCTAGAGGCACTTACGGGAATTCCCGTGTTTTCTGACTCTCCCTCGACGTCTGCTCAATCATCAGAATTACTAGAGAAAAAATAATGAATACATCACAATTTACATTACTCACTAGCGCACGTGACTTGCTTGGCGTGTTAGCCATGCTACTGACTTTACTGTTTGCTACTGTCGCCCTGGCTGATGATGACGATGAGGAAGCCGAAGAAAGACCCGAGTACGTAGTGTTATCTCAAGAACGGATGCTTGAAAACGATATCGTGACTGCTTCTGCCGCGTCAGGATCATTATCGCTCACAACCAGAACGTTTGGGCGGATAGTTCATGATCCTGCATCACTGAGTCATATTCGTGCCCGCTTCGACGGTGTTGTAAAACGTATCATGGTGAATATTGGAGATAAAGTAGAAAAAGGTGACACACTGGCAATCATTGAGTCAAACGAGAGTTTAAATCAATACTCAATCACCTCACCAATGTCTGGAAAAATCATTGCTAGACACGCCAATGATGGTGAGCTCACCAACGGTCAAGTACTGCTTTCTGTTGCTAATTACTCTCGCGCAATTGCTCAATTAGCTATTTTCCCCAAACAACGTACTCGTATTGCCGCTGATATGGAAGTCACTTTAAGGCTTGAGGAATTGCAGCAACAATCAAGTATAAGCCACATTACGTCCTCACCTGATGACAAACCTTATTCTATCGCGTTTGTGAACGTTGATAATGGCAGTGGTTATTGGCCTTTAGGCGCTATGGTAGAGGGTTATATTCAGATTGGGTTCCAAGAAGTCAATCTGGCTCTCCCCAAAAGTTCAATACAAGAGTTAGATGGGCAAACCATTGTTTTTGTCAAAGAAGGGGAACGATTTTACCCCCGCCAAGTAAAACTTGGGAACACGGACAACCGTTTAGTAGAGATTGTGAAGGGCGTTCAAATAGGCCAGCAAGTCGTTGTAGAAAATAGCTATCTACTAAAAGCTGATTTATTAAAAATGGAGGCGGGCGATGATGACTAATTACCTGCGCATTTATTGTCAAAAGCAAAGCCAAGTCCATAAAAACGGTGAGGTGAGAGCATGATTGCACCAATACTCCGTCTATCCATTGAGCGCCGTGGTGTCATGATGTTGTTCGCCTTGTTTGTCGCCTTTTTTGGTATGTACAGTTACAAACAACTGCCGATTGATGCTGTGCCTGATATCACCAACGTGCAAGTGCAGATAAATACCGCAACCCCAGGTTACTCGCCTTTGGAGACTGAGCAACGCATAACGTTTATAGTTGAAACCTCGCTGGCCGGTTTGCCTAATTTATCGTATACCCGCTCGATATCACGCTATGGCTTGTCGCAAGTCACAGTCGTGTTTAAAGAGGGCACCGATTTATATTTCGCACGAAATCTCGTCAACGAGCGTCTCACCGCCATCGCGGCGCAATTGCCAACAGGGTTAACCCCTGAAATGGGCCCTATCGCCACAGGCTTGGGTGAAATTTACATGTACTCGTTAAGTGCTGAGCCTCAGGCGCGACAGGACAACGGTCAACCCTATGATGCTATGGCATTAAGGGAGATCCATGATTGGGTAGTTAAGCCCCAATTGTCGCTTGTTGAGGGGGTGACCGAGGTTTATGCGATAGGCGGATTTGAAAAGCAATATCATGTGAATCCTAATCCAGTCGCAATGATAAACTTTGGGATAAGTACAGGTGACCTTCTCAGTGCGCTAGAACGCAACAATGCGAATCAAGGCGCTGGTTTTGTAGAACAAAATGGGCAACAAGTACTGATCAGATCGGAAGCCCAACTGAAGGGCATCGACGATATCGGCCAAGTGGTTGTTAAGATCATTGATGGCGTACCGGTAAAAATTCAAGACATCGCCCAAATCAACCTCGGTAAAGAGCTGCGCTCTGGAGCCGGCACGTTAAATGGCCAAGAAACAGTGATTGGCACGACAATGATGTTAGTGGGAGAAAACTCTCGTACGGTCGCCAAAGCTGTGGACAGTAAGCTCGAAACCATTAAAACAAGCTTACCCGAGGGCGTTATCCTTGAAGCGGTTTACGATAGAACAAGCCTCGTTGACAAAACCATCGACACAGTACAGAAAAACCTCGTCGAGGGCGCTTTACTTGTCATCGTTGTGCTATTCGTTTTGCTTGGGAATGTGCGAGCTGCACTTATTACAGCCGCTGTAATACCCATGGCAATGCTTGCCACGATATCGGGTATGGTCAAAACCGATGTGTCTGCTAACTTAATGAGTTTAGGCGCACTGGATTTTGGCTTGATTGTCGATGGCGCAGTTATCATTGTTGAAAACTGTATCAGACGATTATCCGAATCCCAGAAACAAAACGGCGCTACTCTACCGCTCAAAGAAAGGCTGAATGTTGTTTATGAAGCCACTAATGAAGTCATACGTCCCAGTTTGTTTGGTGTATTGATCATTACCATTGTTTATATCCCCTTGTTCACGCTCACTGGCGTCGAAGGTAAAATGTTCCACCCCATGGCAGCGACCGTGATAATGGCTTTGCTTGCCGCAATGGTATTTTGTTTTACCGTAGTGCCTGCGGCGATAGCAATTTTCATGAGAGGTAAAATTAGCGAAAAAGAAAGCCCAATTATTAAAGGTGCAAAGGCAGTCTATCGTCCTGTTTTAACCGGAGCGCTGCGTTTTAGATGGCTAGTGGTAGTAGCAGCGAGTGCTTTGGTTGTCGGCAGTTTATGGATGGGCAGTAAATTAGGCTCCGAGTTTATTCCCCAGCTCAATGAAGGTGATATCTTAGTACAAGCCATTAGGATCCCTGGGACAGGGGTAGAACAAGCAGTTGAAATGCAAAAAACTCTTGAAGCGAAACTTATGCAGTATGAGCAAGTACAGACGGTATTCGGTCGCACGGGTACGGGTGAGGTCGCCACCGACCCTATGCCACCAAACATTACTGATACGTTTGTTATTTTAAAGCCTAGGGAGCAATGGCCCGATCCATCAATGACAAAAGCTGAGTTAGTGAAAACGTTTGAAGAGGACTTGTTTACTTTGCCCGGCAATAATTATGAATTTACGCAACCTATACAAATGCGTTTTAACGAATTGATTAGTGGCGTAAGGGCAGATTTGGGGATAAGGCTATTTGGGGATGACTTAGATACGCTCTTTGCATCTGCTTCTGACATTTTGACCGTTATTTCAACGATTGAAGGAGCTGATGACGCGAGGCTTGAGCAGGTAGAAGGCATTCCAATCTTCACCGTCACACCAAAGCCTGATCAATTGGCACGCTTTGGTTTGGATATAGCCGACTTGCAGTTATGGCTCAATGCTGCGACAGGTGGAGAAACCGCTGGAATGATTTTTGAGGGCGACAGACGCTTTAAAATTGTCGTGCGATATGCCGACGACATTCGAAATGAACTCACTCAGCTTGAGACCATTCCCATAGTCACGCCCTCTGGTGAGCATGTACCAATGAGCGAATTAGCCACACTTGCATTTAAAGAAGTACCTAGCCAAATAAGCCGGGAAAATGGCAAACGTAGTATTGTTGTCACAGCAAATGTGCGTGACAGAGATATTGGCACTTTTGTTGAGGAAGCTCAGGCGAGAATTAATGATGAAGTAAATTTACCTGCTGGTTATTGGCTCGACTATGGTGGAACCTTTGAGCAGCTCGAAAGTGCGAGTCAACGATTGACGATTGTGGTACCGGTTACGTTGTTTGTGATTTTGACTATGCTGGTAATTGCGTTTGGTTCAATACGTGATGCGTTAATTATCTTCACAGGTATCCCTTTGGCATTAACAGGCGGTGTAATGTCTCTTTGGTTAAGGGATATGCCTTTATCCATATCCGCGTCGGTAGGGTTTATCGCACTGTCTGGGATTGCCGTATTAAACGGATTGGTAATGCTGTCATTCATCAAGCAACGTTTGCTAGAAACCGGAGAATTAGTGAATAGCATTGTTGAAGGGGCTCTTATTCGCTTGCGTCCGGTATTAATGACAGCATTAGTTGCAAGCCTTGGATTTGTGCCCATGGCGCTGAATACGGGCATAGGTGCAGAAGTGCAAAGACCGTTGGCCACTGTTGTGATTGGCGGCATTTTGTCCTCGACACTGCTTACTTTGGTTGTTCTACCAGTTCTCTACAGAATAGTGTATGGGAGACATTTAACTAAATTGGCGATTAATCACGCTAGTTAATACTGGTTATGGAGAAGGTCGATTCCTAGTATCGACCTTTGAAATACAAGCGCTGGAAAGTAATAGTTGATGGTGTCATTGGTTTTTTTTTGTAACTAAATCGATAATACTATTAAGAAAATGAATAGGACGCTCCAAGCAACTACATTAGATATGTGGGAGGGGCTTTATGAACTTTAGTAAAGCAGCAAATCATCATGTGTTTAAAAAGTTAAATCATGCACAGTCACAATCATAGTCACGACCATTCACATGGACGTTCGAGTGATGCGTCAAAGCGTATTGGTTGGGCGTTTTTCCTAAATGTGGTGTTCACCATTATCGAGTTTATTGGTGGCTGGCTAACGAACAGTACCGCTATTAGAGGTCCGGCCGGTAAAAGCGTTGGATTTAGCCACTTTGAGCATAAGCGGCTGATATTATTCAACATTATGGCGCCTTGCCTAACCGGCCGTTGGCTGTATAACGATGATGGTAACCCCTACCAATGCGACCAAAGCCCCCGCGATGTCCCAACGGGTGAGCGCCACTCCGTCAACAATACGCAACCAGAGGAGAGCAACGCCCAGATATATGCCCGCATAGGCAGCATAAGTGCGACCTGCCGCCGTTGGGTGAAGCGTCAACAGCCACGCAAATAACGCCAGCGAAAGCGCAGCAGGAATTAACAACCATACCGACTTGTTCTGTTTCAGTACCAGCCACGGCAGATAACAACCTACAATTTCGGCAACCGCAGTAATTACAAATATTGTGAAAATTGACAGCAGATTCATTGGCAAAAGATCCTTGATGTGAAGAAGCACAGAAGCTTCAAGTGGAAGAACCGACAAATTTGATGAGCTACGACGATTCCACTATTAAGCTGCCGGGCGCTCAAAATACATCCATCCGGCTACAGCGAACTTTGGAGCTGTTTAAATTGACCTTGGATCACGGCTTTTTCCTGAAGAATGACTTTATTCTCGTCGATCAGAAGCGCCGCTTTATCCTGGGTGGTTTTCAATTCGGTTTTTGTGGTCTCCAGTGTTTGGGATAAGACGGCCACTTGCTTATCAACATCAGCTTTCTGAGTGGTGAGCACGGCCATGTTTTGCGCCAAATGATCATTTTGATGCTGGTATTCCCGGCACTTTGCCACGGCTTCTTCAAGCTCGTGTTTCAGGTTCTGGACATCTTCTATCTTTCCCTTCACGTCGCTATTTAGCGCCCCATTGGCCCGTTTTAATTCATCGGCATGTCGTTGTAACTGCACATTGGCGTCAAACAGCTCTGACGCTCTCGACTCAGCCTGGGCGAGCCGGTGTTGCAGATCCTGGATCTGATCGTTCAGCCCCTGGTTAACTGAACGGAATTGTTCGCGCTCCTGCTGGCGGTCTTCGGCAGTACGCTGCTGGTAATGTTCGAAATGATCGCGGATATCCTTATTTTCTTGTTTGAGTTCCGCAACGCTCTCCTTCAATTCAACAATCCGTGCAGCAGCTTCGTCCCGCTGGGACTCGGCCTTGGCCAGGCTGACACGCGCGTCTTCCAGGGACCGACTTTGCTCGCTTTTTTCTTTGCTCAGCCGTTCGGTCTGGTTCTCCAGGTCCCGTTGTCGGGCAGTTAGTTGCGCCATGGTGTTGTCGGCATGGGTCAACTCTTTGCGGAGTTCTTCCTTTAAAGTCTCGAATTCCTGGCGAGCTTGTTCGATACGGTGGTCGGCCATCTGCTGTACCCGCTCATGCAGGGACTTTACCACCTCGACGAGGTCGTTCGGCAGCCCACTGACATCGGCCGCCTCCCCATTGTCTGACCGCCAACGCTTGAGCAATGGCGCGATGGTGCTTTTGCTGCCGGTGCCCAGGTGTTCGCGCACCCGATCCACCGTGGGTTCCTGGCCTTGCGTTTTAATGGCTTCAGCGGCTTTAGCGATATCGTGATAAGTGACTCCGGCACGGGCCATGGTGATTCCTCTCGGATTATTTAGTAACATATTACATAACACGTAATATAACATTATATTGGTTCGTTTCAAGATCGCTTGAATTCATGATACTAACCACTGATAATCATCCTTATCGTGGGCTAGTTGATCTTGACGTAAATTTTCGACTTGTAACGCCGGTACATAGCCGCCTTTTGAGCGACATCGAAGGAAATCCTATTCATGAACAACAAACCGCCAATACAGGCTAGCAACTTGTCGTTACGTAATAAGGATGCGACCCTGGTTGAACGCCAGGGGCCCGAACCACTACGGCAATACCTCCAGGCAGCGACATCCGACAACACACGTAAAGCCTACCGTTCGGCCATTCGACAATTTGAAAAATGGGGTGGTCGCCTGCCCTCGGATCGGGATACTGTCGTGCGTTACCTGCTGGCCAGAGCCGAATCGCTTAATCCCCGAACCCTGGATCTGCACCTGACCGCTATTAGCCAATGGCACCATTATCAAGGGCTCATCGATCCAGTAAGTGATCCGTTGGTCCGCAAAACCATGGAAGGCGTTCGTCGTACCCATGGCCAACCCAAGCGCAAAGCCAAGGCATTGCGCTTGGAGCACGTCGCCCAAATAGTGAATCATTTGCGGCAACTACCAACCACCAAAAAGAAACTGAGGGATATCGCGCTGGTGTTGACCGGCTTTTTCGGTGCCTTTCGCCGTAGCGAATTGGTGGCCATTCGCTACGGTGATCTGGTGTGGGAACCTGAAGGACTTCTCATCCGGCTGTCTAGTTCCAAGACCGATCAACAAGCCTCCGGCTTAGTGCGAGCATTACCTTTCGGTGCACCAGACTGCTGTCCTGCTACGGCCATGAAAAACTGGATAGAACTGGGTGGCATTAATGAAGGTCCGGTTTTTCGCCCCATTAACCGGTGGGATAAGATTCAGCCTAAAGCGTTGAATCCCAGTGCCATTAATGAATTACTCAAGACTTTGGGTAACGCCTGCCAGTTCGATTTTGTACCGGAATTGAGCAGCCATAGCTTCCGGCGCGGCCTCTCTACATCGGCAGCCCGAGAACGAGTTGATTTTGAGTTGATTAAAAAGCAAGGCGGATGGAAGAGCGATGCCACCGTCTGGGAGTACATTGAAGAAGGACAGCAGCTCTCCAATAACGCTACCCATATATTGATGGAGAAAATGGCGGTTCTTATAGATACCGTTCGGGTAAAAGAGATATGAACATGACAAGAACTATCAGTAAAGTTGCCAAAGAACTGGCTATCAATATAGAAACCGTTCGCTTCTATGAGCGTCGTGGATTAATAGAGCAACCGCCAAAACCCGAGTTGGGCTACCGCCATTATCCCGATGAAACGGTTAATCGCATCCGGTTCATTAAGCGGGCGCAAGAATTGGGGTTTACCCTGGAAGAGATCGCCAACCTGCTAAGCTTGAATGACCGCCCATGTGCTCAGGTGCAGGAGCTGGCCGAGTATAAACTCAGCGCCGTCATGGAAAAAATTGCCGATCTGAAGCGGCTCGAAAGCGCACTCAAGGCATTATTGACGCAATGTCAGAGTAATAACGATGACTCACATTGTCCCATTATCGACTCCCTGCAACCTTAATTAGTTTTACACGGGCATCACAAAAACGTTTGACTCCGTACATCGGTACGGAGATTACACTTGCTCCATACACTGAAATCAGAGGAGTAAGTCGTGTCACAGAAAGAATCCAATCTACCTATTATTGGCGGCGTTATCGCGGCTGTTGGCGCTGGCCTGTGCTGCGCTGGTCCTTTCGTGTTGTTGCTGCTAGGCGTGAGTGGCTCCTGGATTGGTAATTTAACCTTGTTAGAACCTTATCGTCCCATTTTTATCCTGCTGGTTTTAGCCTTATTTGGCTTCGCAGGCTGGAAGGTCTATCGCCCCGTTGAGGACTGTGAGCCAGGCACCGCCTGTGCAGTTCCTCAAGTGCGAAAACGCCGGCAGGTGATCTTTTGGTTAACGGCACTGACTGCGTTGGTGCTAGTCACCAGCAATTATTGGATTGTCTGGTTTGCCTGAATACTTTCTTACCGCTCACTTTTATTAATGACTTAATACGTTACTGGAGAAAATGATGAAGAAAATTGCCTTGTTGTCTTTGCTAGCCTTGACCAGCCTGACCGCTTTTGCTGCGCCGAAAACAGTTACTTTGGAAGTTCCAACCATGAACTGTGTGACCTGCCCCTTTACGGTCAAAAATGCCTTAAAAAATGTTGAGGGTGTGAGTAAAGCTGAAGTCACCTTTGAAACCAAATTGGCAGTTGTCACATTCGACGACGAAAAAACCACAGTAAAAGCACTGACCGAAGCCACCACTAATGCGGGTTATCCATCAACGCTCAAGGAGTAAAGCATGGAAATGCTAATACAGTTACTGACCCGTTTCGGCGATAAGATTAGCTCATTGGGCGCGCTGGTTTCTGCTATGGGATGCGCCATGTGTTTCCCGGCCATCGCCAGCCTGGGCGCTGCGGTCGGGTTGGGTTTTCTCAGCCAATGGGAAGGTTTGTTTGTTAATACCCTGTTACCGTTGTTTGCCTGGATTGCCCTGGTACTCAACGGACTTGGCTGGTTCAGCCACCGGCAATGGCACCGTAGTGCGCTGGGTGTGGTCGGCCCCATTTTATTGCTGTTATCGCTCTATCCGTTTTTCCAATACGGCTGGAGCAGCTATGTCACCTATTCAGCGTTAGGTCTGATGGTTGCCGTATCGCTTTGGGATATTTTTTCACCCGCGAATAAACGCTGTGATGATGACAGCTGTGCTGTTTAACACGACGCAATGCCTGACTACTATTTGAGGAAAACGAATGATCTTACTATCGATAGAAGGGATGACCTGTCCAAGTTGCGTCGCTCACGTTAAAGAAGCGCTCGATGCGATCGAAGGCGTGAATAAGGTTGAAATATCTTATGAAAACGCCAGCGCAACGATCACCACAAACGGTGGGGTCAGCGTAACCGATCTCATTGGAGCGATTGAAGCCCTGGGTTATACCGCAAAAGAAAACCCCTTAGCGGAAAACACAGCACCGAACGCCTACTGTGACAACGAAAATACCAGCAACACAGAAAGCAACCGAACTCAACATGTGGCGATTATCGGTACGGGTTCCGGCGCTTTTGCCTGTGCTATCAAAGCCGCTGAAGGTGGTGCCAAGGTCACTCTTATTGAGGGAGCCGATGTGATTGGCGGCTGTTGCGTGAATGTCGGCTGCGTACCCTCAAAAATTTTGATCCGCGCCGCTCAATTGGCACAGCAGCAACGCAATAATCCCTTTGCCGGACTGGAAAATCATGCGCCCCAATTGAGTCGAGCCTTGTTGGCTCAGCAGCAGACCGCTCGAGTCGAAGAGCTGCGCGCTGCAAAGTATCAGAATATTCTAGAGACAAATCCTGCGCTTAGTTTACTTAAAGGTTGGGCGCAATTTAAAAATGCAAACACCCTGATAGTCAGAAAAAATGATGGCACTGAGCAGGAAATCTTTGCTGATAAAATCCTGATCGCCACTGGCTCCACGCCAACCATTCCTCCCATCGAGGGGCTGGCCGAAACGCCTTACTGGACCTCTACCGAAGCGCTGTTTGCCGAGGAATTGCCGCAGCACCTGGTGGTGATTGGTTCATCGGTCGTGGCGCTAGAAATTGCCCAGGCTTACCGACGATTGGGCAGTGAAGTCACCGTGTTGGCAAGACACTCACTACTTTACAGTGAAGACCCCATAATCGGTGAAAAGCTGGCGGGCTGTTTTGAAAAAGAAGGCATTCGAGTTTTAAACAACACGCAAGCCACCCAAGTGACCCACGATGGAAATCAATTCACCCTGAACACTAATGCAGGCGAGCTCAGTTGTGATCGTTTGCTGGTAAGCACCGGGCGACACGCCAATACCAGCCAACTCAATCTGGACGCGGTGGGTGTCACCACCAACAAAAAGGGCGAAATCGTTGTTAACGAACGCATGGAAACCAATGTTGCTGGTATTTACGCTGCCGGTGACTGCTCTAACATGCCGCAATTTGTCTATGTCGCCGCGGCCGCCGGTAGCCGTGCTGGTATCAATATGACGGGCGGCAACGCCAAACTGGATCTGTCCACCATGCCCGCCGTGATCTTTACCGATCCACAGGTGGCTACCGTCGGACTGACCGAGGAGCAAGCCAGGGCTCAGGATATTGAGACCGACAGCCGCGTACTGGGTATGGAAAATGTCCCACGTGCGTTAGCCAACTTTGAAACCGACGGTTTTATCAAACTGGTCACAGAGAAGGAAACGGGGTTGTTGCTAGGCGCGCAGATCCTGGCTCACGAAGGCGGCGAACTGATCCAGAGTGCGGCTTTAGCCATCCGCAACCGTATGACGGTGACGGAATTAGCCGACCAGCTTTTCCCTTACCTCACCATGGTGGAAGGTTTGAAGCTCTGCGCGCAAACCTTTAACAAGGATGTCAAAGAACTGTCCTGTTGTGCAGGATAGGAGAGGGCAGTATGGGAACGGCACCCGCCACGCATTCACTGACAGCCCCAACGGTCAATGCGTTGGCGGATGGATTGAACAAGGGTGAATTCGTTCCTTTTTACCAGCCTCTATGGGATGTTCAACACCAATGCTGGGAAGGCGCTGAAACGCTCATTCGCTGGCAACATCCAACTGAAGGATTGATCCAGTCAGACACCTTTATTCCCGTTGCCGAACAAAGCGGATTAATTCTGGAACTGGGCGCGTTTGTCTTACGGGCGGCCTGTCAACAGATGATGCATTGGCGTCAACGCGGTTTACCCGAGGGTATCATCGCGATCAACGTCTCTGCCTTACAAATCCACCAACCTGACTTTGTCGAAGACCTTGCCAGGATATTGCGTGATACGGGACTGCCTGCTCCGGCATTGGAACTGGAATTAACCGAAACACTGGCCCTGGAGGATACGCCAATCCTGATCGAAAACCTGCATCGCTGCCAGGCGCTGAGCATTCGCCTGTCCATCGACGATTTTGGTACCGGGAGTTCGTCGCTGGCACGCTTGCAATGCTGCCCAGTGACCCGCCTAAAAATCGACAAAACCTTTGTCACGCATATGACAACCGAGCCAAAGGATCGCGCCATTACCGAAAGCGTCATCACCCTTGGCCATAACCTGAATTTATCCATCGTCGCGGAAGGGGTTGAGACGGCCACTCAACAACAACTTTTAGAGAAGCTTGGCTGTGATGTATTACATGGCTATCGGCTGGCGCGGCCAGCCGATGCCGAAACGACTGAAGCGTTGTGGCCAGGCCGCAGTGTTTGAAACGAACGGAGACAAACCCATGTCAAAAGCCGCCGTGTCAAAAGATGTGTCACGATACTTTGAGGTGATCCCCGACTTTGCGGCATTCATGGATGCCGATGGGCAGGCACTCGAATTTCCCCTGACGATCTCGCAACTGGCGAAAGCCGCGCAAACCACAGTGCATACCGTCAGGAATTACGTCTTGGAAAATTTGGTACTTTGCCCAGAGCATTCCGCGGGTGGTTTCGGTTTATACAATCAATGCGCTTTAAACCGGCTGCGCTTCATTCGCGCAGCGCGTGCGGCGGGCCTGCTGATCCTGGATATAAAACCCTTGCTCTACGCCATCAACGAAGGCGACCAGCAAGCCTGTGAAGCCGCCATGCGCGAACTGCAAACCAAAATTGATGAACGCCAGGCTTACTTGCAGGCATTGGATTCACAGCTGTCGGAGCTGCGCCAACTGGCCTGATCGCCATAACAAAGGAGTATACGATGTCAGAGAAATGTGAAACCGGCCCCCACGACTGGGTAGCCAATAAAGGCCGATTTATTCTCACCTGGGTATTGCCAGCGATACTCATAGTGATTACCGGCATGATGCAACTTGCACCGTGGATGACCGGCAGTATCTGGGCGATCGCTTTAAGTTGGATGGGATATGCCTGTTTAAGAAATGCGCGTCAATGTGGGCGAATGCATTGTTTTTTCAGCGGGCCATTTTTTCTGGGTTCCGCCATGTTGGCATTAGGCATTGGGATGCAGTGGATACAATGGCTCACCTTTAACGGATTAGGACTCTCTTTACTGATCGGTACACCACTGGTTTGCGTGTTACCGGAGATGTTCTGGGGAACTTACAAAGTTGCGACAAACGGCAAAGAAGAATGAATGCGATAGTGAAGCGCGCTACAAACTCTATAAAACGCCTCTGGTCACTTGTAGTGTATGCATTTCAATCGCCGGTTCAGGATTCTCACTCAAAACGGCGTACCGCGATCCTCTTTAGTCTGGTGCTGGTCGTCCACTTGGTTGTCCTGCCAGCGCATGAACTGGGTTCCGATATTGGCTTGCGTTCTTTTGCACATCTTAATCTGAGAATCGCGCTATTTGCGTTTTTGTTCGCAACGCTGGAGAGCGTTCTCATCAATTTATGGGTTCAACTGATACGCAAGAAGACCCATTGCAGAACGGCACCAGCGGCGGGCGGCATAGTTATCGGGATTGTAAGCCCCCTGTTGTGTTGTACCCCGCTGCTGCCGACCATCTTAAGTTTTATCGCCATTTTGTTTCCTTCCGCTGTTTCTGGTATGGGTCTCAAAATTCAGTATGCGGTCAATGTGTATCAAACCGAACTGTTGCTGTTGGCGTTGGTATTACTGTTGTTTGCGATTGTTCAAAATGCTTGGCATCTCAATTCAGGCGACGTAATGGCAGGCCATCACAAGGAATAAAGCAATGAAAGCCACTTGCGACTAATCTAGGCATATCCAAATGACGACTAGAAACCTGATAACTATAACGCGATGCTTTTACACAATAATGCATCTATCAGAGAAAATTTAAGTCGATGGCCGCTATCTATCAGACAGCTTATCCACGAATTAAATCTGATATCACCGAAGATGAGTTAGGGGATGTCTATACACCTACGCCGGAAGATCAGAAGTTTGCACTGCGTCACTGTAAACGAACCAGCGCATCCTTTTTGGGGCTCCTGATTCAGCTAAAAATCACGCAGCGATTGGGCCGGTTCGTAAACCTGGGTGAAATACCAAAGGTGATCATCACGCACATTAAAAATCAGTGCCGTTCGCGGGTGACACTGAAGGATCTCCAAACCTATTACACATCGGGCGCGAAGGATCGTCACGTAAAGCTGATTCGGCGCCATCTTAATATAAAAGCCTACGATGCGGCCAAGACCTCTGAATTGGCACAGATTTGGGCACTTGAGGCAGCGACTACCAAAGAAGCATTACCGGATATCATCAATGTCACGTTGGAATATTTGGTCAAAGAGCGATACGAGTTACCGGCGTTCAGTGTACTTGAGCGGATATGTCAGGCGGCCAGGGCCGAAGTCAACACTCGGTATTACGATCAATTGTGTGGCTTTTTAGAGTCTGAAAGTCGCCAATGCATCAACGATATTCTTCGATCTAGCACAGGACTGAATGGTTTTGGTTGGAGCACGCTGAAAAATGAACCCAAACGCCCGACCCCTCGCAATATCCATGCGTACATCCAATACCTGGAATGGCTTACATCCCTGCAAACACTTTTGCCCACGGATTTGGGGTTGCCGCCAGTTAAACACCAGCAGTTTATCAACGAGGCCAAGGCCCTGGATTACGCCGAATTGATGAAACTAAAGCTGAACAAGCGACTCGCACTCGTCATCGTTTTAATCCGGCACCAATACGCACAAACACTGGATAACGCCGCCGATATTTTTATCAAGATGTTGTTAAAAATGGATCGCTCGGCGCAGAAGCTGTTGGAGAAGTACCTTGCAGACCATCAAAAGCAAACCGATCATTTGATTTCTGTGTTGTCTGGGACGGTCAAGGTGTATCTTGATAAACCCGATTCGGTGGCAGCTTTTGATCCGATACTGGGAAAGAACAGTGATCAGCTAATGCAAATGTGCGAACAATATATGTCATTCGCAGGCAACAACTATTTGCCGTTTATGGTTCGACTCTATAAAAAGCAACGATCCACCTTGTTTCGTACGATTGAAATACTCAACCTGGCATCGGCCACGGAAGACAAGGACTTGCTCAATGCGTTCCAGTTTATTTTGACGCACAAAAAGCGTCGCACGGAGTTCCTGTCAATTCAAAGCGATCCGAACGATCCCTCTTCCAGAAATGTCATTAATATTCGCTGGATTCGCGAAAGCTGGTGGAAATTAGTCACGGGAAAATCAACCAAATCAGCACAGGTGTCGGAGGTTAATAAAACCTGTTTTGAGCTGTGTGTGTTTGAACGGATCGCTGAAGAACTAAGTACCGGTGACTTGTTCATTCCCTACAGTGAAACCTTCGATGATTACCGGGAGCAGATGATCACCTGGGAAGAATACGAAGCGCAGTTGCCTACCTATTGCGAGGAGGTAGGGCTCGTCGCCGGTGATACTGAATTTACAACAACGCTGAAGAAGTCCATGGAAACGAGCTGCCGGAAAGCTGACAGCCAATTCCCGGAGGACGAACTGGTTCGTATTGAAAACGGGAATCTGATTATCGGTAAACCAAAGCCTGATCAACCCTTACCTGAAGTCGAAGAAATTGGAGCGCTTTTGCGCGATCGGTTGGACAAAATCAACCTGCTTGATGTGATTATCAATGTCGAAAAGTGGCTGAACCTGAATAAACATTTTGGCCCGTTGTCGGGCTTCGAATCACGTATCAGCGACCCGGAGTTACGTTTTGTCCTGACCGTGTTTTGTTACGGTACCAACATTGGTCCCACCGAAACCGTGCGATCTGTGCAGGGCGTTTCTCGCAAGCAAGTCGCCTGGCTTAACTTAAAACGCACGACGGAAGCGCGTCTCGATAAAGCTATTGCGAAGATCAATAGCGAGTATAAGAAATACCGGCTCATTGAGTGTTGGGGATCAGGCAGCAGTGTGTCCGCTGATGGAAAGCTTTGGGATCTCTACGAAGATAATTTGCTATCTGAATACCATATTCGGTATGGCAGCTATGGCGGCATTGCCTATTACCACGTCTCGGACACCTATATTGCATTGTTCAGCCGGTTTATTCCCTGCGGTGTCTACGAGGCGATTTATATCTTGGACGGCCTACTCAACGATGAATCTGATTTAATCCGGACACCGTTCACGGCGATACACAGGCGCAATCCACACCCGTCTTTGGCCTGGCGTACTTGCTGGGCATAAAGCTCATGCCCCGTATCCGAAATATCAAAGATCTCAGCTTTTATAAGCCTGATCGCTCCATGGTACTCAAGCATATTCAGTCTTTGTTCAAGGAGCCGATCAAGTGGGATCTCATTGAAAAGCACTATGCGGATATGATGCGAACGGCCATGTCAGTTAAAGCAGGGAAAATCACCGCTTCGACAATCCTGCGCCGGTTCGGCACCAAGAACCGGAAAAACAAGCTGTACTTTGCGTTCCGTGAACTCGGGCGCGTGGTCAGAACCATGTTTTTGCTGGAATACATTACCGACGTTGATCTGCGCAAAACAATCCAGGCAGCGACCTGTAAGAGCGAAGAGTTCAATGAGTTTGCCCGGTGGTTGTTTTTTGCTAATGGCGGGAAAATTCCTGCAAACTTGAGACACGAACAAAGCAAACCTAGGTAGTGTTCCAAGTATTTTGTGGCTACTCCGTGAAACCGTTTTATCCACGCTTTCAGACGGCTGTGATAGGCGTTAACATTTTGAATGTGAAAGACTTTATCTATCACCTTAACTCCTCCTGCCACATCTAAGCGCTTGTGTATTAAATCATTTTTCTCAGAAAGAGCTATGTAGGGCTTATAGCCATCACTACACAACACACTGTCTTTCTCTAATTTCCCTGCTAGCTCCTGATGCAGAGCTGCCGATGTAACACTTGGCACAACGGCTTCATACGTATTCTTAGCTCGGTCTCTGACCGTTAAAACTGGCACCCAATCATCCTTTGAACGCCCCCGTTTTTTCGCTTTCATCCCTCTTTTACGGGGCTGACGAGTCATCCGTTTTGAGCCTTTCTCTGAGTAGGGAAAAAGTGTTTCGTCTGCCTCGATAATGCCTTCTAATTTGCTCGCTTTCAGTGCTGATGGTAGCGCCAAGAATCGGTGCCGCCACCTGAACGATGTTTCAAGGTGGAGGCCACATTCTTCGGCACATTTACGCAATGGCTTACTGTCCAGCATACAGCGAATATATTCTAACCAAAGCTCTTTGTACCTCAGTCGAGCTAGCGGTGTCGCCGTTGTCGCTACAAAGGTTTTGCCGCAGTTCTTGCAGCGATAACGCTGCATCTTGTTTACCTTACCGTGCCGATTGATCAGTGAGCTATGGCAGTGTGGACATTCAGGGTTTTCAACCATCCGCTCCTCAAGCTCTGTTATCAACTGTGAGACGCTATCAGTGCCTTTCAGCAGCTTCTCAACATAACGGGTTTGACTATCTGTTAAGTGTTCTAACTCGGCTATAAGCTTTGTAAATTGTGCTGGGAGCATGATCAATTCTCAATGACTGTATTCATATACAGTGTAGCAACAATTTAGCAGAACATAGCCTTTGGGAAAGGTACTCATATATGTCCAAGGAATGGAATTGAACGTATGGGCGTATATGACACAAAAGATGAATTGCGGCGCTCAGAACTTAGATTAGGGATCGTGGGAAGAGGGGAAGGTGTTGACAAGCTAGATGTCTGGCTGGATTTATGTCGAACTGGTATTTTAGCCAAAGAAAGCCATCTTTCAAATCTATTTAAAGGCTTTGGAGGGGTGTCATTGGATTATGGGTTTCATACCCAATTACTTTCGTCTCCGGGCTACACACGCACTATTCAAAAATCATCAATTGTCAAAGTTGGTAAAAATAAAACGCGAGAGGAGCGAGTTGTCGATGCCGTTAACTTGTTTTATGAGCAGATACAATTTCTTGCGGAAAATCGTTCAATTGATGTAATCATCTGTGTAATTCCTGATGAAATGTTTATCTCTCTGACAAAAAGAGAAAAGCATTCAACAGAGGACACTGGGAAAGTTGAACTCTATCTGGAACATGATTTCAGAAGGCTCCTAAAAGCAAAGTGTATGCATCTCGGTGTACCACTGCAGTTAGTTGTTGAGAGCACATTGTTAACGGGTAAAGCTAACAGAGGCAATCAGGATGATGCGACACGAGCTTGGAATTTTGCAACAGCTCTCTATTACAAGGGTAACAAAACAGTTCCCTGGCGGTTAAAAGAAGAGCGATTTAAACCCAAAAGTTGTTATGTTGGAATAGGGTTTTATCGAAGCAGAGATGGTGAAACGATCTCAACAAGCCTTGCTCAGGTGTTCGATGAATTCGGACACGGTGTCATTCTCCGTGGCACGCCCGTTGTAATAGACAAAAATGATAAACGACCATATATGTCTGAGCAACAAGCCTATGATTTGTTGAGCTCAGCATTGTCAGAATATGGTAAAGCACTAATGCACATGCCTGCAAGGATTGTCATCCATAAGACTTCGAAGTTTAGAGATACTGAGATTAAAGGATTTAATCGTGTACTTGAGGAAAAGAGCATCAGTGCAAAGGACTTTGTTTCGATAACAAACACTGACATGCGTTTGTTCAGCGATTCAAACTATCCACCGGTAAGAGGTACTTTACTTTCAATCAATGAAAATGAAGGTATTCTGTACACACGAGGAACCATAGATTTTTATCAGACATATCCGGGGGCATATATTCCCAATCCGTTAAAAATTGATGTGTTTGAAAATGATTCTTCGCTTGAAGAGCTTGCGGAGGAAATTCTTGGTTTAACCAAGATGAACTGGAACAACACGCAATTGGACGGGCGCTTACCAATTACTCTTGAGTGTGCAAAGAAAGTGGGAGAAATAATGAAGTATGTTGATTTAGGAAAGAAACCTCAGGTCAGTTACAGTTTCTACATGTAACCTCTACTATGTCTAATACGGTTTAGTATTAGACATAGTGTAAAGGGATAAGTTATAGTGTAGCCATCTTAACTTTCAATCAAAACACACTTGGCCATCATAAAACCCACACCGTTGTTTCCCACGTATACTGAGCTGGCAGAGCTCAGTTTGTCTGACTATCCACAGCTAAGTTCATTTTTAGATAAGCAACCGACATGGATGAGACAGCACTGGGACTGGGCGAAAAATTACCTTTTATATATCGGCCGCAACAAATCACAACACACGTATGTACGTTTTCGAAATGACATCGAAAAGTTTCTACTGTGGGTCTTCATGGTGGATAAGCAGCCAGTGGACGATTTACGCAAAGCGGACATTTTGCGGTACATTGATTTTTGTGTGGCGCCACCGGTTAAATGGATAAGTACGCAGCTCCATGATCGATTTAGCCTCAATAACGGATACTTTGCTTCAAACCTTAAGTGGACGCCGTTCAGACAAACGCCGCCCAAATACGACAAGGACAGAGTGCTCGATCCGAAGAAGTATCAACCGTCACTGCAGACCCTCGAATCTACTTTTGTGGCATTGAGTTCTTTTTACCGCCATCTCATTGATGAAGAAATTTGTTTTGGTAATCCCATTCCATTGGCAAAACGTGACTGTAGATACTTGATAAAGGACAGCCAGGTAAAGACGATCAGTCGATTAACAGAGCAGCAATGGCAATATCTCTTAGATACCGCAGTTGAGATGGCTGATAACGATCCGCTTTTGGAACGCAATTTATTCGTTATTGCTACCATGAAAACGCTATTTCTGAGGCTTTCAGAGCTCTCAGAGCGCCAAGACTGGACACCGTTGATGAGTCATTTTTGGACAGATGAAGAAAATAACTGGTGGTTTAAGGCTTATGGGAAAGGCAAAAAGATTAGAGATATCACGGTACCACCCGGTTACCTTACGTTTTTGAAACGCTACAGAGAATGGCGTGGACTATCACCGTTACCGTCTAAAGGTGAGCAAACTGTGCTGGTAGAAAAAATAAGAGGCCGCGGCGGTTTAACAAGTCGTCAAATTTCAAGGCTTGTGCAGCACGTATTCGATGCTGCATTTGATAAGATGAAGTCAGAACGGGGGTTAGAAGCCGCGCAGAAATTAAATGAAGCCACGACACATTATCTGCGTCATACCGGTGCCAGTATGGAGATTGAAAGAGATCGTCCACTGAAAGATTTATCCGAAGATTTAGGGCACTCTAGCAGTGCCACTACCGATACCGTTTATGTCCAGGTTGAGCGAAAACGACGTGCGTCGTCAGGGAAAGACAGAAAAGTTGAGTAATTATGACAATTATAAAAAATGCAATTGATTCAATACAAATTGGCCTTGAAGACCATCAGGCGAATGACAATAGGCGGAATATTTCAGCTGTGAGAAACATCTCGGCTGGAATTTTATTACTCTACAAAGAAAAGTTATGCCAATTATCGCCAGAGGATAATAAAGAACTGTTAATTAAACAAAATATACGTCCTGTATCCACAGAAGATGGAACGATTAAATTTGAAGGGAAAGGTCACAAAACAGTAGATGTACAAAACATAAAGGAAAGATTTAAAAGCTTAAAAGTAGAAGTAGATTGGTCTAGATTTGACGAAATAAATAGGCTTCGTAATGATTTAGAGCATTACTACACATCTAAATCGCCTGATACTGTGAGAGAAATTATTGCCAAGTCATTTTTACTTATTCGTGACTTTTTGTCAGATCAACTTAAATTGGATCCTCAGGAGGTCTTAGGCCCAGATGCCTGGTCAGTGTTACTTAGCGTGAGTGAAATCTATGCAGCCGAAGAGAAATCATGTCGAATGAGCCTTGATAAAGTGGACTGGGTTTATCCGACTGTAGTGGATTCAATAAAATATCTAAGGTGTACAAATTGTCATTCATCTCTTATCGAGGCGCCAGATAGTGACGAACATTATAGTTGTATCGGTTTGCGATGTAGGTCTTGTAAACAAGAATTTGATTTTGATGATGTGATCGAGCAATGCATTGATGACTCTCTTGGAGGGGAAGCAATACAAAGTGTGATGGATGGCGGTGATTCACCTTACGATACCTGTTTGAGCTGTGATAAAGAGACATTTATTTATTCGGAAGGCAAATGCGTCGCTTGCGAGTACGAAATGGAACACACAAGCTGCGAGATTTGTGGCGAGGGACTGCGACTTGATGATCAATGGAATGGGGGGAAATGCGGATATTGTCAGCATAGGTGGGAAAAAGTAATGGCGGAATAATCTGGTTGCAAACGAGCGATTAGACTTTTTAATAATTCGCACAACTTAAAAAAATTGATAGGAACTAGGTACCTAAACGGTAAATCATTCTTCAAACAACAAATGAGTATTTCTGACGAAGCAAGCTGTCCAATACCGATTCAACTCCAATTGAAAAGTGAAGTAGATGTAATGGCTGTTGATTACTGAGGGTTATGTTTGGAGTGCGTATCCACGTTTTAAGATGATTTCGATCTCCAAAAATATCTTCGGCACGCAGAATCACGCGCATTATAAAAAGTGCTTTATCGCTACTGATTGTACTTAACACACCATTCTTTTTATTATGCAAAGTTAGCGACGTTGACAGTAAACAGACTGTTTCCTGACTTGTTAACGATAGTAAATCCCCTATTACCCGAGCAGAACTAGAAGGTAACCCAGTTTTGATTTCTTCCATGACTGAGCGCCCTAGTTTAGTACCGGTCAATTCATAATATTCTGCTGCGAATTTCATACCCTCACTTAAAGTTGTTCATTGTGTTGTGAGAATACCAATTTTTACCACTATAAAATAAAGAGTTTTGGTTAATCACTGACAAACTTTGTGTTACAGTCGCAGCACATTATGTTGAGACCCAGCCTCCCATATATTTTAGTGCTGCAGTTGGGGCATTCATATTTGTAACGAGAAGGTTTCCTAGCGACTTCACTGTTAGAGATAAAAAAGTCACTAGGCAGTGATTCATTGGCTGGTTTGTCTTGTTCGGTTGTTATAGCGCTGAAGTAACTATACAGCGATTCAGACTCACAAGCAGAATTAGCTAACGCTTGTAATTCGTCTTTATTGGGTTCCGGTTTTATCCCATCCTGCTTATTCATCTTTAAGTCGGCTATAACAGGTTCTGACAGCCGAGGCAGAGCAAGCCTATCCACCCACATTAAGGAGAATTGAGGGTTTTCTATGAGAACTCTTGCTTCTCTCAAAAATGCACCTTCCTTTATTATAAAATCGCCCATTTGACGACCCACAATATCACCACCTGGTTCACCTGTAGTTGAAGGCATTAATCCAATCTCAATCATTTTTTGAGCCCATTCTTTGTTGTGATAGTGGCCTGTAGAAGGCGTTCCATTATGAAATTGCCAAGCGTGAACCATCTCATGCACTAACGTTTGAAATACTTCAATGATCCTAGAGTTAGCAAAATAAGATGGGTTAATTGCAATCTCATTGCATTTTCCACCCTCAATGTTTCCCCATCGCTGAGCAGCAAAGAACCCTGCTACATTTTTTTTCCTTTGTAACGTAAAAATAACCGCTGGTAATTTTTCGTGAAAAAGTGTTTGATTGAAATGGTCGTATGCATCTACGAGCGGTTGATAAAGTTCATTAGTAGGCGTGGTCATCATCACCCGACAGTTGTAAATACAAAAAAAAATAAATGCATATAGCTAACTGAGCTAATGCACCGCTTTTTAATAACGAAAATTTAATTTTTATGTTTTGTACAAAGCATAAAAATCGAAACATGGTTATATAAAATTAATTAGTAACACTTAATGGTTATAAGAGCAGATCATGCCTGAGCTAAAAATACTCTCTGCTGCGCGCGAACGAGCATTCAAAAACATACCTAAATTAAACAAAGAAGACAAGGACGTCCTGTTTCTCATCGATACTGGAACTCGAAAATTACTCAATAAAATAAGTTCTCCGGTAAATAAGGTTGGCTTTCTCGTAATGCGTGCTTACTTTCACAAAAAAGGGCAATTCTTCAGCCCCAGTCGATTCGATAGTTCAGATATAAAAAGTGCTAAAAAGTCACTCAGTATTTCTGAAACCATTTCAATGGACGAGTACAAGCCTCATATAATGGCTGCACACAAAAAAATGATCCTTGCACAACTAAATTGGCGTCCACTAAGCGACGATACTTTAACGTCAATGCGGGATTATGCTGATAACTTAGTTGCGGTTCAGCAAAATAAGGAAGATGTATTGTTCTCTTTGGTAGCTTTTTGTTGGCAGAGTAGGATCGAAATTCCGTCGTTGTCTAAGTTAATAGAAATAATCACAAGTTGCTTCAAAAACTTTGATAATGCGATAAAGCAAAAGCTCGATAACAACATCACAGCTACTCAAAAAAATGCGCTCAGTGACTTTTTAGATGAATACGGTGAGCAGTACAGCGCAAGAGAACTTAAAAACATTGACCAGGCACATACTCAACGCAGTTTAAACACAAATGCCCGTATGCTTGAGTTATACAGGTCCTATTTTGATGTTTTACAACCATTATTGAACAAACTAGGTCTGACAGACGATGCTGTAAAGCAGTTCGCTCAAACAGTAAAGAATACAGATGTAAAAAACTTAAAAAAACTCAGGCTTACATCAAACAACCTCTTACTCCATTGCGCATTTATAAAAGATCAACTCTACCAACGTCACGATGCATCAGCAGATGCGATTATTAAAGTGATGATAGGACATATGAACAAGGCAAAATCAACGGAGAGAAAAAAGCTAGACGAAGGGCGACAAAAATTAAACGAAGATAATAAAACTATTATTTTAACTGCCAAAGAACTGAAAAAGGTTCTCAACAAAATTTTGGTATTGACAAGCGACCGCACCTTGTCTGATGCGCAAGCTAAGGAGCAAATCAGGCAACTCATACTTGCTTTTTTCGAAAGCCAAAACTCAGATTTTGATGAAACATTGGAGCGGGTCGACACTAGTCTCAATAATCAACTGAAACAAGTTGATTTTTACCATGCTCTTTTTAAAAATGCGCAACAAATTCAACGTGAATTGGGTCCACTTATTAGACAAATAGAATTTGATAGCACGTCCAGAAATCAAAGTCTTTTAGAGGGAATAAAATTATTCAAGCAGAATTTTAAAGACATTGATGAGTCATCGCCTATCGATTTTTTATCGGCAGCAGATAAGGCATCACTTTTGGCAGATGATGAATACTCAAAAGTCGATAAATTTCGGATCCTACTTATGCTTTCACTGTGCAAAGCCCTCAAGGAACGCAGCATTACAATTTTTCACTCATACAAATATAAGCATGCACCACATTACCTAATATCTGATGACGAATGGGCTAATAACAAAATTAGACTAATGAAAGCGACAAACATGCTTCACTTTTCTGATGGTGAGGCAGAGTTAAACAAGATTGGGAAGGCTGTATGTGAAGGTTTCATTGAATCCAACAAGCGAATTGACACTGGTGAAAACCCATTCTTTGTTCCAGATGAAGGAGATGGATGGAGAGTCAAAGACCTTGAGGCAAATTTCAGTGTTGAAAAAGTCATTCCTCAGCTGCTTCAAGGAGCTAAGGGTGTTTCGTTGCAAGAGATTATGTTTGAAGCTGATAGACACTCAGAATTTTTTCAATGCTTTACCAATCGCAGAGCGAAAGGTGGCAAAACTGATGTGAACAGAAAACTTTTATTCGCAACCATTTTGAGCCTAGGTACTAATCTTGGACATTATGGGCTAGCTAGGGCTACTAAAGTTTTTTCCGAAAAGGCCCTTATTGATACTGAAAAAAACTGGATAACACTCAATAATCTTAAGAAAGCAAATGATAGATTAGTGGCAACAATTCAGTCATTACCACTGCCCACAGTTTATAGCGATATAAAAGGCGTACTACATTCGGTGAGTGACGCAACAAAAGTCGTTGTTAGCGTTAATTCACTTCTAGCGAATTTTTCCTATAAGTACTATGGCAAAGAACAGGGTGTCAGTATAAATAGTTTTCTAGATGAAAAGCAGAGTCTATTCTGTGTAAATGTCATGACGTCCTCTGATAGAGAAGCTCCTTATGTTCTAGAAGGTCTAATAAATAGCAAGGATATTCTCTCAATGGAAGAAATTGATAAACACCTGCATTCAACCGACACACATGGTTATACAGATGCCACTTTTGCGGGGTTACATCTTTGCGGAGTATCATTTGCTCCCAGAATTAAAAATGTATGGCGACAAAGACTTTATGGCTTCAATTTAAAGTCAATGCGAGACAATGCAAACTCCCCACTTTGCCCTAAAAAACAAATCAATAAAAAGCTTATCTTAGAACACTGGGACGATATATTAAGGCTAATGGTATCAATGAAACTGGGTCGTTGTAGTCCAGCTCAAATGCTTAAAACACTATCCGCAAGTGAACGTGATAGTGCGCTTTACAGAGCATTTAAGGAATTTGGTCGCTTGTTGAAAACACACTTCATTCTAAAGTACGTAGATGATGAACATTTAAGACAGCGCATCAACAAACAACTCACCAGGGTAGAACTTGGACAGTCGCTCGCTAAAAAAATTTTTTTTGGTAGAGGTGGAAAAATCCAAACTGGTACGAGTGAAGGTATGACAATTGCTGCGACATGTAATGCATTGCTCAGAAACATGGTGATTTTATGGAATTATCTTTTTCTTTCAGATCATTGTTTGAAGATAAAGGAGCAAGCAGAGAGGAAGCAACTAATTGAATCAATCAGTTCTGGGTCGGTCATTGCTTGGGCGCATATTAATTTCCTTGGCACCTATGAATTTACAGAAGATTCGCGGAGCGCATTTGATTCTACGTTTAATCAGATGATGAAGTTGATACTTTGATGAAATTAAAAACGCCATATAAAATAACATAAAAACAATAGCTTAAATATTTATTTGTGGATTTAGCTCCTCAAAACGTAGGACAGCCTAAATTAGGTATTTTATTATAGGCGTTGTTACTCAGCTGCCGTGCAATTGCATAAATCCTGTAAAAAATAATTCATACCAGTGTATCGGTGATTCCTCTCCTCTACTTAAAATCTGCGAGGAAACGTATGTTCGGCAACTCCCCGATAAAAGATGTGGAGTTGCTACGGGAAAAATTGATGACTGCATAGTTTTTTATGATGATAAAGCGCATCAAAAAGCGCATGGACTCTGGTTTATATCAGCACCCGTTTGGAATATTACTGGTGTATAAAGCATAATCGTTGCCGCTTAACTTAAGTTAGCCCATAACCCTTTTGAGTAAAGAGTTATGAGCCGGGGTTAACAAAATTATCGGGTAATGGTTAAGTGCCCTGGTCGTCGCGTGTTATTGCTCCACTAAACTCCCTGTACACATCTACCATCCGTAGAAAATGTGATAGCTCAATTTGTGCAAGTTGGTCCCGGCTTGTTAACAGTTCTCGTTCACTATCCAGCAATAGCAAAAAGTCGACCGTTCCGGCTTTATATTGTGCACGGGAGATAGACACCGCTTGCTGGCTACTTTCAAACTGGCGTTTGGCGCTGGCTAATTGCTCCCGGCTTTGCTGATAGTTAGTTAATGACAATTGCATGTCATTGACAGCGTTAATAACGGATTGCTCATACTGTGCTAAGGCAACTTCAGCGTCAGCTTCTGCCATTCTTATTCGAGCTTGAACGGCCCCCATATTTAACCCAGACCACTGTATCGTGGGTGCGATATTCCAGCTTTCGCTGGCGCTGTTTAACGCCAGGCCTGGAGATGATATGAACCCCAGAAATCCGCTTACTGACAGTGATGGATACAGATCAGCCGTATTGACACCAATCTGAGCCGTGCTGGCAGCGAGGTTACGTTCGGCACTGGCAACATCCGGTCGGAATTTTAAATAATTCTCGTTATCGGCAATGGATAGCGGCTGATTAAGCCGCGGTAACGTTGCAGAATTGCTAATTTGTAGCGAGTCTGCCGGCGTTGCCAGTAATGCGGCCAGTGTACTTTTAGCCGTTTGACTTGCAATACGAATAGCCGGTATGTCTGTTTTCACCCGGAAAATTTGGGTATCGATTTGTGTCATTTCGAGCTTGGTAGCGCTACCGGCATTTATCTGCGCCTGAATAATTTCCTTACTTTGTAGCAAGAACTGCAAATTCATCTCGGCGTAAAACAAGCGTAACTGCGCGCCCCGGTATTGGCCGTAACTGCTTACCACCTGACTGACAATTTGCAACCGGGCATCCTGCCATAAAAGCTCGGCTTGATCTGCCCGCGCGCTGGCTGCTTGGGTGGCACGTTTTAATTTTCCGAATAAATCCGTGTCCCAGCTGAGACTCAATCCATTGGTAAATCCACGCATTGTCATACCATCATCCTGGCTGAGTAATGATGCATTGCGTGAGGCCTGATACCCGGCAGAAACCATTCCATCGGGATAACGGTCAGCCTGTGAGCCAGAAAACACTGCATAAGCCCGGTCAACGTTGGCAGCCGCTTCAACAATAGTGCGGTTTTCTACCAACGTTTGTTGTATTAAGTTGCTGAGCTGGTCATCATTAAATGCATCCCACCATGTCGATAGTGAAGACACTGGCTGATAGCTTTCCTCCAAATTAACAGTAAGTATCTGCTGTGGTGGCTGGTAATCAGGTCCGACTGAACAGGCAGATATCAGTCCGGATAACACCAATGCGCTAACAATATGGCGGCGTTTATTCATTGGTTATCTCCTTATTTTCAAGTTGCGCTGGTGTGGCAGTTACTTTTGGTGCTCGCTTAGCCAGGTAGTAGTAAAATAGTGGCGTGAGTAAGAGTCCGAATACGGTTACGCCTATCATTCCCGAGAATACAGCCACCCCCATGGCCTGACGCATCTCCGCGCCGGCACCGGTAGAAAATACCAGAGGTGCAACGCCCATTATAAAAGCAATAGAGGTCATGAGAATGGGGCGCAAGCGCAGTCGTCCGGCCTCTAAAATAGCATCCATGATAGTCATGCCCTGATCCTGTAACTCCTTGGCAAACTCAACGATGAGGATGGCATTTTTAGTCGCCAGCCCTACCAATACGATAAGACCAATTTGGGTAAGAATGTTGTTATCACCACCATAAAGTAAAACGCCGCTTAACGCCGACAACAGTGTCATCGGAATAATCAGCACAATTGCCATCGGTAATCGTACGCTTTCGTATTGAGCTGCGAGTACCATAAAAACGAGCACTATTACTAATGGGAATACCAGCATATTGGCATTGCCTGTCAGGATTTGTTGATAGGTAAGCTCTGTCCACTCGTAGGTCATGCCGTTAGGCAGTGTCTCGTCGAGAATACGTTCAATGGCCGTTTGCGCTTCACCCGAACTAAAACCCGGTGCGGGACCACCGTTAATTTCAGCAGTGGTAAAACCGTTGTAATGCATGACACGATCAGGACCGGCAATATCGCTCACCTGGATAAACGAGTCGAGTGCTACCATCTCCCCACTATTATTGCGCACTTTTAACTGCCCTATTTGCTCAGCAGATGCACGGAACTGCTCATCGGCCTGCATATTTACCTGAAAGGTTCGGCCAAACAGATTGAAATCATTAACGTAGGTCGAGCTCATATACCCCTGCATGGTCTGGAATAGCTGATTAAGGTCTACGCCCTGCTGCTTGGTTTTGTCGCGGTCTACTTCAATATCCAGTTGCGGTACATTAACCTGGTAACTCGAGAATACGCCGGCCAGTTCAGGCGTTTGATAGGCCTTTTGTATTACTTGTGTGGTAATGTCGTTGAGCTCTTTAAAGCCGTACCCTGCCCGGTCTTCAATCTGTAAGCGGAAGCCGCCGATGGTGCCTAATCCCATTACCGGAGGTGGTGGAAATATAGCTACGAAGGCTTCTTCGATGCTGCTGTACTTAACGTTAAGCTCTGCCGCAATCGTATTTGCTGACATGGAGGGGTCAGTGCGTTCATCAAAGTCAGACAACATTACAAACACAATGCCGCTGTTAGTTGCATTAGTGAATCCATTCACACTCAGCCCCGGAAACCCAAGGGCGGCTTCTACCCCCGGATGTGCCAGAGCAATAGCGCTCATTTCTTCTATCACACGGTCACTTCTATCCAGTGAAGCTGCATTCGGCAACTGAGCAAAAGCTATCAGGTATTGTTTGTCCTGGGCAGGAATATAGCCTGATGGCGTGTTTTGAAACTGTAAGCCGGTTAAACCTACCAGTACAATATAGAGAGTAGCAACCAGCGCGCCACCACGAATCACTTTCGTAACGACAAAACTATAGCCACCTGAAAGTTTGTGGAAAAAACGATAAAACGGCGCAAATAACCAGCGACCAAACAGCGTGTCGATAATTCGGGTTAAACGGTCTTTTGGCGCATCATGGCCTTTTAACAGTAACGCCGATAATGCCGGACTCAGTGTTAGTGAGTTAATCGCCGAAATAAACGTTGAAATGGTAATAGTTAAGGCAAACTGCTTATAAAACTGGCCAGTAAGGCCGGTCATGAAGGCCGTTGGAATAAACACCGATGCCAGTACCAGAGTGGTTGCTACAATCGGGCCTGTGACTTCTTTCATTGCCTTGATGGTGGCATCAACCGGTGATAACCCCTCACTAATATTCCGTTCAACGTTTTCCACTACAACGATGGCATCATCTACCACAATCCCGATGGCCAGTACCAAACCAAACAAAGATAACGCGTTAAGTGAAAAGCCCATCAACTGCATAAAGGCGAAGGTACCGATTAGCGATACGGGCACAGCCACTAACGGAATCACCGAGGCTCGCCAGGTTTGTAAAAACAACACCACCACAATCACTACAAGCAAAACGGCTTCTACCAGGGTTTTCACTACCGCTTTAATAGAGCCTTTTACAAAAACCGTAGGGTCGTAAGCAATCTCGTAAGTAAGCCCTTCAGGGAAGTTTTGCGAGAGCTGCTCCATGGTGGCACGAACATCATCAGAAATCTGAATCGCATTTGAACCCGCAGCCTGAAATACCCCCATTCCCACAGCGGGGTTATTGTTAATGGTTGAGCGCAACGCATATGAATCGGCGCCTAGTTCAATGCGCGCTACATCTTTTAAACGACTAATTTCACCATTGTCGCCCACTTTAATGATAATATTTTCAAACTCTTCAACGCTGTTTAAGCGCCCTTTAACGTTCATTAAAATATTAAAATCAGCGCGGGCAACCGGTTGTGCCCCCAAGCTACCGGCAACTACCTGCTGGTTTTGTTCACGAATGACATTAGAAATATCAACCGGTGTCAGGTTTAACGCAGCAACTCGCGAAGGATCCAGCCACACACGCATACTGAAATCCCCAGCCCCGAAATGACGAACCTGCCCTACGCCTTTTACCTTTGCCAGTTCATCAATCACGTTGAGGGTTGCATAGTTAGCCAGATACAGCATGTCATAACGCTCATTAGGTGAGTACAGGTGCACAACCAGCGTAAGGTTTGGTGAGGCTTTTTCGGTGATCACACCGAGTCGCTGTACTTCCTGTGGTAAACGCGGTAACGCTCTGTCTACGCGGCTTTGCACCTGACTTTGGGCTAAATCCACATCGCTGCCTATAGCAAAGGTAACGGTGAGGGTCACACGGCCGTCTGCGGTGGATTGCGACGACATGTAGAGCATGTTTTCAACACCGTTTATTTCCTGCTCCAGTGGCGAGGCTACCGTTTCGGCAATAACCTGAGGGTTGGCGCCCGGATAGTTGGCGGTAACCACTACCGTAGGAGGAACCACTTCAGGATATTCAGTAATGGGTAATTGCCATACAGCAATGCCCCCGGTAATGATAAAGAGTAACGACAGCACCGATGCAAATACCGGCCTGTGTATAAAAAAGCGAGAAAACATTAAGTTATATTCCTACTGGGCAGATTGAACGGTATAAGATGCGGTTAATGCTATTTGCGCTGGATCCAGCTTGCTTTGGGCAGACTCGATGGCAGCGATTGCATCGGTGGTTGCCATGGCGGTTACATTAGGGGTAATTTGCATGCCAGGCATAACCCGTTGCAGACCACTTACGATAATGTCGTCACCCGATTCGAGACCGGATTCAACAATGCGCAGATCGCCTAATGACTCGCCCAGTGTTATCGGACGATACTCAACCGTGTTCCCCTCACCTACGACCAGCACATACTTGTTATTGAGATCGGTGCCTACGGCTTTTTCGTCGATCAGAATGCCATCGTATGTTGGTGTACCAGCCAGACGGATACGGGCATATAAACCAGGCATAAGATGACCATTTGCGTTATCAAAGGTCGCTCTTACATTGATTGAACCGGTCTGATCGCTTACCTGATTATCGATAAAATCGATATAACCTGTGTAACTAAACGTGGTGTCGCCTGCCAATGCCATTGAAACAGGTTGCCGCATGCCGCTTTGCGACTCGGTTAACTCGTCGCGTACATAGTTAAGATAAGTTTGCTCATCCACATTAAAATACGCGTACATTTTACTGGTTGACACAATGCGCGTGAGTTCACTTTGCCCCGCTGTGACATAGTTACCTTGAGTAATGTGAGCACGGGATACGCGTCCTGATACCGGCGCTTTAACGGTAGTGTAAGATAAATCCAGTTCAGCACGTTTTAAGGCTGCTTTAATAGCCGCTGCGTCTGCGCTGGTCTGTTGTAAAGATGCCTGACGATTATCGAGGGCTTCCTGAGAAATCGCATTCTGACCAATCAGCGATTTACCGCGTTCAAACTCCGAGCGAGCTAATTCAACACGGCTTTGTGCACTACTCAACTGGGCTCGTAATCGCTCTACTTCCACCTTAAATGGTGCAGGATCGATTTGTAGCAACACCTGCCCTTGTTGGACCAAAGCCCCTTCGGTAAAAAGAACCTGCTCCACATAGCCAGAAATACGGGGAATAAGCGTGACTGTTTCCGGTGCGCTTAGTCTGCCACTGAACTCATCCCATTCGCTTAATCGTAAACTGACGACTTCTGCCACACTCACAGTAGGAGCGCTCATGGCAGGTGCCGACTGTTCATTATTATCCGTACCACATCCGGCCAAAACAGCCGTGGCCAGTACACTAATGATGATCAGTGGGGCTTTGTTTAAATAAAACATAATCACTCCTTTAAATTAAAAACTGACGGGACGGTGTTATTAGTCAGTAACCTGAAGTGTTACTTTTGCGCCGACTCCGTGAACGAGCAGAAGTGTATAAAAAGGAGGTTGCTTGATTAATATCTGATCCTTGCTTGTGATTGCACGATTCTGCAGTGAGTGCAGAATCGTGCAAAGATGAGCGAGAATTGTGTAAGTCAGAATTATTAATGCGTAATGCGTTTTAACTAGCTTTCCATATTGCCCCAGGCGTATGCTAAATTTTTATCGCTTTCCTGATCCTACAGTAGAGTGGATTGTTTAATTCTACTCAATGATTGCCTGTTTCTACATTTTTGTAGGGCAATACGTAGTTAGATAGTAAATGCAGACTATAATAAATCCGTTATTTTGGGGGATATATGGATCAGCAACTTAAGCAATATCAGCAATCGTTAATTGAAATGGTTGAGCGTGTAAGTACCAACGAGGGCATTTATGACACGAATGTACCTGGTGTCAGAACTTTACGCAGTACGTCTAAAACCTGCAATAGTCCCACCATTTATGAGCCAATGGTATGCCTGCTGTTACAGGGCAGTAAAAACCTCTATGTCGGCGACCAGAAAATTCATTATCATGAATTAAGTTATCTTATCATTCCATTAATGATGCCGGTAACCGGTGAAATTGTGCAAGCTTCAGAAACCAAACCTTATGTCGGCATAAGTGTTTCCCTCGATTTACGGGAATTGTCTGAACTGTTAATCGACATGGCAGAACATAAAGCTGAACCTTGTCATAAAAGCTGCATCAAGATGGTCGATGCGGATATTGAATCCATGTCAACATTTGCCCGTATGCTCGCGCTGCATGATTCTCCGCAGGATATTCCGATTCTGCTGCCTATGTTAAAACGTGAACTGATGTACAGAATGCTCAAAGGCCCCGCCGGAAATCAGCTTCGCCAATTTTTATTGTATGATTCTAATGCTAATCGAATAAGTAAAGTGATTGAAATCATTCGCAAAAATTTTAATTCTCCTCTTAAAGTGAAAGACTTGGCAAATGTAGTGCATATGAGTGAGTCGGCATTATACAGCGGTTTTAAATCGATTACCGCGATGTCGCCACTGCAGTATCAAAAGCATATTCGACTAAATGAAGCTCGCCGAATAATGCTCTATGAAGGCATCGAAGCTTCTGCAGCAGGCTATCAGGTGGGGTACGAAAGTCCATCACAGTTTAGTCGCGAATACAGTCGTTTGTTTGGTGCACCACCTATCACGGATATCAACCGGGTGAAACAAAGCCAGTCACTTGCCACTGCAACGAGTTAATCTTCCCGGCTATTTTTTAACTATGTGAGGCCATTTTTAAATGGCCTCATTCATTGATGAATTTATAAACTCGCTTCCTATGTTTATATTTGTTGCCATAATGGCATTTTCGTTTATCTCTGCCAGTGTCTGGACACCGGCAATGCAGAATAGTTTACCTGGGTATATCAGGTTAACTATTTTGTTTTTTGTGACTTTAGTATTCACCAATAAGTATCGGGCTAATCAGTGACCGGGGCGAGCGTATCTTCTCTAATATCTTGAAATGGAACTATTTGGTGTTGGCCCGTTGGAGGCCTTTTATTTTTGCCATTTCCATATTATGTCAGTCAGATATTAAATGTCGTTATAACGTCCTTGTGGGATAGTACAGTTTATGGAAGTGTGATTAATCAAATTCAAACCGCATTCTATAAATCAGTATAAATTGTTCTTTAAATCGAGATGACGCAAGTTCGCAGTTTATCAAGAACAGCGGTAATCTAGCCGCAATTTCAAGCTGTGTTTAGAATCTCAATGACACCTTCAAAGCCATACAACCTGGTTGCCCGTATTCTGCACTGGGCAATAGCACTATTAATTTTCTGGGCAATAGGACTTGGCTTAATCGCCGAAAAAATGCCGAACTCTCCAGATAAAATAGAGTTATTTGTACTTCACAAATCTGCGGGCTTTACCGTTCTGGTGCTGGCAGTCATTCGCCTATTCTGGCGCTTAATGCATCCTCCAGCGCCGCTGGGACTGCCTCCCCGGCAGGAAAAAATGGCAGCTGTCGGGCACTGGGGTTTGTATTTACTGATGTTGGCCGTACCGTTTAGTGGTTGGCTGTTAAATTCCACCGCGGGTTATCCGTTTGCCTGGTTCAATTTAATTTCAATTCCATATATTCCCGGGCTGGAAGGCGAAAGCCGGGAGCTGTATTCGTCACTGCATATTTACCTGTTCTACGGAATCGCGTTAATGGTGGCAGGCCATGTAGCAATGCTTGTAGTTCATAAGTTTGTTGATGGTATTAATTTGCTGCCGCGCATGCTCCCGGGTAAGGTATTTTTTGGAGTAAACGCGCTTATTATCACATTGGCTGTGCTGCTCGGCTTCACCTTTTACAGGGCGGAAACCGCCATTCCGGAATCAACTGATTCACCACAGGCCATCGGGCAATTACCGGCTGGAGCAGGTGTTGATTCGAATCAGAGCCTGATTGAGTCAGAAAGCCCACTTTGGCAACTGGTCGCGATCCCAGACAATTTTAAGTTCACCAACAGCTATGCTGGTCAGCCATTTGTTGGTGCTATTCGGGAGTTTACGCCGAAGATTTACTTCGATCCGACTAATCCTGCAGATGGCGTGATTGACGTGACGATTAAAACGCAGAGTATCACAACCAATAATAAAGACTGGGACCGCACCATCAAAGGCGGTCAATGGTTCTCTACCGACGCTTACCCTCGTGCCCATTATATAAGTCGTAATATTCACGCAGAGGGCGGCAAGTTCGTGGCAAACGGTGAGCTCACGCTAAAAGGCATTACTAAGCCAATTACGGTCACCTTCGAGTGGCAGAACGATAACGGCAATGCGAAATTCGTTGGTTCAGCGTCGATAGACAGACGTGAATTCGAAATAGGCAGCGGCAGTTGGGCTACCAACGACAGCGTCGCTTATGAAGTCGTACTGGATATCGATTTGCAATTGAAGCGGTGATATGAATGCCCATAAGAAAAATAAATCTCATTTTAAGTTTTACTGAATTTTTTAGAGATTTTATGACTTATTGATAGGTTAAAGATCTCGCTGGCAGAGATTCTCAAGTTAAGTGGCAATCGTCAGTTGCACTTCCATTGCCACACAAAGCAAGATTTTCAGCCAGCCTTTTTCACTATCCAATGCTTTTTGAATTCACGACCTCTCAATCTGCTCTGGTTACATTAACCCGAAGAACTGGTTAGTTTATCATCAGGTCTTACTCGTCAAAGACGTTGACATTCTAGCCTGGAAATTAAATACTCGGGTTATGAACACTACAGTTACGCATCGGGTTGATTTAACCACAGCCTCTTCACAAATTATTCTACTCGCTATTATTACTGATTGGCGGGTTTAATTGTGCGTAATTAAAATTATCGAAACCCGCCGCAAAGGCGGGTTTTTTGTTTATCAGTCTTTGCGGCACCACCTAACGTTACAGAGACTATAACCATGAAACAATCAATCACTGAGTTACTTAGCCGTTTACACCAAGCTGTCAATAACGGTGATCTGCATACCATTTCAAACTGCTACGGCGACAATGCCAATATAGTTGCGAGTCCTCTAGCTCAGCAACAACACGATAGCATTACAGCACTGCAGGCTTTTAAGAAGAAATATATGCCTTCTCACCTTGTTACTACCGGCGATGAGATTGTTATTGAGGCCGGAGATATCGCGCTGGTCATAAGCAAGTTATACCTGGTACCTGAAGCGACGCCGCTGGCAACACCATGTGAAGGAAAACGTGCTTTGTATGTTACGCAGCGTCAGTCAAACGGTGAATGGCGTTGTATCATCGATAATTTCTTTGGAACAGATTTGCTCGACTTTGCTTAATGATTAACAGATCTACAAGGGCCTTAATTTATAAGGCCCTTTGTTTAATAAATCGTCCTATATTGTGTTTTGGTTAACTTCTTATTTTGAACCTATCCGGGGAGTATTTAACTAACAATCGGTTGTTAAAACAATTGTCAGTTATTTTTACATTAGAAGTATGCATTTTGAACAGTTTAGTTTAGGTAGCTGTTTTTCAAAGAGTAAATATGTGGCTCGCTTTATGCTTATCCAAATAGTAGCCAAATCATACTGATTAGGTTTAGGCATCAGTAGTCATAATTAGTAAAGGAAGTATTTCATGAAGCAGTTGATCTTAACACTAATGCTCAGCACCACCCCACTGGTAAGCCAGGCAGCCCTTTTATACAGTAACGGCCCCGTTGTTGATGGAAGCGGCTTATCTGTTGTAGCGCCAACAGCAAATATAATTGGGTTTGGGGCGCAAACGATCAACGCTAATTCCGTTGCCGATGATTTTTCGATTGCAGTTGGTGAAAGCTGGACAATCACCGATCTGGATTTCTTTGGTTACCAAACCAACGCATTCGCCTTTACTTTTGAAAGTGTTAGCTGGAGCATTGTTTCAGGTGATGTAAATACCGGTACGGTAATCGCTGCAGATACCAGCCTTGTTACCAATGGCGGTTTGCAGGGATACAGAGTATCGTCAGACACCTCAGCGACCAATCGTGGCATTTACCTTGCCAACGCTGATATTGACGACCTCTTTTTAGGCGCTGGTGATTACTGGCTCCGTTGGAGCCTGACCGGCAGTGATTCATTCTCCGGCCCATGGGTGCCTGTGGTATCTGATGCTCGCACTGGCAATGCTCAACAATCTGCAGCAGGCGGCTTGTTTGATACACTGACCGACAGTGGTAACCAACTTACTGTGGAGTTGCCATTCAGCGTTAATGGTTCAGCTACAACCAATGAAGTATCTTCACCTTCTGTGCTAGCAATCTTTGGTTTAGGGTTACTCAGTCTGGCTGGTGCTCGTAGACGCAATAAAGCTTAATCTGAACCAACCTACAATCCTATATAAGCAGAACCCTATTCAGGGTTCTGTTTCGTTACTAGTCATTTACTTATAAGCTTTCAACCTTCAGATTTAAAAGCAAGTTAATGTAGACTTAATTACTTAACTTATCTAATCGATTGTTTTACTTAAGCGTTAATACGCCTAGTTTATAGGGTTCACCGCCATAATCACCATTAAGTGATGGCCCTGAGTCTCCCTGGAACACAAACTGTAAATTACACGGATCAATGGTGAGATATTCATCATAGCCGGAGCGGATCATTTCACCGTGGCTGATCCCGTCTGCCCATTTTCCTTCAACCCAATCTACGTTGGCATTTCCGGCAAAAGGGTTTTGTTCAGTGTCAGCCAGTGGTGTCCATGGCCCATCCAAATCTGTAGCTGTCCAGGAACGGAAATACCTAGGCCCATATGCGCCACCTTCACTGTTATAAGCTTCAACTAATAACAGGTACTGATCGGTGCCATCTACTTTGTAAACATTGGCCGCTTCAAATAAAAAGCTATTGCCGTTACCGCGATGGTCTTCCATAACCACCTCATAGCCCACAAAGTTGGGAAAGTTTTCTCTGGACGTTTTGGATTTATAGAGCACGCCATCGTCTCGGGAGAAGAATAAATGGCAATTCACATCGTCACAAATTACCCAGTAATCAAGCTCTGGTTTGCCTTGCTCAATAGGAGGCCCGTCTTGCAGAAAATCTTTTCTGGGGGTCCAACTGTTTACATCTGTTATATCACTGGTTGTTGAATAGCCCCGTCCCCACTGCGTAAAGTTGTACCACTTGTTATGCGGGCGGTAATAGAACACCTGCGGTGCTACCGTGTTGCCCACTCTAGTGCCATTCATAGGTTGTTGAACAGCCTGCGACGCGTTTTGCCAGTCAGCAAATCTGAAATACACCGATTTCCAGTTACCGTCATTTATCGTGGCCCAAATATGGTATTCGTCCTCGTAATAAACCACGGATGGATCTTTTATACCGAATATCCCTTTGTTAGGCGAAACCAGTGCAGAACTGGCTTCCCACTGGAACTCAGACGGTAATGGACAGGTTTTAGCAACCTCGCGGTTATCTGAACTGTTTATTCCTGTGCATCCTACCAGCCATACGGAAGTTACCACCGCACCTAAAACCTTTTTATTAAACTTCATCTCACGTTTCCTGCTGATTTACCTTCAGTGAAATCTCAAAAGAGACAGGCCCACTGTTAAAGGAATGTAAATTTATCAGCCATGGTATGAGGATCCATGAGAGATTAAATTATTTTATAAAGGATCCACTTTGCGTTATTTGCTAAAAGCAGTTTGGTCATTAACTCATTGTAAATTAACCAATCAGTTGTTCTGCATAGATATTAGTTCGCTTTTAAAACAGATTTTATTTGGTTTGGAATACAATAGGCCACATAAAATCGAGAGGCTTAAAGCCCTGCCCTAAATATTATGTATTACCATCGCTATCCGCTGCATTATAGGCAGGATCCAGAGCGCCGGTAGGAGAAGAAAAAGGAAATGATGCTTTAGTCGAGGGGTTATAGGACGCAGTAGCATGACAGCTATGGCAGCTAGCGTTAAACGACGTCCAATAAGCCGGTTGAGCAGTATTTGGCAAACCAGCAAAATCTTCCATGTCTGTGTGACCTAATATGACCGGAGTCACTCCATCTGCGTTATCGGTAAATCGAATTTGGGTGCCATTGGGAGCGAGATTTTGGTAGTCCGTATTCTCTAAACCGGCAGTTGCAATAAGTTTTTGTATTTCGTGCTCTGCAAGCGGTTGGCGCTGCGTTATAAGTTTGTCGCGAACATGGGTAACACCTGGGTTTTCATTAAATTCAAAAGTAGTCCAGAACCAGCTTGGTTCCTCGCTGTAAAACAACTGGGTAGGATCGGCTAGCTCGCGCATTTTCACCATGATATGTAAGCCTCTCCACCAGTATTTTCCGGAATCAAACTGATAGATTAGCGCTCCGTCAGGAGCTGGGCTTCCCGGTGTTACCTGTAGCCATGATGCTTTAAGTTCAATAGTGCCTACCGGCATATTTACGTAGTCATTAGTTTCAAAAAAAGTGGCAATACCTGAGCGTGTGGTCAGTTTATTGTTAACCAAATAATTGTAGGAAATCCGATTACGGGTAACCTCTTCATTGGCTCCATCCGGATCAGCGCTAGTGATTTTGCCCGCCAAAAGTTCCTTTTTTTCAATCGAGGGCATCATTGTCGTGCGTGGCTCTTCAGAAAAATGAAAGCCTGGATTTGCGGTGAATGTATCCGGATCTGTAGGCCACGTCATCCACAGGGGAACTGAGTCCCCACCGGACATACCTGATTGCTTGCCGCTGGCTATCTGTTGATTAACTCTGGCAAAAAACATCCATGCTATCTTTTGCTTTTCTTTTAATCCTCCTTCAAACGCCATGACGACACAATCAGCAGCAAATTGTGCATCTGATTTATTGATCCAATCTGAATCGGTGCAGGATGAATATGTTTTTTCAGCGCTATTAACAGAGAGTGTGACTAAGACACAACAAATTAGTAAAGATAATAAAGATACAGTAGATTTAGATAGACGCATGCTTTCCTCCGCAGATATTACAACCATGATTAAGATTGAACAGCACGGCTTCATTAGAAAGCGATGCTTTACTGCCAGGGGCAATGCCCTTTATTTTCTAAGCCAGTCCTGGTTAGGGCTACATAGAAAATATACTCTGAGTAACTATACTGGCACTGTATGTATCAGTTTCCCACTATTATCTGGATGCCATATGTACAATTTATTTTAACCTTTTCATTTTAATGCTAATTAATTTTTAACATTACGGCTGATTTAGTTGTAATTCATGAGAGAATGAACCGTATAAGTTCACCTTATTTGTAATCAGAACATGCCAGGCATCAGGGAGGCAGCCAGTCATGCACGTTATCATTAAAGATAAATTCACCTTACTCACCGACCAACACGACGGCGCAAAAGTTAAATTGGGTCTTAGCTTAGGCATTTTGCTGTCTGTTGCTATTGCCTGGCTGGCCCTGAACCTACTCTTTCCTAAAGACATCAAATCTAACCCACCGGCGATTATGTACGAGCTGGAAGCATCTAAGCGCCCTGCTACAGATGCAGAACTTAATGAGATTTTCAATTATTACCGCAGTATCTGGCAGTTTGATTATGACTATATTCAGGCTAATAAAGATGTGATTTTTCAGAATAACTTAGTATCCGAAGCTCCCCATAAACGCCAGTATTTTCATGCCAGGGCTATTGCAGTTGCACCATTGCTGGATAAGCCGCTGAATGAGTGGCTTGAGTATCTGAAGAGCGAACCGGCACCAGCCAGTTCTCAGGTGTTCTTTGCGTTGCAGGAAATCTACAGCCGGGCGAATCATTGCGAAAGCTTGTTAACGCTGGAAACGTTAAAAGCATGGCACTTTACCAACAATTACCGGGAACGTCAGTTATTCTGCGGCACGGCTGAACAAAGAAGCCTGTTTGAATTTTTATCGTTATTTAACTTTGAAACCCGCCGCCAGCCTGATTTGATTTTCGCCGCTATAGCGAAAATAGAAAATCCCTCGGTTAGAGAAAAAATGTTGGCGAACTATGAAGCGCACCTCTCCATGTTAAGTGAGCTTTTTAACCGCTATGATGGCGCTGAGCGCCTGCAGGCAGCGCTGAAAAATGACAGGTCACCCCAATTAGAAATCAACTGGTATCAATATCTTCAGCAAAGGTGAACAGTCAATAAAGTAGCTGGCCTTATCAAACATAAGGCCAGTAATTGAGTTCGTCTAGAAACCAAACAATATACCGATACCAGGTGGATTAACTAATCGCGTTGGCATCTTCGTAAAAACGCTTTTCCAGTTCTTCGTACTCTTCGTTTAATGCTTCAAACTGTCCGTTTATCTTATTGCTAACGTAGGCGGCCATTAGCTTTCTACCACCCAGAATAACAACCAGCGTCGCTACGCAGAATGAAATAGCTAATGATGATACATCTAGTCTCATTTTGGCAATCACCGACAGCACCACTAGCCAGGTGACAAGAGTAATAACAATGCCCACGCTACGCAGAAAAGAAGGTTGTTTACCTAATACCAGCAACAAGCTTCTGATTGCGGGAGTTTTCGGTTTAATGGACGTCAGCCGTTTTGCGTAGCCTTCAATGTCAATCTGATTATTATGTTTTATCCCTTCTGTTTCCAAAAAATCTCTGAGCCCCTGGCTAAGGTTAAATGCCACTCCCTTCTCCCGCGATTTCTGTATTCTGAAATCAACGAAATCAGCCGCCTTTTCGCCATAACAAGCCATAACATCCTGATATATTCGGTTTTGCACCTGTTTGTCGGCATATTCCCGGTAGTTAAAGTCGGTTGAACCGTCATTTTGTACCCAGTACACCACAGTTTCTGTAGCAATCAAGGCGCCAAAGTCACTGATAAGCTCATCCACCATTTTCTTACGGAAACTGCGCATTCTTACCGAGTTACCAATCGCATTACCCATCGCCGCGCCAACTGCTGCGCCCCCTGCTGCCATCGCAAAACCTGAATTTCGACTCATAATAAGATCCTCATTATTTTTGTAAGTTCAAACAGGTGAGCCACTGAACTCAAGCTCAGTCAGTGGTGTGCCAACCTGCACCAAACAGCCCTGTTTATTTGCTTTGATAGGGCTTGCTGGTTGCAAACTTCAGGTTGGCCGCACCCTGAGCCACCTCACCGACAAAACAAGCCGGTACTATTACCTTAATGAGGAAACCCGAAGAAGTGTTATCGCTGCAGCGACAACAATTATCAAAGACACGACAAGCGTGCGGCGCCCCAATTATTTATTGTTCCCACCTCAAATCAGCGCAGCAAACCGAGTTATTAACCAGGTCAAACATATAGGCAAGGATCCCAGAGTTTTTTCAAGACCAAATACTGATTGTCACAGGACGAATGAACAGACGATGGGTCAGCTGTATTTAGTTGCTGATTTATCGGTTTTATATGTGTCGGCTATAGTCACACCAGGCGGCTGAATTTTTGGTATAAAAAACAAAGAGACAATAATGGCGAACGAATACCATGAAAAAATCTGCTAACCATAGAAGATTATGGTGGTTCCAGCGTTCCATTAATCATCTCTATTATTATAAAAGCCGCCTCGCCGCGGATTTTCTTTTGCCTAATCTTTTTTTCACGCGCTATGCTGGTGCTTACCGGTAGGAATTATGCGCCAATATCGATCATAAGCGCATCATCAACCTGCATCTGCACCATCTATCTTATTGTTTAATATTGAATTATTAACATGGCATTGTTAATGCTTTTATTTTGTGAACAAATTGATTCATAAACACGGTCTATGTGTTTGAGCAAAGACGCTCATGCTGCACCAGCTTGCTGGTTACGGCATGGGCGTTTTTTTGTGCCCAAAACTTAATATCGTTAAACCAATACAGGAAGCTAACATCATGATTACCGATCGTACCCAGGTCACCGCAATGATCCAGTCTGCCAAAATTACTAAGGGAATTAAGTGGTCTGAAATTGCTGAAGTTGTAGGTCAGTCAAAAGAATGGAGTACTGCCGCGTGTTTAGGTCAGATGGCCATGACAAAAGAACAGGCTGAAGGTGTAGGCTCACTGCTCGGACTCAGTGATGAAGCCGTTGCCTGGCTGCAGATCGCCCCTTATAAAGGCTCTTTACCTACTGAAGTTCCAACCGATCCGCTGATTTATCGCTGGTACGAGCTGGTGAATGTTTATGGCACCACGCTCAAAGAGCTTATTCACGAAGAGTTTGGTGACGGCATCATGAGTGCTATCGACTTCTCCATGGATTTACAGCGCGAGGAAGATCCTAAAGGCGACCGAGTTCACGTTGTGATGTCAGGTAAATTCCTGCCTTACAAGATGTATTAAAGGTTTCATTGGCTGTTCCCGGCCCGTTTCGCAACCTAACACCGTTTCATAGGTTGGACATTAAGGATTCGCTGAGACCAATCCATACTTCAAGCGCCCGG
>JAAFAI010000030.1 GCA_018222405.1 Gammaproteobacteria bacterium | reverse complement strand
CGGGCGCTTGAAGTATGGATTGGTTTCGGTTAATCCTTAATGTCCAACCTATGAAAGTGAGCTAGGTGCTCTTTTCGGAATGACCGCTGTTGAACAATTACAGAAATTTCAGACTTAAATGAGTTCTGGATTTGTACTCTGCCAGGTCAAGTTGAACTTATTCACATTGATATGTGAACAAAAACAAGGCAAGTATGTTCGCTTGCCTTTTCTTTATACGGCTATTCAGCTTACAGTTAAGTTACCACTGTTATCGTATATTTATCAGTTAACTCTGACCTCATGGAGCGGAAAATGACAAAAACAAGGTTTGGCCACAGTGCGCTGGTAATTGCCATGGCCGTTGCGCTGGTTAATTGTACTTCAGGACCGAGCGAACAAGAGCTGGCCGCTGAGCGACAAGCCAGACAACAGGCAGAAAAAGCCGAATACATGAAAGTACAGCGCGAGCGTCATGTTGCCGCCGAATTGGTCATGCCGTTGATGGTAACTGGCAGCCGTATGGCACCTGTGCCGGCGCCCGCACAGCCACAGTACCAGGACGACTTCGAGCAGTTTGATGCCAATCCGGTAAAGCGGGTTACCGATGAACCCGTTTCCACGTTTTCTGCCGATGTTGATACCAGTTCCTACAGTTTTGTGCGAAAGCAATTAAACCGTGGCTATCTGCCCGAGAAGGATGCTGTGCGGCTGGAAGAAATGGTTAATTATTTTGATTATAACTATCCGCTACCAACCAGTGCGAAGCAGCCATTTTTGTCCACCGTGGTAGTCCATGACTCGCCCTGGGCCGAGCATCGCAAACTGGTGCATATTGGTATCCAGGGATATGAACTGGAGCAAACGGAACAGCCGGATAGCAACCTGGTGTTTCTGCTGGATGTATCAGGTTCGATGAACGCGCCAGATAAACTCCCGTTGGTGAAGCAATCCATCAAGCTGTTGCTGAAAACCCTCAAGCCAACCGATACCATAGCTATAGTGGTGTATGCCGGAGCAGCCGGTACCGTGCTTGAGCCGACAAAAGTAGCGCAGGCAGCAAAAATCATCGAAGCGCTGGACCAACTCAAAGCCGGTGGCTCCACGGCTGGCGGCGAAGGCCTGCAACTGGCGTATCAACTGGCTGAGTCGAACTTTGATGAGCAAGCGGTTAACCGCATTATGCTCGCCACCGACGGTGATTTTAATGTTGGCCTGTCAGACCCTGAACAATTAACAGACTTTGTTGAGCGTAAGCGCCAGAACGGTATTTATTTGTCGGTGATTGGTTTTGGCCAAGGCAATTATAAAGACGCGCTGATGCAGTCGCTGGCCCAAAACGGCAACGGGATAGCCGCTTATATTGATACTCTGGGCGAGGCGCAAAAACTGTTTGTGGAAGAGGCCACGTCATCACTGTTTCCAATTGCTAACGATCTTAAGATCCAGGTGGAGTTTAATCCGGCGGTGGTTAATGAATACCGGTTACTGGGTTATGAAACCCGGGCGCTGAAAGAAGAAGACTTTAATAACGATAAAGTGGATGCCGGTGATATAGGTTCTGGCCATTCGGTGACGGCAATTTACGAGGTTACCCTTAACGGCCAGCCGGGTAGCTACCTGGATGAATCCCGTTATGCCAGCGACGACAGCAGTGCGGTAAGTGATGCCTCGGCAGAATTGGGATACTTAAAAATCCGTTATAAATTGCCGGGGGAGGAGCGTTCGCAATTGCTGGAGCAACCGATTATGAGCGCCGCTAACGTTTCCCCTGCGATCATGCAGGAAGTAAACTTTGCCACTGCGGTGGCGGGCTTTGCTCAGTTAATGAAAGACGGTAAGTATACCGGCCAGTGGTCATTAGATGATGCATTTAACCTGGCGCTGGCAAACAAAGGGGAGGATTATTATGGTTACCGTGGCGAGTTTACTCAACTGATCCGGCAGGCAAAAGTGGCCGAAGAGGCCGAGTTTTAACTCGTATCAAAAGCCACAGTAGTTCTTATTAGCTACAGGCGCTTAGCCGCAACATTTAAGCGCCGCTGATTTTGCCCAGCTTCTCCAGCCGGGCTTTAATAGAACCCGGTGTGCGCGCATGTGCTTTCGCTAGCTGAGTAATACTACTACCTGCATCAAAGGCACCCGCTAACTGCTCGTCCTCCTCATTCGGCCAGGGCTTACCGGCATTGGGCGGCAATGATAATTTTCTCTGCTGGTACTTCACTGACCTGTCGAGTGCTTCGTGGGCCATAAAGAGCGCCCGAATAATTATTGGCTGATTAAAACAGCTGTTGTCGGCAAGTACTTCTCCGGATGCCGGATCTATCCCTTGCGAGAGGGTATAAATCACGTCTTTAGCCTGACTAAGTTCCATCTTATTTCCTTATCGCTGACAGTTTTAACACTCACGAACAAATCATAAGTTAGCGGCGTACTGAGACAACTGTACACAGGGCGGGTTTGCTTGTGTGGGGGAGTGGGAGCGCGCGGGTCTATCGGTTGGGGTAAACAACTTTTTGGTAACCGCTTTCTCAGGTCAAATAGAAAAAGGGCATTAACCAGTGGTTGATGCCCTTTGTTTTACAGTGAGTTGTCAGGAGGGTGGGCTAGTAGCGAGGCCAGCCGCTGCTGTCCCAGTTAAGTGTACTGATCAGCAGTTTGGGGACGCCGTTGTCGCTGGCATCGTAGGCATGGCGTACAATCACATCGGTATTCATGATGTCTTCGCCACCAGGACCGACCCATTGGGAATTGCCTGAATCCAGAATAGTACCGCCGCCCTGCATCATATCCTGGCCATTTTTATCTAAATACGGGCCACGGATATCGGTGGAGCGTCCATAAGCAATGCGGTAGGTACTGTCGGTACCTTTACAGCATTCGCCAATGGAGACAAACAAATAATAGTAGCCCTGACGGTAGACTAACGCCGGACCTTCTATACCGCCTGAACGGCTGGCAATACTGTAAAGCGGGCCGAAGGGTTTCATGGTAACCGGGTTAATGCGGGTTACCTTGATCCCAGAGTTCCATGAACCAAACGTCATCCAGGGGCTCCCGTCTTCGGCTATAACCAATTCCGGGTCGATGGCATTGTAGTCATTACTGTTGGTAGTGTTTATCACTAATCCATCATCTCGCCAGTTGCCGCTGGCAATACTGGGCGCGGAAGCCAGACCAATAGCAGAGACCCGCGAGCCAAAGGTGGAAATTGAGTAGTATAACCAGGCTCGACCATTGTAATGTTTGATGTCCGGTGCCCAGACATCCTGGCCATCGTGACCCGGCACATAATTTCCCCACCAGGAAAGACCATTAGGAAAGATAGCCAGCGCGTCGTTCCAGGTCACACCGTTATCAGACCATTTACCTGCAATGCCCGGCCCGGTCTGGAAAATCCACCATTGGCCATCTTCATAGGCGAGGGTAGGGTCGTGGGTGACCAGGCTCCCGGTTAATGGCCAGTGGCTAACGGCACCATTGGTTGTCGACGGATCCCAGGGGGTATTCTCAACACTGGCAAGTTTATTCAGTTGCCAGCGCTGGGCATCACCGCCCCAGAAATCCCACTGTGCAATATTGGCGCCATCGGAGGTATCAAAGCCATACAGATCAAGGGCTTTACCGGAGTGCTTATTAATAAAACTTACGCTGCCGTCAGACAGTTCATTGATTTGCCAGCGCTGAGTATCCAAACCGCGATCTTCATACTGAACGATGTTGGCCCCATTACTGGTTTGCCAGTCAAACACCTCCAGAGCTTTGCCTGAGTTTAAGTTAATAACGCTGTAGTAACCGTCGGATTGTTCGGCAATCAACCAGCGCTGCGTGTTATGGTTATTAGCTGACCACTGAATGACATTGGCGCCATCATTCACATCGGCGGCGCCCACTTCCACTAACTTACCGCTGTGTATAGAGGTGATGGTGTAGACACCGTTATCGATAGCATTTGCCATATCCGCACATAACCCCAGTGCAACAATAGCTAACGCCCGACCAAATACAGGTAATCGCATAGTAAATATCCTATTGTAATATATTATTATTGTATTGTTGATCAGTTGTTAATAATTGGCAAATAAAAAATCATAATTTTAACAGTGTTTATTATTGTGATAATAATCAGTATTTTATGTTTTTAACGGTGTTGGCGTATTCGTTTTTTTATACAAATTGATAGGAATATTTGCCATACAAAAGGCTGAGGGGAGATGACGGTTCAACAGTACGCCATCGGTAAAATCACGCAATACTTAGCGTTAATAATTCAGAGAAGGCGATACGATGGGATGACGGGCAGCTAACAAGCAGTGGCTTGTTATTTGTTGGCCTGTAGCCGCCAAATGCCTGGTGTTAAAAGGCAACCTCATCAACATCCGTTAATCACATAAATTAATTTAGTCCACGCGGGGGCGGAACAGAATGACTGGTTCCTTCATTGATGCTTGTGCGGAAATCAGAATCAGAATGGTGTTACGATAGACCATATTTGCCAATTTGCTGTTTTAACTCACTTATTTTTTGATTTATTGAGGCAACAATTAACTTGCGCTCTTCACTTCCTGCTTTGATATGGTTCATTGCTATCAGCGCTTTAGCACTGTGACTCTGGCAGTCTTCACAAGAAGAAACTAATTCTTCAATGCCTTCTCCTGCATCAGTTGATGTTTTTTGCAGTTCTTTGGTTATTGTTGCTATTTTCTCACTAGAACTGGTTGATCTGTTTGCTAATTCTCTGACTTCACTCGCAACAACCGCAAATCCACGACCATGAACTCCGGCTCTTGCTGCTTCTATCGATGCGTTCAGAGCCAATAAATTAGTTTGTTTAGCAATATCCTGAATATTCATAACTATAGCGTTTATACCACTCGAGGAGCTTGATAAATGCTCAAACACATCCTTTACAGATTTTAGCTTTGAGTTTAATGCTTCAAGCGATACCTTGGTAACATCTATATTGTGATGACTCTCCAGAACCTTATCCCCTGATAGTATTGCTAATCGCCTGGCTTCTTCCATACCATTTAAAATATCCGCGAAGCATTCATCGATAAGGGAGGAGTCCTGGTCAGTCAACAACTGTGTTTGCGCAACTTGTTTCAGCGAGTTATCAGGCTCACTGTCTTTTTCTACCGTTGACGTTTCAGTATCAGGGTTTTCGATATAGCTTTCACGCTCAACATATTGGATCTCTGATTGGACCATAATTAGTGGGGAGGTAAAAAATACATAACTTGTTATTGCTACCAAGAGCATGCCTGTTGCGGATAAAAAAATAGAGTACTCAGTCCTGACAAAAATGAGTGCTAGCAAGGCGGCAAAAGAACAAACCGTAAGAATAAAAACCAAGATCTTCTTGCTGTTATTGTTATTATCAATCTTTGTATTCTCAATCATTACTGCACCTCAATGACGACCACAGAATTTAACTTTATAAGCACGCGAAAGCACCATGTATGTGATCTCTGAGAGTGTGAAGGTGATACCATTACAACACCCCAAACGTTATGACTTATAAAAACATTGTTAATTAAATGTGATGAAATTTTATAATTTTTAAAATTTACAATTCAAATCAGTGTGTTTCTAATATTTATTAGATCAGTAGCGATACCTCGGAAGTATTTCTTATCGGATAAGCTAAATGCCAACCACTCGCCGGCAATGTGACATCTCCCCTGAAACAGGTCCTGGCGTTATTGTTGGCCGCAGACTAAATCAAAGTCTAAGGTCATTTTGAATATGAGTTATAGCGGGATTGGTATCGGTGTTGGGATACCCGCTATCCGACTTAGCTCGCAGCTACTACATTGATAATTAAGACTGCGTGATTACCCAACCCAGGGTAATGTTTATAGAATGGTTGGAGGCACTGCTAAAGCAGTGCTGACCAGGCAACGTAAACAAACCGATGGCAAGCCCGGCATGTCGTTCCGCCACAACATGCCCTAAAGTATTTTTATTTTAATGTTGCGAAAGTAGATCAGTGACGTCCACTGCTGCAGCACAATATGGCCTTTGGTATAGGCACCAAAGCTGGCCTGATCCTTAAACCTTGAACCAGCTATCTGTGACTGCCATTGCTCAGAGTTAAAGTCGGCCCGGGCAGTTAATTTTCCATTGAGATAAAATTCCACCTTGCCATCCTGCTGCTTAATAACGGATTCGTTCCAGCCAGAGCTTGCCAGAAAGTCTGAGGCGGTTAGTGGCGAAGCGAAGCCAAAGATCCCGCCAGAGCGTTTTACCGGATCCGCGTTATCGCCATGAGATACGCCAAGCAGCTGATATTCTGGCCCGGTTTGCCAGGGCGTTACGCTTTCTGGCGTTTCCTGAACGTTAATAAACACTCCACTGTTACCGTTTTCAGGAGATTGCCATTCAAACTTTAATTCAAAATCTTCAAACACCTTATCAGTGGCTAAATCTCCATGCTGCAGCCCTCGCGCCGCCGGGTTGAAGGTCAGCATATCCCCCTTTACAGTCCAAGCCGGCACTGTATCCGGGTACTGAAACACATGCCAGCCATTTAGCGTTTCGCCATCAAAAAGCAGTTGCCAGCCCAGTTGTTTTTCTGTCTGGCTGAGTTGATTGTGTTGGTCTGCCATGGCTGAGCCTGCTGCTTTATCGGGGGTGCTGTTGGCGTTAAAGCTTACGGTTAACAGGACGGTTAGCGTGGCAACAAAACCCGGGCGGAACATTGATATCAACTTCGCAATCACTGGCGTACCTTAATCTAAGTTTATGGTAAGAACTATGTGCTCTGTTTACCAAACTTTTACAACCTTAGCAAACCGGTCACGTGCTCTTTTACAACGGACTAATCTGGGGTTGGGTATTTGTGGCACGATATTTTGTGCTAGGGTGATAATGTTAAAACAAGGAGCTCACTGCACGGAGGCTAATGTTGACTACGCCAGGGTTAAAGCTGTCTGAGGACAGGGCATTTTGGTTGTTGCTTGGCTGTGTCGCCTTTAGCGTTGTGATACTGCTGTTTGAGCTTTTGATTATCCAGAGTTCATGGGCTCCTGTGGTTGGTATCGTGAAAGCGTTTATCTTTGGCGGTGTGGCAGCCTTCATTCCCGCCGCCTATGCTGCTTTTTCATTTTATCGCACACAAGCGCAATCCAGCACCCTGAAGTCCGTGTTAGTTATTTCACTACTTTGGTTTTTAACGGTGAGTGTGATTCTAACGGTATCTCTCGCTGGGTGAAGCCTTGGTGTTTGATTGTCAAAATGATTTTGCAAGAGCCCGGGAAAAGCTATAAATAGAGCGCATAATGAGTTAATCAGGTTCTCAGTTAACGTGAATCATTATTTCGAAATAGTAAAGGGAATTACTGATGCAGTGTAAACTTTCAATTTGGGTGTTAGCGACAATTCTTCTAAGTTATCCGAAAGTGGTAATCAGTGCTGAAATTCTGGACTATTATCCATCCTGTCATTATCAGATACTCGACACTATCTCGATGATGCAGTCTTTGCTTAAGCGCAGAACGGCTTCAGAGTCAGACAGTATTGACCTGTCAGTCAGAAGTTTGCTTGAACGTATTATTGAGGCCGCAAGTGAAGAAGGGGCGTCAGGGGTTATTCTCACTGCTAAGTCGGTAAAAATGGGAGCTGAGATCGATGACATTACATTGACCAAGGCCAGCTCAGCCAAACTTGGTTATGTTTCATTTGATGCTGAATTAATATCTGCGTGTGAGGGGGAATACACTTTTAGCCCTAAAAGCACACCCGTCAATAAGTCAGGTATCCGGCAAACGGGTATTACGATAAAACTGCCGCAATCCGCACTTCGTATTGCGCTGCCCCCGATAAATCTTAACAGAGCCTTTCCGAAACAACCTGAATTGATTGTTGAAGATATTTCATTAGCCCACGGCGTGTTTGGTATTAAAGTGGGCATGACACCAAAAAGCGTAGGTGAGGTGTTGGGTAGCCCAACCAGTGAATTCCAAATTTCTTATGGTAGCAAAGTGCAGTCGTACGGTCGCAATTTATGGGTGGTTTTTGAGAATAATGTGGTGACTCACATTACTAACAAAAATCATTGGCTGTCAGGTGAGTTGGTCAACTTACTTGAATTTGATAATCGGTTCCCTGCCAGGTGGCATGTCGAAAACTCAGTAATTGCGGGCATGACAGCTGAAGCGTTACTAAACACCAAAACGGGAAGATTCGTAAACGAAGACACGTACCGCATATCCGGTAACGATAAGGTCAACATTGACCTTAAACTAACCACCTTCATAGCGGGAAATAGCAGCGAGATGCGAGTTGAAAGTTATACCTATGGAGATGTGGAGGTGGACTCCCGCATTGCGCAAGACCGGTTTAATAGATATGAGGAAGGGTTATATCAACGTATCTTCAATCGACTGCTTAATCAAAGCAGCCCCGACCATCAAATTGGGGAAAATGTGATTGGCTCGCTGCCAATATTAAGAGCGCGAGATAATAATGGCAGAACAGTTCGCGTTTACGATTTCAGCTTAGCGCTGGTATTTGAAAGTGACCACCTGACTGAAATTATTGTCTCTGAGGCGTTGTTTAAAGGCCAGGGTAATCAAATAAAATGGCATTTTGGACCGCTTTTTTTAAATCAACCTGCCCAAGAGTTACGAGAAGTATTCGGCAATGACATCTATGAAAGGGATTTTGACCACTGGGAAGTATATTCAGGCAATTTCAAATATGATTTGTATTTTACTGAAACTGATGGCGAATTAGTTCTGACGTCTTTTTTACTGGATGTCTTTTAGTATATTTGAAAATCTTTGGATTACCCTCAGTAGCTTGATTCATTTTTTCACAATAACTGGGCTGAAATTTAAACTGTACACAAAAAAGCAGCCCGGAGGCTGCTTTTGCGTCTTAAAATTGCTGGAAGCTGATTACCAGATTTTTACACGTTCTTCTGGTGCCAGGTACAGGGCATCGCCTGGCTGCACGTCAAAGGCTTTGTACCAGGCATCGTGGTTACGCGGTGCCAGTGCACGGTAACGACCCGGAGAGTGAGTCCCGGCACGTAACTGATTAAGCATGCTTTGTTCGGTACGCTTTTCTTTCCATACCTGAGCCCAGGCCAGGAAGAAACGCTGATCGCCGGTCAGGCCGTCGATAACCGGTGCTTCTTTACCGTTCAGGCTCAGTTTGTAAGCGTGGTAAGCCATCGACAAACCACCCACGTCACCAATGTTTTCACCCAGGCTGTTACGGCCATTAACGAAGTTACCTTCAATTGGCTCATAAGCACTGTATTGGGCGGCTAACATGTCAGCTTTTGCTTCAAACGCGGCGCGATCTTCGTCGGTCCACCAGTTTTGCTGAATACCCTTGGCATCAGACTTAGAGCCTTGATCGTCAAAACCGTGACCCATTTCGTGACCAATAACGGCGCCAATAGCACCATAGTTCACTGCCGGGTCGGCGTTTGGATCAAAGAATGGAGGTTGCAGGATTGCCGCCGGGAATACAATCTCGTTGAACGATGAATTGTAGTAAGCATTTACCCGTTGTGGCGTCATACCCCAGCGTTCGCGGTTAGTGGGTTCCAGTTCATCCTCTACCTGCTTGGCGTGGAAGAATTTACTGATATTACGTTCGTTGGTCAGCAGATCCTGGTCGGAAATTTCCAGGCCTTCATAAGAAATCCACTCATCCGGATAACCGATTTTAGGGTTAAACGCCGCCAGCTTGGCTTTAGCATTTACCTTGGTTTCTTCGCCCATCCAGTCGAGGCCATCAATACGCTCGCCCAGGGCCGCACGCAGGTTTTCTACCAGCTCAGCCATTTGTGTTTTAGAGCTTTCCGGGAAGAAGCGATCTACATAGCTCTTACCAATGGCGAAGCCTAAAGAGGTGGTGCCAGACATAGCGCTAAGCGCACGTTTCCAGCGTGGACGCGGCTCTTGCTGACCGTTCAGGGTTTTACCATAGAAGTCGAAGTTAGCCATATAGATGTCATCCGACAGCATCGACGCATTATTCGAGATTGTGTGGTAGGTCAGGTAGGTTTTCCAGTCATCCAGTGGCGTATCGTTGATGATTTCGATAACGTCTTTTACCGGTTGTGGCTGGGAAATATTCAGCTCAGGTGCTTTAAAGCCCATCGCATCTAACCAGGCATTCCAGTCAAAGTCAGGATACATGTCGGCCAGTGCACTGCGTTCGACCTGGTTTAAGGTCAGGTCGCGGTCACGACGTTTTTCACGTGGCCACTGAATTTCAGCAATTTTGGTTTCCAGCGCAAGAATGGCCTGAGCTTTTTCTTCCGGGTTTTCCACGTCGGCGAAGGTTAGCATCTCAGCGATGTGTTTAACGTATGCGTCGCGGATATTGCTGAAGCGTTCTGAATCGTTAAGGTAATAATCACGGTCAGGTAAGCCGAGGCCGCCAACGCCCACACTCAACTGGTATTCGTTTGGATCCAGGCGGTTATACCACAGGCCACCGTATAACGGCGCTGATGCACCGGTGAGCCAGCTTTCGCCGAAAAATTCGGTAAGTTCTTTAACCGACGACAAGTTATCGATGTCAGTCAGTGTAGGATTAATTGGCGTAATGCCTTTAGCGTTAATGGTTTCGGTATCCATATAAGCTTTGTAATAATCGTGAACCAGCTGTTCTTCGGCGGTTAAATTATCCGACGTCATGATGTCATCGATGATTTGCTTAACCTGCTCTTCGCTGCGATCGGCAAGGGCGTTAAACGCGCCAAAGCGGGTTTTGTCTGCCGGCAGTTCGTAGTTTTCATACCAGGTACCACTGGCATACATGAAGAAGTCGTCACCCGGTTTAACGCTTTCGTCACGGGCGGTCAGGTCTACACCAAATGAGCCAATTTCGGCTTTAGCGGCTGGTGCCTCAGTCTGGGTGTCTGCGGTTTGCGTGGTGGTTTCTGGTTTGGAACAGGCCGTCAGGGCCAGCGATGCAGCAATAGTGGCTGCGAGCAATGTGTACTTCATATTGTTGTCTCTGTGTTAGGATTTTTCAGGCGTTATTGTCGCCCCGTTTGTACTTGTTGGTGTTACAAATTCGTTCAGATAGTCCGCGTTGAAAGGTAATACATCCCGGGCCTGATTGAAATAGTCTTCGATAACCGGTTTTTCCCGCTGTAAAAAATCTGCCACAGCCTGATGAAACCGCATATCGTGCAGTTTATGGTGGGATATACAATAAACCGGCTCAAAGCCGCGCAGGATTTTGTGTTCGCCCTGCGTACCAGGATTAAACAGCGGCAAGCCCTGTTCGATGGCAAACTCAATGCCCTGAAAGTAGCAGCACTCAAAATGCAGTTCATCAACATCTTCCAGGCTGCCCCAGTAACGCCCGTACAATCCTGTATCATCAAATAGAAACAGGGCCGCCGCAATGTCCTCGTCATTATGGGTGGCTTTAACGAGCATAATGTTGTCACGGCAATGGGCATACAGCGCATCAAAAAAAGCCGGGGTTAAATAGCCGGTATGGCCACTGCGCTTCAGGTAGGTGTCCTGATAGCAATGGACAAAAAACGCCATGTCTTTGCGACTTAACTTATCACCGTGTAACCTCTCTACACGCAAGGAAGGAGAATGAAAACGCTTACGGGTTTTACGAATGCTTCTGCGCTTGCGGGATGTGAGCCGGGCTAGAAAGTCATCAAAATTCTGATAGCCGCGATTCATCCATTGAAACTGCACACTGAAACGCGAGCTAAAGCCCAGCTTGGCAAAGTCGGTCTGGGAATTAAGCGGATTAAACAACCAATGGCAGGACGAATACTGATTGTCGCTGGCCCATTCATTGATGTGGGTGACCAGGCTGTGCCACTGGGTGGCGGAAACATCGCTGGCAATAAGTATTCGAGGGCCGGTAACCGGAGTAAATGGAATAGCCGCAATCCATTTAGGATAATAGTCCATACCATGCTGGTGGTAGGCGTTGGCCCAACTATGATCGAATACGTATTCGCCGTAACTGTGGGTTTTTAAATAGCCCGGGACGACTATTTTGAGCTCACCGTTGAGCGAGCCAATCCAAAATGCCGTTTGCCATCCGGTTTGTTTATTAATGTGACCATCGACACAATGAGTGTCTTCCAGCGCCTTGAGCCATTGATATTGCAAAAACGGGCCTGCCTGCTCAGCTAGTGCCTGCCACTGCGACGCATCAATTTCGTTGATGCTATGATGCAGGGTAAAAGTAAGCGTATTATCCGCGGCTTGTTTTTGCATAGTCTTATGAAATATCCTGCCCGCAGTAAAGCGTAATAGCTGGTACGATACCGGGCATATATTGAGTGCTAAGTTCTAAAAAATCATCGGTAAAATGACAGATAACCCACGTAAAATCATTATAGAGTCGATTACCCGCATGCTTTCGCGACGAGAGCATGCTTATCACGAATTGTTACGAAAATTATCACAGAAAGGTTTTGCAATGGATGATTGTGCCCCTGTGGTAGAGGAATTTAAACAAGCAGGGATCCAAAGTGACGCCCGTTTTGCCGAAATGAAAGTGCGTTCGGGGGTAGCTAAAGGGCAGGGGCCGGCCAGAATAAAGGCAGAGTGCCAGCAGTTTGGTATTGAGGAATCGCTGCTGGAACAGGCTATGCTCGAAAATGACACCGATTGGTTTACGCTCGCCGGGCAGGTAAGACGCAAGCGATTTGGCCTCAAACCACCGGCAACCGATAAGGAAAAGTTTAAGCAAATCCGCTTTTTACAATATCGGGGCTTTTATTCTGACCATATTCAGCACGCTTTCGACGACCACCTCGAATAGCCGGAGCGTGCATGCCGCCCTTAATCAATATTTTCTATGGTGATGATTGGCCTCTTTTCACGGTGGATTGCTTAACAAAACAACATTAACCATGGTATTGTTGCGGCCTCATAATAATGTGGCCGGGCATGTGCTTACTAGTCGATTTAACTTGAGTTGAGTTAACTTGAATTCACTGCACACAGGCTGCATATAAGCTTCTACAGGTTAACTAAGGATTTCAGGATTTCAATGACATTATCAACTGCTGATATTCGCCGCAAATTTATCGAGTATTTTGGCCAGCATGGCCACCAGGCTGTTTCCAGTTCTTCACTGGTACCAGCAGATGATCCCACGTTATTGTTTACTAATGCGGGTATGAACCAATTTAAGGACGTTTTCCTGGGTTCCGAAAAGCGCAGCTATAGCCGAGCGGTATCGTCACAGCGTTGTGTTCGCGCCGGTGGTAAGCATAACGATCTCGAAAATGTGGGTTATACCGCGCGACACCATACATTTTTCGAAATGCTCGGAAACTTCAGCTTTGGTGACTATTTCAAAAAAGAAGCTATTCAGTTTGCCTGGACGTTCTTAACCGAAGAGTTGGGTCTGCCAAAAGAAAAACTGCTGGTTACCGTGTTTTCTGAGGATGACGAAGCCTTCGATATCTGGGAAAACACCATTGGTGTACCGAAAGAAAAAATTATTCGCATTTCAACTTCAGACAACTTCTGGTCGATGGGCGATACCGGTCCTTGTGGTCCATGCTCGGAAATTTTCTACGATCACGGTGAGCACATCTGGGGCGGTCCTCCGGGCACACCGGAAGAAGACGGTGACCGCTTTATTGAAATCTGGAACCTGGTTTTCATGCAGTTCAACAAGCAGGCCGATGGCACTATGGAGCCGTTGCCTAAGCCATCGATTGATACCGGTATGGGGCTGGAGCGTATCTCTGCCATTTTGCAGAATGTACACAGTAACTACGAAATCGATTTGTTTGTAAATCTGATCAATGCGGCCGCGAAAATTGTTGGCACGACCGATCTGGATAATAAATCACTGCGGGTGATTGCCGACCACATTCGTTCATGTGCGTTTTTAATTTGCGATGGCGTAATGCCCAGCAACGAAGGCCGCGGTTATGTATTACGCCGGATTATCCGCCGTGCAGTACGCCATGGTTACAAAATGGGCGCCAATGACATTTTCTTCTATAAGCTGGTGGATGCACTGACCCAGGAAATGGGCGCTTTCTATCCCGAGCTGACTGATCAGAAGCCGGTTATTGAAAAGGTATTACGTGTAGAAGAAGAGCAGTTCAGTAAAACCTTGTCTCGTGGCATGAATATGCTCAACGATGCGCTTAATGAGCTGGAAGGTGATACCGTTCCTGGCGAACTGGTATTCAAACTCTATGATACCTACGGTTTCCCGGTAGATTTAACCAACGACGTGGCCCGCGAACACGATTATAAAATCGATGAAGAAGGTTTTGAGGCGGCAATGCAGGCGCAGCGTCAGCGCGCTCAGGAAGCCAGTCAGTTTGGCGCCGATTACAACAGTACCTTAAAAGTTGATTCTGAAACCGCCTTTACCGGTTACACCGATGCAGAAGGCGACGCCAACGTGGTGGAATTAATCAGTGGCAACAGCTTCTGCGAGGCACTGACCGATGGCCAGGAAGGGGTTGTGGTGCTGGATCAAACGCCATTTTACGCCGAGGCTGGCGGTCAGGTAGGTGATAGCGGTGTACTGAAGGTTGCTAATGGTGAGTTTATTGTTACCGATACGCAGAAAATGGGTAATGCTTTTGCCCACCGCGGTAAGGTAAAAGGCACCATCAATAAAGGTGACAAAGCGGTTGCCAAAATTGATGACATCAAGCGCAGTGCAATTAAGAAGAACCACAGTGCCACGCATTTATTGCACGCAGCTCTGCGCGATATTCTTGGCGACCATGTAACCCAGAAAGGTTCATTGGTGAACGCTGAGCGTTTACGTTTCGACTTCTCGCATTTTGAGGGCGTGACTGCTGAGCAACTGGCACAAATCGAGGTACGGGTTAATAAGGATATCCAGGATAATCATCCGTTAACCACGCAGATGATGGAGCTGGAAGAAGCCAAAAAGACCGGTGCTATGGCTCTGTTTGGTGAAAAATACGATGAGAAAGTTCGGGTAGTCTCCATGGGGCCGGTGTCAACCGAGCTGTGTGGTGGTACTCACGTTAAGCAAACCGGCGATATCGGTTTGTTTAAGATTGTTACCGAGGGCGGGATTGCTTCCGGTGTACGTCGTATCGATGCGGTAACGGGTATGGGTGCGTTGGCTTATGTGCAACAGCAACAAGCCGTACTGAACACCACCTGTGGGCTGTTGAAAACCGATGCCAGTGGCCTTACAGAGAAAGTAACGCAGCTGCAATCTCAACAAAAAGAGTTAGAAAAAACAGTTACTTCGCTTAAACAAAAGATGGCGAGCCAGCAAGGTGCTGATCTACTTGGCAATGCTGTGGATATAAAGGGTAACAAAGTCCTCATTGCAGAGCTGGAAGGCGTAGAAGCAAAATCGCTTCGCGGCATGGTTGATGACCTGAAAAACCGTATGGGTGAAGGCATCGTTGTACTGGGCGTGCCTGCAGACGGTAAGGTAAACCTTATTGTTGGGGTGAGCAAAGGCTTAACCGCCAAAGTGAAAGCTGGCGAATTGGTTAATCACATCGCTACCCAAGTTGGCGGTAAAGGTGGTGGTCGCCCTGATATGGCACAGGCTGGCGGCAGTCAGCCAGAAAATCTAGCCGCTGCGTTACAGTCTGTTAACGTTTGGTTAGAGGATAAGCTATAATGCAAATATTGGGGGATTAACGTTGTCGTGACACCAGCGTTAACCCCACCGAAAGCGCTTTTACGGAGTAAAAAGCGCCGAAGACCGCACGGAGGCAATGTAATCAAGGAACCAGGAGCAAAAGAATGCTTATTTTAACTCGTCGTGTGGGTGAAACGCTGATGGTGGGTGACGATGTCACCGTAACCGTGTTAGGCGTTAAGGGTAATCAGGTACGTATTGGTGTAAATGCACCAAAGGAAGTCTCGGTGCATCGCGAAGAAATTTATATGCGAATCCAGGCAGAAAAAGGCGGACAGCCTGATGGTAATAAGTAAATAATCAGTGGTAAGACCAGTTTATTGGTCATTTATCATTATTAAGGCCGGTTTTTCCGGCCTTTTTTATTGGTGCGCAGTAACTAGACACACAATTGTGGTTCCATCGGTCAGAGCCAGAGGGATGAAAACGGCTGTAAACGGTGCTTTTTCCGGCAGTAAATGTGTGCTTTTTAGGCAAAATATAGGGATTGTTTAAAATCCCGGCATACGAAATGTATTTATCTAAAAAAGCATTGACTTCCCACCGCATGTCATTAAAATGCAGCCCCACATGACGGAGAGGTGGGTGAGTGGCTGAAACCAGTTCCCTGCTAAGGAACCATACGCATTACGCGTATCGAGGGTTCGAATCCCTCCCTCTCCGCCATTTTTAATTTAGTGTATCAGCGCGTGCGTAGCTCAGCTGGATAGAGTACCTGGCTACGAACCAGGCGGTCGGAGGTTCGAATCCTTCCGCACGCGCCACTCACTAAATTAAAACTTCGCGTGTGTAGCTCAGCTGGATAGAGTACCTGGCTACGAACCAGGCGGTCGGAGGTTCGAATCCTTCCACACGCGCCACATTCCAAAAAAGAGGCTTGCAGAGATGCAAGCCTTTTTGCTTTCTGCAGAATGGAAGAATTTAAGCACTTCCAACCCGCTGCAGCTGCAACCAGCTACGCCATCTGAGCGTGTTACTCACCACCAGGCATTGTGGCCACCTACTACTGTTACCTTGCAAGAGCTCGCCTGTGAGAGCCTCATTACTCTGTTATGCCATCTGAATTGTTGTATCTGTTCTTTTTAAAGCCACTCAGGTACTCTGCTTAGAATTACAGTATGTTGTTTTTAATAAGGACGTTATGATTGAAGATCTCTATTTCATCAACGCTAAGGCGTTGGCCGCTAAGCTTCACCAACAACAAATCAGCGAAGATTTAGCTTTCAAACACCTGCTCGTATTCAGTATGTTGTTTGCCAGTGCCATGGTATTTCCGGTGGCGGTAAGTTGCACACAGAGTGACGTATTTGCCTTTTGGTATCAAATCGCCAACTTCTTTGCTTTTGCGCTGCTGCAGTTCTTTGGAATGAGGCTACTTTATCGCACTAATAAGCAGGGAGATGGTCAGGCGTTTTTCCTTCGCTGGGCAGCTTTATCCTTGCCGGTTGGCTTACAGGTTTGGCTAATTTCTTTACTCATGGGCCTGGTGTTTGGGATTTTGATTAGTTCTGTTTTGGTGGATACCATAACTGACCTGCCGGAAAATACCTGGCTGATATCTGGTATGGGGTTTGGCTTGGTCATGCAACTTATTTACTACTTCATCATGCAACGTAATTTTAAACGCTGTGCAAACGGATAGTTCCAATCCTGTTGAATAACTCTATAGCCCGGAGATCCGAATGAAATATACAGTGCTCATAGCACTTTTTGTTACGTTATCTGGCAGTGCCAGGGGCAGCGTCACTGCAGAGCAGCTGGAAGTGTTCAAGAGCTCAATAAAGCAAGGCTGCATAGCCCGTGGCATCGAACGTCAGGATGACCATGCGGTAGCCTTCTGCAGTTGTATGGACAAGGTCTTAAGAAGTGCACTGTCTGATGCTGAGTTTGCAGAAATAGCCAAACAAGTAGCGGCGGGAAAGCCGATAAGCCAGATTGCCCTGTTTAAAGCTCTGATACCGCAAATTGCAGGGTATAAAGAAGTGGATAGTAAAGCCTGAACGATCGTCCCACAGACAATAAAATCCCCGCCAGATTGCGGGGATTGGTTTAAACAAAGCTGAATGACTGTGTCAACTTCGCTGTGCTTAGAGATACAGCATTTGCTCACGGGTATGAGTCATTCGATTAATCAGCTTATTCTGCACGGTATGGGGGACATTGGCTTTATTCATGGCGTTAATGAATAAGTCTACGGTCAGATTAAAATCAGCCTCGGTAATGTTCATACCGCCGTGTACCTGCTCCATGGTATCACCCGAATAACTGCAGGGGCCGCCTGAAAAAACGCACAGCTGCTCGGCAAACTTTTCCATAAAGCGGTCGATGTCGGTGTCTGCGAAATAGGGCAGGATAGTGTCGTTGTACTCGATTTCATAAACAAAGTTCTCAACGATTTCGTTAATTTTTGCCTGGCCGCCCAGTTCTTTATACAGGGTATCAGAACGACTCGCACAGCCGCTCAGGATTGCTACACAAGCAGCAATAACCAACAGGTGTTTTACCATAACTGACCTCCCACAGATAAATACAAGCCTTGCTGGCCGGTAGCGCCGGCAATACTGCCTAAGTCAGCCCACGCCAAGGTAAAATTAACCTTTTTAGACGGGATATAAGTCACAAAAACATCCACCCAGTCATCTTCACCAAGCCCCAGGTTGTCGGGCTTCTGACGATACTCTACACCAGCAGCAAAGTGACGGGAAAACAACACGCCAAGGCTGCCTTCCAGCATCAGTTCATAATCGCTGTTTTGCGGACCGCCGAAACCCAGCAGTCCAAGCTGGTTCGCTTTGGTCAGCCGGCCGGTAAGGTTCCATACCAGGTTATAGCCGCCAGCAGCGCCTAAATGGACTTTTGTAGCAGCCAGGTAAATATCAGTGCCTGAGGTGTCTTCACTGCCCACCAGATTGGCCACAGCGGTGTCTTCAAGATCCTTATACTGCAAACCCGCACTCAACTGCGGCCAGTCAGAGTAAATAACATCGCCGTAGAGTTTAAACTTGGCGCCATAAACTGTTTGCGCTATCTCGCCGCCAAGGGTTGTCAGGTCGAACACGTGACGAGCCACACTGAATTCTGCGCGGTCATAAAACGACACGCTGGCTCCGAGTACGTTAAGACGGTAGTCATCGAGGTTCACCTGGGTGATAAACGCATTGGCTGACACCTCATCCTGGGTGTCGTAACCCGATAAGGTGGCCCAGGGCACAATGCCGCCACCGCCGCTGCCTTCCAGTTGGTTAAGGCCCGCGGTGCCAATCAGTTTACCGTCACCGGCGCAGGCCAGGCCGGTGCAGAAAATAAGGGTACTGCTTATCAGTTTTGTTAGTCGCACGCAAAACTCCCTAGTGTTGGTAATAGTCAGATGAAGCCAGCCAGTCAATCAGTCCGCCAAGTGGTAGCGGTCGACTAATATAATAGCCTTGCGCCGTGTGACAACCCCAGTCTGCCAGTATTTCCATGGCATTCGCATCTTCAACGCCCTCGGCAACAACGTCCAGATCAAAGATAGTCGACAGGCTCAATACCGTCCTGACAATTTGTTGATCATCGGTATCTGTACTCAGGTTGAGTACAAATGCTTTGTCAATTTTAATGGTTGAAACCGGCAGGTGCTTCAAATACGCCAGCGATGAATAGCCGGTGCCAAAATCATCAATAGCAATGCTGAAGCCTTTATCCTGCAAAAATTGCAGGTTGGCGATGGCAATCTTTGCATCGGCTACCAGATCGCTTTCGGTGATCTCAAGGGTGATATCGTCGGCGCTTAATCCATTAGTATCGAGCAAGGCGATGAGCCGTTCAAGCAAGGGGCGGTTTTGAATATCCTGAGTCGACAAGTTTACCGCCGGTTTAATGAATATCTGGTGTTCACGGAGTATCAGGATATCGGCAACGACCCGGTTAAGTACCCAGTCGGTTACCTGTTCAATAAAACCCGCCTGTTCAGCAATCTCAATAAATTCATCCGGTGGAATAAAGCCAAGGCGCTGGCTGTTCCAGCGGATAAGCGCTTCAAGGCCGTTTACCTGACGGGTTTTAAGGCTGATCTTAGGCTGATAAACCAGAGATAATTCATCCTGTTCGCTCTGCAGTACTTCTTTTAGCTCGGTGATGATACTCAGGCGGCGCAGGTAACGCTGTTCTATTTCTGAACTGAACTGCAGTAACCAGTTGGAGCCCATTTCTGCTTCATCGAGCAAAATATTCATGCGCCGGAAAAGGTCCTGGGCGTTATCGGCATCAGCAGGGCAGTTAACCACGGTAAACACCAGTTTAATTGGCATCACCAACTGCTGAGTGGCAACCGGTTGTTCCAGGATCGTATGGAAGGTTTCCAACTGCTCATCAGTGAGTGGCTCGTTGGCAAACCACACAAGCTCGCCGCCGGATAAGCGGGCCGCGGTACCACGCCAGCGTTTAATTCGCTCGGCAATTGAAATAATGCAGGTATCGCCATTGGAATAGCCATACAGATCATTAATGGTTCTGAAATCGCGGATATTAATGCCGATAACCTGCAGGGATTCACCGGCATCCAGACGCTGTTGAATAAGCTCTTCCATGTAACTGCGGTTATACAGGCGGGTAAGCATGTCCAGCCGCGATTGCATCAGAATGCGCTGCTCACGGCTTTGAATACTGTCTTTCATGCGCACAAAGGCGTCCGACAGTTCGTTAATCTCCTGTAAATGCCCTGAGGTTTTTACGCTTTGCTCGTAATTACCGTCAGCCAGATGATTGGCGGCATTAACTAAGCTGGCTACTGGCTTGTTGACCCGGCTCGCCATAAACATCGAGAGCAACATAGACCCGGCGATAGCCAGTAAAGAGATGCCAAGGATATTAAATTGTAGCTGGGTAAAATTATCAAAGTGAGTGGAAACGTCGACCGCCAGGGTTATTGATACTTCATTATTCAGCGTATCGGGCAGTTTGATGTCGCGGGTCAGGTAAGGGGTATCCCGTGAAAAAGTTACATCAAACCAGTTCAGGGTTTGCTTATCGGCATTGATTACTCTCTGTGCCTGAATGTAAGGCAGACTGCTGTGTAACACAACGTGAGAGCCATTTACCGAACGCTTCGAAGAAACAATGATATCAGCCTGAATGATTTTTTTGACCTGCTTTAAAAACGCATCGCCGTCCATAAATCCAATGCCGGCAATGGCAATGGGATTAGGGGCATATACCGGTAACATAATTATCTGGTACAGGCTGCCGTCGACAATAATAGCATTCTCTGAACCACCTTCTTCAAGTACCGTATTGATGATATCGGGATAAGGAAATTCGCTGCCGCGGGCAAAATAACCCGGCTGGCTTTCCAGCACCTTACCGGATAAGTCGGTCAGCATCATAAAGTCTGATTCAATACGCTGGCCGTGATTTTGTAATGCGCTTTGGATAGTAGGTATGTCACCGGTAGCAACCGCCTGCTTAAACCCAAAATCGTCGGTGAGTACCCGTGCCGAATTAAGCAGCTGTTCGCTGCGATCCTGAAGCAATTGTTCTAATACAGAATTGGCTACCTCGATATTTTTGGTCACCTGATTAAAGGCGGTTTTAGAGGTGACCGTCCAGACGTTAGCCAGGATCATCGACGCTGTGATAAAAATACCAATAAAGAGTATCTGAAACAGCGACTGACGGAGGGTGACGGTCATTGGCGCTTAAACTTGCTGTTGCCGAATACCCGCTTGGAAGTTTCCAGTTGGGCAACGCGTGACAGAGTGATTGTGACCGGTTCTTCACTGTCGGTTAGGACATAGGGCAATCGCTCAATGTGGTTAACGGAGAGGTCCGGATGCCAAATCAGTATTTCGTCTTGCGCGGTAGTTATTTCGGCCTGACCATTTTGATTGGTTTGCCACGAGGGATTGCCATCTTTTACATAAATAAAGCCGAGCATGGAGTCATGAATATTACAGCCCAGTACTACGATACCCGATTTGTCGAACTGTACGGGTGGCACAGAGTCACCGGCATACAGTTTAATTTCAAAAGGTTTAGGCTGAGAGAAGCTGTAAACGTGATGGCGGATGTTGTCACTATTAGGGAACACCACTTTGCGACCCTGTTCGATAACCAGCGTAGTGGGTTCAAACTGACGATTAACCTGGTCCATAATGGCCGGTTGCAGTGATGGGGTAGGTGGGCTCGACTCTTCCCCGGCGGCGGACTTCACGCTGATCACAGCATTAATAAACGGTCGGCCTTGCTCGTCTACCAGCGTAATGGTTTTTGCCGCCACCAAAGCGCTGCCGGTTAAACATAATGTGAATAGCGTTATTTTCAAAATTTTTTTTAATATAATCATATTCTTGTGTGCTTTAAACAACCCAAAGCATCGAACCACTTTTGGTACGACAAAAGCAGTTTCTAAACACAGGCTTACACAGTAGCAACATTGCATAAAACTATGCAATAGTTATTTAGAGGGGGGGATTGCAAAACCGGCTCTGACTGCAACAGGCATGATTCTATTCCTTCGAATACTACGTTTCACAACCGCTTATGACGAAAATCCATCCTCGGCGTATAACTTAACTCACCCTACAAACACGGAGTTTAGCAAATGAAAATTGATTTAACTGAAAAAGTGGCAATTATAACCGGTTCAACAGAAGGTATCGGACTGGGGGCGGCTAAGCAGCTCGCTCAGTGCGGTGCAAAAGTTATCGTTAATGGCCGCACCGAACAAAAAGTTGCGCAGGCCGTGGATGCGGTGAAGCAAGCAGTTGCTGGCGCCGATGTATCTGGTGTTGCAGCGGATTTAAGCACTGCAGAAGGCTGTAATAAGCTTATTGAGGCGGTACCTGCTGCAGATATTCTGGTTAACAATCTGGGCATTTACGGTACCCAGGACTTTTTTGATACTGACGATGATACCTGGCAGCAATATTACGACGTGAATGTGATGTCGGCAGTTCGCCTCAGTCGTCATTATGCGCCAGCCATGGTTGAAAAAAGCTGGGGCCGGATCCTGTATGTAGCATCTGAGTCTGCCCTGAATATTCCAGGCGATATGATTCATTATGGTGTAAGTAAAACCGCGTTGCTTGGTTTATCCAGAGGCTTGGCGAAGCGTCTGGCAGGTACCGGTGTTACCGTGAATGCGGTGTTGCCCGGGCCTACCCTGAGCGAGGGAGCGCAGGCATTCCTGGCGCAGTCAGCTGAAGAAAACGGCATTTCTATTGAGGAAGCCGGGGTGAAGTTTGTTATGGAAAATCGCCCGTCATCGGTGATCCAACGTATGGCAACAGTTGAGGAGGTGGCCAGCATGATAACTTACACCTGCTCGACACTGGCGTCAGCCACCACGGGCAGCGCACTGCGCGTTGACGGTGGGGTGGTCGACTTTATTATGTAACCTTGTTGGCGGATGCCGCAGCAGCGGCATTCTCTTTTGCCGGAGCAGGCACAACGCCTGCTTTGATAAAGGAATTGAGCAATGCAGACAAGTCGATGATATGGATGACATGGGAGTAATTTTGTTGCAGAGCCTGCAGTTTTTCATAAACATCGAGGTCAATTCGTGATAACAACGCCAGTCGTTGCTTCGACATCGGCGTGCTCACCGATTCATTTTTCTGACATTCAATACTCGCTACGTAGAGCTGAGTTTCCTCTTCTTCCAGTGATTGTTTAATTTTGTAACGCAGTGACGACTCAAAGCATTGCACCTGGGTAAGGTTTATCAGTTTATGGTCGGCTTTGCGCTCACAATGAACGGCCAGATGATACCGTTCAGCTTGCTGCAGCAGTCGGCGTAGTACTGAAGAATCTGGTGGTGATTTACTCATGTCGGCAAAAAATCCATGCAGCGGGGCATTGTGATCGCACACCGCAAAAGGGTGCAGGTCATTATTTTGCTGTGTAGTGTACAAGGTTTTCATGCGGTGGATCATCTGCCTGCCGGTGACAACCTGTAACGCGGCATTCGGATAATGGCGGCTTACTACTTCCCACATATAGCGGAAATACAGTGACTGCCTGAGCATAATATTTTCAATACTGGATTGCAGAGACGAGCCTGAGCTAAGCTTTTTGAGCACTTTTGAGGTGCTATCGGTAGCAATTGCGAGTAATCGCAACACCCCGGTTTGTTGGTTGTAATCCAGTACTTTATAACGTTGTGATTTCAGTTTGAAGTCGACAATACTAACCTTCACCTCAGGCGGTAAAACGGCGTCATGGCAATCGTGGATCTGGAGCTGGATGCCGCCTAACGAAAAATCCCGCACCGTGGCGGCATAACTGCTCATCAGGCTTACTTTTACCTGCGCATCGGTTTCAATTCTGAAGCGCGGTTGTTTGCGCCGGTCGATATCTTCGTTCATCACAAAATGCAGCGGATACTGACTGTCATGATCAATATACTGACGGGGCAGCTTCGCTTTGTCTGGCTGGCTGAGTAGTTGCAAAGGACCAAGTGCCTCGTTAATGGAGCGAATGTAGAGAATATGCCCCATCGACAAAATATCATTATGATCCTGATGAGACATATCCTGCAGAATGCGAGCGGTTTCCTGACTGTCACGGCTAACCTTAACCAGGCGATACTGCCAGAGTTCCAGACTCTCATGTTCCAGCCCCAACTGAACAAAGTTAGCCAGCAGGTTTTGCCGTTCTAACTGGCGCACCGTGGTGCACAGTGAAACAGGATGGCTGCCTCGTTTAGTGATGGTCAGCCGCAGTACAAAAGCTTCATTAAATGCGCTGAGTTCTTTTAATATTCGCTGCAGGGCGGTTTTTCCGGGGAGCAGCTGTTTACTTCGGTAAGCCGGATTGCGCTGGGTATTTACCGGCGTCAGCAGCACCATTCGGGGTGTGAGCCTGGCGCCGTCCTGTTTCATTAATACCGGCAGCCACGGCGAGTTTTGCACAATTCTATCGCGGTCGAGAGCCTGCATAGAGCGCTCAATTTCGAGGTCGCGTTCAAGAGGTAGGCGCAACATTACGCGATTTAGGTATTGCTGAAACACCGCCTGCCAATGCTTATCCTGTTCCGCCAGTTGTAACACTGCACGATGGCGCTGGGATGCCGCATTAAATTCTACCCGGACATAATTAAAATGAATGACTTCAGCAGCCGAACACAAACCGGCAATGTGCGGAAAGGTAACCGGAATATTCGTAACCGAGGTAAATTTAGGCGAGCGTGTACAGGCAATAGTAAGTTGCGTGGCACTTAATGCCACCACAGCCACGGTTCTGCCAGTCTGATATGCCTGGGTGGCCACCGAAAAGTTCGGCGTAACAGAGAGGTCGTTATTAAACTGAATATCCTGATAAGACTGGGTTTGAACCGTAAACGCATTAATGATTTTTTCACGTAACTTGCGCTGCACCAGACCCTGGTAATGGGCAGAGTTGGTAATCGACTCAAACACGCCAACGGTATATTGTTCCATGTAGCGGGCTGTTTCTTTTTTCAGGATCTCCGTGCCCACTTTATCGAGGGTCATTTCAATACCAAAATGAGAAAAGCGCTTTACCGGAAACTGAGCAAAGGCTGAGTTATCCGCAGGCGCGTCGGTTTGCGACGTTAAGCGGATAACTTCCTCTTTGATAACTTGCCTGGCCTGGGCATTCAGGCGCGACGAAAAGCGGTTTAGTCCCTCGAGCAAACGACCTTGTTGCTGGTAAGGAATTAACGCACGGATCACAGGTTGGTGTTTTTTTATTATTTCCTGTTCTGTACTCATTTTTGTTAGTTTTTATGCAAGTACAATAGCTAGAAAATTAACATAGCACAGTTGTTACGCAAAAAACATGCACTTTTTACTGCGCCCCCGTAGCCCAGAGAGAGCGGGGCTTACAGGGCGTGTTGCAGACAGTCAGAGCGCCGAGATATCGGCATAAATGAGGTATTCCTCAATTAAATCCTCATTAACCCTGAATATATTACAAAACGGGATGGTAAGTGTACTGTCATCAAAACGGGTATAAGTCACCGTTCCCTGACATATCACCCCGGTTGGGGTACGCCAGGTTTCAGCAACCGTATGAGAAAGCGCCTTAATATTGTTGAAAAAGTCGTCGACCACGGCGGCAATGTTAGCCCGGCCGGTTACTATTGGCGCATTGCCAAAGCGAAAGGTGGCATGTTCTGCTAAAAAGCCTGCAAAGGTTTGGGTATCTTTATTATCAATAGCTTGAAACAGGTTTTTCACGGTGGGAGTCCTTGCCGGTAGCGCCGCTTGCATATCGCGAATGGTGTTAAAGCTAATGAAACCATGTTGTTGGACGCTTGACCAGAAAAAATAAATTGCCCTCACAATCTAGCAACTCTTAATGGAAGCCTGTTCTATTTTTATCAGCCGGCCTTGATTATCAAAGGCCAGGGCGACAAAAGTGCCCTCAACCAGGGCCGGGTCGACCCGCTTTAGTGCCCGCAAATCATCAATTAACTCATGAGAAACGGTAATGGTCTGATTATCACAATCGGTAAACAGCCAATTGCCCTGATGGCTGGCCAGCATCGCCGGGCGCGAATAAAACCCCTTTAATGTGGTTAACTGTCGGGTAAATTCACGGGTATATAAAGTCAGTTTCTCGCGATAATCGGGAAGGCTAGCCACGTCATCCTGATAGCCATGGTATTCCACTTCCAGAGCAATGAGATCATTATCAGGCAGTGGCTGGTTAATGAGCGGGGCGCCCTTAACCAGCAATAACAAGCAGCCTACTGCTGCAGCCAATGCGAGCCATTCCCGGCCGGGCAGTCTGGCTTTAGCGCGTTCAAGGAAGTGCTGTTGATTGCCAGGCTGTTGATTCAACACGGCCCGTTTTATCCGCCCGGGCGCCGGATAACCTTGCTTGGCAGTGTTGTATGCCTGTTGCAATGCGTCTTGACGGTCGGACTCGTTCATGATGTTTTCCAATGTTTTTTCAGGGTGTTGCGGGCATATCGCAGACGCGTCTTCACAGTTTCGACCGGCACATCACTGATGCTGGCAATATCCTGTAAACTAAATCCTTCCTGCTGTAGCGAGAACGCTTCCCGTTGGCTAAACGGGAGATGTTTAAGCAATTGATGAAAGTCGGTTTCGTTATCGCTCAGCGGCGCTACTGAACCTAAGGTATCCGGATCGGTATCGGCATGCCAGCGCTTACTCTGACGAAATTCATCAATAAGCATGCGGTGGCCAATGGTAAACAGCCAGGCCTGAAAACGGCCCTGACTTTGATACTCCTGCTTTGATTCCATAACTTTGAGCCAGACTTTCTGGGTGACGTCTGCCGCGGTGTTGGGGTCGCTCATTACCAGCAGATAATAGTACAGGTTATTACAGTGCTGATCGTAGAGCGCGCTCAGGGCAGCGCTATCGCCCGTTTGCCGATAGCGCCTGAACAACGTATCGTTGCAGCTTGTGACAGTTTCCGATTTCAGGAAAGTGCGTAGAAATCCGAGTTTAGCAATCCCCACGAGCGGTCTTTACTGCTCCAGCTTGAAAGTCAGTACTACTTGTAACCCGGTTTGCCCCACAGGTACACCTTTTTCTACCTGGGGTTGATAACGCCATTTCGCCAGCGCCCGTTCGGCTTCCCGGTTAAAGACACGCAGCGGCTCGGCATCCACCACGGTGATATTGGTAACGGTTCCCTGGGGCGTCAGGTCAAAGGTTAGCTGCACCCAACCTTCAATGCCTTGTCGCGCCGCGTCGGCTGGATAGCTGGGGTTCACCCTTACTATCGGCCGGGCAGACGTATCACTTTGTTGTCCAAAATTCGTGTTAATGGCGATTTGATTGCCGGGTATTACCGGGTTTACATTAACGCCGAGCTCATTGGGGCCGGGATCAGACTCAACCGGTTCTGTCAGCGAAGGGGGCTGTTCGAGCGTTTTTTCCATGGGCTTGACCGGTTGTTTGGTAATAGTCTCAGGCTCTTCCACGTGAAGTAAAAAATCATCGATTACCACGGGGTCTCCCACTTTTGGGGCTTCGCCGTGTTGCTCTATTAGTTTGGCCATCATTACAAACAAACCAAAAGTAACCAGCGCTGCCAGTAGCAAATGACTCAATGGCCGAACATATTCACGGGTTGAGATGGTTGGATTCGCAGTTAATTGCATAGTGTGTACTCCCTGGTTTTGGGTATAACGACTGGCGAGCACAAAAGGGGTGAATTAATTTACAAAAAAAATTGGCTCCACAAAATTTTACAATTTTGAACTTGCCCGGGAGCAGTGTCGCAGGTGATGCTGGGGACTACAGAATTGGTCAGCGGGCAGCGCAAAACCGCGTAATCCACATTACGCTGCAGCAGGAGGGAGCATGAATGACGATAGCCAGCAGCCGGAAGATTATTTTGGTGGTTTTGGGAAGAACGCAGCTCAGGCATTAAAAATATTAATGCCGGTGGTTGATATCGCGCTAAAAGCCCATGAAACAGGCGACTATCAGGCATTTCGAAACGTGATGACAGACTCGCTGGCGGCCAGAATTACGCCTGATGGGTTTCAAAACGCTTACAAGACAATTGCGCCAGAGCTTGGCCCGCTTATATCTAAGCGGTTACTTGCAGCAGTTAACCGGGCAGGCAACCCAAGGTTGCTGTTTGTGGCCCGATATACCAATACCAGCGATGATATTTTGATAAATATCACGTTTACCAACAGCGCTGATGCACCACTCATCAATGAGATGTGGATAGAGTAGCGGGCAACCGGATTAGCTCAGAGCCTTCAACCGGTAGCCGTTACCGCGAATCGTGGCGATTTCGATGCCGGCAGCAGGCGGCAGTTTTTGTCTGAGCCTGCTTATATAGACATCCACAATATTCGTCAGCGGATCGGTATTGCTTTGCCAGACCCGGCTTAAAATACGTTCCCGGGTAAGCACTTTATTTTGCGACTCAATAAAATAGCTCAGCAGGTTAAACTCAATATTGGTGAGGGTGAGTTCTTCGGCATTACCATCTCGGGTAATGCTGGCCAGTTTGGACTCCAGATCCAGTTGCAGGTTGGCAAAGCTCAATTGGCGTGGCGCTTTATCCGGTTGCGCCCGATGCCGTCTGCCAAGCGCATTAACCCTGGCCAACAGCTCGTCGAAATCGAAGGGTTTGCACAGGTAGTCGTCGGCGCCTTTGTCGAGCCCGGTTACTTTCTCGACAATATCATCAAGGGCTGACAGTAGTAATACCATAGGGCCATGGCTAAGCTGTTTAAGGGCGGGCAGTATCTGCACGCTGTCGTCTTCGCCAAACATTCTGTCGAGCACCAGCAAATCCGGCTGTTCCCGCTTAGCTAAATCAACCAGGTTATGCAGTGCAGTTTCTTTGATGCATTCAAACCCCTCGGCAGTGAGCCCGCGATAAAGGAAATTCACCAGCGAGAGTTCATCATCAGCAATCAGAATTTTCATTATTCAACATCCATTGGCAGATAAATTTGAAACAGGGTGCCTTCGCCCTGGTTGGAGTTAACCCGAATTTCCCCGCCATGTGCCTCAATAATGGCTTTGGCAATGGCCAGGCCAAGCCCCAGCCCTTCGGACTTGTGCTTAAAGCGCACAAAGCGTTCAAAAATATGGTTAATATCAGCAGGGGAAATCCCTTCACCAAAGTCTTTTATCTCAATGCAGGCACTGGTATCTACCTGCTTTAATGACACGTTAATGGGCGATTGAGGCGCTGAGTATTTACATGCGTTATCCAGCATAATAGCAACCACCTGCTTAATGCGCTGCTGGTCAAATTTGAGCTCTAACGCGTTGGCGCTCTCGTCAATGTCGAGGGTAAAGTGGCGATCTTCGTGCAGGCGCTGCCACTGGCTAACCTGATTTTGCAGAAAGTCGCTAAGCAATTGGCGCGAAGTGTCCAGTTTCAACTGGCTCAGTTCGGCTCTGGCCAATAGCAGTAAATCATCTACCAGTTCGCTGAGGTTTACCGCCTGCAGCAGGATTGAGTCCAGCGTTTCCCGGTAAACATCCTCTGATGCCGAAGACTGGCGCAAAGTAACCTGGGCTTCGCCTCGGATTATGGTTAGTGGGGTTCTGAGTTCATGGGAGACATCAGCGAGAAACTGACGTCGACGGGAGTCAATCCTGGTAAGTTGCTCGTTAACCTGTTTGATTTCCCGGGTGCGCTGCTCTACCTCAAACTCCAGTTGCTTGCGAGAGTGTTCAGCCTGCATTTCGTGGTCGGCCAGGCGTGCAGCCAGCAGGTTTAGCGATGTTACCAGTTGGGAGAATTCGGTATCCAGAGTTTCTGGCAAACGCTGACGGTAATCGCCCGCCGCAATGGCTTTGGTGCCGTTGTTAATAATGGTTAGCGGCTGATAAAGCTGATTAAACAGCCAGTAACAGGCAAGTATAATACAGGGCATGGCAAACAGCGCCACGCCCACGGCAAACCAGACAATGGCAGTGTTAAGGGTTTCTATTTTGGCATTAATTGCCGAAACCACATTGCCCTGACGCACGACCGCGGCGTTAATTGCTTCACGAAATTCATTATCAATCTTAACCTCAAGCAAGGTTTGTAAACGGTTCTGCTGGTCCAGCGGGGTGTTGTTATAAGTTGCTGTGATAGCCTTAAATTCGCTGATGATGGCGTCTATCAGTCCGGCCAGTTCGTCGGTATCTTCAATGCTGCCAGCGGTCATCTTACTGCCCAGAGCCTGCCTTTGTTGCAGTTCAAGGCGACGAATTTTGTCCAGCGACTGAGCAATAAGTGCCTGTTTGTTGCGAATGATGGCCTGATTGGCACTTTCTCCAAAAATCAGCTCGTCGGTAAGCTGTTTAAACATTCGATAGGAGATGCTGCTGAGTTTCTGATGTTCTGCCAGCAGGGTTTGGCCGGTATTACTTTGCTCCAGGTTAATTTGAGTCAGGTAGGCAGAAACGGCCGTACAGCATAGAGCAATCATCATGATCAGCCCGGAGGTGATCCCAAACAGATAGATTTTTCGCTTATACATGAAATTACATCGCCACGCTTTAACATCCAATACGTAAAAATCCGAAAAAGAGCGCAATTCTGAACTACGCTTTGTGAACGCAATGTAAATTTGTCGCGTATTACATACGGTTTGACTGAGCGCTGCTGGCTCATCGCAGTTTGTTAGTGCTCGGTAAACGCCATCCTGGGGTAGACATATTTTTATAGGTGGAGTGCAGCATGTTCTGGCAACAGAAAACAAAAACCAACCAGGCTATTCAGGCCCTTGAGCAAAGTATTATTGCGGTAGTCAGTATCGACGAGAAAAACCGGGTGACCTTTTTTAATCAGGCGGCTGAAAACATCTGGGGTTATCGCAAAAGCGAAGTGATTGGAAAAAACGTTGCCATGCTGCTGCCCCATGAATTGCGCGCGAATCATGACAATTACGTTAACCATCATCGTCAGACCGGTCAGGATAAAATTGTCGGCAGTTCAAGGGATGTGCAGTTACAACGCAAGGATGGGGCTAAGCTTTGGGTACAGCTGTCGTTGTCTAAAATCGTGCTTAACGGGCACATCCATTACACCGCCTTTGTACGGGATATTTCTCAGGAGCGCGACTCCAGGGAAACCATGGCGCAAACCCTCGAACAGGCGCTGGATGCGGTAGTCTGCATCGATGAGCATAACTGCGTTACGTTATTCAATGCCGCGGCCGAAAAGCTTTGGGGCTATAGTCGTGAGGAAGTACTCGGGCAAAACGTTAAAATGCTGGTCCCGCAAGCCATTCAGGCGAATCACGATAGTTATGTCAATGCCAATCGCGAAACCGGTAAAGATAAGATCGTCGGTACCAGTCGGGAAATAAAAATCGAACGTAAAGACGGTGAGGTGTTGTGGGGCCAGCTGTCGCTGTCGAAAGTCAGGCTTGAGAACAAAACGCTGTATACTGCATTTGTTAAAGATGTGACCCAGGAAGTCCTCATGCGGGAAGAGCGGGAAATGCTCTCTATGGTTGCTAACGAAACGGATAACTCGGTAATTATTACCAATCCGGCAGGGTTAATAGTGTATGTGAATAAGGGCTTTGAAAGATTAACCGGTTATTCGCTGACAGAAATTAAACATAAGAAACCGGGGGATTTCCTGCAAGGGCCTGAAACCTCGCCGGATACCATTGCCCGCATTCGAAAGAATCTGCACGACCGAACGCCATTTTATGATGAAATCCTAAACTATACCAAGAGTGGCGAGCCTTACTGGGTGTCGTTGTCTATCACGCCAATCCTGAACGACAAAGGCGAGGTGAAAAACTACATCTCGGTACAGGCTAATATTACCGAAGTTAAACAGATGGCACTTGATTTTACTCGTAAAATCAATGCTATCGACAATTCATTGGTGTTACTCGATATTGACAAAGACGGCCAGCTTAAAACGCCCAGTGATTTACTGGCCGCAAAACTTGGCTCAAGTGCCACACAGCAGGCTTTTGTGGATCATGTTTTACGGGAACTCAGCGCAGAACAAAAGGCTGAATTGCAGGACAGTGGCAATATCAAATTGCAGATTAACTTTGGTCAGGGCGATTTTCTGTTGTCACTGGATGCCGGTATTTGCGCTCTGAAAAACTTTAAAAATGAAATTACCCAGTACGTGTTATTTGGCATTGATATTACCGCCCGCCGGATTGCCGTGAATCAAACGCAGGAATCCATGAAAGGCGTGCTAAATGTCAGTCAGACAATCAGCAATATTATCGGCACCATAAACGGTATCTCAGAACAAACTAACCTGTTGGCGCTTAATGCAGCTATTGAAGCGGCCCGGGCTGGTGATGTAGGCCGTGGCTTTGCGGTGGTGGCCGATGAAGTGCGAAGTCTGGCATCCCATTCCAGAAAGGCCAGCGATGAAATTGATAAACTGGTAAAAGACACCGTAACCCGAATAGACGATCTGGCGGTAATGCTGGGCAAAATCGACCAGTAAGAGATTGCGCCGTTGCACAGTAGATATATGCTGTGCAACGCACCTTACTGTTGACAGGCGAGTTGCCGGGCATCAAAATAAATAGCATTGGCACCGTTCAGCTGCGGGCGGGCAAACAGGAAGCCCTGAAATTTACGCACACCGGCACCGTTTAACCACAGCCATTCGTCGAAGGTTTCCACCCCCTCTACAATTAAGTGGCTGCCGGTGGCATTGGCGAACTCGAAGACTGAATGCAGTATCGCCTGACGCGGGCCGCTTTCGTGAATTCCATGGGTGATGGCGCGATCCAGTTTAATTTTATCCGGCATCAGATCGGCCAGTAGCGAGAGGCCGGCATATCCAGCGCCAAAATCATCCAGTGCCAGCCGGATCCCAGCAGCACGTATATCTTCAATGACTGCAAAGAAGGCATCGCTTTCTTCAACCATTTCACTCTCGGTAATTTCCAGAATAAGCTGTTCAGGCTTTAAACCGCCTTGTTTGAGATAGCTCAGCAGCTCGTTTACCACTTGTTCTTTCTGGGTTATCGCCCCTGGCAATAAATTAACCGATAAGGACTGGCCAGGTTGCAACAGTTTTGCTCCCTGGGAAATGGCAATAGCCTTGGATTTTAAGTCAAATTCATACCTTTGCTGCTCAGGCAGATCGGCTAGAATTAACTCAGGGTAACGGCCTTCACTGTTGCGCAACAACGCCTCAAAAGAAGAAATGCCCCCAATCCGGGTATCCACAATGGGCTGAAAGGCAAACTGAATATCACTGGAAGGGTAGGGGGCAAGGTCAATCTGGCTGGTGGCTATAGTACAGTTAACGGTGGCGCGTTCGGCCGCAGAAACACAACTGCGCCAGCGCCCCGTCGCGAAGCTGTTGAGCAGTGAAAATACTCTGCTGTCACGCCTTACCGTAAGATCTGAAGGGAGCCAGTAGCAATTACTGCCGGGCCTTAGAATTAGTGTTCGCAGGTTCCATTTACCGAAGTCTCGCTTCGCACAGGCACTGTCGAGCACTTTAACGACATTGGTATGGCGCGGGTCGGTTTTTATATGCTCAAACAGTCCGTGGATCACATCACCTTCACCCTCAAGTACCTGAAAGAAAAACTCACCATCAAACAGCAATAACCCGGTAACATCGTTGGCCTGATTAAAGGGTTCTGAGTCAGCGACAATTTTATCGATATCCGGCTCCGACATCTTTTGGGTTGCACGACTTCGATATACTAACTGTCTTAACATCCACGACTCCCAGTTAAAAGATTGCAGACTTACATTTTAAGTATAGACAACGAGACTTATACGAAAAGCAATAAACATCAGATTATTGATGCAGATTAACGGACGCAGAGAGCGCATCATTCTCTTTCCGCAGAAGCAGGCAATCAGCTTTTAATGTTCTTTTAATCTTCCTTTCAAGCTTTATTCAGGGGCGATGAATACTCTTAAACGTGAGCACCAAGCAGTGATTATTCAGCACTGGTTAGTTATCTGACTTCGGAAAAAGAGAGTATTGTTATGCAAAAAATGAACTTGAAAATGTTAGTGCTTCTTTCGTTCTCCTCAGCCGTGTTAACAGGATGCGCTACCGCACAATCTGAGCAATTAAAAAGCAATATGAATGAGCCTTCGGCAAATGCAGCCACCGCGCCGGTGGTGGGTAATCGCTTGCTCTACTCAGACGCCTGTATTTCAGAGCGTGAAGTGGTAGAGGCGCAGAAACTCTGGGGTGACGGGATTGTAAGAATAGGGTCGGTCTATTCATCTGACGGCGACTATACAACTGCCGCAGCAGACTTTATTCAGGATATGTACGGCTACGACCTGAGCAGCGTGTTATTTAAACCGACGCTGGCTGCGAAGGTACAGTTCAGATCGAGCTTTGATGCGGCGTTATCATATTTTGTGGGCGGTAACGAGGCTTACTCTGAAGATAAAGGGTTTGCCATCAAACCGTACACCAAAGTGAAGTTTGATAACGTCGGCATTATTAATAACAGCTGCAGCATGGCAGTAGCCATGGGGAATTATTACTTTACCGACACAAAGGGTGGCGAGACCAAAGTGGAATACACCTTTGCCTACGTTAAAGACAAATCAGGTAAGCTAAGAATTGTGGCACATCAGTCATCGCTGCCTTATTCTCCACTTTAAACCTTTATTTACCCGTAACAAAAGGTAGCTCTCAGCAGCTACCTTTTGTTGTGTTTTATATACTGTTCGATTACCTGCTTAACAAAGGCCTGGCAATCGGTTGCTGTGGACGGGTCGTAATGGCCATCGTTAGTCAGATTATTGGAAAGTACCCGGATCCCCAGAAAAGGGATGCCATAACTGTGCGCAATCTGAGCTGCCGAGGCGGTTTCCATTTCTTCGGTGCTGGTACCAAATTTGGTATGCAGCCAGGCGATACGGTCGAGCTCGTTGTTCCAGAAATTTCCACTGGCAATTGTGCCTTCCACTACTTTACCGCGCTTATACTGGCCTTTAACAGCGTGGGCTGCAGCCAATAACTCAGCATCGGCGACGTAGTACCGGATCCGCTCTGCATCTTTAGCAGAGTCTCCCTCTCCGGCACTGCCTTGAGAGGCGAGGAGATCCATGGGTAACCACTCAAGTGGAGCAGAACCCTCACCTTTATCACGAAAAGGGGTTTTAAAGTTACTCGCATTGACGCTGCGTTTACCTAAAACAATGTCGCCAACCTGTAAATCAGGATCATGTCCGCCAGATGTTCCCTGGTTAATAATGGCTCGCGGGTGATAGCGTTCAATACCAATGGCTGTGGCGGCCGCAGTGTTTTCCAGACCCTTACCAGTTTGCGCAACCACTACCGGGTAGCCATTGTAGGAACCGATATAAAATGTTGCCTGACCGGCTTTCTCGGTGCGGACATCGCTCAGTAACGACGCGAAATATTGCGCTTCGATAGGCATTGGCCCCTGGATCATAACCGGCGGTAAAGCCTGCTGGGAGGTGCTTATCTCTACGCTTCGAAACGCTTCTCCATAGGTTACAAAGCTGCTTAACGAACAGGCCAGCAGCAGGAGACGGGTGTAGAGTTTTTTCATTATTGATACCTTGATGAGCTTAGAGGAACCATTTCCAGATAATAAAGACAATCAGAAAGCCAAACAGATAAACCAGTCCGGCCCGACTTAACCACAGTACTACCGGGCCGCCTCTGAGTGATTCCGGGATGTCATGACGGTTGACCAGTCGGTAGTTAAGCCAGGCAAATACCGGCGTGGTCATAAAGGCCAGGGTCATGGCAAAACCCAGCATGGCCAGCAGCGCAGACTGGAAGAATAACACCATGGCAAAGCTCGCCGCTGCCACCAGTAATAGCCATACCGCAAACACGCTATCTGACACATCCTGTTTGCCTTTGAGCAGGGTGTAGCATTCTGCCAGAGCCCTCGAGTAGCCGTCGTACACGGTAATAGCCGAGCCAAAAATACATAAAAAGGCAATTACGGCAATCAGGTAACGGGACCATTCACCAATGGTGGATGCATATAAATCTACCAACTGGTGCGAAAAGCCAATACCGCCGCTCGCCAGTTCCTGCCCGCTGCCGTGCAATACCAGACTACCCAGCGCCAGGAACATTAAGGCCAGCAGTAATGTAACCAGATAGCCGAGGTTGAAGTCGAATAAGGCCGATTGCGGCGTTACTTTGGCTTCGTTACACTGCTCTTTTAACCATAGTGAAGTGATGCCGGATATTTCAATCGGGGCGGGCATCCAGCCCATGGTTACTACCAGAAAGCCAATAGCTGCCAGGGTCCAGGGTGAGGGTGATTCAAATTCGGCCGGCGCTACCGGGCCTTGTTGCCAGGCAATCACTGTGGCCGAAATGGTCGCAATAACCAGGGCTATCATAATCACCTTAGCTACCTGATTGAGCGCATGGTAATGGCCGGCCAGAAGGATAACCAGTGATACGATGAGTAAAACTGCGGCCAGCCAGGGCAAGGCCACATTAAACGGAATAAAATAGCCCAGTAAGCTGGCTGAAAACAGCAATAAAGCAGCGGCATTTACAAAAGAAGAGATGCCGTTAAGCGCAAAACTCATAAGCAAATAGGGCTTGCCCATGGTCAGATACCCCTGTTGCAGGGTTTTATTGCTACTGATGGTATAGCTCACCCCGGCCCGGAAAAACGGGTATTTAAACAGGTTTACGGCCAGGATCAGCAATGCCAGTTGCCAGCCAAACTTAGCGCCGGCCTGGGTAGAGGCTACCAGGTGGCTGCCACCTATGGCGGCAGTGGCCATCAATACGCCCGGACCGAGTAATTTTATTAATTTTGCGAAGGATAAAGAGGCTTGGCTGTCAGCGCCTGACTGCATGGAGGGCACTTTGTCTTCCTGTTGGTTACTGGAGGATTAAATAATACAACCAGTGTAAACTATTCTGCATCAGGGTTTGAGAGTAATTTAGCTACTTTATCGGTAGTTAGAGCGAAAACCTGCGTAAGCTATTCTAAAACTCACCAACAGATTAGGATAGATATTGCATAAATTGAGTTTGTCAGAAAGATAATCAATGGAATTTAAACAAAGTAATCGACAGGGATTTTTTAACCGCTTGTATGTGCACTTCTTCTTGTATGCGGTGCCGCAACTCAGTGGTGTGGCGTTGGTTGTGACTCTGAGTGAAAGCGCTATAGCCAGTTTGTGCCAGTCGGCTGTGTTGCTTATTGGTTTTAATCTGGCTTTCGCACTGTGGTTATTGTTGTTCAATAGTGGCTCCGGACGCGTTGAGTCATTTAGTATTGTCATTAATCAGGATCATCTGACTATTAACGAATTCGGCCATAAACACACCATAGAAAGAGAACACTTTGGTGGTTGTAAAATTGATTCGGGTTACCCCAAACAAGTCCGGCTTGGTAATCACAATGGCTGTGATATTCACTTTAGTTACTATGCGTTATCGTCTGCTCAAAGAGCACAGTTGTTTAAAGAGTTAGGTTGTGATGGACGATACGGTGATCGATGAAAACTATTGAGACCATGTTACGCCAGGATAAGCAGCGGATGCGGCTATTACAGGCCGTGCAGGCACTGCAGTTGCCGGATTGCTATGTTGCCGCCGGATTTGTGCGCAATATGGTTTGGGATGTACTGCACGACTATCCACCTACACCACATCAATGATGTGGATATTATTTATTATGACAAGCAACCACACTTAGCGTCGGAAGATATCGAGAAGAAGCTTACCAATGCGTTGCCTGATGTTAACTGGCAGGTTAAAAATCAGGCCATGATGCATCACCGCAATCACGACCCGGCTTATCAAAACAGTACCGACGCCATGCGCTACTGGCCGGAAAAAGAGACGGCGGTGGGCGTGCGTTTGAATGATAACAATCAACTGGAGCTGGCTGCGCCCTTCGGGGTTAACTCTTTGCTTGAGGGGAAACTCACACACAATCCGCAGCGAAGTAAGGCGGTATTTGAGCAGCGCATTGCCAGCAAGCAATGGTTAAAGAAATGGCCGAAACTTCAGGTTATAAGTTAAGCGACTGTTTGTCAGCCCGGGACTAATTAATAACCAGTAGGGTTGTGATACACCCGGGGACTTCAGAGCAATTGTTAGCCGGTTACTTTACTGCTAGTGTGACAGGCAATTGCGCTGCAGATAGCCACGACGGGAGCAATCAGGAATGGATTTATTATGAGCAAGCTTAATACCTGGCGACAGGGTTATCATCAGCAGCCGCGCTGGTTACGTGTGAGCGAATGGTGTCTGCTGGCCTATTTACTGTATGCATTGTTATTGGGGCTAATAACGCCTTATGTGTTAACGTCGAAATTGCCGGGGGCGTTATTGCAGAGCCTTGGGCGTGAAGTGACCGTTAAAACCATTTCGATAAATCCCTTCTTGTTACGTTTACGGGTGACTGATTTTCGCATTGCAGAGGCAGATAAACGGGGCGACTTTATTCGTTTTTCTCTTTTGGAGGCCGATGCGGGGTTCTGGCGCACTTTACTAACCTTTACGCCTACCCTTGAGCATTTCTATTTGAGTAGCCCTTATGCCAGGTTAGCCCGCGAGCATGGCGGAGAGGTCACCGAGTTTAATTTTTCAGATATCATTCGACATATCCAGTCTCAATCTGCGACTGCAGAGCCTGAAGAGGTGAGTTCAGAGGGCTCAATCCCGCACCTGCGGCTCGGTTTATTCCGGCTAACGGAGGGCAAGGTGGAGGTGTTTGATCAGGTGAGCGGTGCTGAACTGGTTTATCCGCATCTGGCGCTGGAGCTGGAAAATCTGGATACCCATGCGACGATTTCAGATAGCGCACGAAGCAAAGAACAAGACAGCCAGGATAATCTTTATCAGGTAAATGTGACCACTGCCGAGGGCGGCACAGTGTACGTGGATGGTCTGTTTCAGCTCGCGCCACTGGCCCTTACCGGTAAAGTGGTGATTAAAAAACTTGCCCTGCCACCGCTATGGCCATTGTCTGATGACATCATAAAAGCGCGATTAACCGATGGAACGTTGGATTTCTCAGTAGGTTATGAGGTGAGTGACACTGAGCAAGGATTCCGCTTCAGGGCGAATGACGGCCAGCTGGCCATTCACTCACTGGCGTTGTCTGACACAACCAGTCAACGCATCGCGCTGGATACCTTTAGTTTATCTGACATACAGCTCGACACCGATTCGCAGCGGGTGGATATTGCTGGCTTGAATCTTAAAGCGCCTTATATCCATGGCGTATACGACAATGACGGGCTGGATCTAATTAGTCTGCTGATGCCTGCAGGGTTAGCCCAAAATAACGCTGAACCGGAAGATAACTCGCAGTCAGAGGCATCTTCCGCCTGGCGTGTTGTGCTCGATAAACTGGCAATTACCGAGGGCGATATACAACTGCACGACAAGGCTGTTGCACAAAGCATGTACTGGCGGGTTAACCCAATAACGGTGACAACCAGCGAAATAGACAGTCACTTCTCAACGCCTGTTGACTATGATGTTACACTGGCTATCAGCGGGAACTCTCAGGCTATTCCCGAAAATGCTCAGGGAGAATTAATCACTCGCGGCAGTGCCGATCTGGCAACGCAGGCAGTGGCTGGTGAGCTCACACTTTCGGCGATCGCGCTGTCACAAGTGCAGCCGTATTTAACACCTTTCGTCAATTTGTCCTTATCGGAAGGGGCGCTGTCTGTCACTACCCGCTACGAAGTAGCGGAGAGCGGCAAAAAACTGCAGGTGAGTGGTGATGCAACAGTTGCCAACCTGACGATTCTGGATGGGCTGCACTTTGAGCCATTAGTCAAATGGCAAACTCTGGACGTAGCCGATCTGCGCTTCAATCTTGACAACAATACGCTGGATATCGCCGCCATTAATATCACTGAGCCCTACGCGAAAATCCTTATCGATGAGCAAAAGCGCACTAATATCGGTGCCATTATACGCAGTGGTGAAAGTGAAGAAGAAGCCAATGAACCGTCTTCTGACAAAGCGCGGGAAACCGGCGATACTGAAGGAGACTCTGTTGATACGCCAGTAACTGGCGACGCTGAAGGAGACTCTGTTAATACGCCAGAAACCGGCCAAGCTGAAGGCTCTCCGCTAGCAATCAGCATTGCGGCCATTAATCTTAATAACGGCAGTGCTTATTTTGCTGATGAGTCTTTAACACCGCAGTTTGCCTCGAGTATTGAATCGCTGAACGGTTCCATAGAGCAACTCACCTCCAATGCGGGGAGTGCTGCGAAAGTTGCTATTAACGGCAAGATCGACAGCTATGCACCGGTGTCCCTCAAAGGCGAAATTAACCCATTGCTGGAAGAACTGTTCCTCGATCTGGACTTTGCCGTTGAGGGCGCTGAACTTACCTCGGTGAACCCTTATTCAGGCACTTACATGGGGTATTACATCGATAAAGGACTGTTATCGCTGGATGTTCGCTACAAGGTGCAAAACAGTGAGCTTGATGGTGATAATCACGTAGTGATTGATCAGCTTACGCTGGGCAGAAAAAGCGATTCGGAGCAGGCGCTGAGTTTGCCACTGGGCCTGGCAGTTGCGTTACTGCAGGATAACGACGGGGTGATCGATCTCGGTCTTGAGGTGTCTGGCGATCTGGATAATCCGGATTTCAGTTTTGGTTCGATTATATTAAACGCCCTGGGTAACCTTATAACCAAAGCCGTGACCGCACCGTTTACCTTTCTGGCCAGCCTGGTGGGCAGTGAGGATGAACTTAACCGGGTTGATTTTGCCGCAGGCCAGAACTCGCTCGATGAACAAGCTACACAACGCCTCACCACGCTGGCCGAAGCGCTGAATAAACGCCCGGGTTTACGGGTAAGTATTGAGGGCACAGTCGATGCGGTGAGCGATGCCCGGGAACTGGCCGTGGCGCAATTACACCAGCGGTTACTTGAACGTAGTGGGCAAGATGCTTTACCAAATAACTTCTCTGCCAGTAATGTGCCCCTTGAGGGGCCGTTAGCGAGTACGCTGGAAACCCTGTTTAGCGAAACTTTTTCGAATTCTGTGCAGGACGAACAACAGCGGATCAGGGCGCAACTGCAAAACAACAACGACGAACCTGTTACCGAACAGCAGGTCACGCGGGCGCTGCATATATCGATGTATAACCGCTTGCGAGACAGTATTACCATTCCCGAGAGTGAACTGGCCGCACTGGCTCAGGAACGTGGCAAACGAGTTAAAGCCTACTTGGTAAACCAGGCCCACATAGAAGCCGGTCGCCTGTTTTTACTTAACAGTCGGGAGCATCTGCAGTCTCAGTCGAGCAGTGTGGAGTTGTCGTTGCAGGCGGATTAGATTTAGCCTTATATTCTCAAAAATCGAGCGAGGCAAAATCTGAACGTCTCTCGGGTACGTGACCCTTTTGGGTTAGGGCTGTACGCTCTTTTATCAACGCTTGGCTATGTAACAGATAAATCTCGAATCGACTATACTCATCAGGGAGTTGTAATTTTTAGCGACTACAAGGAAGAGCAATCATGACAACTGAACGTACTGATTATATTTTAGATAGCGTAACCCGTGGGGGATTCCTCATTAATTGGTACGTCCGTAAAACCCCAAAGGATAAATTTGATAACTCTATCGCTTTTCTGGCATCGTTTTTGGAAACACTACTTATTGTCGGCGGGATAATGTTGGTTGCAGGCTCCTTTACACTCTCTCTTCCTGGCGTTCTTTTAGCGCTGTGGATAGCAGGCGGCGTTGCTTATGGTGCCGTTCTGACTGTTAATAATTACCCTATGATGTACCGTGTTGCTCTGGCAATTATTTTCGGCGTTAGCTGCATGCTGTTGACCATCATGTTTCTCAATAGTTAGAGGAGATACGTTGATGAAAATAGCAGGCTTTATGTTAGCTATCATTTCGATTATGGTGACTTATAAAGTCTTTTATGACTTGCATGTCGCTATAAATAATTGGGAGAACTCTCTTTTTCATTAGCGGCCAGTCAACTCTGATTTAAACTACCAGTGAGCAAGCAATAAAAAAGCGGCGCATTTAGCGCCGCTTCCCAGGGAGATAATGTCTTAGTGTTTACTGTTTGTTTTCCAGTAATGCACTGCCAATTTCAATTTGGCGGGGCTTTTTCTCTTCCGGGATTTCACGCTCCAGGTCGATATTGAGTAGCCCGTGTTCCAGGTTAGCGCCGGTTACTTTCACGTGGTCGCCTAAGTGGAATTTACGTTCAAAATTGCGCTCAGAAATGCCTTTGTGCAGGAACTGACGTTTTTGTTCCTCATCCTGGCTTTCCTCGGCCTCTTTTTTACCGGCCACAGTCAGCGCGTTTTCCAGCACTTCGATGGTCACATCGTCTTTGCTGAAGCCGGCTACGGCCATGCTGATTCGGTATTTGTCTTCGCCCAGTAACTCAATGTTGTAAGGCGGATAGGTGGCTTGATTACCGTTTTGAGAAGCTGCATCAATCATGGATGCCAAACGGTCAAAACCAATAAAAGAACGGTAAAGTGGAGATAGATCGATAGTACGCATAGTCATATCCTCGCAATTAAGCAATATGTAATAATTAGGTTTAACACCATCCCGCTTAGCGGCGATGGTTGTGTCGGCCTTATCTTTAAGCCCCGACAGTAAAAGAGATATGTGCAGATGGTTCTTTTTCAATAGCGGCCATAAAAAAAATCCCGCTTTTTTTAGCGGGATTTTTTAAAATCAATTTAAAATTAACAGGTTACATCGCTACAGATTTTACAATATGGCCATCTTTAACCACCAGGCCAACGTTTTCGAGCAGCGAAATATCATCCAGCGGGTTACCTTTTACGCCTACAATATCGGCTTTTTTACCGGCACTGATACTACCCAGAGTTTCCTGCTGTTTAAGCAGCGTGGCCGGATGAATGGTGGCCGCCTGGATAGCCTGCATTGGGGTCATGCCAAAGCGCACCATGCGGGCAAATTGCTTACCATTGTCACCGTGAGGGTAAACCCCGGCATCCGAACCAAACACCATCTTCACCCCGGCTTTCACCGCTTTCTGGAAGTTCTCACGCTGACGCTTGCCCACAATACGCTCTTTAGCAAGGCTTTCTTCTAAGATGCCGGCTTTTTCGCCTTCACCCAAAATATACTCGGTAACGTAAATATCCATCGAGAAGTAAGTGCCATGTTTGAGCGCCAGCTCTATGCCTTCCTCATCCAGTAAGCTAACATGTTCTACCGAGTCCACACCGGCCTTAATGGCTGTTTTAATGCCGCTGGTACCGTGTGCATGGGTGGCAACGGTTAAGCCGCGCATGTGGGCTTCGTCTACCAGCGCCTGCATTTCTTCGAAGGTGTATTGCTGCACTCCCACTTTGGTGCCTTTTGATAATACGCCGCCGGTGCCACAGAATTTAATTACCGTAGCGCCGTATTTAATGTTGCGACGCACAATTTCGCGAACAGCCCAGGGGCCGTCTGCTACGCCTTCACTCACTGTATGAAATTCATAAGGTAGCAGGTTATTGTCGCAGTGCCCGCCGGTTACGCCCAGTGAAGGGCCTGATACAAACATCCGTGGACCTTGTATGTCGCCATCGTTAATGGCATCTCTTAAGGCTACATCGGCAAAGCCGGGGGCGCCAACGTTACGCACTGTGGTAAAGCCAGCCATAAGCGTGGCTTTGGCATGTTTTACACCGGTCAGCGTGACACGCGGTAAAGAATCAGCCAGACGTTTATAGCCGTGTTTGGTGGCGTCAGAGGTGAGGTGTACGTGCATATCCATTAGTCCGGGCATGAGCGTGTAATCGCCCAGTTCCATCACGTCGGCGTCAGAAGGGATGGTTACCGAACGCCTGGTACCGGCTGCCACAATGGTATTGTCTTCCATGACCACCACAGCATTAGTGATCAGCTTACCATTTTCGACATCGATCATCCGGTCGGCGGTCAGTACTGTGGTTTTAGCATACGCGGCAGAAGCGCCAAGCGTCAGTGCAAGGAGTGTTATTATCGTTTTCATTGAATACCCTGGAATATTAAAGCTCAAGGTACAAAACTAGCAGTTAGCCAGCGCAAGGTATAGGTTAATCGCGACTAAGCGGCGCTATTGAGCGAGGAAATCTCAGTTGCTCTGAGCACCGCGCTCGCGCAGTTTAAAAATGAGGAAAGCCAGCCCGATTAAACCGGTTAACATCCACTGCGGGAAATCGCCCCAGCGACGATAAGGCGTAGTGCCGGAAACGGTTGGTAACTTGGCTGATAGAGCAGCAGTTTCAAACTGCGGCAACTGCGCAACCACCTTACCCTGATGGTCGATAAAGGCCGATATACCGTTGTTGGTTGAGCGGATCACGCCAATGCCCAGCTCTTTGGCCCGCATACGGGCAATTTGTAAATGCTGAGCAGGGCCGTGAGAGCGACCAAACCAGGCGTCGTTGCTCACGGTAATAATAAAATCAGTGTCGGCGTAAAGGTTAGCTCTTACCTGACGCGGAAAGGCAATTTCAAAACAAATGGCCGGGGCCAGATGCAGGCCGTTGGCCAGCAGGTTGGGTTGTTGAAAATCGCCACGGCTAAACGATGACATGGGCAGGTCGAAAAGGGGAGCCAGCGGCCGTAATAAATCCTCAAAAGGCACAAACTCGCCAATCGGTAACAAGTGGTGCTTGGCATAGCGGTTGCCGTGAAAATAACGGTAATGGCCCTGTTCGTCGTTAGCATGGGATTTACCCAGTACAATCAGATTGTTCCAGGCTTCCTGACTTTCAAAATTATAGTTCACCACACCGGTAATGATGGCCGTATCGTAGCGGGCCGCCTCGGCGTTCATGTCAGTTATAAAATCCTGGGCCAGCATCTCCAGTTTGGGAATAGCGGCTTCGGGCCAGATGATCACATCATTATCCCACACCAGGTTAGTAAGCTCCCGGTAGGTGTTCATGGTCGGTGCGTCCTGCTCCGGGACCCAACGCAAAGACTGCGCAATGTTACCCTGCGCCATGCCAATAGAAACCGGCTGTTGGGGCTCAACCCAGCTAACTGTATTTAACAGCAGGGCTGCAATAGTCACCGAACCGGTAATGGCAATGGCCTGTAAAAATCGTTTAGTCAGGGTGGCCACGGCTAACGCGCTGACCATGGTCATCAATAACCAGGTCATACCGGTTTCGCCCAGCACGGGCAGCCACCCAGACAACGGGCTATCGAGCTGACTGTACCCTAAGGATAACCACGGAAACCCGCTCAGCAACCAGCTTCTGAGCCACTCTGCGATAAACCAGATAGCAGGGAGCAGCAGCGGCAACAGGGCAGGTTTGACCCACCGTTTGGCAACGTAAAAACTGAACGCGGGAAACAACGCCAGGTACGCACTTAATAAAAACATCATCAGCACTGAAGCGATGAGTGGCATGCCACCAAAGTCAGCAATACTCACGTGTACCCAACTGATCCCGGCACCAAACCAGCCCAGACCAAAGGTCCAGCCCAGCCAGAAGGCATTTTTAGGGGTATCAGTGAGCAGTAACTGACGTAGCGCAACCACCAGAGCGACAGGCGTGATCAGCCATAAATCGAAAGGAGCATAGGCCATAGTTAACGACGTGCCGGCCAATAACACCAGCACTAAAGGAAGCCACTTTCTCAAGCCAATTACTCCAGGTCTGGCAGGGTCACTTTCAGTTGCATCAACCGGCGTTTATCCGAGTTGGTAATTTTAAACTGGATATTATCAATAGTGATTTCATCACTGGTGGCAGGCATATGGCCAAAAGCCTTTAATACGATGCCGCCAATAGTATCGGCTTCTTCTTCACTGAATTTGGTTTCGAAGAAGCGGTTAAATTCATCCACCGGTACCAGCGCTTTAACCGAATACGTATACTTGTTAAGCGGACGGATATCATCGGTGCCATCTTCCTCCAGATCGTATTCGTCTTCAATCTCACCAACGATAAGCTCAAGAATATCCTCGATGGTCACCAGACCGGATACACCACCGTATTCGTCTACCACAATGGCCATGTGATAACGCTGCTGGCGGAACTCCTTAAGCAATACGTCAACCCGTTTACTCTCCGGAACGATAACCGCCGGACGTAACACATCCCGTAAATGGAAAGCCTGATCATCGTTATTAATAAACGCGTAACGAAGCAGATCCTTGGCTAATAAGATGCCTTCGATATGGTCTTTATCTTCGTTAATAACGGGGAATCTGGAGTGAGCACTGTCGAGCATGACAGGCAGAAATTCTTCAACCGGCTGGTCGATGTCGATGGTAACCATCTGAGCGCGTGGGATCATGATGTCCCTTACCCGCATTTCGTTGACGCCAATAACGCCTTCGATCATTTCTCTGGTTTGGGGGTCGATCAGCTCGCGCTGTTCGGCTTCGGTGATGACCTCAACCAGGTCTTCTTTACTTTGCGGCTCTCCGGAGAATGAAAGCTTCAGTTTATCAAACCAGCTTTTTCCCGAGGAGCCGTTGGTAGAGTGGGGGTTATCGTCGCTCATAATGTCCGTGTCTAATTAGCGTTATAGGGTCTGTTTCTTGTTTATTATTGGCTTTGGAGCCCGTATGAACAATGAAAAAGCGCCTGCGTCTTTTGCAAAGTTAATCGTCTTGGTACGGGTCGTCAATGGATAATTTGGCTAACAGGTCAATTTCAAGTTGCTCCATAGCCTGCGCTTCATCGTCTTCAATATGATCGAATCCCAGTAAATGCAGGGTGCCGTGAATGATCATATGGGCATAATGATCGCCAATCGCTTTGTTCTGCTCAGCAGCTTCTGCAGCGATCACCGGCACACAAACCACCAGATCGCCAAGCAGGTTAAGCGGCACTTCCGGCGGACACTCAAAGGGAAAAGACAGCACATTGGTAGGCTTATCTTTACCGCGGTACTCGTGGTTAAGCGATTGCGACTCGTCGCTATCAACAAACCGTACGGTGAGTTCTTTTTCGCCTGTTTCCAGGTGGTTCAGAACCAACGAAGCCCACGCGGTGAGCTGGGCTTCGTCCGGAATAGAAGCAATAAGTTCAGCGGCACCCTCATAGGCCTGCTGGTAATCAACAATGGCGCTCACTTAGTCATCACTCTCGTCGGATTTGTCTTGCTTTTCCTGTTCCTGGGCTGCTTTTTTAGCAATCCGGATGCGCTCCTGCTCGGCGTCGTAATCTTCATAAGCCTGCACAATGCGTGCAACAACCGGGTGACGAACCACGTCGCCAGCGGTAAAGAAATTAAACGAAATATCCTTCACATCCTGTAACACATTAATGGCATGGCGCAGGCCAGAGCGCGCGCCGCGCGGTAAATCTACCTGGGTAATATCACCGGTGATAACCGCCTGAGAGTTAAAGCCAATACGGGTTAAGAACATTTTCATTTGTTCTACGGTGGTATTCTGGCTCTCATCAAGAATGATAAAGGCATCATTGAGCGTACGGCCACGCATATAGGCCAGCGGAGCGACTTCAATAACATTACGCTCCATAAGTTTTTCCACTTTCTCGAAGCCCATCATTTCAAACAGGGCATCGTAAAGCGGGCGCAGATAAGGGTCGACCTTCTGAGATAAATCGCCGGGTAAAAAACCGAGTTTTTCACCGGCTTCAACCGCCGGGCGGGTTAGCAGAATACGGCGCACTTCCTGGCGTTCAAGCGCATCTACAGCGCAGGCAACCGCAAGGTAGGTTTTACCGGTACCTGCCGGGCCAATACCAAAGGTAATATCGTGATTAACCACATTGGCCACATACTGTGCCTGATGAGGATTACGCGGTTTAATAACGCCACGCTTGGTCTTGATATTGATTTCCTTGCCGTACTGACCGGATTCCTCGCGTTCCAGGCAATTGGCTTCCTGAATGGCAAGGTGAACCTGCTCGGGCGGTAAATCCGGGATGAGTCCTTTAATAGGCTGCGTCTCGATGTACAGTAACTTCAGTAACTCACCGGCCCCTTTGGTTTGCTGAGGCTCGCCAACAATCTTAAAAAAGTTGTTGCGGTAGGTGATTTCGACGCCCAGTCGACGCTCAATTTGCTTGATATTATCGTCGAACGGGCCGCACAGGCTGGATAACCGTTTATTGTCTTCCGGTTCCAGCACGACTTCATTACTTACCAGTTTACTCAAGTTGCTTTACTGCCTCTTAAATTGAAGGTTGAAATTGGCTTACACCAAGATCATCAGGCAGATCGGCCTGATGCTTAGCTAAAATACTTTGTGGTGATACGGCAACGCGCAGGCCCATATCAGCCTCGCGACGAACCACTTCGCCACGCAGTGAGTTACTGAATACATCGGTGATTTTAACATCCACAAACTCACCAATCATATCAGGCGTACCCGGGAAGTTAACCACCCGGTTATTCTCGGTACGCCCCTGTAATTCCATAATGTCTTTTTTCGATGGGCCTTCCACCAGAATGCGCTGCTCAGTATCCAGCATATTGCGGGCAATGCGCAGTGCTTGTTGGTTGATACGTTGCTGCAGCAAATAAAGACGTTGTTTTTTGGTGTCTTCGCTTACATCATCCACGGCATCTGCTGCCGGTGTGCCCGGCCGCGCCGAGTAAATAAAGCTGAAGCTCAGGTCATAATCTACTGCCTGAATTAAATCCATGGTGGCTTCGAAGTCAGCATCGGTTTCACCAGGGAAGCCGATGATAAAGTCAGAGGACATGCTGATATTCGGGCGTACTTTACGTAATTTGCGGATCTTTGACTTATATTCAAGGGCAGTGTGACCACGTTTCATTAAATTGAGAATGCGATCCGAGCCACTTTGTACTGGCAGATGCAGGTGATCAACCAGCTCCGGTACGGTTTCGTACACGGCAATAATATCGTCGGTAAATTCCACCGGATGTGAGGTGGTATAACGAATACGGTCGATACCATCAATGGCGGCAATTAGTTCCAGCAGTTCGGCAAACCGGCACACAGAGCCGTCGTGGTGCTCGCCACGAAACGCGTTAACGTTCTGACCCAGCAGGTTAACTTCACGCACGCCTTGTTCGGCCAGCTGAGCGACTTCCAGCAGTACGTCATCCACCGGGCGACTCACTTCTTCGCCACGGGTATAAGGTACTACGCAGAAGCTACAATACTTGGAGCAGCCTTCCATAATCGATACAAACGCTGTTGGGCCCTCTGCGCGCGGCTCTGGCAGGCGGTCGAACTTTTCGATTTCCGGAAAGCTGACATCCACTACCGATGTCTCGCCAGCCTGGATTTGATTAATCATTTCAGGCAGACGGTGCAGGGTTTGCGGTCCGAAGATGAGGTCGACAAACGGCGCTCGCTGACGAATGTGGTCGCCTTCCTGGGAAGCCACACAGCCGCCCACACCAATGATCAGATCCGGGTTGGTCTTTTTCAGATTCTTCCAGCGGCCCAGCTGATGGAATACTTTTTCCTGGGCTTTTTCGCGGATAGAGCAGGTGTTGAGCAAAATAACATCGGCCTGCTCCGCTTCTTCAGCCAGCGAATACCCGTGAGTTGAATCGAGCAGATCGGCCATTTTTTCCGAATCATACTCATTCATCTGGCAACCCCAGGTTTTGATGTACAGCTTTTTACTCATAACAATTCGATAATCACGTTGGGCTGGCGCCAATACTCAGGATAATTAAGCTAAGCCCGGGCGCGCAGCGATATTGGTCAAAATAGCCGCGTATTTTAACTGTTATAAACCCTGATCGCCACCCTTGTGAACCGGTCTGAGCGGGATTTTAGCGCTTTTTCGATCCAGCCCAAGGCAAGTTTACGTAACAGCTTAAGCTTCATGATTTATTGCTAACGCACTGATATAAAGCGCATGTTAGATTTAACCCCTGAGTTGGGGCATAATCGCAGAACATAAACAGGGTTCCTATATGTTTGATTTTTGTATTAATGGTGCCGGCATGGTGGGCGCTGCCACTGCGTTAGGGCTGGCACAGCAGGGTTATCAGGTAGCGATTATAGAACAGCGTCCGCCGCAGCCTTTTGAGGCCGCACAGCCGCCGGATCTACGTATGTCAGCCATCAGTGTGGCATCGGTAGACCTATTGCGCGCGCTGGGAGCCTGGCAACACATTGAAGCTATGCGGGTACGCTCTTACAGTGAATTATCAGTGTGGGAGCGGCCGGATTGTCGCACCGATTTTACCGCCAGTGACGCTGGCTTTGAACGGCTGGGCTACTTTGTGGAAAACCGGCTGATTCAGTTAGGTTGTCATCAGGCGCTGCAAGACTTTGATAACGTCAAATGGTACTCACCGGCACATATTACCGGCATTAAGCACTCTGCCTGCGTCGATGAACCAGTGATTATTAGCCTGGGATCAGGGGATGAAATTACCGCTAAATGGTTGATCGGGGCCGATGGCGCCGAATCTCAGGTGCGCCAGCTTGCCGGGATTGGTATTTCAGGCTGGCAGTACGCCCAGCAAGCCATGGGTATTATTGTGGAATTCACTCAGCCGGTGGCCGACTGTACCTGGCAGCAATTTACCCCTCACGGTCCCCGGGCATTACTGCCAATGCACGATAATTACGCCTCGCTTATCTGGTACGATAGCCCGGCGCGCCTGGCCGCACTAACAAAGCTATCACCAGCCCAGCTAAAGCAGGCTATCGAAAACGACTTCCCGCCGTTAGGCGATGACTTTGCGGTATTGAATAAAGCCGCGTTCACCCTCATTAGAAGACATGCCAGTAAGTACGTATTGCCTGGCGTAATCCTGGTAGGGGATGCAGCACATACCATTAATCCATTGGCCGGGCAGGGTGTAAACCTCGGGTTTAAAGACGTCGCCTGCCTGCTGACTCAAACAGCAAACGGCCAGGCGAATGGCGAAGACTTTGTTGCTCGCTTACGTACCGGCTACCAGCAGCCACGTCGGCGCGATAACGCGCTGATGATGTCGGCCATGGATGGGTTTTATACTACCTTCAGTAATGATCATACGCCGCTGAAATTGCTGCGTAATGGCTTGCTAAAACTGGCGCAACATACCGGGCCAATTAAGGCGCAGGTACTCAAATACGCAATGGGATTAGCTTAATGACCATACTTTATATTCTTGGCATATTATTTTTAGCACTGGTAATTATTGTGCCGTTGCTGGAAAAGTCGAAATGGCGAATGAGCGGTGAGGATATGTCGAAACTGACCCGCTGGTTCTGGCCGCTATTAATGATTTTACTGGTTGCTCAGTTAATCAAAATGCTGGTGACGTAGGCCGGCCAGGTTGGGGCGCAGGTGATATTACTGCGCCCACTCACCGCTTAAATCACTAACAATTTTATCCACCATCCAGCTCAGGCTCGCCGGTGATTCAACGCTGGTTGCCAGAGTTCGCATGGCGATAAACTGGCCCTGTAGCCACATCGCTGCGCGCTCAACCGGTATATCAGCGGCCAGCTCACCCGTACTCCGGGCTTTAAAGATCACCGCCTGAAAGGCTTCGCGCAAATGTGCCAGCGCACTTTGCAACTCACTTTTTACGCCTTGTGGCAGTTCCGCCCAATCGGCCTGGGTTTTTACAATTAGGCACTGAATTTTATGCGCAGCGCTGTCATCCACCGTTAACGGCAAAAGCAGGAATTCACGTAGTTGCTGCAACGGCGTATCACTGTTTGCCACCGCCATGATCTGACCATGCAGTACGCCGGTGTAATGGCTAAGCACCTCAAGATACAGCCCTTCCTTACTGCCGAAAGCGGAATAAATACTACCAGGACGTTTATCCAGCGCCGTCTGCAGGTCTCGCATGCCGGTGCCAAGATAGCCTTTTAACCAAAAAACCTCGGTTGCCTGTTGAATACTTTGTTCCCGTGGATAACCCATTCGTCTACCTTATTCATATTAATTTGAACGATCGCTCAAATTTAGCTTGAACGATCGTTCAATCAGGCGCTATGGTAAAACTTCACTAACCAAAAATAAAGGACAGCTATGACAGATTTTACCATTCATACAATGAAAAGTGCGCCGGAAGCTGCGCAGCCGCTTCTTGAGGACTCCATTGCCTCATTTGGCATGATCCCCAATTTACACGGGGTGATGGCGGAGTCTCCGGCGGTGCTGCTGAGCTATAAATTTTTACACACTCAGGCTCAGAATACGTCGTTCAGCCCTGAAGAGCTCACTGTGGTGTGGCAAACGGCGAATGTGGAGCATGAATGTCACTACTGCGTACCGGCGCATACTGGCATTGCCAAAAGTATGAAAGTGGATGACAGCATTACCGAAGCACTAAGAAATAAAACCCCGTTACCGGAAAAACTGGAAGTGCTGCGCGAAACAACCATAGCCATTCTGCTCGACCGGGGCAATCCGGATACCGCTAAACTTACTGCCTTTTTTGCTGCCGGTTACAGCAAGCAGCAACTGTTGGAGATTATTTTGATTCTGGCGCAGAAGGTTATGAGCAATTACATCAACCATCTGGCCGATACACCGGTAGATAAAGCCTTCGCAAAATATGAGTGGCATCCAGCCTAAAGAAAACAGGGCCTGATTCATCAGGCCCTGTTGTTAATTACCAGATACCGTCTTCGGTTTTACCCTGAATCTCGCAGTCGCCGGTTTTGTATTCCGGTGTTTCGCCCCGTTCGCGCTTATTAAAATAATCTTTACTGATACTGACGATAGTGGGTGTCATCCACATGATGGCAATAATATTAATCACCGACATCAGGCCCAGAGCCATATCCGCCGCCGCCCAGACTTCCGGCAAGGCTGCCATTGAGCCCCAGAAAATCATTGCCAGATAACCGCAGGTATACACAATCCGGCCAGCCTTATTATCGAGCTTAAACATGTGCAGGTTACTTTCTCCGTAAGCGTAGTTGGCCACCACTGAAGTAAACGAGAAAAAGCAAATCGCCGCGGCAACAAAATCAGCGCCACCGGCACCAATGTGCGTTTCCATAGCTGACTGGGTTAAACGTATCCCTTCCATCTGTTCGCTGCTGGAGCCGCCGGCCAGTAAAATAATGAATGCGGTAGCCGTACATAGCACCATGGTGTCCAGAAAGACGCCGAGCATTTGAATATAGCCCTGAGAAACCGGATGATTCGGATTTGGCGCAGCACTCGCAGCTGCGTGAGGTACACTCCCTGAACCGGCTTCGTTAGAATATAAACCACGCTGAATACCGTTTTTCACCGCCGCGCCCATGGCTCCGGCGCCAGCTTCCTGTAAACCAAAGGCAGACTGAATAATATTCATCAGCATGGCCGGTAGCTCGGTAATGTTGATAGCACACACCAGCAGGGCAGCAAGTACATAACTGATGCCCATAAACGGCACTACCCATTCAGCAAAGCGGGCAATACCGCGTAAGCCGCCCACGACAATGAGCGCTGCCAGGGCGATAATCGCCATACCTGAATAGCTGGTTGGAATGTCGTAGGCGGCATTCAGCGCATCGGTGATGGTATTGGCCTGTACGGCGGAAAAGATAAAGCCATAACCTAAGAATAAGCACAGTGAAAACGCCACGGCCAGCCAGGTTTTATTCAGACCTTGCTTAATGTAATAAGCCGGTCCGCCACGAAATTCGCCGTGGTCATCTTTAACTTTGTACAACTGGCCCAGCACACTCTCAGCAAAGCCGGTTGCCATACCCAGCAGCGCGATAACCCACATCCAGAAAATACTGCCGGCGCCACCCAGGGAAATAGCTACGGCTACGCCTGCCAGATTGCCGGTGCCCACCCGTGCTGACAAACTGGTACACAGAGCCTGAAATGAACTTATGCCTTCTTTATTACTGGTGGTGCTGCCTTTCAGCAGGCTGAACATATGGCCAAAGTGTTTAATTTGCACACCGCCAAGTCGAACGGTAAACCACACGCCGCATATGAGCAGCATATAAATGAGAACCTGGCCGTTACCCCAGAGAATATTATTAATAAACGCAACGATGTCGTTGAGCACTTAAGAGTTCCTGTTTAATTATTATAAGGTGGGAATAGATTTAGTGTGCCGACCAAAGCCGGGACTGTAAAGTAAAAAACACAGTTTGCCCGGCACAATAGCATTCTGAGATTATTACTGGCGCTGATATTGCTTTAAAAATGCCCAGATGATTTCGGACATGGGTAAGTCATCGGTACTGCCCAGACCATACTTTGCCAGGATGTCAGCTTTGGGGCTGCCGGGCCAGGTATGGCCTGCCTGTTCAGAGCGATAAAAAATAACCGCTACGTCATCACGGCAGTCAGACCATTCGGTTTTAGTGATGCCCGGGCGAATAGCAGTAGCTGTAGTGTTCTCACAGCCATTAAATTTAACCCAATCCTCAATTGCCGGCTCTACACCTTCATGCCAGTAACGCGGTGAGTCAGCCTGATGCTGATAGTGATTTACCGGATCCTGAGTGCCATGGTAAGTGAGCACCGGCATGGCCCTGGCCGGTGCGCAATTATCGGCAAAGCGAATGCCCGCAATAGGCGCGATGGCGGCAAAAGTCTCTGCAAGGTCACAGGCCAGGCGACTGCTCATACGTGCTCCACCAGAAAAGCCGGTAGCATAAATGCGAGAGGTATCGATTGGGTAGTGCTGCGCCAGATGGGCAATAAGCCCTTTAATGAATGCCACGTCATTATAAGGGCTATCAAGTTGCTCAACATTCCAGGTTTGGCGACCACCTGCCTCATAACTGAATTCTGCCGTGGGCGCGACAACGATAAACTTATGCTGTTCTGCCAGGCTTTCCAGTTCATTCAGCTCGGTAATCTGCTCTGGCGTGGAACCGGTGCCATGAAAATTAAACACTAAAGGGTATTCAGCCCCTTCATTGATGCCATTTGGTACAAACAGGCGCCAGCTACGTAGCTGTCCATCGAGCTCTGAGGTTTGCGTCACGGGCGCTGAAATAACCTCTGAGGCAATTAAAAGCATCAGGGGGGATAGTAGTTTGACAAGTGTTGCAGACAGGTTGTCAGGCATTGCAAAAGACATCTTAACCAGGTGATGATAAAAATGTACCACAAGCAAGCGGCAAATCGTAAGAAGTCTGAAAACAAAAACGCCAGTCATAAGACTGGCGTTCTGTAATATGGCTGGGGTAGCAGGACTCGAACCTACGGATGGCGGGATCAAAACCCGCTGCCTTACCAACTTGGCTATACCCCAATCAACTGGGTGTTAGCTGATGTTGCATCAACTAGACGAAATAATGGCTGGGGTAGCAGGACTCGAACCTACGGATGGCGGGATCAAAACCCGCTGCCTTACCAACTTGGCTATACCCCAATCAACTGGGTGTTAGCTGATGTTGCATCAACTAGACGAAATAATGGCTGGGGTAGCAGGACTCGAACCTACGGATGGCGGGATCAAAACCCGCTGCCTTACCAACTTGGCTATACCCCAAATGGTGCGGAAGGAGAGACTTGAACTCTCACGCCGTGAAGCACTGGAACCTAAATCCAGCGTGTCTACCAATTCCACCACTTCCGC
>JAAFAI010000029.1 GCA_018222405.1 Gammaproteobacteria bacterium | reverse complement strand
GACATTATTCACATTCTTCGAGTTTTACACCAAAAGCAAAAATTTCCTGTAGGCAACTAACGCCCCAAGAAGGGGCAATAACACGTGGGCTATAATACGGAACGAAGTGACGGGAGCCCACGTGTTATTGTCCCGCTTACTTGGTTTGTTAGGGCTGTTCGTAACCTGTCAAGTGCCTTTCTTTTAACTGCTCTTCTGTTTCGCCAAAAATTGCAGTTACTGTTGAATAGTCAGTCTCGGGCATAAGTTCTAACATCTCTAAAAATTTTTCATTTCCATCGTGATGATATTTTAAAAGTTGACTGTATTTTTTCAGCCTTTTCAGACTTATTTTCTTTTCTGCTACATTAGGAAAATTTTCTAAGAAGTCATTCGTTTCGATTATTAAATAGTCTGTCAATTTAAGACATCTCTCTGTGATGTCTATTAAAATAATCATGCCGGACTGACCAAATGCTGCCACAGCATCTTCTAGAGTCAAATTTAAATAGGCGCCATCCCCAAAAGTTTTCAAGATGGCTTGCTTAAACTCCTCATTCACTCTGTTTCTATGGTTCCACATAGTCAGTAATGCATTGAAATTTGATACGAGAGTATCAACTCTTGATATCTGGGCCCACTTTAAATTTTCTTTTTTCATTTCTGCTTCTGTAGGAACGATAAAGCCTAGATCTGCATATGACTCCGTAATGTTTTCAGCTTTAATGAGTATGGTTGGTACCGAACCAACACGCTGTGTTGGGTTACTAGATAAATCTTTGAAATAATTTTGCTTAATAGCAATAAGCGAAGATCTTGCTTTTTGAATGTCTAGTGTCCATTTATTCGCAGCATCTAGCTTTTCCTTTTCTATTTTTAACGACTCTTGCCTTTTAAGAGTGAAGTAAGCTATTAACGCGCCAAATAAGGCCGACAGAAAGGCACTAACAATAGGAAAGATATAATCTTTAAAAATATTTGGCTCTTGCTTCAAACTTTCGACAGCCTTTATTAAAAGTTCAAATTTCTCTTCCATAGTAACTAATTCCTTGTAAGCCCTAACGCCTAAATATGGGGCACAAACAGGCAGGCAACAATGGCGAAGCCGCCTGCCTGTTTGTGTCCCAGCCCGCCTGCGGGCGACATGATTTTTTTGTTATGTGGCACGTTTAAAATAACCTACACAGTAATACAAACTGACCAAAAACAAACTAAGAACATAACTAAAAGCAACCCTTGGGTAAAGATTGACCTGTACGCAATGTAGTTGCTGGCGTGGGTTTATTAGTTGAGCGCAGTCGATATTTGAGGAAATTGAATATGCTAAAAATAGACATGAAACGAGCAAGGAAAAAACACAAAAGACTATGATTAGCCAACGAATTTGACTAGCAAACCAATAGAGTGCAAAAGCGACAGTAACTACCGGAACAGAGTCAGCTAATGCGGGTTTAGGATACTCGTAAAAAGATATGCAACCTATGACAAAAAGCATTCCCGCAAACCCAATCCATGTACCCAGAAATTCAAAATTTCTGTCGCCGTGAGAATTTTTGAGCTTGAGGCTTACCTTATATCTCTGCATGTTCTTTTGCCACATAACGCCCTAATTTGGCGGCACAAACGCGTGGGCTATACTGCGAAGCAGAGCCCGCGTGTTTGTGTCCCCAACATTTGTTTGTTATGCGTGCGAGACACCTGCCCTACGCGGCTTTGCCGCCAACGCCTGCCACAACAAATTGTTGATTTAAATAATAACAATTACCTTAAAACAACCTTGGGCGAAAAGCCAGATGATAAAACCATGGTTTGATAAATGAACTGGCTGATAAAATTTGAGTTGCAGATTGCTGGTGTTACTGAGATAAAACGAACAAGCGTTGATAAAGTACTTTTAATAACTGAAAACGGTAGGCACTGATACAACCTATTGAAACTGCCTTGCCCTAACCTGCTACCGCCGCACTAAACATATGAGAAATGACAACGGCGCATAACGCCCTAATTTGGCGGCACAAACGCGTGGGCTAAACTGCGAAGCAGAGCCCGCGTGTTTGTGTCCCCAACATTTGTTTGTTATGCGTGCGAGACACCTGCCCTACGCGGCTTTGCCGCCAACGCCTGCCACAACAAATTGTTGATTTAAATAATAACAATTACCTTAAAACAACCTTGGGCGAAAAGCCAGATGATAAAACCATGGTTTGATAAATGAACTGGCTGATAAAATTTGAGTTGCAGATTGCTGGTGTTACTGAGATAAAACGAACAAGCGTTGATAAAGTACTTTTAATAACTGAAAACGGTAGGCACTGATACAACCTATTGAAACTGCCTTGCCCTAACCCGCTACCGCCGCACAGAACACATGAGAAATGACAACGGCGCATAACACCCACATAAGGGGCAGTAACACGTGGGCTAAAATCCGAGCAAAGCGACAGAGCCCACGTGTTACTGTCCCAGCGAGCCTGCGAGCGGCTTAATGTGTTTGTTATATTTTTAGTTGAAAACTACCTGCTTGGTAACTGCAATACCTTCACAACCGTGAAACCCAAAACTGACTGTTATGATATGCTTCCTAACCATTTCAGCTCTCAAGGAATACCATGCCCTATGGGTTTCATCTACTTCACCAGTAAACAGCATTGAATAAAAACTCGGATCTTCGATGCTATCAACGGATAAAGATACACCATTAAAGGCGTAGCCCCCTAATTCAGTAGGTGCCTCTATTGCAACAGTGTAGCTCCCATCAAAATACTCAGTATTTATTGAAATTTCGTCAGCGTATTTTTGGTTCCAGACAAAGGATTTATCTTCAGTGCCAATGCACGTTGATGAATAAGCGTGAAAAGGAAAAAGCAGAACTAAAAAAATCCATTTCATTTAACTATTACTCCTGAAATATAACGCCCTAATTTGGCGGCACAAACGCGTGGGCTACACTGCGCAGCAGAGACCGCGTGTTTGTGTCCCCAACATTTGTTTGTTATGCGTGCGAGACACCTGCCCTACGCGGCTTTGCCGCCAACGCCTGCCACAACAAATTGTTGATTTAAATAATAACAATTACCTTAAAACAACCTTGGGCGAAAAGCCAGATGATAAAACCATGGTTTGATAAATGAACTGGCTGATAAAATTTGAGTTGCAGATTGCTGGTGTTACTGAGATAAAACGAACAAGCGTTGATAAAGTACTTTTAATAACTGAAAACGGTAGGCACTGATACAACCTATTGAAACTGCCTTGCCCTAACCTGCTACCGCCGCACTAAACATATGAGAAATGACAACGGCGCATAACACCTAAATATGGGGCACAAACACGTAGGCTAAACTGCGAAGCAGAGCCTGCGTGTTTGTGTCCCACATAATTTTTTTGTTATACGTGCGAGCACCGAGCCGTCGCGGCTTGCCGCCACAACCTGCTGATACTGCCAGCAACGCATAACCTCTTGAATTACTTTAAAACAACAACCTACAGAATACCAGACGCACGTTTGATTCTGTAAACAACCTGGAATGCTGAATGTTGGCGTTGCTAACTATCTAATACCGCGATGATAAAGCTGTTGAAACAACTGAAAACGGTGGGATTGAAAAATGCCTAGCGAACCACCCTACCCAGCCTAAAACTTAATCCTTTGAAGCCTTAAAACAGCAAACCTGAAAGGCGTATAACGCCCGCATAACGGGCAAAAACACTTAGGCTACAATACCAAGCGAAGCGCAGGGAGCCTACGTGTTTTTGTCCCTAGCGAGCGCAGCGAGTGTTAATGCGTTTGTTATGTTTTACAGTTCGCTACGAGGAACTACTTTAGCTGTACCATAGAATTTTACAGGTACTCGATTCTTATTGGATGGAGCTGCTTCATATTTTACTTTTGGCATTTCATCCAATTTACTTTGTGTCATAAAACCTTCTGGAACTGAGCTTATCAAAGTTTTCTCGACGACATCCCCATTTGAATCTATTACTGTTAAAACAGTCCATTCACCTTTCCCTTTTGGCAACCACGTAGGACGTTTCTTGAGCATTTTAAATTTTGTGTTCTCGAGAACCCAGTAGTTAGACAATTCATCCGCTTTGATCTCAATAGTTTCGGATGCAAAAGTAGGCTCTACTTTTGTAGAGGTTGTTTGACATCCAAGAAGGCTTAGGGTCAGCAGAATTGAACTGATTTTTTTCATAGGACTCTCCATGTGTGGGTAAAACATAACACTTAAATATGGGGCACAAACAGGCAGGCGATAATGGCGAAGTCGCCTGACTGTTTGTGTCCCAGCCCGCCCTAGCGGGCGACATAATTTTTTTGTTATGCCTCTGCGTGCCAGGAGATGTCGATTTTACGATGTTGAGCTACACAATCCCGTAGATATAGATTAATCAAGCTTTGATAAGGGACGCCATTCTCTTCTGACATACGTTTAAAATAATCAATGACATCTTCGCTTAGGCGCATTGTCACGGGTTTCTTTAATTTTGAAACATAAGGGTTTTTTCGTGATTTCATTTTTGATAAATCATATTGATCTTTCATTTCAATCACCTCGATAGTGTCGTTTTTCAGATTTAGTCGCTTTTCTCGCTGAAATAATTCAAACCGTGTTACCGCTTTCTCTCTCACAGTGACAAACGAGAAGAATATTTGATTCGCTACTCGTTCCTAACATTAGGAAACGATCTTCCTGAAGTTGAGAGTGGTTTTCATCAAAAAATTGAAGTGCATAGTCATCGTAAAAGACAGACTTTGCTTCCTCAAAAGTTACACCATGCTTTTTTATATTGGATTCAGCTTTTGCTGGATCCCATTCGAATCTAATCATATGTACATTGTATGTACGAAGTGGATAGTGTCAAGAGGCATAACGCCCGCATAACGGGCAAAAACACTTAGGCTACAATACCAAGCGAAGCGCAGGGAGCCTACGTGTTTTTGTCCCTAGCGAGCGCAGCGAGTGTTAATGCGTTTGTTATGTTTTACAGTTCGCTACGAGGAACTACTTTAGCTGTACCATAGAATTTTACAGGTACTCGATTCTTATTGGATGGAGCTGCTTCATATTTTACTTTTGGCATTTCATCCAATTTACTTTGTGTCATAAAACCTTCTGGAACTGAGCTTATCAAAGTTTTCTCGACGACATCCCCATTTGAATCTATTACTGTTAAAACAGTCCATTCACCTTTCCCTTTTGGCAACCACGTAGGACGTTTCTTGAGCATTTTAAATTTTGTGTTCTCGAGAACCCAGTAGTTAGACAATTCATCCGCTTTGATCTCAATAGTTTCGGATGCAAAAGTAGGCTCTACTTTTGTAGAGGTTGTTTGACATCCAAGAAGGCTTAGGGTCAGCAGAATTGAACTGATTTTTTTCATAGGACTCTCCATGTGTGGGTAAAACATAACACCCACATAAGGGGCAGTAACACGTGGGCTAAAATCCGAGCAAAGCGACAGAGCCCACGTGTTACTGTCCCAGCGAGCCTGCGAGCGGCTTAATGTGTTTGTTATATTTTTAGTTGAAAACTACCTGCTTGGTAACTGCAATACCTTCACAACCGTGAAACCCAAAACTGACTGTTATGATATGCTTCCTAACCATTTCAGCTCTCAAGGAATACCATGCCCTATGGGTTTCATCTACTTCACCAGTAAACAGCATTGAATAAAAACTCGGATCTTCGATGCTATCAACGGATAAAGATACACCATTAAAGGCGTAGCCCCCTAATTCAGTAGGTGCCTCTATTGCAACAGTGTAGCTCCCATCAAAATACTCAGTATTTATTGAAATTTCGTCAGCGTATTTTTGGTTCCAGACAAAGGATTTATCTTCAGTGCCAATGCACGTTGATGAATAAGCGTGAAAAGGAAAAAGCAGAACTAAAAAAATCCATTTCATTTAACTATTACTCCTGAAATATAACAATTTAATAGATTTAAAAGTGGTGTATTTAATTACACCATTTCGTACGTTTACTTTTCTCTCCAAAATACACGCGGCCCTTGTAAAATCAACTAACTACATAATCACTTTGATTAGATTTTCTTTCTACTACAGCTGAAATACATCACTTTGGTTGATTATTAAAACTTGGAGTAATTCGCAACTTCAAACCGCTATTAGTTCATCACCGATTGGTTTTTACCTAACCGCTTCGCTTTATACAGATTGCTGTCCGCAATTTTAAATGCGCTGCTTAACACGCCTTTTCGGGATGTCACATCCGATACATTGAGTGAATCAAGCACGTTTGCTACGCCAACGCTTATGGTAACGCTAATTGGTTCATCTACGCCCGGTAACTGATATTTGTCGGCGCTGATACTGGTTACCAGGCGACGTGATAACTCTTCTGCCGATTGCTTATTCTGCAAGGCGGCGTAAATCACAAACTCTTCGCCGCCAAAGCGGGCAATCATATCTTCTTCCCGCAGCGCTTCTTTTAAACGGGCTGCCACATTTTGCAGGATCAAATCACCGGCGTGATGGCCATACTTATCGTTTATACGCTTAAAGTCGTCAATATCCACTATCAGGATGTAACCCTGTAATTGCCGTTTATCGGCAATTCGCCGCTCAAAACCTCGCCGATTAAGTACCTGGGTTAAAAAGTCTATCTGGGCTTCCTGAACCTGGGTTTCGAGTATAGCGCGGTGACGCTTACCTTTGATGATCGACAGCACGTACAAACCACCCAGAAAAACCAGATTAATAAACAGCACCATGGCCAGCATGGTAGCGTGAGTGGCAATGGGTCGCCATACAGAGTCTGCGTTAGTGCTAAATGACATCAGGCCAGCGCTTAAAAGTACCACCCACCGGCTCATAAAGTTTTCCTGCGTAAACTGAGGTAAGTGTCAAAAATTAATGCTAACAGAGAAAAATACAGCACTGAAAGTGCCCCTACTGCTGTAACAGGCCCGGTAAGTTTAACCGGAATGCTGAACATCAATATGCACTTGGCCAACAATAAATGGGCCCAGCCTGCGCAAATCAGCAACATAAAAACCTGCCTGCGGCTCAGCGTTTCAATATTTTTATGATAGGTGCAAAGCCCAACACTAAAAATGAGCAGTGATACAGCGCTGTAACCGCCAAGAAACATTGCGGTGTTCCCAGCTTTAGCTGATAGGCTGATTTGCCAGAAGTCCGGCAGCGCTAACATGCTAATCACGTCCAGCGTAGTGAATATTTGTATCAGCTGATCATAGTGGATCGATGTCACATTGTTTTCATCTGCCAGGGAGAGAAAGCGCACAAAAGCAATAATGATAAAAACCGAAAAACCTGCCCAAAGCCAGAGCATTAACCGGTAGAGGTGTGGATAAGAAAATAAAGACAACAACTTCAGTTTGTTTAACAAACCCGCCTTCCTGGCTTCAAGTTACGTTTACTACAACTAAAGTACTATTTTTCGTCGAAATGTCAATGAAGTATCCAAGTAATAAAACATACCCCACCCTCCCTTAACGCTTAAATCTGTAGGCGTTAGCAATATTTTGCTATAAATTAATGACAGGTAATTCGGGAGACAATCATGAGCACGTTTACTTTAAGCCCCTCAACTCAGCTATCATTCAAACATGTCGCCGTGGCCACCATTGGTTTATTGCTCATTCCGTTTACTGCGGGTTTGTTTACTGCACAGGTGAATTGGTCGGTATCAGACTTCATAGTAATGGGTACTCTGCTGTTTATCACCGGTAGTGTTTTGCTGGTTACTTTCAGATACATAAAACGCCCGGCGAGATTTATTGCAGTCAGCCTCGTGCTGCTTTCATTTCTTTATTTGTGGATTGAACTGGCAGTAGGTGTTTTCTTTAACCTCGGCAGTTAATTAACTTTACTGAGCGATAAAGAAATTTTTATCTAAGCGTAATTGCAACCGGTAGCAAAATCTTATAATTTCTTCCCTGCAGTGTTGCCGTGCCCTCCTTCGGCAACTATTTTTATTCAGGGACGTAAAATGTTCAATAACTCCAAGCACCTTGCCGTTGCCGGCGCGTCAATGATTTTGGCTGCCTGCGGTGGCGGCGGAGGTTCTGATTCCGGTGGTCCGGGTACCAGCCAGCCACCAACGCCAACACCTACTCAAATTATTGCCAACGCAAAAGATTATTCAGCCACGCAGCTCAATAATGCCGGACGCTCGCTGGCTAATAGTTACTACACCGGCCAAACCACGGATGCCGAGCTGACACCGGAGTTTATCCAACGGGTCGTGCTGGATATGTTTGGCGAGACAGATCAAACGCCAGTCAATATTCCATCAATTGCCGATGAAGATTTCACTTCTGAAGTCAGCAGTGATGGCAGCGTAAACGCTACCTTTATGTGTAATAACGGCGGTACGGTCACCTATGATGGTAAAGTTGATAATAACTTTTTAGGCAACTTAACACTTCGCTACAGTAACTGTGAAAACGAAATAGACTGGGTAATCTCCGGCTCTGTTGCCGTAACGGCTACCGCTCTGAGTGAGCAGGAAGTCGCGTATACAGTTAACTTTGCAGGGTTAAACTGGACTTTCGAGGGTCAGTCAGTAGCGATTTACGGTACTCAAACTCACCGCGAACGAGAAACCAACACCAGTTACCTGGTTGAGACTACCCAGTATCTCACCTTTGATATGGGTGAAGTATCACTGCAAATGGATTCTCAGGCCGATATTTCTTATTCCTATAATACCGGTGTTGTAAGTTTCGATCTTACCGGCGATCTGTACTTCAGCGATGCCGGCAAGGTAAATCTTGCCTTTGCATCCAACGACGGACTGCCGCCAAATAGCTATGATGGTTTGTTAACACTGGTTGCAGACACAACCGTCACTGTACAGGTAGAAGATAGTAACCTGCTGGTTAACAAAGACACCGATAACGACGGCGCTATGGATACCGGCACGTATTTAGCTTCCTGGTATGCGTTAATGTTTGATGACTTATCCGGCACAGAACTTGTTAGTCTGGATATTCTGTCACGCCCGCCACAGGTAAATGGGGTGAACTGGTATTTCTATGAAGTACTTGCATCAACGCCGGTGGAAGTGTCACCAGGCTACTATTACGATCCGGATACGCCGGAAGACGAGCTGGAAATTACCTACAACTGGTACATAAATGGCGTGATGCTGGAAGATCAACACAGCAATGTCCTGCCAGCAGGCCTGGTAGTACACAACGACTTACTGGAAGTTGCCATGGTGGTATCTGATGGCGCTAACCGTATTCAGGGCTACATGACCTCTTTTGAGGTAGGCGACTCGCCTGCCCGGGTTGAGCTGCAAAATGTACCCGAAACGGTAACAGCCGGCTCACGGGTGCAGTTCTCAGCGCGTATTGTCGACCCGGATGTTCAGGACTCTTCTTCAAACGCTTCGCTCGTTGCCGGCCCTGTAAATGCCAGCATTGATGAAGATGGCATTATTTCGTGGGATGTGCCGGATAATTTCCTGTTTCCGCAACAGCGTTATGAGTTTACTTTTGGCTGGCCCGATAGTAGCAATACCGATACCCACAGTGTAAGTATTGAAGCCACGTCAAACAACACCAGAATGCTTGTTCGAAGTGGCATTGAAGTGCCCTATAGTAATGACTCTTTGTGGGTGGCCGATTTCGACGGTGACGGCAACAATGAGCTGCTGACTACTGATTCGTCACGAGGTATCTCAATTATTAAGGTCAATGCCAACAGCTACGAACAGAGCTGGATGTACGGTGGTGAAATTGGCGTAGCCGGCGCTATCAAAAATGTTTTGGCCGGCGACATTAATGATGATGGTAAGGCCGATATTGTGGTTGCCACAACACATGGCGTAAGTACTATCACCGATCTGAACGGCACGGCCAGTCCGGTTTATAACAACAACAGCCGCTATATCATATCGGCCCGTCTGGCAGACATTGATGGCGATAATGTTCCGGAGTTGTTCATCCTTTCTGGTAACGACGATTACAGCGACGCCGGTCGCCAGCTCGATGTACTGGCTTTTGCATCCCCTGCTACACCGCTGTTTACTTTCGATCTTGATGGTGCCGATGATTTTGCGGTAGCCAACGTGGATAACGATGGTGCTATGGAGCTTATTGTCAACACCGGCCTGGTTTACGACCTCGACAGTGGCGAAAACCAGTGGTACAACGGCTCAGGCTTTGGCAATCAGCATGTGGCTGCCGGCGACATCAATGGCGACGGCGTTGCCGAAATCTTTGGTGCCAGCAGATGGGGAGCAGTGACTGTTTACGATGCCAGAGACCGTGCGCAGTTAGCCGTCATCGACGATTTGAATATCTGCGATCTGATTAGCTACGACATCAATCAGGACAACCGCGACGAACTCCTTACCGCTGATTGTCAGTGGGGTAACATCTCCGCTTACTCACTGAGTGGCGGTACACTGGTAAACGAGTGGAGTATCGATATGATTGCCCATAGCGCGGTGTCGCTCACCGCCGGTGATGCCGATAATGACGGCGCACTGGAGTTGTTCTGGTCTTCCGGAACCACCTCCACGGGCGAAGATGTACTGGCTTCTGCAGATATCGCTAACGGCATCGCCACTACCAATCAATTGCGCACAGCCGTCGAACTCGATTCCTTCACGGCTGCCGGCTGGGCCGACTTGTTGCCGGGCGATGAACGAGCTGTATTTTTTGTCCCCAGTTCGCAAAGTGGATACGAAGGTGGCCGCATCCTTACCATGGACTCCAATGGCGTTACCGCAGTGGGTGGCGAATTATCCAGTAACTGGGATAACAGCACCAGCGCCGTTACCGCTGACTTCAATAACGACGGTGCCGGCGATATTTTTGTCCCCACCACAGAGACCTACGATGGCGCCATTTCGGTTATTCAACTCCATGATGGCACGGTGCAATGGTCGAATGCCGGTGATTACGACAGCGACATAGGCGTGATCCGGGCTATCGATATGAACAATGATGGCTTCGACGATTTGGTTTACGAAGACAGTAATCAGATAAAAGCGGTGGATGTTCAAAACCAGCTGTTACTGGCCAGTTATACGTTTAGTAACTACATCGGCGATTTCACGGCTTATCACGATGGCACGCAAAACGTGGCAATTGTCAGTCATGGTGAGAGACTGTCGCTGTTAACCCGCACCAGTTCATCGTTTGCTGAACAGAGCTTTATTGACCAGCGCTGTGATCGGTTGGAACTGATTAACTAAGACACCGACAGCGCGCCCGAACTGCTGTGTGTTTCCGATCTCAGACAACTCTCTTATCAGGATCAAACCTCAATCATCGTGTACGAACTTAACGATAACACCTTTACCGAAGTACAGCGCACCACCGTTGGCGCCGTACTTGATGTGGTGGTGGATGTCTCTACCGAAAACGAGCAGGGCTGGTTCCTGGCCGTTCAGGAAGAAGGCGAAACCTACAATGCCACCGATGTAAACCGGGTGGTTAAATTTGACCACAACGGCTTTAAAATCTGGTCTGGTACTCAGCTTGTTGGTCAGCCAACACGGCAGAGCATGCGCAGCAGAATGGGCGAAAATGGCCTTGAAATGCTGTTAGGTACCAGCGCTGCTATGTACTGGTTACGTTAACTCAGCGTTAGTCAATCAGGTGCCTGCTTCCGGCAGGCACCTTTTTCCCTGTCCTGAATCCCGCAAATTGTTGGTTTACTCGAAATAAATTAGCTCGCGCATAGCGAACCCGCACTTATCTGTTAGACTCTAAACCATGCACTTTCCTGTTATCTTTGCTAATTAGCCATTATTAGCCAACGAGGCCTATGCAGACATCCACCAAAACGTTCCGGCAACGCTGGCTTACTGTTGAAGTTATTTTAATAACCGCTGCTGCCTATTTTCTGCTGGGTTATGTCGGTCAGTTAATGGCGGTGCCACCAGGCTTTGCCACCATTATCTGGCCTGCCGCAGGCCTCGCCCTGGCTACCGTTTTAGCCTTCGGGCAACGCGCACTTCCCGGTGTATTCATCGGTGCATTCAGTATCAGTGTGTACATTCGAATAAGCAGCGGCACCGAAATTAATGATTGGCTGATCCCAATCCTCTTGGCCTTTTATGCAACGCTTCAGGCCCATGTTGGATATCTATTGGTACGACGGTTTGTGGGCTTACCTATGACCTACCGCAAGCCCGCAGTAATTTTCAGATTCCTGTTTGTCACCGCCGTACTGAGTACGCTGGTAGGCTGTACCTTAAGCGTGCTGTTACTCCTCCAACAGGGCATTATCGGCGAGGAAAACCTGTTATCGACATGGTTAAGCTGGTGGACGGGCGATGCTATAGGGGTTATTTTCACCCTGCCCTGGCTGTTATCCTTGTTTCCCCGTCTGGCGGTTACACCTTTTCCCCGCAGTCGCTTTACTATTGCCTCACTGGCAGGGTTTACACTGTCCGCAGCTATATTATGTACACTGGCGATTAACGAAGAGCGCAACAAGCAAACCGCCGAATTTAACAACGATGCCAGCACCCTCGCCAATAATCTTAAAGCCAGTGTGGGTAATGCTACCAACATTCTTTACTCGGTTGCCGGTCTGATAAAGGCCGAGCCCGACCTAACGCCTACGCAGTTTCGCCTGTTTACGTCCAGGATTCTTGATGAAAATCCTGTTTTACAGGGGTTGTCGTGGAATATCCGGGTAACGGGCGACAAAGTGCAAGAGCTTCAGTCTCTGCTTCAGAAAAGCTATGCAGCAGAGAACGCCAGCCTCGAATTTACCATCACCGAGCGTAATGCCAACGAAGAGCTCGTCCCCTTTTCAACACGGCCTTTGCACGTTGTGGTGGCCTTTATTGAGCCCTTTGCCGACAATATAAAGGCCCTTGGTTATGATGTGTACTCGCAGGCGTCCCGCCAGGAAGCCCTAAAGGTTGCCTGGCAAACCGAACAGATTTACCCCACTACGCCCATTATGCTTGTGCAGGATGACAGCCAGCAAGCCGGTGTATTGCTGTTTCTGCCGGTAAAGTCCAGTGCGGGAAATACCTTACACAACGGTTATGCCACTGGCGTTATTCGCGCCCAGGATTTGGCATCACTGGCTTTTAGCAAAGCAGAAAACAACCACGCTATTTTATTGATGGATCCCATGACCGGTAACGGGTCTGGTATCCTGTATAGCAAAAATCTGAGCCTGGCCCAGCAACAGCGGTTATCTTCCGCCAGTCTGGATGAGCAACAGCTTAACGACGAATTCCCCCTGCTTAATCGCTACGAGATATCACTGGGGGCCAGAAGCTGGGTACTGTATATCGCCAACGAAAATATCTTTATCTATCAACCCTGGGGCGTACATCTGTTACTCGCCAGTGCCACCTTGTTTGCCGGTCTGCTTGGCTGGTTTATGATCATTGTTGCCGGCTACACCGATGAAATAGAATTTGAAGTAGATAAACGCACTAAGGAGCTCTCGCTCACTAACCAGCGCCTGGTCCTCTCAGAACAAAGACAAAACGAAGCCATGCAACAGGCCGAAAAATCAAACCGCGCCAAGAGCGAGTTTCTGGCCAACATGAGTCACGAGATCAGAACGCCCATGAATGCTATTCTGGGCCTGAGCCGCCTTGGCCTGAAGGATAACACGCCGGATCAGGCGAAAGACCGGTTTAACAAAATTCACCAGGCCGGCGAACTGCTGCTGAGTATTATCAACGATATTCTCGATTTTTCTAAAATTGAAGCCAATAAGATGAATCTCGAGTCGGTTACTTTCTCGCTGCGAGAAATTATCGGTCAGCTTGATGATTTATTCCGTGGTCAGGCCGAAGGCAAAGGGCTTGGTTTCTCCTGCCGCTTTGGCAAAATCTCCCAGGCGTACTTTGTGGGCGATTCTTTGCGTATTAAACAGGTACTGGCCAACCTGTTAAGTAATGCCATTAAGTTTACCCACGAGGGCGGCGTTACCCTGATGGTTGAGCAACAGCAAGATAGTAACGGTAATAACCTGCTTTGCTGGCATGTTCAGGACTCCGGGATCGGGATGAGCCCGGCATTACAGTCGGTATTATTCGAGGCCTTTACCCAGGCAGACTCTTCCACCAGCCGGGTTTATGGCGGCTCAGGGCTTGGAATGACCATCAGCCATCGCCTGACCACCGCCATGGGCGGTGAGTTAAATGTCAGCAGCGAGTTGGGCAAAGGCTCTGAGTTTACCTTTACCGTGCCGGTTGCCGTAGCAACTGCCGAACAACGGGCTCATTATCAGAACCTCGCAAGTAGCACCTCGGAAGTAGAACTGCCTGGGCCTGCCAACATTCTGGTGGTGGAAGACAACCTTATTAATCAGGAAGTCATAAAAGAACAGCTTTCAGGCCTTGGCATGAAAATCACTCTGGCCAATAACGGTCAGGAAGCCGTAGAACAGGTACGCGAGACAAACTTTGATATTGTGCTAATGGATGTACAGATGCCGGTGATGGATGGCTATACAGCCACCCGTGAAATTCGTAAGCTGGGCATTGCGGTGCCGATTATCGCCCTCACTGCCGCAGCCATGTTTGAAGACAAGCAAAAAGCACTGGCTTCGGGCATGAACGACCACTTAAGCAAACCCTTTAAAGAAGCCGAAATTCTGGCCATGATAGGCAAATGGTATAACCACTCTGCAAACGAATGAAAGCGCGGGATAGCAGGCATGTAAAAGTCGCGTGTGATAGTGCTATACTCCGCAGCAAATTTTGTTGAGTCGGTGCCTTATGTCTAATTCTCCCTGGTTATCATTATCCGACGCAATCGCTGCCATGCTCAGTCAGACGCAGCCGGTAAGCGTTAGCGAAAAAGCAGATGTAAAAACGGCCGTTGGCCGGGTACTGGCCACTCCGGTGGTCGCTTCGATTAACGTGCCTCCCTGCAATAACTCGGCAATGGATGGTTATGCGCTTAAAAGTGGCGATGGCCAGGCGGGCAATACGCTCGAGGTCGTCGGCGCTGTTTTTGCTGGTGACAGTCAGTCGCCAACCGTGTTACCCGGCCAGTGTGTTCGTATTATGACGGGCGCCCCTATTCCGACCGACTGTGATGCGGTGATCATTCAGGAAAACGTCAGCCGCGAACACGATACCATTACGCTGCAAACCGATACTGCGCCACTTGCCAATATTCGTGAAACCGGCAGTGATATCGCCCGCGGCGACCAGCTGTTTGATGCCGGGCATCGCTTAACGGCCACCGACACTATGTTATTGAGCTCACTCGGGCTCGCCTCAGTAGACGTTTATCGCCAGCTTACTATTGGCCTGCTTGCCACCGGCGATGAATTAGTCGAAGCCGGTAACCCACTTGCCACCGGCCAGATTTACGAGTCAAACCGTACCGGTGTAGCCGCCCTGTTGCAAAACTGGCAGGTACAAATTAATAACCTGGGGATCGTGGCAGATAAACCGGAAACCCTGAAGCAGGTTTTGCAGGAGGCTCAGCAAACCTGTGACGTCATCATATCCAGCGGTGGTGTTTCAGTGGGCGATGCTGATTTTGTTAAACCTGTGCTCGATGAGCTCGGCGAAATTGGCTTTTGGAAAGTCGCCATCAAACCGGGTAAACCCTTTGCGTTTGGCCGCTTAGGCAACGCGGTATTCTGCGGCCTGCCGGGTAACCCGGTTTCGGCCTGCGTTACTACCGAACAATTAGTGGTACCGGTGATCCGCCATTTGCAGGGCGAAACCGGTCTGGGCAACGGCCATCGCCTCACCCTCAAGGCACAAGTTACCCGCGATATTAAACGTCGTGCCGGACGGCTAGATTTTCAGCGCGCGGTGTTCAGCCAGAATCCAGCTGGCATGCTTATCGTTACGCCACTGGCTAAACAAAGTTCCGGGGTGATGACCAGCTTTAGTCAGGCAAACTGCTACATGTTGATCCCGGCCGAAGCTGACGGGCTGAAAACCGGCGACTGGGTAGAGATCCAGCCTTTTTCTGTTACCGGTAAGCTGGGTTGATAATGGTAATCTCACCGCGCACAGCTCTGGAGAGTCGACGCCTTATTAAGCTGGCCTGGCCGTTACTGATTGCGCAAATTACGCAAATGCTGATGGGCGTTAGCGATACAATTATCGCCGGGCGCTACAGCGCCGTAGACATGGCTGCGGTAGCGCTGGGATTCAGTATTTCTATCCCGATCATGAGTTTTATCCAGGGTATTGCACTGGCGATACCGCCGCTCATCGCCCGCTTACACGGAGCTAAAAGCACCGATGATGTGGCTAATGCCACCCAGCAAGCCGGCTATTTGCTGTTACTGGTGAGTATTGTGCCTTTCTTTGGCGCGTTTTACGCCAGTAATATTGTGAGCTTGTTTCCCATGGAAGCCAATCTTGCCGGGATCACGGCCGAGTACGTCTACTACGTGTTTCTGGCATTTCCGGCCTTTGCGCTGTACCAATGGTCACGTAATTACTGTGAAGCGCTGGGCCATACTAAACCCAGCATGATCATTACGGTTATTGGTCTGGCGGTAAATATCGCCGGAAACTTCCTGTTTGTTTATGGCGGTTTTGGCATCGAAGCCATGGGCGGTGCCGGTTGTGGTGTCGCTACGGCACTGGTGTTTGTAGCAATGGCCATTGCTACCTTAATCTACATCACACTGGCGCCCCGGCTGCGCCGTTATCAGTTATTTGTGCACTGGCATAAACCGCACTGGCGCACTATTTCACAAACGTTTCGGCTGGGTCTGCCGATCGCCATGACGGTGTTATTTGAGGTAACCTTATTTGCGGTGATCGCCCTGTTGCTGGCCCCGTTTGGCGCTAACATTGTGGCCGCCCATCAGATTGCCTTAAACTTTTCGGCGTTGATGTTTATGTTCCCGCTCAGTATGGGCATGGCCATTTCCATTCGGGTCAGCTACCGGCTGGGCCAGCACCGAATTCGCCAGGCACGTGTGGCAGTAAAAAGTGCGGTTGTCATTGGTCTGAGCGTCGCCTGCTTAACCGCTACCTTTACGCTATTGGCCAAAGGGCTCATTATCAGCCTTTACACCAGTAACGAGGCGGTTTTTGCCATCTCATCACAACTATTAATATACGCAGCTCTGTTCCAGTTTTCCGATGCCATCCAGGTCATTTCTGCCAACGCTTTGCGTGGCTACAAAGACACCACCGCCATGTTCTATATCACGTTTTGTGCTTACTGGCTGATTGGGCTGCCCATTGGCGTGATTTTAGGTCGCACAGACTGGCTCAGCAGCGAACCCATGGCAGCCGATGGCTTCTGGATAGGCATTATTGCCGGATTAACCAGCGCCGCTATTATGCTCGGCTACCGGCTGTACATTGTGCAAAAAAGGCTCGGATCCGCCCCGGCTTGAGTTGAAAAGGGGTGTCATTGGGCTAACCTGAATTGCACGCCTGATACTGATACGTAATCATAAATGCAGGTTTACATGGGAGTGATATATGGAAGATCTTTTCCTGCTGCGGTATTTTCTGGCAGGCTTTTTTACGTTTGTTGCTCTGTTTTACACCGCACTAATCCTTTACAGAAAGCGCACTCACCAGCCCGTTGTTTCCATGGGGCCCACTTTCAGCTGCCATTGGTGGAATCACCTTACATTCAGAGTATTTCGCGCCACCATCTGGCTGGTATCCGTGGTGGTTGCATTCCATCCGGCAGCTTTTCAGTACTTACTGCCTTTTAAATGGCTGCTCATAGTGCCATTGCAGTGGTCTGGGGCTGGCTTTTTACTGCTTGGCTTTGCGCTTGCCGTGGGTGCCAATTTTTCACTGGGTAAGCAATGGCGCAGTGGTATTGTAAACCATAACGACCACGTCCTGATTGAGCGCGGTTTGTATAGCATCAGCCGTAATCCCGGCTATATCGGCGTTGCCATTGCTCAGGTTGGCTTTTTTCTGGCTTTACCGAGCCTGTTTAGTTTAGTTTGCCTGCTGGTTGGACTGGCAGCGCTGCGCAAACAAACCCATTTAGAGGAAGATTTTTTAAATGCACGCTACCAGGACCGTTATCTGGCCTACCAACAACTTGTACCGCGCTGGCTTTAATCTGTGATCGACTTTATTCCGGTTCTTATTTACTTTTTTGCGGTTATCGATCCCATCGGTACCCTGCCGGTATTTATCGCTGCCACTAAACAACATACGCCGGTGCAGCGGCGCCTTATCGCACTCATGGCGTTTGTGACCTCCAGTGTCATCCTGCTATTTTTTATTGTTGCTGGCGAAATCATTTTAACCGCCATGCATATACCGCTGGCAGCATTTCAGGTAGCCGGCGGTATTGTGCTGTTTATTTTTGCGCTAACCATGATTTTTGGCGAAAGCAAACCCGAGCAGGAAATTAAAATGGCGGCCACCATTCGGGAAACAGCGGTGTTTCCCATTGCCGTGCCATCGATTGCCAGTCCCGGTGCCATGCTGGCGGCGGTGCTGCTCACTAAAAATAACGTGTACACGCTATGGGAACAGGCTCAGACGGCTGCCATGATGATGATAGTATTGTTGATTACCCTGGTTCTAATGCTGGCATCATCAATTATTATCCGGCTTATTGGCAGCGCCGGTGCCAGTATCATCAGCCGTGTGATGGGATTTATTCTTGCCTCATTGGCTACCACCAATATTCTGGCTGGGATCAGTGATTACTTTGGTCTGAGTGTGGCCGCTGTTAGTTAGTGATAGCGCTGATGGCCGTGACGGTCGATATGGTGATGCGCCGCTTCGTGCTCTGACCGGGCCTTGTGATCGGGTTCAGTGTCTGGCTTTGCCGGCTCCGCAGGCCCTTCGGGATAACGGGCCTGACGCCATAAATCACCAATTAACGGATCGTCCCGCTCAGGTTCATCATCCTGCCACTGATAGTGTTTTTCGGCCAGTTTAGGATCCTGGCGCCAGAAAATCAGTGCTGCCACTACGCCACCTAACGCCCCAAAGAAATGGGCTTCGTAAGAAATGCCGGGATCGCGGGGGAAAATTGACATGATCATACCGCCGTACATAAAAAAGGCGATCATCATCAGCGCAACCGAGCGCTTGTCTTTGCGCAGCAAGCTCACCGTAAATAAAAAGAAAAACAAACCATGGCTTACGCCACTGGCGCCTAAATGCACGGACTCCCGGCCAAATAGCCACACGCCGATGCCAGAACCCAACCAGGCAAATATCAGTACTTTTAATCGGGAATTCGGATAGCCGTAACGCAGCATAGCCCCCAGTACGATAAGCGGCAGCGTGTTATTAAACAGATGCTCATAAGAGCCATGTACCAGTGCCGAAGTGACTACCCCGTATAACCGGCTCCAGTCCTGGGGGATCACGCCCAGTACATTTAACGGCAGATCAAACAGCACGCCTGCCGACTGGATCACCCAGAGCAGCGCAACGGCTATCACCACCGGCAGGATGGCAGAGCTTAATGCATAGTTTGATTTGGCTTGATTCATTACCCAGATATAGGGCTGGGTTCAGATAAATCAATCGAGTTTATGCCAATCAGCCGGATAATCGATGTCAGTCAGTGAGTTAACCCGTTGGGTCTGAATACTGCCTGGAGACACTAACGCGAGCTTTCTGAGGTACTTACCGGCACCGCTATCGCCTTGTAGCTGGTTTAGTACCGTTAATGATTGGGGTGGAAATATAACTGGCGGGCCAATGATCCCCTGGCAGTCTGTAGCTGTGATAACCGGGTTGCTGGTATAGCCTGTTATCAGTGAGCTGATTAATGTTGCACTGATACCGGCCTGATCGCCAAGACCAACCATGAGTCCTTCGTAACCTGTTAAATCCAGTGCTGCTGCCGCACGCACACTGGCAGCCATTCCCTCCTGCCAGTCGACAACATAGTGATGGGTAACGCCGGTTGGCAGCGCTTCATAAATAGCATTGTGCCAATGGCCGGTAAGCACCACGATGTCTGTGATGCCCGCTTTTCTGTATTCACCGATGACATGGTGAAGCAACGGTTGCTGACTGGCCGGGTGCACTGCGAGCAACTTATTGCCACCGTATCGGCTGGCTCGGCCAGCAGCAAGCAATGCTAATTGCAGCTTCATTCTTTCTCCGCATCGGCCGGCTCTGGCGAATGTTGCTCACTGATTAACTGTGGAATTGGTACGGACCCCGGTGGGCGATACAACACCAGGGTTTCAGCAATTTTATCCTGAATGGTCTGCCGGTTAGGATCCCAGAATATCTGTAAAAATCCCAGTAAGCCGGTGGCGATACCGGCTGTATAACCACCATAGCGGCCAAAACTTTCAAATAAATTGAGCGGGCTGCCATCCAGCTTTACCACCTTGATGCGCATGATGCGCTTGCCAATGGTATGGCCGCGCCACCACGCAGTGAGCACGCTGTAATACAACGCAGCCCAACCAAAACCGAGGCCAAGATCTTTAATTATGCCATCTACCCAGCTGATTAAACTGTTGGTTTTCTCGGTGTCGTTGTCTTTCCCCAGGCCAAGTTTTAACACCGGTTCGACTGCTGGCTCAGACAGCTTCTCTGGCGTTGATTCAGCCTGGTCCGGATTAATGACGCCCATTGAACCGGCACTCAGCCCTGCCCTGATGGCTGCCTGTACTTCGTCGTTTATCTCCTCACTGTCTGCGTTAGAAGCCTTACTCTGAGCAAACTCGGCCACAAACAGCTCACGTAATTCGCTTTGCTGCGCTTCGGTGAGATCCTTATCGCCAATAAACCCATCAAACACGGCGGTAGCCTCCTGCTCTGTATCCCCGGTGGTGCCGTAAGCCTCACCAAAGCCTGCGGCAACTTCGCTGTAACAGCTAAAGTCACCGTCACAGCTTTGCCAGGCATATTTTTGTGCCACTCTAAGGCCAGAAGACACCAGTGCCGAATCGCGGGAGAGCTCCTTGATGGGTGGTGCTGAGTTATAAGACTCAACAATCACATAGGTCACAAAAAACAATAAGCAGGCCGCACTCAGGCGCAGCATCTTGCGTGCAAAACCGCGTTTTTTCTCACCTTCTGCCAGGTGTTTACCGGCCCGGAAAAACGTAATTGCCACAAAAAATGCCAGTACCAGCGCGTGGGCCGTACTTAACAACACAACAAGTCCAGCATCTATGCACTGGGCAATCAGACGGCGCATGGGCGATGCCAGCGGCTGGCCGAGCAGTTCATCGGCCACACCAAATGCATACGGCGTGACAATTTCGCGGGTTTCCTTAGCGCTTAACGCCTCCGGCGCTTCACTTTGCTGTTTGCTGTTGTCAGGTAATTGCTCTGGAGCTTCGACTGTCATGTCACGATTTCCCTGTTATTTTTATTCTATTTATACTCTTATTGCCTCGCTGGGCAAAATTCAAATTGTTACTTTTTTTGTAAGGCCGAAATACCGTCAGATAAGCCCTGCAAGGTTAACGGAAACATCTTGTCTGCCATTAATTCTTTGATCAACGCTACCGACTGATAATACCCCCAGTATTGCTGCGGCTGTGGGTTGAGCCAGATGCAGTGACTAAAATGACGGGTAATACGGTTTAACCAGGTCGCCCCCGGTTCTTCATTCCAGTGTTCAACGCTGCCGCCGGGGTAAGCAATCTCGTAGGGCCCCATGGTGGCATCGCCAACAAATATCACCTTACAGTCCGGTCCGTATTTGTGGATCACATCCCATACATCCATGCGCTCATTATCGCGACGGGCATTATCTTTCCATACCGATTCATACACACAGTTATGAAAATAGTAATAATCCAGATATTTAAACTCCGCATGAACGGCTGAAAACAATTCCTCTACGCTTTTGATATAACTGTCCATGGAACCGCCGATATCAAAGAACATGAGTACTTTAACGGCGTTGTGCCGCTCTGGACGCATGTGGATATCAAGCAGGCCTCCCTGCTTTGCCGTATTGGATATGGTGGAGGATATGTCTAATTCCTCGCTGGCTGCGCCGCGGGCGAACTGGCGTAACTTGCGAAGTGCCATTTTAAGGTTACGCGTACCCAGCTCTGCATTGCCATCAAGATTCTTAAATTCCCTTTTATCCCAGACCTTTACGGCTGAAAAGCGGCGATTACCATCTTGTCCGATACGAACGCCTTCGGGGTTGTCGCCATAGGCACCAAACGGGCTGGTACCACCGGTGCCAACCCACTTATTACCGCCAGCGTGGCGCTTTTTCTGTTCGTCGAGACGCTCACGAAGCTTTTTCATCAGCTCATCGAGGCCGCCTTCCTGACGTAACTTTTCCCGTTCTTCGGCCGATAAGCGTTTTTCAAATTCCTTGCGCAGCCACTCCTCGTCGATGGTATCGCCAAACAAGTCGATGGCTTCCACCCCTTCAAAATAACTGGCAAATGCGCGGTCGTATTTGTCGAACTGGGACTCATCTTTAACCAGCGTAATACGCGCCAGATGATAAAAGGCCGCCACATCGGCAAAGATAACCTGTTGCTCCAGTGCCCGGATCAAATCCAACAACTCGCGCAGGCTGGTTTTTACCTCGTAGCGTCTGAGCGTAAAGAAAAAATCAACCAGCATTAGCGACGTGCCATAAAGACCAGTTTTTCGAACAGGTGAATATCCTGCTCGTTTTTAAGTAAAGCGCCATACAGCGGCGGAATAATGGTTTTCCCCTCTTTGTCCTGCAGCGCCTCCGGCGGAATATCTTCGGCTACCAGCAATTTCAGCCAGTCAATCAGCTCTGAGGTAGAAGGCTTTTTCTTTAGGCCCGGAATATCCCGCAGTTTAAAGAACGACGTTAATGCTTCCTCTAACAGGCGTGCTTTAATCTTTGGAAAATGCACTTCCACAATCTGGCGCATTTCATCTGGTGTGGGAAACTTAATGTAATGAAAGAAACAACGCCGCAGGAACGCGTCTGGCAGTTCTTTTTCGTTGTTTGAGGTAATCACCACGATGGGCCGGATAGCCGCTTTAATACGTTGCTGGGTTTCATATACATAGAATTCCATCTTATCCAGCTCAAGCAGCAGGTCGTTAGGAAACTCAATATCAGCTTTGTCTATTTCGTCAATCAGCAACACCCGGCGTTTTTCAGCCTCAAAGGCTTCCCATAATTTACCTTTTACAATGTAATTGCTGATGTCGTGAACCCGATCGTCGCCTAACTGCGAGTCACGCAGACGCGACACCGCATCATATTCGTACAGGCCCTGCTGTGCTTTGGTGGTCGATTTGATATGCCACTGAATTAAATCCGTGCCTAAGCTGGCCGCCAGTTCCTCAGCCAGCAAGGTTTTACCCGTTCCCGGCTCGCCTTTGATTAACAGGGGTCGTTCGAGGGTGATCGCTGCATTTACTGCCAGTTGCAGGTCATCACTGGCAATATAACTGTCGGTGCCTTGAAATGCCATTAGGATCCTTATTTCGTTTAACCATTAAAATAACCATATCATATAGCAAAAATCACTTTGCATTTTATGACTTAATAACAATGATATAAGGGTAACCAAATAAGCTCCACCAATAATCTCTGTGAGATTTGTCAGCCTGAACAAAAGCGCGCTGGAGCCAAGACAATCAAAAGGAATCACCATGCAAGTATTTGAAGATAATTCACTGGCCATTGGTAATACGCCACTCGTGAAGCTAAAGCGCGTGACTGGCGGTAACGTATACGCAAAAATTGAGTCCCGTAACCCAAGTTTCTCGGTTAAGTGCCGTATTGGCGCTAACATGATTTGGGATGCCGAAAAACGCGGTGTCCTCACTGAAGGCAAAGAAATTGTTGAGCCAACCAGTGGTAACACCGGTATTGCGCTGGCATTCGTCGCCGCGGCCCGTGGTTATAAAATTACCCTGACCATGCCTTCAAGCATGAGCCTTGAGCGTCGTAAGCTGCTTAAAGCACTGGGTGCTAACCTGGTACTTACCGAAGCACCTAAAGGCATGAAAGGTGCCGTTGCCGCCGCGCAGGAAATTGTTGTTTCCAACCCGGATAAGTACGTATTACTGCAACAGTTTGAAAACCCGGCCAACCCGGAAATTCACGAAAAAACCACTGGTCCGGAAATCTGGGAAGCCACCGACGGTAAAGTGGACGCGTTTGTAGCAGGTGTTGGTACCGGCGGTACCATTACTGGTGTTAGCCGTTACATCAAGAACACTCAGGGTAAGGCAATTACCTCTGTAGCGGTTGAACCGACTGATTCACCGGTTATCACACAGGCGAAAGCTGGTGAAGAACTGACGCCGGGACCACACAAAATTCAGGGTATCGGTGCCGGCTTTATTCCGGGTAACCTCGACCTTGATCTGGTCGACGAAGTCGAACAGGTCAGCAACGAAGAATGTATGGAAATGGCTCACCGCCTGATGAAAGAAGAAGGTATCCTGGCAGGTATTTCTTCTGGTGCAGCCGTGGTTGCCGCCAAGCGTTTTGCTGAGCGCCCGGAGAACAAAGACAAGATTGTGGTAGTGCTGCTTGCCAGTGGTACTGAGCGCTATCTGTCCAGCCCGTTATTTGCTGGTGCCTTTGGCGATCAGGAAGAAGTACAGTAATTGATTATTCAATAATCAATCAGAAACGGGGCCACATGGCCCCGTTTCTTTATCCGTTTGCCAAATAAATAGACTAAAGTTACAGTAAGGCACTGATTAATACCGGTGGTAATAGTTATGCCGTTACGCTTTCGTTTATTTATTATTTCTTTTATTGCTATTTTCCTGCTCAGCGCCTGCGAGAAAGAAGAGCGCATTGGCCGTTACGGTATGCTCGATGAAAACACGCCGGAATATACTGCGGTAATGTTTATTCGAGGCGTATACCTGGATGAAAACCTTGACCGTGCGGTGGAGTTAAGTACCGATCGTATGGCGCGGATCCTGAAACGCTACCACACCCAGAACAATGTTCAGCGCCATGTATTTAACCTTAAATACGATACGGTGGAAGTAACTCCACAAACCAGTCAGTCAGTTGGTCGCACCGAATATGCCGATAACGCTAATGTTACGCTGTTTTTTTCTGGCCAGTATAACGGTGATAAAGTAGAAGATTTACGTACGCTGGAGCTTAAGAAAGTGAGCGGCCAGTGGAAGGTCGATAAAATTCAGGCTGATCCCTTTTTATAACTACGATCCCGGGCTGGCCGGGACCGTAATATTTTGCCGATAATGATTAATCGGCCAGATGCAGGATCCAGCCCACCAGCTCATTAGCCTGTTCTTTGTTGATGACCACTGAATTGGGTGGCATCGCAAAACCACTTACCTCACCTTTCCAGTGGCTGGCATAAGGGCTTGAACCATTTAGTACAGTAGTTACCAACGCTTCCTGAGCATTTTCTACGTCACTGTATTTTTTCGCCACATCCTGCCACGCCGGGCCAATCGGCTTTAAGCCTGCCGGACCACTGCCGCCACTGGCGATTGAGTGGCAGGTAACGCAACCACTCTGGTGGGCCAGATTGATCATTTTAACGTCCTGTGACTCAGTTTCTTTTGCTGCCAGACCGTTTGCCAGCATGCCTGCACCAAGTGCCATCAACATTACTGTTTTTTTCATGGGTATTTCCTCATTTTAGTCTCGTTCTGTGAACGAAAAAGCGTGTCTGGTATCAAGCATAGGTACAGTGGATTTCAGCAACAATCCTCCCAAAGTACTGGTTTGGACAGCGCCTGATTTAGATCAATGAATTCAGCACAGTAAGCGGTTAATCAGCAGGTAAATGTAAAATACTTGTTGCAGGTATGGGTGACATAAACCATGATATTGGCCGAGTTTTAATCAGGACATCTCAGGATATTTATCACTATGAAATTAGAATCCATTGCGCTGCACCACGGCTACGAGTCTGAAGCCACTACCAAGGCAGCGGCTGTACCAATTTATCAAACCACTTCTTACACCTTTGACGATACGCAGCATGGCGCTGACTTATTTGATCTGAAGGTGGCGGGCAATATCTATACCCGCATCATGAACCCTACCACGGCGGTACTGGAAGAACGTGTGGCAGCAATGGAAGGTGGTATTGGGGCGCTGGCACTGGCCTCGGGTATGGCAGCCATCACCTATGCGCTGCAGGCAATCTGTGAAGTAGGCAGTAATATTGTCAGTACCAGTCAGCTCTACGGTGGTACCTATAACCTGTTTGCCCATACGCTGCCGCGTCAGGGCGTGCAGGTAAAAATGGTCTCTCACGACGATTACGATGGGTTCGACAAAGCCATTGATGAAAACACCAAAGCCGTTTTTTGTGAGTCTATCGGTAATCCGGCCGGTAACGTGGTCGATATTCAGAAACTGGCCGAAATTGCCCATAAACACGGCGTGCCGGTAATCGTTGATAACACCGTTGCCACGCCTGTTTTGTGTCGTCCCTTTGAACTGGGCGCGGATATTGTGGTGCACAGTCTCACCAAGTACATTGGCGGCCACGGCACCAGCGTAGGCGGCATCATTGTGGACAGCGGTAAGTTTGACTGGGCTGCCAATAAAGAACGTTTTGCCGTGCTGAATGAGCCCGATCCGTCCTATCATGGTGTGGTATATACCGAGGCTCTTGGTCCTGCCGCCTATATCGGCCGTTGCCGGGTGGTACCACTGCGCAACACCGGCGCGGCTATCAGCCCGATGAATGCCTTTCAGATCCTACAGGGACTTGAAACCCTGTGCCTGCGTATGGAGCGCCACTGCGAGAACGCCGAAAAACTGGCTTCCTACCTGAGTAACCACGAAAAAGTCAGCTGGGTAAACTATGCCGGCCTGGCCGATAGTCCCTACCGCGCCACCTGCGAGAAAATAACCAGCGGTAAGGCATCAGGTATCTTAAGTTTTGGTATAAAGGGCGGCCGTGAAGCCGGCGCGCAGTTTATTGATGCCCTGCAGATGATTTTGCGCCTGGTGAACATTGGCGACGCCAAGTCACTGGCCTGTCACCCGGCCACTACCACCCACCGTCAGTTAAACGAAGAAGAGTTAGCCAGTGCTGGTGTAAGCGCCGATCTGGTGCGAATTTCAGTGGGCATTGAAAACATCGACGACATCATCGCCGATGTTGAACAAGCACTGAACGCCGTTAGCGTATAGTAAAAAAACTGCTCATATATACTTCAGCGCGTCACTATTGTATTGGAGCTTTAATATAAGTCGGAGAAAGAACAGAATGTGTGCCCTTCTTCAGTGTTGTCATTGTCACTGGCATACATAACAAACTAGAAGAATCATCATGGATGAGGATTCAGTCGATGCGGCACATGGATGTGCCGTCATTGACGGTCTAGTTTGTTCTGCCAGGGACAATGGCGCTGTTCACTGTTAAGGGCTGTGGGGAGTCCAGAGTGGTTCACGGTCACCGGGTCGCACAACACCCTTTGGTCGCTGCCGGCGACTCCGGCAGCGAACCGTAATCATCATTCTTTGGTAGCCGCAAACAGCAAGTGGTAAGTATTACCTCAAATAATTGACTTATTTATAGAGTTGGTTGTTAACGCCTAAAAATAAAAAGGCCGGTAAGTGATGCTTACCGGCCTTTCTTATATCTGACGTACCTTAAAAGCGCTGCGTTATTTGCCTACCGCTACGCCTTCACGTCGCGGATCGGCGCCGCCCACATAGCCTTTTTTGGTTACCTGTATACCGTGCAGACCGCTATTCAGATCGACCACTTTAACTTTATGACCAAGTGCCTCCAGCGGGCCCTGTAGCGCCTCAATAGGCGTGCCTTTTTCCAGCGCAGTGTAATCGTTACGATTGGTGATCTTCGGCAGGTTAATGGCCTGCTGGATATCCAGGTTGTAATCAATCACACCTATCAGGGTTTGCGCTACATAACTGATAATACGGCTACCACCCGGTGAACCCACCAGAATTTCAAGCTCGCCCTGATCGTTAAACACCATGGTAGGACTCATGGCACTGCGCGGACGTTTATGTGGCTCTACCCGGTTCGGTACCGGGAAGCGGTTCATTGATGGCGAGAACGAGAAGTCGGTTAGCTGGTTATTCAGCAAAAAGCCGTCAACCATTATGCCCGAACCAAACATAAACTCGATACTGGTAGTCATGGATACCGCATTACCCTCTTTATCAACGATAACAAAATGGCTGGTATTTGGCTGTTCCAGCGAGCTCCCCTGGCTGACCTGAGTAGAAAAGGGTTCACCGGGGCGGGCAAAGCGCCAGGGCTTATCAACCTTGATGCTTTCTGCGCGGCGATGCAGATAACCTTCGTTGATCAACGCTCCGTATGGCAGATTGGTAAAGTCACTGTCGGCAATGTATTTTTCACGATCGGCATAGGCTAACGCGCTCGCCTGCGTATACAGGTTGGCAAATTCTACGCTGTCGATGGGGTATTCAGATAAATCAAAACCTTCCAGCAGTTTGAGTACCTGAAAAACGTTAATGCCGCCTGAGCTGGGTGGAGCCATGCCGCAGATTTGCTTGCTACGGTATTCACCACACACGCCGTTGCGCTCAATCGCTTTGTAATTGGCCATGTCTTCGGCAGTTAATACACCAGGGTTAATTTCTACCCCTTGCACCGCTTTGGCAATTTTTGCTGCCAGCTCGCCGGTGTACATGTAATCTGCGCCCTGCTCTGCAATATTGCGCAGGGTTTTACCTAAAGCCTGATTCTTCTTGGTGGTACCCGCCTGTAATGGTTTGCCCGCCGGATAGAAGTAGGTTGCCGTGCTGGGAAAGGTTTTCATGCCCTTGTGGTACTGTTCGGCCATGGTGACCAGTTTTTCCAGCCGCTTAGACACCTTAAACCCCTCTTCTGAGGTATTAATGGCATCGCGGAACAATACCGGCCAGTCGAGCTTACCAAACTGGCTATGGGCCGTTTCTAACGCCTTGAGTGCGCCCGGTACACCAACTGACTTACCGCCAACCACCGCATCCAGCCATTTCATGGGCTTACCGTGCTCCATAAACCAGTAGGCATTAACTCCCGCCGGGGCCATTTCACGGCCGTCGAAAGTGTGCAGCTTTTTGGCTTTGTTATCCCAGTACAACATAAAAGCGCCACCGCCAATACCAGACGATTGCGGCTCTACCAGGGTTAACATGGCCTGCACGGCAACTGCCGCATCGATGGCGCTACCGCCCTGTTCGATGATGTTCTTGCCCGCCCAGGAGGCATAAGGATTGGCGGCAACCACCATGTAATCCTGACTGATATGGGCTTTTTTCTCGATATAACCGGTAGCGGCTTCCGGCTCGCCCGCTTCACGGGGGGCCGGGGTTTGCTGAGCCAGAGCATGAAAACTGGAAGACAGGGTTAGGCACCCTGCCAGAAAAAGAATGCGCGTGCGACTACGACTCAAGGTGAATCTTCCTCTTATTTAAATTTTTCCGGGTTAATTGGTCGCTTGTGCAGGAATGCATCAAAAGCTTCCTGCGCAGCTTCTGTGCCCATGGCTTCAATAAACACATCCAGCTCAACATCCATATGCTGGTGAATGGCTTCTGCCTCGTTATTAATTAGTGCTTTTGACTGTAGCAAAGCGTAAGCAGGTTTGGCGGCCAGCTTACCGGCAACTTTGTTAACAGTGTCCCGCAAGGCTTCGGGTTCGACAATTTTGGTCACCATGCCAAACTGATAGGCTTCCTCGGCACCAAAGGGTTCACCCAGTAATAACCATTCGCTGGCACGACGCCGGCCTGCCATTCGCGGCAGGATATAACTCGATGCATACTCAGGCACCAGGCCCAGGTTAATGAAAGGCATTACAAACTGGGCTTCGCCGTGGGTATACACGAAATCACAATGTAACAGCATGGTGGTACCAATGCCAACTGCCTTGCCGGAAACTTCGGCGACTACCGTTTTTTTACAGTTGAGCAGCGCATTCATGAAGCTGACAGTTTCTGCCAGATGGGGCTCAGCGCCGTGATTGGCAAATCCGGCGATTTCGTTGCCGGCACAGAATACGTCACCTTCAGCGCGAATAACCACCACTTTACAGCTCTCGGTTTGGTTAACTTCAACCAGGGCATCGGCCATGGTCTGATACATTTCCCGGGTCAGGGCATTTTTCTTTTCCGGACGGTTTAAGGTGATGGTGGTAATGGCACCCTGGGTTGCGATAAGAATATTGCTCATTATGGTCTCCGACTCTTTATTGGGCTTCGTAGGGCATTTTCGTTATGATAGCGCCCCAGCCTTTTGATCAACAATAAATTCCAATGATAGTTGCGCTACCAGTAAAACCACAGTTTAGTCTCGGCCCGTTGATTCTGGCCATTGTTTGCATTACCTTCTTTTTTGCAGGTCAGTCGATGACCGACCTGCTGGCCTACGACCGTTATGCGTTGCAGAGCATGGAAACCTGGCGCCTGATCAGTGGCAACCTTATCCACACCAACGGCTACCATCTGCTATTAAACCTGGTTGGCCTGGCATTACTTTGGGCACTACATGGTGAGCATTACCGCCCGGTCACCTTTTTGAAGCTGTTTATCTGGTGTGGGTTGGGCACCAGCCTGGGCATCTACTTTCTGTCGCCGCAATTAATCTGGTATGTGGGTCTTTCTGGTGCCTTACACGGCATTTTTGTGTGGGGAGCCTTTATGGATATTTTAAATAAAGTCCGTTCCGGCTGGTTATTACTGGCCGGTGTTGCCGCCAAGCTGGTGTTTGAACAGTTGCAGGGAAGCAGCGAGGATGTGGCCAGTTTAATTGATGCCAGTGTGGCAGTTGATGCCCATTTATACGGCGCGGTGTGTGGTGTATTGCTGTTTGTACTAATGTGGGGAAGCAGCCTTGCAGCAGGCTTTATAGCCAGCCGCCGCAAGGCATAACTTAATAGCTAGAGATTTTCTTCGAATAGCCCGTAAATACGGCGGTATTCATCCAACCACGAACTGGGCTGTACAAAACCGTGCGGCTCTACCGGGTAGATAGCCGTTTCAAAGTCGGTTTTCTCCAGCTCAATCAGGCGTTGCACAAGGCGCACCACGTCCACAAAGAATACGTTGTTATCCACCATAGGCGCGTTGATCAGCAGCGGTTTTTGCAACCCTTCGGCAAAGTAAATTGGCGAACTTCTGCGATAAGCAATGGGATCGACATCCGGTGTATTGAGAATATTTGAGGTGTAGCCGTGGTTATAATGCGCCCAGTCAGACACAGGGCGAAGCGCCGCACCGGCCTGGAACAGATCCGGGGCATTAAACATTGCCATAAAGGTAAGGAAGCCACCGTAAGAGCCACCATAGGTGCCGATTCGGTTGCGATCCACATTGGCATTCTCTACCAGCCAGTTGACGCCGTCACGCAAGTCTTCCAGCTCCGGCGTCCCCATTTGACGATAGATAGCAGTCCGCCAGTCGCGACCGTAGCCACGAGAGGCACGGTAGTCCATATCCAGTACCACGTAACCTTGTTTAACCAGGAAGCTGTGGAACATAAATTCGCGAAAATAATCAGACCAGCCTAAGTGGGAATTCTGCAGATAGCCTGCCCCGTGGTTAAACACTACTGCCCGGCGTGGTTCACCTTCTGTATAACCTTCCGGTAAATACACCCTTGCATAAATCGGCTGTTCAGTATGACTGGAATCAATCGCCACCACCTGCGGCGCCACCCAGGGTTTGGCAAGAAAAGCTTCGCTTATGGTATGAGTGAGTCGCTGCGGGGCCTGTTCACCGTTTGCCGCCACTGAATATAATTCCGGTGGGCGGGTTACCGTGGAATGGGTAAGCAGCAAGGTTTGTTCGTCCGGGCTGAGCACGTAATCGGTCAGACCGTTAAGATCGGTCAGTGCCTGGTGCTCGCCGGTTTGGGTGTTCACACGGTAAATTTCGTAAATACCGGGGTGCTTTTTATTGGCCTTGAAATACACATACTTATCGTCTTCGGACAGGGTTAAGCTATCTACCACGTACTGGCCGCTGGTAAGTGCCTTAGGCGCCTCCCCCGGTTGCTGCAGATAAATATGGCTGTACCCGGATTTCTCTGACTGATAGAACAGCGTATGAGAATGATTCAGCCAGCCAAACTGGTTGTGGTGGTAATTGATCCACGCATCATCGTGTTGGCGGAGTTGGGTTACCAGCTTCTTTGCCGCCAGATCAACGGTAACAATCCAGCTGTCTTTGTTGTCCCAGGCTTCCAGGATCATGGCTACCTGAGAACCGTCCTGATGCCAGCGGATCGAAGGGCCGCTGCGCGACCAGCTATTAAGGAGGCCGATTGCCCGGGGTAACCGGTTATCCGTGTACTCCTCGCCACGGGCCTCAGCATTCTCGCGCTTGACATCGGCCAGTACGTCTTCGTTATAACCGGGTAAGCCCACATATGAGAGTTCGTGTTTGGCTCCGGTAGCCACATCAACCAGCCAGGTGGTTTGCGTTGCCGGCTTGGCATCGGCAACCCGCTGGCGCACACTGATTGCGGCAATGCGACCATCTTCCTGAATATAATGCGGCATGATATCGGAGTCGTCACGGGTACTGCCTTTTTTGGTGGTCACAATGATCGCATGTTTACCACTAGGCGATAACTCCGCGGCGACCAGACGTTCACTTTCATCGAAATACACCGGCGATGGCGCAACAGCCGGGCTATACGCGCGCATCTCCTGCTCCCGGGCAAACTTGTCGCTACGGTTTTTGCGCTGAACCTGAATGTACTGGATCAGCGATTGCTGCTCAGCGGCAACAAAGTCTTTGGGTGGTTTGTTGGCGGTAGGCACCTCAGCAAACTCCCAGCTCAGCAGTTTTTCCTGCTGACCGCTGGTTAAATCAATGACGATGTAAGTATTGTATAACCGCGCAAATAACCGGTTATCGGTTAAAAAGCCGATATTGCTCAGCGGCTGACCATAGGTTACCCGGACAATCTCACCATCGGGCATTTGCACAAACACGCTGTCTTCGTATTTCCAGGCGGTGTATTGACCGTCACGGCTGGTGGCCTTTTCATCAGACTTGTATTTGTGTAGCACCTCAGGCGCAACTTTTACCGACTCGCCCTGCTGGTTAATTCGAAACACGTCATAGAGCTGGGTATCTTCCTGCTTGCGAGAATAAACCACGCTGCCATCCAGACCAAAACCCGGACTCTGTGGCTGACGACCAAGCCACTTTGGGTCGGCCATAATTTGCTCGAGGGTGATACTGTCGTTTACCTGCGTTGCCTGTGGCGCCTCGGGTTTAATCACCCTGGCAAACTGGCTAACATTGGTGGTGGGTTCTGTCGTAACGGCTGCCGGCGCGGTACTGTTGCAAGCTGCAACTACAACACTCAAGCCCAGTAAAACGCTGCTTTTAATTAGAGTATGTCGCATATTATTATTTACTTCGTTATAAATTCGTGCCCATTATAGCCAGCTATCTATGCGGGAAGTAGACATTTGTCCTTGTTTTTCACACGCTGGTCTTGTTAAGCGAACTACGAATAAATTGATCCAACCTACCCGCCCGGACAGTATTGGTGTTAACCCCTAACAACAGGAATAAAGCAATGAAAAAACTAGTTGGCGCATTGTTATTCAGTACGCTTCCTTTATTCGCGCAGGCAAACAGCTGCCCTGACGTATTAAAGTTCATGAAACGTAAACTCAATTCTCAGGAAACCGTAAATTTGTGCAGCGAATACCAGGGCAAAACCCTGTTGATTGTTAACACTGCCAGTTATTGTGGTTTTACTCCACAGTTTGAAGGTCTTGAAGCCATGTATGATGAGCTGAAGGACGACGATTTTGTGGTACTGGGCTTTCCATCCCACGATTTTAACCAGGAAGACGACGACGAAGGTAAAACCGCTGAACTGTGTGAGTTAACCTACGGTGTGGAATTCCCGATGTTTGAGCCGACCCACGTGAAGGGTGACGATGCCGATCCACTGTATCGCATTCTGGCCAAAGCCACTGGTGAGGAGCCGAGCTGGAACTTCAATAAGTACCTGGTAGATAAAAACGGGAAAATCGTTAAGCACTACAAGAGCTCAGTAAAACCTTCTGATAAAGAACTGCGCGGTGACGTTGAAAAAGCGTTAGCCATGTAGTTTTCTTCACGCATAAAAAAAGCCCCGCAAACTGCGGGGCTAATATGCACACTCAACTTGGAACACACTTAAACAATCGGGGGTTCACACATTAAAACCCGTAATTGCTAGTTGCATAGAGTTAGTCCCTCGCATTGATCTAAAGTTCAAACTTTTTTCACAAATTGTTGCAAATATTTTTGCTGTTATTCTCAGCTAACCAGCCCCACTTTTCTCACTCATCATAAAAACGAATTATTACAACGTATTAAAGCCGCAGACTAACAATTGCACAGACAAAAAAACCTGCAAAATGCAGGTTTTTTTAATGCTTAATGCATGGTGATTGTGCTTAAAACTTTGCCAGCGCCTGGTCAAAGTCGGCCACCAGATCGTCGGTATCTTCTATTCCCACCGACATTCTGATCATTGTTTCGGTTATCCCCATGCGAGCACGCTCTCGCTGACCATTCTCAAAGAATATGGTAGAAGCCACCGGCAGTGCCAGTGTGCGCGTATCACCAAGGTGAGTGGCTGATAGTACTAACTTTAGCTCATCCAGGAATTCGCAAGGGTCGATACCAGGCACCAAATCAAAGCTCAGGATCGCCCCATACCCGCCCAGTTGCTCACGAGCAAAATAGTGCTGTGGGTGATTTGAAAGGCCCGGATAATACACTCGCTCAATCTTATCCTGACTTTCCAGATAGGTGGCCAGTTTCATGGCGTTTTCGGTGCTACGCGCCATGCGCAGCGACAGGGTTTCAATGCCTACCGAGATAAGGTGCGCCGATTGCGCTGCCAGCGTAGCGCCCAGATCACGCAGCCCTTTTTTGCGAATTTGGGTAATGCCCCACATGCGCTCGTCGGCAACCTGATAGGCCGGTTTAATATTGCTGAATGACGTCCAGTCGAAATTGCCCATATCCGTTACCGCACCGCCAAGCACGTGGCCATGACCACCGTGGTATTTGGTCAGTGAGTTGAGCACCAGGGAAACTTTCATGGCTTTGGCATCAAACGCGGGTGGCGGTGTCATGGTGTTATCCACCATAAACAGCAGCTTTTGTTCTTCACACCATTTACCAATAGCCCGTAAATCGGCTACCTGAGTAACCGGATTAGCGATGGTTTCGGTAAATACCGCGCGGGTATTGTCTTGTTTCGCGGCAATCACATCCCGAATAGACGTTACATCAACAAAGGTGAGCTCAACGCCTAAATCCATCAGGGTGTCTAAGAAACTACGGGTATTGCCAAACAAATACTGGCTCACAATTAAGTGGTCACCGGCTTTAAACAACGACAGCATAGTGCTGGTTATAGCGGCCATGCCGGTAGCAAAACAGGCTGTTGCGATGCCGCCTTCCATATCAGCAATAATAGTTTGCAATGCAGCCATTGAGCCTGATGAGGAGCGTCCGTAAACGTGGCCCATTTTTTTGCCCTGGAAGACATCTACCAGATCTTGCGTTTTTTCAAATTCGAATAAGACAGCGTTGGTGGTACTGGTATGTACGGCACCATCGGCCGGATGATTTAGCTGTCTGTCGGCATGTACTTGACGAGTGGTCACTCCCGGTTTGGTCACGCGTTGGGCTCCGTAATTGTTTGCTGCGGGTATTTAGCGGTGACGGTACGGTAAAAACTGTATACCGACTCCATCGACACCGTTACATCTTTGGATACTGTAAGGACGGGCCCGAAAACCAGCGTTTTCTGTTGATAATCAAGGCCGACACACTGGATGGGAATTCTAGCGGTTTGTGCAATGTAAAGAAAGCCGCTTTTCCACGGATACACGGCTTTTCGCGTTCCTTCTGGTGCCAGCGCTAGCAATAACTGCTCTGAACGGCTAATTCGCCCGGCAACTTCTCCTACTACGCCATGAGCTTTACTTCTGTCCACGGCGATACCACCTAAGCGGCGCATCAGGCCGCCCAAGGGCCCTTCAAACAACGTATGTTTGCCTAAAAACGCCACATCCAGGCCGAGTGCCAGTTTAAACATCACACCAATAATGAAATCCCAGTTAGACGTATGCGGACCGACGGCCAGCACCATTTTAGGGTGATTAGCCAGGCTGCCTTGCACTGTCCAGCCCCGCTTATCCAGCCACCACCGGCAACATTTACCCCACATTCCAACCGGGTATTGTGGGACTGATTCTGGTAATGGCGCTTTGAATGACTGCATATTCCGCCACCAATCGGTTATTCTGTTATCGGTAATTGTAACCGCTACGGAGTGCGCCACAAACGCTATGTGTATTATTTTTATTGCCGTTGAACAGCACAAAGACTATCCGCTCATTATTGCCGCTAATCGCGATGAGTTTTATCAGCGCCCTACCCAGCCAAGCCATTGGTGGGATGCGCCAGAGACAATACTGGCCGGCAAGGATTTACAGGCCGGTGGCAGTTGGATGGGAGTCCACCGCAATGGCGATATTGCTGCACTGACCAATATACGCAATCCCGCCCGTGAGCAAACGCAGGCACGCAGCCGCGGAGAGCTGGTGGTTAACTATCTCTCTCGCAGCACCAGCGAAGCGCTATTTGAACAGCAACTTAGCGACAGTCGCGAAGCCTATAACGGCTATAATTTGCTGTATGGCAATGTTAGCCGCCTGCAGGTGTATAACAATCACACCAACCGTTTTACGCCGCTGGCTACGGGCTTTCACGGCCTTTCCAACAGTGCGCTCAATACGCCCTGGCCCAAAGTAAGGCGCGGCGTAACCAGGTTGCAGGAGTATATTAGTACGGCAACCTCGCTTGATAATGATGCCCTGTTTAACCTGCTTCAGGATAATACCCCGGCTGCGCAACACGAACTGCCGGATACCGGCGTAACGCTTGAATGGGAACAGCGCTTGTCGTCTATCTTTATTGCCTCGCCCGAGTACGGCACACGCAGCTCTACCCTGCTGTTGATTAATCATCGCCATGAAATCACCTGGCTTGAGCAGGAATATGAACACGGCAAAAAAGTAGCCCCACCCCGTGAGTTTCAGTGGAAAATTGTGCAGGAATAAGCGCTTTTCTATTCGAATTTGCAGCAGTTGATGGCATAATGCGCAGCCCGACTGGTTAACTCCCGTGCCAGCGGAAGATGATGAAGTGGTCTGACTGACAACAGTGTTGAGCAACAACACACGACCACCGTTGTTTGAGTTTGTGAAAGCCCAGGACTGTTCATAAACTTAGTAAACCGATTCCTGTACATTTAGAGGACATAACGTGTTTGAAGTGCTACCCCAACTTGCCCCGGATCCGATTCTTGGTTTGTCTGCTGCGTTTAAGCAAGATACTAACCCTAACAAAATTGACTTAGGTGTTGGCGTTTATAAAGACGAGCAAGGCAACACCCCCATTTTATCTGCGGTAGCCAAAGCGCAAACCATCTTACTTGAGCGCGAAAAGTCAAAAACCTATATCACCCCACAGGGTGTGCAGGGTTTTATCGACGGCATGCTGGGCCTGATCCTGGGTGAAAAAAGCCCGGTTTTGATGGCCGATCGCGTAGCTGCGGTGCAAGCGCCTGGTGGTTGCGGCTCATTACGCATTCTTGCCGAGTTGCTGACTCGCGTAAATAAAGACACTAAAGTTTGGATCAGCGATCCGACCTGGGCTAACCATATCCCGTTAATGGGCAATGCCGGTTTAAGCCTGGAAACTTACCCCTACTTCGACAAAGCCACTGCTTCGATTCGCTTTGACGCGATGATGGACACGCTGCGCAAAGTTGAAAAAGGCGACGTGGTATTACTGCACGGTTGCTGCCACAACCCAACCGGTGCCGACCTCACCAAAGAGCAATGGCAACAAGTGGTAGAAGTCGCTAAAGAGCGTGAATTCCTGCCTTTCGTCGACCTGGCTTATCAGGGCTTTGGTGATGGCCTGGAAGAAGATGCCTACGGTGTTCGCCTGCTGTGTGAAAACCTGCCGGAAGTGATCATCGCCGCCTCGTGCAGCAAAAACTTCGGCCTGTACCGTGAACGTGTTGGCTTAGCGGCCATCGTTACCGCAGACAGCGTGACCAAGAAAATCGCCCAGGCGCAAATTCAGTCGGTTGCCCGTGGTATGTACTCAATGCCACCAAGCTACGGCGGTGCGTTGGTAGACATCATCTTATCCGACGTTGCTCTTAAGCAAGAGTGGGAAACCGAAGTTAACGAGATGCGTAACCGCATGTCTACCTTGCGTAGCCTGTTAGTTGAAAAACTGACCGCCAACGGCGCACAAAAAGACTTCAGCTTTGTAAACAACCAGAAAGGTATGTTCTCGTTCCTGTGTATCACCCCGGAACAAGTACAGAAGATGCGTAATGAGCACAGCGTTTACTTTGTTGATTCTAGCCGTGTTAACGTAGCAGGTATCAGCCAGGCTAACATCGACGATTTAGCCAAAGCCATGGTAGCTGTGATTAACAGCTAATCGCTGATAGTTAATAAATACCAGAAAGCCCTGACTGTTTAGCCAGGGCTTTTTTATTATTCATCAATTATTTTTTTTACGAAGCGTTTCTAAAACTATTTCATATTTGGACTATTTCATATTTGGACAGTCACTCACCATCCACAGGTACAGTTGGAATTTGTCTCAACTACCACCACCCTTTGGACAGTCACTTACCATCCAAAGGTACAGTTGGAATTTATCTCAACTTCAGCACAATGGATACACCCGTTGCTTAGGTTGGATATTTAGATGCCCAGACCCCGAAAATGCCTGATTAGTCTTTCTGATACGCCCTATTACCACTGCGTTTCCCGGTGTGTGCGTCGTGCGTATCTCTGTGGCCAGGATAAAGTCTCAGGAAGAAGCTACGAGCATCGTCGCCAATGGGTCGAAGACCGATTGATGTTATTGTCAGAAGTTTTTTGTGTGGATGTCTGCGCGTTTGCGATAATGAGTAATCATACTCATGTGGTATTACGCATTAATAAACAGAAAGCCGATGCCTTAACGACCAAAGAAGTTATCCAGCGTTGGCTCAAACTGTTCAAAGGAATGTTGTTATCTCAACGATTTATTCATCCTGAGCAAGGTAAAAATTTAACAAAGGCTGAAATCGCTACCGTAACTGAGGTTGCAGAAGTCTACCGGCGTCGACTTTACGATATCAGTTGGTTTATGCGTTTACTCAATGAATACATTGCCAGGCAGGCCAATAAAGAAGATGATTGCACCGGGCATTTCTGGGAAGGGCGTTTTAAATCACAAGCTTTGTTAGATGACGCTGCATTAGCGGCTTGTATGGCCTATGTTGACTTGAATCCGATACGAGCGGGGGTTGCGAAAACGCCTGAGACTTCAAACCATACCAGCATTCAACAGCGTATCAACGCGGCTAAATCCAACAAACAACCTAAACTACTTTTCCCCTTTGCGGGTAATATCAAAGCAAATATGCCCGATGGTTTACCTTTTCAACTTCATGATTACCTGGCATTAGTGGAATTCTCAGGTCGACATTATCATCCGCAAAAGCGAGGAAAAATTGAAGATACCGCTTCTCCTATCCTTACCAGGGCAGGATTAGAACTGGCCGACTGGCAAGCCATGATATCGGGCATAGAAACTGAATTTCAAAATTCTGTTAGCCTCGAAAAGTTTAATCGAATCCTCAATAGAAAGAACAACTACAACTCAGCTTAGACTGAAAGCTTTCCTTACTCTAAATCAACACACTACTTTTCAAGACTTCTTGGTCTATCAGATGCCATAATTAACCAGTATTATTAACCTGATATGAAGTTGTTGGAATAACTATCCATAAGCCCAACCAATTTACAGTTCCGAAAACATTCTTTTAAAATAGCGAGAACCAAAAGGTTAACAATAAACCGAATTATTAAGCATTTTTATTTTTCAGTTAAAGTGCCTGTCCTAGCTTAAAGCACTAGCTTAAAGCACAGGCTATATCAAACTATCAATCACTGTAGTGACAACGTGCTGCGTCTATTTGCATATTAACGTGGCTGCCTTCAGACCTATCCGGTGCACTCATATCGAAGTGAATCGGTTTGCCCGCACGTAGAATCGCTTTTAGTGAGGGTTGGGAACAAATAAATGCCAACAAGTGCGGTTTATACTCTCTGGCCGGTTCGGGTAAGCCCGTGGCGGTAATTTTAATACTCAACAGTGCGTGAGTGTCAGAATAAAAATTCGTCAGAATAAAAATTCAGCTTGGTACTCACGTTCGGGATACCGAATACCGTATCGTTAAACATTGCATTTATGCTTTCAGCCTGTGCTTCGTCGCGATGGTAATAGTAAATACTGCTAAGTAAAAAGACTACGAAGGCGATGCCAAGCCTGGTCAACTGTTGTTGCTTTGAGACTTCCCTGCGCATTCTAACTCACTACCTGTAACCTGTTAGGAAGTTGAAATCACGACTGATCGGTCAGACGCTCAAATAAAAACTGTTTGAATAGTACCCCAACCGCTTTCAGAGAGTCGTTTAAACGATGATCGCCGGGTATCAGATGCAGTGTGATATTAAGCTGTTTAGCGAAGTTTAAAATATTCTCGGCCGGAATGATTTCGTCCTGCCAGCCGTGAACGCAAGTTACCGGACAAGTGACCGGGTAGGATTGTACCTTATAGCCAGGCATTGCCACGGCCGGTGCCAGTAAAAACACTCCGCGTACTTTATGCTGTAACGCAGTAACCAAAGACACATAACCGCCCATGCTGGAGCCCACCAGTAACACTTCGGGATCATCCATAGGGATAGCTTGCATCAGCCTCTCTACCCTTTGTTCCGGATCCAGGGTGTCGCTGTAGTCAATGCTTTGGATCTGACATCCCATTTCTTCAGCGATGTTTGCCAGAAACCGAATTTTGGTTCCCCACGGGCCACTTTCTTTACCGTGTGAAAAGATAACTTTCACGCACAACTCCTTATCTAGAAGCGTGATTATCCGATATTACGGATAAATAACAATGGTATTTATCTTACATTATACGGTTTTAGTAACAAATTTATGAAACCCAGCCTCAGGCTGCTGTAGCCCAGTCTTTTAGGTAGTGACGTTGCACAAGCGACTGTAATTTCTTGCAGGCCTTCACATACTTGCTATCTCGCTGATAATAAACTTGCTCAATAATCTGGCCGTTCTCGTCAATCAAAAAGCTGGCTAACCGGGCTTTACGGTGAGGCAGATAAAACTGGTGCAGCGATAAACGGCGGCTCACCGGCAAATTGGTAATGATCTGATAAAAACAAAACGGCAGCTTCATAGTGGTGGCGCGGCTGTCACCGCCGTAAAGATCCAGTACCTGTTGAAAAGCATCATGCCCCTCACCCACTGAAATACCAAAGCGTTCAATTAAGTTATCAATTGTTTTTAAACCTGTGTTCATCACAATACCCTCAAATACTGTATAGCCAAACAGTACTGTATAATTTATCAGCATTCAAGTTTTTTATGATTTATTTTGAACCGGTTTATTTTGAACAGAGTGATATGAAATACTACAGACAGAATAAAAAACGCCGGTCAGGTTTCCCTGCCGGCGTTTAGTTAACTGCCATTTGCGGCGCACGTGATGCGCCCGTAGCGACTATTTGGATATCACCCCTTCTGATGGCTCAGATGCCAGTGCCGAGCGCTTATTTCTGGTCAGGCCATTTTTAATGTCATCAAGAATAACGTACAACGCGGGTACCAGTAGTAAGGTGATAACCGTGGCAAACAAAATACCAAACGCCAGGGATATCGCCATGGGGATAACCACCTGAGCCTGCAGACTGCGTTCAAACATTATCGGTACCAGGCCCATGAAGGTGGTCAGAGAGGTCAGAATAATCGCCCTGAACCGCTGTGTACCTGCACTAATTGCTGCATCCATCAGGCGATGGCCCTCTTGCCGTGCACGGTTAACAAAATCAACCATGATCAGGCTGTCGTTAACCACCACGCCCGACAGCGCAATAATGCCACAAATGGAAAGTACACTAACGGCATGACCCAGCATCAGATGGCCCAGTATTGCCCCAACTATACCAAAGGGGATCACCGACATGATGATCAGCGGTTGCGTGTAAGAGCGCAGTGGAATCGCTAACAACGCATAAATAGCAAACAGAGCAAATAATAAGCCCTGGGCGAGCGATGTCATGGCTTCCATTTGTTCACGGGAATTACCTTGCAGTTTAAACTCCACCCGCGGGTACTTTTTCATGATTTCCGGAATGACCCGGGTGATCATTTCCATGGTGACTTCGTTAGGCTCAGCAATGTCTTTATCGACCGCCGCCGAAACGGTTACCGAACGCTGGCCGTCGACCCGGATAATTGAGTCGTACCCTTTGCCCAGCTCGATATCTGCCACTTGTTCAAACGGCACGTCCTGGCCCGCCGGCGAACGCACCCGCATGGTTTCCAAATGACCAATGGAATTACGTTCTTCCCTGGGATAGCGCACCATCACTTTAACTTCTTCGTCGTCACGCTGGACGCGCTGAACTTCGGCACCATAAAAACCGTAACGAACCTGCTGTCCCAGTTGCTGTAAGGTAATACCAAGGGCTTCTGCCTGGGGCTTTAACTGCAACTGAATTTCATCGGCGCCACCGGCGAAGGTATCGTTAATGTCAGACACCCCGTTGTACTCGGCCAGTGCCGCTTTAACATCCTTACTGATGAGTTCAAGCTGAGTAATATCACTGGAACTGAATTCAAAGCTTAAGTCTGAGCCACCGCCCGGGCCGCCCGGTGCATTAAAGTTAAGGGTTTTCACGCCTGGAATTTCCGGCATAAACTCCCGCCAGCGGCGCTGAATTTCGGTATCGGTAACTTCCCGTGATTCTCCTTTACTCAGCTCGGCAAACACCTGGCCACCCAACGAGCCCTGGTCAAAGGCCACCGCATGGCTGATCACACCTGAACCGGTCTCGCGGGTGAGTTGTTCATCCATCCGATACATCGCATCCAGCAACGTATCCATCGCTTTATCGCGCTGCGACAGTGATGAGCCCGGTTCCAGTTCCACAGATGCCGCGACAAAGTCACTTGGAATGGTGGGGAAGAATACAAACCGCACCCAGTCACCCTTAAACATGCCATAAGTTAAAATCAGCATGCTGACAAAAGCGGCCAGCGTTACATAGCGCGCTTTTACCGCCTTAACCAAAAGCGGCGCGTAAATGTTTTTAATAAACGATTTAATGCCTTCACTGAAAAAATCGCGGAAACGCTGAAAACGGTTAGCTTTCGCCGGATCGTAAGGCTTGAGGCGCATGTGCGCCAGATGAGCCGGCAGGATCAGCTTTGACTCGATGAGTGAAAAGGTCAGGCACACAATGACTACCAGCCCAATGGTTTTCCATATCACCCCAAACGGACCGGATACCATCAGCATCGGCGAAAAAGCAGCAATGGTAGTAAGTACCCCGAAGGTGGCCGGCATGGCGACCTTTTTTACACCGGCAATAACATTATCTGTGCTATGCCCTTTGGCATCGATTTCTGAATAGGCAGATTCCCCCATAATAATGGCATCATCCACCACTATCCCCAGCACCAGAATAAAGGCAAACAAGCTGAGCATGTTAATAGAAACGCCCAGGCCTTCCATGGGCAATACCATCAGCGTGCCTAAAAAGCACACCGGCAGCCCCACCATTACCCAGAATGCGAGTTTAATTTTAAGAAATAGGGACAGTACTAAAAACACCAGCACCCCACCCCAGAACATGTTTTCCAACATCATGTTAAGGCGGTCGGCCAGATAAAACGACGAATCGCCCCAGGCATCGGCTTTGATATGCGCCGGGAAGTCCTTTTTATTTTTAGCCAGGTACTGATTCACTTCTTTGGAAATTTCCAGCGCGTTTTGGTCGCCTACGGCTTTAACCCGCACGTTAACCGCCGGCTGGTTATCAAACATGGCATACTGAGGGTCTTCCACAAAGCCGTCATCAATGGTGGCAATATCGCCCAGTGTCAGGCGCGAGCCGTCAGCACGGGTTAACAACACAATCTGCGCAAACTCCCAACCGGTGTACGCCTGGCCTTTAGTCCGCAGCAGAATATTGCCGTTATCTGACTTAATCGCACCGCCGGGTAAATCAACCGACGACTGACGTACCGCATTTACCACTTCAGAAAAGGTTAAATCGTATTTCTGCAGCGTGTATTCCGACATTTCGATAGAAATTTCATAGTCGCGATCGCCCACCACCTGAACATTGGAAATGCCCGGCAAATTGGCAACATCATCACGCAGGTTCTTGGCGAACTCCTTTAATTCCCGTTCACTGGCGTCGCCGTACACAGCTATCCACAGTACGTCCTGCTGGAACTTGGTGCGATAAACTATCGGCTTCTCTGTGTTACCGGGGAAACTGGGAATAGCGTCGACCTGAGATTTTACCTCATCGAGGACCACCTGAACGTCGTAGTCTTCTTCTACCTCGATAGTAACCGAACCCATCCCTTCGGTGGCAGTCGAGGTGATCTGTTTAATGCCGTCGAGATCTTTAATTGCATCTTCAACTTTTAACAGAACGCCTTCTTCTACTTCCTGGGGCGCAGCGCCAAGATAAGGCACCCGAACTGAAATGAGGTTCACCTCAAAATTGGGAAACACCTGCTTTTGAATACCGAAAGCACCAAATACACCGCCGATGAGCAAGATCCACATCAGCAGGTTGGCTGCCACGCTGTTGCGGGCAAACCAGGCTATCAGGCCTTTATGCGTGTTATATGCTTGCATGGCTTATGCTCCGGTATCTAACGCAGCGTCTTCATCGGCTACGTCCTGTTCTGCAGGATCCTGCTCAGGCAAACGCACCGGCATACCATTATACGGATTAGGAACAGCGCTACGTACTACCTTGTCGCCGTCGCGCAAACCGGCCGAGATATACACCGACTCCGGGCTGGAGCGGGCAATATCTACCTGCTTTATTTGCAGTTCGTTATTCTCGTCGGCCACCAGAACGGTGCCATCAAGGCGCAGTAAACTGCGTGGGATCACAATTAACGAGCGTGCGTCGGTCCCGCTGATTACGGCCTGCACAAACTGGCCAAAGCGCAGTGGTACATTAAACTCGCTATTATCCCGCAGGTACGGATCGCGTACTTCCACAACTGCGTAAATCAACCGGTTAGTGGTATCCAACACCCCTTCACTACGCACCAGCGTGCCCTGCCACTGCTGAAACTTGCCACCTACCATGGCGCTTAGCGTAACCGGGTTGCGGTGGGAAATACCGCTTTCAAGATCAATAAAGGCTAAATCCGCATCGGTGAGCGGTAAGCGCACTTCGGCCACCTTGGTGGAATACAGCTCTCCTACCAGGGCGCCGGTACCTACAAACTGGCCCAGATCGGCATTACGCTCAATCACAATGCCATCATACGGGGCAATTACCTGAGTCCGGTCGAGATTACGTTGTGCTCTGGCCAGCTTGGCTTTAGCAGCTTTTACATTGGCTTGCTCTTTGGCCAGTTGCGGCTTGCGCAAGCCAAGCTCAGGCGGCACTACGCCATTCACCGAACGCCATTCTTCAGCGGCCACTTTGCCGCGGGCTATTTCTTCCTGCAGTGCCGCTTCGGCCTGTGCCAGCTCGGCCTCAGCCAGACTCAGATCAGTCTGGTAATCATCTTGTTCCAGGGTAAGCAGTACGTCGCCTTTGTTAAAGAAACCACCCACCACAAAGTTGTCGGCAATCTCCACTACCCGGCCACTCACCTGGGTGGCGATACTGGTTTTATGCTTGGGCTGGACGTTGCCCTGGCTGGTAACCGTAAATTCCACATGCTCGGTATACACCGGCTGTGCATCCACTAAAAACGCCAGCTCTTCTACTACTTTTTTCTCCGGCGGTTTTTTCGACAGGATCATAATACCCGCTGCGATAAGCGCCAGGCCGAGTAATAAAATCGGCAGCGCCGACCTGATTAAAGACGATAACTTCATTAATGTGCCACTCTGGTTGTGCTGCTGATCTACGCCAGCCTGCTAAACATAAACTTTTCTAACGCTAATATTACGGAGTAAGTCGGGTAAACGCCTTATTTCTTTTGTTAATAAATGTGTCGATTTATTAAGACGTTTATTGGGCAGGTAAATTTTGCTTTTAATAACCGGCATTGCCGTTAATTTGTGACCACATTTCGAACAAAAGCGCTTGAAACGGTGATTATTTGAGCGTAACTTGTAATTTAATTACAGATTGTTGAGCAGGAGAGAAAACAATGAGTCTGAAAAAGCAATATTTAAAATCCAAACCTATCTGCAAAGTAACCTTCAAGTTAAAAGCCAGTGAAGCGAATAATGCTGACACAGCCAAGCTGGTGGGCGATTTTAATGCTTGGGATATCCAGGCTGAACCGATGAAAAAGCTCAAAAACGGCGATTTCACGCAAACGGTTAATTTGCCTGCCGAGGCGGAATATCAGTTCCGTTATTTACTGGATGACGAAAGCTGGGAAAACGACTGGGAAGCGGATGCTTATTCGCCTTCACCGGTGAGTTTTGACGACAATTCAGTCGTTCGGGTATAGCTGAAAGAGCCCGGCAGACAGCCTGCCGGGCCTATTTGACTGGCTCAGCCTTTAGCTGCCCAGCGCACTTTCTATTTCCGGTAAGGCATCAAACAGATCTGCCACCAAACCGTAGTCTGCTACCTGAAAAATAGGCGCTTCCGGATCCTTGTTGATGGCAACAATCACTTTTGAGTCTTTCATACCCGCTAAGTGCTGAATAGCACCGGATATACCTACCGCAATGTAAAGCTGCGGCGCTACAATTTTACCGGTTTGCCCTACCTGCATATCATTAGGCACAAACCCGGCATCAACAGCCGCCCGGCTTGCTCCAACAGCAGCCCCAAGCTGGTCTGCTATGCGTTCCAGCATGGCAAAGTGCTCACCATCCTGCATACCGCGTCCACCTGAAATAACGATGTCTGCAGCCGTCAGTTCAGGGCGATCTGACTTGGTCATCTCATCACTTTCAAAGGTTACCTGGGTGTTTTCGATTACCGTATCAAGGGTCTCAACGGTAACACTGTTACCCTCTGGTGCAGCATCAAAGGCAGAGGCCCGAACCGTAATCACCTTAACCGCATCGCTGCTTTGTACGGTGGCGATAGCATTACCAGCATAAATCGGCCGCACAAAGGTATCTGCGCTTTCAATGCCAATGATATCGGATAGCTGCACCACATCTAGTAATGCCGCCACCCGTGGCATAAAGTTCTTACCGGTAGTGGTAGCCGCTGCCAGAATGTGGGTATAGCCCCCAGCGATGTCGAGTACCAAATCGGCGGTGTTCTCAGCCAGTTGATGTGCATAGGCAGGACTGTCTGCCAGCATGACACGTTTTACGCCGGCAATTGTAGCTGCCTGCTCGGCTACTGCCGCGCAACCTGATCCGGCTACCAGAATATGGATATCGTCGCCAAGCTGTATGGCAGCTGTTACCAGCTTGTGCGTTTCCGATTTAAGGTGGTTGTTATCGTGTTCTGCGTAAATCAGTATGCTCATGAGATCACCTTTGCTTCGTCGCGAAGTTTTGTCATCAGTTCGGCCACTGTCTCTACTTTTACACCTGCACTTCTGGCCGGTGGTGGCGTTACTTTTAAGGTGGTTACCCGGGGGGTAATGTCCACGCCCAGTTCGTCGGTACTCATTACCGCCAGCGGCTTACGTTTGGCTTTCATAATATCCGGCAATTTTGCATAGCGTGGTTCATTTAAGCGTAAATCGGTAGAAACCAATGCTGGCATGCTGAGTTTCAGTGTTTGCAATCCACCGTCGATTTCACGGGTCACTTTCAGGCTGTCACCTTCTACTTCCACTGCCGAAGCAAAGGTCGCCTGGGGCATTTTGGTTAACGCAGCCAGCATCTGACCGGTCTGGTTATTATCAGAGTCAATGGCTTGTTTACCAATAATGACCAGGCCGGGTGACTCCTGCTCTACCAGGCGAGCCAGAATCTTGGCAACCTGTAACGATTCAGGAAATGTTTCGCACTCCACATGAATACCGCGGTCTGCACCAAGCGCCATGGCATTACGGATCTGCTCCTGACAAGCCTTAGGGCCAATGCTAACGGCAACAATTTCCGTCGCGATACCTTTTTCTTTTAATCTGACCGCCTCTTCCACTGCTATTTCGCAAAAAGGATTCATAGCCATTTTAGCGTTGGTTAGATCCACATCGGTCTGATCGGATTTCACCCGCACTTTTACGTTGTAATCGATAACCCGTTTTACCGGCACCAGTATTTTCATATAAGCCTCTTTCATCCTTTACGGTTTAGTCTGCTTAGATCGTGCTCCAATAATTATGGCACTTTAATGACAGCAACTGTCAATTTGACGTAACAACACTTTTGCAACATCTTTAGCATAAAATTTACTTGCAGTTGACGTTAACGTCAACCTGGTTTAGTTTGACGCAACGCAATAAAAGTCATGAAAGTGGCAAATATGGTTGCCAGTTAACGCCCCTACAGAGAACAATAAAATCAAATCAGAATATGAGGAGAAAGGCCGTGGAAAGAGAATCAATGGAGTTTGACGTTGTGATTGTTGGCGCAGGTCCATCAGGCCTCGCCACTGCTATTCGGCTGGCCCAACAGGCTGAGCAGTCCGGCACTGAGTTATCCATCTGTATAGTAGAGAAAGGTTCAGAAGTCGGTGCTCATATTTTATCCGGTGGCGTGATGGAAAGTGCGGCCCTGTCAGAGCTAATCCCCGACTGGCAGGAGAAAGGCGCCCCCCTTAATCAACCGGTCACCGAGGACGCCACTTATCTGTTACGCAGCGAGAGCGCCAGTATTAAGCTGCCAGATCTGATTACGCCTAAAACTATGCATAATAAAGGCAATTATATTGTCTCACTGGGGAATCTGTGTCGCTGGCTCGCCGAGCAGGCCGAAGGCATGGGCATTGAAATATTCCCAGGATTTGCAGCGGCGGATATCCACTACAACGACGATGGCAGCGTAGGCGGCATTATTACCGGTGACATGGGCATCGCTGCTGATGGTTCAGAGAAAGACAGCTACATGCCGGGCATGTTACTTAAAGCTAAATATACGGTGTTTGCCGAGGGGTGTCGTGGCCACCTGGGTAAAACCCTGATTGAAAAGTTTGCTCTGGATAAAAACGCCACAGCACAACATTATGCCATTGGATTTAAAGAAATCTGGCAGGTCGATCCGGCAGTACATCAACCTGGCCTGGTCGTCCACACCGCTGGCTGGCCATTAACAGAAGCCTCCGGAGGCAGTTATTTATATCACGCCGAAAATAATCAAATTTATGTTGGTTTAATTGTCGATTTAAATTACGACAATCCGTATTTAAGTCCCTTCGATGAATTTCAGCGCATGAAACATCACCCGCTGTTTGCTCAATATTTAAACGGCGGTGAACGAATAGCTTATGGTGCGCGGGCAATTACCAAAGGTGGATTTAATTCGCTGCCACAAATGGCTTTTCCTGGCGGTTGTCTGGTAGGTTGTAATGCCGGCACATTAAACTTTTCCAAAATTAAAGGCATTCACACTGCAATTAAGTCGGGCAAAATGGCGGCTGAAGTTATTTTTAATCAGATTAGCCAGAACACCACTGCGGATTTTTGTACAGAATTTAATCACGCTTATCAGCAAAGTGATTTAAGAAAAGAGCTTTTTAAAGCACGAAACTTTGGCCCGGCCCTGCATAAATTTGGCAATTTACTGGGAGGTGCGTTTAATACGCTGGAACAAAATATTTTTAACGGCAATCTTTTTGTGACATTAAAAGATACTGATGCTGACTATAAAAAATTAAAATCTGCTGCCCAGTGCCAGCCAATAAGCTATGAAAAACCGGATAATAAACTCAGTTTTGATAAATTATCATCGGTGTATTTAGCCAATACCAGTCACGACGAAGACCAACCCTGTCACCTGCAGTTAAAAGACCCGGAAATACCGGTGAAGGTTAATCTGCCGAGTTACGCGGAACCAGCGCAACGCTACTGTCCTGCAGGCGTGTACGAGATAGTAGAGGGTGACGACAAGCAACCGCAGTTTCAGATTAATGCGGCCAACTGTGTACATTGTAAAACCTGTGACATTAAAGATCCGGCGCAAAATATCCGCTGGGTGGTACCCGAAGGTGCCAGTGGTCCTAATTATCCGAATATGTAATTCGATTATTGTTTTAAATATAGTTTTGAAAAAACACGAGTTTAAATTAGAATTGTCATAGTTTTTAAACAAAGGCAGATAATTAATGAGTGAATTTTTAGAAATTTTAACTCATGGACGACGTTTACAAGGTGCCGTAAAGGATTTATCGGTAGAAGAGTTAACGAGTGTTCAGGAAAAGCTGAATAACATTATCGAAAAAAGAAAAGAGCAGGAAGCTGAATTAATTAAAGCTCAGCAGGAAAAACTGGCCAAGCTTGAAGAAATTAAAAAACAAATGGAAGAAGCTGGCATTGATGTAGCCGATTTACAGGATGTGGCCGAAACCAAACCAAAACGTAAATCCGGTAAAAAACGTCCGGTTAAATATAAAATTACCGTTGATGGTGAAACTGTCGCCTGGACCGGCGTAGGCAGAATGCCGGTAGTATTTAAAGATGCCCTTGCAAAAGGTCAGTCTTTAGAAGATTTCGCAATTTAATCATTAATAGCGGGGACCTTCCCCGCTTTTTTATTTACATGTCTATATCACTTAATTTTGAGCAGTATCACTGCGAAAAGCAAAATGCCCCCTGGGTTGTTTTGATTCATGGTTTGTTTGGTAATCTGGATAATTTAGCCGCACTCAGACGCCACCTTACAGATTCCTTCAATGTAATCGCTATCGACTTACCTAACCACGGTGAATCGCCCTGGGTAGATACCTTTACCCTTGCAGATTGCGTGAGCGCGCTGATCAAAGTGCTGGATGATCAGCAAATTGATAAATGCCATATTGTGGGCCATTCGCTGGGCGGCAAAGTCGCCATGCTCACCGCGCTCACTCATCCGGACCGGGTCGATAAACTGGTGCCCATGGATATTGCACCGGTAACCTATCCGCCTCATCACCAATCGGTATTTGCCGGTCTCAAAAAGGTTGATCTCAGTACCATAAGCGGACGTAAAGACGCAGACAGAGTGATGCAATCTGAAATTAACATCCCCGGGGTCAGACAGTTTTTGTTAAAGAGCCTCTATCAGGATGATGATGGCCAATGGCAATGGCGGTTTAACGTGGCTGGTCTGGAACAAGACTACGCCAACGTAGGCGGCTTCTCTGCACCGGAAAATACACGCTTTGAAGGCAGTGTGACATTTATAAAAGGTGGCGAGTCAGACTACATTACCCGGCAACATCAGGCAGTTATCGGCAAGTACTTCCCTAACGCTAAAGCCAAGATCGTGGAAGGCGTTGGTCACTGGTTACATGCCGAGAAACCGCAGGTAGTCAACGGGTTGGTTGAACGGGCATTAACGACCTGACCATCAGTTTTGTAAATGATAAACATTTGCATTTAAAAGGACCGGTTGTGATATACTCCGCGCCAGTCAGATTGTAAGACGTGGCAGGTTGCGGGAGTTGTGATTCTGAGTTGTCGAAACTTCGGCCGCACTGTCGCAAAAGTCAGTAAGAATGCCTGCGATAGCCACATTACTGTGGTATAGTTTGCGCGCGAAAATACAGTAAAGGTTTTTTATGCTTGCGAAGTATTACGAACAAATAGAATCTATCATGCTCGATTTAGGGCTGGTGATATTGTTTGTTCTGATGATTTTTGCCGTCCATGACGTATTGAAAAAGAACGATGTTCCCATGATTGGCCGGGTTGTCGCCTATGGTGTTCTGGGTCTGGGAGCCATGGGTTTTATTGCAAAAGGGATTATCCAGCTGTTCTGGCAGAGCAGCGGCGTATCCGGATAACCATTTTCAGAGTAAGTAGATAGAGGTTAGATATGGCAAGTGTTGGCCTGTTTTTTGGTAGCGACACTGGCAATACAGAGCATGTTGCCAAGTTAATTCAAAAAGAATTAGGTAAGAACCTGATTGACGTTCACGACATTGCAAAGAGCTCTAAAGAGCAGATTGCAGAGTTTGATTTGCTGATCTTCGGTATTCCTACCTGGTATTACGGCGAAGCCCAGTGTGACTGGGACGATTTCTTCCCGGAACTGGAGCAAATTGATTTTACCGACAAACTGGTAGCCATCTTTGGGTGTGGTGATCAGGAAGACTACGCAGAGTATTTTCTTGATGCCATGGGCATGGTTCGTGACATTGTTGAAGCCCGTGGTGCTATCCTGGTAGGTCAGTGGTCTACCGACGGTTATGATTTTGAAGCTTCTAAAGGCATGGCCGATGACACTCATTTTGTAGGTCTGGGAATCGATGAAGACCGTCAGCCAGAACTCACCGATGAGCGTGTTCGCACCTGGTGCCAGCAGTTAAACGAAGAGCTTTGTTTAGCCGAACTGGCTTAAACCCGGCTGTTGATCAAAAAACGCAGGTTTAACCCTGCGTTTTTTTGTGCCTGGAAACTGTTAGTAATGAGGTTTAACCCCGCCTTACCCTCATTCCCACCGAAGCAATAATATCACTGCCAGAACACTCTGTTTTACTGGCAAGCTTCTCCGTTGTGCATAGCCCCGAACCATCTTCAAGACAAAACTCAAAGCGGGTCTGGGTTTTAACCGGCTTGTCTAAAATGCCAGCCGGCATTGCCGACCACTTCCACTTAGCGACCACCTGCTCTGCTTCCTTTGCAAAGTGACGGCTGCTCGATTCCACTACACGTATACCCGTCACCGAGTTATCAGGCTTTATCACGTATTCTACAGTAGCACATCCTGTATTAGCCGCCATGGCTTCTTTCTTTGGATAACGGGCAGGAAAACGTTCGAGCGTCTGCCATTCAGGCAAAGACAGAACATTAGTGCTTAGTGGCAGTTGGGTATATTCATCTGTAGCAGGAGTCGAAGCGGGCTTAGTGGTGCCGCAGGCCACTATAAAGCCAGCGGCAAACACCGTTAAAATCGCGTATTTCATTGTTCTTCCTTGAAAACTATCGTTTAACTTAAACTAAAGTCTAAACTTCGACACCGCCCTTTTCAAGTCAGCAATTTCCACGTCAATTTTCGAGGTAGACTCATTAGCCCGCTCGGTACTGTGAGCGCTTAGTTCGGCCAGCTCAACAATGCGTTGTAAACTGCTGGCAACATCTGCAAGCAGCGCATCCTGTCGCTCGGTATCGGTTACGATTTCGCGATTAATCCGGCTCAGTTCCTGGATAATCACAGAAATCGACGCCACCTGCTCAGTGACCTGTTCAGTAGCTTTAGCGCCCTGTTGCGCCTGCTCACGGCCTGTATTGATGGTTTGCACCGCCTGATGAGCATCTTTTTGTAAGCTGCCGATCATGGCCTCAATTTCTTCAGTGGAGTTATGTGTGCGGTTTGCCAGCGTTCTTACTTCGTCAGCTACTACCGCAAACCCCCTGCCCTGTTCGCCGGCCCGTGCCGCTTCGATAGCAGCATTCAACGCCAGTAAGTTGGTCTGCTCGGCAATGGTTTTAATCACATCCAGAATACTGCCAATATTGCGGCTGTTTTCGTCGAGGCGATGAACAACCTGTGCTGAAGCTTCGGCCTGTCGGGCTTGTTCGAGTACCTGCTGACGGTTATTTTCAGCCAGTGCGGCAATGCTCTGACTCTGCTGCTCCACCTGACTCAGTTTTTCCATTGCGGTAGTGATCTGGCTGAGGTTATGATGACTGGTTTCCCGCACATGATCTGTATTCGTAGCAGTGGTCTGAACCTGTTTGCGCTGCTCGCCCACCTGTTGCAGGCTTTCCTCGCCCAGCGCGATGCTCGATTTTGTCACCTCTTCGAGGCGATGTTCCTGCGACAGGATATTCCCCACCAGACTTCGCAAACTCTCAGTCAACGCATTAATTTTGGATGCCAGTGCAGCAAATTCATCGCTGCCGTTATCGTCCAGCTTACGGGTGAGATCGCCCTGACTCAGTTGGGTCAGACCGCGATTAATTTTCACCAGCGGCCGGGCAATACTGCGGGTAGTAATTACGGCCAGAACCACCGCAGCTATTAAACCAATTACAAAGACCGCACCGGTTTTCACTAATGCGCCCATAACAGTATCCAGGATCTTCTGCTGCGCATTGAGGGTGCTGGTATTAATTTGTCTGTACAACGATTCAATCGAGGACTGCGCAGCATTCAGTGCAGCTCGGGCAGCATTCTGGCGGTCAGCACTTTCGCTGGTAAACGCCAACTTTTGCTTTTGCATCCATACCAGCCCGTTATCGCCGGTAAGTTCAGCGATAAACGCCTCATACTGCTCATTAAACATAGCCACCGTGCCCTGGGTATCCACGGTTTCAGCCAGCCTGTTGAGGTAATCCTTATCAACCTCCAGGTTGCTGATTTGATAGGCCAAATCTTCTTCAATCACTGCTGTTGTATCGGCTTTACTGCTGTTTACCAGATCTTCAATGGCGGTATTCATGGTCAGCAGTTTATTGTCAATGTTGTTACCGGTGCCAATGACTGTTTCTATGCCTGGATCGCTAGTGTCGAGATAACTCAGGTCAAGCATTAAAGCACTCGCCTCATCGGCAATCATCAGAACCTTTTGGGACTGTTCGGCAATCCGTTCCTCAAAAATAAGCTGTTGTTCCAACGCTTCGTACATGCGCAGACTTTGCTCAACATACTCCTGACTGGCTTCTATGGCCTGGGTGGCTTGTTTGTCATTGCCCAGCAGTTTAGCCAGCTCGTCGAGGCCACTTACAAAGGTTTCAGAGCGGGCGGCGAAGGTCGACTTGCTGTTTTGCAAATCAGGCAACGAACTCACGTGATAACCATTGGCAGTGATCGTGGCCAGCGTAAGTATTTGCGTATTGACCTCGTTCATCAACGTTTGCACCGGCATCTTTTCTTCGATGACGTCTTCAGCGGAGGTTTGGATACCGGATAATCCCCAATAGGAAAGAATACTGGTAATTAACAATAAACAACCAAAGGATGCGAATCCCAGAATGATTTTATTAACGACTGTTAAGGGCATTAGTATTCCTGTTTGCAGCACTGCAATCTAAGTATAGCAGTGCTGAGGTTAATGACTTCCGGCGCAACATACCTTTTAATCGGCTTGGTTATAAGAAGACTTAAGTTTAAAATTTTGCCGGTACGTCAAATCGATGAGTCAGCATGGTCCGGTAAACCCGCAGCGGCGCAAACGTTAAAAGCTGCACCATCTCATTCACATTATTTTAAATATAGTCTACACCCTATACGTTTAAGCCCAAAATAGACATTATTTATAGAAATCACCGTTTTCTATGCCCTGTTAGGCTTTCAAATCTGCTCAAGTTACCTATAATAGCGAGAAATTCGCATCCCAGATGTAGGCACCCCATGGACCAAAATAAAGAATTAAAGAAAGCCGGCCTCAAAGTTACCTTGCCTAGATTAAAAATCCTGCAAATTTTGCAGGAGCCAAAAAATCAACACATCAGCGCAGAAGACGTGTATAAGATTTTGATCGAGCAAGGTGAAGAAATCGGTCTGGCTACCGTGTACCGGGTTCTCAATCAGTTTGACGATGCTGGCATTTTAAATCGCCATCATTTTGAAGGCGGGAAATCGGTATTTGAAATCAGCCACAAAGAACATCATGACCATTTGGTATGCCTGAAATGTGGCAAGGTTATCGAATTCGAAGATGATCTGATTGAACAGCGTCAGGAACAAATCGCTAAAGACAACAAGATGAAATTAACCCATCACAGTTTATACCTTTACGGCGAATGTACCGACGAAGACTGTGAAAACCTTGATTAAACGTAAAAAAGGAGTCTGACGACTAATGCCAGTCAGTTAAGCTGACTGGCATTTTTCTTTTTATGGGGATAACGACT
>JAAFAI010000028.1 GCA_018222405.1 Gammaproteobacteria bacterium | reverse complement strand
GAAAGTGGCAGGGGTGGAGGGACTCGAACCCCCAACCATCGGTTTTGGAGACCGCTGTTCTACCAATTCGAACTACACCCCTAGCGCGCTGTGAATTATACGTATGCGCCTTCAAAGGTAAAGTATTTTTACAATAAATGACTAAAATCGCGTTCAAGCGCGCAAATATTAAACGCTACGGCGAATTATCAGCCAGGATTCCTCTCGGCAGCCGCCGTCCACAAACGATTGGTAAAATCCACCACCGGTAAAAAAGCCACCACGCTCCTTTCCACCAGGTCAGCCGATTTACCTGCCTGCTGCGCATACTCATCGCATAACTGCTGTTGTTGCTCACCATTAAGCTCATTAATAAGAATACAGGCGGCAATATCAAAGTAACGGTTACCGTTAGCCGCATACTCCCAGTCGACCACTTTACTGCGTGACGCACCTACCAGGTGCGCAAACGACAGATCGTTATGGCAAAAGCAGAAATCCTGGTAATGGCTGAACTGGGAAATTACCGGCACCAGCTTATCCCTTTGTGCCGAATAAGAACGTGCCACTTTAGCCGGTAATTGTTCGAGGTAATGTTGCCAGCAAGGCAACAGAGCTAAGGTTGGCGCGCTAATATCACTTTGATGGATGTTAGACAGCGAATGTGCCAGCCGCTCAATATCCAGGGATTGTTGCTCTGGCGTATCGACCCATTCCTCGATCCAAACGCGTAATGCGGGCTCATAAGCGGTAACCACCGGTGCCAGATCACAAACGGCCAGTTGCTGCTGCAATTTAGCGACGACAGTGTAGTTAACGGCACTGAACGTGGCCGGCCCGAGCAATTTTACCGCCCAGCTATGCTCGCCGCTGCTTGCCCGGAATACATTGTTAGCCAGGCCCTGACGAACCGGCTCGAAAGTTAATTGCGATGCGCCACAGGCCGCAGTAATAAAGTCGTTTAGCTGTTTGTCAGATACCTTTCTGACCATTCCTGTTTCCATTGGTTGTATCCATAAACTGAAAAGCCAACATAGCCTAAAAACAGGCAGGCAGACAGAATTAATCCGCTTTGCCAGTACAGGAATACTGCAGCGGTATTGATGACAAACCAATATATCCAGTTTTGCAGTATCTTGTGCGCTACCATAAAGGTGGTCGCCACACTGAAAACATTGATGGCCGCATCAAGCCACAGGTACTCACTGTTAAACTGCGTTGCCGCTAATTTACCTAAACCCACGGCCACGGCAGTTAAGCCGAACACCGCCAGCACATGCCAGCTCAAAGACCGGGACTGCACTGATTTATCTTCTCCCGGTTTATGATGCCACTGCCAGTAACCGTACACAGCCATTACCATATAAAACAGGTTAAGCGCCGATTGAAATGGTAGCGCCACCTGCCAGAACAGCCAGGTGTAAATAGCAGTGCTGGTGAGAGCTGCCAGCCAGCACCAGGCACTTTGCCGGGCAGCGAGCAGCACGTAAGCAATGGCTAGCACCACGGCCAGCCATTCTGCCAGTGAGGTCGCTACAATTTGTTCAACCAATTGAGAAAGGATCTGTTCCATTCTGCCCTACTTACTGCTCATGGCATCAAAATTAAGAAACTTGGCCACAAACACCGCCTGCCCGACTTCTTCATGGGTTCGCTGCATTTCTGCGCCAAGCACTTGCATCACCTCGGTGTAGTCACCATGCACCTGAGTGCTGGTAGAACAGGTGGTGACTGTAAGGTTGCTGTAACTATTCAGCCGTTCAATAAAGGCCTTGATTGGCCCGATATAGTCATTAACCAATGGGTACAGCGATAACTCAACCATCACCTGCATAATGTACTCCTAAAATTGATAACGAACAGTAACACCGGTCTGACGACCATTACCCAACTGATAGTAGGGCTCATCAAATTCGTAAAAATCACGGGGATCGTTACTGAATCCGCCAAAACCTCGGGTATAGTAAGTTTCATCAAACGCGTTGTTGATCCACAGCTGTGTTTCCCAGTTCTCTATTCGCCAGCTTAGCTGGGTATGCACTACTGTGCGCGAAGGAGCCATCACATCATGGCCATCAGAAAAGCGATAACGATCGGCAAAATCCACTTCAACATTCCAGCGTATTGACTCGGTGAAATCCAGCTGGCTGAGTAAATTGGCAGTAAACTCAGGCGCCTGAGCCTGCTGCTGCTCGGTCACAGTGGTCCCGTCAGCGCGGGTATAATCTTCAAAATAGGCATCCAGATATCCACCCGAGAAGCTCAGGTTCCAGTTGTCAGTTGCCTGCCAGCTAAGCTCAACCTCAACGCCCTGGTTGGTGCCTAAATCGGCATTACTGATAATATCAATAAACTCCGCTGAGCCGTCATCCCGATACTGCAGTTCGTAGTCGCTGACCTGCGTATCCTCCCGTTTCATGATAAAAACAGCCACGCGGGAGGTTAACTGGTCAGCCAGTCGCCCTTTCATGCCGATTTCATAGTTCCAGTTATATTCTTCGTCGTAGAAGCGGTTATCGGTAGACACGTTCTGATCGGGGTTAATGCCGGCACCTTTATAACCACGGGAAACACTGGCATAAACCAATTGCTGCCCAAGTTGATAACTCAGTGCCAGCTTGCCGCCCAGCATTGTGGAATCATGCTCACCATTGAGGCCGGCGTTGTCGCCATAAGAAAAATCATAGTTCTCTGCACGTAAAGCAAAAGTCAGCAATAAGTCATTGGTTAACTGGCTTTCCAGCTGGCCGTAAACGGCCTGAGTGATGGGCTGATACTGACTGATGAAATCGCCATCGGCATAAGTGTACTGACGAAGTAAATCTTCTTTGTTATTTTTAACCCGCGTGCCGATAACCCAGGAGGTCGTGTCGTTAAATAAACGCCATTGATCGCCACTGACGAAACGTAACTCCACGGTATTGGTATCTACGTCGCGGTAATAAGCATCGAAAGAAGTGTAACCCCACGGATGAAAACCATCATAGGTCCAGTCTTCGTCATAGGCATAACCAATATTATGGCTGGCGTGAGTGACAATAAAATGCAGGTCGCCGCCATTCAGCCGGGTTAGCAGATTAGCGCTGATAGCATGGGTTTGCTGGCGGTCAAATCCGGGTTCGTCAGACAATGTTTCGCGAGTATTATCCAAAGAAAAGGCATCAAAACCATTGTCGATATCGTACCAGCGATAATTAATGGTTAACGATACTTCATCACTGTAATCGTATCTCGCCGCTAACCGAATAGCACTTTCGTCAATATTGTTGGTGTCGTCGCGGTTAAGGAAAGTATTGCGTACAAAACCATCGCTCTGGTTGTGCACTAGAGCGCCGCGTATGGCCAGGTTATCTGCTACCTCAACACTCTTACCAGCTTCCACCCGATAACTACTTTTAGTCGCCGCAGTGAGCTGCACATAATCAGCCTCACGATCATCGGCCTGGGTGGATTTAATTAATACTGCGCCTGCCAGTGCTCCGGTACCGAATACCGTGGCCTGAGGGCCTCTGAAGATTTCGACCTGCTGGGTATCAAATAGCAGTGCTGCAGCGCCAAGTCCGGTAAAGTCAAAATCGTCCACCATAATGCTAACCGATGGATTAATCGGTTCGGCATACTGACTGCGCTCGCCAATGCCGCGAATTTGCACAAAGCGTCCCCGCGAAGCACCTGTTGCAAAATTTACGTTTGGCGCAATGCGAAGTAAGTCTTCGATGTGCATAGCCTGACGGCTTTGAATACGTGCATTATCAATGATTGAGGCACTGGCGCTCAGTTGAGCCAGGGCCCGCTGATGAAAGTCGCCGTATACGGTGACTTTTTCGATGTCTTGTTGTTCAGCAGCTAAAGCGCTGACAGATAAACTCAGTAAGGATAAAGAAAACAGAGTTTTAGGTAATTTCATACTGGATCTCTTGTGCAATGATGACCAAAAGATCCGGCTTTTAACGGCAGGTGATAAGGCTTGATTGTAACCATCCCTACGCCGGTATTATCCGGATCAGGTTTAAGGGTTCCCACATCATGGATCTCAGCCGTTTCCGGCACCCCTTGGTGAATGCATTGTGAATGCGCGATGGAGTCTACCAAGACTTAAGAGATTTGCAACTGTTTAACAGATTGTTATGCAGAGGTATTTATCAGCAGAAATAAGAACGCCCACCGTGACGTGGTGGGCGTTACTTAATTGCTCCCGGATAAAGAGCTTTATACAGACCGGCGGTGACGACGCCAGCCTGTTATGCCGAGTCCGAGTACTGCCAGCGACAATGCGGTTGGCGCGCTAACCTCAGACAACGTCATATCTCTAAAACGTACTTGAGTGTTGCCACACTCACCGTCACAGTCGTTTACCAGTACGATATGGGTAAAACTGCCGCTCAGGTAGGTATCCAGATCGATTGAGAAGCTCTGCCAGCGGTCGTTGGTATAAGAGAAATCGTCCAGTCCCCAGTTCTGCGTGCCGACCAGATTAAAAGACTGGCTGGAAACCGCGTCAGTCTGACCACCGGAGAAATCAGCGAAAAACAAACCACCGATTTCAGGTAGTGACGTTGGTAAACCTCTGGCCTGACCACCATCGCCAATGCGCTGGAATAAACGGAATTTAAAATCCAGCGTATAGTTGGTCAGCGGATCGTCCAGCTTAACTGAATCAATGCCAAACGTGTCTTCCAAATCAATGGCAAACCAGGAATCTGAGTAAATTCTGATTGCACCATTGCTCTGTACAAAATAATCACTATCGCCGTTGTTTTGACGGCTCATGCCTTCAAATGTAGCGGTATCAAAGTCCACATCGTAATTGATAACACCAGCGTTGGCAGAGGCTGCCATACCGCAGGCGACGATTACTGAACATAATTTTCTGGCCAACTTCATGTTTTAATCCTTAACTACTAATCAATACGTAAATACTGTACTGACTCTGAGTAACCCGGCCAACTTCGGAACTCAAAGGCCCGTAGCTTTCCGTCCTTGCTTCACAACAAGTTTGGCTTTGTGCATCATCAAACTTCGGAATTAATGTTAACGCAGCAGGAAAATCAAAATAGGACACATTTTATCGAACTATAGGACAATTTTGTCAGTCCTCACTTAACACCCGGACAAAAGTCGTTATTATGGTGGGAGAATTGCAAGGAATATAAAAACTGATATGTCTGTTACCTATACAGGAACGTTTTGGTCAGCCGTTACACGGGCGTTATTATCATTACGCCGGGACAAGAGCCTGACAACAGAAGATGAGTCTACCGCGCTATCGGCGCTTGGCGATATTGAAAGCGGTGACTACCCGGTTACAGCCCTGAATGAAAAGTTAGCACTCCTGAGTAAGAGTGACTCACCACAACGGATTGGCCAGTCCTTACTGGGCTATCTTGATTTTAACAAGATGGGCACTTTTCACTGCTTTTTATCCATGGCCCGCGATATCAACGCTGCCCTGGATGCTTTGCATACTTTCGACACACCCTTGTTCGAAGCCTCAGAAGAGATTCAAATCAATAAAAACGAAAATCAGGTCACCCTTAAGGTGAATGCCGGCATCCTGGCCGACATGGAGCCATTTGTAGTGGCTTTCCTGCTGGCGCTGTTTCGTCACCTGGCGGGACGAAATTTCGACTTTAACCAGGTTGAACTCGTCCACGGACATCCAGAGTGGTTGTTAGCATCAGTGAGTCAGGCTCACTGCAGCTACCATCATCCCGCTCTGACTGTTACATTCGATGCCCGGTGGTTAGCCAGCCCATCATTTTTTTACAGCCCCAAATTGCAACTGGTGCTGGTGAAAAACCTGCAACCTGCCGGTGAAGGAGGCTTTAAACAAGATTTGGTCGATGCGTTTAAACAGTTTGATACTCCTGCCAGAATTCGCTCTGAAGCGGTTGGTGAGCTACTGGGTATGTCTGAGTCGGTGTTTCGGCGCAAACTCAAACAGGAGAAACTGTCTTTCAGCGCCCTGCTAAAATCGCATATTCACGAACGCAGCATAAATGGTTTACTGAGCGGCGAGAAAGTGGATGTACTGGCTGAGTCACTAGGCTTTTCCGATCGCCGCTCCTTCGACCGCAGTTTTAAGGAGTTTACCGGCATAAGTCCAGGTCAGTTACGTCAGGTCGGAAGCCGGCTGCGATTCCAGCGGGGTAACCAGGCACTCATTGAAGTGACCGAAAATCTGCCTCCCCTGCCGGAAACTATCAGCCATATTGTCAATCTGTCCGATGAACAGCTTACCGTTAGCCGGCTGGTAAAACTCATCGAGCCAGACCCGGTATTTCTGGCCCACATCATTGGTAAAGCGAGCAAAGCGCTTTACGGTTCCGTGCCTCAGTCTCTTGAACAGGCTATCGGCCGTAACCTCGGCGTCAACAACGTGAGAAACCTCGCGGTGCTATTTGCAGCCCAACAATACCTCACCGTACAAAGTGTCCATCCGAATATCGAACGGTTGATTGACGCAATGCTGTTAAGCAATGCCTTATTCGAAACCTTATTTGCCGCCGAATACAGCAGCGATGATAAAGCCCTGATAGCCCAGCTCATACTGTTTGGCCCACTGGCTTTATTGTTGATATTCCATACCGAACACCTGGATGCCTCATTGTTTTATGAACAATGGCAAAGCGCTTCCAGTTTTGACGAGTTCCAGTCTGCCCTGACTGCAGAACATAACCTGTGCCTGTATGGCGCCTCGTCTTTATTGCTGGTCAGATGGGGCTTTACCAGCAAGGTTAATCAAACCTTGTGGCGGTTGTGTCAGGAGCCGGACGCAAAAGTGAATCAACGGATCCGCTGTTGTCATGAGCTGGCCTTTAACAGTTTGTGTTTTAATCAGGCGCAAATTCACGACGAACAACTCGCGGCCGTGCTGTCAGAACAGCAGCTAACCGAGGTCATGGATCTACTGGCGAAGTGGTAATCTACTGTTAATGATTGTGGTTGCATTGGTGGCCACACGACAAACAGGTACAATAGCGATTTACCGTGATGACTTTTTGCTCCTATGCCTACCGCGAAGACGTTAGCCGCACTATCCCGCTGGAACACTGCGCTTGTAGAGACGCCCAATGCTCACCGCCAACTGCTGGTAGTGAGTGGCTCTGCGCACTACTGCAAAGACGTTATTGACCATATCAAACAGCAATACAGTGATCACGAAACGCTGCTTCTGGGTACTTCTCTTTACCCTGAAACTAACTCAGCAGGTATCGCTGCCTACCGGCAAATTCTCGGTGCCGAATACAGCCTGGCCATCGTTGATACCTTTGAGACCTTTCGTCCTAATGCCATTCTGGCCGTTGCCGGGACTGTTACTCAGGGTGGTATGATGGTTGTGTGCTGTCCGGACTTTAACGAATGGCCCGTTTACCACGAGACATCAACCGGCCACTATTTAAGTTACGGGGAACAACTGCAGTACAGTCACTTGCGGGCTGCTATCCTAAGGCAGTTCGGGAAAACTTCAACAGTAGCCATATTGCGCGAGAATTATGCGGTTGAGTTACCTGAGGTAATCTCTGCACAGCCACCTGTTGCCCCCCCTTCACCATTCATATCGGCGGAACAACAGCGCCTGTACAACCTGATTACTGCAGGCCGACCTATTGAAAGCGCACTGCTCACAGCCGACCGTGGCAGAGGTAAATCAACCCTGCTGGGCATGATTGCCGGGCACTATATGGCCACACAAGAGCAGTCTGTTATTATCACCAGTCGTTATGCTGTGTCGGTAAATCAGGTGTTTGCCGGCGTGCTGTTAACCTGTCCTCAGGCGACGCAGATCGATCGTCACCGGGTTTCATTTAATGAACTGACATGCCAATGGCTACCCCTTGACCACCCTTCGCTGAGCACCCTGACTGATTCTGCACTATTACTTATCGACGAAGCCGCAAGCATTCCGGTTGCGCAGCTCACAGCACTTTGCCAACAGGCTAAACACTTACTGCTCAGTACTACGGTAAGAGGCTATGAAGGGTCCGGAAGAGGCTTTATCACCCGCTTTATCCCCTGGCTTAAGCAACACCGGCCGGATATCCGCCATTACAAACTGCAAAAACCCATTCGTTGGTTTGACGGCGACCCCCTGGAGCAATTCTGGTACCGCGCGCTGTGTATGGACACAACCGCTGTAGATACTGATAAAGTCGGGTCTGTGACTCACTGCAGCAATACTTTCAACTATAAGGCACTTGATAAACAACAGTTCGATAGTCCCGCTAACCGCCAGTTACTGCCATTGCTAATGCAAGCCCATTATCAGACCACTGGCGATGAATTGGTGCGCCTCTACGACTCGCCAGCCAATAATACGTTACTGGCAATTCGCGACAATGAGGTAATTGGTGTACTAAACTATCAGCAGGAAGGCGGCGCATTGCTCAGTGACGTTGCATCTCAGATTGCCTCTGGTGCCAGACGGGTAAACGGGCACCTATCCGCCCAGGGCTTAAGCGTGCTATTAGCGTCTGATGTTATGGCGACTGCAACCTACTGGCGTATTAACCGAATCGCAGTTCTGTCCCGTTACCGGCGCGAAGGCATAGCCAGCACCTTAATTAACAGGTTGCAGCAACAGGCAAAGGTTTCGGGTGTGGATGCACTGACTACTTCTTATGGTGCAACGCCTGCTTTGACTGCCTTTTGGAACACCAATGACTTTGTGCCCGCCAAACCGGGCTTAAAACGTGACGCCTCAAGTGGTGAATACAGTTTACTGATGTTTCTGCCATTAAGTCAGACGATGCTTGATGTTCAGGCACTAATTGCTCAGCGTTTTAGCCAGGAGTTGCTGCTCCACCCTTCTCCGAAGACATTTGGCTTTCCTCCCTCTCAATCCCCTTTTGCTGTTAACGAAAGTATTCAAGCGTGCTCTTTCGCCATTCTGGAGCAGGTCGTTAGCGGTAGCAGAAGTCTCCAGCATGCCCGTGGTTCTGTTGCGTGGCTGCTTGAAACACAGGCGGAGGTCATCGCAGAAACCGAGAGCAAGGTTGTACTCCAGAACTTTTTGGCAAACAGCAACACACTCAATAACCTTACTAAGCGATACCGATTAAGCGGCAAGCGAGAAACAGAACGCTTTATCACCAGTCATCTCGGCCGTGTTATTAGCAGATTAGAACGATAAAAAAATGAGGATAACAGAGATAAAAAAAGCGCCGTTAAGGCGCTTTTTCATTTAGATATTAATACCGCGATTTTTCGCTTTTTGCTTGATGTAAGGTTCCCAGGCATTCGCATTTCTACGTAATGTCTTGTCCTTTTTCGCTTCCTTAATATGCTCGTAGGCTTGTCTAAAGTCTCCGGCATAGAAGTTAGCTTCCATTAAGCTAAAGTGAACTTTGCCCGGGTCTTCTACGCCACGTTCCAGAGCTTTAGAAAGAGCTGTAATAGCGCCTTTGTAATCCTCTGCAACCAGCAGCAGTACACCCTGCTTACGGTAAAATTCTGGATCAGACGACATTTCTGCCGCTTCCTGATAATACTGTGCAGCAGTTTCATACTCCATCGCCTGGTGATAGCTGTTCGCTACAGACGCCAGATTATCTGCTGTTTTCTCAATCTTGCCGTTCGCAATATTCTCCGCCAGCACCTTGGCTGAGCGATAAGGCATATTGTTTGTTGCATATAATTGAGACAACATTTTTATCAGGTTAGGTTTTTCTAAAAAGCCCTGGTCGTAAGCAATTTCTAATGTCGCCAAAGACTTTTTATAGTCTTCGATCATCAGATAAAACTGACCTAACTGAACCCACCACTTACCTTCTTCAGGGAACGTGTTAACGATGTCTTCAGCAACCCCAACGGTCTCTTTGTACATCTTACGCTCATAGTAAGAAGATAACTTCAATACATATGGGTTTTTGTTTGGCTCTTCATACAACGCGATAGCTTTGTCTGCTGGAGCGATAAGCTTGTCGTATTGCTTCAGCTCATAAAAAGCGTTGGCCATACGGGTGTAAACTTCAGGATCTTCTTTACAAGTAAAGTCCAGATATGCCTGATAGTACTTAACCGCTTGCTCGTATTCCTTTTCCTGCAAACTAAGGTCAGCAACCAACTTGAGCGTTTGCGAGTGCTCAAGGTCGTTTAACACCTTAGTTTCCACCGAAGACACTAACAGCTCCAGAGCTTTTGGCCCCATGCCGTCTTTAGTGGCCATGATGTTACCGAGGAAACGGTTTACATAAGCTTTGTCAAAGTCTTCCTTCGCATCAATCTCAGACAGGATTGTGATCGCGTCATCAATCAGATCTTCGTTATAAGCTTCAAAAGCCTTCTGTACTTTTTTACCTACACGCTCACCAACCAGGTTGGTTGTACCCTTCTCGTAGCCTGGACACACTACCGGTGCCGAGCTTTGCGCTGCTGCTGGCAACGCAATAGCTGAGCCCAGAGTGAATGCCGCTACTACCAGTGACTTTTTAAACATTGTGGATTTCAACATGATTATTGCTCCAGTTTAAAGTCTAGTTGTACAAACATGTTTGGTTGCTTAACAGGCTTACCGTCAACGATCTTAGGCTTGTATTTCCACTTCGCCAGAGCTCGACGGGCTTCACGGTCGAAGATACGCTTAGGATCAGCATCGATTACATCGATGTCATCAACCGAGCCGTCTTCCATGATAGTAAACTGAAGCTTAACCCAGCCTTCTTTACCATCACGTGCTGCCTGCGGCGGGTACTTAGGATCGATACGAACGATAGGTGTCGCATCACCATCACTCTGCATCGCACCAACACCACCAATGTTTACACCAACACCACCGGTATCAACGCCTGGAATATCCAGACTGAATCCGTCAGCATCCGGCTCAGCTTCTTCCGGCTCAACAGGCTCCATTTTAGGCGGCTGTTGTGGCGGAGGAGGAGGCGGCGGCGGAACACGAGTACGTGTTTGCGTATCCTCTTCTGGCGGCTGCATAACGATATCGATAACCGGTGCATCCGGAATTTCATCAACCGGACGCGCTGAGTTTTCAATAAGTTTAGCCATTACTACGAACAGACCAAAAGCTACGGCTGCACCGATGACTATAGAGGCGATAATTCTACCCATACTAGTTCCTCGCTGCTACTGCAATACGGTCAATGCCTGCGGCTTTAACCTGGTCCATAACTTCAACAACCACCCCGTGTTTAGCCTTAATATCAGCTTGAATAAACACATAATCAGTTGGTTGCTCCGTAAGTAATCGCTCTAAGTTTGCCCTGACGCTGTCAACAGACACCTCGCGTTTATCTAACCAAACATCGCCATCTTCGGTGATCGCAATGAAAATGTTAGCATTTTTATGTAAGAACGCTCGGCTCGCATCGGGCTTGTTAACTTCTATACCGGCTTCCTTAACGAAAACCGTTGTCACGATAAAGAAGATCAGCATGATAAATACGATGTCCAGCATGGGCGTCATATCAATCGCTGCATCTTCCTCTTCGGTTCTGACTTTTCGAGCCATAATCTCTCTCTCTAATGATACGGCAAGCTATCAACTAGCTTTTCCCGCGCAATCTTAACCTTCGCTTCGAGACGAGTACTGATAAACAGCCCTGACAGCGCCGCGACCATTCCCGCCATTGTCGGGATAGTTGCCATCGAGATACCACCCGCCATCAGACGTGCGTTACTCGTACCTTGCGTTGCCATAGTCTCAAACACGCTGATCATCCCGGTTACAGTACCCAGTAGTCCGATTAACGGACACATAGCTACCAAGGTTCGAATGATAAGCATTCTGGCGTTCAGGTTATCTGAAGCCTCGGAGATCCACGCTTCACGGATTCTATGCGCATACCATGACTTAGTATCTGCACGAGCGTTCCAATCCTGAATAATTTGCTTTTTCATTTTTGGAAACACTGACGTCAAATACCAGTAGCGCTCAATCATTAATACCCACATGAGAAAGAGCGCGGCAGCAACAGCGTATAACACGTCACCGCCGGTAGCGATAAAGTCCCTGACCGATTCCCATAATCCAATCAGGTAAACCATATTATGCTTTCTCCGACTCTGCGTGAGCAGCAATGATACCTGCAGTTTGCTCGTCCAGGATATGAACGATTTGCTTGCTCTTAGAGGCTACAATGCTGTGTGTCAGGATTAATGGCAGCGCTGCAATAATACCTTGCGCGGTAGTAACAAGTGCCATAGAGATACTTCCTGCCATCATACGTGGGTCACCAGTACCGAACAGTGTGATGGTTTGGAAGGTAGCGATCATACCCAGTACTGTACCTAACAGACCCAGCAGAGGTGCGATTGCCGCAAAGATTTTGATTACGTTAACGCCAGAGTCAATACTTGGCAGTTCACGCAGAATCGCTTCATCCAGTTTCAGTTCAAGGTTTTCAGCGTCAACGTTTTTGTTTTCACTATAAACTTTAAGGATACGACCCAGTGGGTTTTTATCTGAAGGAGCAGAAGGATTTTTCAGCTGTGAACGGATCTTACCACCAACCAGAGTCAGAGTGATCAGTTTGTACAGACCGATTAACAGGCCAATTGCCAGCATACCAGTGATTACGTAACCTACTACACCACCAGCGTGATAGCGCTCAGACATAGTTGCTTTCTGCTTCAACAGACCTAAAATTTGGCCGCGTGAAGGGTCAGCATAAAAAGGTACGAAACCAGAACTTGCTTCGCGAGCTTCTTTTGCAGCAGAAACCAGGTAACCGTCTGGCTGACGACCAAGAGGCTGAACAATGTCGTTCTCGTCGTCGTAAGTCAGGTAACCTTCGTCACCTACTAAGTTAAATGTACCAACACGCAGAACTTCCTGCGAATTAGTACCACCGTCCAGGTTGATTACGTCAGTAGTAAATTTAACTACTGAACCCTGTTCGGTCATTTCAGTTTGCAGTGAAATCCACAGTTCTTCCAGTTCATCAATATTAGGAAGACCTTTAGACTCTTCGGACATACGAGCCAGGAACTCATCACGGCCAGGATACTGAGCACTTACAATTGACGTTGCGATACGGCCATAAGCTTCAGAAGATGCCTGACGTACCACACCGAACATCTCACCTAAAGTACCGGTAGCCTGTTCCAGTTCAGCCGCTTTTTCGTTCAACGTTACTTCGTTGTCAGAAAATTGTTGTTGCAGACGGTCACCACGGTCTTGCTCAGCTTTCAGTTCGCTTTCAGCTTTACGCAGTAATGCTTGCTTATCGGCACGGGCAGATTGGAATTCTGCTTCGCGCTGTGCGTTGATTTTTGCTTCAGAAGCACGGTTTGCTTTTACAGAGTTCAGCAGGTCCTGCAGAGATGCTGGCTCCTGAGCTACCGCAGATGAAGACATAACCGCTACCGTCGCAGCGGCGAGTAGAGATTTAAATACTGGTTTCATTAACGCTTACTCCGCTGCTTTAATTGGAAGTTTGATAAGTTCTGCTGGGACCAAACCGTTAGCCATTTTCACAGCTTCGTTTACAGAGCCCAGGTATTCGTCACCAAGTGCTTCCCAAGAACGGGTGTCATTGTTCCAAACCCAAGCGTGTTTTTGGTCCAGAGACAAAGCAAGCATTGCCGTACGGCCAAGGTTAAAGAAGTCAACGGTTACTTCAGTACCGTTATCATCCAGAGTACCCTGGTAAGACGCGATGCGCGTGCCGTATTCAGTTTCGATTAGGTATGCATCCAGCACCTGACGGAACTGCTCGGAAACGGTTACATTCGAGTTAGCCATCAGGTCGCGTAGCCTTTCGATACGCTCTTTACGCTCTTCAAGACGAATTGGAACGTCCAGCTCGATGAATTTCTCGAGGCTATCGATCATACGGAACATCAGAGGAACGATACCTTGTTTGGTATCTTCGATGCTGTCGATTTGCTTTTGTAAAGAATCGATACCACGCTGCTGGTCAGCAACTAAGCTTGCCAGGTAATCGTTGTAGATCTTCAGGTTTTCAGTTTCATCAACAACACCACGGTATTCTACTAACAGTTCTTGTGACTGTTCGAAAAGCGCGTTGATCTTTTCTTGAGATTTCGCTGCAGCCGCATGAATCTTCGCTTCTTCAGTGTGAAGATCGTTCAGATTCGTTGCAGAGACGACTGCGCTACCAGTCAGTGCGAATGCACCCATCATAGTAGAAGCAATAAGAGTTCTCTTGCTCATTTTGGACATAGTTCCCAACCAATTTCTTATTTGAATCCTTGCGACTTGTAATAAAAATACTGCTTCGCAAGGGGCGTATAAAATTTATCTATATTTAGGAAGGTAGTATTTGCCATACTGACACCAATACTACGAACGTCTTATAGTCACACGAGATCAACAAGGGAGTCAAGTAACAAGCTCTTTACACCCCGGATATCGCGTTGCGTTTGCTCAGTGATTAAACAAATCGACTGTTCAACATATGTTATAAAACTTTCGAAAGTGTAAATAAATTACAAAAATTTCACAACATCAGTTAATCGATTATTAATTTCTGACGGCAAAGTCCGACCAGATTTGATTTCGGCGGACTGCTTACAGCTACTAACATAATCTGTTAATCACCTGAATTTGGCATTAAAAACGCCCTGTGTTGCATCCTGAGCGACATTATCTCTGTCTTATCATTATTATTGCTGCATCCCTATTCAGCAATTCAATAAACATAGTGCGTTCCAGGTACCCTATTCTAAGCATACTTATGTTGTATCTTTACAATACTTTAGGCTTAGACGTTCGGGAAAAGTGGCGTGCGAGAAGCGATACACTGGCCGTGAAATCGTTTCAGTGGTGCTACTACACGGCGCCATGTTTATTTAAACGCCGAAAAAACGGATATTGCGCGAATGTGCTGGTCGTATTTCCGGGCGGCAGCCCCGGGTACGGTCATTTATTATTTTCCACCCACATCGACATTTATCGTTACATAGCTTGATGTCGTTGGGGATGTTGTTTGTCTCTGTTTTTAGTATGTACGACTTAATGGGGATTTTTCAATTGTTGGTAAAGCATAAGAATCCGAGTCTCATTTATGAAAGTACCGATAAGCTCGCTAATTGGATACCGTAATACTAGTGGCTGTTATTTACACTTATTATCGGAAAGTAAAAAACTAATCAATAGTTAACGTAGTTAAGAATTTGGAATTGAAGTAAAAAATTAACACACCTGGGAATTTTCCCAGGTATGTATAAACGTATTATTTAAAATGGGTGTCCACCGCCTGTACTGCAAGTAGGAACATTGCCACTGAAGTACCTGCTTGATCCGTTGTCAAATTTAACACTAATGTTGTACTGTCCATATGAGGACGTATTAAATGAAACTGAATCACTAGCAACGCCATTGTATATAACGATATCCGGGAAACCAGTCTTTGAAACTCTAATTTTCATATTGCTTGCAATACTTGAATTCCCAACTTCTATTGCCCCTCTTCGTGTGCCTCCCATACAACTTCCCGATTCGTACCTTGAAAAGTCGGGAAATGGTTCTATTGGCACATTAACTGTTTCTTGGCCTACGACTGTTTGTTCAACATAAGTCGCAAGCAAAGCTTGTTCCGTTACACAAGTATACTCGTAAGGATAGATTGGTCCTGTTTCAATTGTTGTGTAATCATCTTCAACAATGAATGTGGGAAACGGATCAGTGGTGTCTGCAACATAACGGGTTTCAACTACTTGAACTATGTCATTTTTATTAAATGGATAAGTACTGGTTGGTGTAATAACGTGTTTATCATATACACAATAAGCCGTTCCACCGTAATGTTGGACAGCTTCTGTAACATCCCTAACTTCTTCCGCCCAATCATCATACCAAGTTTCTGCGTGTGAAAAACTTGGCATTAACACAGCAACGGACAGTAGACCTATTAATTTTTCATAAATATCCTTAATATTAATATGTAGCTAACGAGCATCTTGCTCAAGATGAGACTTTCATATTTTGAATGAGAGTTCAATAGTTAGCATTTGTTAATTTTGGTTGTTACTTGTTAATGTTTCATGACGAGCTTTAGGCGGGATGGTAAACCGTTTTATTTGGTTCCCTCAGAATAAATTTACACCTCAATAATAATGTGCCTATACTAATGCTGACTAATCAGCGGTGGTAAATACACAGCAATCCTTTATTCCGTGGATACAATGGCAAGCTTCACAAAAATTGTTAAATCTTTGAGAGTAATAGAAACAAATAATAGACTGTCACAGTAAGTGTAAGGTGAATAAGGCAACATATACATGCCCGAAGATTGCCAGCGTAAAAGAATTCACGATGTGATTAGGCCTGATTGGATGCATCCATTCCAAACAGTATACTAACAGGTCGCTGCGAGCCATATTAGTATATTCCCACGGGCATACCCATTTCACCTACGGCTACAGCTTTCAGCTGAAGCAAAAGGCGAAGCTTCACAATGTTCCAAAGTTACGCAATGCTTTTTGCTTGTTCTCATTCATCCACGGGTAAACCCGTGGTGTTCTGTTGCTTCGCAACCTCGCACATAAATAGTCCGATATCAATAACATGATATCGGACTTGCTTTTATGACATCGCTATAAAATAAGCAGAGCTTATACATGCCATATTACATAGGCGATTTAGAAACGGAAAACAACGTTACCAAATACTCGACGACCAATTACGTCATAGGTACCAGGCTCCGTATTCGCGTTAAATGCACTGTGGAAGTATGGTGGATCCTGGTCAGTCAGGTTGTTTACACCAACAGTAACTGTGGTTACACCAAAGGTGTAAGTACCAACCACGTCGTGGTAAACCGTTTGCTCAGCAACTGCATCAGCCGTTGCAACAGCCGATTGCAAGCGGTCTGTGGTTTCGCCAATAAAACGGATTTTGTAATTGAATGACCAATCATCACCGTTTAAACCAATGTTTGACTGCCAGCGCCACTCAGGGAATACTTCGAAACCATTCGCTGTACCAGCCAGTTCAATCGCACCTGTCAGCGGATAAATACGCTTATAGCTGTTAACCCAGGTACCAGACCAGCTAACGCTGTAGCCAGTAACAGCCCCCATGTCCAGATCGCCAGTGTAAGACAGGTCAACATCAACACCATCTGTTTCTAACGTTCCAAGGTTACCAAACTCGGCTACCGCGTCAGCAGGGAAGATGTCGTAATCAGGTGTATAGTGAGGACCACCAGCACCATCAAAAGCATCACAAGCAACAGAAGACAAGTTTTCGGAACCCATACAAGTTCTGTACAAGTCGTTCATGTCTGGCGCACCAATTACATTATCGATTTCGATATTCCAGTAATCGATATTGATGGCAAGGCCTTCAACCATAGAAGGTGTTAGCACTAAACCGATGTTATAAGATTTAGATTCTTCTGGCTCCAGCTCTTCAGCTGGTGCTGAAGTAGTATATGCAGACTGCCATGCGAAACCAAACTCCCCCGCATCCGAGGTGTCAACACCAAGATTTTGACAGTTATCATAAGTAGTTTGGCTGATATCACCAGCTTCTAATTTTCGGTCACCAAATTCACAAACAGAAACGATAATAGGGAAGCCGGTAGATTGTCCCGCATTCAACTCTGAAATGTTTGGAGCACGGAAACCAGTCGCGTAAGACACACGTAAACGAGCATCGTCTGTCAGCGAGTAGTCAGCGCCTACCTTATACGTAAAGCTAGTACCAGCAGAAGTATCGTAATCTGAGTATCGTGCAGATGCACTGATTTCAAAATCGTCTGTTACAGGTAAATAAAGTTCTCCAAATACTTCGTCAACAGAAAAACCACCAGATTGCGGATCGTTCGCACCACCAGTAGTCAGTCCAGCTGCTAAGAATTCATCAGGTGAATAAGCACCTTTTTCGTTTCGGTGCTCATAACCTAAAGACCATCCTGCATAACCGCCGCCCATTTCGAAAGCTTCGCCAGAAATGTTAGCAGCAAACAATTCCATAGTTCCGCGATACAGATCTTTCAAAGAACCAGTAGTCAGGTAATCCATTTGTTCGGCAGTAATGCTGCCATAAGGACCAAACGGATTAAGTACCCCAGGACAAGCCGCATCAGCCGCACAAGCGTCTGGATCAACAGCTGTTGCCCAACGGTCAAAACGTCCGTAGTTCAGCGTTTCATCAATAGTTTCTGCTTCTGAGTAAGAGTATGAAACATCCCAAAACATAGAGCTGCCTAGCTCACCACGCAATCCGGCAAGCATTCTATAAGTATCGGCTGACTGACGAAACAGCCGCCCCCCGGATTCTACGAATCGGCGATTTACCCTAACAGCTGTATCGGAAATTCCCAGCGGGTTATCAGCATTTACACCGAATGGATTATAGGGGTTTGAAGCTGGTACCCAGTCATTCCATTGAAGTCCGTTATTTGGCGTTTCGAAACTGCTGGTAACCGCAAATGATGCGTCAGGAGCAAGACGTTGCTGAGAAGTTCTTCGAGTGTATATACTTTCGACATAACCTTCGATGCTATCGGACAACTCAACTTTTCCGATAGCAGAAAACTGCCATCTTTCATTGGGTTGAATCAAGGCGTTAACCGGTGAATAGTCATAGAGATCAGTGACTGCAGAAAACTCTCGCGCTTCGCCGGTTTCAGCATCAACAATCCAATTTCCTTCACCAGGTACGCGAATCTTTCGGCTATTCGATGACCCAGAGGTAACCAGGTCGAAAACCCCATCACCTTGATGAAGTGGATATAGCGTTTGCGCTGAAAAATCACGCTCTTCTTGTTTCATCTCGTCTTGGTTAGAGTAAGACAAAGACATAACCATATTTGCTTTATTAGTGGCCACACCAGCTTTAACGTAGAAGCCATCATCCGGCGCTTGACCATCGGAGACACCCATGCCAATGTTTGCGCCAGCTTCCAAGCCAACAAATTCATCGTCTAAAACAAAGTTAACCACACCCGCTAGTGCGTCAGAGCCGTAAATTGTAGATGCCCCATCTTTAAGAACATCAACACGTTTAATCATGGCTTCAGGAACATTGTTTAGGTCAACTGCACCATCGCCATTAACATCGCCGATCATTCGGCGCCCGTTAATAAGAACCAACGTACGGTTAAAGCCTAAACCGCGCATATCAATTTTTTTCTGGCCTGACTCACTACCATTGTTAGTAGAGGTACCCATTTGGTAACCAGTAAAAGCAGGAACGTCTTTTAAGAATTCATCGATACTTGCCACACCGGATACTGCTATATCTTCTTCACCGAAAGAAGAGATCGGACTGGATGAACTGAATTCGGATTTTAAGATTCGAGAGCCGGTGACTGAAATTCTCTCTACGGCGGCTTCTGAATCCTGAGCAAAAACAGCGCTAGGCATCAGCAGAGTCGAAGCTGCACTTACGGCGCAAGCCAGCTTCACTGACTTAGCCAGTTTAGTGTTTGTAAACATTAATTGTCTCCCTGGACCATTATTTACTTTTATGGTTGTCGCTTGATAACGACTTTTTTAATAGACGCGGCACCTTTTTACAGACGCTACGCTACTTTAAAAAGCAGACGACTTGTCGAATTTTATCGACAAACGCAACGCGTCTCAGGCGATAGTAACCAGATAGTACAGGAAGGGCAACTAGTGTAAGAGAACGCATTCTTAATTGACCTGCCAAGATCTTGATACAGAAGTTCTCTTATGCGAAATTAATTACTATTTGTAAACATAAAGTCACAAATATATCCTCGATAAGTACAGTTGCTTTCAGCTGGGGCTCTATAAGAACTGACTCCGAGTAACTGTAGACTGCATAAGAGAAGGCAATCGGTATGCCCCTAGATAGTTCTGAAAGCTTAAACAAGGCTGGCAATTAAGGTAGTGGAATTGCTCACTTTGCGCTGCATAATATCTAGAAGATTCCCTGGATAGAAAAGTAGCTAAATGCCAACATGAATATTGCATGCCAAAGCCAAACCATTCGGCGGGACAGAGCCAGCTGTAACTGAATCAACGCCATATCTGGCAAAGTAATTCCGCTAAATAACTGTTACCTAGAACCAAGCTGTTTCGAAAATACAATACTGCCTAAACCATTAGCATGAACTCAATGCTTCACACTGTATGGTCAGCTTAACATAATCAATAGGTACTCTGAGTGGGTAATTGCGCAGCTCTTCATTGACCGAAAAACATCCTATTCGGTCAGACTATAACAGGTGCGAATGTCAGTAACATGATCTGCAGCATAATCAATACCGCCAAAGTCAAAGAACCCAACTTATTAAGTCTTTCAGCGTTAGCTTGGACTTCTCTGCTAATATTAAACAGAAATCTAGCTAAATGTGACCGGATAATTTACTGGAAAATAGATTTGATTGCCGGGCGTTCAATGCATCACATCGATTGAATTTGCTAACAATCGTTCAAAGTCAGTGAGTGAATTCCGGTATGACCTGTCGCTCTTCGTTTCACGACTGGTCATAAGAAAGCCCCTCGTCTTTTATAAAGACTGAGGGGCCTAACATTATCTCACTAATACAGATTAAGTCTGTTTTTAGCTATTAAAATTAGTATTTTAGATTGACGCTTAAACGCATGTAACGTGGTGACTGCCATGCAGTGGGTAGCCCGAAGTTAGGGTTAACCGCACCAGAACCAGCAACATCACCTTCATCGTCATAGATTTCATTAACTTCAGTAACAGTATCATTACCGAACACGTTAAAGATATCTGCTCGTAATGTCAGATCATAATCTTCGCCTAGATCGAAGTTGTACGACGCAGTCAAATCAAAGTTCCAATAGCTATTTGTACGCCCTTCTGAACCACGAGGGGCCAGAACGCCATTCTTGTAGAACGATTCTGAACCATACGCCTGTGCAAAAACATCGGTCGGGTGATAGCCAAATGCGTTTTTCGGACGGCCTGTCCAGAACTGGAAGTTAGCACCTACGTTGAAGTTCTCTGTTACAGCATAGGAGCCAAAAACTTTAACCTGATGACGACGGTCATTAGGCAGATCACCGTATGCACCATCCAGAAGTCCTGGTTGGTCAAACAATGTAGTCAGACCCGCATCGTCCTGACCGTTATCTGAACGAACGTAACCTTCGTTGTTACCCCAGCTGTGTGACCATGTATATGCAGCATTTAACAACCAGACACCATCCCAAGCTTTTTCGAAAGTCACGTCAACTGACGCATACTTACGAATTGATTCAGGATACCCCAGATCTTCAGCAGACAAGTCCATGAAGACCATCTCGCCATTAGTACCTGGTAATTCGTCTGTTCCGATTAGCATATCAGATCCAGGGTTAGTAAGTACGTACTGGTGGAAACCTGTCCAAATATCAGAGACATCACCATAGCCATTTTCTGCTGCCCAATCAATAACCGCAGCGTCAATTGCAACGTCTTCGATCGTGGTTGACAGTTCACGGTAGGTCCCCTGGATAGCCATACTCCAGTCATCAGTTAACTGGAACTGGTAACCGGCGATAAACTCATCGGAATACATTGAGTCCATATTGGCATCCACTATTGCATCGGGAGAGGCTGCTTCACCGTTGGCAAAAATGTCATCCGGACGTGTTTGTGCGCCAGTCAGATTAGGAATACCCAAAGCCTGGTCGGCAAAGCCTTCAAACTCATAATATTCCTGAATATATGTTTCAGCACCTGCAAGACGGATATTGGTGTTCGCTGCAACCGGCAGATAGTAACGACCATAGCTTGCCCATACTTTAGACTCACCGTCCCCCATGAGGTCATAAACGGCACCTAAACGTAAGGCCCACTGATTATCCAATTTAACGAAAGTTTCTCCGTTAGCGTTGAAGTTTTCAAATGAGTCATTACGGATACCCATGTTGATCACTAAATCGTCAGTTGCCTGCCATTGATCATTGACGTAAAACGCGAAGTTTTCTGATTCAAAATCACCACCCGCTTGATAAGTTCTATGGCGTACCTGATAGATTTCCTCATCAGGAGTACTATCATCAACATAATACAGATAATACGCACCACCAGAATTGATGGTATTAGCCGTTGCAGTCAACTTTTCGTAATCAACACCAAACCGCAATGCATGATCGCCAACAAACCAGTCAGCATCTACACGGATAACTTCACGCTCATCTTCTCCCTGTTCTACAGTAAAGCTGGCAAATGTGTTCGCAGGTACAAAAGCTGCAGTGCTGTCATAACGAAAATAGACGGCTGGGTTAGCATCCAGCGTACTCGCTGTAGTGCGGTCTTGCTTGTTAATCCCGTATTGAGCTGAGATTGAGAAATCGTCTGTAAGTATACTGGTCCACTTAGCAGTGTAGTTCAAACCACCTTCGTTGATTTCACTTATCGCTGGCTCACCATCTTCAACACCATCGTAAAAAAAGCCTTGGCTTACTGTTGTAGAGCGTTCATCAGAGAAAGCAGTAATTTCGAGAATGTTATTCTCTGTTACGTACCAGTCTAACTTACCCACCCAGAAAGTATCATCATCTTGCGTTTCATAACGGTTTTCGAAGACACCGCTGCCGGTTTGAGTTTGCGAACCACGGTAGCTAGTTTCAGTGTCGCGAGGGTTGATTAGGAAATAATAGAACAATGTATCTTCGATTAGCGCACCGCTTGACCATACGTTGTAATCTAATTGATCACGCTCGTCATTGTCATTATTGATACGATACAGGCCATTAGAAGTATAGTATGAAGACGGACGATCTTCTCGCAGTGCATCAGGCTCATAATAAGCATTTACGCCCCATTTGAACTCATTAGTACCGCTCTTAATTTTGGCGTTGATAACACCACCGGTAACACGCCCAAACTCTGCAGAATAACCACCTGTTTTTACTTCAAAAGTGTCGTACATATCAAAAGGAGGTTCACTTGAACCAACACCAGTACGGAAGTTAGTAATGTTAAGCCCGTTAACGTAGTAGGCGTTTTCACCTACTGACGCACCGCCGATAGAAGGTAGGTCACCAAACGCAGAATCACCACGTGTCGTACCTGGTGCAAGCAGCGCAACAGACGTTAAATTACGAGGAACCGGAACTTTATCAAGTGTCAAGGTATCTACAACAATACCTGTAGTTGAACTGGTAATATCAACCATTGCAATTGAAGAACCAGTAACTTCAATAGTTTCGAAATCTTCGCTTACCAGTTGTACGTTAAGGTTAGTTTTACCACTGATGCCAACTGTTACGTTTTCCTGAACAGTTGATTTGAAACCATCCTTTTCTGCTGTGATGGTGTAAACGCCTGGCGGTAATAACGGAAAACGGAAAAGACCATTGTCATCTGATGCAACTGAACGTGTTAGGCCTGTCTGGCTATTAGTGATTGTAATGGTGGCGTTACTAATCTTAGCGCCATCGGTTTGAACTGCATTCCCTTGGATATACCCTGTTGTTCCGTCAGCAAGTGCCGGCACGGCAACACCCAAGCTTACAGCAACCGCAACTGCTGTAATACTTTTTTTCATATTTAACATTAATTGTCTCCCTGGACCACTATTTACTTTTATGGTTGTCGCTTGATAACGACTTTTTTTATAGACGCGGCACCTTTTTACAGACGCTACGCTACTTTAAGAAAGCAGACGACTTGCCGGATTTTATCGGCAAACGCAACACGTCTCAGTCGATAATAACCAGATAGCGCAGGAAGAATCAACTAGGCGGTACGCTTCTATTCCAAAAAGTTCCGCCAGTTTGCTAATAAATAATTCTTATCGTAAACAATTAATTACGGAGTGTTAACAAATATTCACAACACCTTATGTATTCAATAACGTTTTTTCAAACACTTGTTTGCTTATTACGCAAAATAGTGCTTATTAATGAATATCTCAACACGGTTAGACTGAAACAAAAACCTGATATCTATAGCAGGTAGTATGAGCACTAATTTGTACGTAACAAGGGGCTTGGAATGCCTACGCATGATCACAGCGCGGGTTTGTCTGACTCTGGGCACTTTCGGCAACTTCGTTAGTACGAGTACCATTTTCTGCGTCGAGTAAATTAAATATGTCGATTTTGAACCCCGTATCCAGTCCGGCGGTCTCTATTCTGTATGCCCGGTTCTTGTCGACGCGTGACATCCATAAGGTACACCCCGAGAGCTACGGGTTACCTGTTCATAATCATAAATGATTGCACCTGAATCACTAGCCGCACCGCTGTCGTCAGACAGATAATGGGTAAAACAATAATCCACTCTCCTATCAGGACTCGCGAGTGCAACACCAAAGGCATTAATCGGACGACCGGATTGTAGCGAATTGTTAATCCCTAGAATAAAGTTTTCGCGGTTCACCGAAGAACCAAAAACTTTCAGCGTATGGCAACGCTCATTAGGCTGGTTACCATGAGCTCCATTTATCAGTTCCGGAGAGTCGACGCCAGTTGTCAGACCGGCATCGCCCTGACTATTATTCGATGTAACCAGACCTTCTGAGTTACCATTGCCGTGCAATAATGTATGGCTGCATCTAAGCGTCTGCCATCAGAATGGGCAATACATAGTCGTTACTAAAAAATTGCGATTAAGCTCAGTCGCGTAACAGCGTCAAATTGCCTTTTTTGTCATAAAGATGCTCGACAACTGAGCCAGAATAGCTATAACTGAATACTGACAGGTTGTTGAAAATAGGAAATTACCGTGAAATTAGATGACGATATTCATAATTATTACGAACATCTGGTACTGGAACGCATCACCCAACTGGGACTGGATCAAACCAAGTCTGGTGACTATCTGGCGGATCTGTGCTGTCTGGCGTTAAATCAGGTGCCACCACGCTACATTCGTTATGAAGTTGATATGGCCTTTTATCTGCCACAAAGCGAGCGTCAACAAATGGAAATGAACGTCGAGTATGCTATCGATAAGGCGATTAAATTTCTCGACCAGCCAAAAACACGCAAGGAATAAAGAAGGAATTTGGGTGGCAGGCTTCCAGCCACATCCCGGCACATGAGTCGTCTGCTGCGGCTGCTCCCTTCCGGGCCTGACCGGGTTCACAGAGTATCATTGCGGGAGGACCAAAAGCCCACCATAGAAACTTGTGCGCCGCGACTTGATTACGAGTCACGAGCGCGGCGCATTATGACGACTTGTTAGCTAAAGTTCAACCCTGCTTTGCAAATCGTTCTTCTGCGATACGGTTAGCCACCAGATTGGTGGGCGCATTTTCAGCTTCAGCGCGCTGATAAACCTCAATCAGCGTATCGCCAATTTTCGCCAGATGTTCACGCATGGCCTGGTCTGAACTATCTGTCTGCTTCTGGTGATAAATATCGATAATGCCACCAGCATTGATGACATAATCCGGCGCGTAACAAATACCTTTTTTGTGTAAGACCGAACCCAGCTCTTCACGGGCTAACTGATTATTTGCCGCACCGGCAATGATTTTAGCGCGGATATCCGGCACCGACTCATCATTAATTGACGAGCCCATGGCACATGGTGCCAGCACGTCTACCGGCAGGGTTAAAATTTCTTCCGGCGCAACAACTGTAGCTCCGAGTTCCTGTTGGGCGCGCTCCAGGCCTTCAGGAAAAATATCGGCAACGTACAGCTGTGCGCCCTCGGCATGCAGCTGTTTAGCCAGCCGATAGCCCACATGCCCCATGCCCTGAATGGCTACTTTTACGCCCTGCAAATCACTGCCAAGTACGTGCTTCACTGTTTGCTTAAGCCCGACAAAAACACCATAAGCCGTAGACGGCGCAGGATTGCCTGTGGGGGTTTCACCCAGTGCATTGTACTGCGCAGACGTCCCAGCCACGTGGCTTGTTTGGGTAGCAACAGCTTTCAGGTCGTCAACGGTAATGCCTGAATCTTCAGCAGTAATATACCGGCCGCTCAGGCTTTCTACAAAGCGCCCCATCGATTGCATAAAGGCTTCGCTTTTGTCTTTACGCGGGTCGCCTATGATCACCGCTTTTCCACCACCTTGCTGCAGGTTAGCCATAGCCGCTTTGTAGGTCATGCCTTTGGATAAGCGCAGCACATCGGTGAGTGCTTCGCCGCTGTTAAGATAAGGCCACATTCGACAGCCACCCAGCGAGGGCCCGAGATTGGTGTTGTGAATCGCAATAATCGCTTTCAATCCGGTAACCGGATCGGAGTAAAACGCAACATGCTCATGGGCATCAAATTCTGAATGTTCAAACACAGACATTATCTTCACAGTTCCTTAAGAGTAAAAGTGTATAGTAGCGCAGCCTTGTGAGGACAAGCGTTGCGTCTTTCAGGCATTAAATTTACACCTCGCAAGCGCTTTTTTTTACTACACCGCTTTCTAGGATGGTTATCCTAGTATTATAATGTAAAGCACAATAACTATCATAATCACCGGAAGCATTTCCGGCACAGGCACCATCGATGAAACTGGATAAATTTGACCGCGAAATTCTGCGCGTTCTGCAGCAAAATGCCACTATCTCCATGGCGGATTTAAGCCAACAGGTAGGCCTTTCTCACACGCCCTGCTGGCGTCGGGTAAAACGCCTCGAAGCAGAAGGGATCATTCTTCGCAAAGTCACATTATTAAACGGTAAAAAGCTCAATTTAGGCGTGTCGGTATTTATTTACGTGTCACTGAAAAATCATGATGGCGATTCGCTCACCGACTTTGAAACTGCCGTGCAATCGATTGAAGAAATTGTCGAGTGCCACACTACCAGTGGCGAAAAAGACTATCTATTGAAAGTGATTGTGGAGAGTATTGAAGAATACGAGTATTTACTTAAAACCAAACTCACTCACCTGCCCTGCGTTGATCATCTCAGCTCAACATTTGCCTTAAAACAGGTGAAAAATACCACCGCGTTACCGATAAAAAATCAGTGAAGCGGGCGCTTCACTGATTATATGTTTAGGGGGCATCCGGCTGGTTTTCCGGTTGCGCCTTCTGAAACGCCTCAAGCGATAAACACTGATCATAAATTTTGCTAATCAATGGCAACTGGCTCATATCTACATTAAAGCGTTTACCATTAAACACCTGCGGGACCAGGCAAACATCAGCCAGCGTTACATCAAAATCGAAACAATACCGACCAGCCTGTGTTTGCAAACGTCTCTCGATGGCTGTCAGGCCGCGGGTTATCCACTGTCTGGCCCAGTCTGCAGACTGCTCTGCCGATAAGCCGCAGTCATCCTGCAATTTATTCAGCACCCGCAGGTTAGCCAGTGGCTGAATATCACAGGCAATATCCTGCGCCAGTGCACGGACTCTTGCCCTTTCCACCGCATGGGAGGGCAAGAGCGGACAAGGCTCACGATAGCGTTCATCGAGGTATTCAATAATACTGAGCGACTGATTGAGAATAATATCTTCATCATCGTCAACAAAGGTAGGCACCAGATGCGCCGGGTTAAGCCGGTCGTATGCTTCCTGGTGTTGCTGCCCCCCTTCCGTTACCAGATGCACCGGTACATATTCGTATTCAAGGCCTTTTAAATTTAGTGCAATGCGGACCCGGTAAGTTGCCGACGAACGCCAGTAGCCATAAAGTTTTAAGCTCATTTGCGCAACCTTATTGTCATTGTTGTTAGTCTAAGCATAACTCATTTTTTGATTTTTACGCGCTGTTCGATGGCACCGAAAATACTGGCGCCACTCGTGTCTGTCATTTCGATACGAACGGTGTCGCCGTTACTCATAAAAGCGGTAGAAGGCTGTCCGTCACGGATGGTTTCAATCATTCTGACTTCGGCAATACAGGAATAGCCTACCCCGCCATGTACAATGGCCGAGCCGTGATCGGTACCTTGTTTATTGGATACCGTCCCTGAACCAATAATGGTGCCGGCGCCGAGGTTTCGGGTGCGCGACGCATGAGCCACCAGCTCATTAAAATTAAAGGTCATATCGACCCCGGCATTGGGCTTCCCGAACAATTCATTGTTGTAGTGGGTGAGCAGTGGCAAATGCACCTTGCTGTCGAACCAGCTGTCGCCTAACTCATCCGGCGTTACCGCTACCGGAGCAAAGCTGCTGGCCGGCTTGGATTGATAAAAGCCAAAACCTTTGGCCAGCTCACCGGGGATAAGGCCTCGCAGCGACACATCATTTACCAGCATCAGCAACCTGATAAAGCTACCCGCGTGTTCATCGGCGGTGCCCATCGGCACATCTGCCGTCACAACCGCGATTTCGGCTTCAAAATCGATACCCATACTTTCATCGGGCACTTCAATATCATCGTAAGGGCCGATAAAGTCGTCACTGCCCCCCTGATACATTAATGGATCGTGCCAGAAACTTTCAGGCACCTCAGCACCGCGAGCGCGCCTGACCAGCTCAACATGGTTTACATAGGCGCTGCCATCGGCCCAGTGATAAGCTCTGGGCAGCGGTGAATGGCACTTTTGCGCGTCAAATTTTTCTGCTAACAATTCACCTGAACATAGCGCCTGATATCGTTCATTCAGCGGCTCAAACAGTTCATCCCAGTTGTCCAGCAACTGTTGCATGGTCTTTGCCACCGGTGCGGCGCTACAGGTGAGTTTCAAGTCACGGCTGACCAGCATTAACTGCCCGTCCCGGGAATCGTTTTTATAGGTTGCTAATTTCATACTGTTCTCCTCCTAGCCCCGCCAGCTGTATACATAGTCGGGGTTTTCCACCGATTCTGCTGCGGCTGTAACCTGCAACGCATCACGGGTATCCAGCATTACTGCCACTTCATCGGTAAAGGTTTTGGCATGCGCCTGTCCGGCGGCAAATGCCTTAGGGTGCGGACCATGAGTGAAGCCGGCAGGATGAAATGTCACCATTCCTGCTTCAATGTTATCGCGGCTGAAAAAGTCGCCAGTATGGTAAAAAAGCACCTCATCAAAGTCGTCATTGCTGTGGTAAAACGGCACTTTCAGCGCGCCAGGGTCGCTTTCAATCGGGCGCGGTACAAACGTACAGATAACAAATCGTTTCGCCACAAAGGTGGTGTGCGCCGATGGCGGCAAATGATAGCGATGACTCATTAACGGCCGGATATCACGCCAGTTAATTTTCATCACGGTTAAATCACCGTGCCACCCCTGTGCATCCAGCGGGTTAAACGGATAGGTAATGCGAGATAAACGCTGGTGTCGCTTAACGTCTACCCGCCAGGTATTTTCATCCTGCTGGGCCAGAAAGGTGTCATTGATGCGCGGGTGCTCGAGCATTGCCGGATCGAACACCGCGTGCTGGCCTACCATGCCTTTTTCCGGCAACTGGTAGCTGTCGTCGGTGGCTTCTATCATCAGCAACTGCATCGGAGTTTCTGGCGTTAGCCGCCACATTGTAGACCGTGGAATAACAATGTAATCACCTTCGCTTACGGACATATGGCCATAGTCACAAAACAGCTCACCCTGACCATGATGGACAAACAGCAAGTCATCACCGTCGGCGTTGCGCGCCAGTTCGGTCATAGGTTCATTGCAATGCCAGAAGCGATACTGACAGTGGGCATTGTGCAGGATCACCGGCGCCGAAAATGGCGAGCGGGCCATGGCAAGTTCATTAAGCTGGTTCAAATCCATGGCTCTGGGGCGCAGCTCACCTTCCCACTCTACCCACCCCGTGGGCGGATGTTTGTGGTGAATATGTGAGGCCGGACCGAAAAAGCCTTCGCGGCCTACTTCCCGTTCATAAATCGCCTGTTCGGGTAAGTCGGCATGGGCCTGCCGGGAATGCAGGCCCTCCTTTAGCGGAAAACGCGCCGGGTTACGCATTGCCGTCCTCAACATTCAGTACGCCACGACGAATTTGGTCCTGTTCGATACTTTCAAACAGGGCTTTAAAGTTACCCTCGCCGAAGCCTTCATTGCCTTTGCGCTGGATGATTTCAAAGAACACCGGACCGATCACCGTGTCGGTGAAAATTTGCAGTAAAATGCCATCTTTTTCTGGTGCCCCGTCAATCAGGATCCGCAGATCCTTTAATTGCTCAATGGACTCACCGTGCCCTTTCACTCTGTCGTTAACCGCTTCATAGTAGGTATCCGGCGTATCCATAAACGCCAGACCGCGATTTTTTAAATCGGTAACCGTTTGGTAGATATCATCGGTAGCCAGAGCTATGTGCTGAATGCCCTCGCCGTTGTACGCTTTAATGAACTCTTCGATTTGTGAATGATCGTCCACCGACTCATTGATCGGAATACGGATTTTGCCGCAGGGAGACGTCATGGCTTTACTTACCAGACCTGTTAGTTTGCCTTCGATATCAAAGTAGCGGATTTCGCGGAAGTTACCGATGTTCTCGTAAAACTCCGCCCACACAGCCATGTTGCCACGTTTTACGTTGTGGGTAAGGTGGTCCACCAGCTTAAGGCCAGCGCCAGCATTGTCCATACGTTCCTGCCAGTCCGGGTAGAAACGAAAGTCCACATCGTAAATGCTGTGCTTGCCGTACAAGTCAACAAAGTACAGCGTGCTCTCACCGATCCCATAGATGGCCGGGATATTAAGCTCCATTGGCCCTAAATTGCCGTGGAATTCTTTGCCGCCATGCTGCTTGGCATGTTCAATTGCCGCGCGGGCATCTTTAACCCTGAAAGCCATACCACAAACGCTTGGACCCCGCAGGCGAGCGAATTCTTCTGCCTGGGAGGCGGGTTCGGCGTTAACGATAAAGTTGATATCTCCCTGACGATACAACCACACGCGTTTCGATTTATGTTCAGCCACCTCGGCAAAGCCTAACGAGCTGAATAAGTGTTTTAGCGCCTCAATACCTTCTTCATCAGCCGCTGTATATTCAACAAACTCAAAGCCATCGGTACCCAGAGGATTATAATTATTGCTATTCGCCATTTTCACTTTCTCCATTTAACAATTATGCAACATATATAATCAGAGAAATGGGCTGGCGGATAGTTTCAGCAGCGTCAGGCAGAAACCCTGGCGTTTACATTTTTTGTAAATAAAACATGACGCTAGCAAAGCTAGTAAATATCAGGAGGCAGAAACGCAGACGGGCCGCCTCTGGCAGCCCGTCCTGGTAGGTGTAATATGTAATTAAAGCTTTACAGTGGCTTTGTTAATGCCATATTCGCGCAGTTTGTTGGCAATGGCGGTGTGGCTCAAGCCCAGCTTTTTGGCCAGCTGTCGGGTACTCGGGTAAGAAGGGTAAAGCTTACGCAGCAAATCCCGCTCAAATTTTTTCACCTCTTCGTCGAGCGTGCCCTCGAAATTTTCATCAACGTAGGTCATGCTCGGTGTACAGCTGGGCAACTGAATATCTTCTTTAGTGATTTCATTACCGTCGAGCAGTGACAACGCTCTGAACAGCGCATTCTGCAACTGGCGTACATTGCCTGGCCACGGATACTGCTGGAGAAACTCAACGCAGGACTTGCTCAGCTTGGCAGGTCTGCGACCCAGCTTGGCGCTGTGTTGTAAAATAAAGGACTCTGACAACGGCACAATGTCTGAACGACGTTCACGCAGCGCCGGCACAACCAGCCCGAGTACGTTAAGGCGGTAATACAATTCCTTGCGGAACTTACCCTCATCAACCAACTGGCCCAGATCCTGGCAGGTAGTACAAATAAAGCGCACGTCAACCGCAACCGGATTTACGTCCCCTACCCGGCGAAACTCCCCGTCTTCCAATACGCGCAATAACTTTGCCTGCAGGTGCACCGACATATCGGCAATTTCATCCAGCAATAAAGTACCGCCCGCAGCCAGTTCCAGCAGGCCAGCTTTACCTTCGGTCTGATTAAAGGTTCCGGCGGCGTAACCAAATAACTCTGTTTCGGCCACATTATCGGGCAGCGCGCCACAATTAAGCGCCAGGAACGCCTTATCTGCGCGGCGGCTACTTTGGTGACAGGCTTTGGCCAGCATTTCTTTACCGGTACCGGTTTCGCCAAAGATAAGAATGGGTGCGTCCAGGTCGGCAATACGTTTTGCCTCACTGATAGTTTTTTGCATAACCGGTGACTGAGTAACCAGCTTATCGAAGCTGTCAGTGCCGTGCTGATGGAACACGTTGATCTGCTGACCCAGCCTGACTTCGGATTTAAGCATCACCACGGCGCCGGCAAGAATGGTGGTATCGACCGAATCGGGAACCGTGATAGGTAAAATATCGGCAACAAAATCCTGCTGGATAAACTTCACCTTGGTACTCTTATGACCCGGCGCTTTGCCTTCCAGCCATCGACCAAAGTTAAAGCCTTTTACATACTCACTGATTTCAGTATTCAGCAGTTCGTTAATATCCATCTCCAGGCCACTGGTAACGGCGTCGTTACACAACAGCAACTTGCCTTTGTTATCAATGGAAAACACTGGATCAGGCAGAGTTTGCACAATAGCGGAGAGCTGGTTACGCTCGCGCTCACCGGGCATAAACAAAGTAGTTTTTACGTCTTCGATACCCTCAATACGGCGTATTTTGGGCATTAAATGCTGAAAATCTTCGAATTCAATATTGGGGAAGTTGAGGAAAATTTTGCCACCCTCATCAATCTCAATGCCTCTGAGATCGATTTTATGGGTCACTAAAATATCTAATACATCCTGGGTGATCCCAAGACGATCCTGACAGCTGATTTCTAAACGCATTGAACACTCAATAACTGTAAACTATATTTTACAAGATATCACAAAATGGTTACTTTTAAAGTCTAATACGCGAAAGCTGCGCTAATTGTTCAATTACCCAACAATTAGCGCTAAATAAAGCACTTGGATACGAGAGGATGTATTTAGCCTGCCCGTTGTTTAGGGGTGAAGAGCGGCTCAAAAAGGCCCAGTTGCTGCGCCTGTTTAACCAGCGGCATGATGTCCATCCTGGAGATATCCATTAACTGGCTGAAGTTTTCAAGCACGTAGTAAAGCGGTTGCAGTATATCAATACGATAAGGGGTTCTCAGCGCATCGAGGACTTGTAGCGGGTGCCGCACTGCCACATCACTCTCCAGCGCATAGCAGGTTTCTTTTGGTGAACTAAGGATACCGCCGCCGACAATACGCAACTCACCATTTTCTTTTACCAGACCAAACTCCACGGTAAACCAGTACAAGCGTGCCAGAAACACCCTTTCCTCTTTACTGGCATTCAGTCCCAGCTTGCCGTAGGTCTCGGTAAAAGCTGCAAAGGATGGATTGGTAAGCAGCGGGCAATGGCCCATTACTTCGTGGAAAATATCCGGCTCCTGAAGATAGTGGAACTCTTCCCGACTGCGAATAAAAGTCGCCACCGGAAATCGTTTACTGGCCAACAGTTCAAAAAATTCTCCAAAGCTAATTAAAGCCGGCACTGCGGCGGTCTGCCATCCGGTAGACGCCTTTAGCACACGGTCGATATCCGGTAACTGAGGGATAGCCTGAGCAGAGAGCCCCAACATGTCCAGGCCATCAAAGTATTCTTTACAGGCGCGCCCGGGCAACAGCGCCATCTGGCGTTGATATAACTCGCCCCAAATGGCATTTTCCTCATCACTCCATTGAATCATTCCGTTAATGTCTGGATTTTTTGAATTATATTTTGATTGTTTAGACATAGACCAAATTAGGTTATTAAAGACCGCTCAAGTTTACCCCTTTAAACGCCACACTAAACCTTTAGGATGAGGATACACCGCCCCAACATGTAACATTAATTTTACAAATGAGAATTCACAGAGCGCTTATCACGGCATTTGAAACGTCCCAACAGGTTGTTTATGCTGCCTTATCCATAACGACGGAAATATCAGAAAAAACAATGTTAAAAATAAAAACCACTTTACTGGCCATGAGCATAATGACGGTGCTCGGCTGCAGCGACAGTGCTGTGACGACGCAGCAAAGCACTGCGGCCCCGGAAGCAGCCTCTACACAGGCTGTTGATAACGAATCAGCATCACTGAGTGTGGATTATGAAAGCTATGAGCTGGATAACGGCCTGACGGTAGTGCTACACGTCGATAAGTCTGATCCCATTGTGGCCATGGCCACCGTGGTGCATGTCGGCTCCAACCGGGAAAAGCCAGGCCGCACCGGCTTTGCCCACTTCTTTGAGCATATGTCATTTAACGACTCCGAAAATGTGCCCAAAGGGGCAAACCGTAAAATGATCCCTGAGCTGGGTGGTACCCGCAACGGCGGCACCTGGAGTGATGGTACGATTTACTACGAAGTGGTACCAAAAGACGCTTTTGACAAACTATTGTGGATTGATTCCGATCGCCTGGGCTATATGATTAACACTGTGGATCAGGGAACCCTGGAACGCGAAAAACAGGTAGTTAAAAATGAGAAGCGCCAACGGGTAGACAACCGCCCCTATGGCCATATGGGCCACGTAGTCAGGAAAGCCCTGTATCCAACCGGCCATCCCTACAACTGGACAGTAATTGGCGATCTGGAAGACTTGCAGGCCGCCACACTGGACGATGTTCGTGAGTTCTACAATCAGTTCTACATGCCTGCCAATGCCACCCTGGTTATCGCCGGTGACATTGATATTGCACAAACCAAGGAAAAAGTAGCCAAATGGTTTGGTGAAATCAAATCAGGCGAACCAAGCCCAGCCCTTAAGCCACAACCGGTAAGCCTTGAAGCCGATAGAAAACTCTATCATTTGGATAATTTTGCCAAACTTCCGCTGCTGCGCCTTACCTATCCTACGGTTGAGCAATATACCGACGACGCGTATGCGCTGGATGCCCTGGCCCGCCTGCTCAGCGATGGCAAAAATGCCGTGCTGTATAAAACCCTGGTTGAAGAGTTAAAGCTGGCGCCCCGTCCAAGTGCATGGTCTGACACCAATGAAATTGCCGGCAGTTTTGCGATTAACGTACAAGCCAATGCCGATGTGCCTCTCGACAAGGTGTATGCCGGGATCCAACAGGCCCTTGATGACTTTGCTGAAAACGGCTTTACCGACGCTCAGCTACAGCGTATCAAGGCGGAACAGGAAACCGCATTCTATTACAATATCGAAAGTATTCTGGATAAAGCACTGCAACTGGGTATTTACAACGAATACGCCGGTTCACCGGGCTTTATTGAGCAGGACATTGCCAATATTCAGGCGGTGACTCGCGAAGATATCATGCGCGTGTTTAATGAATACGTGTATAACCAGCCAGCTATTGTGGCATCCTTTGTACCTAAGGATCAGCCAGACCTGGTTCTCACTGGTTCCGACAAAGCACCGGTGGAAGAAGAAGAAATTGTTGCGGGCAGTGAACCGGAGTTTGAGGAAAAGCCGGTCGAGTATACTAAAACGCCCACCGAACACGATCGCTCAGAGCCGCCTCTGACCGAGCTGCCGACTCTTACCACACCAGACATCTGGCATCAGTCGCTGGATAATGAGTTAAAAGTGATTGGCATAACCAGCAACGAACTGCCAGTGGTTAACTTCTCCCTGACAATCGATGGCGGACAATGGCTGGATCCCAAAGGCAAAGCCGGCACCGCAGCGCTGATGGCACAATTACTTAACGAAGGCACGGCGAATAAGACACCACAGGAACTGGAACAGGCGATTGGCCAGTTAGGCGCCCAACTTTCCATCTCTGCCGATCGTGAAAGCATTGAGCTATCCGGCCGCGTATTAGCCAAACATTACCCCGCCCTGATGGAGCTGGCAGCAGAAATGTTGTTATCACCACGCTGGGATGAAAATGAATTTGAGCGTCTTAAATCGGCCAGTTTAACCCGGATTAAACGGGATGAAGGAAATGCCGCGCGGATTGCCAGCAATGTGTTTGCTCATCTGCTATATGGCGATAACCATGTTGCCGGGCAACCGATGGGCGGTACTCAGGCAAGTGTTGAAAGCATTACCCTGGCGGATCTTAAAGCCTATTACGAGAAGGTGATGTCACCGGAGCAGGCCACCTTGCATGTGGTAGGTGCACTGAGCCCCGAGGAAGCTGTTACCGCAGCTGCACCAGTGAAGCAGTGGCAGGGGGAAGCCGTGGCATTACCAGCGCAGCCTGAGGTCACGCCGGTAGATAAACCAGTGGTTTACTTTGTTGATGTACCAGATGCCAAACAATCGGTTATTTATGTTGGCAAACCGGTATTACCGGCTTCCGATCCCGACTTTTTTGCCATTGATTTTGCTAATGAGCGACTCGGCGGCGGAATGAGTGCCCGCCTCGGCCAGACGCTGCGTATCCAGAAAGGTTATACCTACGGTGCGTATTCTTATTTACCCGCCGCACAATATCAGGTGCCCTTTATTGCAGCGTCTCAGGTGCGAACCAATGTAACATTGGAATCTCTGCAAATTTTCAAAAACCTGATTGGTCAGTACCAGTCCACCTATCTGGAAGAAGATTTGGCCACCGCCAAAAATATGGTCATCAAAGCAAATTCAAGACGCTTTGAAACGCTGGATAGTCAGCTCAATATGCTCGAGGAAATCAGCCGCCTGGGATTAGAGGATAATTACATTGCTACCCAGCAGGAGTTTGTGCAAAACGCATCGCTTAAGGATATTCATCAGGTCATTAAACAACACCTTAATGAACAGCAAATGATTTATCTGGTGGTAGGTGATGCCGAGACACAGCTTGAGCGCATCAAAGAACTTGGCTACGGTGAGCCGGTAGAGCTGGATATTTACGGTAACCCGGTAAATCCAATCTAAAAATAAAGGGGTCAGAGTCAATTACAATAAAGGGGTCAGAGTACATTATTGGTAGCCAATAATGTACTCTGACCCCTTTATTTCTTTACAAGCGGCTAATTTCGCGATTTAGCTGATACTCACGTGATGTCACGTAGGTTTCCATTTTGCGTAACCGCGATTCAATGGTTTGAAAGCGGTTGGTAATATCGTGAAAGGCCTGACGAGGAGGCTCTCCTGCCTGCCACACACGGGTTTTCACTTCCACTTTGTCGTTATTACCAGAACCGGAATTTCTCCAGCCTTTACCACTTACCTCAACCGGTTGGCTGTAATTCATCGCTTCCGGGTTTTGCGGCTTCTTGTCAAAAATGAACCAGCACGCGACATAACTTACTAAAACAAATGGACCAGCCAGCAGGAAAAACGCGGTTACCGTTAAAATTCGTACCAGCCACACTTCCAAACCGAAGTACTCTGCGATGCCGGCGCAAACGCCGGCTATACGACCGTGCTTGGCGTCACGGTAAATGGTTTTCTTACTGTTCATGCCCGGTTCCTCCATTCAGGTGCTTCTGAGTCTAAAATAGCCTCCAGCGTTTGAATTCGCTCTGACATCGCTTCCGCTTTGCCCGCCAGTTCCTGCAATGCAACCTGCTCTTCGGCTGACAGTCCCTGACTGACTTGCTTTTTACTGCGGTAATGCAGAATTAGCCAGATAGGGGCCACAAAAATCAAAAAGATGATCAGTGGTGCCAGTATGAGTGCAACAATATCTCCGTCCATTTTAATACCTCCGGTCAGAAGTGCTGAGTTCCCCCAGCCTATAAATTATAATCAGTTATTTAGATTTTGCTGTCTTTGCAGCAGGCTTATCAGCCTTTTTCATCTTCGCTTTCAGCGCTTCTAACTCATCATTAATTTTGTCGCCGGCTTCCAGCTCGGCAAATTCGTCCTGCAGGGTTTTCTTGCCCAGGTCATAGGCTTCAACCTGCGATTCAATATCATCAATTTTGCGCTCGTACTGATCAAAGCGCCCCATTGCCTCATCAATCTTACCGCTGTCGAGGGTTTTACGAACCTCAAGGCGTGATGATGCGGTTTTCTGGCGCATCAGAATAGTTTTCTGACGGGCTTTGGCATCAGCCAGTTTTTCCTGCAACTGGACAATTTCGTCCTGCAGTTTGCTAATTTGCTCTTCTACCGCTTTTAACTCAGCGGTAAGCACATCAGCGGCTTCCTGACTCTTTTTCTTTTCCTGCAGCGCTGAACGGGCCAGATCTTCACGGTCTTTGCTCAGGGCAAACTCCGCTTTGTTCTGCCAGTCGGCAGCGTCCGCTTCCATTTTGCTGATTTGAGAAGCAATTTCCTTTTTGTTCGCGATGGTCTTAGCAGACGCAGAACGAACCTCAACGAGTGTGTCTTCCATTTCCTGAATAATCAGACGAACCATTTTTTCAGGATCTTCGGCTTTATCCAGTAACGCGTTAATATTTGAGTTCACAATGTCTGTGAAACGAGAGAAGATACCCATAATTATTTACCTCTAGCGCGTGTTAAATATGTGGATTAACTTGGTTTCAACTTGTACTAACATATACAAATACCGCGCCAACTCACAAAAACAAAATAAAGCATTGAATTTATTAGCAAATATTAAATATCAATAAACGCTGTAATCAACAATGCTTTTAATCTACACTATTAATTGGTCGATTTGGCTACTTTTTGAGGGAATTAATGAGTCGTTTTCGCCAGCAAGATAATTTACTTGGCCAGGCTAACAGTTTTTTAGAAGTTTTAGAGCAGGTTTCGCAAATTGCCCCGCTCAACAAACCTGTGCTCATTATCGGTGAACGTGGTACCGGTAAAGAGCTGATTGCAGCGCGTTTGCACTTTTTGTCGCAACGCTGGGATCAAAACTATGTAAAGCTAAACTGTGCCGCATTGAATGAGAATTTGCTGGAAAGCGAGCTCTTTGGTTACGAGGCCGGAGCCTTTACCGGCGCTGGTAAGCGCCGTGAAGGCCGGTTCGAACTGGCTCATACCGGCACCCTGTTTCTGGATGAACTGGCCAATACGTCCGGTTTGATCCAGGAAAAGCTCCTGCGAGTCATCGAATACGGTGAATTTGAGCGGGTGGGCGGTAATAAAACGCTAAAAGTAGATGTGCGCTTGGTTGCTGCTACTAACGAAGACCTCCCGGCACTGGCTGAAAGCGGTGAATTTCGGGCCGACCTGCTCGACCGACTGGCCTTTGATGTCATTACCATCCCACCATTGCGTGAGCGCCAGGAAGACATTATGTTACTGGCTGAAACCTTTGCCATTAATATGGCCCGTGAACTGGAAATGGAGCTGTTCAGCGGCTTTACTGAAAAAGCCAAGCGTACCCTGCTTGACTATGACTGGCCGGGTAACATCCGTGAGCTTAAAAATGTCGTGGAGCGCGCTGTATACCGCTGTAATAACCCTCATTTACCGGTCCACGAAATTATTCTCGATCCCTTTGAATCGGCATTTCGACCAAAAGGACGAGTTAAAACCCAGGACCGGATATCGGCACCTGCCGAGCAATCAGAAGCGAAACCTGCAACCACCGCAAGCGACGCTGTGATAGCTGCTGAGCCAGTGGCGCCGACAGTACCGGTAAAACCAGCCACCGAGTATCCGGTAGATCTGAAAAACCTGTCTCAGCAGTACGAAATCGAATTGATTCAGCAAGCTTTGGCTGACAGTCAGTACAATCAAAAGAAAACGGCTGACAAACTCAGCCTGACCTATCACCAGTTGCGGGGCTATCTTAAAAAGTACAACCTGCTCGACTCTGCGGCCACCGAGGAAGAGTAATCATGCACAAGTGGTTGGTCTGGCCGGTGATTTCAACAGCTTTGCTGACATTACTGGGTGGCTGCTCGCCGCAAAAATACAGTGCTAACTATACTAATGGCCTGGTGTATTGCTCCGAAAGCGATCCTATTTCGATGAATCCGCAGCTCGATACCTCAACCACTACTGCCGATGCCACCGCCCATCAGATATACGACCGATTGCTTGAGTTTGATACCGAGAGTGGACGCATTCGCCCGTCTCTGGCAACCAGTTGGTCGGTTAGCGATGACGGGCTTCTGTACCGTTTTTCATTGCGCCGGGATGTAAAATTTCACACCACCGATTATTTCACGCCCGGTCGCCCCTTCGATGCCAGCGATGTGCTGTTTTCCTTTAACCGTTGGCGTCTACCGCAACACAGCTTTCATAATGTGTCAGGCGGGTACTACCCCTACTTTGAATCGCTGGGACTGGCCGACAACATTGCAGACATTAAAGCAGTGTCGCCCTATGAAGTGGAAATTAGCTTAAAACAACGGGACAGTTCATTCCTGGCTAATATTGCCAGTGATTTCTCGGTGATCCTATCCGCCGAATATGCGGATGTGCTGATGTCTCAGGGGATCCCGGAAAGAATCGATCGGCTGCCCATCGGAACCGGCCCATACCAGTATGCCGATTATCAGAAAAACCATTACATTCGGTATGACGTTAATAACGATTACTGGCAAGGCACACCAGCGAGCAAGGCGCTGATATTCGATATTACCCCTAAAAGCTCACTGCGCCTGGCAAAACTAATGACCGGCGAATGCGACGCGGTGGCCTTTCCGGCCCGGGTTGATCACCAAATCATCCGCGAACGGGAAGATTTAGTGTTAGCCGAGAAGCCTGGCCTTAACATTGGTTTTTGGGCTTTTAATACCGAGCGTCCGCCATTTGATAATCCCTCTGTGCGTAAAGCCCTGGCCTACGCTATCGATAAAAACACCCTGATTGAAGCGGTATATTTTGACAGTGCAACCCGGGCTAAGTCATTGTTACCAGCTGCCAGCTGGGCTTACCAGGCGGATGCCCAGGATACCGGTTATAACCCGGTTCTGGCCCGCCAACTGCTTGATGAAGCAGGCATAAAACCGGGCTTTACCATGTCTGTCTGGGCAATTCCGGTGGAGCGGGCCTACAATCCCAATGCGCAGAAGATGGCAGAGCTGATTCAGCGTTACCTGGCCGATATTGAGGTAGAGGTGAATATTGTCAGCTACGACTGGTCTACCTTCCGCCGCCAGTTGCGTCAGGGCAACCACGACTCCGTACTGATTGGCTGGTCGGCAGATAACGGCGATCCGGATAACTTTTACCGGCCATTATTAAGTTGTGACGCCATTCCTTCGGGGACTAATCGGGCACGCTGGTGTAATCCGGCCTATGATGAAATCCTCGACCGGGCATTACAAACCGAAGACGTAGACATCCGCAAGGCATTATATTTTCAGGCCAACGAACTGCTGTTCGATAAACTGCCAATGGTGCCAATTGCCCATGCCTACCGGTTTCAGGCTTACCGGGAAGAGCTGAATGGCATGGTAATCAACCCTTACGGCGGTGTCAGACTGGGCGGGGTAACCAAGCAACGTGATTAGGATCCTGTTTCGCTATACGATTTTATTCAGTCTGACTTTACTGTCTCTGAGTGCCCTGTCGTTTTCACTGATCTATCTGTTCCCGGCAGAGCCGGTGACCACCTTAACCGGTATCACGCCACAAAACCTGATACAGCACGAAGCGCTGATGAATCAGTATCATCTGAATAACAGCATTATCGTACAGTTTGCCGACTACCTCAGCGAGCTGTTTGCGGGCAACTGGGGCGTTAGTCTGATTTCCGGCCAGCCATTGTCAGAAGAAATCATGCTGGCCTTACCCGCCACCATTGAGCTCAGTGCCTGTGCCATGTTTATTGTTATTGTGGTAGGCATACCACTGGGCTGCTACAGCGGTTTACGTGCCTACAGCGCCACTGATTTTACCATTAACTCCATTAGTGTAACGGCGTACTCCGTGCCGGTATTCTGGCTGGCCGTGCTGTTTATTCTGACCTTCAGCCTGCAATTTGGATGGTTACCCCTGTCCGGGCGAATTAACCTGCTATTTGATATTCCGCCGAAAACCGGCTTCCTGATGATTGATATTTTACTGGCCGACAATGTCGATAAAGCAGCCGCTTTCAGCGATGCCTTGTTGCATCTGATCCTGCCGGTACTATCCATCGCGTTTATTTCTACCGCATCGATGATCAGAATTACCCGGCGTTCTATAATCGATGTATTGAACAAACCCTTTATTATTGCCGCACGCTCTAAAGGATTATCCAGCAAGCAGATATTTTTCCGTCATGTACTGCGTAATGCCCTGTTGCCCATTCTGCCGCTGATGGCCATGCAGATCACCACCCTAATCACCAATGCAATGATTGTAGAAAATTTGTTTTCCTGGCCTGGCATTGGCAACTGGCTGATTCAGGCCATTTATCAGCGGGATTATTCTGCATTGCGTATGGGTATGCTGGCCGTATCGACGCTGGTGGTGATGATCACTATTGCCATTGACTTATTTAACCGTTTAATCGATCCAAGCAGGGAAAAATACGAAAGTGTCACGATTTAGCCTCTACGATGATGAAGCCCATCCGTCGCCGTGGCAACACACCTGGCGGGCGTTTAAATCCAGTCATATTGCATTGGTCGGGCTGGCCGTCTTGTTGTTATTTGTATTTTTCGCCTTTTTTGCCCCTCTGGTTGCGCCATACAACCCTACTTACCAGAATACCGAAGCGTTACTGATCCCACCTAGCTGGGCACCTAACGGCTCAATTGCTCATTTGTTTGGTACCGATGCGCTGGGCCGGGACTTATTTTCACGCATAATGTATGGCTGCCGGGTTACCTTTGGTACCAGTTTGCTGGTAGTCATTATTGCCATGCTGGTTGGCGTTACCATTGGCACCATCGCCGGTATGCTCAGCGGAGTTCGCTCCAGCGTGGTTAACCACCTGCTGGATGCGCTGATGGCCATCCCCACCCTGCTGATTGCTATTATCATTGTTGGCATTCTGGGCAGTGGTCTGGTTAACAGTATGTGGGCGATTACGCTGGCGCTAATCCCGCAGTTTGTGCACCATACGCGCTCCTTTGTACGCGGCGAAATGAAAAAGGACTATATCCAGTCGTCTACGTTGGATGGCGCCAGTAATTTGCAGCTCTTTTACTACTCAATCTTACCCAATATGATTGAAATGCTGGTAGTTCAGGGCACTCTGGCCCTGTCTATTGCGGTAATCGATATCAGCGCACTGGGCTTTTTAAACCTTGGTGCGCAAGCGCCGCTGCCAGAACTGGGGGCTATTCTGGCCACTGGTCTGGACGCCGGTTATCTGGCCCCCTGGAATATTGCCATTCCTGGCGTGTCGATTTTTCTGATGGTATTGTCAATAACCATAGTCGGTGACGGACTGCGCTCAGCACTGCGCAAACGGGTGAATCGCTAATGCCTTTACTGGATATTAAAAACCTGACCCTGGAAATCGATACCGGTACCCAGGTGATTAAAGCCCTCGACAAAATTAATCTGACCGTCAACTCGGGCGAAATCCGCGCGTTAGTAGGTGAGTCTGGCTCAGGTAAAAGTCTGATTGTACAGGCGATATCCGGGGCAACGCCGCCAAACTGGAGCATCACCGCCGATCGCATGAGCTGGAATGGCAATAACCTGCTGTCGATGTCTGAGCAAAAGCGCCGACAAATCCTGCGTAAGGATATCGGCGTGGTGTTTCAACATTCCATTGCCTCGCTCGACCCATCAGTTACTCTTGGTGAACAGCTTGAAGAATCCCTGCCGGATCAGCTCATTGAAGGTAGCTGGTTCTGGCAACGGGCACAATCGCGACGCAAAGTGGTTATTAACACCGTACACAAAGTGGGCATTAAAGACCACGAACATTATCTGCGCGCTTACCCTCATCAAATCCCTACTGATATTGGTCAGAAGCTGATGCTTGCCATGGCACTTATCAGTCAGCCTAAGATGCTGATTGCCGATGATCCGACCCGGGGCATGGAAACCACCACCAAAGTTCAGGTACTAAAATTATTGTCGCGTCTGAACCAAACCCGCTCGTTAGGGATTTTATTTGTCAGTCACGATTTGCTGGCCATTGCCAGTATGTCGCATACCATGACGGTGCTTTACTGTGGTCAGACAGTGGAGTCCGGCAAAATGAAGCATATTCGAAAACGGCCGCTGCATCCTTATACCAAAGCGTTAATGGACAGCGCCCCCAGTTTCAGTAAGGATTTACCGCCTAAATCACAATTACCAACCCTGGCTGGCACCATCCCTACCCTGCAACACTTGCCTATCGGCTGTCGCCTGGGCCCTCGCTGCCCGCGCGCCCAGCGTGCCTGCGTTAATGTCCCGGCGGTGCGTAAAATTCATGACCATAGCTATAGCTGCCACTTCCCACTGCATCGGGAGAAAGTATGACACAAATCCTTAATGTCAGCGGCTTAACTTTTCGCCACAGCAGTAAAAAGCGCTGGCTCAAAAAGCCGGAAGTGTTTTCTCTCGGTCCGATTGATATGCAGGTGACCAAAGGCGAAACTATTGCCATTATTGGTCAGAACCGTTCAGGTAAATCCTTACTGGCAAAAATGTTAGCCGGTGCGGTGGAGCCCGATGAAGGCCATATTCAGTTGCAGGAAGAAAGATACTGGTCGGTAAAACACCGGGTGGCGCGTAAAAAAGCCGACATAACCGGCATCCGCATGATTTTTCAGCATAACAGTGAGTCGATTAATCCGGGGATTACGGTGGGTCAAATCCTCGATGAACCCCTACGCTTAAACTCTTCCATGGCCGAGGATGAGCGTAAAGCACTCATAGGCGATACTCTGGTAAAAGTTGGGTTGCTGCGGGAACACATCTATTTTTATCGTCATATGCTCTCTGACGGCCAGCAACAGCGTGTTTCACTGGCGAAAGCCATATTGCCTGACCCGAAAGTACTGATTGCCGATGAGCCTTTTGCGGCGTTAGACCCAACCATCCGTTCCCAGACGGTAAACCTGATCCTGCAGCTACAAAAAGAAATGGGTCTGTCGTTTATCTTTATTTCGCACAACCTGGGGATTGTCCGGCATATCGCCGATCGGGTGATTGTGATGGATAAGGGTCAAATCATTGAAAGTGGTAAAACTGAGACCATCTTTCGATGGCCTCAGCACGAAATGACCAAGAAACTGGTAATGTCATATCAGTCGCTGATCCCGCAACAAACCATGCGGGAACCCGATTAATTAATTAGCCAACTAATGCTAACAGCACACCTGCTGCCACAGCAGAGCCCAGCACGCCGGCTACGTTTGGCCCCATGGCATGCATTAACAGGAAGTTGTGCGGGTTAGCTTCTAGACCAACCTTGTTAACGACCCGGGCAGCCATAGGCACAGCTGATACCCCAGCAGCACCAATCAGCGGATTAATAGTACCGCCACTGGCCTTACTCATGATTTTGGCCATGATCACACCGGTTGCAGTACCAATCGCAAAGGCAATGGCGCCAAGCCCCAGAATACCCAGTGTTTCAACCGTCAGGAATTTATCCGCTGACAGCTTAGAGCCAACGGCTAACCCTAAGAAGATAGTCACAATGTTAATCAACTCGTTTTGAGCAGTTTTGCTTAAACGGTCTACCACACCACATTCTTTCATCAGGTTACCAAAGCAGAACATACCAACTAACGGCGTTGCTGAAGGCAAAAATAAAATGGTCAGGAACAATACTGCCAGTGGGAATAATACCTTCTCCTTAGCAGAGACGTGACGTAGCTGAGCCATCTCAATCTTGCGTTCTTCCGGCGTAGTTAGTGCCTTCATAATGGGCGGCTGGATAATAGGTACCAGTGCCATATAAGAATACGCAGCAACCGCTATAGCACCGAGTAAGTCCGGCGCCAGCCGGGAAGCCAGGAAGATAGCCGTGGGCCCGTCAGCACCACCGATGATAGCGATTGCCGAGGCATCTTTAAGGGTGAAATCGAAGCCCGGAATAAAGTTAAGCGCAATCGCACCAAACAGCGTGGCAAAAATACCAAACTGCGCAGCCGCACCGAGTAACAACATTCGCGGGTTAGCGATTAACGCGCCAAAATCCGTCATTGCGCCCACGCCCATAAAAATGAGCAGAGGGAAAACGCCGGAGTGGATCCCCACTTCGTAGATGTAATACAACATGCCGCCTGGCTCGGTAAAACCGGCCAGTGGAATGTTGGTCAGTAAGGCACCAAAACCAATCGGAAATAACAGCAGTGGCTCAAACTTTTTAACGATGGCCAGATACAGCAGTAGTCCGCCTACTGCCATCATAATTAACTGGCCGGATTGAAAATGAGCCAGCGCGGTGCTGTCCCATAATATGGCTAATTGTTCCATGGCCGGTTAACCCAAACTGATCAGAGGCTGACCGCTGGAAACGCTGTCACCATCTTTTACCTGAATTGAAGACACGGTGCCGTCAAAGGCACTGCGGATCTCAGTTTCCATTTTCATGGCTTCCAGAATGATCACCACATCCCCATTAGCTACCTGGTCGCCCGGCGATACCAGGATCTTAAACACGTTGCCTGCCAGCGGCGCATTAATGGTCTGACCGGATGGCGAAGGTGCAGCAGCAGGTGCCGCCTGAGCCGGTGCAGCTGGCGCCGGCGTAATAGCGCCTAACTCGCCTTGTGCGCCCACTTCCACGCTATAAAGCTTGCCATCAACACGTACATCATAAACCGCCGCTTCTGATGCTGAGGCCGGCGCACTGGCTACCGGTGCAGCAGGTGCAGCTTCTTCACCAGTAGGTACCGGTTCAAAGGCATCCGGATTATTGCGGTTTTCGAGGAATTTAAGGCCAATTTGCGGAAACAGCGCATAGGTCAGCACGTCGTCGATTTTGTCTTTAGCCAGAGAGATAGATTTTTCTTTAGCCAGACTATCGAGTTCAGTTTCCAGTTTTTCCAGTTCTGGCTCAATGAGATCGGCAGGGCGACAGGTGATTGCTTCCCCGCCATCCAGCACTCGTGCTTGCAGTTCACTGTTAACCGGTGCAGCAGTAGCGCCGTATTCGCCTTTCAGTACGCCAGCAGTTTCTTTGGAAATACTCTTATAACGCTCGCCAGTCAGTACGTTTAGTACTGCCTGAGTGCCAACGATTTGCGAGGTAGGTGTAACCAGAGGAATAAAGCCCAGATCTTCACGAACGCGCGGGATCTCCTGCAGCACTTCATCAAATTTATCGGCTGCGCCCTGCTCTTTGAGCTGGCTTTCCATGTTGGTAAGCATACCACCAGGCACCTGAGCCAGCAGAATACGTGCATCAACGCCTTTCAGGCTGCCTTCAAACTTAGCGTACTTCTTACGCACATCACGGAAGTAGGCGGCAATCTCTGCCAGCTCCGGTAAATCCAGGCCGGTATCGCGCCCGGTGCCTTCCAGAATCGACACAATGGTTTCGGTGGCAGAGTGACCGTAAGTCATACTCATCGACGAAATCGCGGTATCAAGAATGTCGATACCAGCGTCAATGGCTTTTTGGTAAGTGGCAGTGCTCAGGCCGGTAGTGGCGTGACACTGCATGGCAATCGGCACATCAACGGTTTTCTTCAGTTCGGTAATTAGCGTTTCACACTCGTAAGGCTTAAGCAGGCCTGCCATATCTTTAATACAGATAGAGTGAACACCCATGTCTTCGAGCTTTTTCGCCATATCCAGCCACAACTCGAGGTTATGCACGGGGCTCACAGTGTAAGAGATAGTACCCTGAGCATGTGCACCACAATTCACCGCCGCTTTGATGGCCGTTTCCAGGTTACGTACATCATTCATGGCATCGAAAATACGGAATACGTCTACACCGTTGTCATGCGCACGCTCAACAAAGCGGGTAACCACGTCGTCGGCATAGTGGCGATACCCCAGCAGGTTCTGACCACGCAATAACATTTGCTGCGGAGTCTTTGGCATGGCTTTTTTCAGCTCACGGATACGTTCCCAGGGATCTTCCCCCAGATAACGGATACACGAATCGAAGGTGGCACCACCCCAGGACTCGATCGACCAATAACCTGCGTTATCAAGCTTTTCAGCGATGGGTAGCATATCGTCCAGACGCATTCTGGTTGCTAGCAGTGATTGGTGCGCATCCCGAAGCACCAGTTCGGTAATCGCCAGTGGCTTAGACATGTGTTCTCCTAAAGTGTGTTATTTATTCTTTGCGTTTCTGTGCGCGTGCACAGCAGCAGATATGGCAGCGATAACATTGTTATCGGCGGCAGCTGTTGAAGTGGCTTTCGTGCCCGACGCTCTTACCGGCGCCTGCGGCTCCTGACCAGGGAAACGCTCACAAAAAGCCTTGAGTGCGTTTACCGCGAAAATAAGGATTGTCAGAAACACAAAAACAAAGCCCATTCCCACCAGCAGTAAATTGGCAGCTTCCATTAGTAATTCTGAAATCGGTGTAGTCATTGCTTTTCCCGGGCATTATTTTTGGAAACAGATTAGTATCACGGCAGTTGCTAAAAGACAATATAAACAACTGTTTGAATTGCATAAAAAATCATTTTTTACGACTAAATATCAATATATATTCTATTTAGTGCATAAAATTAAGTTTCACTTATGCAACCTATAAGTTGTATGAATACAGCGATCACACTTAATTAACATGCTGTCATCATCCCATCTCCCATAAACAGTGTTTATAGGTCGTATAACTGGTTAATATATCGCCTGTAGATGAGTGTGCTGGAGAGCATTGGTGAACACAAGGTAAAGTGAAGCAATGCTTGATCTGAATTAATGGAAAAAGGGTTCAAGGGCCCTGTCAGGCCGACCGGTTAAAACCATAGCGGCTGGCGATTATAAAGTTTTGCACATAAAACAACTGTTGGGATCGCTCTTATAGTCGGCAAATGGCCCGCAAAATTGAAATCCGTAGCGCTGATATAACTGTCTGGCCGGAGCAAAAAAGTCCATGCTGCCAGTTTCCAGCCATAAGCTTTGATAGCCGGTATTTGTGGCATAATCAATAACATGCTCAAGTAATCTTTTACCTGTACCAGTACGCCGTGCACTGGCTGGTGTACGCATGGATTTTATTTCGGCGTCAGCGGCGTTAAGGTGCTTCAGAGCGATGCAACCCAGCAGTTTATACCCGGAGCGAGCCGCAAAAAAGGTAATGTCCGGCGCTTTGAGTTTATCAACGTCGAGAGCATGAACGCATTCAGGCGGCGATGTGGCATACATATCAGCCAGATGTTCCTCGAGCAACGCAATGACGTCACCAGCGGATAAATCGTCTACTCTAATTTGCAGCGATTCGGCTGGCATGATTAAAGATAGCCTTTCAGCGTTGCCAGTCCAAACGCATTACAGGTGGTTGAATCCATCATCTCACCATTAACGATGCGGGCTTTTACTTCTGCCAGCGGCAGCTTATGCACAGTGAGCCCCTGCTCTTCTTCTTCGAGTTCCTGAGCCGTTTTGGTGAGGGTTTTCGCCACAAAAATATGATAGCGCTGGGAGCACATGCCATAGGCAAGGAACTGTTCGCCAACGTACTGCCAGTCGGCTGCCAGTAAACCGCATTCTTCTCTTAACTCGGCCTTAGCAACGCTCAGTGCGTCGAAGGTATCTGCGCCCTCTTTAGCTCCCTGAGGAAATTCCAGATGACGGCTTTTTACCGGATACCGATATTGTTCGACAAGGTAAACATCGTCGCCATCAATGGCGATCACCACTACAAAGTCCGGTTTGTCCACAACCCCATAGATCCCGCGGTAGCCGTCATCACGACCAATAGTATCTTCGCGCACGGTCATCCAGCGATTCTGATAAACCACTTTGGAGTCGAGGGTTTGAATTTCGTCGGTGCTGGTGTCTTTCATATAAATCCGTTTAATACAGGGAGTAAAACAAAGGGGCAACAAGTAAGAGCTGCGAAAGCAGCTCTTAGAAATGATTAAATATATTCGACTTCGATGATTTCGTATTCAACGGTGCCAGCCGGCGTTTGAATGTTAACCATATCGTCGAGCTCTTTACCAATCAGGCCGCGGGCGATTGGCGAGTTAACTGAAATCAGGTTTTGTTTAATGTCGGCTTCATCGTCACCCACGATGCGATAAGTGGTTTCTTTATCGTTATCAAGGTTAAGAATGGTCACCGTAGCACCAAAAATAACCTTACCATTGTTAGGCATTTTAGTGACATCGATGATTTGTGCGTTAGACAGTTTACCTTCGATGTCCTGAATGCGGCCTTCACAGAAGCTTTGCTGTTCACGGGCGGCGTGGTATTCAGCGTTCTCTTTTAAGTCGCCATGCTCACGGGCCTCCGCAATAGAAGCAATAATTTTAGGACGCTCTACCGATTTAAGTTGATTCAACTCCTCGCGAAGCATCTCAGCACCACGTGCAGTCATAGGATATTGAGTCATGTTGTTATTCTCACTTACCTGGAAATTAATAAAAAGTAAAAAGGGGTCAGAGTACATTAATGGATAGCATTAATGTACTCTGACCCCTTTTTTGTCATTTAAGAAGAATACACAGGATCCTGCTTTTTGTCATTACCCGTTTATTCTGGCGTGCAACTCCTGCACCGAGGTGACTTTACCGCGATCGTCTGCCGATTTTGCCTGAACAGTGGCAAACGCAGCATTCATGGTCGTGGTGTAGGTCACTTTGTTGAGCAACGCTTCACGGCGAATATACACCGAGTCGGTAATCGCCTGACGTCCTTCCGTGGTGTTTACAATGTAAGAATATTCACCATTCTTAATCGCATCCACAATATTCGGACGACCTTCAGAAAGCTTATTCACCACTGATACCTCAATACCCTGTGCACGCAGAGATTCTGCAGTACCGCTGGTACACTCAATGGTAAAGCCTTTCGCGATTAACGCTTTAGACAGTTCTGCCAGTTTAGGCTTATCGGTTTGACGTACAGATAACAACGCTTTACCTGAAGCAGGCAGCGGTGCGCTGGCGCCAAGGTTTGCCTTAGCATAGGCTTCCTCAAAGGTATCACCCACGCCCATCACCTCACCGGTTGAACGCATTTCAGGGCCTAACAGCGGATCCACACCCTGGAACTTAGCAAATGGCAGTACCACTTCTTTCACAGAGTAGAACGGTGGGATAACTTCTTCAGTAAAGCCCTGTTCTTTGAGTGATTGACCCGCCATTACCCGCGCCGCGATCTTGGCCAGAGGAACCCCTGTGGCTTTCGATACAAACGGAATGGTACGCGCGGCACGAGGGTTTACCTCAATCAGGTAAACTTCGCCGTCTTTAATCGCAAACTGCGTATTCATCAGGCCAACCACGCCGAGCTCAAGTGCCATCGCCTTAACCTGCTCTCGCATCACGTCCTGAATGTCTTTTGGCAGTGAGTGCGGAGGCAATGAACAGGCCGAGTCACCAGAGTGAACACCGGCTTGTTCGATGTGCTCCATGATACCGCCAATCACTACGTCGGTACCGTCGCACACGGCATCGATATCTACTTCGATAGCGTCGTCAAGGAAGCGATCCAGCAGTACCGGTGAGTCGTTAGACACTTTCACCGCTTCGTTCAGGTAACGTTTGAGGTCTTTTAAGTCGTAGACGATTTCCATCGCACGACCACCTAATACGTAAGACGGACGAACCACCAGCGGGAAGCCAATTTCCTTACCTTTCTCGAGCGCCTGTTCCATGTTGCTAACGGTTGCGTTAGCAGGCTGTTTCAGGGCCAGTTTGTTAACCATTTGCTGGAAACGCTCTCGGTCTTCAGCACGATCGATGGCTTCTGGTGAAGTGCCGATAATAGGTACACCGTTAGCTTCCAGGGCGCGGGCCAGTTTAAGCGGCGTCTGACCGCCGTACTGCACGATAACGCCTTTAGGCTGTTCAACGGCAACAATTTCCAATACATCTTCCAGCGTTACCGGTTCGAAGTAGAGGCGATCTGAGGTGTCGTAGTCGGTAGACACGGTTTCCGGGTTACAGTTAACCATAATGGTTTCATAACCGTCTTCACGCATCGACAGCGCCGCGTGTACGCAGCAGTAATCGAATTCGATCCCCTGACCGATACGGTTTGGACCACCGCCTAATACCATGATCTTTTCTTTGTCAGAAGGCGCAGCTTCACACTCTTCATCATAAGTTGAGTACATGTAGGCTGTGCTGGTAGCAAACTCAGCTGCACAGGTGTCTACGCGCTTGTACACCGGCTTGATACCCATGCCTAAACGCAGGTCACGCACGTCGCTTTCGGCCACTGCCGTAAGGTCTGCCAGACGGGCATCAGAGAAACCTTTGCGCTTAAGGGTGTTCATCAGATTTTCATCGATGTTGGCCACACCCAGCTCTGCCACTTTTTGTTCAAGCAGCACCAGCTCTTCTAACTGCACCAGGAACCAGCGGTCGATATTTGTCAGTTTAAAGACTTCTTCCACGCTCATACCTGAACGGAAAGCATCACCGATGTACCAGATACGCTCGGCACCCGGTTGACGCAGTTCGTAAACCAGCTTGTTCTGTGCTTCCGGATCGTCGAGGTCAAGCATTGGATCAAGACCAGTCGCGCCCACTTCCAGGCCACGCAGTGCTTTTTGCAGTGATTCTTGCTGGTTACGGCCAATCGCCATCACCTCACCAACAGACTTCATCTGAGTAGTCAGACGGTCATTAGCACCGGCAAACTTCTCGAAGTTGAAACGTGGAATTTTAGTCACTACGTAGTCAATGGCCGGCTCAAACGATGCAGGCGTTAAACCGCCAGTGATATCGTTTGCCAGTTCATCCAGGGTGTAACCTACGGCCAGCTTGGCTGCTACTTTAGCAATCGGGAAACCAGTTGCTTTAGAGGCCAGCGCTGATGAACGGGATACCCGTGGATTCATCTCAATAATTACCAGACGGCCGGTTTTCGGGTCGACACCAAACTGTACGTTTGAGCCACCGGTTTCCACACCGATTTCGCGCAGTACAGCCATGGCCGCATTACGCATAATCTGAAATTCTTTATCAGTCAGGGTTTGAGCAGGTGCTACGGTAATCGAGTCGCCGGTGTGCACGCCCATCGGGTCGAAGTTTTCAATGGTACAAACGATAATACAGTTGTCGGCTTTATCGCGGACCACTTCCATCTCGTACTCTTTCCAGCCGATCAGTGATTCATCAATCAACAATTCGTTGGTAGGTGATAAATCCAGACCGCGGGTACAGATTTCATTAAACTCATCGATGTTATACGCGATACCACCGCCAGAACCACCCATAGTAAATGACGGACGGATGATACAAGGGAAGCCTATACGGCTTAACACGTCGTGAGCCTGTTCCATCGAGTGGGCGATTTCTGCACGCGGACACTCAAGGCCAATAGACTTCATGGCTTTATCGAAACGTTCGCGGTCTTCCGCTTTGTCGATAGCATCAGCCGTGGCGCCAATCAGTTCTACGTTAAATTCGTCCAGTACGCCTTCGCGATTCAGATCCAGCGCACAGTTCAGAGCAGTCTGGCCCCCCATGGTAGGCAGGATCGCATCAGGGCGTTCTTTCTCGATAATTTTGCGCACCACTTCCCAGTGAATCGGCTCAATGTACGTGGCATCGGCCATTTCCGGGTCGGTCATGATAGTGGCAGGGTTAGAGTTAACCAGAATTACGCGGTAGCCTTCTTCACGAAGGGCTTTACACGCCTGGGCACCTGAATAGTCAAATTCACAGGCCTGACCGATAACGATAGGCCCGGCGCCGAGGATTAGGATACTTTTTAGGTCGGTACGTTTTGGCATTGGGGCAAGTTCCTACTGCTTTGACTGTTCGATTAAGTCGATAAAGTGATCAAATAATGCAGCTGCATCGTGCGGACCAGGGCTGGCTTCAGGGTGCCCCTGGAAGCTGAACGCCGGTTTGTCGATACGATGAATACCCTGCAGGGATTTATCAAACAACGACACATGCGTCACTTTAAGATTGTCTGGCAGATTCGCTTCATCAACCGCAAAACCGTGGTTCTGACTGGTGATCATCACCACGTCACGTTCCAGGTCTTTCACCGGGTGGTTGGCACCATGGTGACCAAACTTCATCTTCACGGTTTTCGCACCACTGGCCAGCGCGAGTAACTGGTGGCCTAAACAAATACCGAACACCGGCAAATCAGTGTCGACGATGGTTTTAATCGCGTCGATAGCGTAGTCACATGGCTCAGGGTCGCCCGGGCCGTTCGACAGGAACACACCGTCCGGATTCATCGCCAGGACGTCTTCGGCAGAGGTTTGTGCCGGTACCAGCGTTAGCTTACAGCCACGGTCAACCAACATTCGCAGGATGTTGTGTTTTGCACCGTAGTCATAGGCCACCACATGATATTTATAATCCGCGCCGTCTTTATAGCCGCCTTCAAGCTCCCATACACCGCTGGTCCATTCGGTGATTTCTGTGGTCGAAACCACTTTTGCTAAGTCCATTCCTTTTAGGCCGGGGAACGCTTTGGCGTTTTCCAGCGCCGCCGCTTCATCCAGCGCGTCGGTGCAAATGATGCAACCGTTTTGTGCGCCCTTGTCGCGCAGAATACGCGTTAAACGACGGGTGTCGATATCTGCAATGCCCACCACATTATTGGCTTTGAGATAATCAGACAGCGTTTGTTCGTTTCGAAAATTGCTGGCAACGAGAGGGAGATCTCTTATAACCAGACCTTTTGACCAGATTTTGTTTGATTCAACATCTTCCTGGTTGGTACCGGTATTGCCGATATGGGGATAAGTAAGAGTAACAATTTGTTCAGCGTAAGAAGGGTCAGTCAGAATTTCCTGGTAGCCGGTCATTGATGTATTAAATACTACTTCACCAACTGACATACCTTGAGCACCAATAGCGGTACCCTTAAACACAGAACCATCTTCTAAGACCAGAAGGGCGGAATTAGCCAAGTCAACCTCCAAATTAAGGATAACCGAGAGTTTTAAATAACACTCACAAAAAACGGGAGGTAATATTCAATTTACATCCCGTTTACTAGAATTTGCAGCTAATGAATATGTGCTCAAACTGCCGCTAAAGCTAATGCAGCAGCGGTTTCAACACTAATTTTTGGCAAATTCCGTGGATTATAGCTTAAGAGACTTTAAAGGTCTATTCCGATCTGGAAAAATTATTAAAATAACCCGTTAAGCTATAAATTCACGCAAACATGCCAAAAAAGCAATTCATTGAGCCATTTTCTGGCGTTTTCTATTTATTATTGATTTAAAGACAATACGTCATTCATGCCGTACTGGCCGGCATTCTGCTGCGACAGCCACATTGCAGCCTGCACCGCACCACGGGCAAAAGTTAAGCGACTGGAAGCTTTATGGGTAATCTCCAGGCGCTCACCAATATCCGCAAATAAAGCAGTGTGCTCACCCACCACATCACCGGCGCGAACAGTAGCAAAGCCAATAGTGTTGTGGTCTCGCGGCGGTGTTTTGCCCTCCCGACCATACACAGCGCAGGTTGACAGGTCTCGGCCCAGCTCGTCAGCAATAGCTTCACCGATCGCCATAGCGGTACCCGATGGCGCATCCTGCTTAAAGCGGTGGTGCGCCTCTAAAATCTCGATATCCGCGGTTGCGCCCAGTGCACGGGCAGCCTGTTTTACCAGGGATAACATTAAATTCACCCCAACACTGTAATTTGCGGCAAATACCACCGGAATTTTGGTTGCTGCATCAGCCAGTAAATCCAGCTGAGCGGCTGACAATCCGGTAGTGCCAATGACCACAGGCTTGTTATTGGTCACACACCACTTAAGGTTACTATCGAACGCGGCAGGCAGAGTAAAGTCGATCATCACATCAACGTCTGCCGGGTCAATGGAAGACAAAGCACTACAAGCAGTTTCCAGCTTTCCTATGCCCGCCAGTTCACCCACATCCATACCGACCCACGGAGAGTCATCACGAACCGATGCAACACTTAATGAGGCGGTATCATGTTCATTGAGCGCTTCAATCAATACCCGTCCCATCCGACCATTGGCGCCAAAAAGACCTACTTTCATCGAAAACCTGCTTGCTTATTTAAGGTGCCCTTGGTTGACTGTAGGGACAGTTTTCCGGGCAATGTGACTGTTGATGGGCGAATTGTGCCTGATAGCCGTGCAGATGAAAACCCACAAATGGTTGAACTTTGCTACCTGTCCGGCTTCAATGAGAACCCATTGCGCCGCAAAAAATAAATCACACATCACACCAAAAGGTTTGTTACAGGACATATAGAAATGGAAAAACGTCTTATCTGGGATATTCCGACCCGTCTCTTCCACTGGCTGCTGGTAGCCTGCATCGTGGCACAATACTTAACTGCTGAGGTATTCGACGCCATTGACTGGCATTTTAAAATTGGCTACTTCACGCTGGGCTTGATTTTGTTCCGCTTACTGTGGGGATTTGTCGGCACCACTTACGCCCGATTCAGCCAATTTTTAGCCGGCCCAGGCAAAGTGCTTGACTATGCGAAAACGGTGACTAACCCAAATTCGCCAGAACATGCCGGGCACAACCCTATGGGCGGTTGGATGGTAATTGCTCTGCTGTTGTTAGTGGCACTGCAAGGCATCAGCGGCTTATTTATCGGCGACGATATTATCAATAACGGTCCTTATTACGATGCCGTGTCCGACGCCACCCGCGACACCATGAATTCTATTCACCATACGGCCTTTAATATTCTGCTGGCAGCAATTGCACTGCATATCATCGCAGTAGTGTTTTATGCGCGATTTAAAAAGCAGCTGCTGGTGCCCGCCATGTTTCATGGTAAAAAACCTACCAACGAACCGGGTATATCTTCTTCGCGGCTATTACTGGCACTAATACTGGTCGTTATAGTTATTGCAGCAATGTATTACACCATTGAAATTGCCCCACCCGCCCCGGCGGTGGATGCGGATATGTATTATTAACAATAACAACAGCTCGCGTAATAGCGGGCTACTTCTGGATTTGCAGCAAATCATTCTAATCCATTTCTAAAATTGCTTTGAATAAGGAATTTCAATGAAAACTTTACTGTTGGTACTATTGCTTTTCGCTATCAACGGGTGCGCCAGACAAATATCAGCAGCTAGTGAGCCTATAATCGACGATGCGCAAAAGGACCCTGCACTTTCTCATCACGCTCAATCCACCGCAACTAACTTACCAACAGGCACCTGGGAGGGGATTAACCGCTCAGGAGCCTTGTTTATGGTATTAAACATAACAGCAGACGGTCAGCACAGCCTGTCATCTTTTAATATTGCCTCGGGTATGCAGTTTAGCAAACGCGTTTCTTTTTCAGACAAAGATATCCTATGCGATGCATTTAGCTGCCAGATATTCACCCAGACAGCCGACGAGCAATTACCGTTAAAAATCAGCCTGACTTACCATATTGAGGACGATTTGCTTGCAACTGAAATGACGCTACTTCAATCTGGTGCGATCCTCAGCTCAGGTTACCGTCTTCATGCAGTTAATAGCACGCCAGCCCCACAACGGTTTATTGCACAACAAGCCGATAAAATAAAAGCCATCGCTGCAGAACATAAACATAACAGGTTTGGTTTCTGGTCCGGCATTTTAGAAAAAGCTAACGAGGATCAGTTGTATTTTGCCACGTTGGATTATCAGCCTGATCAAACAGCCACTTTTACAGTCTATCGGCCTGGATACGCCCGTGAGACAATCATGACGTTTGACCCCGAAGGGTTAGAGCAAAAGAATGGCGAGTTAACTGTCTCTTTAGACAGTGTTCACTTTGCGAGTCAGTTGACGCTTAGATATGCTCTTAACGATGTGATAGAAGGAGATTTTGAACAACGCTTCGACCGCTATCCGGAACGCCTTATAAGCCACGGTAACTTTCAGTTATATCGGGTCAAATTACCAGAAGACTATACCCGGCCGAAATGGCTGGATAAGTTACTTAAGGAATAAAGCAATTTTTGGGAATACCCACCAGTGGCTTGTAATTCTGCTGACTCATATGCAGGCAAGTTACCGGAGTAACAGGTGTCAGATATAACGCCGGCGTTCAGCGGCCACACCCAGCGCAACAAAGGCGGCAATAAATGCGACACCACGGTATTCGTAGGCCACAAATTTAAAGATATGATGAAGCAGTGGCGCACCGTATATGGTAAGCGCACCATATCCAAACGCACACAGCAACACAAACAGTCCGCTGCGAAGAATAAAGTGCAGGCCGCTAAGGCTGCGTTTAACCTGCTTGTTGATGATGTCGCCATAAACAACCAGCAGGGTTGCCATTAACATCAGGCTCATTTCATTAAAATAACCTGCCAACAAATCGCTGACCGGCGCGGTAAAAGACGCTATCACGTACTACTCATTATCGGATATGGATCTGACCGCATTTTGCAAGCGGGCTACGGGGAAGTCAAAGAAAAAAGCCGGCTTTCGCCTAATGCCAGTCAGTTAAGCTGACTGGCATTTTTCTTTGAGGGGTATTTAGCCGGT
>JAAFAI010000027.1 GCA_018222405.1 Gammaproteobacteria bacterium | reverse complement strand
GATCAAATTTGAGACATGCATTCAAGCATTAATTTTCTTAAGATCCTACCTATGAGTTGTTTATAAATATAACGTGATTATTTCTGGCGTTGTTAACTGATAATCTAATACTATTTTGAGGGGGGGAGGCCTGAGTCTTCTGAAAAAAATAATCAGCTTCTTCCACTGATGAATAAATATCTATTGAATTGATTATTAAAAAGGCGTTTTCGTCAAATGAATTGTCAGGTTTTTGCTCAGTAAAAAAAGTTAGTGAATCTTCGATGGCTAATTTACATAACACTAACTCTGCTCTCTTCATGTCAAAGTTAGCTGGAATTTTTGTGCTGAGTATTTCAATTGTCTGCTGGTTAACTGAATTGGTGTATGGGCAGTTAATTTCAAAAATAGGTATGTGAATTCGGCTCAGTTTCTTTTTTAATCTGGTCATGAATAACTTTCACGTAAAATAGGCTATGGATACCGTTGAAAACTTTTTATAAATGCAGAGGCTAACGCTGTTTGTAACAGTAAAAATATAATATGAACTATGTGTTGTTAGTTTCATTTTCCTTTTGGCTGTCGTGAGACAGAGGGCAGCAGCCCTAACGTAACTGCTAGTAATTGTCGTGTCGACAAAAAGCGCACTGTATACCGCCACAATGCGCTTTGTTAATGGATCAATAAGACTTAAATTTGCACATAGGCGACGTGGGTGCGGGTATATTCATAGAGCCCGTGTTTGCCGTCGGCACCGCCAATTCCAGACTTACGGGTGCCAGCATGAAACCCCTGCATGGCTTCGAAGTTCTCACGATTAATGTAGGTTTCGCCATAGTCAAGCAAATCAATTGCACGCATCGCCTGCCTGAGATCTCGGGTGTAAACCGAGGAAGTCAGGCCGTATTCAGACGCGTTGGCTAATTCAACGGCTTCCTCCAGGCTGGCTACTACTTGCACGGGCAATACTGGTCCAAAAATCTCCTTTTGCATGATTTCCATGCCTGAGTGGCACCCTGCAAGAACAGTAGGTTCGTAATGAAAGCCTGAGCCGATATCTGCAACTTTACCGCCGGTGATGACTTGTGCACCCTCGCTTTTCGCCTTACTTACCATAGAGATGACCTTATCCAGACTGGCCTGGTTAATGAGTGGTCCCATTTCCAGGTCGGACTGTTTCATTGGGTCACCATAGCGTGTCGCTGCCATCGCACTACTTAACTTTTGTATAAATTTATCGGCTACCGCACTGTGCACATAAATTCGCTCTGCGCAGTTACACACCTGGCCTGTATTGATTACGCGGGATGCCTTAATTGCATTGACTGCCAGGTCGAGGTCGGCATCTTCAAGTACTATTGCCGGCGCCTTTCCTCCCAGTTCAAGGTTGAGTTTGGTAACATTTGGCGCGGCGGCTGTCATAATGGCTGAGCCAGTAGCTACGCTGCCGGTAAAGCTGATCATATCGATTTGGCTGTTTGACGTTAAAGCTTGGCCTACTCCATATCCAGTGCCACAAACCACGTTAAAAACACCCGCTGGTAAATCAACTTCGTCGAGTAGTCGGGTAAATTCAAAGCAATTGTTTGGCGTTTCTTCACTAGGCTTTATTACGATGGTGTTGCCGGTGATCAGGGCTGGCGCCATTTTTCGTGCAATCAGAAAAAACGGAAAGTTCCAGGGCAGGATCCCGGCGACTACACCCAATGGTTTTCTGAACATAAAAATGTTTTCACCGGGCCTGTCGCTGGTGATGATTTCGCCTTCAATTCGACGTGCCCAGCCAGCCATATAATCTAAGTAATCGGCGGTGAAATTTACTTCAACGGTTGCCAGACTGAGGACCTTACCTTGTTCTTTGGTAATTACTGCTGCCAGGTGTTCCGCGTTTTGTCGCAACTTATCGGCAATTTTGTGCAGATATTGTGCTCGTTCAATCGCGGGTTTCGCTGCCCAGGCTTTTTGTGCTTTCTTCGCTGCAGTTATGGCCGCTTCTACCTCCGATGTATCCGCATTGGGTACCCGGGAGAGTAGCTCGCCATTCGCGGGATTAGTGACCTCGATATAAGATGCTGAATGAGGTTGAAACTCACCATTAATATAATTTTGATATACAGGTATCTCAGACATACGCGATTCTCTTAATTTAATCATGAAAATATCGTGTGACACGCACTGCGGTTCAAACTGTGCAGTAGTGTCGCTTCATAGTTACCTGAGCAATCGGCGCACCATTTTTTAGAGATATTGCTGATTGTATTTATGTGTCTGAATATATGTGTTTTTTTCATGTTTTCTGAATGTGGAGCATATTCAGGGCGCAGCAGAATCGAGCTGATTTGCATCAGCTGTAGCATCGCAATTGTCGCATTTTCTTTACAAATGAAGTCGCCTTACGCCAACGTGGCCTCCCGTTAAGCGTGCATAGTCTGTTATATATTTGTCTTTAATATTCTGATTTTTATTGAATTATAAGTGCCGTTGGCGGTGTAGTCGGGCTGCTAATTACCGTAACGCCAGACTGGTATGTGAATTGCTGAATATTGTTACTTTAATGTGAATTAAGAAGGCTAAACATGATAAAAACAAAATCAACCCGTTGGATAATGGTCGTTGTAGTGATGTTCTCATCAATTGCAGCGAGTGCTGAGGAACGCGTTGTCTGGCAGCAGGGGGTAGATTACATAGCAGTCAAAGAACTACCAGGGGCAAGGAGTGACAAGCTATCGCCGGCCATTTCAGAAGCAACCGTTAAGCAGATGTTGGCAGGGTTGAAATATAAGGAAGAGGCGAGCGTACCCGACCTACTTGGCTATGATCATGAGTCCGCCAGTGTATTTTCTGCTTCACTTGCCGAGCGTTTAGGACACAAAGTGTATGCTCAATTGGTTCAGTTGTCGCCACGCGAAGTCGTGACGTTTTCGGTCAGCGAAATCGCCCCCCAAATATTGGGATTGGGAGGTAAACCAGTAACGACTTCTGGAACGCTGTTTTATGCCGAAGGCGCTTTGCAGCTAATTGTTGGCGAATTGCGGGTTAACTTTAAAAAGCGTTATATTCGGGCGGGTTATCCAATTCAAAATGGACGTTACCCAACACTTGCTGAAATGGCGGCCTTTCGTTTGGACACGGGAAATATTAACGAAATGTCAGGCGCAAAATGGAAATTGTTGCCGGGGGTCAAAGTCCAGCAGCAGGTGCGACCTGACTGGATTAGTGTTAATGTCTCTACAACACCGGCAACGTCAGTATAAACCATAAGTGAGCGGTTTGGAGCGTGTTCGGTTGGCAATGGAAATGGTGAATACCGCCGTCATCAAATATCCGGGTAGTTTCTAATGAATCTGATCGAACTCGCAACCCAGCTGGAACAACGTGATACAGCACCGCCCTTTGATAAGTGGCATCCGCCTTTTTGTGGTGATATCGAAATGACCATCAAAGCCGATGGCAGCTGGTGGTATATGGGCACTCCCATCGGGCGGGAAAAACTGGTGAAGCTATTTGCCAGTGTGCTGCTTATGGAAGGCGACGAGTATTTCCTTAAAACGCCGGCCGAAAAAGTGCGTATTCAGGTGGAAGATGCGCCCTTCGTGCTCACTCAGTGGCAAACTCATGATACTGAAGACGGTCCGGCAATTGAGGTGATTTCAAACTTAGGTCATGCGGCCGTGCTATCTGACAGCCACCCGCTGGAAGTCGATCACAGCAATCCCGACCAGCCCCGTCCTTACGTTACGCTGCACCGAGGGCTCAAGGCATTAGTCCATCGTAATGTGTTTTATCAGTGGGTTGATATTGCCCGACAGGTTAACAAAAATGGTGAGGAGCATCTGGTTATCAACAGCGGCACGAGCGAATTCAGCCTTGGAAAATTGTAGCGTCTGGCTAAAGCGCAGACGCTACGTTATGCAGGAACAGCGTTATCAGTTTACTTCTTCATAAGGCATGCCCACATACTGGCGGGCAATCACTTTCTGGCCTTCTTCATGGGTCAGGTAAAAGTCCAGTTCAGACTGCATAAAGCGATCGAAAGTGGCCTTATCCATACCATTCACTTCGCCCTGATCAAAGTCGTGCAACATGTTGCTCATCCACCAGGAAAAACGCTCGCCATGCCATACCCGGCGTAGCGCAATTTCAGAATAGCGTTGTGGAGCGGTTAAATCGCCATGGGCGTAGCGCTTTTGCAGCAGGTTATACAGGGTGGAAACATCTGAGGCGGCCAGGTTGAGTCCTTTGGCGCCGGTGGGCGGCACGATATGCGCGGCATCGCCAACCAGAAACAGGTTGCCCCATTGCATGGGCTCACATACAAAGCTGCGCAGCGGTGCTATCGACTTTTCGATACTTGGCCCGGTGATCAGGTTATTGGCGCTGTCTTCAGGCAGGCGTTTTTTGAGTTCATCCCAGAATGCTTCATCTGACCAGTTTTCCACTTTATCGGTGAGTGGTACCTGCAGATAATAACGGGAGCGGGTGGAGGAGCGCATGCTCGCCAGGGCAAAGCCGCGCTCGGTTTTACAATAAATCAGCTCATCACTTACCGGTGGTACGTCGGCCAGTAAACCCAGCCAGCCGAAGGGATAAACGCGCTCGTGCTCAGTGCGCTTTTCGGCGGGAATGGTCTGCCGTGAAATCCCATGAAAGCCATCGCAGCCAGCGATGTAGTCACAATCGATTGTGATGGTTTCGCCGTCTTTAAACAGCGTAACCTGCGGCGAGTCGCTGGCCACATTGTGCAGCTGAACATCCTGGCTCTCATAAAAGCTGGTGAGGCCGGCTGCGTCACGAGCCGCCATTAAATCCCGGGTGATTTCGGTCTGGCCGTAGCACATGACCGTGCTGCCTTCGGTGAGTTTATTGAGGTCAATGCGGTAACGCTTGCCGTAATAGGCAATATCAAAGCCGTCGTGCACATGGCCTTCTTCATCCATGCGCTGATTGACGCCCGCCTCCCTCACCAGGTCGACAAAGCCCTGCTCAAGAATACCGGCGCGAATACGGCCGAGTATGTAGTCCGGGCTGACCCGCTCAACAATAATGTTGTCGATACCCGCTTTATTTAGCAGTTGCCCCAGTAATAAGCCTGATGGTCCAGAGCCGATAATAGCAACCTGCGTTTTTGTCTTCATAGCAATGACTCCCGGTGAACAAATCAATTCTGATGATTAAATAATGGAAGACACCGGCCACAATTGTTATTCACTTATCCGTTAAAGTGTTGTACTTTTTGTTCACTTGTTAATTTTTTGTCACTGCCCGTGGCCGTCATTAAGCCGCCAGGAGAACCGTGTTGACCACAACGCAAAAGCAGATCCCGTTTTACGATCTCTACGGCGAATCCTTTATGCGCATGCAGCCAGACTTTGTGCATCTGGAGGATATTCAGTCGCGCAGTGCCGACTTAGGCTGGGAGATAAAGCCCCACCGGCATGCTAATCTGGCTCAGATCATCTGCGCCTTCGACAGCCAGTGGCAGGTGCAGCTCGATGACGAGGTACATAACCTGTCTGGCAACTGGGTGGTCACGTTACCGCCCGGGGTCGTGCATGGCTTTCACTTTGCGCCCAACACCAAAGGCTTTGTGTTATCCATCAACGCTGATGTGATTGCCAATATGGAAATGGGTGAGGATGTCAGTGCGTTTAACCAGCTGGTGTGGCTGCCGCAAACCATTGAGTTTCGCAGTGCCCGCCAGGCGGAGCGGTATTTCAGCTATCTGATGATGCTGGCCGATGAAATGCACATCAGCGATCCCGGCGCCTCTACCACTATCCGGTTGTTGTTAAAGCTGCTGTTTATCACTATTGCCCGGCAACGCCAGCTCGACTCGGTGCAGAGCGGGCCTTCCGGCAGGGAAAACCGGATTCTGTTGGGCTTTCGGGAACTTATCGACAAGCATTACCAGGATCACCTGACTATTGATGAGTATGCTGAAAAACTGTTTGTGTCGGTATCAACTCTAAGCCGTATCTGTCGTCAGCAGCTTTCGCAAACGCCTAAACGGCTGGTGCATCAGCGACTGATCAGTGAAGCCCGGCGGCGGTTAATTTACACCCGGCAAACCCTGGATGAGATAGCGCTTACCTTAGGCTTTAAAGACACCGGTTATTTTTGTCGCTTCTTCAAACAGATGGAAGGCACTACCGCCGGTGAGTTTCGCCAGCAAAAACGGAAATGATGAAAAGATTAATTACTAAATAATGCTTATTTATACTCGGGTTGATTGTTTAACATTATGTAATAAATGGGTTTTATAGTTTTTATCTGGTCTTATTTAGTGCAGTTTTAAAATTTCGATATAGGAAAAACTAATGGCGTTTAGCAGTTTTCTAAACTGCTTGCGCGCAGCAGTTGGCGCATACTGTAGTGTAAATACTGTTCGGGCCAGCGCTTTAGTATCGCAAACTACATTGTATATTTTTATCTTTTGATTGTACTTTTTCGTCATGGCAGTTTTTGCGAAGCGCTGAAAGTCCGGCCAATCAACAGGTTGTTACCCAACAGGCATAAACGGGCAACCAATACTCAGGAGCGGGTCATGAGCCAATTTGTTGTAGATGCTGACTGGTTGCACTGGCATCAGTCACCATCGGTACCACACTTTAAGGTACCGGAAGGCGCGGTGGATGCGCACTGTCATGTGTTTGGCCCTGGTGATCAGTTTCCTTTTGCGCCACAGCGTAAGTACACCCCTTGTGATGCGTCTAAAGATCAGTTGTGGGCATTGCGTGATCACCTTGGTTTCAGCCGCAACGTGATTGTTCAGGCAACCTGCCATGGTGCTGATAACCGGGCGCTGGTGGATGCGCTGAATCACTCCAATGGTCTGGCCCGTGGAGTCGCTACGGTCACCGAGTCTATTACCGATGAAGAGCTGCAACGTTTGCATGAAGCGGGCGTGCGCGGGGTTCGCTTTAACTTTGTGAGGCGTCTGGTGGATGCATTGCCGTTCGACGCGCTAAAAGTGATTGCCGATAAAATTAAACCTTTGGGCTGGCATATTGTGATCTACTTCGAAGCCCAGGAGCTGCCTGAGCTATACGAATTCTTTACTGCGTTGCCCACCACCGTGGTGGTGGATCATATGGGGCGCCCGGATGTGAGTCAGCCGGTGGATGGCCCTGAGTTTGCGCTATTTTTAAAGCTGCTGGCAGAGAACGAAAACTTCTGGAGCAAGGTCAGCTGCCCGGAGCGCATCTCAAAAGTCGGCCCAACAGGCAGCTACGAAGATGTGGTGCCATTTGCCAGAACCGTGGTGGAGCGCTTCCCGGACCGTGTGTTGTGGGGTACCGACTGGCCGCATCCCAATATGAAGTCGCACATGCCTGACGATGGCCATTTGGTGGATATGATCCCCAAAATTGCGTCAACTCAGGCACTGCAGAAAAAATTACTGATTGATAACCCTATGCGCCTGTACTGGGCGGATTGACACCGTGCCGGCAGATATCGCCGCCGGTAGTAACGAAACGGGAGTTTTTATGAAGATTGTTGTCGTAGGACCAGGTGCATTTGGCATCAAACATTTAGATGGTCTGAAAAATATCGATAGCGCTGAGGTAGTAGGCCTGGTAGGTCGTGATGCAGCGAAAACCCAAGCGGTGGCAAACGAATATGCCATCCCCAATGTTTATACCTCGCTGGAAGACGCGCTGGAAAGCGACGCCGATGCCGTGATCCTGTGCACCCCAACGCAGATGCATGCCGCCCAGGCGATTGCCTGTATGAAAGCAGGCAAGCATGTGCAGGTAGAAATTCCGCTGGCAGACAGCTGGGAAGATGCTCAGGAAGTGCTTAAAGTGCAGGAACAAACCGGCAAGGTGTGCATGGTGGGCCATACCCGTCGATTTAATCCGTCGCACCAGTATGTGCATAACAAGATTACCGCTGGTGAACTCAACATTCAGCAAATGGATGTGCAGACTTATTTCTTTCGCCGCAAGAACATTAATGCCAAAGGCGAGCCGCGTTCATGGACCGATCACCTGCTGTGGCATCATGCCGCTCATACGGTAGATTTGTTTGCCTATCAGGCAGGCAGCAAAGTCGTTAAGGCGAATGCTATCCAGGGGCCTATTCACCCGGAGCTGGGTATTGCCATGGATATGTCTATCCAATTGCTGGCAGAAAACGGCGCGGTATGTACGCTGTCTTTATCGTTTAATAATGACGGCCCGCTGGGCACGTTCTTCCGCTATATCTGTGACAACGGCACCTACATTGCCCGTTATGATGATCTGGTAGACGGCCGCGAAAACGCCATTGATGTGTCTGAAGTAGATGTGTCGATGAATGGCATTGAGCTGCAGGACCGCGAGTTTGTCGCGGCCATCAACGAAGGGCGCGAGCCGAATAGCAGTGTTGCCCAGGTCTTTGACTGTTATCGTGTACTGTATGAGCTTGAGCAGCAGCTAAACGCTCAGTAATTCATATCTGTACTCCGAAAACCGAAGGGATAAGCGCTATGTTACAACGTAAACTGGCTGGTCGGCTGGTATCCGAAATTGGCCTGGGGTGTATGAACCTCAACCATGCCTATGCCAAAAAGGTTGATCAGGCCACGGCGACCAGCCTGCTGACCAAAGCCTTTGAGGCGGGCGTTACGCATTTTGATACGGCAGCACTGTATGGTTTTGGCAGTAACGAGAAGTTGGTTGGCGAAGCGATTAAACCGTTTCGTCAGGATATCTTTCTGGCCAGTAAATGCGGCATGACCGGCGTTAACGGCAAGCGTACTATTGATGGCCATCCGGCCACTTTAAAAGCCACTCTGGATACCGCGTTAACCAGCCTGCAAACCGATCATATCGACCTGTACTATCTGCACCGTATTGATCCGGATGTGCCGGTAGAGGAAAGCGTAGGGACTTTGGGTGATATGGTTAAAGCAGGCAAAATAGGCGCTGTGGGATTATCGGAAGTCTCGGCTGAAACGCTGCGAAAAGCCCATGGCGAATATCCCATTGCGGCGCTGCAAACCGAGTTTTCCCTGTGGACCCGCAATGCCGAAATCGCAGTGCTCGATGCCTGTAAAGACTTAGGTGTAGACTTTGTGGCATTCAGTCCGCTGGCGCGGGGGTATCTTGCTGGTGGCGCCGATCCAGCCAGCATGGGCGACGGTGATATTCGTAAAGGGATGCCACGATTCCAAGGCGATAACTGGGCTGCTAATCAGCAGTTGTATGCCGACTTTGCATCACTGGCGGCCGCTGCAGACATTACCCCGGCACAGTTAGCCATGGCCTGGGTACTGGCGCAGGCAGAGCACATTCACGCACTGCCGGGCACCAGCAGCGAAGCACATCTTCTGGAAGATTTACAGGCCAGTGGCCTGCAACTGCCATCGGAATTGCTGGTGAAGGCCGATGAGCTGATCAATCGTCATACGGTGAAAGGGGCCCGTTATCCGGCCGGCGCGCAGGCCGACATTGATACCGAGGATTTTGCCGACGAGTGATCATAAATCAGTTCACCCATCCCGGGTGAACTGACTTTTTATCCACGCTAGCGCTCTGCCAGCGCAAGGGCAGCATTAACGGTAAACAGATAAAGCCCGCCCACGTTGATCACATACTCATTTTCGCCCCACAGGAACGGCCAGTTTTCCTTATTCTCCGGTAAGTCTGGCTTGAGGATTAACACGCCGGGCACGATGGCGCCGCTGATAAACGAATAATCAGCCCGGTTCATACCATAAGCCACTTTTTTCGACACCGTACCGACATTAGAAACAAAGGAAATGTCAGAGTCCGGGTGCGTGCCGTACAGGTAATCGAGAGAACGGTAAATTAGCTGTGCATCGAATAAATCAGGAAAGGCAGTGTGCAGGTAGTACTGGGTAATTGCCATCTGCAAAATGGTGCCATTGCCCGCCCAGCCGTACTCGGTAATGGTGACACCGAACGGGTTTTTGCTGGTAGCGGCTTCAAGAGTCGGTTTGTACTTTTGCGCCGCCCGGCGAATGCGCTGTGAATAAGCCTTGTCCATGTGCGGTAGGGCGCGAATGGCAAACACCGCGGCACGACTGAACTCCCCTTCAATATAGGGCAGTAGGTCTCTCACTGCGCGTTGGTATTGCTTGTCGCCGGTGGTAATAAGCAGCTCTACCGCGGCTTTTAGTTTTTCCTCTTCCAGACCACCGCCGGTGGTATTACCCACCTTAAACATGTCTGGTGCATGGCCCGCTTCCTCCTGCCAAGCGGCAATAGCGGTGTCGCGGCATTCAGCCGCCAGGGCAGGATTATAGTCGGCCATGGCCCTGCTCGCTGCGGCCAGTGCCGCCATCGAGCCGTAGTTGAGCGGAGTGGATTTGCTGGTAAACGCCCAGCGGTCGTCAAACACACCGCTGCGAGTGCCATCCGATTCGGTATCACTCATGGCCGCATCGTAGATAAGATTGTCGGTCATGGTGAGGCCGTCACCAAGGTGAGTATACTGGCTCAAATCCGGCACGATAATGCCAGGAATAGCGTGACCAACCGCTTTATACTGCGCCAGCAATGCCAGACTGCCGTGCTCTATTTGCTGCAACAGATCGGGTTTACCGTCTGGCACGTGAATATCCACATACTTACGTTCGTAATCCACCAGTGTGGTATCGCGGGTCAGGCCGAACTCTTCCCAGGTCTGTACCAATGAGATAATGGTGTGATACTGCGTTTGCGTGCGGATATCGTAATCGCCGGCGTCATACCAGCCGCCTACGTTAAGTCCGGAAATATGCTCACCCGGTTCGTAGGGCGTATCGGTAGTGGGGCCCTGAGCATATAAATCAAAGTGGGTGTGATTTACCGGTGCCTGCAGTGCATCATCCAGGTGAGAGGCGCCATGCCACACCCGGTAGGCCTCGTTGATCAGCATGTGATCCATCTGTACCGGGAAATAGTGGTCGAGGGTAGGGTGCCAGGCGTTATCCAGCACCGAGGCATCAATCGAAAATGGCGCGGTGGTGGTTTCGCCATAGCGCAGCTGGTACACACCGCTGGTGGTTACGTCACTGAAATCAAACACCGCATACTGATAGCGGGTGTAGTTGTGTTGCTTTTCAGGCTGGCGTTTTTTAACGGTGGTTGTGGTGCCGTCGGGATTCACCCGTAATAACTCGGCATCGCCGGAAAGTGTGGCACTGGCATCCAGTTCGATGACTGCCCGTTTGGTTTGTTGCGGCAGATACCCTACCTGTGAATGACCAATAACCGGGGCACGTAGCCAACTTTTATCAGTACTGGCCGTTAGCTGCCATTTAGCCAGCGTACCGCTTTTACCGGCAGGCAACAGACCGCGCACCACATACCAGCCATTCTGGGCTTTAGCGCGTCCGTCATAAAGCGCTAAGGGTTGCGATTCTGACTCGATGGACACTCGTTTTTGCGGGCTTTCCGGTGCGAGTACCAGATGTTGGCCGGTGGCCAGTGGTTCTGGCTCATGCTCGCCGATGATTTCTTTTACGCCAGTGGGGTAGAGCGGGAAGCTGCCGGGTTTGCCGTCGGCCAGAAAGCTGGTTTCCATGTAGGTGGCCGGTAAGAATTCCATATTAAACCCGGCTTTACCTTCCAGAGCAGGCGGTAAAGGGTTGGGCGACGAAAGGGTAATTTCAACGCCGTTGTTTATGGGCCTGGCGGTAATGGTGTAGGTAAAATCATATTCCGGATACGCGAGAGTGGCGCTGATGGTGCCCGATGCCTGATCGACTTTGCGCTCCACAAAGGTTGGAATTGGGTCCCACTGTTCAGGCGTGGCACTGAGTCGCACATCACCGTTGGTTGCGGTGCGCTCACCAAAATGAATCAGCTCAACACCACTGATTTTGGAATCACCAAATAAACCGTTGTACCAGTTGCTGAACACAACCACATCCAGACTCGGCTGGCTGAAATACTGCTTATTATTAAGCTTAGGGGTAGCCGCCAGGGTGATGGTTGATGCAGTGGCAAAGACGCCGGCAACGGCGACAGCAAGAAGTGGTTTTAGCACGCAGTCTCTCCTTATGTTTTTGTAAACAAAAGGTTATCAATCTGGCGGGAAATTAAAATTACGGTATCGGTTATTGCTATTGTGATTTCGTTATACGAGAGGGGAAAGAAAAGCGAGTCAGTGACAGCAATGGGAGAGCATGCCACTGACTGCAAAAAAGGAGAATTAAACTTCGCAGCGAATGAGTGGCTCTATGTCTCTTACATAGAACTCATACAGGGCGTCATGCAATTCTTCATCGAGCGGCGGTAATCCTGCGATGGCGGCATTTTGCGATACCTGTCTGGCAGAGCTGGCGCCGGGAATAATGGCCGACACAGCCGGATGATCGAGGATCCAGCGCATGGCAAACTGCGCCATGTTGAGGGACGCCGGTTTAAAGTCTTGCAGCTGGTTAACCAGTGCCAGGCCTTTATTGAACTCGATACCGCTGAAGGTTTCGCCCACGCTGAAGGCATCGCCGTCTTTATTAAAGTTACGGTGATCGCTGTCGGCAAACCGGGTGTGCTGATCAAACTTACCGGTTAACATGCCACTGGCCAGCGGCAGGCGTACGATAATGCCCACCTGTTGCGCAGCGGCCTGATCCAGCAGCTCGGTGACCGGGCGCTGGCGCATCAGGTTAAAGATGATTTGTAGTGATGTCAGATCGGCATGCTGCAAACAAATATGCGCTTCGCGCTGAGTTTCCACACTGGCGCCGAAATGCTGAATATGGCCTTCCTGTTGTACTTCACGGAGCCAGTCAAAAATTGCCCCCTTGCTGAGTACCTGCTGCGGAATACAGTGCAGTTGCAGTAGGTCCAGGCTGTCTCGCTGTAACCGGTCCTGGGCGCGTTTAACCGAGTCACGCAGGTCCTGCAGGGAATAGCCATCCGGGTAGGTACCTTCGCCGCGGCCGTATTTGGTAGCAATAACCGCATCGGGTGAAATTGCCGACAGCACTTCGCCTACATAGCTTTCACTCTGCCCGGCACCATAGACATCGGCGGTATCGAAAAAGGTAATACCATCGGCAACGGCTTGCTCGAGTATGGCTTTTGCCGTGGGCTCGTCAATGGGGCCGAAGTCGCCACCGAGCTGCCAGCAGCCCAGGCCAACTTCACTGACTGCAAGCCCGGATGCGCCGAGCGGACGTGATGGAATGGATTTTACTGACATTGAATCTCCTCTTGGTACGTCGGTAAATGTATGGTTTATACGATATCACTCACAAAAGAGCTTCGGCCATTTGTGGCGTGGCACAATAGCCGCGTATAAAGTCTTCATGAGCGGGCAACTGAGCGACGGCCTGAAGTACGCGCTGGCGTTGCTGCTGCATGGACTGATTAAGTTGTGCATCAGACAGCATTGAGGCAGCTGGATGGTGATAATCCGGCGTTACGCCCTGGCCCAGCATTACCTGCGCCCAGGAATCTACCCGGAACAGTTCGTTCTGCTTCTGGAAGGCATGGGCCTGCTCTTTAAATAACACAATGCGCGTTTGCAGAGAATCTGGGACAGTCATGTTTTTACAATGCTCCCAAAACGGGCTGTCGTCGCGCTGAGTGACGTGATAATGCAGAATAATAAAGTCGCGTATGCGTTCCAGCTCCAGTTGGGTTTGCTGGTTGTATTCGTCTGTCAGCGCCTGATAATTGCCGCCGTGAGGAAACAACTGCATAAACCGGGTGATGCCCATAATCACTAAGTGAATGCTGGTGGACTCCAGCGGCTCCACAAAGCCACTGGCCAGCCCCAGAGCCAGGCAGTTGCGATGCCAGGCTTTGTTACGCCGGCCGGTTTTAAAACGCAGGGTTCTGGGCGTGGTAATCGCTTCGTCCTTAACGTTTTGCATAAGCTGTTCGCTGGCTTCGTTGTCATCCATAAACGCGCTGCTGTAAACGTTGCCATTGCCGGTGCGATGTTGCAGCGGAATTTCCCACTGCCAACCGGCATGATGTGCGGCAGAGCGGGTAAAGGGTGCGGCCGGCGCTGAACTGGTGGTTTGTACGGCACAGGCGCTGTCACAGAGTAACCAGTGCGACCAGTCTTCATAACCGGTGTGCAGAGTTTCCTCAATCAGCAGCCCTTTAAAGCCGGTGCAGTCGATAAAAAAGTCACCTTCAATCAGCTCGCCACTGGCCAGTCTGAGCGCTTTAATATCGCCATTATCGTGTTGCAGAACCTGGCTGATCACCCCATCGCAATGGCTAACGCCGAGGTTGCTGCAAAAGCGCTTTAAAAACGCTACGTAATTGCCGGCATCCAGGTGGTAGGCATACTGGATATTACTTTGCGCTGAGGTGGCAAATTTATGCTGGCGAGCGGCTTCGAGCTCAAAGCAATAGTCACCGTAGTCGCCTTCCAGCCCGCGGGCTTTGGCGCTCAGATAAAAATGCACAAATTCGGCCAGCCAGCTTTGCTGGCCGGTCATACCAAAAGAGTGAATGTACTGCTCACCAATGCGCCCCCAGTTTTCAAACCGGATGCCGAGCTTAAAGGTGGCGGCGGTGGCGCGCATAAACGCCTGCTCGTCTATTTGCAGCAATTTATGAAACGTACGTAAGGGTGGGATGGTCGCTTCTCCTACACCAATGGTGCCAATGGTGCTGGATTCCACCAGTCTGATATTCACCAGTGGCCCCATTTTGCGGGCCAGCGCTGCGGCAGCTATCCATCCTGCGGTGCCGCCGCCGGCTATTACTATTTGTTTGGGTGGTGTTGTCATGAGCGAGCTACTTGTTTAACTGATTGATAATAATAGCGCGTAAACGCCGGGCGGTGACTTCGTCTATGTTGCCTAGTACGCCTTTACCTGCCTCGGGTAAATGCGCATGGGGCAAGCTGAGATCGCCGAACACGTAATAATCGAATAAGGCCTTAAAAGCCGCTTTCTCACGCTCGGGCCTGTCGCGAATGGCCAGCATGGCATGAAACAGCGCCGGCATGCCAGAACCGGCCAGCGTTGGGGCCTGCGACCACCAGTAATTGACCAGTACGTTAAATTTGCTCAGGCCCTCTACCTGATGCCACCACATACTGGGAATGAAAATCCCGTCACCCGGCGCCAGCTCGGCGATCTGCGCATGTTTAAGGGCTTCAGCAAAACGCGGGTAACGAGCAAAGTCCGGCTGATGAAAGTCCACCATGCTGATCACCTGGCCGCCCGGCGTGCGTTCTACCGGACCGGGATAAAGATTGGCTATTTGCTCCGGCGGAAAGACAATAATTCTACGCCGCCCGGCCACACAGCAGGCAATGTTTTCCATATTGTCGAAATGGCAGGACGCCAGCGAACGGTTGCCCACCCAGATGCTCACTAAAGGGTCATATTCTGCATTGGGGTTTAGCTGCGCAGGCTGGTTAAAGCGCACGGCCTCCCTGAGGCCCGGAAAAAACTTATCCAGTGGTGCCGACGCCATATAAAGCGACTCATCCTGCGCGTCAACGGCGAGCTCATCTAAAAAGGCATCGACCCGGCCGGTGACACTCTGGTAATTCAGCGAGCTGGCATCTTCGGTATAGAAATAGCGGCCATTAATGCTGGCAGGCGCCCGGTAAATCATCGATGGCCGGCCATTATAAAAAGGTTTCAGATAGGCGGCAGCACCGGCGGGGCCTGATGCTGACTGGCGGGTAAGCACCCAGTCTTTAGCGATACCGCGTAAGACAACCGGTTGGGCTGCCTCAGCCAGCGTCTCTGCAGCAGGCGCACTCCCCGCAGCCAATTCCTTCACCATGGTGCCAATGGTCGGCAGACTATCAGGCATAGGCCTGCAGCTCCTGGTGTTTACGGATGTTTTTCAGGTCTATCAGGGTCTGGAGGTTATTCAGTGATGTCATCGCCAGATACAGCCCCTGCAGATAATTGTGCTGATGCAGGGTGTGTAAATCGGCGGCTGACAGGGCAGCGACTTTCTCCTCGCTGACTGCAAAATGGCCGCCTAGAGTGAGTTTGGTGCCATCAACCAGCTCAATGTCTACGGTCATAGGCTCCAGTAACCCCATAGCGTGCCACATACTCACCATGTCACTGGTGACCTGTACGCCATTATGGATCACCGCCAGTATTGAACTGATGCGGTTTAAGTAGTCGGAATTACCGCCCTTGGGTAAAAACAGTGGTTTGCCCTGTTCGGTAGAAAGTTTGGGATGGCTGGCATCCACATGGACCATCACCTGATTGCCATTTTCATGCAGACCAATGGCAAAAGGGCCGCGGGCGACCGTGGCCGGCACATAGTCTGCTGCCCAGCCTGACTGTTGACGCAGGGCCTGGTAATTTTCCGGCAGAGTTTCATTAAGAAACAGGTTTTCGCCGGCTTCCAGGCCGAGTAATGCCACCATAGTAAAATCGCTGGCGGTTTTATCGGTAGGATAGAACAGTACCGGATAGTGTTTGATGACATTGGCCAGCTCGGTGGCAAACACCGGAACGGATGCAACATTGTCGCCGAAGTCGGCGCAGTAGTGCGGAATGACACGCAGATCTTTGTGCGTCACATTATCGAGCAGGGTGTAATTATTATTGTTCATTACTTACCTTTTTTAAACGTAAGAAGGCCACCGAAGTGGCCTTGCGTTACTTAAAGCGCTGATCAGAAGGTGTACCGGGCGCCTAACTGGTAGCGCGCACCGAGGTCTTCGAGATACCACAACTGATTAGCGGTTCGGCCATGTTCACGGCTGTTTTCGCCGGTAATGTTGATGCCTTCCACAAATACCGTAAGGTTGTCGTTAACGGCATAGCTGACGTTAGCATCCAGCTGATAATAATCCTCAATATAGGCTGGGTTGTTAGACCCTTTGTAGTTAGCCCGGTTGAGGAATTCATCACGCCAGTTGAGGGCGAAACGTGCCGTCCAGCCGTAGTTCTCGTAGAGTAATACGAGGTTGGCTGTGTCACTCAGGCCGGTCAGGGCAAACTGCGAGACATTCGGGTTGCCGGTATTGTCGAAACCTATGTCACCCCGCACAATGGTGTAGTTTGCCTGCACACCAAAACCGCTTTCACCAAAGAAGTGCTGTACAGCCAGTTCGGCACCGTATAGTTTGGCTTCCTTGTTGTTTTGTGGATAAGAAGTACGGAATACCAGCTCCGGATCGCCTTGCTGCGGGATTAGATCCCATCCCGGAGTTTCACCTAACTGCAGAATTTGCTCAGCAGAACCGGTGTAGTCATCGGCACCATTAGGGAACGCTTCAGGCTGCTCAAGTAATACCATCATCGCAAACAACGAGGTATCGTCTACCGCAAAGCCGCGGTCGCGTAGGGCTTGGGCAGCGGCGATAGCACGCGGGCCTGAGGTCTGATCCTGAATACCAAAGAAGGTTCTGTCCTGTTGGCCGGTACCAATAAAGTTAGCTACCCGTTTCTCAAAGAAACCAAAAGACGCGTAACTGCTGTCGTCGTAGTAATACTCAAACGACAGGTCGAAGTTATCCGATTCCAGCGGTAACAGCCCCGGGTTAGAAGATGACGCCGTTGCTCTGGCCCCATTGATAGTTGAGCCGGTTAAACCAAAGCCACTCGGCGAAACCCGCAGTGAGCCGTAGCCAGCGCGGGCAATGGTTTTACTGTACGAGAAACGGGCTTTCACGTCGTCGGTCAGCATGATGTCAAAATCAAGGCTGGGCAGCAGGTTGTCGTAATCGGCATCAACAGACAGCGGCTGAGCCGAGGTTGCCGGATCGGTATACAACGAGAAGTCGTTGTTGTTTTCCCAAATCAGGTAGCTTGGTGGCGTCACCAGAGAGGTGGATTCCACATCGGTGGTTTCGTAGCGCATGCCGGCCAGCACGTTAATGGGCATGTCGTTCCATTCGGCTTCAATATGCACCTGGAAGTAAGCCGCCATGGTGTCTTCCTTCACCGTATCATTGTTGGAAAACACGCTGCTGACACCAAAGAAGTTAGCATCTGACGGATACAAGGCAATGCCTTCCCGCGCCAGCGCTACCGGATCGGCAATAAAACCGATGCCCTGGCTTTCGCCGATGTCGTAGTCATCAAACAGGCCGCCCACGTTGATTTGTTCCAGCAGGCCATCGGAGAACTCGCCCGGGTTAGCAATACCCCAGTTACCCAGCGTCATATTGTCACCGGCTGTCTGACGGGCATTCATTTCCATAGCCCGGCCTTCGGCGCCAAACTGGAATTTGCCGTTGTCCATGTAATAGGTACCGTCAAACTTAAACTGAGTGATTTCGGTAACCTGAGATGCGTGACGGAAGCGCAGAATGGATGAGCCCACATCGCCGGCATCAACTGTACCGTTGTTATTGCCCCGTAAGGAGTCGTCGTACACGTTACGGTAGCTGGGCAATTCGCTGTCGTACCACCACTCGCGCGATGCCACAGATGGTGCACCTATACCCACGGCAATTTCACCGGTTGCCAGGTTGTCGCTGGGGCCGCTGGGTAAGCTTTCCATTTTGGAGTTATGCACGTCGAAGTTTAGCGACAGTGCATCGCTTACGTGGTACACCACATTAAAGCCAAGTGAGTTCAGGGTATTGGTTTGTTCACGATACTGTTGCTCGTAACCTTCATCCACGGTGCCGTTATAGTTTTCGGCTATGTAGATAGGGGTGGCCACCGGGCCATCATCAAAGATAACGCTGGTGACGTTAGAGCCGTTTTGTACCCAGTTAGTGATTTCGCCGCGATGTTCGGTGATTTCGTTCTCGGCAAATACATAGTCCAGCGTGGCTGTAATGTTGTCGGTGGGTGCGTATTGCATAGTGATTTGAGCGTTAGTACGATCCCGTTGGGTATCGGAAAAGGCGTAACGTAAATCGTTTGGACGAGCGTACAATTGCCCGGCTTCCGGCGTGTTCTGATAAATCGACATGTCGGCATTATTAAACAGCGTATCCGGGTCGTTAGGATCGCCCCAGGTACCAATATTCCAGTCGTTTACCGTGGCACCGGCGTAACCAGAATCACGCTGTTGTACCACTGCTGCCACATTCACGCCGAAAGTGGCTTCTTCGTTGGTCCAGTTCATCAGGCCGGAAAGTTCAGGCGTAATGTCATCGCCGGCGCGGTTAGTGGTGTCGTGCACCGCTTTGGCGCCAACGGTGGCGCTAAAGCCCGGATTATCCAGCGGTCGTGCGGTAATGATGTTGATGGTAGCCCCAATCCCGCCGGTAGCGATGTTGGCCTTACTGGTTTTATACACCTCTACGGCGCGAACACCGTCTGACGCCAGGTTACCAAAGTTAAACGCGCGGGTACCACCGCCACGGGTGGTGCCATCGGCGCCACTGCCGCCACCGTAGGTTTGTGCGGCAGGCATCATACGGCCGTTCAGGGTGATCATATTATTTTCACCACCAAAGCCGCGCACGGTGACTTCGTTACCTTCACCGTTGGAACGGCTGATGGATACCCCGGTAATACGCTGCAGCGATTCTGCCAGGTTAGTATCCGGGAATTTACCAATGTCTTCAGCGGAAATCGCGTCGACCACCCCCACTGAGTTTTGTTTAATGGATGCTGCCTCGGTAAGACTGGATTTAAGACCGGTAACCTCAATTACCTCAACCAGATCGTCATCCGGCGAAGCCTGCTGAGCCATCGCTGGAAGCATTACGCTGGTGCCAAGCAGCAGCGATATACTTTGCGTAAGTATAGTTTTTTTGTACGGAAATTTAGATTTCATGTGTGCCCCGTTATTTTCCTTAACTACTTGTTTACGACTTCCTTGCGTTGCTCCTTAGCTATCCGAGCCATGTAGCGGCGTCACTGCCGGACGCAAGCGTAAACAAACTGTTAACGAATGGTAACGAGATGGATTTGAGCTGCTATTATTTTTTTTCACAACGGGATACCTATTAATCGCGTCGTGATTTTTTCATTTTGCCGGTTGGCACATTCTTTAATACACGCGTAAGTAATGAAAGTTAACAATTTCAGTGCGTTGAAATTAATCAGCATGGCCGGTTTAAGCCCTTTATTTTAAGGGGCTGTCGGGAATCTATAGTCTGGAACTATGGATTATTAAAAATTCAATATTTTACATTTGTTGCCAAATTGTAAAATCTTGCAATCTGTAAGTGCATCTCAACTTGCTGCATTGAGGACAACAACATGAGTACGAAACACATTCAGGTAAAAAAACTGGCGTTGGCAATTTGTGCCGGCCTGGGTTGCGTGGTGACGCAAACTGCTTTGGCCCAGGAATCGCAAGCGCAACAACCATCACAAGAAGAACAAACGGTTGAAGTCATTTCGGTCACCGGTACGTTAATTGAAGGGGTGAATCCGGTTGGGTCTAATGTTATTGGCCTAAGTGAAGAAAAAATTATTGAGCAGGGCGTTACTTCAGCAACCGACGTGCTGCGCCGGATCCCGCAAATGCAATCGTTTAACAGCGTGCCGGAAAATACGCTGAGTTCATCGATTCCGTTTGAACCGCCGCAAATTCGCGGTATTGGCGGCCTAAGTGGTATGGCAACACTGGTTATGCTTAATGGTAACCGACTGGTGCCGGTAGGCCCGGCAAACTGGGTGGATTCTTCGATGATCCCGGCCAGCCTGCTGGAGCGTGTAGAAGTGATTCCTGACGGTGGCTCGTCGATTTATGGTTCAGACGCAGTAGCCGGGGTGATTAACTTTATCCCTAAGCGCAATCTTGATGGCGGCGAGATCAGCGTACAATACGGAATGGGCCACGGGGATTATGATCGCGTAGACGTTTCCGGTGGCTTTGGTCACAGCTGGTCAAGTGGCAGTCTGGTGACGGCGTTTTCCTACGGCGATCGCAGTGCCATGTTTGGTAAAGATCTCGACTACATCAAAGAAGACCTGACGGCAGACGGCGGTGCGGACTATCGCTCAAGCGCCTGTAACCCGGGCAATATTCTGGCAGATAACGTGCTGTATGGTTTACCCGGAGTGGATGCTACTGCGCCAAACTTTTGCTCCAGTTTTGACGAACAATCTTACTATCCGGAAGAAGAACGCTATTCCCTGTTTACCAGTCTTATCCAGGAAATTGGTGATAACGCCGAACTGGATTTAATGGCTTATTACTCACGTCGTGAGGCTACCGATTATGACCCTGCTGATGTGCGTTCTTCAGCCGGTATTACCAGCGATAACCCGTATTTTATTTCGGCTAATGGCGAGGCTGCCAACGAAGTTGCCTTCAGCTATGAAGATGTGTGGGGCGCCGCCGGTAAGAACCCTTCTGTATACGAGCAATGGCAGGTAACCCCAACCATTAAGGTGACGCTGTCTGACAGCTGGAAAATCAAGGGTACACTGAATTATGGTAAGAGCAGCTCACAGTATACCGATATCCGTATTAACTCCGAAGCCCAGGCGGCTGCGCTGGCAGCGACTTCGGTGGATGATGCGTTAAACCCCTATGATGTATCGCAAACACCGGCTGGCGTACTGGCACAAATCGCCGACTGGAGCGAAGTTAACTCTACCGATCAGTCTCTTGCCGAAGTTAAATTGATTGCTAATGGTGAGCTGTTTGAAGTGGCTGGTGGTCTGATGCGGGCGGCGGTAGGCGCTGAATACCGCGAGGAGACCTTCGAACAAACTGTTAATATTGGCACTGCTGCCATGCCTTCAACGTCTTCTGAACGGGATGTCGACCGTAACATTAAATCGGTTTTTGGAGAGTTGTATATTCCGCTGGTATCCGATGATAACGCCATGCCGCTGGTACAACACCTGGATGTGTCGATTTCCGGCCGTTACGATGATTACAATGATGTGGGGAGCAGCACGAACCCTAAAATCGCAGTAACCTGGAACCCTCATACTGATGTGACTGTACGCGGTACCTGGGGGACATCATTCCATGCGCCGGCTCTGGCTGACCTGGCAGCGCCCTTACAATATGAGCTGTTCCTGCCGTTTAGTCCGTTCAGAGCGTCAGACAGTCCTTTTGTACCGGATTTCTTTAAGCCCAGTTTTCTGGTAGGTGGGGCAGCAGAAGGCATTAAGCCGGAAAGTGCCGAAACCATGTCGCTGGGAACCGACTGGTATGCCACGGATGAGTTAAAGGTATCTGTGACCTACTGGAGTGTTAAGTACGAAGACCGTCTCGATCAGAACGCCGGATTCTTCTTTGGCCCGTCCTACTATGACGAAGAAGTTAATCAGGACTTCTTTATTCTGGGACCGTCTTCGGCAGAAGAAGTGATTGCTAAATTTGGCGATTTACCGGTGGCCGGTTTCCCTGATTTGCAAACCATGTTCAATATCTTTGGTGAACCCTACGTTGTATCGGATCAGCGCAAGAACAATATGGGCGCCTACGAGCTGGATGGCCTGGATTACTCGTTGCAGTACTTTACCGACGTTGCCTGGGGTGAACTGGATGTGAATGTGTCTGGTACCTATATGCTCAATCGCGATAAGGAAAATGTACAAGGGGCAGGCTTCCAGGACACCCTGAAGCTGGGCGATTTCAATGCACCGATTTCGGCCTTCAATTCTGTTGCCACAGTTGGACTGCGACATGATGATTTATATGTCTCAGGTACGTTATTGCACCGCGGCGGTGCCGAAGTGGGGGAGGAAGATATTGACTCTTATACTACCTTCAACCTCTTCGCCAGCTATGACATCAGTATGGATACTCAGGTAACGTTTAATATCGATAATGTGCTGGATGAGGACCCACCATTCCGCGTTATCGAAGAAGGGGTTGCTTATAAGAGTATGGGCCGCTTTATGTCTGTGGGGTTCAGGACAAAATTCTAGACTCCTGACTACCCTCTTAACTTTTCGGCACTCGTGAGTCCACATCATACTCATGGGTGCTTTTTATTGGGAGCAGCCCCATGAATATTATTACCCTTTTTGCCTCGCCCGGCGCCTGTTCACTGGTTACCATGATAGCCATGGAGACGGCTGGTGCCGACTATCAGATTACCCCGGTAGTGCTTAGTGAGGGTATCCACAAACAACCTGCCTATCTGAACGTTAACCCTAAAGGCAAGGTACCTGCGTTGCGCTTGAACGGACAGGTGATTACCGAAACGCCGGCCATCCTGACCACATTAAACTCACACTACCCTGCGGCGGGACTATTGCCACAAAATAGGTCGCAGGCAGAAATACTCGCTGATCTGTGCTTTGTTGCATCGGGTGTTCACCCTCTGGTTACCAGGTTCTGTAAGCCGGAACTGATAGCCAGTGAAGCGGCATCAGAAACCATTAAAAACAGAGCCGAAACTGAGCTCAACCGGTTGTTTGAATTAGTTAACCAGCGATTGAAAAGCCAGTCCTGGTGGTATGGTGAGAATTGGTCAGCTATCGATGGATACTGGTTTTGGGTTATGCGGCGCTTGTCGCGTTGCCAGTTCGGGCTGGCAGCTTTTGAGGCAATGCAGCGTCACTATCAGGCAAACCTCAGTTTGCCTGCTGTTCAGCAAGCGCTGGAACGCGAAAAGACTATGTAAATGGTACTGAATTGCAAAAAATATTGGTCATCCCTGAAGCGTGAAGCGATATCAGGGATCTTCCCAAAGAGCTCGTCAAATTAAAGGTTAGTACGAAATATTGCTTGCCTGAGCGGACGATGAAATGCCAGGCTGCTGCGAGCTGTAATCGCGCAGCGCCAGGCGCAGGGCAGTATTGGCAACTACAGCGCCGAGCAGGCCGCCCCACACCACCTTAACGATGGCAGCTACCATAAAACTCAATTGCTCTACTTCTCCCACCAGATACAACAACACAAACAGCAGTGCTGTTAATGCCGCCCCGAGCAAGGCAAATAGCAAAGCGCGCAAAAAGGGCTGCTGGGGTAATGGTGAGCGGGGCAGTTGGGTGCGGGTTTCAATGTCGCCCTTGCGTAGCCTGTTACGGGTCAGGAACGACGGGAAGAAACTGCCAAGTAAGCCAATGGCCAGTCCCTGAGGCAGGCTGTCGATGAGCAGGCCGGAACTTCCTGTCATCGCCACCATTGGCTGACCGGCAAATACAATAAACACAAACAACAAGCTGAACAGTGCGTTGATCGTGCCGCCTATCAGGGTTTCCCGGGTAATGTATGCTGCTGTAGAAGAGTCGCCGGCCATGGTGTAATAATCCTGTTTTATATTGGTTTAATTAATGTAAATTTAATCGCCCGGGACTGGACTAACAAATCGTTTATTTTGAGTAGGGTATTGATAAAATTAATACATGAAAAAGGCCCTTCAGGGCCGCTGAAATGAATAGGCGTGTGAACAGAATAAACACGCTGGTACGCTTAGTTACCGGCGTGTGCAGTGGTTAATAAATGCCACCATTTCATCTGCCAGGCGGGTATCGCTGGTACCAATATGACCGGCAATGGAATAATGATTGTGACCGGCTACGAGCATCCCATGGTCGAGCTGCTGAGTAACGGCAAATCGTTCCTGCATAAGGCCCAGCCATTCCTGCTGGAAGCGCGGGGGATCAAATTCGCTGCAAGCGATAAACATTGGTAGGGAGCAGTTAATTAGTGCCGTCAGCGGCATGCGCTGGGGATAAAGCGACGACTCGCCATAATAAAGCTCATCACGCTCATCGAGCGGCGTAACGCCGTATAAACCCGACAAGAATATGAGGCCTTTAACCTCGGTGCTGTGCGGATTTAGCTGAAAGTAAGTCGCCACATGAACCGCACCGGCTGAGGTGCCGGCCAGTATAATGTTATCTGCGTTACCACCGTATTCTGCAATATGCGCGGAGAGCCAACTCACACATTGGCCTACATCCTCGCCGCCTGCCGGCCAGGTAAAATCGGGGGCCAGACGGTAATTCAGAACTGCACCAATAAACCCCTGTTGTGCGGCAAAACGTCCGACACTGGCGTTATACCAGTGGCTATCTCCTTTATCGCCTTTTAAAAAGCCGCCACCATGAACAAAAACCAGTATCGGTAATTTGCTGTGCTGTGTGGCATGGGCCGGACGATAAATATCGAGACGATGGCGTTCATGGGGGCCATAACTGACATCGGTCACCAGCGGGGGCTGTCGTTCTGCCAGGCGCAGTTGTTCATCGTTAAATAACGCATGCACTTTATTCAGAACGTCTGGCCCCATTGCCCGGCCGAGGCGTTGCATGGCCTGACGTATCGCTGGTGACTGCCTCATATTAGGACTCCGCTTCGATAGTGTTACGTAAGGTGCCAACCGGACCTATATCCACCTCAATGGTATCGCCGGGCTTCATCCACAATTGCGGTGTACGCTTAGCGCCTACCCCCCCGGGGGTTCCGCTGGCAATAACATCACCGGGTTGTAACGGCGTGAAGCTGGAGATATACGCAATAATGGTGGCGATAGGGAAAATCATATCGCCAATCGGCTGCTGCTGTACAACGGTATCGTTTAAACGGGTGGTGACCATCACGTCAGTGAGGTCGCCTGCTTCATCCGGCGTGATCATAAAGGGGCCGAACGGACCGGTTGTGGGAAAGTTTTTGCCTGGCGTAAATTGTCGGGTGTGCCATTGCCAGTCCCGCACTGAAGCATCATTAAAGCAGGCATAACCTGCTACATGGCTCATGGCGTCCTGTTCACTGATATAACGCCCGCCCTTTCCTATGATCACCGCCAGTTCGCCTTCAAAGTCCAGATCGGTAGAAACTTTTGGCATCATGATGGGCTGCTGGTGGGCAGACAGTGAGTCGGCAAAGCGCACAAAAATCGACGGATGATCCGTTGCTGCGCGGCCGGTTTCCTGGCGGTGGGTTTCGTAGTTGTGACCGACACAGAATACCTTAGTGGGATTTGGCACCACGGGCGCCAGTGTAACCGTGTCTAAGGGTAGTGACTGTCCGTCTGGTAACTGGTCCAGCTCGCCGCCTGCCAGCACGCTTTTCAGATCTGGCGCCGATGCAGATAAATCGTAAATGGTATCGCCGGCCAGGCGGCCAAAGCCGGTGCTACCGTCGGGCCGGGTAAAACTGACGTATTTCATAATTAGTTATCCTGTTAGTTTAAGCAATGGACTGAGGTGCCCAGGTGCGCCTGAACCGAAAGCGGGCTTCTGCCTTGCGCAAGCCGTCGAAGTCTTTATCTGACAGGCCCCATTGGTCGATGCGATTTTCCGGCCAGGTCCAGTCTTCAGGGGAACCGGTTTTATAGTCTTCCGGTACCAGCTCAACAGCCGTTGAGAACTCCACCACAGCGCCAAAGGGCGCGATAAAATAGGCAAACACGTTGTCGCCTGGCCCATGGCGGCCGGGGCCCCATGCCGGTGTAAAAGCATGGTCGCGTAAGCGCCCGACACCGCGCATTACGGCATCGGTATCCTGCATTTCAAAGGCAATATGATTCAGTGAGCTAAAGCCGGCACGGGCAAAGGCAGTGCTGTGATGAGAGGCATTACAACGTACAAATACCATGCCTTTGGTGCGATCAGAGACTTTAAATCCCAGTACTTCTTCAACAAGATGGCCACTGGCCTCGGCATCTTCTGAATTGCAAACCACATGAGTGAGTTTTACCGGCAGGTCAGGGTCGTCAATGGTTTCCACCTCTTCACTGCCAGCCAGAAAGCGAAACAGTTCACCCTCCGGCAGTTCAACAACGATACCTGCACCGCCGCCCAAATCTTCCGATACCACATTGGTTGCCTTAAGCCCGCGGGCACTAACGTTAGCATGCAGCTGTGCAAGCTCGGCTTCACTGCAAACGTAGGTCACACTGCGAACATAAGAGCTATCGCCCTCCTCAAGGGCTACCAGGTAGGGAAAACTCCCTGAACCGCGTATATAGAAAGTTTGATCCAGGGTACCGGCGAGCCGGGTTCCCCAGATATCGGTCAGAAACGTGGCGGCCTCGCTGGCCTTGGGCAGCACCAGTTCAATACTGCGTAATTTCATGCTTGTGACTCCAAAAGTGGTTGTAGTGCATCAATACCGGCGCAGGCGCATTGCTCATCGGTATCACCGGTGTCACCGCTGATACCCACTGCACCGAGCAATTTACCCTGTGGTGTTTTGATGAGGTTGCCGCCGGGTGATAAGGCCAGTTCAACGCCACTAATCGCGGTAAGGCTGGCAAAAAAGACCGGGTTGTTTCTGGCTTTTTCGGCAATACCGCGGGTATTAAACCCCATGCCCAGCGCACCTTTGGCTTTGGCAGTGGCAATATCGCCACGGTACAGGCTGGCGCCATCTTCACGTTTAAACAGCACCATCTGGCCGCCGCTATCAAGAATGCTCACAGCCAGCGGGGCTACGTTATGCTGGCGTGCGTAGCTGAGCGTTGCTTCGGCGAGCACTTCTGCCTGTTTGAGCGTCAGTGACATTTGGCTGACTCCTTATTGATTGAATCAATGGCGAATAGCTGGCTGTGCAGTTCATCCAGCAATGGACTGGCATCGCCTGAACAGGTGCCAAATACGTAGTGATCCGGGCGTAACAACACCGCGTCAGCGCCTGCTTTATCCAGCCAGTCATCAAGTGCACTACACTGTAATTCGACACTGTTATAAAACTGGATATCGAGTTTCTCTCTGAGTGCTTTTAATAACTCTTGCGCCTGGTTTGTAAGCACTTGCTTTTTACCTATTAGCCGCCACTGAGCCTGGGCAACATCATCGAGCAGGTGGGTTTCGTTGGCTGGCGAGAGCTTCGGCTGAATAAACCGGGCGCCGGCTGCTGGCGTGTGGGCTGCAATTATCCCTTTTGTCAGCGGCGGGATTAAATCGGCAGCGGTGGTTGGCAGCTCGTTGCGTTTTACTTTTTCACGGATGGTGATGTCGCGACTGGCCGCCTGCGTTTTATCCAGCATACAGATATACCGGCCGGCCTCCACGGCGGCGGAAATTATCGCCCTGACATGCGGATCGCGTTCAGGCTGATACGTGGTCAGTAATGCGGGTGAGGCATGCCCGCGTATTACCAGCGCCAGTTTCCAGCTTAAATTCGCCACATCGCGAAAACCGTGACACATCCCCTGACCAAAGAAAGGCGGTGTCTGGTGCGCGGCATCGCCGGCCAGAAATGTTCTGCCCTGTTGCCATTGTTTTGCCACCAGACCATGAAAACGGTAAGTAGTGGCGCGCACTATGTTGTGGGGCACATTTTTTAACCAGGGTTGGAGCAGCTCCGCTACTTTATCTGGCTGCATCATCTGGTCGTCATCTTCGCCGGGTAACAGCATCAGTTCCCAGCGGCGATGATTACCCCGGCCGGGCACCACAGTAGCAGGGCGGTTCGGGTCGCACATCATTACCGACAACTGCTGAATATCGCAGTCATCAGGCAGGTTGGAGATAGGGGGGAAAGACACCGGGCCATCCACTTCAGCATCCACAACCAGCCACGGCTCTTCAAAGTCCAGGTCATCCAGGGCTATGCCCAGTTGTTTACGCACCAGACTACGGGCGCCGTCACAGGCAATCACATAACGTGCCTGCAGCGTTTGCTGGTGCCCGTTACTGGTGACATCCAGCGCCACATGATCGGCCAGATTGCGAATGTCATTAAGTTCGGTGCCCAGTTTAAGCGTGACATTATCGAACCGGTCCAGCGCCAGGCGTAAGTGTTCTTCGAGTTCGGGCTGATAGAAAAAATAATCATTCGACCAGCCAAACGGACGGGGTTTGCCCGAGGTGCCCATATAACGCAGAACGCCATGGTCAGCACCAACATGTAAATGTCCTTCGGTGTCACGCATGTCTTTTAAAATCGTGTCATGCAAGCCGATCGACTGGAACAGACGGACCATTTCATGATCGATATGGACCGCTCTCGGCAGGGGGTAAGGATTGGCTTCACGCTCAAGGATCAGCACGTTTAATCCTTCTTTACCCAGAAAATTGGCCGCAAGAGCCCCTACCGGCCCGCAGCCGATAATTGCGATATCGTACATAAGGGTTTTTCCTAACTAGGGGATTGCAGCAAATCGACAGGTAGCTTGTGGCATTTTCCGTCCTGCATAATAAGTTTGATGCGGTTCTTGTCCTGCATCAGCGTGATGTCTTCCGTGGGATCACCATCAATGAGCAACAGGTCGGCAAGGTAGCCTTCTTTCACTAAACCCAGCTCATCGCCCTTATCCATAATCTGACCACCGAGTTCGGTTGCGGCATGCAGCACTTCGGCAGGCGTATAGTCGAAATGGCGAACCCATAATTCCAGATCCCGCGCGTTACGGCCGTTAGGATTAAACGGGAAACCATAGTCGCCACCAGGCAGTAACCTCACGCCGCCCGCTTTGAGTTTGGCTACCAGGGCAATCTGGTGAGCCAGCACCTCGGCAGCGTCTTCTTTCATATAGGTCATGTCCATGTGAGGCGGCGGTGTTGCATCCAGCGTGGCCTGAACAATGCCGATGGTTGGTGCCACAAACAGACTGTCTTTGTGGGCAATCAGCAGATCAATGGCCTCCTGGTCGGCATAGGTACAATGGTAAAGCACTCTGAAACCGGCTCTTACACCCTGCTTTACCGCTTCGGCAGCATGGGCATGTCCGGTTAGCCATACGTCACTCTCGCGTGCCTGCTCACCGGCTGCCATAAGCTCTTCGTTGCTATAAAGAAGCTCGTGAGAAGCGCCGGGTTTAAGTGCGTTTTCGCCGGAGATCAGAAATTTAATCGCTTTCGCTCCGAGGTCGGCGCACTCTTTAACAAACTGTTTTACACCATCAGGGCCATGGGCATGCTGTTCAACGTGGCCAGGATCCAGTTTATTATCGGAGTCAGTGGGTGGTTCGCGCTCTACGGAGGAGGGAATCAACCGGGGGCCGGGCAGGCCGCCGCTGGTTAAATGGTCGTTTAACGACATTTCCAGCTTTTTACTTAAGGCTCCGGCGGAATAAGCGCTGGTGAAGCCATGATCGAGTAGAATTCTGGCATTGCGTGCCGCCGTCAGGGCCAGCTCTTCAGGTGGCAATGACATACCGGGTACAAACTTTTCTACCGAGGTTGGCCAGGTCAGGTGAGCATGGGCCTCAGTCATACCGGGCATCAGCACACGGCCATCGGCATTAATAACCAGGTCTCCCGGGTTGCCGGCAATGGGCTGATCGCTTATGGCTACTATTCGGTTGTTCTCTACTGCAACAGAGCCTGCAAACAGCGCAGCACCGCTGCCGTCAAAGATGTTGGCGTTATTTATAATTGTCCGCATTGGGTATCCCTTATCACGTCTGGGCTTATGCTATTTTGGCTTCTGACAGTATTTGATCAAATATTTATTTTTTTGTTAACCATAGGTAAAAACTATGGATTAGTGAAGTTGCCTACATAGTCCACAAAGGCCTGGGCGATAGGGGTCAGCTGACGGTTAGCTATCCACAGTAAGCCCACCTTGCGCTGAAAATCTATGCTTTCAATACTGATTGCTCGTAGCGTGCCGGCCTGTACTTCTGTCTGCACCAGCTGATTGGGCAATATGGTGATGTAATCGGAGTTTTTGATAATTGCTTTGGTGGTCAGAATGGAGTCCGACAGGATCACATTGGCCGGTAATCTGGTTTCGCTGTTGATGAACAAGGCGTCGATTTGTTTTCGGAAGCCGCCCACGGCATCGGGCAACACCCAGCGTTTGTCTTTCAGGTTACTCAGGTGGACGGTGTCGCCAAGCGTAGAGTCGCTACCACTGACGATAACCGAAAACGGATCGGTGAAAATGGGCTGTTCGTGGAAATCATCACTGGGTTCGCACATACCGCTGGTGACTATGCCTAAATCCAGTTCGTAACTGCGTAGCATGTCCTGGGTCACAGTATCCGGGCGTTCCAGGATCCGCAGTTTAAATTTTGGATGGAGCGCCGAAAACCCGTTAATAACCTGACCCATTACCGTTGACAGGGCACCCGGTGTGCCGCCAATGGTCAGCGGACCGCCAATGTCCTCTGCCAGCAGGCTGATTTCTTCCTGGGCGCTGATCAGCAGGCTTTCTATGGCGCGGGCTTTCATTTCAAGCGCAACACCGGCCTGGGTGAGTTCTATACCCTGCCGATTGCGGGTAAATAAGCTGGTTTGCAGTACACGCTCTAACTGATTAATGGCGACCGAAACGGAGGGTTGCGACAGGTGTTCAGCACGTGCTGCACCGCTGATAGTGCCTTCCCGGCAAACGGCTAAAAACAAACGTAGGGTGCGGGGATCGATTCTCATGTGCGCTCTCTATGTATAGGTTTTATCTATAGGTAGTACAAATTTTATCATTTTAATTGTGGCGTCATTTACGATATTTTTACAACCCTTTAAAGAATAAATACATAAATTTGAAGGTGGACCATGATTAATCGTCGACAGTTTATGGCGCTTGCTTCTGCTGCAACAGCCAGTCTGAGCATGCCAATATCGACCGCCAGCGCCAAAAGTGACGGTGCCGGTAAGTTTCCCGAAGACTTTATCTGGGGAGCCGCCAGTGCAGGTCATCAGGTGGAGGGGAACAATGTAAATTCGGATATCTGGTTACTGGAAAATGTGCAACCCACCCTGTTTAAGGAGCCGTCAGGTGATGCCTGTAACAGCTTTGAACTGTGGGAAACCGATTTAGATCTGTGTAAAGCGCTGGGTTCCAGTAGCTATCGCTTCTCCATTGAATGGGCGCGTATTCAGCCTGAGCCGGGGTTTTATTCCCAGGCAATGCTCGACCATTACAAACGCGTTATTGAGGGCTGTCATAAGCGGAATATGATCCCGATGGTGTCTTTTAATCATTTCGCCAGTCCAAAATGGTTTGCCGCAATGGGCGGCTGGACCAACCCACAGGCACCGCAGTTATTTGCTGATTATTGTCGTCGCGCGGCGGCTGAACTGGCCGATGGTATTGGCTATGCGGTGACGTTTAACGAACCTAATCTCCTGCGTTTGCTAAAAGTGATTGGCTTGCCGCCATTCGTGTGGGACATGCAGGGCAAAATGCTGGATGCCGCAGCCAAAGCCGTTAACAGTGATTATGTGAGTTGCCTTAACGCAGCGCGCATTGAAGATCTCGATACCATGAACCCTTTACTCATTGAAGGTCATAAACTGGGGCGTAAGGCGATTAAGAGTGAGCGTTCGGCGCTGGATGTTGGTTTTACCCTGGCCATGCTTGATGAAATTTCCGATGGCTCCGACGGCGGTAATAAAGCCCGCGACGAGATGCGCGACTACAACTACGGCGCCTGGCTGGCGGTACAGGAAACCGATTTTATTGGTGTGCAGAACTATGAGCGGGTGGTACTAACTGATGACGGCAAGCTGCCTGTGCCAGACGATGCCCAGCGCAATCATGCCGGCCGTTGGGTTGAGCCTACCTCGCTGGCCAATTGCGTTGAATACACTTACCGCACCACGAACAAGCCGATTATCGTAACCGAGCATGGCATTGGCACCGAGAATGACCAGCAGCGTGAATGGTTTATTACCGAATCCCTGCGACACCTGCAGCAAACTATTCAAAACGGCGTGCCGGTGAAAGGTTACATACACTGGACGTTGCTGGATAACTTTGAATGGGTAAGCGGCTACACTGAGCACTTTGGTCTGCACACAGTTGATTTGCAGACTTTCGAACGCAAGCAAAAGCCCAGCGCTAAAGCCTACTCACGCATTATTAAGCGTAACCGGGTTTAGCCGGTAATGTGTTCCAGTATGGTTAAGAAGCTGGCCTGCAGGCGGGTGGGTGTCCAGCCCTTGCGCAGAGTGTAACCAATCTGTCTGGCCGGGTCGTCGAGTTTAAGCGGGCTCACGGCCAGCAGGCCGGCCTGCACGTCTACCTCTACCTGGCGGGCTGGCAGTAGCGCAGCACGGTCACTGTTTATGAGCATTCCCCGGGTGGCAACCAGCGAGCTGCATTCAATAATGTCACCGGGTACGGGTAACTTCATGGTGGCGAACAGATCTTCAAATATGGCCCTGGCCGGTGTACCGGTTTTAGGCACTATCCATTTTAGTGATGACCAGTCGGTGCTGCTGAGCGTTGGCTGAGTCGCCAGCGGGTGGCCATGGCGAAATACCAGCGATAGGTTGTCGTCGAACAGATGATGCTGGGTAATCTCATCGCTCAGCGGCGGGAAGCGTAGTGCCCCGACCAATATATCTATCTGGCCGTGCAACAGGGCATGTAACTGTTCTTCATAGGGACCGTCCACAATACTGATGTGCGCCTGTGGAGCCAGTTCGGTGAGCCTGAGTACAGCGTTAGGAATAATACTGGTGCGGGTTAACGGCAGACTCCCCAGTTTGAGTGAACCATGGCCTGAGCCGGCCAGCTCCTGTAATTCATCCAGCCCCTGTTGCAGCTCGGCAAAGTACAGCCCGGCCAGACGACTTAACTGACGTGCCCGCCAGGTAGCTTCAACTCCCGTGGGAGAGCGGGTAAATAGACTCTGCCCGCAAAGCGTTTCGAGCTCCTTAATAGTGCGGTGCAGAGTGGGCTGGGTTAAGCCCATGACCCGGGAGGCCGCGGTGTAGCTTTGGTGTTCTACCACCTGAATAAGGGCTGCGAGCTGGCGCGCACCAATGCCCCTAAGGAAGATTAGCCGGGCAGTGCGGTCGGCATTAAACAGGGTATTGGCAAAGTATTCAATATAAGCAAAGCCGCGCTCAAAACGGCTCAGAAATATTTCACCTTCCGGGGTAACAAACATACCGGTGGTGGCTCGCTTAAACAGTGGCACACCAATAGACTTTTCCAGTTTTCGAATGCTCTGAGTGAGCGCCGACTGGGTTAAGTGAACATGCCTGGCTGCCTCGGAGAGATTAGCGTGCTTACGAATTTCCAGCGCGCAGAACAGGTGTCGGATATTAAATTGCACAGCATGTCTCTTTAATGTTTTTTATCATTATAGAAAATCCTAATGGACTTTTACATCTTTCTAAACGGAATTTCACCGCTGCCAGGCGCATACTGATTCCATCAGAATTAACTTCACCGAGGCTGTTATGGCGGTATGTGTTACCGGGTGTCCACGCCCATCAAAACAAACTATTGAAAATTACGCAGGGGCTGAGGCGGCCACAGTGCACGAAGCTCAGGGGCGCAAGGGGCTGATGGCGGAATACATGACGCCCATATATAAGCCGGCGAAAATTGCCGGGCCTGCGGTGACCTGTCAGGTAGCGCCGGGCGATAACTGGATGATTCATGTTGCGGTGGAACAGTGTCAGGCAGGGGATGTGCTGGTGGTTGTGCCAACCAGTCCTTGCATTGATGGCTTCTTTGGCGATCTGTTGGCCACCTCTTTAAAAGCCCGCGGCGTGCAGGGGCTGGTGATTGCGGGTGGGGTAAGAGATACCGCCACACTGGAAGAAATGGAATTTCCGGTATGGTCGAAAGCGATTTATTCGCAGGGCACGGTGAAAGAAACCATTGCCAGTGTAAATGTGCCGGTGGTGTGTGCCGGTGCGCTGGTAAACCCCGGTGATATGGTGGTTGCCGATGAAGATGGCGTAGTAGTGGTTGCCCGCGAGGAAGCCGACGAAGTACACGAAAAAGTACTTAAAAGAGTCGCCAACGAAGAGTCCAAGCGAATGCGCCTGGCTAACGGTGAACTCGGGCTGGACATTTACAACATGCGTGAGCGCCTGGCCGAAAAAGGCCTGCGTTATGTGACCTACGAAGAACATAACAGCGGTAATAAAGCGTGAAAGCTATTCCCTGCAGTTTAATGCGTGGCGGTACGTCCAAAGGTCTTTACTTTCAGGCTAAGGATTTACCGTCCGACAGCGCTGTTCGCGATCAAGTCTTGCTGGCAGCCATGGGGTCGCCGGATAGTCGTCAGATTGACGGTGTTGGTGGTGCGCATCCGCTTACCAGCAAGGTAGCTATTGTCAGCCCTTCACAGCGGAATGATGCCGATGTGGACTATCTGTTCTTACAGGTGGTGGTCGACAAGGCTGTGGTCAGCGATGCCCAGAACTGCGGCAATATTCTGGCCGGAGTGGGCCCCTTTGCCATCGACGAAGGACTGGTTGCTGCTAATGAAGGCGTAACCGATGTGCGCATTCACATGGTTAATACTGGTGCCCTGGCGGTTGCGCAGGTACAGGTAAGAAATGGTAAGTCCGTGTATGAGGGCGATGCCGAAATCGACGGTGTGCCCGGTGGCGCAGCGCCGGTGCTGATAGACTTTCTTGATATCGCCGGTTCCAGCTGTGGGACTTTACTGCCCACCGGCAACGTTACCGATACCTTTGAAGGTGTCACCGTAACCTGTATTGATAACGGTATGCCGGTAGTGATGATGGAAGCGAAGGACTTCAACGTTCAGGGCGATGAATCTCCTGAACAGCTGGAAGCCAATGCCTGGCTAAAAGACAAGGTGGAAACCATACGTTTGCAGGCCGGTGAAAAAATGAACCTGGGTGATGTGAGCAGTAAAACCGTGCCAAAAATGACTCTGGTTTCGGCACCGGTAAATAATGGCTTACTCAATACCCGCTCGTTTATCCCTCACCGCGTACATGATGCGATTGGTGTTTTAGGTTCGGTCAGTGTGGCCACCGCCTGTGTTATTAAAGGCGCGGTGGGTAATCGCTACCTTGGTGATGACCACGACTATTCCGCTCTGAATATTGAACATCCCACCGGCCAGTTTACAGTGGCCATGGAGGTGGAAGGTGAGGAGTCTGTAGACACACTGAATATACGTCGCGCGGCACTACTGCGCACCGCGCGCTTGCTGATGCGGGGAGAAGTAATGATCCCCGATACAGCATTCGCTCAGGATTAATTTTATTCGTACAGAAAAAGGCACTAGTTATGATTATTGATTGCCACGGCCATTACACCACCGCACCGGAGCCGCTTCAGCTGTTCCGCGAAGCACAGCTAAAAGCGTATCAGGATGGCAAGGCACTTCCTGAGGTTCCTCATATCAGCGATGAGCAGATCCAGGAAAGCATTGAAAAAAACCAGCTGCGTTTATTGATTGAACGCGGCTCCGATATGACTATTTTCTCACCCCGGGCGTCAGCCATGGCTCACCATGTTGGCGACGAGGCAGTCTCAAAACAATGGACCAGCGCCTGTAATGACCTGATCAAACGGGTTGTTGATCTGTACCCTCAGCATTTTATTGGCGTGTGCCAGTTACCCCAATCGCCAGGCGTGCCGATTAAAAACTCCGTCGCAGAACTGGAGCGGTGCGTAACAGAACTGGGCTTTGTAGGCTGTAACCTTAACCCGGACCCTTCAGGCGGTCACTGGACATCGAAGCCTCTGACCGATAAAAGCTGGTACCCCTTCTATGAGAAGATGGTGGAGCTGGATGTGCCGGCCATGATCCATGTATCGGGCTCATGTAACGAAAATTTCCACGCTACCGGCGCCCATTACATGAACGCCGATACCACAGCTTTTATGCAACTGCTGCAGGGTAATCTGTTTAAAGATTTTCCCGAGTTGCGCTTTATTATCCCGCACGGTGGCGGCGCGGTGCCTTATCACTGGGGGCGCTATCGCGGTCTGGCCGATATGCTTAAACAGCCGCCGTTACGAGAACATATGATGAAAAATGTGTTCTTCGATACCTGCGTTTATCATCAGCCTGGCATCGATTTGTTATTTGAAGTCATCGATCTGGATAACATTCTGTTTGGCTCAGAGATGATTGGTGCGGTGCGTGGCATCGATCCGGAAACCGGCTATTACTTTGACGATACCAAACGCTATATCGATGCGCTGGATTTAACCGATGAGCAACGTAAGCAGGTTTATTCCGGCAACGCGCGCCGGGTTTATCCGGGCCTGGACAAAAAACTGAAAGAGCTTGGCATTGGCTGATAATTAGCCACGGGCACACCGTTAGGACCCAATGGTGTGCCCGCCCTTTATTTGGACGATTCTTTTGCTTTCTTCTTATCCCGGAACCAAAGTAAGCCGCTATTCGATCTCTTGTTTTCGAATAAATCGATGGCCATGAATAAGTCACTGAGCTTTTTGAAGCCATAGTTCCGTTGATCGAATGAAGTATGATTAGAGATATGGTTGCCGATTAAACCTAACTGGGCCCAGCCATTTTCCTCGCTCACAGCATCAACAGTCTGCCTCAACAGATTCATTAATTTTGTATCACTCTTTAATTTTTGATGTTGTGTTTGAGCTGTAGCTTCGGTATCCGGATCACTTTCTTTATCCAGATAAAGAAATCGCGAACAGCTGTTAACAAAAGGCTTAGGGGCTTTACGTTCGCCAAAACCCACTACAAACTTTCCTTCTGCAAGACACCTTGTAACCAGCGGAGTAAAGTCACAGTCTGATGAGACTAAACAAATAACATCAACGTCTTTGGTATAGAGCACATCCATAACATCAATCACAAGTGCTATGTCTGTTGCGTTTTTGCCTTTGGTTAAATCAAACTGTTGGACTGGCTGGATTGCGTATTCGTGAAGCAGGTCTTCCCATGATTTTAAATTCAGGTTTTTCCAGTTTCCGTAGGCTTTTCTGATATTTACCACGCCGTGTTTAGCGAGCTCAGATAATACTGTATCGATCTTTGCGGCAGGCGCATTATCAGCATCAATAAAAATAGCTATCTTTTCTTTATCTTGCATGTTCTTCCCTTGAACTTGGGCGGTGTATAAGGCCCGGTATTAATACAAGTGTAGCAGCCTCAAAACACCACTACCGTATCAGCGGAGAAACCGGAGCTTAGTCTTATATAACTAACTATTTGCACCCCGTGACGCCCCTTTATGAATGTTAAATCTAGCTTTATTTGTGATTGATATTGATTGAAAGTGATTTTTTGTGTAATTTGTTTCAGTATTGTTAACAGAAGGCGGTCTTAGCGGCTGTCTTTGCCTCTGTAGTAATGTCGGCTTTGTCCGTTGGGAGCCTTTAATGCTGAACGCCGTTGTGGATATTGGTAAAACTCATATTAAGTTGTTGGTGCTCGAGGATGGCCAGCAGCAGGCTTGTTATACCAGTAAAAATGCACCGCTGAAGGGAGAGTATCCGCATGCCGATACGGATGGCATCTGGCAATGGTTATGCACCACGTTAAGCGCTTATCCGCGCACGGGTGAGATTGCTGCGCTGGTTGTTACCACTCACGGCGCTACGGCAGCCCTGATAAACCACAATGCAACAGACCGTAATTCAGCGCTGGTGCTGCCAGTAGTTGATTACGAGTTTGACGGCGTGGAAGAGTATAACGGCGACTATGCCGGCGTGCGTCCGGATTTTTCTGAAACCCTGTCACCGCAATTACCGGCAGGACTGAATCTCGGGCGGCAACTTTTCTGGCTGCAGCACAAGTTTGCAGAGGCGTTTGCCAGCGCAACCCATATTCTTATGTACCCGCAGTACTGGGCGTGGCGACTGGGCGGCGAACCGGCCAGCGAGGTGACGTCTTTAGGTTGTCATACCGATTTGTGGCAGCCACAAGGCCGGGACTACTCTTCCCTGGTAGACAAATGTCACTGGCGATCCTTCTTCCCTCCGTTACGTAACGCCTGGGACGAACTGGGTTGCGTGAGTGAGCAGGTGGCTGAGCAAACAGGTTTATCAACAAACTGTAAACTCTATGCCGGGATCCACGACAGCAATGCCAGCCTGTTGCGGTACCTGCCAACCGATGATGACAGTAGCCAGACGCTGAACGTCATTTCTTCGGGAACCTGGACCATCATCATGCAAACACACTATCCGGTGGACAATCTCAAAGGGGCTCGGGATACACTGGCCAATGTGGATGTTTTCGGCCGCCCGGTAAATTGTGCCCGCTTTATGGGCGGGCGTGAATATGAGACCATCTGTCAGCTCCTCGGTGGCGATATCAGCATGGGGGCTGCAACTGAAGCGATTCAACAGGCTATTGATGAGTGCTGGATGGTAACGCCTGATTTTAGCCAGGGGAATGGTCCCTTTGGTCATGCCAAGCCGGCTATATTGTGCCCTGATAAGCCGCCGTCGCCGCAGGCTATTGCGACCCTGTACTGCGCGTTAATGATCGATCAGCGCCTGAATGACCTTAACGCCAGCGGACCTATCTACATTGAAGGGGCGTTTCTGAAAAACCCGGTACTCTGTGAATTAGTTGCTCAGCTTCGGCCCCATCAGCCGGTTATGCTGTCCGCCGATAATACCGGCACGGTGATGGGCGCGGCGGCGCTGATCAACTTTAGCAACAGGGAGCAGCAGGTTACCGATTTGGTACCTTGTCCACCTGCTACCTTCAGCCAGCTTACGCAGTATAAGGCGCAGTGGTACCAAGCTATTGCGACCCAGTCTGCTCAGTAGTAAGCGTAACGAATCATCACAATCAATCATAATTTGGCTTTTTTGATTGATTGTGAACACAGAGGTGACTATATTAACTCCCTGAACAACAACGAATATAAGGGCAGTACAATGCTTGAAAAGCAGCGTCATCAGCTGATTTTAGACATTCTGGATGAGAGTACCTTTGTTAGCGTTAGAGACTTGTGCAGTCAGTTGGACTCCTCCGAAGCCACTATTCGCCGCGACCTGAATAAGCTGGCTGATGCCAGAAAAATCAAGAAAATTCGTGGTGGGGCACAGGTGCTCGATGATCGCGCTGTTTCCAACATCAAGATTTCCGGTAACGCTTTTTTAGTCGACAGAGAGCGTAATACCGACACGAAACGCATGATTGCTAAAGCGGCAACCGAACTGTGTGAAGATGGCGAAGCGATTATCATTAACGGTGGCTCCTCAACCTTCATGATGTCAGAGTTTCTGGCTGAAAGGCGGATGAACATCCTGACTAACTCCTTTGTGCTGGCCCAGGAATTACTGGAGAACAGTCAGAATCAGGTGACTTTGCCAGGCGGCGAGGTGTACCGTAAGCAAAGCATTATTCTCAGTTCTTTTGAAAATGATACCACGCAAAATTACCGCGGCAGCAAGATGTTTATGGGCTCCCCAGGCGTCAGTGAGTTTGGCGTAATGGAAACCGATCCGTTATTAATTCTGGCTGAGCAAAAGCTAAGGAAACGGGCTGACAAACTGATTGTGCTGGTAGATAGCAGCAAAATAGGTATCAAAGGTAACCTTATCTTCTGCGGACTCGATGCCGTGGATACTATCATCACCGATAGCAATGCCGATCCGCAGGCGCTCGATAAAATTCGCGAACACGGCGTGAATGTTGTGGTAGTAGAAGCCTGCGGTTAAACCCAACACCCGCTCTGTATCATCCCCACCAAGCCGGCATTGCCGGCTTTTTTGTGTCGGCACTGATCAAAAACAAGCGTTATATAAAATCAATGTAACTAATTTGTTATTTTATGATTGAATTTGATTGACATAGATTGATATGGATGTATATTGATTTTTGTATTGATGGTTACAATCAATATAAAGCCAAATTCGATTTATTGATTTCACAGGACACTGTTATGCCGTATCAGCCGGATGAGTATCAACACGTAAAATATTTATGGGAAGATCACATTGCCGATGAGCTAAGCCCCGTCGATAATCTGGTCTACCGCTCGAACAAGCTGGGAGAAGATCAGCGCATCACCAATACCGGGGGCGGCAATACCTCGGCGAAGTTGATGGAAACCGACCCGCTCACCGGCGAACAGGTAGAAGTATTGTGGGTAAAAGGCTCCGGTGGTGACTTACGTACATCCACCCGGGATAACTTTTCTTCATTATACGAAGGTAAGCTGCAGGCGCTGGATGAGGTGTATCAGGCTTATCCTGATAAAGGTTACAAATCTGCCGGCGAAGATCGCATGGTAGGCATGTTTAAGCACTGTAATTTCTGCCTGAACCCTCGCGCTTCATCTATTGATACGCCGCTGCACTCCATGATTGATGAGAAGCACGTTGATCACCTGCACCCCAATGCGGTGATTTCGGTCGCATCCTGTAAAGATCAAAAAGCCCTCACCGAAACCATCTGGGGCGGCAAACTGGCTTATGTGCCCTGGATGCGTCCTGGGTGGGAAGCAGCCAGACTCTGCGAAGAAACCTATGCCGAAAATCCGGATATTGTGGGTATCCTGTTGGGGCAGCATGGTCACACCAACTGGTCCGGTGAAAGTAAAAGTTGTTATGAAACCTCGCTCTGGGTGATCGAAACAGCTGCCCGTTACATTGAAGAGCACGACAAGGGCGAGATGACTTTTGGCGGGCAAAGATACGCGCCACTTGATGAGAGCAGCCGCACCCGCCTGCTAACCGAATTCCTGCCGGTTGCCAGAGGCATGATTTCCACCAAGGTGAAATTTATCGCCACCGTGCAAACCGACGAAGCTACCCTACGGTTTGTAAACAGCGTGGATGCGCCAAGACTGGCGGAGCTTGGCACCTCTTGCCCGGACCATTTCCTGCGTACCAAAATTAAACCATTACTGGTGGATTTTGATCCGCAAAATGACGATTTCGAACAGCTGGTCGATAAGTTTAAGAAGGGGTTGCAGCAATATCGCGAAGACTATACTGCGTACTACGAGAGCTGCAAACACGAAGACTCACCGGCCATGCGCGACCCTAGCCCCACGGTTATTCTTATTCCTGGCATCGGCATGATCGCCTGGGGTAAAAACAAGAGTGAGTCGCGGGTGACGGCCGAGTTTTACAACTGTGCCATTGAAGTAATGCGAGGCGCAGAAGCGATCTCTGAATACACTGCGCTGCCTGCACAGGAAGCTTTTGATATTGAATACTGGGCGCTGGAAGAGGCTAAACTACAACGTATGCCGGCAGAAAAATCGCTGGCGCGCGATGTGGTAGTGGTGATTGGCGCCGGTGATGGAATCGGAAAAGCGACGGCCCACCGCGTTGCCAGAGAAGGCGCCCATGTGGTGTGCGCAGATCTTAATTATATCAATGCTGAGAAAACCGCCGCCGAGCTGACTGATATTTATGGTCAGGGCATTGGCGTGGCTGGTTCGGGGATTTCAGCCTGTGGACCGGCAATAGCCTTACAGGTGGATATCACTAAGCGGGAAACGGTTGAGGCCTTGTTTTCTCAGGTGCTATTGGCGTACGGCGGCATTGATAAGGTCATTGTTACCGCCGGTGTGTTTGTAGCGGAGGGCGCAGACATGGCCAAAAACGACCAAATCTTTGATTTAAGCTTTGGTGTGAATGTGAAAGGCGGTTACGTGGTGGCCTCCGAAGCGCACAAAGTGTGGCAGCGTCAGGGGCTTAAAGGTGCTTTGGTACTCACCACCAGTGTCAATGCGGCGGTTTCGAAGAAAGGTTCACTGGCCTACGATACCAGTAAAGCAGCGGCCAACCATCTCGTACGAGAACTTGCCGTTACGCTTTCGCCACTTATCAATGTTAACGCACTGGCACCGGCAACGGTGGTGCAGGGCAGTAACATGTTTCCTCGTGACCGGGTGATTTCATCGTTAACCAAATACAACATTGCGTTCAGCGCGGATGAGTCTACCGAGGCATTACGCAATAAACTGGCTGAGTTTTACGCTCAGCGCACGCTCACTAAGCAACCCATCACGCCGGACGATCAGGCCGAAGCAGCCTACCTGCTGATTTCGGGGCAGCTAAGTAAAACCACCGGGCAGGTGATCAGTGTGGACGGTGGTCTGCACGAAGCCTTCTTGCGATAGGAGTAACCGATTATGTTAAGACGCATCGATGAAGCACTGATTCATCAGGAGAATCAGTCACTACTGAATGAACTTGAGACTGACTACGCGGCGCTGGGCGACAAGCTGGCGCGGCAGAATATTGATATTGAAGCCATCACCCGCAGCGCAGCGGAGTTTCAGATTGCCGTGCCCTCATGGGGCACTGGTACCGGTGGTACCCGGTTTGCGCGATTCCCTGGTACCGGTGAACCACGCAATATCTTTGAGAAACTCGAGGATTGTGCCGTGATCAATGAGCTTTCAGGGTGCACCGACAGCGTGTCACCGCATTTCCCCTGGGACAAAGTGGATGACTTTAGTGAACTCAAACAAACGGCCGATGAGTACGGGATAAAATGGGTATCGGTAAACTCCAATACCTTTCAGGACCAGCCCGGTCAGGAACACTCCTACAAATACGGCAGTCTGAGTAACACCAGCAAAGAAGCCCGTGAACTGGCTATTCAGCACAACCTCGACTGCATCGGCTATGGTCAGCAGTTAGGCGCGAAAAGTCTCACGGTATGGGTTGGCGACGGTTCTAATCATCCCGGGCAGCAGCATTTTCAGCGCGCGTTTGAACGTTACCTGGCCAGCATGGAGCAAATCTATAAAGGGCTTCCGGATGACTGGGAAATGCACATTGAGCATAAGATGTTCGAACCGGCATTTTATTCCACTATTATCCAGGACTGGGGCTCCAACATTCTGGCGGCCATGCAGTTAGGGCCAAAATGTAAGTCGCTGGTCGATCTTGGCCATCACGCGCCAAACACCAATATCGAGATGATTGTTTCGCGCCTGATCCAGTTTAAAAAGCTTGGTGGTTTTCACTTTAACGACAGCAAGTACGGCGACGATGATCTCGATAGTGGCTCGTTACATCCCTATCAGCAATTTCTTATTTTTAATGAGCTGGTGGATGCTGAATACCGTAAGGAGCAGGAATTCAATCCCGCCTACATGCTCGACCAGTCACATAACGTAACTGATCCGGCAGAGAGCCTGATTAACTCCGCCATTGAGGTGCAGCGTTCCTTTGTTAAAGCCTTACTGGTTAATCGTGAGGCGCTTTACGGTTATCAGGAAGACAACGACGCGCTGATGGCGTCGCTGGAATTAAAGAATGCCTTTAACCTGGATGTATCGCCAATAATGGCTATGGCCCGTTACCGTAAAGGCGCGGCAATTAACCCGCTGGCGGTGTACCGCAGCAGTGGTTATCGCAGCAAAATGGCTGAGTTGCGCCCACGGGATCCAAATGCCACCGGCTCAGGTATTGTGTAACCGTGTTTCCAAGCCAGCCTGACTGCCCGGTTAACCCAACGGCTCGGCAGTCAGGCTACTTTTTTTGGGCTATTCAACGGTTTCACTGAGACATTAGGCGCATAACGCTGCAGGCATAAAAATTTCCGGTATCCTTGGCAGTGTATCCGCTGTGACCAAAGTCAGCCCATTCGCGTTATTTAAGAGGGGAGCCGTTAATGCGATTGAACCAATGTTTTAATTTTCACGATTTCAGAAAGCTGGCGCAAAAGCGACTGCCCGGTCCCATTTTCAACTACATCGATGGCGGCGCGGACGATGAAACTACATTGCGTCGCAACAGCGATGCATTCAGAGAATGCGACCTCATTCCCCGTGTATTAACCGGTGTGAAAGATATAGATCTGAGCGTGGAAGTGATGGGTCAGAAGCTCGACCTGCCGGTGTACTTATCGCCCACCGCATTACAACGCTTGTTCCACCATCAGGGAGAGCGAGCGGTAGCCGCTGCGGCTGAGAAGTTCGGCACCATGTTTGGCGTGTCGTCGCTGGGCACAGTAAGTATGGAAGAGATTGCCAGGCAATACGACACCCCGCAAGTTTATCAGTTTTATTTTCATAAAGATCGAGGCTTGAACCGGGCCATGATGGAACGGGCTAAAGAGTCCAACATCGAAGTAATGATGCTAACGGTAGATTCCATTACCGGTGGCAATCGGGAGCGCGATCTCAGAACCGGCTTTTCGATTCCGTTTAAACTCAACCTGGCCGGGTTATGGCAGTTTGCCAGTAAGCCGGCCTGGGGGATTAACTACATCACCCATGAGAAATTCTCCCTACCACAGCTCGAGGCGCACATTGATATGGGCGGTGGCAGCAGCTCTATCGGCGATTACTTTACCAATATGCTCGACCCCTCCATGAACTGGAAAGACGTGGAGGAGATGGTTAAATTCTGGGACGGCCAGTTCTGTTTAAAAGGAATAATGAGTGCCGATGATGCGCGCCGAGCCGCAGACATTGGCTGTACCGGCATTGTTATCTCTAACCACGGTGGCCGGCAGCTGGACGGTTCACGCAGTTCCTTCGACCATCTGGCCGAAATTGTTGATGCGGTGGGCGACAAAATTGATGTGATTTTCGATAGCGGCGTTCAGCGCGGTACTCACGTGCTAAAAGCGCTGGCGCTGGGAGCAAAAGCCGTTGGGCTGGGCCGTTACTATTTGTACGCGCTGGCGGCTGCGGGTCAGCCGGGGGTAGAACGCGCCATGCAGCTGATGGTGGCAGAAATAGAGCGGGATATGCGCCTGATGGGCTGCAGTAAAATCAGTGAGCTTAATCGCCATCACGTCCGCTTTAGATAATCTGTTACAAATTAAGCACCTGAACTCATAACCATTGAGTACTGACAAAGCGGGTTAAGTGGTAAGCTGATGCTTTGTATGTAGCCATCGGACGGAGCCAAAATGAAAACTCGCTTACAGCTTGGCGGTATTGCCGCAGTAGTCTGTGCGCTGTGTTATATCATTGGCTTTACCATGATACTGGTTGTCATGCCGGACATTAATATTGATGGCGAACAGCGTCTGCAGGCCATTCTTTCCCAGCCGCGCCTGATCCAGAGCTGGTACTTTATTATTTTTGTGGTTTTTGGCGCGGCGTTGCTGTTGCTAAACCGCAGTCTCTATCGTCCGCCCGGCGAGGAAACCGGCCAGTGGCAACTGATAGGCGCGCTGATTGGCTACGTTTGGGCCGCATACGTATTTGCTATCGGTTTTATTTCAGTGCTCACCATCGAATATCTTACCCACCTGACCCCCACTCAGACCGATGAAACCTGGCCGGCTATCCTGGCGATTCAGACCGGCCTTGGCGACGGTGTAGAATGGATTGGCGGCATCTGGATGCTGGTGATTAATAGTAGCCTGTACTGCCAGCGCAGTGTGCCACGAGCCTTAAGTGTTGCAGGAGCCATAACAGGCATGATTGGTATGTTAACCCTGTATCCGCCATTAGCCTCTGCAGGCGGCGCCTTCGGGTTGCTGCAAATCGGCTGGTTTTGCTGGCTGGGAAGCTTATTGTTAAAGCAAAAAATGCCCGTGTTACCAGCTTAGTAACACGCGGTAATGCGTGGCAGATTGCTCAATACTGACTTGCCAGTGCATTACCGACGCGATCCGCTGCACCAGATACTGGCCGTGCCCGAGACCCTGATAATAAGGCCGTGAAGGCGATTTGGTCAGCGGGTTTTCAAACACCAGATGTGCTGACTGCAAATAAATCCGCATACCGCTTCCACCGCCATGATAAAAGCCGTTGTTAATCAGATTCTGACACAACAAAGAGATTAAGTAGGCGTTGCCTGGCAGGGTAAAATTGTCGGGCAGTTCGATGTCGGCGTTAAATGCCTGGTCAGGATAAATCTGGTATAGCGCCAGTAATTGCTTTTCAAGAACGGGCAGTAATTTAACCTCGCAGAACTGCAGGTTTTCCTTACGTGCCAGGGCCAGCAAGACTTCTACGGTTTGCTGTAAGGTATTGGTAGCCTGCTCAATTAACTGGCGCTCGGCCGGATCGCTTATGAGGTTGTCATTGATTGCCAGGGTATTCTTCAGCAGTGTGATGGGGGTACGTAATTCATGGCTCACATCACGGGTAAAATCCCGCTCCCGCTGCCAGGCTTCCTGTAATTCAGAATATGTATTCTTGAACGAATTCGCCAGCTCGCCGATTTCGTCCTGGCGACGTTCGCCGCTTATCTGGCAGGGCGAATCGGGTGACTGCTGTTTAATTGAAACCGACAACCGCTGGATAGGTTTGGCCAGCCGCGAGGCCAGAAACCAGGTGCTCAGTATTGCCAGGATGAGTGCCGCCGCCGATACGCTAAACAGAAAAACCTGATAAATACTGGCGAAGACAGCCAGAGGCAGAAGCTCATTGGCCTGCACCATAACGCCCCGGGCCGGGATATCAGGCAGTGTAAAAGGCTGAAAGTAAACGGCCTCCTGCCCGGCAACCGTGGCAACATTGTCGCCATAGGTGCTCGGTGTGAGCTTACCGGGAAGCTCGCTATCGTGATTAATAATGGTATATGCCGTGGAGGAGGGAGTCAGCACACTCAGCTTGCTGTTGTTAGCCCAGCTGTTTTCAAGCTGCGTAATTTCCATGCTCAGTAAATGGGAGGCGACAATGTCCTGGGTCACCTCAATAAACAGCATACTGAGGCGGGTATAAAATAAGCCAATGATTAGCACCAGGGTTCCAAACGCAATAAACAACTGCGCCTGAATGCCTTTAAACTTCATTGTCATCCAGTCCCTTTAGCTGATAACCCACGTTACTGATGGTGTGTAACAGAGCCCGGCCGCTGGCTTGTTCCAGTGCTTTGCGTAATGAATACATGTGCGATTTCAGCGCGTTACTTTCTGGCGGGTCGTCGGCCCAGATATGACTGATCAAGTCTGAACGACTTACCGGATAAGGGTAGTCACAAAGCAATTTATGCAGGATCTTAAAGCCGATACCGGTTACCGGGATAACCGTGCCTTGCCAGTGGACGGTTATGGCCCGGGTATCTATGGCCAGGGCTCCCTGGGAAACTGTTGTGTCGGTGTGCAATTGTGGACGTCGCGCCAGGGCTTCACAGCGCAGCGCCAACTCGCGTAAATCAAAAGGCTTTGTGAGATAGTCGTCAGCGCCCTGACCAAACCCTTTGGCTTTGTCGGTAAAGGCGTCACGAGCGGTAAGCATTAACACCGGCACCACCTTTGTGGCTTCTGCCTTTACGCGCTTACACACTTCCAGGCCGTCTATATCAGGCAGATTCAAATCCAGGATAATAACGTCGAACTGACCGTTTAATGCCTGCTGAACACCCTGCTTACCGGTGGCGGCAAAATCGACCAGCCAGCCATGGCCTTCCAGAAAATCAACAATCTGCCGGGCAATGGCCAGGTTGTCTTCGATTAATAAAACAGAAATTGATGTTGCCACAGTCCGGCGTCCTTTAAGTCTGTTGCTCTAGTATGTTATGCAAACCTTAGCCTGGCAACGGTCAAGGCAGGGTGAAAACCAGCTAAATGTCAGGTCGGATGTTTTAACGCTTGTATTCAAAGCTGATTTTACTATCATTTTGAGCATAATCAGGCAAATCAGAATCAGCGCGTGACCACCTACCTATACGTTGGCAGCAGTACCGAAAAACAGGACGTTGACGATCAGGCTCAGTCCTTAATCAATAAATACCCTCACGATATAGTGGTGCGCGAGCCTAATGCCGATCCCGGCGCAAAGCCCAAGCTTAATCGGCTCTTAAAGCGCTTAAAGCGGGGTGATCGGCTGATTATTCACGATGTGTCCAGGCTGGGTCGCAGTATTCGGGCGGTAGCGGCGGTTACCGCTGACCTTGAACGACAAGGTATTATGCTGATTGTTGATAACCTCGAGTCCGTCGCCGGGCCGGCGCAAAACATATATGCGCTGATTGCCAGTGCCGCGCAAATGGATAAAGATCTGCTGACCGACCGGCAGGCCATCGGTATAGCCAAAGCCCGGGCTCAGGGAAAGTACAAAGGGCGTAAAGCCCTGCCGTCAACCATTATTAACAAGGCCAATAAGCTGATTGCCAAAGGCATGAAGAAAAAAGAGGTCGCCCAACGGCTTAATATTGGCGAGTCTACGCTGTACAAGTATCTGGCCGCCCAGCGCCACACAGACTAGCTGATAGCAGACCCGAGGGTAAACTTTCAGGCGGTTATTTTCTGTCTGCCATCTCGTTTTTAAAATTCTTCACTATACTTAGCCACTGTTAAGTGCAAAGCATAGCTATTCCTGAACTTTTTGTAGTGAGCGGTCTGGAATATAAAACTCCTGTTGATTATCAAAGGGCCCGGACATGTTGCGAAACGCCAATTCTTCAGTGCCATTACTACGACTGTACAGCTTTGTTTTTCTGTTTGTTTTAAGCGGAGCCGCGCAAGCTGCCTATATTACCGTTGATGAAGCCGGGATGGATGCTATTTATGCCCAGACCAGCTTCGGCAATACGCCGGTTGATATCCGGCTCGGCACCGCCATTGAGCACGTTGACCCGGGCTTGCTCACTCTCGACTCCGCCACTAAATGGAGTGCGCTGACCTCAGCCCATTACGGTTCAGCCACAACGGTGAATTTCTGGTTTCTCGATAATATTACCTGGTGCGGTAATAACTTTATTTTTTACGTTGGCTGCGGTGAAACGCCGGGCAATGATTTTGTGGTGGAATCGGCTTATGCCGATAGCCTGTTTAACGCAGAGTTACTCGCCCATGAGCTCGGCCATAATCTGGGCCTGCCTCACAACAGTGGCAGTAACAATCTGATGGATGCGTTTTTAAATGGTGGTACGGATCTAAGCAGCACCGAAGTGGCAACCATTTTGAGTAGCCCACTGGTGCAGTTTGACAATACGGGCTTCTTTATTGAAGTTTTACCGGTATTAGTGGTGGCGGTAGCAACTCAGGTCAATGCACCGGCAGTGAGTGTTTTATTACTGCTGGGGTGTTTTGCAGTGGCTTACCGACGCCTTCGTTGTGGGCTCAAATCTGGTATATCAGGTATGCCATTAGCCGTGAGATGAGCCTGTAAAGACAGTCTGCGGCAGGTGTTTGGCCTGAAGCCGCAAGAAGTGGGTAAAGAGAGGTAATGCTATGCACAGGGCTATTGTTTTGCAGGATACTGCACCACTTGAATCTATTGAGCTGCTCGGCGGCCTGATCAATGTGATGAGTGATACTCAGAAAGGTGACGAGCAATCTGTCACCGTTCAGGAGAGTAGTGGTGCTGGTTTTGGCCCGCCGCCCCACAGTCATCCGTGGTCGGAAACCTTTTATGTGATAAGCGGCGCCGTGGATTTCATGTTAAATGAAGACGGGTATCACTGCGGGGCCGGGGCTATGGTTTATATTCCAGCGGATCAGGTTCATGCGTTTCAGTCTTGTGCCGAGGGGGTCAGGATGATCGAATTTACCGGCCCTGGCAGTCAGGCACTGGATTTGTTTCGCTCCCTGAGCGCCTTTCTTAAACAGGCTTCACCGGATGAGCTGGAAAAAGTGCGTTCGATTTTTTCTCAGCATGGTGCAACATTGCATATCTGAACCCGCCTGCTCCGGGACTGCTGTGACAGGACGTCAACATTCCCGGTAGTCCTCTCTTTGATACAAATCAGTGTCTTCGGCGCGTAATCTTTGTACGGTATCTATACTCATAGATGGCATGCAGGAGCTGAGCACATAACATTGCGCTCCTGCTTTGTACTGCCTTTGTCTTATATGTACGGGAGTAATTATGACCAATGTACAGCAATCCAAATGGCACGCGCTGACCGCCGACGAAGCGATTACCCAACTCGAAACCACCCGTGATGGCCTGAGTAAGGAACAGGTTAGCCAGCGACTCTCAAGCTGTGGGCCAAACAAACTACCTGAGGCGCCACAGGCCAGCACGCTGGTGCGATTTCTTAAGCAGTTTGCCAATCTGCTGGTTATCGTACTGATGGTGGCCGGTATTCTTACCGCATTTTTACAGCACTGGATAGACACCGCGGTGATCTTTGCGGTGGTGATTGTTAACGCCCTGATTGGCGTGATGCAGGAAGGCAAGGCCGAAAAAGCCATGGACTCCATTCGCCGGATGCTGGCCTTAAAAGCGGCGGTGATCCGCAATGGTAAGCGTCGCACTGTGGCGGGTGAAGATCTGGTGCCCGGTGACGTGGTTCTGCTGGAGGCCGGAGATAAGGTGCCAGCCGATATCCGGTTACTTAGCAGTCACAGCCTGGCGATTCAGGAAAGTCTGCTAACCGGTGAATCACTGCCGGTGGAAAAAGGTACAAGCTTGGTGGAAGAGGGGGCAGCGCTGGGCGATCGTCAATGCATGGCGTTTAGTGGCACCAATGTAACATCCGGCCAGGCAACCGGGGTAGTGGTGGCCACCGGCGCGCATACCGAAATTGGTCGGATTGGCGGCATGTTGTCGGGGGTTCAGAAGCTCACTACGCCGCTGGTGGAACAAATGGACGTGCTGGCTAAGTGGATCACCGGCTTTATTCTGACCGTGGCGGTTATTCTGTTGCTGGTTGGCACTGTGGTACTCAATCAGCCATTTACCGAACTCTTTCTCGCGGTGGTGGGCTTGTCTGTTGCTGCCATTCCGGAAGGGCTGCCCGCGGTGCTTACCATTACCCTGGCCGTTGGCGTGCAGGCCATGGCTAAACGCAGCGCAATCGTGCGGGTATTGCCGGCAATTGAAACCCTCGGTTCTGTGTCGGTGATCTGCTCCGATAAAACCGGCACGTTTACCCGCAATGAAATGATGGTGGTTAGCGTGCAAACCGCCGCTAACGACTACGATGTGGATGGCGAAGGTTATGCGCCCATTGGCGACGTGTTATTTAACGATAAACCGGTACACACCGCTGAGCAGCCCTTGTTGCAGGAAGTTGCCCGGGCATGCGCACTGTGTAACGACGCCGAAATTCATCATCGTGATGACAACTGGAGTTTTGAGGGCGATCCCATGGAAGCGGCGCTGGTAAGCTTTGCCAGTAAGGCCACTTTTGATGAAGGCGAGGATTACAAAGCGCGCTGGCGGCGCACCGATGTACTGCCATTCGACTCTACCACCCAGTATATGGCCACGCTCAATCACGACCATAACGGCCACGGTGTCATTCTGGTGAAAGGCGCGCCGGAAGTGGTATTGAAGTTATGCCGTGTACAACAAACGGCACAGGGCGAGGAACAATCCATCGATTTAACCGCGTGGCTGGATAAAGCGGAGGCGCTGGCCAGAAAAGGTCAACGTGTACTGGCTGTGGCTTCTCGCAGTGTGCCTGCTGATCATACCGTTTTAAGTGCCACGGATTTGCAGGATTCGTTGTGTCTGTTGGGGCTGGTAGGGCTGATCGATCCACCCAGACAGGAAGCCATTAGCGCTGTGCAAACCTGTCTGAATGCAAAAATTCAGGTCAAGATGATTACCGGCGACCATGCGGTGACCGCCCAGGCAATTGGCAAACAGCTGGGCTTAACGCATACCGATAAGGTGCTCACTGGTACGGAGCTCGATGCCCTCAGCGATGATCAACTCAAAGAAGCGGTGCAGCATACAGATGTGTTTGCCCGAACCACGCCTGAACACAAACTACGGCTGGTGATGGCGCTGCAGTCACTGGGGCTGACCGTCTCTATGACCGGTGACGGCGTAAATGATGCACCGTCGCTTAAACGCGCCGACGCCGGTGTGGCCATGGGCCTTAAAGGCAGCGAAGCGGCTAAGGAAGCTGCCGAAGTAGTGTTGGCCGACGATAACTTTGCCTCCATAGCGGCGGCAGTAGAGCAGGGCCGTACCGTGTATGCCAACATCAAAAAAGTGGTGAGCTGGACGCTGCCTACTAATGCGGGTGAGGCGCTAACCATTATAGTTGCACTGCTGGCGGGGTTGCCGTATCCCATTACGCCGGTGCAGATCTTGTGGGTCAATATGATCACGGCGGTCACGCTGGGCATGGCGTTAGCCTTTGAACCCACCGACGCGGCGACCATGAAAAAACCACCGCGACCACGTGGACAGGCACTCATTCAGCCTGCGCTGGTGTGGCAGATTATGCTGGTGGGCACACTGTTTTTCCTGGCGGTTTTTGGTATTTATCAGTACGCCATTAAGGCCGGGCACGATGTGGAATATGCGCGGACGCTGGCGATGAATATGTTGGTGGGTCTGGAGATTTTTTACCTGTTTTTTGTTCGCACCATGAATCTGCGTTCGATCTCCTTAGCCGGGGTAAAAGGCACCAAAGTGGTGTGGTCGGCCGTCGGTGTGGTGGTGGTGGCTCAGTTGGCCATTTCTTATATTCCGGTATTGCAAACCGTGTTCGGTACACATTCACCTACATTAATCGACAACCTGGTAATAGTGCTAACCGGCTTCGCATTACTCATACTGCTGGAGATTGAAAAAGTCGTAAGGCTTACGGTTTATCAGCGAAAGCACTAGTAGTGGTTGCCAAGCAGGTTAATCAAGGGCCGCGTGGACAGGCACTCATTCAGGCTACTCTGGTTTCAAATATAAGTGCCTGTCCACTAACTCGGCTAACTCATCCGAATAATATCGGTGATAAGTCTGTCGGTCGGTGGCCTTGCGCTTATGAGGCAGCGTCGCAGTCGGCAGATTTAGCTGCTCACAGATGTATTGAAATCATCCTGCAGGGTTTCATACTTGGCAATAAAATCCATACACAGATTGCCCTGCAGATCGGTCAGGTAATCGGTTTGTAACTGCATGGAAGTATCGATGTGATACTGATAGGGGCGCTCAGGATTGAGCTTGTAACGCATAAAGCTGTCAAAATCATCAAAGCCCGCTGCCAGATGCGGCCGTTCACGTTTGATGTGGTGATAGGAACTCACCTGCAAATCCCACGGGTTTCGTACGAAAGCGAATTTGTATAGCCCGGCAAAATATTCCGCCGGTAACATTTCTTTGGCGGCAATCACTTTACTGTGGCGTGGAAAGCGGCAACCCAGTTTATGCCCACATAGCTGACTTAGCTTATTTACTATAAATTGCGGCATGCCATAACGGGCGTCCCAACGATAGCGTGACAGTGCGTCGCGCACACTGGTACCGCCGGTTTTTGCAATGTGTACAAAAAGAAATTGATGTTTGTGGGAAAGTAGCATGAATGTTATTTAAATGTTAATGAAATGTGCGAGTCTTTGTGCTTTAATACCATCATACGGGGTGAATATGACATATTGAGGTCAGCATGTATTTTTCTGTAGAACATTCACTGGAGCGCCTTGCTGTCTTTGTAGCGTATTCAGAGTGTGATGGCTGCGAAGACGCTGAGCTCACCAGTCAGCTGATAGACGGGCTGTTGATGAGTGGCGTACATGTGGAATTGCTGCTGCTCAACAACAAAGATCATTCGTCCTGCCGTTTACCGGCGCACCCGCATTTAACTATCAAAACCCTGCGAGCCAGCAGTGTGTGGCTGGCGGTGCCTGAATTAAAGCGCTATATGCAAAGCCATCCCGGTGAAATTGTTCTGGCGGTGGACGACCAGTATATCCAGGCCGCCTCCATGGCTAACCTGTTGTCGGGCTTACGGGGCAACGTTGCCGGGTTAATACATAATACCAACTGGGGCCTATCGCAAAGCGGCGTAACGCCTCGCCTGCGCTCCGGACTGATGCGACTGCTTTATGGCTATACCTCGGGTGTGATCACCGAGTCGGCGAATACCGGCAGAACACTTGAGCTGATGTGCCGCTTACCTAAAACCCGAATCAGAATGCTTTCTCAACCCTGCCGTCAGGATGTGGCTATCAGCGGCTGTATTGAGCTGCTTACTGAATGGCAATGCTGCGGTGTGTGCAGCGTGAATTCCGGCCGCTACTTAAGTGCTTAACCTCTGGTGCTATTTCTGGCAGACTGACTAACAGGCTTTTATTAATCCAGATGTGAGTAGATGGAACGACCGCTGTTAAAACATATTCGCAACCATGAAGCGTTGTTTTTGGAAATTGCCCGTTTACGAGACCTTGCCATCGAGCAGTCAGGCCTCGGTAACTATGAATTCAGTAAGACCCCCAAGTTTATCAGCGAAACCGGCGAACGATTTACCATCTAACCGGAGCGCAGCATCATTCTACCTGACTATCATCTGTTTAAAGGATTAAAAAACGCCTTAACCGAGCGCGTGCCAGGGCTTAGCATTGTTGAGCAGAGTGACTGTGGCTACCGTTACCCCACTGCCGCGCTGGCCGGTTTGGATGCTCCGTTTATTAAACGGTTACGCTCGGAATATTTTCATCGGGTGGATGAAGACCGCAGTATTTGCCGTCCGGTAAACCTTTCCTACGGTATCAAGAGCCGGGGTAAAGCTGATAACCGTCTGGAATACGAAGTCTGGGTACCTGAAAGCCAGTTAGAAGCCGATCCCATGCCGCTGCTGGTAGAAAAATACGGTGAAGATCTGCCCCATGAAGTGCGCCATTTTGCTCAGCAAAAGCCCATGATTTATGGCTGGATGGGGGTAAAACGGGCCGCCTTTGAGGCGCTCTACCACAACCCGGCGATGATGGGCGACTTGGTGATTTGTATTGGCCTGTCGGTAGACGCTTATAACATCGGCGCACGGCCGGACCTGTCGTTTTCGCCAACGGTGGATAGCTCCATTGCGGCCAGTAATGCCGAATTTGAGTGGGAAGTAATGGGTTACTACGCGCCAGGCGATGCGCACTATACTCACGATGAGTTGTGGGCGGCGATTAATCATTCGCTGGAAGCCATTGGAGAACCTATTAGCGAACTTTACGCCAACGACATTATGCCGATTATGGAGAGTAAAACGGAGCGTATTCTGAGCACGGTTTATGGCCAGGGTATTACCACCGATGAAATTCGCGAACTGAATTTGCGTCCGCAGGAGTTTTTGCAAACCAGCAGTGAACGCCGGGTAAAACCGCAGGATCCCAACCGTAAGGTAAATTTCCTCGGCCGCCTTAACCGACTATTTTATCAGCCGGAGCATCAACTGCCAGCGATTGAATCATTGCATGATCTCATTGCGTATTCGCGCTAAGCTTGCACAATAAACACATACAGCACGGAAATTTGCACACATCATGCATGATATTGATGACTACGATAAACAGATCCTAAAACTCCTGCGCCAGAACGGCCGCCTGACTAATCAGGAGTTGGGCGAACTGGTGGGCCTGTCTGCTTCGCAAATCTCCCGCCGCCGAATTCACCTTGAGCAGCAAAAATACATTATTGGTTACAGCGCCCGCATCTCACCGGCGGCGCTGAATCTGGATATATCTTCGGTACTGGAAATTACCCTTGCCGAAGCCTCGCCCGAGGCTGTTACGGCTTTTTATGAGTTGGTAAAACACACCCCGGCTATTCTGGACATGTATAAGACTACCGGTAATGCCGATTTTATTCTTAAAGTGGCGGTGGCGGAGCTGAGTGACTTATCGGCGCTGATCAGCGACTTAGCTGCACACAAAACGGTGGGGCATATCCGCACCGCGGTCGTGTTGGAACGCCTTAAAGAGGATGGCGTTTGGTTGTGATGCCTTAAAAACAACCTATAAACGCACAGTTTGCGCAATATTGATAAATTTAGCGCACAATATGATTTCATTGTGTTATATTTCTCACGGTTTAATTTTTGGTCATTCCGTGGGTGAAATAATGAGTGAAGCAGCAATCAGTCAGCCGAAGTCCATTCGGCACAGTTGGGTAGAAGATGTTCTGGCCCTGATCACAGGTACCATTTTAGTTTCTTTCGGGGCTATTTTATTGCGAGAGGTTGGCGCGCTTACAGGCAGTACCGCAGGCATGGCCTTTTTAATTGATTACCTGTCGCCCATGACTTTTGGCGTGGCCTTCTTTTTAGTGAATATTCCGTTTTATATTCTGGCGCTAAAGAAAATGGGTGTGGTTTTTACGCTTAAGACCTTTGCGACCGTGTCGTTGGTATCGTTGTTTACTCATATTCACCCGGCGTTCATTCAGTTCGGTGAACTGGATTTATTTTACTCGACCCTGTTCGGCAATCTGCTCATGGGCACCGGCTTTGTGGTATTGTTCCGCCATGGTGCCAGCCTGGGTGGCGTAACCATTTTGGCGCTCTACATTCAGGATAAAACCGGCTTTCGTGCCGGGTACCTGCAAATGGGGGTAGATGTGCTGGTGGTGTGTGCCGCGTTCTTTGTAGTGAGCGTTCCGGCATTAGTCGCTTCTGTTCTGGGCGCGGTAGTGCTGAATATTCTGATTGCTTTTAACCACCGTAAAGACCGTTATTTAGCTTAAACTGGCCAATAGATTAATAAAAAGCTGCTCCCAAGAGACAGTCACTCTAAGGAATTATTATGTTTGAACATGTTGATGCCTATGCCGGCGATCCGATTTTCTCGCTGGTTGAACAATTCATGAAAGATCCCCGTGAGGACAAAGTGAATCTCACCATCGGGTTTTATTTTGATGAAGACGGCAAAGTGCCAAACTTTAGCAGTGTTGATAAGGCCAAAGTCTGGGCGGCAGAGAACCCTCCGACATCGCCGGTTTACTTGCCGATGGACGGCTTGCCGGATTACCGCGTAGCAGTAAAATCACTGGCCTTCGGTGATGCACTGCCATTAGTGGACAGTCGCTTAGCATCAACCCAGAGCCTGGGCGGCTCAGGTGCGCTGAAAGTAGGCGCTGATTTACTCAAACGCTATTTCCCCGACTCAGAGCTATGGGTGAGTGGCCCGACCTGGGAAAACCATCACTCTATCTTCAAAGGCGCAGGCGTGAAGGTAAATACCTATCGCTATTATAACCCGCAAACCAAAATGCTTGATTTCAGCGGCATGCTGGACGATTTAAATCAACTGCCGGAAAAAGCCATCGTACTGCTGCATCCGTGCTGCCATAACCCAACGGGTATCGACTTAACCAACGAGCAGTGGCAACAAGTTGTGGACGTGGTTAAACAGCGTAACCTGCTGGCCTTTTTCGACATGGCTTATCAGGGTTTTGGGTTTGGTTTAAACGAAGATACCCAAGCCATTAAGTTAATGGCGGAGTCTGGTCAGCCGTTCCTGTTAGCGCAGTCATTCTCGAAAATCTTCTCACTTTACAGCGAGCGTGTAGGGGCGTTGTATGTGGTGTGTGAATCACCGGAAACCGCCGAAACAATCCAGGGCCAGCTTAAGTTTACCGTAAGGACTAATTACTCTACGCCGCCGTCTTTCGGCGCGCGCCTGGTTAACCACGTTCTAGCGAGCGATGCACTGACGGATGAGTGGAAAACCGAATTGGAAGCGATGCGCGAGCGCATGCACACTATGCGTCAGCAACTGGTCGCCAAGCTTGGCAAGCTGCGCCCGGATGTGGATTTCAGCTATCTGGCTGCGCAAGTGGGGATGTTTAGTTACACCGGCTTCAGCCCGGAGCAAATTAAACGCCTGAAAGACGAGTTTGGAGTTTATCTGATTGCCAGTGGCCGCATGTGTGTAGCGGGCCTGAACACCCGCAATCTTGATGCGACAGCAAAGGCATTCGCTGCAGTGTGTTAGAGAGGAGCTGGGCTTTGCAGTAACGTAAAGCCCTCCCTTTTAATAATATTAAGACAGTCACTTACTAGACTCAGGTCCAGTTGGATTTTGTCTTTGTGCTGGCACAATAAACACACTACTTTTCTAGTTTTAGTGAAACACTGTGCCCAGACCCCG
>JAAFAI010000003.1 GCA_018222405.1 Gammaproteobacteria bacterium | reverse complement strand
CGGGCGCTTGAAGTATGGATTGGTTTCGGTTAATCCTTAATGTCCAACCTATGAACAATTACTAACTTATTTTGCATTGTATTTTTTAGTGTTGAAGACGCGATATATGGATCCGGTGTATCTAATACCAATGTTCGTTTTATCATGGGATCTGAATCTAAGAATAGCGACAGAAGCTCATAAAGGCTTTTATATCCTTCTGAATCACAACTCATGTGCCAGCCAGGAAAGTTCTTCGCCTGTGGCTCATATCGCCAAATAGCGATGTTTCCAGATTTTGACCAATCATGAATGTCCACAAAAGCACCTAACATCTTATTATAGAGAGTTCACAGTAACACGCAGTCTTACTCATCCCTGAACTCCCAACATAATTTAGTGATAACAATACCTTACACTTGATTATTAGCTAGTTTCCAATGATTTATTTGAGTATTATTAAGAATTCTCAGTAATAACGGTACTCAGGTGAAATAAAACGATTTTAAAACAATGATCTAGCTAATATTTACCCTGGTTACATGTATTTACTGAGAATTCTCAGTAAGTCCGGAAAAATACATCAATTTAGTTTCAGTCAATTTGATGGGGTTCAAGTATGAGTTTAGAAGGTCCGCTATTGGCAATTAACCTTTATTTAAACCGCTTGATGTTTACTTCCGCTATTCGCTCTTTGCAGCCATTGTTCAGTTGAGAACCCTTAGGTTTGTTTAAACACAAAATCCGAATTTGTCGGTTGTATAGAATCAGTACATTTTATGTTTAACCGCTGGCATTAGCGCACTGTAGGTAACCGGTGTTTTTCATCCACCAGCCTAGTCAGGCAGTTGATGACCTGTGAGCTGTTTTGCTCCGCTAAGCTCATATGATGGATAATGCCGTCAAACACATCATCGCTGCGCAGCCAGTCCTGGGTGACATATTCCATGGCTTTGTGTACATTCTGATGCACGCCGGCATGGTAGCTATCCAGCTCTTTGAAGGCCGTGAGACCACTGAAGATCTCTTTGCCAATGCCCTCGTAGTACCACTTCCCTAAACGGCATGACATATGATCCACTTTTACGGCATCGGCTTCTTTGCCCTCTGCATCATTTTCCATAGCGATGTAACCGTTCTGCATATAAATGATGTGGTCGAGTTTCACCAGTGAAGCAAACGAACTGTCTTTGGTCTGGCCTATTAACGTAATCGTATCGTCGGCGGCTTTCGCTACCGATTCAAAATTGGTGTGGAAACTGGAGACTTCATCACCTATGTCTTTGGTGCTCTGCGCTACTTCCAGTGTTTGTGACACCATCGTGTCTATCTTGCCGGTCAGATTAAAAATAATATCGCCGATTTCTTCGGTGGATTTTCGGGTACGATCGGCCAGATGTCGCACTTCATCTGCCACCACAGCAAAGCCCCGCCCCACTTCACCTGCCCGGGCTGCCTCGATGGCGGCGTTAAGTGCCAGTAAGTTGGTTTGCTCAGCAATGTCACCTATCAGCTTAACGGTTTCGGCAATCCGGCTACTCTCCTGGGCTAACAGATTTGCCGTCTCTTCCACTGACACCATACGCTCATTAACCTGCTCAATGGAAACCTTAAGCTCGCCTACCGTTTTCGCACTGCGGTCAGCGCCGTGTTTACTCTCGCCGGCAATGTTAAGTACATCATCCATTTTTTCCGACAGAATAACCATCTGACTCTGACTGTCTTTGAGATTATCCAACAGGTTACTGGTGTTAAGATGGTGCATTTCGCTGAGCAGGCGATTTTGCCGGGCAAAGGTATCGGCTTTTTCCATGGCGCCAATAGCACCGTTAACGTTGTTCATGATCTCCGCAAATTCACCGGGCAGGCCTTTCACCAGGCCTTTGCGGTAAAACTGCCTTTTTCCCGCCCGTTCAAAACTGTTAGACAGCTCTTTAAAGTTGGTCTCGACGATATCGAGAAAATCGTTAAGCTCCCAGGCCACCTTACCTACTTCGCCCAGTCCGCGGGTTTGGGTGACCCGCACATGCGTATTACCCTGAATTGCTTCTTTAAGAGTTAAATGTATGGCGCTCAGTGCATCAATGGGGCGCTGATGGTCGCGATAAGCATAAATTGCAAACACCACCGCGATTATCGGCGAACTCACGTTTACGAATCCTACGCCGTTAGCGATGATGCTGTACACCGCGAGGACAACGGTTAAGACAATAAATACCACACAGTTGATTAAAAACTTCTGCGACAAGAAGGGAATGTTTTTACTGACGTTACTGGTGTTTTCTTTCATGATAGCCATTCCCTTAACAGTGCTCTTCGTAGAGTCCGATGACAAACTCTTCGTAACTCAGGCCGGTTTCGGTTTTAACGTGCTCCTGTAACCAGTTCCATGAATCGGTTGGCGCCGTCTCTTTGCGACTGCGCTGCTCTAGTTCCAGCATCTGGCGGTATACCGGCTCAATAATCCGCAATGCGGCTCTTGGCGCCTGGCGGCGAACAGAGAAAAAGCCTTCTACATTGCCTTTGTTAAAGTCAGGCGTGACGTTGGCAAACACCCAGTAAAAATTGCCATCGGACGTCAGGTTTTTAACAAACCCAAAGAATTCGTGCTTGGACTTAAGGGTTTTCCACATCGCGTGATATACACCTCTGGGCATATCCGGATGACGAATAATGTTGTGGGGCTGGCCGAGCAACTCACTTTCAGCAAAATTGGAAACCCGCATAAAGTGCCGGTTTGCGTAGGTCAGGTTGCCGCGTAAATCGGTTTTGCTCACGATAAGTTCGTCGGCAGAAAAGGTTACTTCTCTGGCATTAGCAGAAACTGCAATCACATTCTTCTCACTTCTTTTATCCTTTGCCCGTCATAGCCCCGGGGCTGACGCCGGCAAGTGCCCTGAAGACATCATCGGGCGTGGTGCCCGCATTCTGTACTTAAAAACTAGTTTAATATCAGGACTTTCGCAATATCAATTATATCGTCCGTGAGGCCGGAATCTTAAGCGTTAATCGAGCATGGGATGAGCGTGAGATGTTCGGCAACTGTTAGTTCTGCTTGTGCCAGATAAGACAGAGGTTGTTGGCTGGCATATCAATGATATCCGTCAGTTGCATGGACTCACCCGCCCAGGCCAATAGCTCTTCGATAGATTTATAGCCGCCGAGTCCACGCTCCAGCAAACTATAATGAAAAGCTTCATTACTGGCGCTGGAAAAAGCGTTTTGATATATAAACGGGCCATACTGGCAGAAGACACCGCCAGCAGGTAGCAATTTGGCAATTCCCGCCATCATCTGTTGTACCTCATGGGAAAACATAATGTGCGCGGTGTTGGCTGAGTAAACCGCATCAAAGCCACTTTCAGGAAAGCTATCCTGACCAATATGAAGGGAAATTGGCGCGGCCAGGTTTGGCAGTTCGGCTTCGTGAACCCAGGCGTTAATCCCCTCATGATGTAAAGGCACATCACTGGTCTGCCAGTGCAGATGAGGCAAGCCGGCAGCAAAGTGCACCGCGTGTTGCCCGGTACCGCTGCCTATCTCAAGCACGTTACTGGCCTGCTCAAAGGCATCACGAAGCACCGCTAAAATCGGTGCTTTGTTGTTTTCACAGGCCTGACTAAAGGGCTTGGACATAAGCGTTAATCACTCAGGTTAGGCGCCAGCCATTTTTCCGCTGTTTGCAGATCCCAACCTTTACGTTCGGCATAACTTTCCAGCTGATCCGGCTGAATTTTCGCGACCGCAAAATAACGGGCTTCGGGGTGAGAGAAATACCAGCCTGAAACAGAGGCACCTGGCCACATGGCGTAGCTCTCGGTGAGTGTCATGCCAGTGTGTTTTTCGGCGTCGAGTAAATCCCAGATTAACTGCTTTTCGGTATGTTCCGGGCAAGCTGCATAACCGGGTGCCGGGCGAATACCCTGATACTTTTCGCGGATCAGAGCATCGTTATCCAGGTTCTCATCCGGGGCATATCCCCAGAACTCTTTGCGTACGCGCTTATGCAGATACTCGGCAAAAGCTTCGGCCAGACGATCGGCCACGGCCTTAACCATAATGGCGTTGTAATCATCGCCCTGGGCTTCATACTGAGCTGCCAGTTCATCCTCGCCTATTCCGCCGGTGACTGCAAAAGCACCAATATAATCCTTAATGCCTGAACCCGCCGGGGCTACAAAATCGCTTAAGCAATAGTTAGCACCTTTTGGCTTTTGCGTTTGCTGACGCAGGTGATGAGACACGCCCAGGGTTTCTGTACGTGATTCATCGGTATAAATGACTACGTCGTCTTCCTGGCGATTGGCCGGGAATAAGCCCATAACGCCTTTTGCTTCCAGCCCGCCGTTGGCAATCAGGTTATCGAGCATTTCATTGGCATCATCAAATAATGACTGGGCCTGCTCCCCTACTACTTCGTCGGTTAAAATACGCGGGTATTTACCAGCCAGTGACCAGGTCAGGAAAAACGGCGTCCAGTCGATGTAGTTTCGCAAGGTGGCAATATCCGCCGCAACGGCCGTTACGCCAAGTTTATTCGGCGTTACTGGCGGCACACTAAAGTCAGGGGCATGGGCATTGGCACGGGCTTCCTCCAGTGTCACCGGCTTGGAGCGTGGCTTTTTGCGGGCATGCTGGTCACGCACGATGTCATATTCTTTGGCCAGTTCTTTGGCGTAGATATCGCGGGATTCTCTATTCAGTAGTTTCTGGCAAACACCTACCGCGCGGCTGGCATTGGGCACATAAGCCACCGGCGCATGATAATTCTGCTCAATCTTGACTGCGGTATGGGCTTTAGAAGTGGTTGCGCCGCCAATCAGGAGTGGCAGATCGAAATCCAGCCGTTCCATTTCTTTGGCCACGTGGACCATCTCATCCAGTGACGGCGTAATCAGCCCCGACAGGCCAATCATATCAACGTTTTCTTCTTTGGCTTTTTGCAAAATGGCTGCACAGGGCACCATTACGCCCATGTCTACCACTTCAAAGTTGTTACACTGCAGCACTACGCCGACGATGTTCTTACCAATATCGTGAACATCGCCTTTTACCGTGGCCAGCAGGATCTTGCCGTTACTCTTGGTATCTTCCGACTTCTCGGCTTCGATATAAGGTTGCAGGTAAGCCACGGCTTTTTTCATTACCCGGGCAGATTTCACCACCTGAGGCAGGAACATTTTACCTTCACCAAACAGGTCGCCCACCACGTTCATGCCGTCCATTAACGGCCCCTCAATAACGTGCAATGGTTTATCTGCAGCCTGACGGGCGGCTTCGGTATCATCTTCGATAAAATCGGTGATGCCTTTTACCAGCGCATGTTCCAGCCGTTTACTAACCGGCAAATCACGCCAGGCGAGGTCTTCTTTAACCACCGCCTTGCCATCGCCCTGATATTTAGGTGCCAGCTCAAGGAGCTTGTCAGTCGCCTCGCTGTGGCGGTTAAGGATAACATCCTCTACCGCATCACGCAGTTCGGCCGGAATTTCATCGTACACTTCCAGCTGACCGGCGTTAACAATGGCCATATCCAGACCAGCGCGGATGGCGTGGTATAGAAATACCGAGTGCATTGCTTCACGCACCGGGTTATTACCGCGAAACGAAAACGAGATATTCGACAGACCGCCAGATACGTGCACATGCGGGCAGGTTTGACGAATCACCCGGGTGGCTTCAATAAAGTCCACCGCGTAATTGTCATGCTCTTCAATCCCGGTTGCCACGGCAAAAATATTCGGATCGAAAATAATGTCTTCCGGCGCAAAACCGACTTTTTCAATCAGCACCTGATAGCTGCGCTGACAAATTTCAATTTTACGCTCTTTGGTGTCAGCCTGGCCTTTTTCATCAAACGCCATGACCACCGTTGCCGCGCCATAACGCTTAATCAGTTTGGCCTGGTGAATAAAGTTCTCTTCACCTTCCTTAAGGCTGATGGAGTTAACAATCGCCTTACCCTGCACGCATTTCAGGCCGGCCTCAATGACTTCCCATTTTGATGAGTCAATCATAATCGGCACCCGGCTGATGTCCGGTTCTGAGGCAATCAGATTAAGAAAGGTTTGCATGGCCTCAACCGAATCCAACATGGCTTCGTCCATGTTGATATCGATAATTTGCGCGCCGTTTTCTACCTGCTGACGGGCAACGTCGAGTGCCGTTTCGTAATCGCCTTCGAGGATAAGACGTTTGAATTTGGCAGAACCGGTGACATTCGTGCGCTCACCGATATTAATAAAACTGGAAAATTCTGCAGACACAACTATACCTCAATGCACGAAGGGTTCTAAGCCGGATAGACGCATCTTCGGCTCAAGTTTAACAATTTCTCGCGGTGCCACGCCGGCAACCGCATTGGCGATGTCGCGAATATGATCCGGCGTGCTGCCACAACAACCGCCAACAATATTGACTAACCCGGACTCAGCCCATTCCTTAATGTGCGCAGCCATTTCAGGCCCTTCCATATCGTACTCACCAAACTCGTTGGGCAAGCCGGCATTGGGGTGAGCCGATACCAGGCATTCGGCCACATTACTGATTTCTTCCACATACTGGCGCAGCAAATCCGGTCCTAACGCACAATTGAGCCCAAATGACACCGGCTTAATATGCCGCATGGAGTAATAAAACGCTTCCGCAGTCTGACCCGACAACGTGCGCCCGGAGGCATCAGTGATGGTACCGGAAATCATCACCGGTAACCGCAGGTCGAGTTTTTCGAACACGCCTTCAACCGCAAACGCGGCCGCTTTAGCATTAAGCGTATCAAAGATGGTTTCAATCAGGATCACATCAGAGCCGCCTTCAATCAACGCTTCGCAACTCTCAGTGTAGGCTTCCACCAGCTCATCAAAGGTGACATTACGTTTGCCCGGATCGTTTACATCCGGGGAAATCGAGGCCGTCCGGCTGGTTGGCCCGATAACGCCCGCCACCAGGCGTGGTTTATCCGGGTTCTTTGCGGTGAATTCATCACAGGCTTTACGGGCCAGCTGCGCAGCCGCCACATTAATTTCTCTGGAAATGGCCTGCATGTCGTAGTCAGCCATGGAAATCGTGGTGGCATTAAAGGTGTTGGTTTCGATGATATCCGCACCGGCCTCAAGGTACTGACAATGGATGTCATAGATAATGTCCGGCTGGGTAATCGCCAACAGATCGTTATTGCCTTTAATATCGCAATGCCAGTCTTTGTACTGCTCTCCGCGGTAATCTTCTTCTTCCAGCTTGTGCTGCTGGATCATGGTACCCATGGCACCATCCAGGATCAGAATGCGGTTGGCGGCCAGATCGAATATCTGTTTGTCTGTGTATCGGCTCACGTGCTACCTCTTGCGCTGATCTTTCTCGACCAGCTGATTTAAATCGTACGGCGTTGTCTGATAAACGTAGTAGTTTATCCAGTTGGTAAATAGCAAACTGCCATGTGCGCGCCATCTTACCACGGGTGGCTTGCCCGGGTCGTCATCAGGATAATAATTACACGGAATTTTTGGTTCTAAGTCAGCGTTAAGATCTCTAACGTATTCATCGTTGAGCGTCTCAGGATCATATTCCGGATGCCCGGTGATAAACACCATCCGCTTATCGTCTGACGCCACTACATAAGCTCCGGCTTCCTCGGATTCTGCAATCACGCTGAGGCCTGGAATACTGTTGTAATCGGCCGGATCAATATAGCCATAGCGGGAGTGCGGCGCATAAAACTCAGAGTCGAAGCCCCGTAACAACTCATTGAGCGGATCGTTCACCCGGTGGTGAAATACGCCAGACAGTTTTTCTTCGCGCAATTTTCGCTGGATGCCATGAAAATGATACATCGCGGCATGGGCGGCCCAACATAAATACAAGGTTGACTGTACGTGCCGGTTAGCCCATTCCAGAATGGTTTTCATGGTATCCCAGTAGTTTACGTCTTCGTAGTCGAGCAGTGCCAGCGGTGCGCCGGTAACAATCAGACCATCGTAACGTTTTTCGGCTACGTCGCTGAAGTCATGATAAAACGCATCCATATGCGACTGCGGCGTATGTTTGGGAGTTAAATCATTGATTCGGATTAAATCCACATTGATTTGCAGCGGCGTATTGGAAAGGAGCCGTAATAACTGGACTTCGGTCTCAATTTTATTCGGCATTAAATTGAGAATAGCCACTTCCATGGGACGAATATCCTGACTCGCCGCTCGCTGACTATCCATGGTGAAAATATTCTCACCCAATAACACGTTTTGTGCGGGCAGATTTTCTGGGATCCTGATTGGCATGGCAACTCCGGGCAATGTGATTATGCAGCTATTGTCGCTAAAGTACGACCAATGTCAACATCTTTACGTCTAGACGTCTAAACGTTTAGTTATTTCCAAAGCGGCACTACCCGAAGTGTAAGTGATTTATCGCCTCCTTGCCGGTGAATGTGGCTGGATTTGCAGCATTCAGTAAAAAGCCCCGACCAGCGGGGCTTTAATTTATAGCCTTAAGAAAGGATTAAGGGAAGTCGGCATCAATACGTTCAATAAGGATTTCGCTGTCCTCATCCGCAACAAAGGCGCCATTTACCTGTAAGGCAATGCGTTCGATGTTTTCAATATTGCCGCTACCGTCATCCTGGGGATAGAAGGTAAACAAGTTGCTACCTGCTGATAAGGGTTCCAGTGAGCCGTAGATGCGCGCATAATTTGGCGCCCCCGTTTGCACATACCCCTGCACACTCAGACCGCTGGCAGCCAGATCACTACTGACATTAAGCGTGTAGGTAATCCCCGCCCCGGCGTAATTCCGGCTGGGTACGCCCAGTATGTAGTTATGGGTTTCGCTGCTGTCATTTGGCTGCAGGCTGACTGCCTCAAGTGCCGGACGATGGATCACGCTGGCATTGGTCCCATAATCACCGCGCATGCCTTCACTGTCGTTGATAAAGTCGTAAGTTACGGTTTCAGCGCTGGGCAACTCCGTAGGGATTTCCAGTCTGACGTAAGTCATTTCGACCACATCATCAGTCCCTTCGCTGAGCGGGCCATTCAGCTGTAGACCGAGTCGCTCGATGATCGCCAGATCGCCGGCACCGTTATCTTGTGGAGCAAAGGTGATCACATTTTCACCAGCCACCGGCACCACGGCCTGTCCGTAGATACGAGAATAAGTTGGCCCGCCCGTTTGCACATAAGGCTGGATGGTCATGCCACCATCTACCTGGGCCTGCGTGACATTTACGGTATAGCTGAGATTAGCGCCGTTAAGATCGGTCATACTGATCTCTTCAATATACTCCTGTGCATTGCGGCCAGCCCAGTCTGGTATTAATAACGCCGCGGGTATACTGCTGTCATAACCCACCGTTGCCGATGTGCCGTAGTCACCACGCCACCCCTGCGAGCCATCACTGAAGTCGTACTCAATTACCTCGGGGGGCAAATCATCGCCGGGCACCACGATCTGCACCTGACGGGTAAAGCTGGGGTATTCGCCCTCAACTACCTGAATGTACAAGTCATATAAACCAGGACTTAACGGCGCAGCCACGCTGATTTTGCCGCTTTGTGCATCCAGCGCAAACAAGCCGTCTTCATTCCCACTCAACACCGTCCACTGCACCGCAGAACTCTGTTCATGAGGGTTGCCCTGATAATCATAAGAGACTAAATCTGCCACCTGTATGCCCACTTCAGTGGTTTCATCCACGGTGATCAGCGATGGCTGATTAAACTGCGGTGCCAGTTCGCGAACGTAGCCTTTCAGCCATTTAAGCGCGGCTTTTTCTACACCGGTGTCGTAAGCCAGAATGGCGCCTTGCTCTTCACGCCAGTGGCCAGGCAGATAACCCCACATGGTTATCCCTTTAATTGCCGGGTGCGTCCAGAATGCCGGGAACAGGCGTTGATATTCCAGTAGCTGAGTTAGTTCTTCAGTACCGTCAATATCCAGTTCCGTCAGATAAATATCCAACCCGGTCAGGCTGTCCATGCGATCGATATTACTGAGCATGGTTTCTAACGGGCCGCCGGTTGAGAAGGCGTGCCCCTGGAAACCAATTGCGTCGATAAGCCCCCTCGATTGCAGCAGGTTGGCTAAATCAATCACCTTGTCGGTTCTGGCGTCAGAGTTTATGACACTGTACTCGTTAAACATCAACTGAGTACTGGCCGGGAAAATGTCCCGCGCCATTTGAAAGGCATTCACTATCCAGTCGTAGTCTTCGGCTTTTTGTGCTGCCGTTGTGGCATCATCCCCCCGGGCCAGGAAGAACGCTTCCACTTCTGCTGTTGCCTCCGGCGCATACAAGCGCAAGCCATCAACGTAATCCGGTCGGCCATTGCTGCCATCCGGCGGCGCATTATCGAATTCATTGACCACTTCGATAAAATCCATCGCCGGGTAACGTTGGTTAACGGCCTGATACCACTCCAGGATTTCGTCGAGTTGCTGAGCCGGCGACAAATCGCTTATCCAGCCAGGTTGCTGGCTGCCCCACACCAGAACGTGATGCTTATAGATAAAGCCGTTGTCTTTAGCCAGGTTATAGGCTTCATCAAGCGGGGCCCAGTTAAATTGGTCGCGCACCGATTCGACAGAGCCCCACTTACCGGCGTTTTCTGCGGTCACCTGATTCCAGTAGGCCTCAAAGTTTGGCCGCTGTGCGCCGCAACAAACGCCACCTAAGAACTTAGACTGTCCTTGAGCTAATGGCGGGCCAGACGGTGTGTAGGTGTCTGGTGGCGTGACAATCTCGCCCGGTAGACCATTTTCAAGCTGATCGACGGTATAGGTCAGCCCGGCTGGCGCAAACACAAACTTGTCAATATCCAGACCATCTTCACGACTCGCGTAGCGGAACACCTCAGTTGCGTTATTATTGGCAACAGTGTATTCGCCTTCTGTAATAGCGACCCACATAAAGGCTTCTAAGTTAGCTTCACCACCGCTCTCAACCACAGTACCCGGCTCATAACCGGTTTCGCCTGGCGCAGCATATCCGCTGATCCCGTTAACCAGGATCCATTCATTAGCACTACCCAGTACAGAGGGTATATACATGCTGTCGTCGCTAAATCCTTCCGGCCCCACTCGAACCCGGGCATACAGGTTGTAGGTACCGGCCTGGTTGAAATTAACCAGTAATTCCCCCACCCGGCTGTCATCTTCTGGTGGCGTGGTAGCGTTCACAAGAGTGGTTACATACCCTGGCTCACCGGATTCTATAAACAGGTCCATGCCCAGGTAGTTTAAGGTGGCATCAGCACCGCCCTCTGCCTCAGCATAAATGCCGATATTGGGATTGTCTTGTTCCAGTACCGGGGTAAAGCTGAGTCGTTTACGCTCCAGGTTAAAGGAAACGGAAACCGCCGTGCTCTCCCCCGCTGCCAGGCTGTCAGCGACCACCTCAAAGTATGGGATACCATCACGGGTGTATCCATCCGCGCCGTTAACAGCAATTGAACTATCGGTGATCAGAACCCGAAAAGGCCCGTCGATAATGTCATCAGAGGTATTGGTCAGGGTAACCACCGAACTATAAACCCGGTTAATCCTGTCTACAGTGGCTCGCAATAAAGTGGTATCCACTCCGTCATTCAATGGTTGCCAGGCTGCACTGACTGGCGTAACCGCAGCTAGCCCGGCACTGAGCAGTGCAATAGAAAAGGCATTCAGTTTCATTGATGACCTCCCGTGCTACGCGTACGGTTTGCGAAAACCAGTCCGGCCAGCCCAAGGCCAAATAATAACGCCTGAGAAGGTGCACTAACGGCTACATTATCATCACCCACCGCGGTAATCGACACGTTGTCTACTTGCAGAAATGAACCGCCAAAATCACTGCCGAATTCATCAAATCCAATGAGTAACTGAAATTCGAGGCTTAGATTAGTGAAGGCTGAAAGTGTCTCGTCGAGCATAATGTTCAGCGAATAGCTGTTATTACCGTCAATATCGGCGCTGAAAACATTGCCTAGCTGGCCATCCGCGCCGTAATAACTGCCGGTGCCATCACCAAATGCCACCACAAAATTGTCGGCAATAAAGCCGTTATCAGCACTGCTGAACTCAGAACCGGCAGTCAGATCCACATTGAGTTGATACTGCTCGTCATTACTCAGCGAAATGTTTTGAAATAAAGTGTTAGCAAACCAGGCCTCAGTATTGTCAGCGTCCACCAGCAGTTCAGCGGCGCAATTCGGCCCACTGGTAATAGTAAAGTCGTCCAGCACGCTGATATCACCAGCTCCGTCGGTGTCTTTTGACCAGCCGTTATAACTGCAATCCGTAAAGCCACCATTAGTGATAACGCTGGCCATTGCCTGAGGCGCTGCACTTAGCAATAACAGCACCCCGCCAATCATGAGTTTGTTCATAGTAGTACCCCTGTAATTTTTCTGTGTGCCCCGCAATTTGCTGATTATGTGCGCAATATTGCCTGAGGAAGGGCATTGTGAACGCCAACAATTAACATTACTCACACATTTTTTTTACATTGAAGTTATTTTTTTGCACAACCTGGCTGTTCAATAAGTAAACGGCAATATTTACCAGATTGAGTAAAAGGTTAAGCAATAAAAATAATAAAAACAGTTATTTACAAATAACTTTAGACAGATAAACAAAAAGCTATGCAAACGTAAACTGACAGAGAAAACGATTTTGAATTGAGGTGGGATTAAGAATACTTGTGAGTTTATCCACGCGCTGCGCGAAGGTAAGCCTATCTGGGCTGGTGGATGTTCATCAGTAGCTGAACTTCCGCTAAGGGCAGATCGCAGTTGTGCATGACTTCCTCGGCACTGGCTCCCGACTGGATCATTTCAGCGGCACGTTGATAAAGGCGGCTGTCGGGATCCTGCTCACCTAAAGCGGTAAATTGCTGTTGCAAAGTAGCCAGCGCCGCTTCGGTTTGTTCGGTATTTTTGGCCACCACCAGACTACGCGCCTGAATCTCTTCAAGCGTGCTGGCGTTGATATGGAGTTGCTTTTTAAGCGCGCTGAGTTGCTGTTGTTGCTGTGCCAGCGCTTCGGTCAGCCGTGCATTACTGCGACGACTCACAATCCAGAGTACGATGGTAAAGAGCACCGAAAGGCATAAAGCAGCAACAGCTATCAGTAAAGACAGATTAACTTCCATGTGAAGAAAGAACGGCCGTTTTATTTACAGACTGCTTAGCTCGTCCCATTCCTCGTCACTGAGAAGTTTGTTGAGATCAACCAGAATAAGCAGCTCACCGTCGCGGTTACTGACACCCTGGATAAATTTAGCACTTTCTTCAGTGCCGACATTTGGCGCGCTATCGATTTCTGAAGACTTGAGATAAACCACCTCGGCAACGCTATCTACAAGAATGCCCACCACCTGTTCATCAGACTCAATGATGACCACACGGGTATTATCTGTGACTTCTTCCGGCGGCAACCCGAAGCGAGCGCGGGTATCAATTACGGTTACCACGTTACCACGCAGGTTAATAATACCTAATACGTAATCCGGGGCTCCAGGTACCGGAGCGATCTCAGAATAACGTAATACTTCCTGCACCTGCATTACATTAATGCCGTAGGTCTCATCGCCTAATCGATAGGTTACCCATTGCAATACCTGATCGTCGACATTGCCTGCGTTATTATTTCTGTCATCACTCATGCACTTGGCTCCACTTGACTATAGTACCTGGTCTTTACTGCCCAAGCCGTTATTCAGCATTGATATTAGTTCATCAACATCCAACAATGCACACATTTTATCTTTTACCATGCCGGCGAGCCAGGGACGCTTTGCATTCGCCTGACGCCATTTTACATCGTCCTTGTTTAAGGTCACCGTATTCACCAGTTTTTCGCTGGCTAACCCCCACGGACTATCACCTAACATAATGAGATACTGATAGTTTAGCTTATCCGCCAGAGTTTGGTCGTATTTTTCCGGCATAACCCAACGTGCGGTATCCACAACGCTTAATTTTTCTTCCCGATGCAGCATTACGCCCATAAACCAGGCAGGTTTACCGAACAACGGACCAATCTTGGTCAGATTATGAATACCGCCCAGCGTAATAAGTGGCACTGCCAGGGTTAAGCCAGCCACTTCAAAGAACAGTGCCTGGAAAGCATTATCCAAACGCTCTTCAAGGGGTTTTAACGGCACACCCGGTGGCGGTACCGAGGCTTTCTCCTCAACGTTTGCTTTGACTTCAGCGATGACGTCTTCGGCCGCAATGTCCTGTTCGGTTTCAACCGGGTCGCTTACTTGAGGAGATGCGGGTTGAGGTGTCGCCTCCGGTACTTCCGGCGTCAGCTCTACCGTTGCCTTTTCTAACAGCTTGGCGGTACGCGCCGTTACGTCTGCCGGATCTTCGACATCGCGTAATAAACTGCTGAGGTATTCTTCCATCACCTCTTCTTTAGCAAACGGTGTATCTTTGCTCATATTAGTCACTATCCAGGACGTTGAGTAATTTCTCGTAAGCGAATACGCCACGAGCTTTGGGATACACTATAGATGCCGGCGCCTGCATCTGGCTGGCGTCCCGGAATCTGGTATCCACTGGTATCATACCTTTCCAAATCTGTTCTTTGTAGTCCAGTAGCAATTGTTTCTGGGCTGCTATGGCCGCGTTAATACGCCTGTCAAACATGGTTGGCACTATGGTTGTATCAAAATTCCGCGACAGGGTTTTGCCCATAATTTTAAGCGTATGCATCATCCTGTCGAGCCCTTTGAGGGCTAAAAACTCCGTTTGCACCGGCACAATGACTTTCTGACATGCCGCCAGCGCATTGACCATAAGCACGCCCAGCACCGGCGGACAGTCTATCAGCACGTAATCGAATTGCGATTCAATTTGTTGCAGTGCCTTTTTCAGCACCAGTCCCATTCCAATCTGATTGCCCAGCGACCGGTCTAAGGTGGCGAGGGCCATGGTGGATGGCAAAATAAACAGGCTGTCAAGCTTACTGGGACATAAACAGTCCAGTACCTTATCGTCACTTAAGCCGGAAGGATTAGCAAAAATGTCATACACCGAGCTGGAAAGCTCTTCTGAATCAATACCAAAGTAATAGCTGAGCGAGGAATGAGGATCCATATCTACCAATAAAACGTTAAACCCACGTTTTGCCAGTATTCCACCCAGAGTGACCGTCGTGGTTGTTTTACCGACGCCACCTTTCTGATTGGCTATGGTCCAAATTTTCAACGCTTTTCTCCCGCCTGCCAGTAATTATTGATCAGGACATTTCGGTTTTAATGCATTCACCAATGTCATTAATGTCAATATTCACTTCGGCAAGTCTGTCGACCGTTACCGCCTGTGGCATACCATACACCACACTGCTGTCTTTATCCTGCGCCCAGACCTTCGCACCCAGCGACTTGAGTGTCCGACAACCTTCCCGGCCATCAGCGCCCATCCCGGTCAGGATGACCGCCAGTGTATCGCCACCATATATTTGTGACAGGCTGTTAAAAGTAATATCCACACTTGGCTTGTAACCGATATCCGAAGAATTTACCTCTTTAATTACAATATAAGTATGACCGGCCCGCTTTTCGACTTCCATTTGCTTGCCCCCCGGTGCCAGATAAGCGCAGCCCGCCTGCACAACTTCGCCGTGTTCAGCTTCTTTGACCTGAATCTGGCAATGCTGATTCAATCGTTCTGCAAAAGCATGGGTAAACGTTCCTGGCATATGCTGAACCAGAAAGATCGGAAAAGGAAAACGTGCGGGTAACTGGGTTAACACTTTTTGCAGAGCAACGGGACCGCCTGTTGAGGCACCAATTGCCAGACAGCGATAGCGTTTGCCACTGCGCTGAACCTGCGACACCACAATCGGTTCCGCTGCCTCCTGACTACCACTGAGCAAGGTTGAACTTCTGACAAAGGTCGATTTAGGCGCATTAGACGGCATTGATCGCGCCGGCTTAGCCGTTTCCGGCAGTACTTTTTTCAGTAGACTAGCGGGGCTCGGCGTGGGCCGGGGGCGAAGCGAAGCAATCGGCGCCCGGCGCGCCAGTAAGCGCACTTTGGTTCTTAACAGCGTTGCCGCATCACTGCGATCTTTGGCGATATCCTCAAAACGCTTGGGCAGAAAATCCACGGCACCGGCTTCCAGTGCATCCAAAGTAGCTTTGGCCCCTTCTTGGGTCAGCGAGGAAAACATGATAATCGACACCGGACATTCGGTCATAATACGCTTGACCGCTTCAATGCCGTCCATCAACGGCATCTCAACGTCCATGGTAACCACGTCCGGGCGCAGTGCTTTGACTTTATCTACGGCTTCGCGCCCGTTCGCTGCTTCACCGACCACTTCCAGTGACCGGTCTTCGTTCAGGATATCTTTGACCCGACGGCGATAAAAGCTGGAATCGTCAACAACCAGGACTTTAAAAGCCATTCAATAACAATCCTCTTTTCTACGTCGTTATTTGATCGCTTTGCGGGCGTATCGCTTGAGCAGGCTCGGAATATCCAAAATTAGTGCAATACCACCGTCTGAGGTAATGGTTGCCCCGGCCATACCAGGGGTACCTTGCAGTAAAGCATCCAGAGGTTTAATGACCACCTCTTCCTGACCGATTAAAGCATCCACCACAAAGCCTACCTGTTTGGTGCCCATTTGCACCACCACCACGTGACCTTTGTCGCGCTCAATATTTTTAGGTCCACGGATCAGCCATTCGCCAAGGAAAAACAGTGGTATCGCTTTTGAGCGCACTATCATGGTTAACTGACCATCAACGGTGTTGGTCTTTTTGATATCCATGTTAATGATTTCGCTTACTGCTCCGAGCGGTAACGCAAAGGTTTGTTTGCCTACCACGATCATCAGCGTTGGCAGAATCGCCAGCGTCAGTGGAACCTTGATTTCCAGGCGAGTACCACGACCCAGCTGGGAGTCAATATTCACGGTACCGTTAAGTTGGTTGATCTTGGTTTTCACCACATCCATACCAACACCGCGACCAGAGATATCACTGATTTCTGTTTTGGTTGAAAACCCTGGTGCAAAGATCAGGTTAAATGCTTCAACATCTGACATACGCGCGGCTGCATCGGCATCAAGTACGCCACGGGAAATCGCGATGTCTTTCAGTTTATCCGGGTCCATCCCCTTACCGTCATCTTCGATAACCAGTAATATGTGATCCCCTTCCTGCGACGCTGACAGCTTAACTTTACCCATGCGGGGTTTGCCGGCCGCCTGACGATCGTCGGGCATCTCAATACCATGATCCACCGAGTTTCGCACCAGATGAACCAACGGATCGGCCAGTGCCTCTACCAGGTTCTTATCCAGATCGGTTTCTTCCCCTTCCAGTTCAAGGGTAATTTCTTTCTTCAGGCTTCGCGCCAAATCCCTTACCACCCGAGGGAAGCGACCAAATACTTTTTTGATTGGCTGCATGCGGGTCTGCATTACAGCCCCCTGCAAGTCGCCGGTCACAACATCCAGGTTAGCAATAGCCTTGGACATCGACTCATCGTTAATACTGATGCCCAGACTCAACAGTCGGTTACGTACCAGTACCAGCTCACCAACCATATTCATAATCTGATCAAGGCGGCGGGTATCCACCCGTACCGTTGTTTCAGGCTGTGGCGCAGCAGGTGCGGCTTTTTTCTCTTCCTTTTTGGCGGCAGGTTCGGCCGCTTTAGCCGGAGCAGCCGGCTTACTTTCGGCTTTAGCTGGCGCCTTGGCTGCCGGTTTGGCCGCAGGCGCTTCGGCTTTAGCCGGTTCAGGTTGGGTATTTTCGACTTTTACCCGTGGCTTCTCAGCCGGTTTGTCTTCTTTGGGTGCGCCGGCCCCCGGACCTTTACCCTGACCATGTAATTGATCGAGTAAGGCTTCGAATTCATCATCGGAGATTTCTTCATCGCCTCCCGACTCTGCAGCCGGAGCCGGACTGGCCGGTGGTGGGGTTGCAGGTGCTGCAGCTTCGCCGCCAAATTGCCCCTTACCATGTAACTCATCGAGCAGCGCTTCAAACTCATCGTCGGTTATGTCTTCTTCACCGCCGCTGCTGGCAATTGGCGCTGGTGTTGGTGTGGGAGCCGGAGTTGGCGCTTTAGCGGCCGATGCGCCTGGCGCACCACCGGTGCCGTGCAGCTCATCCAGTAGCGCTTCAAACTCATCTTCTGTGATGTCTTCAATCAGCTCTGACGGACTGCCTGCAGCGGAGGTATCTTCTTCCAGTTCGAAAGTTTCGTCTTCTGCAACAGATTCAGGTTCGGCAGCGGGTGCCTCTTCCTGAGTGTCGCCAAAGATATTTTCTTCTGGGGTTTCCGGGTTACTCAATTTATGCAGTGTTTCAACCAGCGCCCCATCAGCCGCTTCCAGCGGCTCGCGCATTTTAACCTTTTCAAACATCTCGACCACAACGTCAGTGGCCTGCAGGATGGTATCCATCAGTTCTGGCGTTAATGAGCGCTGACCATTACGCATGACGTCAAAAACGTTCTCTGCACCGTGGCAGATCTCAACCAGTTCGGTCAGAGACAGAAATCCGGCACCACCTTTTACGGTGTGATAGCCCCGGAATATGGCATTGAGAAGGTCCTTATCCTCTGGATTGTTCTCCAGATCGACTAACTGCTCCTGGAGTTGCTCAAGAATTTCTCCGGCTTCAACCAGGAAATCCTGCAAAATATCTTCATCGACATCAAAAGACATGTATCCGCTCCCCTAAAAACCCAGGCTGGATAAAAGGTCATCCACATCATCCTGGCCAGATACCACATCGTCGCGCGATTCGGCATCAATAATTGGCCCTTCAGCAACAATTGCTTTTTCGACCTTCGGCTGCGAAGTTTTGGCCGCTTTGGTCGCTTCTGCACCGCCGAACACCGTAAGCATATGGACCAGACTGTCTTCTACTTCTTTGACCAGCTCTATTACACGCCGGATAACCTGACCGGTTAAGTCCTGATACCCTTGCGCCATGAGCACTTCAGTAAGTAGCCCCATCATCTTATCGGCATCGGCCACGGAAGACTCAAGGTGTTTATCCAGGTCAAGACACATGGATTTAAATTCATCGAGTTCGATTTCGCGGTTCATTAATTTTTTCCACTCAGGCATCAGGCTGTCTAATTGCCCTTTCATGGTTTCCACAATCGACATGCTCTGTTCAACAGCATCCATTGTAGTATTAGCCGCTTTTTCGGTTTCTTCAATAACGTAGGTTAATCGGGTCTGCGCATCCGGGATATCTTCGTTCGCCAAACCGGCAATCCGTTCATCCAGTTGAAAATTGTTTAATGAGTCATGCAACTGACGGGTAAGCTTACCCACTTCAGCGAATAATTCGACAGACTCTTTCATGGTGACAGCGTCAAGCAGGGCATTGGCAGAATCGGTATCACCTTCTTCCAGAAAGGTAACCAACTGCTTCGCTTCATCCAGCGTAATGGGGACTTTCTTATTTTCAGTCATCCAGTTGTCCTCGGCGGTTAAACACGTTACTGGATTAACCTAAACGTTCAAAAATCTTTTCTAGTTTTTCTTTTAGTGTCGCGGCAGTGAACGGTTTAACCACGTAGCCATTAACACCCGCCTGGGCAGCGGCTACGATTTGTTCCTTTTTCGCCTCTGCAGTCACCATCAGTACCGGTAAATGCTTCAGGCTATCGTCTGCACGAATCGCGCGCAGCAGGTCAATGCCCTGCATACCGGGCATATTCCAGTCGGTTACCACAAAGTCAAAGTCGCCCTGCTGCAGCATTGGCAGCGCAGTACTTCCATCATCGGCCTCCTGAATATTGGAAAAGCCGAGATCTTTGAGTAAGTTTTTGATAATGCGTCTCATCGTAGAAAAATCATCTACCACGAGAATTTTCATATTCTTATCCAAAATTGCCTCCAGTGAGGATAGTCATATTGTTAGTATAGTTAATGTTACTCACCAGTCTGCCAGGACCGCATGCGCGCTTTGAGTTTTAACATCGCCTGGCTGTGAATTTGACTGACCCGTGATTCACTTACCTCGAGAACCTCGCCGATTTCCCGCAGGTTTAATTCTTCGTCATAATACAAGGATAGTACGATAGCTTCACGCTCTGGTAATGTAGTAATAGCATGCGCCAGCGCTTTTTGAAATGAACCTTGCATTAAATCTTCCAGCGGTGAATCTGTGCCCCGCGACTCATCTGTCGCGATCACGTCTTCAGACACGCCCAAGTCTTCAATACCAACCAGTTTGCCGGCATTGACCTCTGATAACATCTGGTGGTATTCAGGTAGCGACACGTTGAGTTTAGCAGCAATGTCGACATCCCGCGCATCCCGCCCGGTTTCTCGCTCTACCTGGGAAATCGCATCAGAAATGGCGCGGCCATTCTTATGCACTGATCGGGGTGTCCAGTCGCCCTTGCGAATTTCATCTAGCATGGCACCACGGATGCGAATTCCGGCAAACGTTTCGAAACTGGCCCCTTTGCTGCCATCAAAGTTTTTTGCTGCCTCAAGCAGGCCAATCATACCGGCCTGGATCAGATCATCAACAATTACACTGGCCGGCAGCCGCGCCATTAAATGGTGAGCAATACGTTTAACTAAAGAAGCATGTCGCTCAACCAGCTGCGCTTTATCGGTTTGTTGTTTGTACGCTGCAGCTTTGCTATTCACGCTATCTCCCTGCCACCTTCGACGCGATCAATTGCTCAACGAAGAACTCAAGGTGTCCGCCAGGCTGCGCCGGGATAGGCCAGGTCATGGCTTTTGTTGCCAGCTGACCAATAGCGACCGATGCCGGAGATGATGGGAATGCATCAACAATGGCGGTTTGTTTACGAACCGCCCGGCGAATATTTTCATCAAAGGGAATGGTTGCCACTAATTCCAGCGCCACGTCGAGGAAGCGACCGGTAACTTTCGACAACTTACTGAATAACTCCTGCCCCTCGCGCACGTCTCTGACCATGTTAGCCACAATCTTAAAGCGGAAAATGCCGTGATCGCGGTTAAGGATCTTAATCAGTGCGTAGGCATCGGTGAGTGAGGTCGGTTCGTCACATACCACTACCAGAATGTCCTGGGACGCTCTTGAAAAACTCAGCACCATGTCAGAGATACCCGCGGCCGTATCGACAATAAGTACATCGATTTGCGAACGCAGTTCACTGAACGCGCGAATAAGCCCCGCATGCTGAGTAGGCGACAGCTCGGTCATTGACTGGGTACCAGAGGTCGCCGGGGCAATTTTGATCCCGTGCGGGCCGGTCACCAGCACCTCATCCAGCGTGCATTCGCCGGACAACACATGAGACAGATTCTTCTCTACGCGTAATCCCAGCATCACGTCTACGTTGGCCAGGCCAAGGTCTGCATCCAGAACCATGACCTTTTTGCCCTGTTTTGCCATTGCAATAGCGGTGTTCAGAGTAACGTTGGTTTTCCCTACTCCGCCCTTACCGCCAGTAACGGCTATTACCTTGATTAATCGTGATTGATTCATCTTTCGTAAGCTACTCGCCTGGTCTTCAATCATACTGCCTGTGCTGTGTTTACATCGGAACTGCTATTAGTATGATTCAAACCATACTTTTTATAAAGCTTTGCTGCTAAAGAGATTATAGATTTTGCATTAGCAACATGAATATCCTCAGGCACCTGTTGGCCATCGGCAACATAACTGACTGGCAACTGCGCTTCAATTACATTACTGATCACCTCACCTAAACTATAGCACTCATCCAGCTTAGTGATGATACATCCTTGCAAATCAATACTCTTATAGGCATTTATTATGTGCTTAAGTGTAGCCTGTTGCGTGTTACCCTGCACAACTAAATAGTTTTTTACCTGCTGACCGCTCACCTGGCCGAAGGTAGCCAGTTGGCTGATCAGGCGGCTATCGCGCTGACTGAAGCCTGCGGTATCAATCAGTACCAGGCGTTTATTACGTAACTGGAACAGCAAATCGGCTAATTGTTCACCAGACTGCGCTTTGCGAACCGGGCAACCAATTATTTTTCCGTAGGTGGCTAATTGCTCATAGGCAGCGATGCGATAAGTATCAATCGTTATGAGAGCAACCTGGTCAGCGCCGTATTTTTGCGCATAACGGGCAGCCAGTTTGGCAATGGTAGTGGTTTTGCCGGTGCCGGTCGGCCCGACTAACGCCACCACACCCTGTTGGGTAAGAATATCATCGTTGTTAGTGGTCAGACGATTGGACAATAGTTTTAGCAGATACAACCAGGCTTCTCGCTCGTTGCACTCGGCCGGCGTATACGTGACCAGCTGGGCTGCCAGCGTCTGGCTGATGCCCATGTCGCAAAGCTGCTGAAGCAGGTAACGCTGCTGCGGTTTAAGCCGCGAGTGTTGCTGTTGTTGCATATCAGCCAGCTGAAACTGCAATACATTGCGTAGCGAGGCAATTTCGGCACGAATATCGGCCAGGCTACCACCACCGCTAAGCTCGGCTTCTTCGTTTTCGGCACCAAATACCGGGGTTTCCTGCTTAGCCGGAGCAACCTTAGGAGCGGGTTTGGCAGGCGCGCGTTTTTCCGCTTCCGCATTGGCCGCTTCGACGCGCTGGGCAACGGCGGCCTTCTGCTCAGCCTGCTTTTCCAGCAGAGCACGCAGGGTATCCGGACCATCATCACCAATAATTTCACTTAAGGTCGGCAAACCACCTTCGCTTTGTTTAGCGACCGGTGCTTTAGGTTTAGGCGGTACCGACAGTTTGGCGACCGGCTCTTTATCGTAGGCCGCTACCAGTTCGATGCCGTCGGCCACTTTGCGATTCGACATGATCACCGCATCACTACCCAGTTCATTTTTTACCTGGCTTAATGCTTCACGCATGTCTTTGCCAAAAAATCGTCTAATTTTCATAATGACCTCTTAGGTATCAGGGTGCCTGTCAGATTACTGACCGACGGACGAAACAATGCGCACCTGCTTATCATCCGGGATTTCCTGGTATGACAATACATGCAAGCCATTCACTGCATTCTTTAAGAATCTCGACAATACCGGGCGTAACATACCCGATGTTAATAATACGGCTGGCTCACCCGCCAGTTCCTGCTGCTGGCCAGCCTGTTGCAGCGACTTTTGCAGGCGCTCAGCCAGCCCCGGTTCGATACCGGCACCGTCATCACCGCCAGCCTGCAACGACTGATGTAACATCTGCTCTAATTCAGGCGCCAGAGTGATCACCGGCAGTTCTGCCCCACCGCTGTTAATCTCCTGCACAATTAAGCGTTTCAGGGCAATGCGAACGGCGGAGACCAATACGTCAGGATCCTGACTCTTCGGTGCATACTCAGTCAGCGTCTGCACGATGGTGCGCATATCGCGGATAGGCACGCCCTCGTATAACAAGGTTTGCAGCACTTTTACCACAGTTGCCAGTGACAGCAGATCCGGGATTAGTCCTTCAACCAGTTTAGGATTATGCTTGGCCAGCATATCCATGAGTTGCTGCACTTCCTCAAAGCCCAGCAGCTGATAAGCATTGTTGGTCAATAACTGGCTCAGATGAGTAGCAATCACGGTAGCTGCATCAACTACGGTATAACCCAGAGTTTGTGCATGTTCGCGCTGCGCCGGCTTAATCCATACCGCGTCCAGGCCAAAGGCCGGATCACGGGTAGCGCGTCCCTCGAGCTTGCCAAATACCTGGCCTGGATTAATGGCCAGCTCTTCATCATGGCTGACCTCGGCATCGCCAATGGTCACACCAAGCATGGAAATATTGTAAGCGTTAGGGTCGAGATCCAGGTTATCGCGGATGTGCACCGGCGGGATTAAGAAGCCCAGTTCCTGAGACAGCTTCTTACGTACCCCTTTAATACGTGTCAGTAATTCGCCGCCCTGGGTTTTATCCACCAGCGGAATTAACCGGTAGCCGACTTCCAGACCAATGGTATCCACGTGCTGAACGTCATCCCAACCCAGCTCTTTAATCTCTGCCGGTACGTTGTCTTCAGCGTTGTTGCTGACTACCGGTGCCGGTGGTTGCTCGGCCTTGCGTTTTTCAGCATAGCTCTGATAGTAGGCATAGCCGCCGGCCAGTGCCGAGAAGCCAAGGAAAGCCAGATGAGGCATACCAGGCACAATCCCCATTACAAACAGGATACCGGAAGAAATATACAGCGCCTTTTTATTGCCCAGCTGCGTGGTGATTTCGCTGCCCATTTCCTGGCTTTCATTTTCACGCGTCACAATAATGGCGGTGGCCACTGACAGCAGTAATGAAGGGATCTGCGCCACGAGACCGTCACCTATAGTCAGGATGGTGTAGACCTCCAGCGCATTACCGAAGGACAAATCATGCTGAATCATACCGATAAACAGGCCGCCAACGATATTGATAAGCATAATGAACAGACCCGCAATGGCATCGCCCTTCACAAATTTTGACGCACCGTCCATTGAACCGTAAAAGTCGGCTTCAGCGGTGATGTCCTCGCGACGACGGCGGGCCTCGTCCTGATCGATATAACCGGCATTGAGGTCGGCATCGATAGCCATTTGTTTACCCGGCATGGCATCAAGGGTAAAACGGGCTCCCACTTCAGAGATACGTCCGGCACCAGCGGTAACTACTTTAAAGTTAATAATCAGTAAGATGGCGAAAACAACCACACCCACGGCGTAATTACCGCCAATCACCACCTCACCAAAGGCTTCGATAACTTTACCGGCAGCATCGCCCCCTTCGTGGCCATACAGCAATACCACCCGGGTCGACGCAACATTCAGGGCAAGACGTAATACCGTTGCGATTAGCAGAACCAGCGGGAAGATACCAAAGTCCACCGGCCGGTTGGTCAGTACTGCCACCAGAATTATCACCAGTGACAGGGCTATATTGAAGCTGAACAGTACGTCGAGCAAAATCGGCGGCATGGGTAAAATTACCATACCCATAATGGCAAGCAGCACCAGAGGTACGCCTAAGCCCTGACTTAACTGTTGAAGCCGGGTTTTATCAACACGCTGCAGATATTCTGTTAACACCATAACGAGACGTTCTCAATAACCGATTTTTGACACTAAAGTTCGCTTACAGGGACTACATCAATCCCCGTGCCAGCTTTTAGTGTCTAAGGCTTAAGTGCTCGAATTATCATCAATCTATAGATTGGGGGGCCTGACAGGCAGTCACGGGCAGCCTGTCAGGCTAATGAGAAACCCTGAGTTAATAACGCATATCAGGTGGAATCGGCAGGTTACGTGACAGTGGTTTAGGCCGTTTGGCTTTACCGGCTTTGTATTTCTTAAGCTGGAATACATAAGCCAGTACCTGAGCGACCGCCATAAACAATTTGTGCGGGATTTCTTCATCTACTTCCGTGGTGTAATAAATCGCCCGGGTCAGCATGGGAGAAGGAATGAGTGGCACATCATGAGCGGTGGCAATTTTTCGGATATGCATGGCCAGTTCGTCGGAGCCCTTGGCAATAACCACCGGAGCCCGCACGCCATGCTCGTCATACTTAAGCGCCACAGAGTAATGCGTCGGGTTGGTAACCACCACGTCAGCCTTAGGCACTTCCTGCATCATTCGCCGCGCTGCCGCCTGATATTGCAGTTTACGGATACGGCCTTTTACCTGCGGATCCCCTTCCGAGTTTTTACGCTCATCCTTAACCTGCTGCTTGGTCATTTTCATTTGTTCATTGTGCTTATACGATTGATACGGCACATCAAACAAAGCTATAGGTATCATGCCCAGGGTTAACAGAAAAAACGCCCACTCAATCATATCCAGCGCGTGGAAAATATTCAGCGGGTATATTTCCTGATCCAGATGCAGCGCTTCATCCTGAAATAATGACAGGGATATCAGTGCCATAGCGCCAATAACAATAAACTTGGCAAAGGCTTTTAGCAGTTCCACCAGACCATTCACGCCAAACATCCGCTTGATACCACTTAGCGGATTAAGTTTGGCAAACCGTGGCGCAGCGGAATACCAGGTAAAGTTATAGCCGCCCAATGCAATAGAGCCATAAATACCAGCAATCATTGACACAAACATAAATGACAGTACCGGCGTACTGACCTCGGTGATTGCCACGCCCCAGGCAGAAAACATGTGGGTAGGATCGTAGGTTTCGTCCCGCGACAAGGTAAACATCCGCCCCGAAATGGCAAACAACGCTTCGGCGATAAAACTGCCAAACAGCAACAGCATCAGACTGCTCGCCACCAGCACCAGTGTGGTGGAAAGCTCCCGGGAACGGGCAATCTGCCCTTTGCTGCGGGCATCCTGTAATCGTTTCCCCGTGGGGTCTTCTGTTTTTTCTGAAGAATCAGCCATCGTCGCTCAGCCTTATCAGCTTGGACAAATCAATAGCAGCTCACACATAAACTGTTGAGCCCGTTGCCATTGATTAGCAAAGTGAGTGGAAAAATTATCCAGCGTTAACCAGATAATGATTAAGCCCATGATCTGCGCAATGGAAAAACCAATACTGAAGATATTGAGCTGTGGCGCGGCTTTGGTCATAACCCCAAACGCCAGGTTTACAATCAACAGTGAAATAATCGGTGCCAGAGCCAAGGTCAGTGCTGCCACAAACATCCAGCCAGCCCAGTGGGCAATATCACGGAGTTGCTCGGCGGCAAACCAGGCCTCGCCAATGGGAAAGGCCTCAAAACTCATTACAATCATTCTGATCATGGCCAGATGCCCGTCCATACCCCAGAACAACAGCGTCGCCAGGATCAGATAAAACTGGCCCACCGCCGGCACGTTAATCCCGTTTACCGGATCAACAATGCTGGCAAAACCGAGACCGGTTTGCATTGCAATGACCTGCCCGGCCAGCACAAAGGTGTTGAGCACCATCATCGACAAAAAGCCCACAGCAATGCCGATCAACAGTTGCTGGATGCCAATTACAAAGGTGCCTAAATCCACTATCTGGGTGATGGGCGTAGGCGGTACTACCGGCATGATTACCAGAGTCATAAGCATCGCCAACAGCGCTTTTACCTGCGGCGGGATGGACTTGGCGCTAAGGCCAACCATCGCGGCAAACATCCCACTGATGCGCATAAACGGCAGCAATAAATCAGCCAGAAACTGATTAATGGCGGCCAGATCGACTTCCATTTAGCCCACCACCTGCGGAATTTGCTCTACCATGTGGAAGGTAAAATCCATCAGCTTCTGCACCAGCCAGTTTCCTCCCCAGCTCAGCGCCAGCAGCGTAACAATTAAGCGCGGCAGGAAGCTCATGGTTTGTTCATTGATAGAGGTGGCCGCCTGAAAGACTGCCACCACCAGGCCAACGATCATGCTCGGTACGATGACTGCCGATACCAGCAGGATGACCATAAACATAGACTCACGCAGGATTTCAACAAAGACCTCTGGGCTCATCGTGTCAGACTCCCATTCCAAAACTGGTGGCCAGGGTGCCGAAAATCAGGTTCCAGCCATCCACCAGTACAAATAACATCAGTTTAAAGGGCAATGACACGATCATCGGTGACAACATCATCATCCCCATCGCCATCAGAATTGAGGCGACCACCAGGTCGATAATCAAAAAAGGAATAAACAACATAAAACCAATCTGAAATGCGGTTTTTAATTCACTGGTGACAAAGGCCGGAATAAGGATATTTAGCGGTACTTCAGTTGGGTCGGCGTATTGATCTTCCTCACCGGCAATCGACACAAAGGTTTCTAAATCCTTGACCCGGGTTTGCGACAGCATAAAGGCGCGCATGGGCCCTTTTGCCTGCTCAAAGGCCTCCATGGAGGTCATTTCTTCGTCCAGATAAGGCTGTAATGCGCGAACGTTAATTTCGTCGAAGACCGGTGTCATGATGAACAGTGACAAAAACAGGCTCACACCAACCAGAATCTGGTTGGAAGGTGACTGCTGCAGACCAATGGCCTGACGCAAAATTGACAGTACCACGATGATCCGGGTAAACGAGGTCATCATCATGATAAACGCCGGGATCAGGCTCAGCGCAGTCATAATAAACAGCGCCTGCAGGGTCATGGTATAATCCTGGGTACCATCGCCATTGTTGGTGACGGTTACGGCCGGGATACCTTGCTGAGCAACTGCTGGCAGTGATAACAACAAGCCGCCCAACAGTAGCAAAACGATGGCTTTCATTTTATTTGTCATCGTTATTGTCCTTCATACCCGGATTCATTTTTTGCGCCATGGCCTGCACCAGCTTTTGTTTGAACGCTGCACCACCGCCGCTGCCAGCGGCGTTGCCGGTGACGTTTTCCAGCGGCTGTTCGAGTTTGCTGAGATGATTGATGTTTTGGGCGGTGACGCCAATCAGGTGTTGCTCATCGCCCACCTGTAACACCATAACCCGCTCGCGGGCACCTGCCGACAAGCTGGCAATGACTTTTAACTGACCGGAACTGCCGGGAGTGACATTAAACCGTCGCATAACGTAAGCGAGGGAAAATATAATCGCGACAATCAACAGCAATGATAGAAAAATTGACAGTACCGAGCTGGGATTGGTGATGGAATTGGCGGCCTGCGCCTCAGCACAATACAGGGTTGAAACCAGGGAGACAAAGCATCCCCCTGTTTTGAAAGGAAATTTACCTGAGCTTTTTGATTCTCTCGATTTGACTAATAACATCCGTTAACCGAATCCCGAACTTGTCGTTGACCACTACTACTTCTCCATGAGCAATCAGCGTGCCATTTACAAGAACGTCTAACGGTTCACCTGCTACACGATCGAGCTCAACCACTGAGCCCTGGTTTAATTGCAGCAGGTTACGAATACTGATCTGGCTACGACCGACTTCCATGGAAATGGTCACCGGAATATCCAGAATGGTATCGAGTTTCTTTTTCTCTTCCTGGGTGATGGGCGCGTCATCAGACAGTTCGTCAAGTTCAGCTACGCGGACGCCGTCGTCGTCACCCCCTTCGCTTTCGGACTCAGCATCGGCCTGTTCAGCCATGGCTGCAGCCCAATCGTCCATACCGTCTTCTTCACTCATGATCTCGCCTCTTATCTCTTAACTTGACTTGCGATTATAAATCTTCTTCCAGTACCTGCAGTTCGGCATCGTTATCGATAATCCGGCCACCACGGGTAAGCAACTGTAACTCAGACTTCACGGAGGTAGGTCTGGGTATCTTCTCGGCAATCTTCAGGGCCAGATTTTCCCTCGACCGACCCAGCTTGGCCCGGAAGGTAGGTAAATCTTCAATCAGCACCGTAATATGCTCGGGCATTTCAATGGGGATAATATCGCCGGGCTTGAAGTTCATAACATCCCGTAATGACACCTCAAAGTCCAGCATGTGCGTGCTGAGTTCCACATGCACATCCATAATTTCATCCCGCAGCGCTTTACTCCAGCGCAGGTCCGTATCTTCCTTATCACTCTGCACACCAGCATCGAGCAGTTCGCGGATGGGCTCCAGCATCGAGTAAGGCAGTGACACGTGGAAATCACCGCCACCGCCGTCCAGTTCAATATGGAATGAACTGATCACCACCACTTCCGTCGGGCTGACAATGTTAGCCATGGCCGGGTTTACTTCGGAGTCGAGGTATTCAAACGACACATCCATTACCGGTGCCCAGGCTTCCTTGTAATCCTCGAAAATGATTTTCAGCAGCATCTGAATAATACGCCGCTCAGTGGGGGTAAATTCCCGCCCCTCAATTTTCGCGTGGTAACGGCCGTCACCACCAAAGAAGTTATCCACCAAAATAAAGACCAGGCGCGCTTCCATGGTTATCAGACCGGTGCCTTTTAACGGTCTGAAACGCACCATGTTCAGGCTGGTAGGCACAAACAGGGTATGAATGTACTCACCAAACTTAATCATCTGAATTCCGTTAATCGACACTTCCGCACTACGGCGCATCATATTGAACAGACTCACCCGTAAATGTCGGGCGAATCGCTCATTAACAATTTCCAGTGTTGGCATTCGGCCACGAACGATACGATCCTGTGATGAAAAGTCATACTCGAGCGCCGACGAGTCTCCCGGATCATGGGCGACTTCTTCTTCCTCGACGTCGTCTACTCCGTGGAGCAGCGCATCAATTTCATCTTGTGATAATAAATCGCTCACAGCGAACTCCTGCTATTGCATAACGAAGTCGGTAAACAGTACCCGTTCAACCACTTCACCACCAGCAATGTCCTTCAGTGCGTTCTGCACCGCTTCCAGGGCATTGTCTCTTAACTCAATTTTACCCGGCTCTGTTACCAGGTCATCAGCGTTGCTGGCGCTGAAGGTTTGCAACAAGGTACCTTCGATTAAAGGAATATGGGTTTTTGCCTTTTCCTCGTTATCGGTACCACGCACCATTAACTGAACTTTAATCTGTACCAGTCGGTCACGACCGGATCCCGGCACGTTAAATACAATCGGCCGCGGCATGGCTACATAGAGCGCCGTGCCTACACTAGCGTTTGCATCAGGCACTGCGGCCGCCTGGCCACCACCTTCAGCCGCCAGTTCCTCTGCAGCTGTTGGTTCATCACCGCCGGCAAATAAGAAGAAGTACGCTGCACCACCGCCGCCAATCAGCACTACGGCGATAATGATGATCAGCATCAGCTTGCTTTTCTTACCACCGGTTTCTTCAATCTGTAACTCTTCTTCAGCCATTTTCCAACCACTCTCACATACACAAATTAGGCGTATTATGTCTGCTCACCAATAAATGGCAACGGCAAACACTATGTTTTATTAAACATAGTCGTCAATCAGGCCGTTTGCAGGTCGGACAACGTGAGTTTCCTGACTTTTTGTCTCGTCTTCAGCCGATTCACCAAAGCCACCGCCCTGCTGTTCGGCAAACTCTCCGTCTCCGGCTTCACCACTGTTTTGTTGACTGACAAAGGACTCGCCTAAATCCAGCCCCTGTTCCGAAAACATATCCCGTAACCGCGGCATCGCTTCGTTCAGCGCTTCTTTTGCCTGCTGAGATTGCACCACAAAACTTACCGAAGCGCTGTCGCCCGAAACGTTCAGGCGGATCTGCATGCTGCCCATTTCCGGTGGGTCAAGACGGATTTCAGCCATCGATTGACGACCATTTACCATCCAGCGGATCTTCTCGGCAATTTGTTGCTGGCCCTGGGTTTGCTGAACATTGACCGGCTTATCGAAAACGGATTGCTGTTGCATGGATTTAAGGGTATCACCGTGCTGCTGGCGGGTTTCATGAACCAGCATATCCCGGGCGACGGTGATCAACTCACCTAACTGTTGCTCCTGTCCCTGGCTCATGCCAGCCATAGCAGCAAGCTGGGTCAGTTGCTGAACATCCTGCATGACCGGCAACACTATATTCTGTGTATTTTCCGGGGCGACATCCTGCACGGATTGCTGTACCAACGCGGCCAAATCAATACCCGGTTGATGACCCTGCTTTAACTGTGCGCGCATTTCTTCAAGGCCGGTAGTTAACTGGCTGCGCATCTGACTTAACTGGGTATCGGTGAGTGCCGGGTTGGCTTTACTGGCACTATCAGTCATCACCTGCGCCAGTTCCTGTAAGGTCTTATCGTTACTTTCGCTAAGCATCGAAGTCAGCGCATCCAGGTCGGTGACTTTGACGGGCCCTTTTTCGGCATTAACGGGAGTCTCTGTTTTCGGTGTTTCTGCATTTTGCTGAGCCTGACGCATAAGGCTTACCAGCAACGCAGCCTGATTGATTAGCGCTTCGTCTGTTGCCTCTGCCACGGCAATCGGTTCTTCGGCAAGTTGCACGTTAGCCGCTGCCAGCTCAGGTAATAGCTCCTGCTCACCTTCCTCGGCTGCTGGGTTGGTATCATTTTTTGCGTTCTGACGCTCGCCCGGTAATCCCTGCAACAATGCCATGGCCAGAGCTAACAGGTTTTCGTCTGACAATTGCGCATCTTCAGCGGCTTTATCTGCTGACTCTGTCGTCATGTTCTCTACAGCCGTTAATAAGGCAGGGGCAGAGGTAGATATGCTCTTTTCTGTTCCCGCCTCTTCATTTGCTGCGCCGGCTTTGACCTGCTTTACCAATGCCAATAGATCAGAGAGTACCTGTTCAGCACCTCGCATTTGCTGCAGTGGTGAGGCCTGAATATCCCCTGGCAGTTCACCTGGCAACAAACTATTCAGCCAGTCCTGCAATTTGGTTAGCACGTCCCCCTCTATGGGTTTACCCATATCGGTTGGCAGCATACTGACAATATCTTCGCTACTAAGCGGCTCATTGGGGGTTGCTGATTTGTCTCCGGCCGGGGTTAACTTATCCTGCAGGGCGCGTACCGCGTCTACCAGAGCGAGATAATCCGGCTCGCCATCGGCCGTGGGAGTAGCATTGCCGCCCAGCCACATGGCAATATCGGCAATATCCTCCTCGGCAGCGGCAATATTGTCGATACGATCCTCAGTTGTCTGAGTGGCGGAAACCTGACGCTCATTAGTCTCTATCAGCTCTTCAGCGCCGCTGGCCATTTTCCCTGACGTCGCTTGTGCGTCGCTTTCCGAATCACCGGCAAGCTTGTCTGTTGTTTTACTGGCTTGATCGCCAATCGGATCGCCAGTTGACTCACCGCTCTCTGTTTTTGCCGTACTGTTGGTGTCAGAAGCTTCTTTCTTACTCTGCTGAGCTGAAGACCTGGCCGTTAGTTCCTCATTCTCAGACGCTGACTTACTCTCTTTAGCGGCTTTGCTTTTTGTCTCGGCAGCTTGTTCGTCGCCACGCTGGCGATTAAGCACCTCGGCAAAGCTATCTTTTGCCGGCGCACTTTTGCCCGACGTTGCCTCTGCCGACTGATCAGGACTGACAGGGAATACAGACTCACTGGTTTGAGCCGGATCACGTTTAGCAGCACTTTCCGGCAATCTCTCCGGGAAGGCGGCAATTTGTGATCGTTGCGTGGCAAGCTGTTGCATCATAACCGAGTCCTCAATACCTAACTGCTTGAATTTGATGTGTTGTTACATCAGTATTAGTCGCTTGAGTAAAGATTTTGCAAAGAGTGCGCCACTTTTAAAAAAGGCAGGTTCATGAGATAGAACGGCGGAGCAGTCGCTGGGTAGCCAGCTCATCCATCATTTGTTGTTCGATACGGTTGTCGATAATCTGCAGGCTCTGATCTTTCTTTTCAATGAGCTTTTCAACGGCCTGGCGGCGGCGCTGCTGGGCCAGCCACTGGGTGCGCCGCTGATCGGCGGCCATTTTGCACTGGGCAATAACGTGCCCCTGCTGCTCACAAGCTTTATCCAGCTTGGCGACAAAAGACAAACGCTGTTGGTAGTGATGCGCTTTTACGCCGCCACTACCTTCCTGTTGCAGCTGCCGCACATAGTCCATGCGGTACTGTTGCAGGCTGGTGAGTTTGGTACGCTGTTGCTGATGATAATCCTGAGCCAGGCGAAAGGCATTTAAGGCTTTGTTTTCTTTTTCCAGCTCCATCCGTAATACGGTGGCTAGCTGCTCAATAGAACGGGTGACTTCGTTACGGGCCATCGGTGTTAACCTTTACCTAAGCCGCCAGCCAGCTTACTCATGGCCTCCAGGCTTTCGTCGTAAGGGGTCACCTGTTTCATACCCTGTTGCAGTAAAGCTTTGATGGCCGGTTCGGCATTAATGGCTAAATCTACCCTGGCATCGGTGCCACGCGTATAAGCCCCCAGAGTAATAAGGTCGCGGTTTTGCTGATAGGTGGAATAAACCTGGCGAATACGACGAGCCTGAAACAGGTGTTCTTCACTCACAACCTGCGGCATAACCCGACTGATGGAGGCCTCAATGTCGATGGCCGGGTAATGGCCGCTTTCCGCCAACGAGCGGGACAGTACAATATGACCGTCAAGAATCGCACGGGCGGAGTCGGCAATCGGATCCTGTAAATCATCACCTTCTGTCAGGACAGTGTAAAAAGCCGTGATCGAGCCCTGATTTTCGCTGCCGTTACCGGCGCGCTCTACCAGTGCCGGCAAGCGGGCAAATACCGAAGGCGGGTAGCCTTTGGTGGCCGGCGGCTCACCTACCGCCAGCGCAATTTCTCGCTGGGCCATGGCATAACGGGTTAACGAATCGATAAGTAACAGGACATTCATGCCCTGATCGCGAAAATATTCGGCAATGGTAACGGCGGTTTCACACCCCTTTAATCGCATCAGTGGCGAAGTATCGGCTGGCGCGGCAACAACGACCGCGCGCTGACGTTCTTCTTCGGTAAGAATATCGTGGATAAATTCTTTTACCTCGCGGCCCCGTTCACCCACCAGACCAACTACCACCACATCGGCTTTGGCACCGCGGGTCATCATACCGAGCAGCACACTTTTACCCACGCCACTGCCGGCAAATAAACCCATACGCTGTCCTACCCCTACGGTAGTGATGGCATTGATTGCGCGCACACCCACATCCATAGGTTCGGCAATAGTACGCCGCGCCAGCGGATTAATTGGCGGTTTGGTGGTAGGCACCCGTTCAGTTGATTCAATGGGGCCAAGCCCGTCAAGCGGCAGGCCATTGCCATCGACCACTCTGCCAAGCATTCCTAACCCTACGGATAATCCGCTGTCCCGATTAAGCGGCAGCACCCGTGAGCCGGGCACAATCCCGCGTACCGCTTCGGTGGGCATTAAATAAGTAATATGATCGCCAAAGCCAACCACTTCAGCTTCGATTTCGCCGTCGATGGTTTGCACCATACACTGGCTACCGACGGGTAATTGACAACCTACTGCCTCAAGCGTGAGGCCAATGCCGCGGATAAGCTTACCGGCCGCAACAATGGGTGGCGACGGCACCTGTTTCTGTAATTGTTGCAGATGGGATACCAGGCTAACTGTCATCAGATAAGCCCTGCTCTAACAGGAATTTATCGAGCACATTGCGACTGCGCCGTTCAATGGAAAGGTCTACAGCGTTATGCTGGGTAACAATATCGCAACCGCCGCGTTCCATACCCGGGGTATCAATGAGTGTCCAACCGCGTTCTTTGATGGTTTCTTCGCTAAAATGCGTCTGCACCAGTTGGATATCTTCAGGATGCAGATGAATACTGTAGTGGTTTTCTTCCACCGGCAGCGCTTTAAGCCCTTCACTGAGCGCCTGCAGAATAATGTCTTCGTTGGTTCTGACTTCCGTGCGGACTACCGAACGTGCCAGCGCCACGGCCAGTTTAACCACTTCTTTGCGAACCTGTTCATCCACTTTAGTCAACGGTTCATGAAGGTGAGTAACCAGCGATTCCCACAATTCGGTTTGCTGGCTGATTTGTGCCTGGCCCTGCTCAAGCCCCTGGGCCAGTCCGGCCTCGTGACCACTGGCCAGGCCCTCTTCATGCCCCTGCGCCTGGCCCTCGGCTTTACCTTCTTCAAAACCGGTTTGTTTGCCTTCGTTATAGCCCTCTTCATAGGCGGCCTGACGAATGGCTTCTATTTCCTCGGCGGTGGGCGGTTTAATTTCTTCCGGCTCTTCCGGCGGTTCATACTTCCAGTCGCTGCGACGATTCAGCGCGTTGGTTTTACTCTCCTGCGTTGCTTGTGGCTGCTCAACGTGTGGCAAATCCCAGCCTTTGGCGTCTTCGAGCTCTTCAACCGTGAATGATTTATAGGATTTCATAGCTTATCCTGTTAGAGGAACTCTTCACCGCCACCGCCGCCAAGCATAATTTCACCGGCATCAGCCAGGCGTCGGGCCACCGACAGAATTTCTTTCTGTGCAGTTTCCACTTCGCTTATCCGCACCGGCCCCATGGCCTCAAGATCATCAGTGAGCATTTCTGCTGCACGTTTCGACATATTGTTGGTGATCTTGTTCTTGAGTTCTTCATCCGCGCCTTTAATGGCTTTAAGCAGCGAGTCTTGTTGCACCTCGCGCAGAATCGCCTGAATACCACGATCGTCCACATCCACCAGGTTGTCGAAGACAAACATCAGATCCTGAATTTGCTGACTGAGTTCTTCGTCCTGTTCGCGAATAGCATCCATCAACTGACCTTCGATATTGGTATCGAGGTAGTTCATAATGTCGGCAGCAGACTTCAGGCCGCCCATTTTGGCTGCCTGAGTGCCGGCCTGTCCGGCAAACTGTTTCTCCATGATCTCGTTGAGTTCCTGCAATGCGGCAGGCTGAACTTCTTCGAGGTTGGCTACCCGCATCAATAAATCCAGACGAACTTTTTCCGGGAACTGCGACAAAATTTCGGCAGATTGCTCCGGCTCCAGGTAAGACAATACGATAGTCTGGATCTGCGGGTGCTCGTTGCGAATAATACTCGCCACCTGCTTGGAATCCATCCACTTGAGGGAGTCCAGACCTTTAGCGCCTGAGCCCATCAGGATCTGATCAATCAGGTTGGCGGCTTTGTCTTCACCCAACGCGGCAGTTAATGCCCGTTTTACAAAGTCCTGACTCTGGAAACCAATGGTTGAGTAATTCTGGATTTCTTCAATAAAGTGTTTATGCACAGAGGTTATTTTTGCCTGTGTCATATCATCGATACGGGCCATGGCCGCACCGAGCTTTTGTACCTGTTTGGGCTCCAGATGTTTAAGGATCTGGGCAGCATCTTCTTCCGACAGGCTCAGTAACAGGATCGCGGCTTTCTCAACGCCTTCGAGCTTACTTACGTCGTAAGTTTGTTCTTCTTGTGTGGCCAGTTCTTCTGCCATTTTACGACCTCTTAATTACTCATCCTGTAACAGCCAGCCTTTCACTACCTGGGCAGATAGTTCAGGTTCATTGGCCACCAGTGCGCGTACCGCTTTAAGTACATCTTCATCTTTATGCAGGTCCGGCAGCATTAACGAGCCATCCGGTGCAAAGCCTACCTGTCCGGCATCAAACTCGCTGGACAGCATGTTAATGGTATCATCACCCAGATCCAATCCTTCATCGGCATCGAATTCGTCACTAGCCTGGCTATCCGCCGGGTTGATCAGTTTTGACAACATAGGTCTGATGACGGCAAAGATCAGCGTGATAACGACCAGTCCGCCCATTACCCACTTAAGTATAGGCATAAAGAAAGGTTGTTCCCAAAGTGGTAACTCTTCCATATCACCGGCATCGATGCGGCTGAATGGCATGCTGACCACTTCGAGGCTGTCGCCACGGGTAACGTCGAAGCCAATACCGCCCTGCAGTAAACGGCGAATGCTCAGCAACTCTTCCTGGCTGCGGGCTTCGCTGGTAACGGTGCCGTCTTCAGCCGTGCTTTGTTGGTAGTCCACCGCCACCGATACACTCAGGCGACGGATCACGCCGGTTTGTTGCTTTGTATGGCTAATGGTAGTGTCCAGTTCATAGTTGCGGGTCGACTCTTTGGTGGTTCTGCCGGGGACCGGCGCAACCTGACCATTGCCAATGGCGTTTTCAGGGATATTCGCGTCCAGTGGCGGCTGGTTACTGATAGCGCCGGGAATGCCTGCGGCCACTGATCCTACTGAGTTTTCCTCCACTACCATTTCACTGCGCACGGCGGGTAAATCCGGATTATAACGGCGTTGGGTTTGTTCCACCGCGGTAAAATCCATGCTGACATCCACCTGCGCAGTGTAATTACCAATACCCAGTACGGGGATCAAAATAGCATCAATCTTTTCCTGATACTCACTCTCACGCTGACGTTCGATTTCATATTCTTTTCGTGCTCTGGCACTCACTGAATTCTGTGAGCCGGAGTTAAGCAAGCGGCCGTTGCTGTCGGTAACGGTAACCCGTTCAGGCTCCATGCCCTGCACTGCAGAGGCAACGATCTCGACCACTGCATCGACTTCTTCGCCGGTGATCGCCGAACCTCGGGTGGCGGTTAGTACCACCGTAGCACTGGCTTTTTTCTCACGACGGGCAAACACATTTTCTTTGGGCAATGCCAGCAGCACCCGGGCCTTCTTGATGCTGGCCATGTCTTCAATCGTGGCCGCCACCTGCATTTCCCGGGCGTGCTTGAGGCGTTCCATTTCCACCCGTTGCGACACTCCGAAGCCCATATCCTGCATGATAATATCGCTGCCAGCCTGTTCAGCCTGCGCCAGGCCTTCACGGCTCATACCCAGTTTAATTTTTTGATATTCGTCGACACGGACATGAACCACGTTGCCTTCCAGCTGATATTCAATCTGGTTAGCATCAAGGTAATCGAGGGTTTCGATGAGCTCTTCGGTGTCCATTTTAGCCAGCGGACGGAAATCCGGCTCCTGGACAAACAACACCACAAAGATGGCGATAGCCACGCTGATCACCAACACAACGACCAGCGTCATCTGGCGCACCATATCGGTACTGCCAATGGTGTCCATAAAGCCGGATTTTTGCTCGTTATCGGAATCCGCCCCGTCAGAGACGGCCAGATTTGTTCCCGTTGCTTCAGCCACAGTCAGTTACTCCACTACACCGGCATATTCATGATTTGCTTGTACGCTTCCAGCACTTTGTTGCGCACCTGCACGGTGGCTTCAAACGCAATACCCGCCTTCTCTTTGGCCAGCATTACTTCAGCCAGGCTGAGGGATTTGTCGCCCATTTCGAAACGCTGAGTCATTTCTTTGGATTCGAGTTGCATACTGTTAACCTTTTCAACAGCATTGCCCAGCATCGCGGCAAAATCGCTTTTCGAAGTATTCAACTCCGTATTGATATCAAGATTTTGCTGTGGATTAACGTCCAGACGAGTCTGCGCGATCATAGCCTGCATTTCCTGATACAAACTGTTGGCTTTAACGTCCATAACGACTCCTGATGTGTGTTGTGCCTGTCCGGTGGTGCCGGATTTATGACTTTAATTGTACTTATAGAGATCTACAGCAAGGACCAGACCAACTTTTATTATCATTTAATATCAGAAACTTACGTATTAATGCCAATTTTATGACGGCAATCAAACGCAGGGCTACCAGCAAAAAGAGTGGAATAGCAAACAGGGCGCTGAAATAAGCGCCCTGCAGGTAGGTTGGAAAGGTATTATCAGGCCGGTACCTCGATACCCTGCTCACGCATGCGCGCCAGTTTATAGCGCAGTGTACGCGGGCTGATGCCGAGCTTTTCGGCCACGTCCTTGCGTTTTCCTTTGCAGGACGCCAGGGTATCCAGAATAATCTGGTGCTCCTGGTGACGCAGCTCCGACCCAAGACGACTGTCATCTTCTTCATAGTCTGCTTCACTGGCAGGCGCGAGAGACTGCCCGCTCATGGGTTCGATCATCAGATCGCTGGCGTCAATCACCTCAGATTCACATAAGATAAGGGCCCGCTGGCAGACATTTTCCAATTCACGGACATTGCCCGGCCAGCTGTGTTGTAACAGCTTGTTGCGGGCTGACGCACTCAGCTTAAACTGTCCCAACCCTTGTTGCGCCGCATGGCGATTAATCAGGTGTTCGGCGAGCGGAATGATATCCCCTGTCCGTTGTGCTAATGGCAACCAGGTAATTGGGAATACATTTAAGCGGTAATATAAATCTTCCCGAAACTCACCTCTGGCCACGGCTTCTTTTAAATCGCGGTTACTGGTAGCTATCACCCGAACATCCAGTTCAATGGTTTTACGTGCGCCGAGGCGCTCCACTTCTTTTTCCTGTAACACACGTAATAATTTAGCTTGTAGTGCCAGGTCCATTTCGGTGATCTCATCGAGCAGTAAAGTGCCTCCCTGAGCTTGTTCAAACTTGCCCGGGCACGCCTGCACGGCGCCGGTAAAGGCCCCTTTTTCATAACCAAACAAGGTGGCTTCCAGCATATTTTCTGGAATGGCCGCACAGTTAATCGCCACAAAAGGTGACTGACTGCGCTGGGAGTTGTCGTGGATATAGCGGGATAAAACTTCTTTACCCGAACCACTTGGCCCCAACACCATCACGGTTGCCTCTGAGCGAGCTACCTTACGTGCCAACTGGAGTAATTCCAGGCTGCTGCTATCACCAACAATGGGTTGTCGGGACTCGACTTTTTGCGCCGGTGCATAACGGCCAACCAGATTCAGCAACACTTCGGGCGCAAAGGGTTTCGACAGATAATCCGTCGCGCCATCGCGCATGGCACTTACCGCGTCATCCACCGTGGCGTAAGCTGTCATCAGCAGTACCGGTAAATTGGCATCTTTGCTCTTAATTGCTTTTAATAGCGCCAGGCCATTCATTTCGCCCATCTGAATATCACTTACCACGATATCTACCGACTGCTTACTGAGCAGCATAATCGCCTGCTCTGCTGAATCGGCGGCGACCACCTGATAATCAGCCAGTAACAGCGTATCTACCAGCGCTTCGCGCAGGCCCGCATCATCCTCGACGATCAGTACGGTTGTTTTTGGCATGGGTTATTCCTCTGGTTGAGTGTCGGCAATTATCATGTCACTGGTAAATGCCCGGGGTAACATAATGGAAAAACAGGCGCCTTCATCGGCCAGGTTTTCCACATTAATGCGGCCCTGATGTGCTTTAACCACCGATTGCACTACGGCCAGGCCTAGACCGGTTCCGTGTGTTTTAGTGGTATAAAAGGGTTCGAAAATTTTGTCTTTCAGGGCGTCAGAAATGCCCGGTCCCTGGTCGCTGATGTTGATACACAACCAGCGGTTTAATACGCTGAACTGCACGGTAACATCGCTCCCCTTCGGACTAATCTGGCTGGCATTCTGGATCAGGTTAAGCAAAGCGCCCTGCAAGGCGGTAAGATTACCGGTGATCGATGCATTAATATGCTGACCTTTAAAGATCACAATCTGATCCTGGCCCTGAGTGATGGTTTGCGCTGTAGGGGCGATAGCCTCATACAGTTCTTGTACTGAGATATCATTGACCACCTGTTGCTCTCCGCTTTTGGCAAACAGCAACATGTCATTGACCTGACTCTCCAGTTCTTTGAGTCTGTCCTGCAGTTTATGCGCAAACTGAACACCGGATTCCGGCTGCAGATTCTTACGGGTCAGATTGGCCGCGTACAACATTGCCGCCGACAGTGGTGTACGAATTTGATGGGCCAGTGAAGCAACCATTTTGCCCAGTGAGGACAAGCGCTGCAGGTGGCTCAGACGCGCCTGTAACTGGCGGGTTTCCGTGAGATCGGTAAGCACGATTAGTTGCCCGGGCTCATTCACCAATGGCGTAATAGACAGTTTAACCCGGCGCCCGTCGAACAACGACACTTCGTGACCATCGTCGGCGCGAGGTTTAAAAGAGCGGGTAATAATAGTTCGCCACAGCTCGCCTTCGAGCGGTTCGCCAAGTAGCAGAGAGGCCTGTTCATTGGCTTGCCTGACAAACCCTTTACCATCCAGCACGATCACCCCGGCAGGCATAACCTGTAACAGATGGGTAAGGCGGGATGCTTGTTGTCTTAAGGAGTCGAGTTCCTGCTGCTGTGTTTGAGCAGTTTCGCGTACCAGCGATAAATCGGACACTGCCTGCTGGCTTTTCCCCGGCTTTATCGATACTTCTTCTACGGTATTGGCAACACGACTATTTAATGCCATATATTCCTCGTCAATTTGCAGACACTTGTTGGACTGCTAAGGATTTTGCATTAGTCGTGCCAGAATTTAGGCTTTACTTTTCAATGAGATAGGGTAATTATGGCGGGGTTTTCGCTGTCAATATAATGACAAGTGCGGCTATCGGCGATTACCCGCAAAAAAAAGAGCTAACCGATTGGCTAACTCTTTCTCTGCTCAGGCGTGTTAGTCACGCTGAATATTGTACTTGCGCATCTTTTCAACCAGCGTGGTTCGGCGCATTCCCAGCTTATCGGCAGCCCGGGCAACAACCCACTCCTGCTGATCGAGGGCTTGCTGGATAAGATTAATCTCCAGCTCCGAAAGGTACTCTTTAAGGTTGACCCCTTCATCAGGTAAATAACCGTTGATAGCCGGTTCAGGCTCTGGTGTATCGTCATCATACCCGGCCGACTCGGCAAAGAGTTCGTTGAAGGCATCACGCTCGAGCACTTCTTCCGGGTAATCCGGCTCAAATCGCTCCATATCACCATACTGATATTTTTGCGGCAGATCCTGTACATCCACGATCTGACCAGGAAACAGGATCATCAGCCGTTCCACCAGATTAGACAATTCGCGGACATTGCCCGACCAGGGGTGCTCCATCAAAGAACTGATAGCGCGCTCGGTAAATTTCACCGGGTCGACACCGTCTCCCTGAATGCGGCTGATCAACTCCTGCAACAGCAACGGAATATCCTCACGGCGTTCACGCAGGGCCGGACTGTCGATAGGGAACACGTTCAGGCGGTAATATAAATCTTCGCGGAACTTATCATCGGCAATCATCTTTTCCAGATCGCGATGGGTGGCGGCGATGATCCGCACATCACACTGTATTGGCCGGTTACCACCGACCCTTTCAAACATTCTTTCCTGCAGTACGCGCAGTAACTTTACCTGCATCTGCAGCGGCATATCGCCGATTTCATCGAGAAACAATGTGCCGCCTTCGGCCAGTTCAAAACGGCCTTTACGGGCACTGATAGCACCGGTAAACGCGCCTTTTTCGTGACCAAACAACTCACTTTCCAGTAACTCACCGGGAATAGCGCCGCAGTTTACGGGTATAAACGGACCGTCTTTACGTTCTGACAGGAAATGTACATTACGCGCGACGACTTCTTTACCGGTTCCCGACTCGCCCAGGATAAGTACCGTGGCTTCAGTGGGCGCGACCTGTTCTACCAGGCGACGGACCCCCTGAATTTGTTCGCTTTTACCCACCAGGCTGCGGAATAATCGGGTTTTGGTGGGTACCGCGCCGTTACGTACCGGGTGGCTACGAATATATTCCTGACAGCGGTGAATCGCCTGCGTCAGTGCCGGGTAAGTGATCGGCAGCGTGATATGCCCCACCAAGTTGCCTACGCTAAGACCAGGCTGGTCGGCCATATTGAGTGCTACAAACGGATGCTGAGGATAATTTTTGATTAACGCCAGGGCATCGTTGCCAGTTTCTACATCGATGATCACCGCAACGGGTGATTTGTTTTCGAGCAACGATTGCGCTTCAGACACCGAAAGTGAAACACAGGGCTCCCCTAAAAATGTCAGGATCGTGTGCAGATTTTGTTTTAATGCATTGTTATCACTAACAAGCAATATATCCTTCATTCAGTCCCCAAACGCTATTGTTATATTTACTAGTTTATACCAAACCACGGTTTTGTGTGTGCGACTGTCAAAAATCGGACACAATTTTTACTATCATCAGCATTTCCACCTTCCCGGTTGGTAAATATCAAATGATTTGGCAGCAATACAGCCTGGCGGCCGAAACCAAGGGTTGATAATACCTATTTGCATAGATAAGCATGCAATTTGGTATAGAGCGCTTTGGCAATTGTAGCGGTAACAATGTGAATCGCAATGAAAAAAGCGGATTATTGGCAATAAAAAAGGCAGGTAAACCTGCCTTTGTTCTAAAATTGCTCGATTTAGTTATTCAGCAAACTCAGTACCTGCCCCTGCTGCTGATTGGCCTGCGCCTGAACCGTAAGTGCCGCCTGACTCTGCACGTCATTGGCTGCTTGTTGAGAACTGGCCTGGGCATAGTCCGTATCCTGAATCCGACTGCGTGCCGCCGCCTGATTCACATTGGTTTCGGTAAGATTGCGCGCAGTAGATGCAAACTGATTTTGTACCGCGCCGAGGTCGCCACGTGCACCGCCTACGGTTTCGATAGCAGCATCAGCGGCAGCCAGTGAATCCTCCAGTGACTGCGAAGTTATGTCTACTGACAGAACGTCTGATAACTCGCTGCCAATATCACGGGTGCCCACACTAATCTGCTGACCCGCCTGACTGCCCACCTGAAAATCAATGGATCCGCTGGATGACAATAAGGGTTTACCAGCAAATTCTGTTTGCTCAATGGTCTGGGAAATATTCTGCTGCAATTGTGATATTTCTGACTGGATAGCCTGACGATCGGCATCATTAAGAATACCGCTACCTGATTGCAGGGTTAACTCTCGGATACGATTAACATCGTTGTTAATACCTTCTAATCCGCTCTCAGCAACTTGCGCGAGCGAAATACCATCGTAAGCATTGTTCACGGCCTGACGGCCGCCTTCAACTTCAGACGTTAACCGGTCGATAATCTGCTGCGCGGCAGCGCCGTCGGCAGCACTGTTGACTTGCTTGCCGGAAGCCAGCTTCTCAGACAGTTTATCCTGGCGTTGCTGGATTTGCTCGAGCAGCGACATGGGTTTATCTGTATTAAAGTTAATCATACCTTTCACCTCTGCTATTAGTTTAGCAAAGGACTGGCGATAAAGTAAGCAACATCATTACCAATGGGTATACAAATCTATACTGCGGTATTAACTTCACTGTCAATTAATACGCTATTTAACTGGAACGATTATTGAATGCAGGTTGGATACAGGTGTTTTTTTGGTAATAATTAGCAGTATCCGGCTGTTGCCCGGTTAACCGTAATCATGCGCAACGCCGTAAATTAAAGGCCTTGGCGTTATTACCGATAACAATATTAACAGATAAAAAAGCAGCAAACGACAATGACGCTAACAGCAGCAGTACTTACACAATGTGGCCAGCCGCTGGATATTATAGATAATATTCAGATACCCGTATTAAAGCCTGGCCAGGTACTGGTAAAAATACACTACACCGGCATTTGCCACAGTCAGTTAATGGAGATAGCCGGTGCGCGCGGTGAAGACCGCTACCTGCCCCATTTGCTTGGTCATGAAGCCACTGCAACCATTGTGGAAACCGGGCCGGGTGTCACCACTGTTAAGCCTCAGGATAAGATTGTTTTAAGCTGGTTAAAAGGCAGTGGCATCGATGCCGGCGGCAGTGTGTATGACTCCCCCATTGGTAAATTAAATGCCGGCGCAGTCACCACATTTAGTAACTACAGCGTGGTTTCTGAAAATCGCTGCTACCCTTTACCTGACAGTATTGGTCTTAAAGAGGGCGTATTATTTGGCTGTGCGCTGCCAACCGGTATGGGCATGGTGCAAAACCAGCTGTCACTTAAACCCACCCACTCAATTGGGGTTATTGGTCTGGGCGGTATTGGCATGGCAGCGCTGATTGCGGCGGTAAACTGCCAATCCCGATTAATCGTTGCCATTGATACCAATGAAGACAAACTGGCGCTGGCCCGACAAATTGGTGCTCATGTGACAATCAACCCGGCTACCATGCCAGCCTCTGACATTGTGGCTGAAGTCACCCAGGGAGCGTTGCTGGACTATGCCGTTGAAGCGGCGGGCAGTTGCCGAACCATCGAATCAGCATTTTCCCTGATTAACCGGACCTCCGGCAAATGCGTATTTGCTTCACATCCGCCCAAAGGGGATACAATCCAACTCGACCCCTTTGAGCTTATATGCGGTAAAACCATTGAAGGGTCCTGGGGCGGCGGCGCCGATCCAGCGCAATTATTACACCAGGTATCGTGCTGCGAAAACCAGCCACTACCGCTTGGGCCACTGTTGTCTGAAGACTATGCGCTAGCCGATATCAACCAGGCTGTTGAGGATTTACAGCAGCAAAAAGTCGTCAGAGCGGTTATCAGACTAGCGGGCAACGGAGACTAACCATGACCTCTAAACAAGCCAGAATAGAGCGCTTAATTGAAGCCCGCGAAAGTGGTAAATCGCTGTGTTTTGTGTCGGGTAATTTTAACATTATTCACCCGGGCCACTTACGCTTTCTGTTATTTGCCTCAGAACAAGCCGACATTCTGGTCGTTGGCTTATATGACCGACATGATTCATTGCATGCATTTTTTGATAATGAAGAACGATTAATGGCGCTTAAAGCGCTGTCATGCGTTGACGAAGTGCTGGTTGTTAATGGTGACCGACTGGCTGTTATTGAACAAATAAAGCCTAACGTTATTGTTAAAGGTAAAGAGTTTTCCAAAACAGAGAATCCCGAGAAAGCCATAGTAGACAGCTACGGCGGCCGGCTTATTTTCAGCTCTGGTGACAAGTTACTTTCCAGCCGTGAACTGCTGTTACAGCAACTTAATGAAGACTCCAGGTTATCTCAGCTGCTCCAGGGTTATCACGAGCGCTATAACATCAGTCGCGATACTGTTGAGCAGTACCTGGCCAGATTCAGCCAGCTGAAAGTAGCGGTACTGGGCGATATTATTGTTGATGAATACCAGGAGTGTATGGCCATTGGTATGTCTCAGGAAGACCCGACCATTGCCGTAAGCCCACTGGAATCTTTCCGCTATTTAGGCGGTGCCGGCATTGTGGCCGGACACGGTGCGCGGTTAGGGGCAGATGTCACATTTTTTAGTATCTGCGGCGAGGATCAACATGGTGAGTTTGCTAAACAAAAGCTTCAGGAATATGGTATTAACGCCATTGTAAAAGCAGACCCATCCCGCCCCACCACCCATAAACTGCGTTACCGCGCCAAAGATAAAACCCTATTACGGGTTAATCAGTATCGCCGTCATGATATTGATGCACCGTTAATTAATGCCTTTGTTGATGACTTTGAACGCCGCGCGGCAGAGTTTGATATTGTGCTGTTTGCTGACTTTAACTTTGGCATGTTGTGTCCGGCACTGGTTGACCGTATCAGCGCTATTTGCCACGCCCAGAACATCCCCATTGTGGCCGACAGTCAAACGTCCTCTCAAACCGGTGATTTGGGTAAATTTAATAATCTTTTACTGACCTCCCCGACCGAACTGGAAGCGCGGCAGACCATTCAGGATGACAGTAATGGCCTGATAGAAGTCTCCAAAGGCGTTGCCGAAAAGCTCAACGCCCGGAATGTGTTGGTCACGCTGGGTGGCGAAGGCGTATTAATTCGACACTTAAACCCTGAAACCAGGGTGCTGGAAACCGATAACCTGCCGGCTTTTGCAGATGCCGCTATCGACACCGCTGGTGCAGGGGATGCCATGTTTGTAACAACAGCACTGATGCTGGCCAGCGGCGCCAATATCTGGCAGGCCGCGTTTGTAGGGAGTATTGGTTCATGTATTCAGGTAGGTGTGCGCGGTAATGTGCCCATCTCAAAACAGTCTATTTACCACAAGCTCGGTGAATTACTGCCGTGAAGGCTGTACTGTTAGCCGCTGGATTCGGCACCCGCCTGAAACCCCTTACCGACAAGGTACCTAAGTGCCTGGTACCAATTAATGGCCAGCCCCTGTTGGGGATCTGGCTGCAAATGCTCAGTAGCAGCCCGCAGATTACTGAAATATTTATTAATACCCATTATCTGCATGAGCAGGTCGACGACTATCTCAGCCAGCACTGGTCACATCTGAGTAACCTGACCTGCTGGTATGAACCTGAACTGCTGGGCACCGCCGGTACATTGATAAACCACAGTGCAGCACTCGAAGACGATGACGTATTGGTGATCCATGCAGACAACCTATCCTTTTTTGATCTGGATGCGTTTATTAACAGCTTTACCAGGCGCCCTTCTCATTGCGATATGAGTATGATGCTGTTTGCAACCGATACGCCCTCCTCCTGCGGTATCGTCGAGCTTAATGGCGAGACCGTTATCGCGATGCATGAAAAAGTGGCTCATCCGCCGGGTAATCTGGCTAACGGTGCCGTGTATATTTTGTCTGCCGGAACCCTAAAATGGCTGGCTGATACCCGCTTTACCGATATTAGTACTGAAGTGATTCCCCACTTACTGGGTAAAATCAGTGCCTGGACGAATACCACCTATCACCGGGATATTGGCAACCCACAAAGTTATGCTGCCGCACAAACAGAAAGCAGGATGTGGCTGGAAAACAGCCTGTGACCGATTAATCAGCGACAATCAGGTAAGTAGAAAATAACCCCCGAAACTGAACTGATTTACAACTGACGTCGCTTGCCACCGTCAACAGTAAGATCACAGCCTGTCATGTAAGCAGCGCCCTCACTGGCTAGAAAAGCTACCACGCTAGCAACTTCGTCAGGTAACCCCAATCTCTTTAACGGAATGTTTCCACTCGCTTTATCTCTCCCTTGCTGTAATGCGGCGTCAGCATTTGCTCCGCCAGCAGATTTCTGCATGTGCTGCTGCCACCCTTCTGTTTCAATGACACCTGGCGAAACAGAGTTCACGGTTACCCCGTACGCGGCACCAACTTGTGCAAAATGCTTGGTAAAATTGTTTTGAGCAGCCTTTGCCGCAGAATAATGAGGATTGAAGTGCCCGGGTTCATTTGCTGTAACACTGGATATATTAATGATTCTGCCAGAAGGTCCCATTAAGGGTAATAATTCCCGGCACATTCTTACGACATTAAAAACATTGATTTCAAAGGTTCGATACCAGTCATCATCCGACAAGCCTTGCAGGGGGGCACTTTTTTCAGCGCCACCCGCGTTATTAACCAAAACAGTTAGATCAAATCTACTCTGCTTTACCCACGTTTTAATTTCGTTCACTGAATCAGGCTGATACATATCCAGCGATAAAAAATAGCAATCCGTGAACCCTTTTTGAACAAGTTTGGCGACACAGCTTTCCAGTTTTTGCGCATTTCTGGCCACCAATAAAATGGCGAAGCCCTGCTCTGCCAGTTTGTTAACACAGGCCTTGCCGATCCCCGCTGTCGCACCGGTAACAATAGCTAATGGCTTTGCCGCCATGTTAACTGTCATACTGGTTTCACCTCAAAACTTTCCACCTGATGCCAGCCATCTTTTAAGTTTAATCCACCATCGACCGTGAGGGTTTGACCGGTAATAAATTTTGCTGCCGGCGAAGCCAGAAAGAGCACTGCATCCGCGACATCCTGTTCCGTCCCGACCCGGTTAACAGGGTGAGCCTGAAACGCTTTTTGACGATATGATTCGTTGTCGTCGGCCATAAACCGTTGTTGATACACATCAGCAACAATAAACCCTGGTGCCACGGCATTCACACGGATCCCTTTGGCGCCAGCAAAAACAGCCAGATACCGGGTCAGAGATTCAATCCCCGCTTTGGCAATATGGTAACTGGCGCTTTCTTTTGCGACCCACTGCGCACAAACCGAGGAAATATTAATGATTGCCCGGTGTTGTCCAGTCAACGAATCTCCCGCCTGGTGGATAAAATGTTGAGACAACAATAACGGCGCTTTTAACGATACGCCCAGACCGGCCTCAAAGGAATCACTGCTTTCCGCCAGTGGCTCCACCCCTCTTGGTCCGCGAGCCGTATTAATCAGGTAATCTATGCCGCTTCGACACGCCGGCAACTCAAACAAGGCTGATATTGCCTGCTCGCTGCTTAGATCACAATGATAAAACCAGGCATTGTCGGGTAATTCATTTTCTGGCGCTGACAAATCTACGATAATGACCTGCGCACCTGCACTTAACAAACGCTGCGCAATATGCGCACCAATGCCATTACTGCCACCGGTAATCATGACAGAGCGATCTTTATATACCGTAAGATCAAGCACCTTGTTGCGCCCCCAATGATTGCATACTACTTAGCATTGCTGATACCTCACTGACTATTAAATCGGTTTCGTCCCATGCTATAAGCATACGTTGATTATCCAATGCAAAGGGGAATTGTTGATGCTGATTGAGTTCACTGGCCATAATATCAGTATGATGACCAATATGTTTCCAAACCCGGTAGGGTTTATCACCCACTAATGCAGCTGCACAAAACGCACTGGACATGCCTATAAAAGCGTCCGACGCACACACTACCGCAAAATAATCAGCCACACTGCCTTGTACACGCGATACCCTGGGCATTTCTGTGAATGGCTGCTCAATCACATCATCACCAATCAGCACAAATTGCACATGTTCGAACAACGCTACCAGCCTCAACATCGCCTCATACCAGCACGCCTGATTTGCATTGCTTTGCGTATCGATTAGGTGATGTTTTAAATGCACAGCAATCACTGTGTCATCCGCCGTATTTTTCACGGGATAATCGGGACTGGCGACCGGATTTATTCGCTTTCCCTGAGTAAACAAAGAATTGAGATAACGCATACTACCGGTTCGGCTAGTCAACGATTCGGCTATTTGATTATGCAGTAACCGCGCTGTCTGCAAGCCAGCATCAGGATTATCTGACAATTCGATGTGGTGTTTTGAAAACCGCCTGGACAGCGATATCAGCGCCTGATGCTTTTCAGTGGTATTTAACAGCACTATCTTACCCGGTAAATCCAGCGCACAATTTAACTCGTGAATAAATAAAAAGACACTACCTAACCGGGTATCTTGCTGCTTAACATCCCATATACCCACAATTTCACTGGTAATTTCTGTGCTTTGGGAACTTACCATACTGCGGCTTGTTGATTCGAAATAAACAAGCTACCCTCTCGGTGACTCGTCGGCATATCAGCCAGCGCGGTTACCTTTTGCCAACCTGTTTTCTGACTATGCATCGACAAACCTATATCCCGGGCATGATTAAATATATGCTCAGCATTAGTTTCGTCCCCTACTTCCAGCATCACATCGGTATTTTGCCAATGAGCAGCTGAGGTAGAACAAATGGCATCGGCTTCGGCACCTTCTATATCCATCTTAACAAAGTCAAAAGTCGTGATCAGATCGGCAAATGCCAGACAAGTCACGTCAAACTCTTCAGTGCCGCCATATACTTCGCTTTTCTTGCCTTTAATATGACTGCCTGTGCGGTTACCGAGTAAGCGGGTAAACGTTAATAAAGAATGTTGTCCGGCAACGGCATTTTCACGGATCGTGATAGTGTCGACATCATTAAGCTGCATATGCTGAGTAATTCTTTTCACGTGAATGGGGTCCGGCTCAAACGCGGTTACCTGCCAGCCAAGCTTTGCCATCAGCACACTATGCAGGCCGATATTCGCCCCCATGTCAGCCACTTTCTTGTAGCGCTTTTGGTGTTTAAGATAAAACGCGAACAAAATGAGCTCATCAAGCCCGAACAATTTTAATGAATCAATATTCCCCATCGAGTAATAGGGCAGGATTAACTGACCAAAAGGTCCCAGCTCAACCGGGGTACTCTCTTCTTCTGAGAAAGCGCTACAAGCCACATACTCAGCACAAACATGATTGGTGAAGGAATAAAAAGGGGTTTGATGGCCATGTAATTGTGGCGACTCTGCTAACATGGCAAATAAATCATTAAATAAAGACACAATTAAAATCCTTCAAATAGGTTGGCGCCGAAGCGGACTTTTATCACATTTTGCAACACGTCGATATTTTCGTAGGAGGTCACCAGCATCGCGGCCTCTGAGGATAACGACTGATGCGCTGGCAATGACACTGTGATGTCCGGCATATTCTTATAGGTCAATCCATCCTTGCCGGGGTCATCATCCAAAATCACATTGATTACGCCTGACGCATTGGGAATATGGTAAAAAATCACGGGTAACAACAAACTGGCACCATAGCCATATACTTTTTCCTGCAACCCTAACCACGCAGAAATAGCCTGATTACGCTGTTTAAATACGGCCAGTTGTTTTCCAAACATGGTTTTTCGCGTTGCGCTTATATCGGGATCAGTGGTTTTAACCGCCGTTTCTTGCGCAGATTTTTTAAACACCACCATGAGTGCGCCACCGCAGGTAGGCACGGTGCTTGGCTCCATGGCGATGATTTCACCACCACCGCTTTCAATTACATAACGTAATGATTCCGAGTGAAAATAATGTAAGTGCTGATGAAAAAAAGCATCAAATCTTAGCGCTTTTATCTGACGGTCGAAACATGGCACCTCTAACGCGAACACAGTGTTGTCATCGCACGAAGAGAAAAGCTGGCTAATAAAGGACTTGGGACTGACCATATGCTCAAGCACATGGGAGAACACCACCACATCAGCACGCAACGCACTAAAATCAACAGACTCAGCAAAGCCCTTAATAAACTGCACACCGTCGCTCAAACCAGACTCACTGATACTGGGATCAACCACGTATTTTACCGGGCAATCAAAGACATTAACCAGTGACGCGTCATTACCACCAATATCCACCACAATCTCTGGCCGTTTAGCCAGATGCGATTGAATAAACTGGTGCAAACAAGCAAAACGACGTTGCGTTGCGCCCGAGTTTGCCGTTTTATAATGGTAATCATCCTGGTTGTACATGACTTCTGGTGCCAGCTGACATTTGAGCTGAACATGCCCACACTGGTCACATATCACTAGCTGCTGGTCGTAACTCAAGAAGTCTGGATCATATTTACCAAAGGTCTCAGATAACGGCAATTGCGGCAAATCCCACAGCAGAGCCAATTCAGATGACTCGCAAAGGGTGCACTGCTCAATCCACTTCATGGCTCACCAGCTCGGCTGCGGCTTGAGCAATGTGCCCGGCCGACAGTCCGCTGCGTTCACATAAGTCCTCGTAGCTGCCATAGCCATGAATAAATTCGTTGATGGCCAGTTGCCGGCTTAACATGCGTCCACGCCCGTCCCACGATCTCAGCACCGCATTATAAAGACCGTCCTGAGCAGATAATTCCTCAACCACCACTATCCGCCGGGTTTTCATCAGGCTGTCAACCACCGTCCCCGAATCAAACGGTTTGAAGGTATGGACATAAAGGACTTCTGCTTCGATGCCGCGTGCACTAAGAGAGGTGGCGGCACTTAAGGCATTTTTTAGCTGCGGCCCTAAGGCAATGATGGTGATGTCATGACCTTCCCGGGCGCAAATAATTTTGCCGGGTCTAATACTTTCTGGCGCAAATTCCACACCATGAGGGTTTTCGGTCAAACGAAAGTAGTTAATCGCATTGGTGCGGTATTCGGCACTGAACAGGACATCCAGCTCCACCGCAGAGCCCGGACAAAATACCTGAGAACCAGGCAAATGAGCAAGCAATGACACGTCAGTGTAACAGTGATGGCTACAGCCAAGTTGCGCGTAGTCGAAAGCCCCACCTACCGAAATAAAGTTGCCGGCAAGGGCCTGGTAACCAAAATCCAGCTTAAGCTGTTCAAATGAACGCTCAATCAGGAACGGCGCAATGGTGTGCGTCACCGGAACCAATCCCTGCTTTGCAAAACCAGCAGCCATGGACACCATGCTTGGTTCCAAAATACCGATATTGAAAAATCGTCCCGGGCAAGCCTTTGCAAAGGGCTGTAAAATGCCATGACTGATATCCCCAACCATGACGACTAAAGATTCGTCTTGCTGGCCAATGTGCAGCATGGTGTCTGCAAATTGTTTTCGTAAGCCTTTCATGACAATGCTTCCATCAGTTCCTGATATTCTTGTTCATCGGGTATCCGATGATGCCAGCGGCCATGCCCTTCTGTGAGTTTAGCCCCATGACCCTTGATATTTTTTGCCACCAATGCCAAGGGGCCATCTGCCGTCCCAACCAGGGCAAAAGCCTCTTTTATTTCAGCGGCATCATGACCGTTGAAAACGTGAGTTTGCCAGCCAAACGCTCGCCATTTTGCCGGTAAATCATCTACCGGGCACAGTTGCGCGCCAGACTGATTCCAGTCAACCACCACAGTAAGGTTATCCAACTTTTGATTTGCCGCCACGTGGGCAGATTCCCAGATCGTGCCTTCATGACACTCGCCATCGCCCACCAGGGTGATAACACGCCCGGGGAGTTGTTTGATTTTATTGGCTAAAGCAATACCCACAGAAAACGGAAAACCATGACCAAGGGAGCCCGTTGAGGCTTCAACAAAAGGCACGGTTGTTTTATCAGGATGGCCGCCAAGTATGCCGCCGGTCATTGAATAGGATGCCAGCTGGTCAGCACTTAATAAGCCATACTTTTCGAGCACGACATATAACCCCGCACAGCCATGCCCTTTCGACAGGATAAACTGATCCCGCTCCTGCCAGTCGGGGTTTTGCGGGTCAAAGCGCAATAGATTTCCGTAGATATGATCAATGAGATCGACGATGGAAAACGAACTGGGGATATGCCCTTCTTTCGCTTTTGTAACGATTTCGACAATTCTGCGTCTTAATTTTTTATTTAGCATACTGTTCAGCCCTCAAAGAATACCCTGCCCTGACCACCATCCAGCAACACGGCTGAACCGACGGCAAACGAAGCATTTTCTGAAACCAAAAATGCGACAAAATTGCTAATCTCTTCAGGCGTTCCAAAGCGCTTAATAGCCATCCGCTCATTTAAGTACTTTTCAACGTGTTCCGGGCGCTCCTGCAAAGTGGAATCCCAATACCCGCCTTCGGTAAATACCGCGCCAGGAAGCACCGCAGTCATAATGACATTGTCGGCAGAAACATAGCGCCCAACACTACGCACATAAGCATTCAGGGCAGCTTTTGCCGCGCAATACATGGGCGTCCCCTGATTTTCGAGTGAAGCAATAGAAGATACGTGACAAATTCGCCCCCACTTCTTGTTACGCATTGCCGGCAACAGAGCGTTATTGATTTCAATCGCATTAAACAGATTAAATTCCATCACATCACGCCAGCTATCCGTTGGGCTCAACGGATCTGGCATATCAAGATTACCGCCAACATTATTGACAACGATGTCCGGTTGTAAGCCTTGCCGTTTCAGCGCATCGATAAGTTTTAAGGCACCGGCTTTATCTTTTAAATCGGCACAAACTGCATATTGTTTGGTGCCAAATTCCTGCGCTGCCTGCGCGGTCAGAGATTTGAGCGATTGCTCACTTCTGGCGACCCAGATAACGCTGGCGCCTTCAGCACACAATGATTGTGCAATTGCCCGGCCTAACCCACCGGATGCGCCTGTCACAAGTGCTAGTTTATTGTTTATATTTAAATTCATTCTGATTAAAAAGGTCCTTTGAACCATTCCCCAGGGACATCATGAGGTCGTGTTGAATGACGTTCGTCAGCATCTTGCATGCTTGCTGGTAATCCTCGCTGTAACGACGTCATTACCTTCTTTGTAATGCTATCGGCGGATGGATAAAAATGTTTAGTCAGGGCGATACTGGTTGGCTCCGGATAATCCGGCAAGCCTAACCGCAAAGGGGCCTGTTTTAGCTGCCCGAAACAACGTTCGATTACGCTACTGATGATTTCGGCCGCAACCGAAAAAGAAGTATGAGCGCTATCACAAACAAGCAACCTACCTGTTTTTGATACCGACTGATAAACCGGTTGCCAATAGGTAGGCTCAAGCTCAGCGGTTTCTAATACCTCGGCATCAATGCCTAATTCAGCCAGTTTACGGGCTGCGATAAGTGATTCGAGCACCATGTAACTATTGGCAACAATAGTGTAATCAGCACCTGTCTTATGCACTCTGACCGGCTCCGGGCTTATAGTGAGCGGTTTAATCTGGCTGGTTTCACATTGTTGCTGATGAAGCCAGCGGTGCTCGATGAATATCACCGGACTGTCATCCATGATGGAACTGTAAAGCTGGGCAGCAACGGCATCTGTTTTGCTCGGCGTTATCACTTTAAGCCCGGGAATATGCGCAAACCAGGATTGCAGGTTTTGTGCATGGGTAGGACCTTGTCCCCAACCGCGGCCAATAATGAGACGTATGGTTAACGGTACTTTCATCTGCCCATTAAACATGTAATGCCACTTGGCAGCGTTATTGACCAATTGATCCATCGCCAGTAGGAAAAAATCGAGCCGCTGATGCGTCATCAGTACCCGGCTACCCGCCAGGGCTGCCCCAATCCCGACCCCGGTCATGCCATTTTCTGCTGTGGGCATATCAAACACGCGCTCATAGCCAAACGTTTCAGCCAGTCCGGTGGTAGTACCAAAAATTCCTTTCGGATCAGAAATGCCCAGACCAAAAGCTAACATTGCAGGATCATCCCGCAGCGCCTGATGCTGAGCCTGATTGATTTGCTCGGCGAAAGTGGTCGTTAGGTTACTCTGCATAGACAAAACGCTCATTATCGTCTGGATTGGGAAAATCAGCTGCCTGAGCAAACTCAAATGCGCTGGCTATTTCACTGCGGATTGTCTCGTCCAGCGTTTCCAGCTGTTGCGCAGATACGCCCAGGTCCAGCAGTTTTTGCTGCAACAAGGTTACCGGATCCCTGGCTAACCAATGCACCACATCATCTTCTGGCCGGTAGCCTAAATCATCATCAAAGTTGGGGCCGCAATGTTCGCGGTGCCGGTAAGTATGGCATTCAATCAGTGCCGGCCCACGGCCATTTCGAATACCGTTAACCAGTTCAGCGGTTGCCGCAGCCACCTGCTCAACATCATTGCCATCGACTTCAGCGGTGTTAAGACCTATGGCTTTGGCAAGCGTAACAATCGAGCGGGATTGAGGTTGACGCACCGATAACGGACTGTACACCGAATAACGGTTATTTTCGCACACAAATAATACCGGCAGCTTGCGAACTGCGGCAAAATTGGCTGATTCGTAAAAAGCGCCTTCTTCGGTTGCACCATCGCCAAAATACGAAACGGATATTTCATCGAGTTTTTGTACCTGTTGATGCAACGCGTTACCCACAGCCAGTGGAATACTGTTGCCGACAATCGCCGTGCTGGCGACAAAGCCTGCGCTTAAGTCGGTCAGGTGCATAGAGCCGCCACGCCCTCCCGTGCAACCGGTTTGCTTGCCATACAGTTCTGCGATCAGCGCATTAAGTGAACCGCCTTTAGCCAGGTAATGGGCATGAGCCCGATGGGAACTGTAGGCTTTGTCACTCACCGTCAGGCATGCTGACACACCAACAGCAGCTGCTTCCTGACCAATAGATAAATGGGTGGGGCAGCGCATCTGCTGTTCGCTGTACCGTGCTGCGATGGCCTCTTCAACACGGCGGATACGCAGGGTATTGCGGTAGTGCTCAAGCAAGGCATTCATGGAATAAACCAGTAATAATCGCCAGTGTAACCGACGTCTTTGAAAAACGCCTGCCATTCATCAACATGCATAATAGTTTTCGCCGTCAGATTCCATTCATACATACGCGCTTTTTCTTCGTCGTCGCGATACGCATCGACGGTGATAAATGCATTGCCTCGGCTGACCCGCATAATTTCCTGTAGCGCCTTACCACAGGCGTCTTTTTCAAGGTTATGTACGGTGTTAACGCTCATTACCAAATCGAAACTATTGTCTTCAAAAGGCAGTTCAGTGGCACAGGCAACCTGCATATCAGCAGCCACCTCAGGCTTGGCATTGGCAATGGCATACTCTGAGATATCAACGCCTTTGGCCGTAACCCCAGGAATAATTTGCGCCAGATCGTACAGGAAGAAGCCTTTTGCGCACCCAACATCCAGTACTTTACTGTCTGAACTTAACCCGTATTGAGCCTTAATATCAGGGATGACCGGCTGCCAGAAGCGCGGGTTATAGCTAAAACCACCGTAACCATACTGGCGATCACCATCAAAAAATTCAGCACCGAACTGGCGGGCGATGGCTCGCACTTCAGGTGTTTTTTCTTCACTGCGAGCCTGTGTATTACGTTTGGTTTTAGGGTAATTTCGTAGCAGGTCGATTTCCATAATGAAACAACGTCCTATTCTTTATGTTCGTAGGTCAGCGGTTGATGTTTAAGCACATCCAAATAGCGCTGCACCCATTGAAAAGTTTGTTCGATACCGCTTTCCAGGCTGATTTGATCCTGCCAGCCTAACTGGTTGCGCAGCTTGGTGGCATCCAGCAAATAGGCTGAATCCTTACCCGGGCGGTCTTCCGTAATTTCGCAAACATCATGCACATTCACATTCATTAGTTCACAAATCATCTCTACCAGCGCCCGAATCGTCACGGTGCGTTCGGTGGAGATATGGTAGCTTTGTCCCAGTGTGCCCTGTTCAGCAATAAGCTGGGTGGCAGCAGATACATCGTCAATATGAATAAACGAACGCTCCGAATGCCCGCCACCGTGTAAGGGTAGTTTTTGACCAAGCAGAATACTCATCATCGTTTTTGGAATAATCCGGTAAAGCTGCTGGCCAGGGCCATACACATTAGCGGCCCGGGTCGACACTACAGGGAACTGATGAACATCGAAAAAGGTTTGTAAGCTTAAATCGGCCGCGGCACGCGACACCGCATAGGGCGTACTGGGACGGTAATGGTCGTGTTCTGCCACAAATCCTGACATAGAGCCATACACTTCAGGTGTCGAAATATGCACATAGCGGTCAAGGTAATCTTTATGGCGTAAGCGGTTATGTAGTTTAATGGTCGACACCGCGTTAGTCATGAACCAGTGTTCCGGCCACTCCCAGGATTGCCCGACCATACTTTGCGCGGCAAAATTCACCACCACCGGTACCTTGTATTTATCGAGTAAGGCATCAATGGCATCAAGATCGTTGTTCAGATCGAGCTGATGAAAACTGAGCTTGTGGTGATCCCCCCATTTGTAGGGTAACAATGCGTCAATCGGCTCTGGCGAACGGCTAATAGCAATAACACGCTTGCCATTGGCCAATAGGTATTTAGCGTAGCTCGCCCCGGAAAATGAATTACTGCCTAAGATTGCAACGGTATCACTCATTGTGCCAGCGCCTCACACAGATACTGCATCAACATGTGCCCCACTATCAGCTGTAAGTCTTCGGCCACCTGCATGTCATGAATTTCATTATAAATGGCGCAGTCAGCGAGCCGGAGCGCTTTACCGCCAGTAAAGCCAAGCACCGCAAAGCTTTTCATACCCATTTCTTTTGCCACATTCAGGGCAGCAACAATATTTTCTGAATTACCACTGCCCGACAGTACAATCAGGACATCATCGGCTTTCGCTTTAACCTTTAATTGATGTGCAAAAATATTGGCATAGCCAATATCATTACCCAAACAGGTAATCACTGCCGAATTAGCCGGCAACGCTTCGACATTTAGCGCTTTTGAACCATCCGGGCTGATACCATATAAAAAATCATTGGCCAGATGCATCGCATTCCCGGCACTACCACCATTGCCACAAATAAATACCTGACGCCGGTGCTTAGCACAATCAATCAGGGTGACAGCTAGTTGCTCAATCGCATCACTGTCTAACGCGGCAATCTGCTGTGCTAAGCGGGATTGATATTGCTCGATGAAGGCTTTCATTTTAAGACTTCCTGCTGCATCCACTTAAGGTTATACCAACGGTCCTCATTGGTTAGCTTGCCACTATGGAAAGCCTCGGTAATTTCATCAATCGCGTTCTGTACGGTCTTTTGCGGTTTAAACCCGGTTGCCAGTAAGCGGTCAGAATTAATCCGGTACGATCGCGGGTCATTTGATGGCGTCACCACAATATCGGTATTGATGCTGTTTTTGATCTGCTCAGCAATATCAAGAATGGTGATATTTTCAAAACCGGCATTAAACACCCCGGTATGCTGAGGGTTGGCTAATAAAAACAGATACAGGTCGGTAATATCGTCAATGTGGATATTAGGCCGCGCCTGTTTACCACCAAACACCGTAATTTTGCCATTGAGCAGCGCTTGCATGGTCAACATATTGACAGCCACATCAAGGCGCATTCGCGGTGATAATCCGCATACCGTCGCCGGGCGCACAATCTGTACGGTCATTTGCTCAGCGTAGCTTAGCAATACTCGCTCTGACACCATCTTGGTTTTGTTGTATTCAGAAATGGGGTCGAGGGTCAGATCTTCGGTCACCTGATCTTCGTCTTTCACGCCATAAACACTGCCCGAAGAGGCGTAAATAAAGTGCTTAATTCCCTCTCTGGCAGCGCGGTCGGCCAGTTGCATTGTGGCCAGCGCGCTGACTTCCCAGGTGAGCTTAGGGTCGAGGTCACCACACGGGTCATTCGCCACAGAGGCCAGATGTATAATGGCGTCAACGCCGGATAAGTTAATAGCTGCCGTGTCGCGCACGTCATGATGAATGACATTTAAGCTGTCGTGTTCGGGTAAAAAATTACCAAACCACTGAATGTCCAGCGCATCAACTGAATATCCTTCCCGTAAAAGCTTCGGGATTAACACCGAGCCTTTATAACCGCATGCGCCGGTCACTAGAATTTTCATTGGATGGTTACTCCAAATTTTTGTTGTATTGCAAAAAGTACGTTTTCTGCCGTGATATCGTCCCAGCAGATATACTGACCATCTCCACCACCAGCAATCTGATCCTGGTCTCTTCTAATCCCGACTTTTTCAAGATGTTCGTAAGTGTTTGAGGTACAAGAAGCATTATACATGCCAAAGAATAGATAGCGACATTGCGCCATTAGAAAGCAGAGAACCGCCGGGCCGTTACACACTCCCAGATTCAGCCAGCTCTGCTCATATAACGCGGTCCGCATCTCAACATCTAAAGCGGCTATGGGAAATTCATCAATGTTCTGCCACTTTAATGGAAACAGTGCTTTAGCTGTGTCACGTACAACAATTACCCGATAACCAGCCTGGGTAAGCGCTGTGGCCACCTGGTGCCAGATATCCAGTTCGCTGTTTCGGTCATTGTGTGCTGTTGATTCTCTGAGTGTCAGGGTAATCGCGCGCTGCGGTGAAATATCACTGTAAATCATCCAGTCATTTATACGAGCACGACAAGTTTCTGACGCCCTGATTAAACGATGCTCTATGCCTCTGTCGATATATTCAAAAAACTCCGAATAAAAATGATTGGCAACTGGCTTAACGAAATTATGGTTATCAGGAAAGCGGTGGGATGCGGAAAAATAGATATCACGGGCATCCTCTCTATTTGAACATAAGAAGATGTCAGCGCCGGGGTCAACCAGTTTTATCAAAGGTAATAGCAGGTGGCTAACTCTGAATGCCATTTCCCCCTGGGAAAAAAAATCGATATTTTCACGAAAACCTTGTTTGTCTCCCGGCGCAATGATCACGCGTAGGCCATTCAGGCCTCTTTCTTGCGCAACCAACTGGCTTTTGTTCAAAAACACTACAAAATCATAGGTTGGAGGCGCAATCCGCATGTCATAAATTACTGTCAGTAGTTCACTCTTCTGCCGACAAGCCTGGGGGTTGTCAAAATACCGATCGGTTAAATAAGCTAACTCTCCGTTTTTTGCGTCAAACCAATAAAGCGGTGCTGTATCCGAATTTTCGATCAATGGAAGCAACTCGCCATAATCGTATACAGCAAGCACAACTTTATCGAATTCAGTATGAACAAGCTGATTCAGAGCGGATATGGGCTGCCCCTGGAATTTTCCGCTTCCTGTGGAATTAAAAAACGTAAAGCAAGACTCACAACTTACTGTGCTTATAAACTTCTGTGCACTGCTCCCCGTGCCAACCACCGCCACCTTATGTATTTTCATTCAGGTCTCTTCTCAGGTATTCAGGCCAGATATACACATTGTACGCCCTGCTCTTGTAGTGGCTTAGCCAGCACACCAGATGAGCCAACGGAAGTCAGAATCACCGTATCCAGAGCTTTAACCGGCGTATTCGCAAGGGTATATACCGGTATATCGTTAAGGGTTTGGCCGCTGCGAGCCTGAGAATCGATAAATGCGGCCACCTGTACAGATTTTTTTTGCAGTGCATTAAGCATCTCTGTTGCCACCACCCCGGTGCCCCAAATATAAATATTACCCGGTGTTTCGAGCTGACTGAGTTTACTGACGAGCTTATTAATATATGACCGGGCTATCAGTTGCATATCAGCCTGGAATGTCAGGTCGCTGGATTTACGGTATTTCTCGACCAGGTTAAACAGGCCAAAGCGTTTATTATTTTCCCAGTTACTGCACTGGCGCAGGATGTCACTGGCTGGCTTATCACTGCCAAGCGCAATCATAAGTTTGTTGAGTAATGCGCCGGCATCGTAGAGTTCAGCCATTTCATGCCATAAAAATTCCGCAATTTCATCCTCGCCGTTTTCGACACAGTCCTGAAACACCTTGGTCGACGCGAAAATACGCTGCTTGCCTGCCGCCAGATGCGTCAGTGCGTGCTCGCGCTTGTCATTGCACAGAGCAAGTTTGGCAAGCTGGTATTCTGCCTCAATGGCCTTAATGTTCAACACCGGGCAAAACAGGTTGCAATCGGCCTCAAGCACAAATTGAAAATACTGCGTTGCTTTATCGCGATTACCGGCTTCCAGCTGTTTAACGGCCGTCAGATAAGCCAGCGACACATACCATCGCAAGCTGAAAGGCTGAGCCAACGCCTGTAGGCTTTGAGCCGACAACGCCTGCTCAGATGCCTTAAACCAGGTTTGCCACGCACTAAATTCATCAGGCAGACCATACCCCTGTAAGGTCAGCAGCATCATGGTATCCACACTGTTGTGCTGTAACAGCCGTTCCACATAATGACGCCTCACAGCGGCATCCTCGATGCGTTGCCCCACCTGTACAACCTGACGGTGCAGCCATGGGTTTTGATAGCCTGCGGCAAAATCAACATACCCAGGCAGTGGCTGCTCAGGATACTGGGGATTGGTATAAGGCTGTTGTTGCGGCGTTTGCCACAGCGGGTGCGTTAAATCCGGGGTTGCGACAACAACTAACCACTCGGTTTCCGTTTCAGGTGCATCCAGTGAGGCTTTTTCAAAACGGCGGGGAGACTGCGGCAATTTAAACCCGCCCGGTGCCGTCTGATGATAACGCCCCTCTAAAATAAATCCGTATTGAGCAAATAAGTCGGCAAACTTACGCCAGTCAAACTCATGAAAATGATAAGGGTTGGGATCCTTGCCGGTTTCATCCACCCACATGTTCGGCACGCTGGCAATCACTCTGCCGTCAGGTTTTAAGCTCTTTAAGCACAGTTTAAAGAAGGAATGATAATCCACCACATGTTCAATGGTTTCAAATGACGTAATCAAATCAAAGGGTTCAAAACTGGTCTGGGCATATTGGTCAATGTCCAGGGTCTGATACCCCAGTTTGTCGTGACCATATACCTGATTGGCGTAGCTGACGCTTTCTGCACAAATATCGACCGCAGTCACCTGTTGTACCTGGTCATTTAACGACATCAGATAACTGCCATAGCCAAGGCCACAGGCACAGTCGAGTAACCGATCGCCCGGACGGATAAACTGCTGGGCAAATGCATAGCGAAACACATGGGCATCGGAGCGGCTGGAGAACTCGCGTAACATGTCCATATGCAGATCGCGCTCAGCCAGTAAATTATTGAGTGTACACAGCGGATGCCCGGTTTGTTTTATGCCGCGAAACGTGGTGGTCACAAATGCACGGTTATCCGTTAGCGGCGCATACTCGCGCACTAACCATTCGCGCGCATCGAGGTGGAACCCGGCGTCATAAAACCGGTTTTCAATGTGTTGCTGGCTGTGCTGAGCTGCCGCCGTTTTCACCGCAGTAACATAGCACGCCTGATCGCGGGCGGTGTTCTCGCTGATAAAGCGAAATGCGGCGTCTAACTCGTCATCAAAACAAATAACATGACATGCGTCGGCATAAACTGTCGCCGGATCAGCCACCATTAACATGGATGCCGGTAAGGTCCCTGTCAGTCGGGTGAGTGACTGCGGCGTTAATACAATAAACTGCAACTTGCCAGTGTACGGTGCCTCGGGAATGCCGCTTTGGGTAGTCAGGTTCATATTGTTGTATCGCTCCACATTCGTTGTGCGCCCCGTTACAAACTCAGTATGTCAATGGCACCCTGGGGTTGGCCTGGCGATTGACGTAGTGATTGCTCATAGATATTGCGGGCAATTTCATCTTTAAACGCAAAAGAGGAAATCAGTATTTTGTCACAGCCGTTTTGCAGTGCAGACTGCAATGACTGCACTTCAAAACCGGCAACCTGATAAGGCCCGGAGATCTCGGCCTTGCGATCGATGACTTGTTCTATTTGCAGGTTATGTTTTTGAATATGCGGCAGTAGCTTTTCGAAAAACAGCCCGGCACCATACACGGTAAACCGTTGCCACTTTTGCTCCAGCACCCGTTCTATCAGGTTCAATACATCGCTGTCAGTATCCATCGACAGCAAGCCATTCTGGCGGCTTAAAAATTTTTCATCCACCAACGTTATAACAGCCTGTGGCCAGTGAATTTTCCCCACTTTAATTTTCGGGTACTGACAAAATGTTTGATAAAAGCCTGCTAAAGGCCATTGGCTGACTTCATCACACTGGGCCTGGGTAATAATGGAATAGGCATCGTTTGAGCCAAAATTATCCTGATGCTGAATTTCAGTAAACAACAAGGCTTCGCACCGGGTTGGCAATTGCAAATAACGGTACAACACTGGTAACACATCCTGCGCGGTCATGGTTGCCAGCTGATATTGCGCATGCACTTCGAAATAACACTTTAAGCCTGCCTGGAAGTCTCGTACATATACGGAGTTTTCCGGCAACCCACAGGCGTGTTCTGGCGTTGCGCTGGCATCATCACTGTAACCTGTCACGGTGCCGCAATCACCCACTAAGAAAGGCTCAATACATTCTGGCGAACGTGATAATAACTGACGCAGATTGCGGGTATCCGTAGCAGCGCTGATAAAACTGCTGTAATAGGTTTTATCTGCGTAGCGGTAAATCCGTTCAGATGAATAAAACAGTAAATTGGCCTTACTGCTGGCCCCCATAATGGCTTCAATCTGATGCGGGATAGTGCCGCCATTACCCAGGTCAACAGTGACACAAGATGCCAGCGGTACATCAATATTCGCGTGGTAATAACGGGTAAAACGTTCCCGCTGTTCACTAATATATGCCTGCACCACCGGCTTGTTCTGGCGGGCCTGCGCCGTGAGCAATTTTAATAAGTTCTCGCCCTGCTCAAACAATCCGTCAGTATCACGAATCGCCACGTCACGGTAACGGGCTAACAGCGTATCGTCTGCTAACCTGAAATCCCGGTAAAAATCGGCGACCGAATAACCACGACGCTGTACCAGCACATAAATCAGATCTTCAAACCAATCTGGGTTGTCAATCTCTATTGCAGGCCAGAACGTTGACTTACGCGAGGCATAAAGCTTGTGAACGCTAATACGATTGATATCACGTTGGGTTAGTCGCCACTCGATAATGGGCGCAAACACTTCTGCTTCGCGCATTAAACATAAAATACTGCGGCTCTGGGTTGTTATTGCCTGATCGATGACCCAGTCGGCAAAGGCAAACAGAATGGGCCCCCAGACAAAGCTGCCCACATCAAATGCGCTGCTGCGCTGGGAGTGATAGTGGGCTGTCGCGATCAGGCGGGCGGCGTTGTAATGCTGCGACCCGGCAAACAGGGCATTTTCCTGTTTGAGAATCTCGGTTTCATTTAACGCCCCGCGCAACACGGCTGTATGTAAACCGGCCTTGTTAGCCATTTCGCCGTCAGACACCGGATGGTCACCAATGTGCAACCAGTACTGCGGCGCAATTTGCTCTGCCTGTTGTACGTGTTCATAGACCTTGCCGGTGGCTTTATTAGTTTGTAATTGAGATGACACATACAGCGGCAATCCGGATAAAGTCTCGCAATCTGTGAAAAAGCAGCGCCGAATCTGCGCGGCAGTTAAATACATATCAGAAATCAGCACAACTTTTACACCGGCCGCAATCAGCGTTTTGATGAGTTGATGAATCGCCTGATTAATAAAACTGCAGGATGCTTCAGCGGCTAACTCTGCATCCTGTAACGCTGTTTTTACCGCACTGGTAAAAGGCAGCACGTTGATAATATCACTCAGGCTGACTTCGCCTGACACGGATTCGCGCTTGACCCGCTGTTCACTACTTTCTCTGAGCTCACGATATTCCTCAGCACTCATAGGGTGCGGATACTGCTCCTGAATTTGCGCATAGGCTAAGGCGAATACATCAACCGGTCGGCCGGTTCGCCGGTGCACCAGGGTGTCAAAAATATCAAAAGACACCATTTTGATATTGTCGTTTTGAACCCGCTCAAGAATCTCTGTGGCAAAGGGCGTTAGCGCTGTTTGGCAGGGCTGATTCATGAGACTAATACCCCTCTTTCGCTGAGCATTTTATGTAACAGTGATTTAGCATAGGTTTGCTCTTTGGCGCTGAGTGGGCGACGCACCTGCTCACTGGACAATAAACTGACCTGATTAAATAAGCGGTCCATCCATAACAACTCGCCATTGTTGATAAATCCAAAATTAGCCGGGCTGTTGCCTTTTAACGTTGCCGAGTGCGCAAAGTAAGCAAAATCCCGTTGCTCACACCCCAGCGGACTGCCAAGCGACGGGTAATCAAATTCAATACCGAGCAAGTCAAAAAAGGTCGGAAACAAATCAAAATGGCAGGAATGCTCAATCTCACGGCCGCGAAGATTAGGATGGCACAGCATAAACGGTACGGTTATCTGCGGCAGGATCACCGAATTGCTGTGAAAACTGTAGCCAAACTCCCCGAATGACTCGCCGTGATCGCCGGTAAACACCACAATGGTATTGGATAAATTCACTTTTTTACCCAACCGCAGTAAAAACTCATCCAGAATAAAATCAACCTCTTCCACCGCATTAAGGTATTTGGCTTTCTGACTGTTACCCGTATGGCGGTTAAACCGTTCACCGTCCACCACTTCGTAAGGCATATGGGTCTGGTCGTTAATCACATGCAAAAAGAACGGGCCATCGGCCACTTCTGCGGCAATCACATCCACCATATTCCATAAGCGGTAATCGGCTTTCAGCCCCTTGGCCGGGATATCCCTGGTGCCCCAAACCCGGTCAAAACCAATACGTCCCAATAACCGTTCATAGTCGTATAAACTGGTGTCGGCACTGTCTAAAAACAACGTTTTATAGCCCTGCGCCCGCAAATGGGCAATATGCATTGGGTCTTTGCCCGGAAATAATGAGTCACTTTTGTTATACGGATTATTGGAATAATGACCGGTATACATCTGGTTAGTGGAAACGGTGGTATTCGGGCACAGGCTAAAATGTTGCTGTGACATCCAGGCGTCCTGCTGCAGACGCCGGGCCAGTCGGGAGTGTGCTGCATTCTCTGTATAAGGGTTGATATAACACCCCAGAGACTCCATCGTCACTAAGATAATATTGGCATCTTTACAGCGGCCAAAGTACGGACTTTTTTGCTTTGCTGCCTTGCCCGGACTAACAAATGGCCGGTGTTCTTCACGCGGGGTAAAGGCACTGGCGGCCTCAAAGGAATCGTCTACCAGAATATTGGCCAGTAAGGTTGGTGCCGTTAAAAATTCGTGTTGGGAAATAAACAATTTACGCAGCACTGCCAGCAACACAATAGTGCTGACGGTTACACCAAACGCGCCACTTAACAGTAAAGCCCAATCGCCCACAACGGTAACCGACATACTCATACCCCCTGTCGCCACAACGGCCAGCAGCAAGGTTTGCACAACACTTGCCGTGATAAACCAGCGACAGATCACAGCCAGCGACGCACACACAATAACTGCCTGAACAGCCAGTGTCTCGGGCAGGTAGATTAACCAGTACAAGGTACTGACCCACACAGGGGGGATCAGTAACGCAACCGGGAAACGGTTAAATAACGCCAGTAAATGCGGTAAACCTTTGCTTAGCCCTTTACTGCCGGTAAAGAACCAGGCGATGGTCTGGCGGTTAATTTCAATTCGATACTGTACAAACAGGATGGCATCGAGCCACACCAGAATGCCGTACAAACTTAACCCGCCAAAAATAGCCGCTGAGGCCAGCGGTATTGCAGCCCACTGTGCAATCAGTATCAGGCTGGCGGGCAACAATAATATCAACAGGTCATCCAGATTAATCAGTTTTGACAATGCACCACGCTGACTGCGAACAGACTTCACGCAATGTACCAGCAGTATGCTGGTAATCAGTGCTATACAGGCATTGGCAAAATAGTGCAGCATTATCGTTAATCCAAATAGACATATCGCGTCAGGGCGGTAAACAACCGGTAACCATCCCAGTCAGGTGCGAACGTAAGGGCTTTGCCAACCGAAACACACCTGTCGACTCCTTGTATCGACGGATCCATCAGTAACTTTAATAATGCGTCCTGCTCAATGCCCCAGTAGGTCAGGGTTTGCACGCGCGCTGGCAATTCAGCGCCCAGTTCATCCAGAGACGCCAGCGGTTTCACAAAATACAGTCCATCGCCACCGTGTTGAGCGAGCATATCCTCGTCTATTTGGGTCACGGGTAACAAGCACACTCGCTCATTACACAATGGCGCGGACGCTTTACCCTGCATTTGTAAATATTGTGCCGTGATCAAATGTTCATTAGTACGCGACTGTCCGTTTAAGTGTTCCGGGGCGGTATCCTGATGTTTTGCCTGTGCATTGAGCACCCCGGCAAAGGCAGTCAGGCTGGTCTGATCCCCTAGCCAGAAAATCACCCGCGGCGACGAACAGGCCAGTTGATGATGGGCTTTGGTGTCCTGCCATAGCAGTTGTGCGGCTTTTTCAAGCGCCGACGGTTGCTGCGCAGTGTCGCCTGGATGCATAACAGCCACTGAGTAACGATCAGCAAAACTGATATCACGGCAACGTGGTTTGCTCACAAATTGCCTGATGTTGTTAATACTCTCATCGCCCCCCCACAACATCCGGGCATCAGCCAAACCCGCGAGCTCAGCATTCAACGGCGAGCTTTTAGCAAAATACAGCAACATATTGCGCGCGGCGATGGGGTGAAACTCAGGTTCTGCAAACAATGCTTTAAGGATGTTGAGCAATAACGATTTTGCTGCACTTTCGCTGCTGCCAAGTCGCACAATATTATTGTTGCCGGCCAGTAACGCGCAAATCCAGCTATACATAAACATGGTATCGACATTGTTGGGGGTGTAATGAACAACACAGCCAACCGGTTTGATTATCGCTTTGGGATTGTCCGGCTTTAACATGTTAAGCCATTGGCTGAGCTTAGAATCGCGTAACCAAAAGCCAAGGGCAATCAGCTCGGCAAAGGGTTTCACCTCGGGCGACTTTAGCAACCGTTCAGACAATGCCTGTAAAAACCTGACCACGACCGGAGAGCCGATGCCAGGTAGATCCATGCTGCTGACTTGCTGAGGCGTCTGTGCCGCCGAAAGCTGGTATTCAATATGCGTAGGCTGAGTCACATCACTTCCCTACTATAACGCAGCGGCGGCAGTATCGCTGCAACCGCGCAATTCAACTTTGGGCAAACGCCCCTGTACTGAAAAATATTTACCTTTACGGCCGCAGGCGCAGTCGTCTGTGCCATGCAAGGTGCCTAAATCTTCGGTTAATATGCTAAAGCCCGGATATGAAAACGGTAAGGCTGACAAAACCTGAATCAGCCCCTGCTCGCCGGTGGCCTGTTCGTGTAAATCGTAACAATCGCGAATAATCACATCGGCAGTTGACGGCGCATGCAAATAGCCTTGCTCACATTCCATAAATACGGTGCCTACCTGCTCTGCCATACCATAAAAATTGGTGACGCGGGCAATGCCCGTTACTGCCTCAACATTCTGCCTGAAGGTGGCATTATCAACACTTTCAGACTGTAACTTCTTCCAACCACCACTGTGGAAAAGATGCCCGTGGGGCAATCGAATCGTGCGGCCTTGCTGGCGAAGCGATTTAACAAAGTACTGCCAGATCATAAAGGTAAAACCAAAAACCAGCACCGGTTCGTGTTGGTACTTTTGGCAAAAGGCATCGATAGCGTCCCAGTTTGGACTCATATCAGCGTTGAGTGCGTAGGTATGATGGCGGCCAAACATCGCCAGCCCCTGGATACCGGCCGAACGGGCATTCAGCGCAGCCCCGCTCATATGACTTGCCGGGCAATCGATAATCAGCATAGGCAGACGTTGCTTACCTAAAAACTGTTGCAGAATTTTAACCAGGATTTTCGACTGCCAGCGACTGGTCATGGCATCAAGGTATATACGCGCCGGCACCTGACCGGTTGTGCCGGATGAACTCAGGCATTTTAAAACGTTTTCGTCTTTAACACTTTTTAAATCAAGCAGTTTAAATAAACGCACCGCCACATAGGGTAGCTCACTTAAACCGGCAACTAATGACAAGGGTTCAGCGTGTAACTGCCGGTAAGCGTTACATTGTTGCTGGTGGTGAGCATGCAATGACACCAGTAACTGTCCTAACAGCCGTTCTTTATCAGCCTGAGCAATGCCATATACTGGCATATCAGACAGCGCTTCCAGCTGCTGTAGAGACGTTTGTGTTTCGGCCATTAGATTCGCCACCGGCTTATCCCCATATTGCAGTATCTCTTACACCATCACTTTTTCAGTTATGCTTTATGAAAAAGACGTTTTAAGTTAAAAAATTCTTTCTGTGTTAAGGTATCGCCAAGCAAGTGCTCAGCATTCAGTCTTTCCTGAACCCACTCACCACGACTGCCGAGCCGGTCGACCAGCACCGGATGCTGCGGATCCTTTGGAATCGCCAGATAGCCCGGAAATACAATAAATCGATCCCATGCTGGTAATTTCTCAACAATTTCCTGTAACCAAAGCAACGCCACATCCCTGCCGCCTGAGACAAAGCTATAGCGCGGAATAAACCATTGGGTATGTTCGGTTAACAGGTAACACTTTTTCATCAGAACCTCGTACATTTCGAGGTTGAGCACCGGCAAATGTCCGGCACAGATGGCCTGTTCATCGGCATCAAAATCGGGTAACGGTACGGTTTTACTATACGACAGGCCATTTATTAGCGGCGGCGACCAGTCAAGATTATCGTTAACCAGTGCCAGGATGCCCTGGTACTGTCCTGACCTTGTAGGCAGTGAATCGAGATAGTCAGTATTATCGGCATAAACCAGGTGTTGCGTGGGATCCGCCACCGGCTGCTCACGCGGATCAAGCTCCCACCAGTTAACATAATTAAGCACAACCTGCTGTTCTGTGCCGCCATAATGGCGCGTCAGTGTTATCACAGGCGGATTTTCCAGTTTGCGTAAGTATTCACGCTCTCTTAGCCCGCCAAAAGAAGAGGTAATATCAAAGCTGTAGAAGTCGGCATTTATTTTGGCCGAAAACTGCTTAAAGCGTCTGAGTAAAATGGCCAGGGCATCGCGCTGAGCTTCTTCGCTACTGTCAGACGCCGTTACTTTTAATAAAAAGGCATTGGCAAAGTTCAGGGTGCCATAGAGATAATAAAACAGTAAGGAACGACCTTGTGAATATGACTTAAACAACTCCGTCTTAAGGTATTCAATAAGCCACATCACATCCTGTTCACCGTCGATGACCGCACTAATCTTATCCGTCATGACGGCCAGTTCCTGCTTCATCCGCGCGTGCTGATAGCGCTCATTAAAGCGAACCAGATAATCATTATGGCCTACTTCTGCAAAAGCTTTTTGATGCATGACCGCCAGGGCGGCCTGCTTATTCTGCGGCGATGACAATATCAGCACATTATCGATTGGGAGCGGCTGCGTACCGATAATCTTAGCGCCGTCACTGGTGTTGTAACAGTCGCCTTTATAGGTGCGCAGCAGGTCCTCAATAAACATTTTTGAGACCTTAAACTCATGTTTGGTGCTAACTGAGGAGCGAAAATTACCCGGCACAATTAAACCGGTATTGTTCTTTTCCTCATAATCGTAAAGCGGTTCGCCCTTTTCATCATAGTAACCGGATAGTTTGGAATGATGGTGGGTTTTATCAATAAAGCCCAAATCCACCCCAAACAGATATAACTGCTGAAAACCCAGGGTGGTAAACAGGTTAAGTGTAAAATTACTCACCGTGGGGAAGGCAAATTTTAAAATGGAAAAATTGTCCTTGCCCAGAATATTTAAATTCGACACCGTCGACGACTCGCCATCTTTAAAACAAATCAGGGTATTGGCATACAGCTCACAGGTATCCGGGTGAATGCCATTACACGACAGCAACGTAATTTGTTTTAAGTAGTCAAAATCCCCCAGGCGGACCGCCCAGTCGAATGTCGAACGGTTTTGTTCAATTTCGGCATGAAAATCGGGCACAATATTATGGCGGTGCAGCACCTGCAACGCCGTGCCACAACTAACCACAATAGCCTGCTCGCGATATTCTTTAATCACCTCGATTGAATAATCCAGTGACGGACCATTGCCGACAATAAATACCGGGCACTCCTGCTGGCTGGCCGCTAAAAAACGCTGTGGATTATTGCGTAAGTGCGGATAATTACGACATAAACCCTCGACGGTGTGATTAATACCATAATAGGCGTGATCGAAATACTCGCCCATGGAGATCACCACCTGTAACTGCTCCCGCAGTTGCGCAATGGCACCGTTTAGTTCGGCATTGTAATACACCTGATAAAAGTAGGTTTGCGCCAGGTTATAAGGGCCTATGGCATAAAACTGATTCAACAGATCGCGGAATAAGTGTGTGCCGTCATCGCCAATATTTATGTAAATCCGATACCCGGCGTCATCGACTTTATGCAATATATCGTGCCAGTCGATGGCATAGAGTGAAGCGTAAAAAAAGTCTTTGTTCGGTTCGCACAAAAAGAGTTTTTCAACCTGATGCTGCTCTAGCAAGGCCTGCAACTGATAACCAGCGCCTAAGCCAAACATAATTAATGACTTAATGGTGTCGGGTAAGGCCCCGTTCCGTTCGCTGATGGAGTGCAGTAAGGTTTCACTTTCCAGCACAAACTTGTAATGCAGGTAATGCCGTAATTTGGTGCCGTTATACCCAAGTACCAGCCCATCACGGTTTGGGTGCGTTGCATAGGCGTTGTAAGCGGCGTCAGACTCTTGCCGGGCGGAGTCGCCATACCAGGTATGCAGGCTTTTATGGTTAAGCAGGTTGTAGTCATCGTCACTGACCTTAACCGTCAGCCAGGTATCAGGCGTGTAGTCTTTAAATTCGTTATAAATATCCGGAAAGTAATGCTTAAAGGCGGCCAGGTTTTTGGCGAAGCGCTGCTCTGAATTCCGGGCTAATTCTGCACCTTCCAGGGCCACACTATCTAACCACAGCGGCTCAAAACTTTGCCGTTTATACGTCGTTTGTATATTCAGGCCTTTGCGTTTAATTTCTGGCCACGGACGCTCGCGCAGATCACAGGCGATAGAATTAAAAATCGGGCTGTTATAGTGCTGATAAACGTAAAAGCCATCAAAGTCGACGTGCGCTCTGAGCTCATCCATATCATCAACGAGATCGCGGCCGTCCTTTTCCAGTTGAATAAATAACGCGGTGCCTTTTTGATTGGCAAGATTAAAAATATCCTTCCAGTGCCCAATCATGGTTGAGCATGAAAAATACTGCGGCTCCGGCTCATAGATAACCAGATTTTTAATCGTCCGAGCGGCCAGTAACTGTTTAATGTGCTCGCCCAGACCAATGCCCAGTACCACCACCACATCCGCCGTGTCAGGTAACGGAGGATAACTCATTAAACGCTGATACCCGTCAACGTCGATGCTGCTGGCCCGGGCCGGAATATCAGCCAATACGTCGGCATCCAGCTCAACCCTGGGACTATGCGCCAGGAAGTGGTTAACCTGATCACTGACTTCCTGCTGTGGATCAAATCCGTACAGTACGCGGCCAAGTCCATAATCGACAATGTTTGGCTGACCGTTTTTATTACAGAATATCGATATATTCTGGCTCATCGATGTTCTGACAAATGGCAACAGACTAGGAATATTGCGTTGAAACGCCTGGATATTTTCTTTTAAGCGTAGCTGCAGCGTATGCGCCAGTTCCGATTCCAGCGCCGATTGTATGGCCTCATCGTCGTCGATATGATGTTTGATATTCTTTAACATGTTTTCTCAACCAGGATTTGCTGCAAACGCTGATAATCAACTTTTCCATTGGCCAGCAGTGGCCAGTCTTCCACCACCCCCAGAAGAATATTGCGTCGCGGCAATATCTGCTGATTGTTGATGTAGTCCATTAGCTCGTCTAACTGCGTCGCCAGTGCTACCACCGTAAGCTTATCGTCTGACCCAATGCACCGGACCACCATCTTTGCCGTGCTAAAACGGCTTTCCATGGTATCCAAATTAACCCGTTCGCCGGCAACTTTGATCATTCGCTTGGTGCGGCCGGTAATTGTGTAATCACCCTCGGCGTCACAGACTGCCAGATCGCCGGTGGCCAGCCATTCAGATGGCGAAAATGCGGCCAAATCAGCTGCGTCGGCGACGTAGCCCAGCATAACATTGTCACCGCGATAGCAAAGCTCTCCTTCACCATCTGACTGGTTTGCGCCTGTCAGCTTAAACTCGCCTCCGGCAATCGCCTGCCCCATGGCACCGGGCTTTTGCAATACCTTATCCGGCGCCAGGTAAGCCATACGGGCGGTGGCCTCGGTTTGGCCGTACATCACATAAAATGCTTTATCGGTTTGTGTTGCGTACTCGGCCAGGCTGGTCACATGGGCCTCGGCCAGTTTACCGCCGGCCTGAGTGAAATAGCGAAGGGCCGGTAATGCCATACGGGTAAAACGCAGCCGAAGCAGCATTTCGTAAAAAGACGGCACACCCGCCAGCGATGTTACAGGACGGCTTTTTACCACCTCCCAGAACGCTTTATCAAACACACTGTGGCGGGTAAAACAGATAGTTGCGCCTGCTTTAAGATGCGTGTGCAAAACCGACAGGCCATAAGAATAACTAAGCGGCAGGGTAGCCAGCGTAATATCCTCTGCCACAATGGGCAGATACTTTAAAATGGCATCACAGTTCGCCCTCAGGTTACGTTGCGAGAGCGCCACGCACTTGCCGGCGCCGGTGCTACCGGAAGTAGATAACAACAGGCTTAGTCGGGCATCTGTTGGCAGTGGTTCGTTATGCAAAAGGGTAACAGTGCCATCACCAATTACCGCATTGGGCATTAATGCCTGTGCATATTGTTCACGGGTGGCCAGCGTACACTCGGGATTAAGTAGTAGTACCACATAATCCAGACTCAGTGCGGTTAAGTAATCCACCACACTGGTGATACTGTTATCAATGAGCATCATCACCACCGGGCGATGAAGGGTAACAATTTGCTGCCAGTTTTGCGCTCGACGTTCTACGGCCTCACTTAGCTGGCGGTAAGTCAGACTATCGGAGTCATCCATCAGTGCCACATGTTCTGAGTGGCGGTGGGCTTTAATAAACGGGATCATTAGCTCTGCATGGCTCATGGGCAAAAGTGTCCATCAACGGGTAGCACATGCCCGGTGGTATAACCGGCCTGCTCGGAGAGTAAATAGAGTACGGCGTCAGCCACTTCGTTAGCAGTACCGGCACGCTGCAATACCGTTCGCTGCAGCACTTTTTGTCTGGCTTCGTCATCAAAATGTTCGGTCAGCGGGGTATCGATGAAACCGGGGGCTACCGCATTCACCCGAATTCCCACCGGGGCCAGTTCTTTCGCCAGGGATTTGGTTGCGCCAGTCAGGGCTGCTTTACTGGCCGCATAAGCGCTCATACCTTTACTACCCTGCTCACTGACCTGCGACACAATATTTACAATACTGCCACGGCGCAGGCGGCTCATTAACCGGCTGGCCAGTTGCATATGCTGATAAGGAGCGAGAAAGTTAATATTGAGCTGCTGTTTAAGTTTGTCCATGCTGGTTACCGATAACGGCGACTCGAGCATCGCCCCGGCATTATTCACCAGCCCGAATAACGGCGGAGCCAGGCCATCGGAAACCTGGCGCTGCAGTTGGCGGAATGTATCTTTCACCGCGAGTTCGTCGGTCACGTCATAAACCAGCGGCCGCAATGCTTTGCCAAAGGTTTCCTGCATGGCGCCAAGCGCGTCTTCGTTGCGTCCGCCGGCAAACACAGTGGCACCGCGTTCTATGCAGGCGGCCACAATCGCCTGGCCGATGCCGCCGCTTGCTCCGGTAACCAGTACAGACGCACTTTGTAAAACGGTATTAGGCAAAGCTGACATCGTATTTTTGTAAAATGAGTTTGGCCTGAGCCACCGAGCTCATGTCAATAATGTCATCGGTATCCAGCATCACATCAAACACATTTTCTAACTCAGCAATTAACACCATGTGAGCCGTAGAATCCCACTCAGGGATGGTATTGTAAGTGAGTCCGTCGGTGATCTTTTCCGGTGGGATCCCCAGCGCATCACTAAAAGCTTGTTGTAATTGTTGTTGCGTATCCACGTGTATCTCGTTCCTTATTTCGCGTTGCGAGTGCGTGATAAAAACTGTTTAATCGGCGCTGTGGCCTGGCGATAATTTTCCACATCCAGCTCGAGCACCATCAGCTCCTCATTTTCGACAATGGCATAACCGAGCTTCTGATTGTAACTCAAAGCGTTTTGATTACTGCGCTTAACTACCGCCCGGAATCGTTGGGTGCCAAGTTGGTCGAAACAAAAGTCGTACATGGCCAGTGTGGGGGCAAAGGCGACAATATTGCCCTGATAACGCCGCTCGCCAATGTACAAACCGGGTTCAAGTAAGCTAGCCTCGGCCACGGTGTTACCATTTTCCAGTGATTTAACGTTGGTCGCACCAATTAACTGGTCACGAAATTTAATTACCCAGTGCAATTGTTTCGGGTCGAGCTGCGTTTTTTTGAACCACGCCTGTTGTTGTTCTTCACTTATGAGCTCATCTGACAACATCTGGCGGCGAATTTCATCCTGATTACGCCAGCTGCGCAGCAGGCCCTGATGGGCTTGTGTCATCGGCAGCAGCTCTACCTGATAGGCGCTGAGCGAAAAATGGTTAACCGGCTTGTCACTTAACATTTTACCCCGCCTGATTGTTGCGCCAATCGGCAATGGCAGCCAGCAGTTGCCAGGCACCATCGGTGACAGCGACCTCAGAAGCCGCCCGGGACATAGCTTCAAGGCGGCTTTCATCCTGCCAGAGTGCTTTTACGCTGGCTGTCAGGGCATCTAAATCAAGATTGTCTTCGGCATTCATAACTTCACACCAGTCCTGCCCGGCCGCTTCATGGCTCGCCTGGCGCTGATTTGCTGCTACCGTCAGTAACACCGAAGGCGTTAAACAGGCCGCCAGTTCAAACTGACTCCCGCCTGCGGCAACCACGGCAAGACGGGCATTAATCCATAGATCGGCCATATCCTGACAATTGTGTACATGCTGAATCGCGCTATCACTCTTGTTAATGAAACGGGTTAAGGCATCAAGCGCATCCGCCGCCATGCCCGGACCGGTGACCACTCTTAACGGCGCGTCCGGCAGCGCGGCAGTCAGCGCTTCGAGCAGCGGTAAGGTGAATCCGCAAGGATCGCTGCCTCCCATATTGATAGTCAGACTAAAACGCTGATTAATCGGTAACGGTTGGGTAACGGAAAACTCTCTTCTCAGTAAACGGAATCTTGCCCCCAGACATAGCATGGCGGTCGGATTGGCCTGGGTGTACTCCTCTCGCCAGGCTTCACCGGCGGAGTTACACAGAATGTCAGCATACTGAAAACCCGGTTGGCGGATGTCATCAAGCAACACCAGCGGCGCATCGGCGTGACTTACCTCTCGCAGCAGCGACTCGCTAAAACCGTACCCATCAAGCACAATGGCCACCGCGGCATGCTCTGCGGCCAGAGCGGTTAACTGACTGGCCAGGGCTTGTTCGGTATCGGCCGCTAAAATCAGCCGGCCCGTCCAGTCGTGGCGTTCAATGATAAATTGGCGGGCAGGCTCATTCACAACAAACAAACTATCCAGCCCTTGTTCAGCTGCTGCCTGGGCAAGCGCCTGACAACGCATCACATGGCCTATGCCGGTTTCGCGGCAACCGCCGGTACAAAATAGCACAGCACTCATTCGCCGATATGCTCCCAGCTAAGGGCTGTCCCTTTGCGGATAAACCTACTGGCTTTTTTATGCAACACATAATCCCAGTGCTTTGGCGCCAGACCAAAGGCCGGGCGAACTATTTTCAGATTGTTCGGGCCAAGCGGTTCGCCCGGCTGAATATCCTGACTCACATATATAGAGCGGCGATATTGTTTGGCTTTATCTTCTGCCACGGTACCGCCGTACTTCACTTGTCCCAGCGCCTGCCAGGCCCGTTCTGTTTCTGTTACCAGCGCAGCAAGTTCCTGCGGCTCCAGTGAAAATGCCGCATCTACGCCACCGCCGTTGCGATCCAGTACAAAGTGTTTTTCGATTACGCTAGCCCCCAGTGCCACACTGGCCACCGCGGCACCAATACCACCGGTGTGGTCACTGAGGCCCACTTCACAGCCAAAGGCGTCGCGCAAATGGGGGATGGTATTGAGATTAGTGTTTATCGGCTCAGCCGGATACGTACTGGTGCATTTGAGCAGGATAATCTCTTCGCAACCCGCGTTTCTGGCGGTCTCTACCGCAAGCTCAATTTCACTCAGACTGGCCATCCCGGTAGACATGATCAGCGGCTTGCCTTTGCTGGCCGCTTTTTTGATTAGCGGAATGTCAGTTAATTCGAAGGAGGCGATTTTAAAGCAGGGTACGTCCAGTTCATCTAAGAAGTCCACCGCCGACTCATCAAAGGGCGAACTGAAGGCCAGCATCCCCAGCGATTTCGCATAGTCGAACAGTTCACTGTGCCACTCGTATGGAGTAGCTGCTTTTTGATACAAGCTATACAGGCTGGCGCCATGCCAGAGGCTATCGGTTTCTTCAATAACAAAACCAGCTTCCATGACATCGAGGGTCATGCTGTCGGCGGTATAGGTCTGCAATTTGATGGCGTGGGCACCACTCTCGGCGGCGGCTTTAACCATGGCTCTCGCAGTATCGAGTGACTGACTGTGATTACCGCTTAGCTCCGCAATCACAAAAGGCGCAGTATCACGACCGATTTCACGGTTGCCAATCTTTATTTTACTGGCCGGCCCGTTACTGTGCATCACTGCCTCCTTTAACATAGGCCAGGTACATCAGTTCGGCTCGAGTCCAGTCTTCCATGGTATCGATGTCCTGCACCAGATGGCGCGGCAATACTACCGGAATGCTATGCGGCGCAAACATTGGCTGATGGGCTAACCAGGCATTGCTGTGCCCCCAGTAAAACTGACCGGCATCATGGTAGCACTCTTCAAAATCCTGGGAGCGCATCCCCATATTACCGGCATCCACCGGTTCAACGCCCTCGCCTGCCAACCGAATGGCGCGCTGAATGGGAAAGTCGAAAGTGGTTACCGAAAAGGCGTAGTGCATAGCCGGAGCTCCCTGCAAACGAGCTAACCCGTCGGCCAGAAAATCAGCTTGTAAGAAGGGGGCAGTCGCATAGATGCAGCACACAAAATCCGGTTTGTCGACGATTTCGCTATACCCTTCTATGGCATGGCGAACCACCGGCGAGGTGCCGGTATGGTCGTCCGACAACGCATCTGGCCGCTCAATGATCATCGTTGCCCCCCAGGCTTTGGCGACCCGGGCAATTTCGGGCGAATCGGTCGACACCACAATATCATCGAACACGCCAGACTGTTTTGCCGCCTCGATAGAATAAGCAATCAGCGGTTTACCGGCAAAAGGGCGGACATTTTTTCCTTTGATCCGCTTACTGCCACCACGGGCCGGGATCACTGCAATATTCAAGATAATACCTCGCTTAACTGCGTAATAACCTCCATTTGGTTATCGGCAGACAGAGCTGGAAATAAAGGTAAAGTAAGTGCACGACTGTAGTAGTGCTCAGCATTGGGAAACTGCCCTGACCTGAAACCCAGTTGTTGATAATAAGGATGCAGATGAATGGGGATATAATGCACATTCACGCCAACGCCCCTCTCCCTTAGCACATTGAATACCTGTTTACGGTCGTGTTCGGTAAGTTCTATCATGTAAAGATGCCAGGCGCTGTTCGGGTCAAGCACCGGTCTTATCACGGGCAAGTCAGCTAATGCTTTGTGGTATACCTGCGCCAGCGCATAGCGGCGCGCCACAAAATTATCGAGATGTTTAAGCTGGGATAACCCCAGCGCGGCATGCACATCGCTTAACCGGTAATTAAAACCCAATTCAAACTGCGCATAAAACCAGGGTTCATCCTGGTGAGCATCCCCCAGCATGCTTGGATCCCGGGTAATACCGTGACTGGCATAACGCCGTAACAGGGCTGCCAGCTCATCATCATTGGTGAGCACCGCTCCGCCTTCGGCGCTGGTGATAGACTTAACCGGATGAAAGCTTAACACCGTCATAGTTGAATACTTACCCGCGCCCACAATATGCCCCTGTGCGTCTTTCGCCCCCAGGGCGTGCGCAGCATCTTCTATCAGGGTAATGCCAAATGGCTCGGTAATGGCGGCAATTTCAGCCATATCGCAGCTACTGCCGGCAAAATGAACGACGATAATCACTTTAGGAATTTTGTTTTCTGCGGCGGCAAGATGCAGCTTATCCACCAGCGAGGCGGTGCATAAATTACGAGTGACCGGATCAATATCCACAAAATCGATTTCTGCGCCGCAGTAGCGGGCACAATTGGCTGACGCTGCAAAGGAATTTGGCACCGTCCACACCACATCGCCACTGGTTACGCCGGCGGCCAGGCATGCGATATGTAGTCCGGAAGTTCCGCTATTACAGGCAACCGCAAAGGCGGCGCCCGTGTACTCACACAAGGCTCGCTCAAATGCTGGTACCTGCTGGCCCTGAGTTAAAAAACCCTGCTCCAGCACCTGGGTAACAGCGTCGATATCATCGGGGAACAGGGTATGCTTGCCATAGGGGATCATACGGTACTCTTATCCAGAACCTGCAACTCATCAATCGACAAAAAGTGCGGGTTGGTGCCGGAATGATACTCAAATTTGTCACTCACCGGTTGGCCCTGCTCTGATAAGCGGTTGAGTTTGTAATTAATATTCTTGTCAAAGAAGACAATTGCCGGGGCTATGACATAATGATCTTCAAACTCGACAGTGTGATGCGCCATTTCTTCCGGCACCATCACTTCATGTAATTTCTCTCCCGGTCTGATACCCACCACCTTATGATCGGGTTTACCACTCATGGCTGTGACTAAATCGGTGATGCGAATAGACGGGATCTTAGGCACAAAGATTTCACCGCCCTGCATGCGTGAAAAGTTTTTAACAACGAACTCCACGCCTTCGTCCAGTGTGATCCAAAAGCGGGTCATCTCCGGGTGCGTGACTGGTAATTCCTCACAACCTTCAGCCAGTAACTTACGAAAAAATGGTACGACTGAACCTCTCGAGCCCACCACATTCCCATAGCGAACCACCGAAAAACGAGGCCCCTTGGCACCAGAGATGTTATTCGCGGCAACAAACAATTTATCTGATGCCAGTTTGGTGGCACCGTACAAATTAACCGGGTTAGCAGCTTTGTCGGTCGATAATGCAATGACCCGTGCCACATCATTGGCAATGGCAGCATCAATGACATTTTGCGCGCCATTAATGTTAGTTTTGATACATTCGTTGGGGTTGTATTCGGCTGCTGGCACCTGCTTTAATGCAGCGGCATGCACCACGTAATCCACATCTTTCATGGCAATCTTAAGGCGCTCGTTGTCGCGCACGTCACCGATAAAGTAACGCATGCACGGCGCATTATATTGCTGCTGCATTTCAAACTGCTTAAGTTCGTCGCGGGAATAGATAATCACTCGTTTGGGCGAGGCATTGTTCAGCAGGTAGCTAACGAAACGTTTACCAAAAGAACCGGTGCCGCCTGTGATCAATATTGTTTTACCATCAAATAGTGTCATCGTATCCACCGCTGTAAGTTAAGTTATTGTTGTTTGCGCGTCGGCACAATTATTTGCAGGGCACAGTCAATATCATGGCCTGATCAGTTCGAGTGTCAAATCCTTGTCATTGCCTGTGCAATGCTGTTACCCGAATAAGCATCCTAAAATCCCGCAACATACTATGCCGCAAAGACATGCGATATAAGCCGACTATTTGCTCGCAAAATAAAAAACTTTGCATTACAAATGGTTATAACGACTCTGACAGCAAATATAGTCACTCACGCGGAAAAAATCCATTATTAGTGCAAAAGCCAACAGCAAACGTTGGTTATTTGTACTTTTTGATAGCGGCCTGACTACGTATAAAGTGACTCGCATCGTCTTTAGCAGACTTTAGCAAGGTTTGCGCCAGTTCCTTTAATTGGTCATTAACCACCAGCTCTTTCTCAGCAAAAGCCTGAGCAAATAACGGCTCAGCATCAGCCAGGATCTGCTGGACCAGTGCATCACGTTTAACGATGAGTTCGTAGAAGGTTTTGAAGCCTGACGAGGCGTCGTCAGGCTGGGGTAAAGCGTCAATAATTTGCGCGTTTAAAGCGCCCAGTGCGTCGGGCGTTAACTCGTGATTCAGTTCGTTCAGGTTCACACAGCTTGACGTTTTTGACGCTGGGCCTCAAAAGCTTCCTGTTTGGCTTCTTCAGGGATCTGAACCCACGCATCGCGAATTGGTGTTAACAGGTTAGTCACTTCATCCAGCATCTTCAAGTCATTCTTAACGTGCGCCAGGTTTAATCGCTCAACCATATAATCGTATAATGCAAAGAGATTTTCGGCCGTTTCACCGCCGGTTTTTAAATCCAGAGTATCGCGCAGATTAATCAGGATTGCGGTAACCCGTGAGATATACTGCGACTTGAGCTCGTACTCTCGGCGCTCCATCGCGCCTTTGGCATAAGCAATACGATCCAGCGCGCCCTGCATTAGCATCAGGGTGAGTTTATGCGGGTCAGCATTCGCAATATCCTGCTTCAGATTACCTTTGCGATAAGCGTTGATTCCGGTAAGAGCCATGAAAAGTCCTCGTATAATTATGTCAGTTACTAGCCTAGTGCCGCCAATAAAGCAGAACCGGTTTGATTTAGTCTCGCCACCGTCTGGTCGAGGTTAAGGTAGCGATCACGCAGAATTTGCTCGTAATTCACCATGCGTAATTCGAAAGCTTCACGATCATCTGCAATCTGGTCTTTGTCGTCTCTTGCCGCCCGCTCCCGTAAACTAATCAGCCCACTGTAGGAAGTATACTGCTTGGTCAGTTCGTGCATGCGCACGGCTATCCCGCCATTCTCGTCTGTAAAAAGCTTAGCAATTTCATCAAAATTATCTTCCAGAGCGTCGGCTAAACGCTCTTCACCCGAGCCCAAGCCAAAATCAGTTGCTGGAATTTCTAGCTCTCCATCAGAGTTCAGTTCGACCCCGATAGCGAATAAACTGCCGAGCGATGAGTTGGCCACACTGGATCCGGCAATACCGGCCAGTCCGTTGCTGATTCCGCGTAACAATGAATCGCCAGCCAAGGCACCGTCCTCTTCCAGGTCGGACTCTCCGTAACGAGTTAATGACTTAATTTCACTAATTATTTTATTGTAATTATCGACAAAATCGCGAACTTTTTTTTCCAGCCCTTCACGGTCATAACCGATTTCAAGGGTAGAGGTAAGGCGGGTACTGCCATCAACATCAAATGGGGATGTGCTGGTCGCCTCAAATGATACATTCTGGATAGTATTCTCAAACTTATTCGTAGCACTCTCTACCGGGATACCATCGATGGTTGCCTTAGCATTACCGGCATTTTTCACAGGCACCAGATTGTTAGTTGTCTCATCAGCTTTCTTAGTGGTTAACGCATCCAGCTCACCGCGGTCGCCGTCGTTGACGATCATCAGATCATTATTCAATCCAGTAACTGAAGAAGAAATAACTAATTTCGCGCCTGATGCCGTGCCGGTATCAATAATATTGGCATTCACACCGAAGTTATCAGCGTTATTGTTGATCGCCTCACGTAGCTGAGCCAGGGTCATGCCTTGCTTAACTGTCACGGCAAAACTTTCGCCGGTATTATTAATTTTAAATGTCATGCTGGCATCACCGAGCCCGTCGGTGAGCACCGCATCATTTGAGCTTGAAAAGGCGGCATCTGCCGTTTCAATACGCGAGCCGGAAGCCAGATCAGAAACGGCTATCTCGTAAGACCCTCTCAATGCAGAGTTAGACGCTTCTGCAGTAAAGATTTTCTTGTCTTCGGATGGATGCGTTATGGTAGGTTCACGACCATTAATATCGCTGTCACGGCGCATTTCATCAACCGTATCTTTAAAATCGGACAGCTTGGATTTAATTTGACCCAGGGCAGAAATTTCTGCCTCAATCTTTTCTTCCTTGTCATTCAGGCGCTTTTCTTTTGGTTCACGCTCGGCACTGAGCAACTGCGCGACCAGATCGTCAAGCGCAAGCCCGGAACCAACACCTAACGATTGAATAGTCATAGCTCACCTCTACACTTGTTTATTAAATAACACCCCCACACTACTTCCGATGTCTTGCTGGAGATCTTTAATTCGTTCAGCTAACCTCAATACCTCATCAGACGGGATTTGCCTAATCACATCGCCCGACGTGGAATCTTTAACAGTCACTACAGAACGGTTGGTACCCTCGTCTACAGAAAAAGCAAGATTACGATTTTGCGTCTGCAAAAACGACTGAATTTCCCGTACTGCACCATCCAACTCCGGAGCCTGTTCCTCTCGATTATAGTTATCGGCAGATTTTTGCTCAGCTTGAACATCTTCTGCTTCAGGCACCCCATTTTTTTGCGCATTTTGCGACGAACTGTCCAGGGCGACCTGGTCCGCTACCACTTCGGTTTTTGGCTGTTCTTTGGGTATATTTCCAGCAAAATTCTGGCCAATTTGTGTTGATAAAATTTCCACAACTAACCCCCTGATTTAAAACGCATTAAACGGGCCTGCTTACACAGATGCCCGTTTACCCGTTGACCTAACCGGCAACGCGTTGCCGATAAACCTTCCAGCTATTAACCTAACAGCGATAACGCTGTCTGTGGACGCTGGTTAGCCTGACTCAGAACAGAAACAGACGCCTGCTGAATAATCTGGTTACGAGTCAGTTCAGCCGTTTCTGACGCAAAGTCTGTATCACGGATACGAGAACGTGCGGCAGATACGTTTTCAGAAATGCTACTTAAGTTACGAATAGTCGACTGAAAGCGGTTTTGCAAGGCACCTAGGTCAGCTCGTGCACCACCAATGGTAGAGATAGCTGAATCAATGGATGTCAGGGCTGCTGAAGCACCGGCAACTGAAGACACTGACAAATTCGCCAGAGACAGGCCCGATGTACCATAACCGCCACCGGCACGAGACAGGTTAACAGAAATAGTCTGCCCACCATTGGCTCCCACCAGGAACTTAGCAGAGTAGGTGCCGTTAAGCAGGTCAACACCACCGAACTGAGTATCCGTAGCGATACGTGACATTTCAGTTTTCAGCGCTGACACTTCTTTTTGCAGGGCAATACGGTCAGATGAACTGTTGATACCGTTTTGAGATTGTACTGCCAACTGACGAATACGCTGCAAGCTGGTCGTCACCTCTGACAAGGCACCTTCCGCTGTTTGTGTGAGTGAAATCGCATCGTTTGCATTTCGCACGGCCTGGTTAAGACCCTGGATTTGCGACGTCATACGATCTGAAATTTGCAGACCGGCAGCGTCATCTGCCGCACTGTTGATTCTGAAACCTGAAGACAGACGCTCAAATGATGTGCTTAGCTTGTTGCTCACATCGAAAAGCTGACGCTGTGCATTCAGGGCCGAGACGTTTGTATTTACATATAAAGACATTATCTAACCTCCTGGGATTATACCTGTAGCCGAATCCCCCCGGACTCTGCTAAGCTATAATCTTTCGTACCTGATTTAGCACTGAATCATTGGTTGCGATATTCATCACAACAACAATTGCTAAACCACCTCATTTTGTAGCGCTTCTAAGCCACTACGCAATTCATCAAATGAATTACCCCTCAACTAAAGGTATCGGCCCAACCTTGAGAATCTTTAGTTTTTTTCGAAAAAAAATTTAAATAAATTCAAAATTAAACCTAAACCACTGATTTTAAAGAAATAAAAAATCTATTTTTTGCAATTTGCGCGTTTAAACCTCGCGGGCAGCGCCGTTTTAAGCGCGCACAGGTTGCTTTATAAGGTGTTAGTGAGTAAAAATTTTGGGGTAAACACCGGCGGGAAGAGTCAGCGGGTAGATGTACGCTGCGCTTAAACAGTCCCGTCAACAAGCGTTCATAGTCCAAGGAAGCGTGACGAAGATATCAGGCGGCAAAGTTGTCCGCCCGGGCGGCACTATCTGGCAAGCATTCTCCGCTTATGCACGTCAAAAGTTTGTCAGGTGTGCATCAGTAAGTAACGCCAGCGTTGCTGAAGACTATGCTGAAAAGCCGCAAAATAAGGGCTGTACGGTTAATTAGTGAGAAAAGTGAAAAGCTGGCACCAGTGTTGCAAAACAACTCGGGTAAGTGACGGGAAACGATTCGGTAATAAAAATAAAAAAGGCCGAGTCAAATAGTGACCCGGCCAACTTGCTCACGTTAGGAGTTTGAGCAAATTCAGTTTCAGTCGGCTGGCAGAATAGTAGAAATATACTGGCCTCTCAACCTTAAATTCTACACTCTCAATTCTGTTAGTCGGCGTTTTAATCCTTGTATGGTGGCCTTTCGGCCGCCGTCCCTGGCAAGGGTTGGCCTCTCAATTCCTACCCTCTATGGTATTTCTTTAAGTCTAGCCCAGTAACGATAATGCTGCTTGTGGCCGCTGATTCGCCTGCGAAAGTACAGTTGTGCTTGCCTGCTGCAGAATCTGATAGCGGGTAAGTTGTGCCGTCTCGGTGGCAAAATCTGTATCCCGGATGCGCGATCTTGCCGCTGATACATTTTCGGAAATACTGCTCAGGTTACGTATCGTAGACTGAAAGCGGTTTTGAATTGCACCCAGATCGGCGCGCTTGGCGTCAACCGCAGAAATCGCCGCATCAATAGTGGTTAACGCGGCGGATGCCGTCTCAGCGCTAGCTACGGATAAATCACTTTGACCGCTGGTGAGGCCTGAAAAACCGAACCCTCCGGAACGTGATATGTTTACACTAATGGTTTGTCCGCCATTGGCGCCCACCAGAAACTTCGCCGAGTAACCGCCGCTTAAGATATCCACACCGCCAAACTGTGTGGTTGATGCAATACGCGATATTTCGGCTTTAAGCGCAGACACTTCTTTTTGCAGTGCCAGGCGATCCGCCGAGGAATTAATACCGTTTTGCGACTGAATTGCCAGCACTCGGATACGCTGCAAGGCAGTAGTGACTTCCTGCATGGCGCCTTCAGCAGTCTGGGCTAGCGATATACCGTCATTGGCGTTTCTGACCGCCATATTAAGCCCTTCGATCTGGCTGGTCATACGGTCAGAAATTTGCAGGCCGGCAGCATCATCAGCGGCAGAATTTATCCGGAAACCGGAAGATAACCGTTCAAATGCGGTGGACAGTTCGTTACCGGTAGTAAACAGCTGACGCTGTGCGTTCAGAGAGGACACATTGGTGTTAACATATAAACTCATGGATTACTCCTAACAGTTAAAGTTGGCGTTGTTTTTATTATTGTTTTCAACGCAATATAAAAATCACTTCAACGTGTTGGCACAGCCTATGCATTATCTTTTGCGTCAGTGATAAAAAACTGGCGCTTTGCTTGGCGTATGCCTGGTTAAGCAGTGCTAAATTGAGCACAAGCTCATGCTGACTGCAGGTATGATGTTCAGACCTCATACCTCTCACTACCTCCTGGCTTCATTCCTGTCAGTCGGCAGCTTAGCTCAACACACAAAACCCACTGGTTTTGTCATTTAGCTTTAACCAAATACCACGTTGTCTTGCAAATACACTCTACTCACCGGTCGATTGCAGTCTGCCCCCACATATTGCAACTCGACCGTTTTTATTTTTATCTACTCATCGTTATTCGATTACCGAATGCAGTCTGCCCCCGCTTTTTGCATTCGTAAGCTTATGCATAGGATTATCCTTGCAGCAGCTGTAGTGCAGCCTGTGGCCGCTGGTTCGCCTGACTCAGCACCGTGGTACTGGCCTGCTGGATAATCTGCCAGCGCGTCAGTTCAGCGGTTTCTGTTGCGAAGTCGGTATCTCTGATACGAGACCGTGCAGCCGAAGCATTTTCTGAAATATTGCTTAAGTTTCTGATAGTTGACTGAAAGCGGTTTTGAATCGCACCCAGGTCTGCCCGCTTGGCATCGATAGCAGATATGGCTGAATCAATCACCGGCAGCGTGGCTGACGCCTGGCCAGCCGTCAAAACACTGGCGTTGTAGCCGTTAGTCAGGCCTGAAAAGCCATAACCGCCAGAACGCGAAAGGTTAAAGTTAATAAACTGTCCCGCCTGCGCTCCAACCAGGAAAGCAGTAGAGAACGTACCGGTAAGAATGTCACCACCCGCAAACTGAGAGGTCGACGCAATACGCGAAATCTCGGTTTTCAGCGCCGACACTTCTTTTTGCAGTGCCAGACGATCGGCTGAGGTATTAATACCGTTTTGTGCCTGGATAGCCAGCACACGGATGCGCTGTAATGCGGTAGTAATTTCCTGCATAGCGCCTTCGGCAACCTGAGCAAGAGAAATACCATCATTGGCGTTTCGAACGGCCTGATCCAGGCCCATAATTTGTGATGTAATACGGTCTGAAATTTGTAATCCAGCCGCATCGTCTTTGGCGCTGTTGATCCGGAAACCGGAAGATAAACGCTCAAAAGCGGTACTCAAATGGTTATTTGAGGTAAATAGTTGCCGCTGAGCGTTCAGCGACGACACATTCGTGCTAACGTATAAGCTCATTTTTTAATCTCCTAACGATTTTGTATTACCCAGGTTTTTATTGTTTTTATTAACCTGGTTTGGCTGATCATGTTGTTATTATTGGGCGATCAACCTGGCACTTTTGCGTATTTGTTTTTATTGTTCGCAGTGCCTTTGTAATAGTTATCGTGCGGGCAGGAGAAATCCTTTAGCCTTTTTTCACTAAATTTTATTGAGCTTATAAATCAGTTAGTTACAAACGATAAAGCGCCGGACTTTCGTCCGGCTGGTGCTCATTTTTAATTGAGAGTGAGCTTACTCCCGGTGTCAGGCGGTTACCTGGTTCACTACCTCCTGGCCCCATTCCCTGACTTGGGTGTCATAACGGATTATCCTAATAGCTGTAGTGCAGCCTGAGGACGCTGATTTGCCTGAGACAAAACAGTGGTACTCGCCTGCTGGATAATCTGGTTACGCGTTAGTTGCGCAGTCTCTTCCGCGAAATCAGTGTCTTTGATTCGTGAACGAGCTGCTGAAACGTTTTCTGAGATGTTACTCAAATTACGGATGGTGGATTGGAAGCGGTTTTGCAGTGCACCTAAGTCAGCACGCACGCCACCGATAGTGGAAATAGCCGCATCAATAGATGCCAATGCAGCAGATGCGCCGCCTGCAGATGATACAGACAATGAACCTACGCTTAGACCAGAAGCACCAAAACCACCTGTGCGGGACAGGTTGACCGAGATAGTCTGACCACCGTTCGCGCCAACCAGGAACTTAGCAGAATAAGTACCGGTTAACAGATCGAGGCCGTTAAACTGAGAATCAGTTGAAATACGTGAGATTTCAGTCTTCAGTGCTGACACTTCTTTTTGCAGGGCTACACGGTCAGCAGAACTGTTAATACCGTTTTGGGACTGTACCGCCAGCTGGCGAATACGCTGCAGAGCCGTTGTGGTCTCGCTTAGCGCGCCTTCTGCAGTTTGGGTTAATGAAATTGCGTCATTCGCATTACGTACAGCCTGGTTCAGACCTTGGATCTGAGAAGTCATACGATCGGTAATTTGCAAACCTGCAGCATCGTCAGCAGCTCCGTTAATACGGAAACCTGACGAAAGACGCTCAAATGAAGTGCTTAACGCATTAGATACATCGAACAACTGGCGTTGCGCGTTTAATGCAGACACATTGGTATTGACGTACATAGACATAAAGTCTCTCCTACACTCTCAATCCAGCCAGAGCTGGCTACCGGGTGACCCGGTGTTTTTCAATTTAAATAGTAGTCACCAACACCTTGAGGGGTAATTGATGAACTGGCTCTCTCATCATCTTTATCGACCCTTGCAAAATTCCCTTTAATAAAAATTCACTATTTTTTTCACGGGCGGCAAAAAGTTGCCCCACAGTTCGTGGTAACGTACTGTCAGAATAAAGAATTTACGGTGAAAGCAACCTTATGAAAGTACAACTGAGCCGTCTGACCCGGGTGTGCCGTGGTCATACTCATAATGCCTTTGGTGATTTGGTCTGGTTTAATGGCCGATTACTGGTGTGTTATCGCCAGGGCGCTCATCATATGAGTGATAATGGCATTATTGTGATAGCTGAAATTGACGCCTCCGGCAAGCCGCTGCGCTTTGTGCAACTAAGCAGCCCGGGCGGCGATCTGCGCGATCCGCATTTTTGTATCGACGACAACCGTCTGTATTTACTTGCCCATCAGCGCTGGCTGGCCAGTCTGGGCGCAGCGAAAACTTTCACCTGGTTCAGTGGTGACGGCTTGAGCTGGTCTTCGCTGCACGATCCGGGACCGGATAACTGGTGGCTGTGGCGCGCTACCACTTTTCAGGGTCGCCACTGGGGCCTGGCTTATCACCGCCCGTCCGAACAGCTGGATTTATATGCAGGGAACTTACGCGGTAAAATGCACAAGGTGGTAAGTGGCTGTATGTCTAAGCCCCGTCACCAGTTAGGCTACCCTAACGAAACCGACTGTTACTTTAACGAGAATGGAGAAATGATTGCCGTTGCACGACGGGATGCCGACACATTTACTGCCCAGCTGGGCCGCAGCAAACCGCCTTATACGCACTGGCAGTGGCAGGATCTGGGAGTTTATATCGGCGCACCATCCTTGTTGCCGCTTAATAACGACATGGCGTTGGTATGCGGTCGTCACTTTACCGGTCGCAAGCTGCTCACTCAGCTATGGTCGCTGAATACGGTTAGCGGAGAGCTGGAAAAATTACTCACGTTGCCCAGTGGCGGCGATAATAGCTACCCCGGCATGATAAAACACAACAGCAAACTCTTTATTGCGTATTACTCCAGCCATATTGATAACCAGAGTCGGATGTACCTGGCCGAACTGAATTACGAGATGTAATTAAACAGCGATAGATTAGAAATTCGCGGGAACGTGGTCAGTGCAGCAGTGAGCGCGGCTTCCTGCTTGGCAAACTCGGCCGAGGCTTCGGCATAGTCCACGTCCTGGATAGCGCTGCGCGCCTCTTTGGTCGACACTTCCAAATCCAGATTAGTTTCATAAACCGATTGGGCCACATTCAGCCTGGCACCAATAGACGAGGTTTCAGACGCTATTTTTTCCAGGCCATTATCAATGCCTACCAGGGCATCACTTAACGCTTCACGATAGGCGGCATCATCCACCTGATCATTATTCAGTACCTGCTGTAAATCATAGAGCGTGGTGGCTATATTTTTCTTTTGCGGTGCATCTAGCTGAAAATCCAGGGTATTACCGGTTCCGCCCTGCAGGTTAAAATCGATGCCGGCAAAACTGAATGGCTCTCCAGAGGTAAAATCTTTAGTCGCGACTACGCTACCTGTACCGAGGTTCTGAATTTGCACCTGGTTGGGCGCAGTGATAGTAATACGATAATTATTATTGGCACCGTTGAGCGGATCGTAGTTATTCTTATAGAAAGTATCAAAGTCGCCCTGCCCGGCCACCAGCGCTTCATCCACGGTTATCCCGGTATTACCGGTAATGGTGAAGTTACGGCGCGCGGGAACATCTTCGAATAAAGATTGCCCTGAGGCACTGCTTCTTACTTTCACACTATTGGAAAGTTGTACTTCGTTGCTGCCACTATCACCCTGATAGGTATAAGCGTTTCCAGCGCCGCCGGCATTTAAAACGAATGGCTGGGATTCAGACTGATATCCCGAAAAATAATAGTCACCTTCGGCATTTCGCGAGTTCATCAGATCGAAGACTTCGTCTTTGATCTGGCCAATCTCTGACGCCAGCGCTTTACGATCGGCATCAGATAATAACCCGTCACCGGCCTGAATAGTCAGCACTCGGGCGCGGTTCACCGAATCGGTAATATTTCGCAGAATGGTTTCTTGTTGCTCGAGCGAACCGGTTACCAGATCATTATTGCGTTGGTACTGTTCTAAGCTGGCCAGCTCTTCGGTCATGCGCAGGACTTTGGCAGTGCCAACCGGATCGTCCGACGGGCGATTAATTTTCTTACCCGTACTCAACTGCTGCTGGGTGTCAGCAAGCCCTGACTGATTATCCATAATGGCACGGATATTCTGATCATAAAGTTGATTGGTTGAAATACGCATGGCTGTTACCTGACCGACGATAAAATAGTATTAAACAATTCCTGGGCAGTGCTCAAAATTCTGGCTGCTGCAGCATAAGACTGCTGATAACGCACAAGGTTCGCAGCTTCTTCATCCAGACTCACTCCCGACACCGAGTCAAACCATTCAGTAGACTGTACCTTCATGCTTTCGGCAGCTTGCAGAGCAATACTGGCAGAGGCTGACTCTTCGCCCACCCGGCTTACCAGCGTAGAGTAACTCTCGTGCAGGGTGCGCGGCTCACTGCTTGAGTTAGTGCTCAGTTGCACCAACGACGCTTGCTTCAGCGAGGCCAACTCCAGTGCATTCTGGTTATCAAAGCTACCGTTGGTATTGTAGCTGATCGAAAAGGTGTCGCCGGCAGCAGGTATCCCTTCAAGACTGATATCATAGCTGCCATCTAAACCGCCGCCCGCCTGGGCCAGCAGATTATTAAAATCAGTGGCCCCGGTAACGGTAGATAGCACCGTGCCACCGCTATCAAGCACTTCGTAGCTGTCGGCAGCGGTAAAACGTATCTGCGCAGGGGCACCGGCATCCAGCCCACCCGCGCCATCAAAAAATGATGTGGTGATATCGGTATCGTACACCTGAGTATTCACTACGGTGGCATCGCCAAGATTATTGTTGCCGGCATCACCACGGACCGGGCTGGCAAAGGCTAAATCTTCTGGCCGGGAGGTGGCCATAGTAATATCCGATGCGCTGTATTTTACCGGCTGAACCAGAAACTGGTTGCCTGAGCTATAGCCACCGGCAGATTGAAATTCAATTTCGATGCCGCCCGGGATTTCGGTATAGCCGGCATTTAACGTAATGTTACTGAACAGCACCGGCTGATTGTTTTCATCCAGCTTAGGCGTGCCATCGCCATTTAGCAGTTCCACCGATACCTCACTGGGTACACCGGCGCCGGTAACGTTGGTAACAGACACGCGAATATCGGCATCGGTAAGCTCGTTACCTTTACCGGAAGTAAACTGACCGGATAAAGCCAGCGTTGGCGGTGTATTGCTGTACGGCAGGCCGCTCAGCTCAGGCAGCGTGAATATGTCGCCGCCAAGCTGAAAATCCAGATCCATACCCAGGCGGTTTTGCGAATTCACCGCATCGGCAAAGGCCACCGCCATCTGGCCTATATCCCGCTGCGACGGCCCTAGTACCTCATCCCGATAGCGAAACAGACCACCTAAAGCGCCGCCAAGATCTTCCTCAGCAATATTGATATCGGTATTGGGTTTGCTGCCAGAAAAATTAGTTGCCAGTTCCAGTTGCTTTTGCATGAAATCGGCATTGTCGCTAAGCTCAAAAAGGTTAAAGCTGCCATCTTCCAGTACCAGTGACTCACCACTGGAAAGGTTGACCAACAAAGAGCCGTTGGCATTTTTACTTTCCCGCACGGTGATATCCATGATCTCCGCCAGATCAGTAATGGCTTGATCACGTTCGTTAAGTAAAGCCGAGGGTTCACTGTCTTTAAAATTGCCTTTTGCTACCAGAATGGCTTTATTAAGTTCGCCTATAGACTCAATCAGGCTGTTGGCGTGCTTTACCATACTGGTAAATTCAAGGTTTAGCTCTTCTTCCTTGGCTTCCATAAAATCAGCAAGTGACGACATGCGGCGCAGCAATGCCCCGCCCTCTGAAAGCACCAGTTGGCGTGAAGACAAATTAGTCGGATCGTCAGCGGCGGTCTGTAGCGAGGCAAAAAAGTCGCTAAACCCGGTAGACAGCGAATTGGCTTCATTGGCCAACAGATTATCTATCGCTGAGGTCTTTTCAGAAAACGTCTGCCACTCGCCCACTAACGTGGTATCACGGCGCAACTGATTTTGCGCAAACTGATTGATAACCCGCTCTGTGGTTGCCCGACCGACGCCACCATAAAGCTCACTGGTTACCGAAGTACGCTCACGCACATAGCCTTCAGAGTTAACATTGGCGATGTTATTACTGGTGGTCGCCAGCAACCGGCTGCTGGCATTTACACCGCTGGTAGCAATGGAATATAAATCAACATTGCCGCTCATAAGCACGCCTTAGCCTGATGGGGCAATATTACCGGGCAACACTTTTTCATGGCAGATAGCTCCGCAAAGAATCACTGTTATAAACGGCCATCACCTTATCCGCATACTGCGGATCCGTGGCGTACCCCGCATCCTGTAACGCCTTAAAGTACGTCTTAGGATCGCCGGCATTTTCTACAGCCGGGCGGTACCGTTCCTGACCTCGAATAAACTGCACGTAATCTTCAAAGCCTTGCTGTAAATTATCGTAAGAGCGAAATGCAGCGCGCTGCTGGCGCGCTACCGTTCCGTCAAACTCCATGGTATTGACCGTTGCCGACTCACCCTGCCAGTTGCTATTGGCTTTAATACCGAACAGGTTATTGGCACTGTTGCCACTGCCATGATGAATAACATGTTGACCCCAGCCAGTTTCCACTGCCGCCTGCGCCAGTAATGCCCTGGGCTCAATACCCAGTTTTTCTGCCGCTTCGATGGCAGCTGGCCAAAGTTGTTCGACGAACTCCTGAGGGTTACTAAACGCGGCAGTTTTAAAGGCCTGTTGTGATTGTGGATCGCTGAGTAGTTCGGCTGTTTGTTGTGCCTGCTCAATGCGGAATTCCCGTTGCCGATTCAGCGACGCCAGATTTCCGTCATTACGGGCCACACTGGCCGGAATATAATCGTTGATATCATGTTGCCCCAACTGCTGCACAATAATCTCCGCCAGGCCAACACCGCCACCGCTGGACAGATCCTGAGCGAGCTGTTTATCGTGCATGTCACGATAGAACTTCACTTCTTCGGAATTAAAAGGGCTGTCTTTATCGGCCATGGCATCCTGGGCTTTACGCATGGATTTGAGCATCATCTGGACAAAAATCGCTTCAAACTGCTGCGCTGCTTCTTTGAGCGCTTCGTCATCTTTCGAATAAGCAGCCTCACGTAAGCGGTTCAGACTGGATAAGTCATGAACGTTGCGGGCCGACTCTAACTGCGATTTTGTATTCAGTACGTCCATCAGATCACCACCAGTTCGCCCTGTAACGCGCCTGCCTGGCGAAGCGCTTCAAGAATAGCCATCAGATCGCCCGGCGCTGCGCCTACCTCGTTAACCGCGCGCACCAGTTGATCCAGGGTCACGCCCGGTTCAAACTTAAACATGCGGCTATCGGCCAGATTGACATCAATGATGGACTGCGTAGTTACTGCTGTTTCACCGTCGGCCAGCGCATTAGGTTGCGTAACCTGCTGGTTTTCACTGATGGTAACGGTAAGGCCACCGTGGGTGATTGCGGCGGGTAATAAACGCACGTCGCGACCAATAACAATCGTGCCGGTGCGGCTATTAACCACCACACGTGCAGGTGCATCTGCAGGGGTGAATTCAAAGTTTTCCAGGGTAGCTAAAAAGCCTACGCGCTGGCCTGGATCGCGAGGCGCTGTCACTCTTACCGACGCTGCATCCAGTGGCTCTGCAATGGCATAGCCTTTTTCCGGCTGAGCACCAAGGCGCTGATTAATTACATCGGCCAGTGCTTTGGCGGTAGAGAAATCAGGGTAATGTAAATTCAGCGTCAGGCTGTCGCCGCTGGCAAAACCGCTTGGCACTGCCCGCTCAACCAATGCACCGTTAGCAATCCGGCCGACGGTTGGCGTATTCACCACCACTCGCGAGCCATCACCGCCCTCAGCACCAAAACCACTGACAACCAGGCTACCCTGCGCTACTGCATAAATATTGCCATCCACACCTTTAAGAAAGGTTTGTAATAAGGTACCGCCCTGCAAACTGCTGGCTTCACCTACCGACGAAACCGTTACATCAATGGTCTGGCCGGGTTTGATAAATGGTGGTAACTCCGCATGGACAGCCACTGCCGCGACGTTCTTAATTTTGGGTTTAATGTTCGGGTCCAGACTGATGCCAAAATTGGTCAGCATGGTTCTGAAACTTTGCTCGGTAAACGGGCTCTGCTCGCCGGTACCGGGTAAGCCCACCACCAGACCATACCCAATTAACTGGTTACTGCGCACGCCCTGAATACTGGCTACGTCTTTGATCCGCTGGGCATGAGCGCTGGTCACCAGGCTCAGACAACATAGTACAACACTTAATAATTTACCCATGTTACCCCCTAAAAAGGCCACCATTGTGAAGAAAAGAATTTAGTCAGCCAGCCTTTCTCCTGAGAGCGGGCAAAGCTACCGGTACCACTGTATTGAATGCGGGCATTGGCAATACGGGTAGACAGGATTTCGTTTTCCGGCGAGATATCCGATGCGCGGATAATGCCGGTTAAACGGATGTATTCATCACCGTGGTTTAACGTCAGCCATTTTTCACCGCGTATGACCAGGTTCTGATTGGCCAGCACGTCCGTGACGGTAACCGAAATACTGCCGTTCAGGCTGTTACTCTGATTCGCCTGGGCATCACCGGCAAATTCGCTGGAAGAGTTTACCCCCAGTTGAATGGACTGGTTACCGATGTTCAATGCATTACCGCCTAAACCGGTAATGGGCTGCACATCAACGCCGGTTTCTTTAGACGTAGTGGTGCCGGCAGATTTGGTGGCATTGGTATTTTCACTGAGAGTGACAGTGATGATGTCCCCTACCCGTCGGGCCGTCACGTCTGAATAAAGACTATTAGCCATGCGCGGGCGGAACAGGCCGCCATCCTCAACGATTTGCTCGCGCGGCATCTCGGGGATCACCGGCGCAAAGGATGGATCATTCGCCTCAACGCGTTCGGACGATGTACTGGCACAACCGCTAATCAGTGCAACACAAGTAAATACCAGTAAAACACGCATCATAAGATCACCTTAGATTAAAGCTGCTGTATAACCTGACCAAGCATCTGGTCAACCGATGAAATGACTTTGGAGTTCATTTCATATAGCCGTTGGCTTTCAATCAGATTTACCAGTTCTTCGGTCACATTCACGTTGGACGTTTCCAGCGTCCCCTGCACGATGGTTCCCAGCCCCTGCAGACCAGGTACGCCCTGCAATGGCGCGCCGGATACCGCCGTTTCCACATACAGGTTCTGGCCCACTGGCTGTAAGCCGGTCGGGTTAACAAAATCAGATATATTGAGCTGACCAAGCACCTGAGGCTCAGCCTGGCCACGCACCGATGCAGACACCTCACCATCCTGTGAAATGGTGATTTGCTGGGCATCTTCAGGAATGGCGATTTCCGGCTGCAACAGGAAACCTGCGCCCGGAGTAACAATTTGCCCCTGATCGTTTAACGTAAACTGACCATTTCTGGTATAGGCGATGGTGCCGTCTGGCTGCAGAATTTCAAAAAATCCGCGGCCCTGAATAGACATATCCAGTGCATTGTCGGTGGTTAACAGGTTGCCCTGAGTGTGGGCTTTTTGCGTAGCAACCACTTTAGAGCCCGCCCCCACCATTAACCCTGACGGCAGTTCGGTATCCGCAGAGGAGCGACCACCAGGCTGGTTAATATTTTGATAGAGCAAATCTTCAAAGATCGCCCGATCCTTTTTAAACCCAACGGTAGACGCGTTAGCCAGGTTGTTAGATACCACGGCTACGTCGGTTTGCGCGGCATCAAGTCCGGTTTTACTGATCCAAAGTGCTGGATGCATAATTGTCTCTCCTCTGCCTTATTCGTTGCTGGCGGCAAATTATTAAATAATGCGTAATAGCATGTTGCCGCGCATATCTAGCGTGTCGGCTTTCTTCATCATCTTGACCTGCAGCTCATAATGACGCTGCAGGTGAATCATACTGACCATTTCTTCAATGGCGTTCACGTTTGAGCCCTCAAGCATGCCGGTCATTACCGTCACCGTTTCATCGGCCTGGGCATCGGTGCCATCTTTCTGGCGGAATAAGCCATCATTACCTCTTTCGAGGTTGCTGTATTCCGGGTTAACCAGTTTGAGCCGGCCAACTTCTTCAATAACCGCCTCTGGTGCTCCCTGAGGACGAATGGAAATAGTGCCATCGGCGGCAATATTCAGGTTATCCAGCGGCACCGGCAAAAACAGCGGGCCGGCATCGCCCATCACCACGTTGCCATGGACGTCTTCCAGCACACCGTCCTGACCGAGCTGGAAATTACCATCTCGGGTGTAGGCTTCATTACCCTGCTTATCCTGCACGGCAAACCAGCCATCGCCCTGAATGGCCACATCCAGATCACGGTGGGTCTGAATTAACGGCCCGGATTCATAGTTATTAGTGGGGCTTTCGGTCATGGCGAACACCCGGGTCGGCAAACCTTCGCCGTATACCGGCATCGACCTTGCCTGTTCCAGCTGCGCTTTAAAGCCATTGGTTTGTGCGTTAGCCAGGTTATTGGCCCGTAAAGACGTACCAACCAGGTCCTGATTGGCGCCACTACTGGCGATATAGAGTAATTTATCCATGACTGCCTTTTGACGCTTTAATAATAATTATTAATTACTCTGCAAAGGCAGTGCCAAAACGGCGAATAAGCAGGCGAAGAGAGGATAAAAGAAGGGCCGCATGCTGCGGCCCGGGGAGTTAATAATTAACCTAGCGGATATTCAGGATAGTCTGGTTGAGCTGGTTATTGACTTCCAGCGCCCGCGAGTTAGCCTGGAAGTTCCGCTGTGCAATGATCATGTCAATAAGCTCAGTAGTCAGGTTCACGTTAGCCTGTTCAAGGGCAGAGGAATTGATTTCACCGAAGGTTCCTGTAGTCGCTTCACCCGCCAGCGCTTCACCAGACTCAATGGACTCTTTCCACTGGGTATTGCTCTGCTGGGTCAGGCCCTGCTCATTGGCAAACCGTACTAACGCAACACGTACCACCGGCTCTGAAGTACCGTTGGAGAACGTCGCTCTGACCAGACCGTCTTCACCGATATCTACGCCGGTTAAACGGCCCACCGGCAGACCATCCTGCTCCAGTGAGGTTACTTCAAACGCAGAGGCGTACTGAGTAGGCTCATTAATGGTTTGCCCGCCCAGTGGATCCAGGTTGAAGTCTATGGAAATGGTTTGCGTCTGATCGGCGCCGCCGGTCAATGCAATAGCTGAGTTAGCAGTACCGTCGTCCCCCAAGGCTACCGTAGTAATACCGCCGGCCGGAATTTGTGAGGTAAAGTCACCACTCTGGTTAAATGACAATCTGGCCGGTAACCAGGGCTCAGAAGTACCCGGGTTTTGCGGATCGTCTCTGGTTGGCAGCGGTACACTGGTATCACCGTTGGCAATATCTACCGGGGTATCATCAAGAGTGGCAAACATTAACCAGCTGTTGAGCTGATCCGGGCCGGTTGGTCCCGCCTGGTCGGTGCCATCCTTCACAAAGTAATAAGTCATAATATGACTTTCACCCAGTGAATCGTAAACGGTAACCGAGGTTGCCGCATTATACGTAAGGGTGTCATCGGGGTTAAACGATGCCGGATCCAGATAATCGTCGTTCGCAGGCAGGTTCATACGCATGGTGACTTCCTGAGTCGCCTGCGGTGAACCTGATGAGTCAGGAATACGCACAGGTTCGGTAGTACTTAAAGCGACTGATGAACTGGTGCCATCGGGGTTTACCGGAAAACCCAGCAGGTTATCACCGCTGCTGTTAACCACGAAGTTGTTTTCGTCCAGCTTAAACTGACCGGCACGGGTAAAGGAGAAATCCCGCGAGGTGATCTCTGGTACCGTGGCAAAGAAGCCATTACCGGTAATCGCCAGATCCAGGGCGGTATTAGTAAACTGCAGGCTACCCTGGCTGAACTGCTGGGCAACTTCCTGAGTCAGGACACCATCGCCCACTTTGGTTTTACCGCTGGCTAACAGTGAGGCGGCGTATACATCACCAAACTCGGCCCGCGACTCTTTAAAACCTACCGTGTTCACATTAGCAATGTTATTTGCGGTAGTGTCTAAATCTTTCTGTGCGGCAGAGACGCCACTTAATGCAATGTTAAAAGACATGTGCTTTTCTCCTACTAACTGCCGATCTGGATAACGTCGTCAAGATTGATACTGACATCACCCTCTAAATTCAAAATAATGCCCTGGTTGCTACCAGCCAGGCTTACGCTGCTAACGTGGCGATGAATAGCGGTAGAAATTGCTACCCCTTCACCATTCACCTGGCCGTTTGCACTCACCAGGTATTCGCCGGGCGGCATTAAATTGCCGCTGCGGTCGGTACCATCCCAGTTGAACTCAATGTTGCCGGCCCCCTGGGTGCCTGCATCGATAGTTCTGACTACTTCACCGTTGGCATTGGTGATGGTAATTTCCATGTTCTGTACTGTTTGTTCGTTTACCACAAAACCACTGAGGCCGGCGCCTTCACTGCCCATATAGCCCACGTTGGCTTCTACGAGCACATCCTGGCCAATCAGACTGGAAGCCTGTAGCGCCTGATTCGAGGTCATGGAGGTGGCGAAGCTTTCGAACTTCTCATTAAGTTTGCTGATGCCGTCGGCAGTGGTGAACTGGGTCATCTGCGAAACCATCTGATCGTTATCCACCGGCTTGGTAGGATCCTGATTAGACAGCTGCTCTGTTAACAGGGCGAAAAAGTCTTCCTGAGACAGGTTCTGCTCCGAGCCATCGGACACTTTGACTTTTTCTTCCTGCCAGTAGAGGTCATTATTGAGACCCTGCGTGTTGGTAATTGTACTCACGTTAGTATCCTCTTAATGACCGCTACTACTGACCACGGCCAAGGGTTAACACCCGACGGAAAATGCGTTTGGTGGTGTCTGCCAGTTGAACGTTGGTTTCATAAGCCTTAGACGCAGACATCATATCGGCCATCTCTTCGACGATATTGACGTTAGGCTTATAGATGTAACCATTTTCATCAGCCAGCGGATTATGCGGTGCATACTCGGTTTGTAACGGACGGTCGCTCTCGACAACGCCCAGTACCTTAACTTCAGAGCCCTTGCTGTAATCATTGGTTGCGCGGTTCAGCTCGGCAGCAAAAACAGCATGACGGGCACGATAGGTATCCTGCTCACTACTACTTACCGAATTGGCATTGGCAATGTTACTTGCCGTGGTGTTCAGGCGTACGCTTTCAGCATGCATACCTGACGCAGAAATTGACATAACATCAAACAGACTCATTGACCTTGTCCTCCACTAATCGCTTTTTTCATGCCTTTAACTTTACCGTTGAGAAACTCAATGGTGGCCTGATAGCGCATACCTGTATCTAAGAATTCATTACGTTCACGCTGGACTTCGACGGTATTGCCGTCGCCGGTGTCCGGCTGCGAGGGGATTCGAAAGCCAATCTCTGTTGACGACACCATGCCACCACTCATATGTTTTTCGTGAGTGCGGGTCATCGACTGGCCGCTGGAGTGCTGAGCTCTTGCCATCGCTTGCTGAAAATCGATGCCACGGGATTTGTAGCCCGGCGTATTAGCATTTGCCAGATTACCGGCAATGACTTCCATCTTATCGTTGCGGATCTTTAACGCGTTCTGATGAAAACCCACGAGCTTGTCTAAATTAATGGCCATAGCACTTCTCCTCTATCGCAGAGATAAAAGCAAACTAAGTGCCAACAAAACCATCAGGTGGGAAATATAGCGAAAGAAAAGACTAACTATTTATTTTAATTAGTCTTTTTTGGTGTAGTACAGGCCAGGGTTACATTTGACCATGCGGTAACAATCGGCCGCTGCGGCCACAGATTCCGATGCACCGAGAAACAGGATGCCGCCTGGGTTTAACTGAGCGGCAATTTGTTGCAGTATTTTTTGTTTCAGCTCCGTAGAGAAGTAAATCAGCACATTGCGGCAAAAGACAATATCGAACTTGCCCAGTGAAGAATAGCTGTGAAGCAGATTCAGGCTGCGAAAACTGACCATACGACGCACTTCCGGCTTCACCTGTAACATGCCGCTGGCATGCTGCTGGAAGTACCTTTGCCGACGCTCGGGCGATAAACCACGTGCCAGTGAGAGCTCATCGTAAGCGCCCTCTTCACACTTTCTCAGCATATTACTGGATAAGTCAGTGGCCAGAATTTCCGCAGACAACGAACCGGCACCAGGGTTATTACGCTGATACTCCAGTAACGACATGGCAATGGAATAAGGCTCCTGACCGGAAGAACATGCCGCACTCCAGATCCGAATACGCCGTTGCCGGGAGGCAAGGGTAGGCAGTATTTGCCGGATCAACAGTTCAAACGGGTAGCTGTCGCGAAACCAAAGGGTTTCGTTAGTGGTCATGGCATCAATAACCTGCTGCAACAACCCGCGGTCGCGACCGGAAATGGATTGCCTTAACAGCTCATCAATATTGGTTAACTGCCGCTCGTGCAACAGCCCGCCCAAACGGCTTCGCACTAAGTACTGCTTATTATCTCCAAGCACGATACCGCACTGCTGTTCCAGAAACTCCCGGAACTGGCGGTACGCGTCAGGCGACACATCCTTATTAATCAATCAGTTGATACTCCGTTGATTATTCTTCAGGACCCAGCCATTTCTGAACGGCACTTGCCAGTTCATCAGGATGAAATTTAGCAATAAAGTCGTCTGCGCCAACTTTTTTCACCATCGCCTGATTAAATACGCCACTTAAAGAGGTATGCAGTACTACATGCAGCTTTTGCAGCTCCGGGGTATTTTTAATCTCGGCCGTGAGGGTGTAGCCATCCATTTCCGGCATTTCAATATCAGAAACCAGTACCCCTACCTTGTCGGTGACATCACCGGTTTCCGCAGCAATTTCTTTTAACCGCTTGAGTGCTTCCAGGCCGTTTTTAGCCATTTCAATTTCAAGCCCCAGGGTGGTTAACGCCCGCTTCACCTGATTTCGCGCAACCGACGAGTCATCAGCAATAAAGATGATTTTATCTTTAAAGCCATCAGTATTTAAGGTAGATGCAACTTCCTGACTAACCTCAGTGTTAAGCGGTGAAATCTCATTGAGGATTTTCTCAACGTCGAGAATTTCGACCAGCTCGCCCTCAACTTCGGTCACCGCCGTGAGGTAACTGGCGCGGCCGGTTCCCTGTGGTGGTGGCATGATAGCATCCCAGTTGGTATTGATAATGCGCTCAACTGCGCCTACCAGGAACCCCTGAACTGAGCGGTTATACTCTGCGATCACAATAAACGCGGTTTTGAGATCTTCAATTTTACGACCGCCTGTGGCCATACTTAAATCGATAACCGAGATAGTCTGGCCGCGGATATGGGCAACGCCTCGTACCAATGGATTAAGCTTTGGCATGGCAGTAAGCGCCGGGCACTGCAGCACTTCTCGGACTTTAAATACGTTAATGCCAAATCGCTGCCGACCGTTTAAACGGAACAGCAACAACTCCAGCCGGTTCTGGCCGACCAGTTGCGTACGCTGATTAACCGAATCTAAAATTCCAGACATACTTCACCTCGATATTTCAATGTGGGCATAGAGTTTGCGTGTTTCCTGTTTAACAGAGGTGGCGTCAATATACTGTCGCGGCTGTTCTGATTAGCAAAACTCGCTGATTTATCTTTAATAATAGTCAAAATGAAAACATCTGAACATGAAAATATTGAAAACATTACTTTTGCCTGCGCGCCTGGCTTTCATATTGACTACAGGTATCACCTTAGCTCACTTTGGCGCAATTGCCCAACAAAACGCCGGCACGCCGCACGAACGTCTGACAAATGCCGTTAAATCGTTTCTGGAAAACCGTCTGGCACCGACCCAGGAAACCGATTTAGCGGACAATTTAAGTGTAGATGTGACGCCCATTGACAGTCGCATTAACATACCGGAATGCACCGTCCCTTTTAATTTTGATGTAGATCCTGCCACGCTGCAGCAGTCTTATCTCAACGTCCGGGTAAGCTGCGACAGCAACAGTTGGTATTTATTTTCCAGCGCTAAGGTAACACGCACCCGCACTATCGTTGTCACCGCCAGCATGATTAGCCCTGACACCGTGCTATCTGCCAGTCATTTGTCGCTGGCAGAAGTCGATATTAAGCAACTGCGACACACCCCTTTCACTTCGCTAAAAGATGTGATTGGCGCGCGGCTGAAATACCGGGTCAGAGAAGGCCAGCCGGTACAAACGAATATGCTATGCTTTATTTGTAAAGGTGATAGAATCACTATAAGCGCTAACGCGGGTGCTATGAAGGTAAAAACCTCAGGCATCGCCCGTCAGGATGGTGTGATTGGCGATACTATTGAAGTAGTGAACAGCAGTTCTAATAAGTCTGTCATTGCTGAAGTTGCCAGCACCCAGGAAGTCGTGGTGAATCTGTGATAAAGTGGCTATAAATACCGCGATTTTTATGCGAAAAAAACGCAATTGAGCCTAAAGAAATTCTGCCTGCAGCCGATAAATTGATTGAGGTTTAAAAGGTAGTGGAAATTAATTATGGCAATTAATAATGTAAACAATGGCTTACCCAAAGCGCCTGTTGACAATAATAAGGTCAACAGCCAGCAACAGCCACAACAAAACAAAACGGCTGCGCAGCAAGCTGCCGCATCAACAGCTCAGGCTGCCAATGTGCCGCGTCAGGATTCTGTGTCACTGACGCAGTCTGCTCAGCAGTTAAATCAGGTACAGAAGAAAAGTGCCGAAGCGCCGGTTAATCAGGAAAAGGTCGATAAACTGAAGAAAGCCATTCAAAGTGGTGAGTATAAAGTAGATCCACAGTCACTGGCGAAGAAGATTGCACGCCTGGAATCGGAGATTTTTGGATTTAAGTCCTGAAGCAATAAACCATGACGGCAACACTGAATGAGCAATTAACGCAACAAACTGAAAACCTGGCATCTTTGAAAGCGATGCTGGATAAGGAGTTGCACCTGATTAGTTCAAGAGATGCCGAAGCGTTAATGACGCTGCTCAAAGATAAAGAACAACTGCTCGGTGCTATCCAAAACCTCGACGATGCCATTAACCCGCAGTTGCAGGCGCTTCAGCAAGAAGCGCCTCTCCCCGAAGACATTCAGGCCCATATTGATCAGGCCAAAACCTTACTCAGCGAATGCCAGTATTGTACCGAAGTAAACCAGCTCGCAGTTGAGCAAGGTCAGTTACGCCTGGTTCATTTGCGAAACCTGATGATGGATGTTCGGGCCAAAGAGTCGCTGACCTACGATAAAGCCGGTAAAAAGAAAGGCGGTTTTTCTGGCAAAGGCATCAGCGCTTAAACCGCCTCTTCCTGAATCACAAATCGTTCTCACCCACTGCTACTTAAAGTTGTTGCAAAGTAGAAAAACGAATTCGCCTATTAGTGTCTGTTTAACCAGCTTTATTTAAACGGATAAACGGTGAAATTCAATCCCCCCGTGGCGATAAGTTTGGTGCGAGTTCTGTAACTACTATCAATAAGACTCTTTAGCCACAGTTGCCAGCTTTTCAAATGCCATTGAGTTATTAGAATTGTCTGTGAATGCCTCTATATTCGGTGGCGCGCGCAGTGGCGGCATCAGCGAGTCGTTGCTAGCTTGCGCTAAATTATGATAGTCCAGGAGTGACATGATTGTTTGAATAACGGATAGTGTCATCTAGCAGGCGGGTCAGACTGGCCAAAGCTAAAAGTGTTTGTACTCATACTGATTATATAAGCCTTAGAGCTACCGGCAGAGTCAAGCATTACAAATAAACACGCGGAAAAACGTTGCTGGTTTCATATATAAATCTTTCTGAATAAGAGCGCGATAGTATTGTATGAATATGGGTTTGCAGGCGGTACTCTGGTCACGTTTCCGTAAGAGGCTTGCCAATGCATTATTTAATTGTTCTATGTTTGTTTATTCTTTATGGTTGCGCGTCATCGACACCTGATAAATCAGATATTGCCCCTCAACCACTGTTCGTTGATCCCATTTATGACGGTGCGGCGGATCCCAGTATTGTGTACGACCAAGCTAATCGGCGCTGGTTAATGTTTTATACCAATCGCCGGGCGAATGACGACCAACTGGAAGGCGTTACCTGGGTCCACGGCACGCCTATTGGCATAGCTGCTTCATCTGATGGTCGTAACTGGCGCTACCTTCAGGACGCCAGTTTTAGTATGCCCTTTGATATGCCGACACTGTGGGCTCCCGATGTGTTTGTGCACAATAAAACGTTTCATATGTATTTAACTTTAGTCCCGGGGATCTTCAATGATTGGCAACACCCTCGGACTATTGGTCACTTTACCAGCAGCGACTTACTGCATTGGGAATATCAATCAATACTATCTCTGAACAGTAACAAGGTCATTGACGCGGACGTAATTGCGTTGCCAGGTGGCGGGTTCAGACTGTTCTACAACGATGAGCCCGATGGCAAGTCGATATATTATGCAGACAGCAATAATCTTCATGATTGGGTCGATAGAGGGAAAGCTGCGTTAGCTAGCCGGGGCGAAGGTCCGGTAGTCTTTAACTGGCAGAATCAGTACTGGATGATTGTTGATGCCTGGCGAGGACTGGCCGTATATCACTCTGACGATTTGAATATTTGGCAACAACAAGCAGGCTATTTACTTGCTGAACCGGGACTTGGCAAGGATGACGCCAAAATGGGTCAGCACCCTGATGTGGTGGTTATCAACAACCGTGCATATTTGTTTTATTTTACCCACCCAGGCCAGCTCGATGGAAAGCCAGACAATATCCGTCATGCTGCTCGTCGGAGTGTCATTCAGGTTACAGAATTGCAATTGCAAAATAATAAGCTGGTCACAGACCGAAACAAGCCAGTCTCTATTGACTGGCAACTAAGATCATCGCAAATACAGTAACTAAAAAACCTAGTCTGTAAATCACTCAACTTTTGGAGGCGCGCGATGCGGCGGCGTAAGCGAATGTAGTCAAACATCAGTGAGCCCGGGCAGAGATTTTCAAATCAGCAAAGAATACACGCTTACGTTAACCGACCAGATCTCGTTAAAACAGGCCCTAATAATATATTACGTTTTTTAACCGCTGCGGGCGCGCGGTAGACAAATAAATGTTGTAAACCTGCTGCATGTCGAGCTCCAGCTCGGTGGCGTAGGTATCCTCTCCCACCGGATACGCTTTCACAACCTTCGCGCCGCGGATCACTCCTTCAACTGAAGCCTGTAAATGCGCATTATTTATCACCATATTAGCCAGTGACTGCTGGCCGTTTATTCGCTGGCCATAAACCTGTTCAGCCAGTTCGCGGTAGGCATCGAGTTTTGAGGCTTTCATCGCCATTATGTTTTTCTCAGAATCGGAGCCGCCATGCTGCGAGGCAATGGGTGCATAGCCCACCGCGGTTAGCACCGGATATTCGTCAGGTTCCACGGTTTCCCATTCGACATGCTTATCAAACATGGATGTGCAGCCACTGATAAGTAACAGGCAGCCAAGCATAGCAAGCGCTTTGTTAATGTGTGTTAAAACCGTCATAAAACCACCGTATTTTTGTGCAGTCTGAGTAGTGCTGTTATCCGCTGCGCGCCACCAGGCCTTGGCAAAACGGACAATCACTTCGTACTTGTCAGAAGTTAGCAATATTTATGCCCAGTGATGGGATGAATTTTGGGAACGATATATGCAGAGCTTCCTGCAACAATGGCTAAGCGAGTCATAGGTTTGACACCTTGCATACCGCTCCCGGCCCCTCCGGGCTTCTTGTATGAAGAGCGCAGCAAGACCAATGCCAGCGAACAACAAGCGCATTGCAACAGCAGATAAGTGGTGAGAGTAAGAGTAATGAAGACAATGTACACACTGATTGCCCGGTTAACCGTTTTTTTGTCGGCGACAACCTGCCTGCTGTTAGCCTTCACAGGGCAAAGTTATGCCGTCTGGTATGAGACTCAGGGGCAATCAGTGGTATTAAACGGCAATAAGGTCCAGGCCAAACACCAGGCGACAGAAGAAGCGCTGCGCCAGGCCATGTTATTCGCTGGCGCATCGGTGCGCAGCGTTCAGCAGCTTACCGATGGCTTACTCAACGATGAACGCCTTGAAGTGAGCGCATCCGGAGAAGTTCGCCAGTTAGAGCTTATCTCAGAAACCTGGCATGAAGATGCAGTAACGGTTCGGATCCGTGCCGATATTTTTCCCAGTCAACAACAGTGCTCTGCCGCCCCTTTCAGCAAAACCATTGCCACCAGCTACTTCCCGTTACTTGAACGCCAGCACGCCCAGGACGGTCAGGTTCAGGAACTGGGACGTCTGGTTACCGCCCGCTTAAAACGAGAATTCGATCAATCAGCGCAACATGCTGTGATTAGCAGCATCGAGCCTTATGTAGTTCACTGGCAGTCCAGACAAATTCGCGATCAGGCTACGGCCCTCGCCACGCAAACCAAAAGTCAGTTTGTCCTTACCGGCGTGATTGAAGATCTCAGTGTATACCGACCCCAAGGTAATAAGTTAGCTTTCTGGCAAGACGATACGGCAACCCGGAGCTTTCGGTTAAAGGTAGAACTTATCGATGGAATTAATGGGGCACCGCTATTAAATAAAACCTATGAGACCGAATCAGAATGGGAGTTCGATCGATTTGCACAACTCGATGCGTCTTCCAACCAATTCTGGCAAAGCGCTTACGGTCTGGCCCTGCAAAACCAGCTACGCCAGTTGCAAAGCGATGTAGACTCGACACTGGCCTGCGTCCCGGCAACGGGACGGGTGATCAGTATCAACGGCGGCAATGAACTGAGTGTCTCTCTGGGCCGCCAGCACGGCCTGAAACCCGGCGATACCCTGTCCATATATCAGATTCAGGAAGTCACTGATTATCGTGGCGTTAAATTCATCCAGTATCACCTGTACCCCGAAGAAGTGACAGTGATCGAAGCCTATGCAGATAACGCCCGGGTAAAAGCCGCCGAAGAGGGCTTTCTGGCTAATATTCAGCCAAACGACTTCGTTGCGAAACGTTAGGGCTTTAGATTTTCGCCCGCCTATCTATAATGGGGATCCGTGTCCCCATAGTTTAACTGGATAAAACAAGAACCTCCTAAGTTTTAGATCTGCGTTCGAGTCGCGGTGGGGACGCCAGCCAACTTCTACAGCTTCGATAAGTACTGAACTTTAACGCCAGTCGCGCGTAATACTAATCAGAGACTTAGTGATCGGGGGATTTATGCGGGACGACGATCAGGATTTTGAACAACTGGATAGCTTTCAGGATTTCCTGCAGGAACTCGGCGACGTTAAACCGATAAAGTCAGACGATAAGGTTCATCTTAAGCAAACCCAGCAAGCTATTGAAAAACAGATGCGCCGGGAAGCCCTGCTCGCCCAGCAACCCAAAGAAAGCCCATTAACCTTTGAAGGGGTAAAGCCTGTCAAGCCGGATGACTTTCTGGAATTTAAACAGGCCGGCATACAGGATGGTGTATATAAGAATCTGCGCCAGGGCAAATATCCAATCGAGCAAAAAATTTCGCTGGCGGGGCTTTCATTGCGGGATTCCAGCATAACCTTGTATCAGAAAATCAATGCTGCCCATGAACGTGGCGTAAGAACTCTATTAATTCAACATGGCAAGGGAGAGCAAAGCCAGCCCTTCCCTGCTTTGAAAAAATCTTACGTACATCACTGGCTCCCGCAGTTTAATAACGTGATTGCCTTTCATACCGCCCAACCTATGCATGGCGGACTGGGCGCGACTTACGTATTACTGAAGAAACACCCTAATCAAAAGATGATAAACCGCGAAAAACAGGCAAAACGATAACCTGCCATAAATGACATAGTTATCGTTAACTAATTAATTTTATTAATTATTTAGAAGTGATTTGTTGAACTTCGGTAGATAATACAGCTGACTGGGCGGAGGTTCCAAACGCTGCTGTAACGATCATAAGCAGCACTGCAACAGCCACGCCGGTTAAGCCGAAACCTTTTGAAGAACGATTCATATTCGTCTCTTATTATTTCTAGACCACTGTAAAACTGAGCACAGCGATGTTAACCCATCCCCTACAAGTCCTTGTAACCACACAGCATTCCATACTGCTTGCACTACTTTAATGCAGTAGAAGGGCGCTGGCAAGGTGTCAGGACAATTATTTGACACCTTGCCGTCATTTTTTTGAAATTAATCAACAAAACGCCGTGCGTTGCGGAAAATGCGCATCCACGGAGAATCTTCCTGCCACTCATCAGCACGCCATGAGTTAGCCACTGCTCTGAATACACGCTCAGGGTGCGGCATCATAATAGTACAGCGGCCGTCGTCGGTCGTAAGGCCAGTGATCCCCATGGGTGAACCATTCGGGTTAGCCGGGTACTGAGACGCCACCTCACCGTAGTTATTTACATAACGCAATGCCACTTTGTCCTGTACAGACTGCAAGTCTGCTTGCGCGGCGAATTCTGCACGCCCTTCACCGTGAGAAACAGCAATCGGCATTCTGGAGCCTGCCATATCGGCAAACAGTACCGATTTGGACTGTTGTACCTCAACCATGGCAACGCGTGCTTCAAAGCGCTCTGACTTATTGGTTACAAAGTGTGGCCAGTGATCCGTTCCGGGGATCAGGGATTTAAGGTTAGACAGCATCTGACAGCCATTACAAACCCCGAGGCTGAAAGTATCGTCACGGTGGAAGAAACCTTCAAACTGTTCACGGGCACGCTGATTGAACAGGATTGACTTCGCCCACCCTTCACCCGCGCCAAGCACGTCACCATAAGAGAAGCCACCACAGGCCGCCAGGCCTTTGAAATCTTCCAGCGCAACGGCACCTGACAGCACATCGCTCATATGCACATCGATAGCAGTAAATCCGGCCCGGCTAAAGGCTGCCGCCATCTCCAGATGAGAGTTAACGCCCTGCTCACGCAGGATTGCAATGCGTGGCTTAATGCCTTTGGCAATATAAGGTGCAGCCACATCATCGTTGATGTCGTAACTCAGTTTAGCGTGCAGGCCAGGATCTTTAGCGTCTTGTTTCGCCTCATGTTCCTCGTCTGCGCATGCAGGGTTATCCCGCAAACGCTGCATAGCGTGTGTAGTTTCGGCCCACATGGCTCGGTAGGTAGTTCGGGCTTCGCTAAGCACAACTTCGCCGCCACGGGTGAATTCGATGGTATCAGTAGTATTTAATGTACCTACGTTATGCACCATTTCGCCCAGGCCATTTGCTGCGAAGACTGCAAGAACACTTTCAACGTCGTCAGCAGAGACCTGCATTACCGCACCCAGCTCTTCGCTGTAGAGCGCCGCCAGGTCGTCATCGCCCAGCGTATCAAGCGTTACACTCACACCGGTTTTACCGGCAAAGGCCATTTCCGCTACGCTTACAAATAAACCACCGTCAGAGCGATCGTGATAGGCCAGCAGTTTATTGTCGGCCAGTAATGCCTGCACGGCGTTAAAGAAATTAAGCAGTAATTCCGGCGCATCCAGATCAACCGGCGTTTTACCTAACTGGTTATAGACCTGAGCCAGACAGCTGGCGCCTAAACGGTTTTTACCTGCACCTAAGTCCACCAGCAATAAGGCTGTCTCGCCTTTGTCGGTGCGCAGTTGAGGGGTTACCGTTTTACGAATATCGGTCGCCGCACCAAAGGCGGTGATCACCAGTGACAACGGCGCTGTAACCGACTTATCTTCACCGTTGTCCTGCCAGGCGGTTTTCATCGACATAGAGTCTTTGCCCACCGGAATGGTCAGGCCCAGTGCCGGACATAATTCTTCACCTACCGCTTTTACCGCTTCGTACAAGCCCGCGTCTTCACCCGGGTGTCCGGCTGCAGCCATCCAGTTAGCCGACAATTTAATGCGTTTCATGTCGCCAATGTGGGCGGCAGCGATATTGGTAATTGATTCACCTACTGCCAGTCGCGCAGAAGCAGCGTAATCGAGCAAGGCAACTGGCGTACGTTCACCCATCGCCATTGCTTCACCATGATAGGTATCAAATGCCGAGGCCGTTACGGCAACGTCGGCAACCGGTACCTGCCACGGGCCAACCATCTGATCACGGCTTACCAAACCGGTTACGCTGCGATCGCCAATGGTAATAAGGAAAGTCTTTTCGGCAATGGCCGGTAAGCGCAGCAGCCGCTCAGCGGCATCGGCAACGCTGATCTCGCTGCAATCCAGTTCAGCAGAACTGTGTGTGGCGCTGGCCACATCACGATGCATTTTAGGTGGCTTGCCTAATAAAACTTCCAGCGGTAAATCGATAGGCTGATTATCAAAATGCTCGTCGTTCAATAACAGGTGTTGCTCTTCTGTAGCTTCACCAATTACCGCAAAAGGCGCGCGTTCCCGCTTACAAATAGCTTCGAACACCGCCAGTTTATCCGGGGCTACCGACATGACGTAACGTTCCTGGGATTCATTACACCAAATTTCCAGTGGCGACATGCCCGGCTCGTCTGACAATACTTTACGCAGTTCAAAGCGACCGCCGCGACCACCGTCGTTGACCAGTTCCGGCATGGCGTTGGATAAGCCCCCAGCGCCCACATCGTGGATAAACTGAATAGGGTTGTCTTCACCTAACTGCCAGCAGGCATCGATAACTTCCTGACAGCGGCGTTCCATTTCCGGGTTATCCCGTTGTACCGAGGCAAAATCGAGATCTTCACTGGACTGCCCTGAAGCCATGGATGAAGCTGCACCGCCGCCCAGGCCGATGTTCATTGCCGGGCCGCCAAGCACGATCAGTTTAGCGCCAACCGTAATTTCACCTTTTTCAACGTGATCCTGACGAATGTTACCTAAACCACCGGCCAGCATAATCGGTTTGTGATAGCCACGTACTTCGGTGCCGTTAAAACTGTTTACTTCCTGCTCGTAGGTACGGAAATACCCTAACAGGTTAGGACGGCCAAACTCGTTGTTGAACGCGGCACCACCAAGTGGTCCATCGATCATAATGTCCAGCGCGCTGACAATGCGGGCTGGTTTGCCATAATCGACTTCCCACGGACGCACTGCATCAGGCAGTTTCAGGTTCGACACGGTAAAACCAACCAGACCGGCTTTAGGTTTAGAACCACGACCGGTAGCACCTTCGTCACGAATTTCACCACCAGAACCCGTTGCAGCACCAGGGAATGGTGAAATTGCAGTGGGATGGTTGTGGGTTTCTACCTTCATCAGGATAGCGATATCTTCGTGGTGATACGTATACTCATGAGACTGCGGCTCAGGGAAAAATCGGCCAGCCTGCCAGCCTTCCATTACCGCCGCGTTATCTTTATAGGCAGAAAACACATATTCCGGACACAGTTCGAAGGTGTTCTTGATCATTTTGAATAACGACTTAGGCTGCACCTCGCCATCAATAGTCCAGTCGGCATTAAAGATTTTATGGCGACAGTGCTCAGAGTTAGCCTGAGCAAACATATACAGCTCGATATCGTTAGGATTACGACCCAACTTCACAAAGTTATCGAACAGGTAGTCAATTTCGTCATCGGCCAGAGCCAGGCCCAGCGTTTGGTTAGCTGAAACCAGCGCGTCTTTACCCGCGCCTAAAATATCCACCGAGCTGAATTCCCGGGGCTGATGCTTATCAAACAGCACCGACGCTTCCTCTGGCGCAGCAAATACGCTTTCGGTCATACGGTCATGAAGCGCTGCGGCTACCAGTTTACGCTGTTCACCTGTTAACGGCTGCGCCGCTGTCACATAAAAAGCACAACCACGTTCAACACGGGCAATCGCAGTTAATCCGCAGTTATGAGCAATATCTGTGGCTTTACTAGACCACGGTGAAATAGTGCCGGGACGGGGAGTAACGAAAAAACATTCGCCGGTGGCTGCTTCCTGTGCCTGCTTCGGTCCATAGGTTAACAATTTATCCAACACCGATAATTGTTCTTCAGATAACGCCTGTTGCGTATCCACTAAATGAACATATTCGCTGTAAAGGTGAGTAACGTCGACACCGGATTGCTGCAGTCGTTGGATTAATTTAGCTGTGCGGAAGTCAGATAACGCCGGAGCGCCACGTAGGACCAACATAGTTTGCTACCTAATTTGTGAGAACCGCCGGGTAGAAAACGCCAATCTGCCGTCGGTCCTGGTTGTGAACTTGTTTGGCGCGGATTATAGTGGAAAAGCGGCGGCTTGATAACCAGCAAGGGTTATTCAACCGTAATTTTTTTACCCAAATAACCCGATCCTGTGGTTTTAGCACTAACAGCAGTAATAAAGAATAATAATGAATTCCCTACTTCACCACTTATCAGGCAAAGTTCTTCTGGTCGCAATCACGTTAAGCTGGGTGTTACCTGCCAGTGCCCAACCCCGGTCCACGCTCAGTACCGTTCTTGAGGAGCGGATTTTGAAGGTTGGCCTGATTAATGACAGGCACCATTACCATCTGACCGGTGACGGCCCGACTGGCTTTGATTACGGCTATGCCCGTGGTCTGGCTGACTATCTGGGCGTCACCCTCCAGGTTGTGCCGTTTTACAGCGAGGCAAAGCTTTATCAGGCACTTACCCATAACATTATCCATGTAGCAGCGCCTCGTTTTAGCCATGCTGCGCTTAAGCATGAGTTGGCCTACGGGCCGGTATTGTTTACTACAACGCTGGTTGAGATAGGGCCAGAGAATAAAGCCAGCCCTTGTTCGACGACAGAGCCACAACAACGACAGGTACTACCTTACTTACAGGATACAGTAACGGCCATTACCGGTATCGTCTGGCAACAATCTGAAAGTGCCGATAGCGTAACGCTATTAACTGAGATGCTCAGCCAGGCCGAATTCTGCACCATTCTACCCAACACGTGGAGTGCTGTGCTCAAGGGGCATTTTCCATCCTTAAACGAACGAGTACTGCCTGATGCCACCCTATCCAAGCAATGGCTGGTGCGTTTAGAGGATACAGCGTTGCTCAGTGCGTTATATGAATTCACTCACTTAAGCCTTACCAATGGCTCGCTTGCAGTGCTAAAAGATGAGCTACATGAACCGGCAAAAATGTTGGTGAAACCCGCCCCCAGAGAACTGGTTGAGCATATCAATACCCGCTACCCGGCCATACAGCAGGCTGCTGAAGGGGTCCAAAGTACACTGGACGGCTCTTATATCGCAGCTATCGATTATCTCCTCAACGACTGGCAGGCAGCGCAACATGAACAAGCAAAAGAAAGCGACAAACCAGCCATAAGACTGGCACAGATAGGCCGCAAACTGGACACATTGCAAGCGCAATTACCCGCCAGGATCCAGGGCACTGACCGCACCTGGTTTATTCTGGCCGCCTATTATCTGGGCGCAGAGCATATCGACGATGCCAGGCAACTCACCGTCCAGGCTGGTGCAAACCCGGATTTATGGGTGGATGTAAAACAACAGTTACCCCTGTTACAGACTGACTATTCAGCCACCCGTGCGGGATTCGCTAATGGTGCACAGGCCGTTACTTTTGTAGATCAGGTACGCTACGTAGCAGAAACGTTAACACTGTTAATGAAAGGCACTTGATCTTTTGTCATATCACCTTCATATATGTCTATTAGAGTGAACAAGGTAATCGCCGGGTTGGAAGAAGACAAATAATGCAACCCACTAATAATCATGGAGATTAATATGAAAAACACGAACAGAAGACGACATCAGATGCGTAAGACAAGCCAGAAAATTTTTCAGAGACGCCGTCAGTTTTTGAATTTTGACCTGGTACAAATGGCAAAAGCAAATTAACCCGCCGCTTTTGCCGCTTTCTTTTCTGCCCTTCTTCGTTTAAAAAACTCAGAAATAATTCCCCCGCAATCATCCGCTAAAACACCACCGCTTATTTCAAGCTGATGGTTCAGTTGCGGGTGCTGACACAGTTGCATCACACTACCAGCCGCCCCGGTTTTGGCATCAAAAGCACCGAAAACTAACCGATTAATGCGACTGTGTACCAGCAAGCCTGCGCACATAGGGCAAGGCTCAAGGGTAACGTATAACGTGGCATTAATTACCCGGTAATTCTCAATGGTCCTGGCGGCCGTGCGAATAGCTTTCATCTCTGCGTGAGCGGAAGGATCATGATCCACAATCGGCGTATTGTACCCCTCACCAATTACCTGATTGTCGGCAACAACCACTGCCCCTACCGGAATTTCGTTGATCGCTTCAGCCTTTGCCGCCAACGATAATGCATAACGCATCCAGTGCTCGTCTTGACTAACTTGCTCAATCATTAGTGAAAAAACCCAATTCAATGGTCAAAATAGCGATACCCATTATAATCCCCCCACCACAAAAACAGCATAACTATATGTTTTTAAATAACTTTAAGTTTCTGGCGAAGTACTTGCTATACTATTCCCAAACGATGCTAGTCGTCGCATCACCAGCACCGATATACTGGCCCGGTCAATGCGACGTGAAGCGCCTGATTATACGAAACTGATTAACGAAGGGAAAATATTATGAGCTTTTGGACTGCAGTAGTTGTGATCGTTGCCATTTTAGCCGGCACCATTATTTCCACATCCAAACATAAGGCAAAAAATAATAACGCTGATAGTGACAAAACTAACGAGCTGGAAAAAGAAGTTGAAGCGCTCAAAGCTCGTATTGTCACCTTAGAAAAAATTGTTACCGACCCTGGCTACGACCTGAAGAAACAATTTAAAGATCTGGAAGACGACCGGGTTGCGTGATTCCCCCTCAAAATAAAAACACCAGCAGTAAAATGCTGGTGTTAGTTTATTAGTGCCCCCAAACCACTCACATCATACCTATTGTGCAAGACTTTCAGAAAAACGCCGTAACCCAACGCTAACCTCCTGAATAATAGGCCAGAATTCTTGCCAACCAAGCAACTATAGAATATCTTTGCAGACGGATTTTATCGCGTTGCAAGCTGTTACAAGGAGTTGTTGTATGCGAAAGTCATCGGGTTTTACGTTAATCGAACTGATTATTGTTGTCGTGCTAATTGGCGTATTGTCGGTAGTTGCCCTGCCAAAGTTTATTGATTTTTCCGGTGATGCCAGCCAGGCGACATTTCGTTCAACCGCCAGCGCGTTTAAGTCCGGAGTCGAATTTATTCACCTCAAGTGGCAAGTGGCGGGAAACAACGAGGCTCAGCAGGATTTTATTGCCATCGCCGATCCGGCGGTAGGTGGTGATCTCAGCGTAAATGCCAATGGCTTTCCGGCAGATACCCGGGGCACCAGCTTAACGCTCAATAGCGACAACGATTGTCTGGATGTATGGCGTGCGGTGCTCAATACCAGAGATGCAAGCGTTGCAACCAACGACAGCGCGCTATACGAGGCGCAGTACAATAACAATTTCACCTGCACCTACTCATTGGTAAGCAACCCCTCTTTAACGGTTGATTATGATTCCACCACCGGTGATGTAACCATTAATTTCTGAGCTGTTAACGCACTTCAATAACCATCCAGAAGGTATCGCTCGGCGCGTTCAATACGTCTTGGCTTGCCTGCAATCACCAGAATATCACCCGGTGTTAAGCGCTCCTGAAAATCCTCGGCAGTAAATTCCTGACCGGCTCGCCGCACCGATTTAATTTTGACCTTATCAATCATCGCGGTCAGTTCATGCAATTGTTTATTTACCGCAAACGCGTCGGTACCCAGCGCAATGGCATGAATAAACTCCAGTTTATCGGCAGTGTTATAGCTGATTTCGGTAGTCTCGCCGGGATAGAAACCGTGCAGGTGATCGTATCGCCCCTTGCGTTCCTCACGCACACGCTTGAGAATTTTTGACATCGGTACCCCCGCGTAATGCATCACCTGCGAAATGAGCATCAGGCTGCCCTCCTGAAGTTCCGGCACTACCTGACTTGCCCCGGCGCTATAGAGCGCTTCAAGTTCCACATCCCGCGGCGTTCGTACCATCACATCAACATCATCTTTTACCTGACGGGCGGCATTGATCACCAGCTTGGCATTTTCTGCCTCAGAAAAAGTGACCAAAACCAGTTTGGCCTGTTCTAACCGCGCGCTGTGCAGCAGGTCTTTTTGTGTGGCATCGCCATAAATTACGTGCTCACCGGCACTGCGGCTCTCAAAGACCCGGATAGGATCAACATCAATAACCAGATAAGGTACATCTTCCATGCTGAGCATTCTGGCCACCGATTGCCCTACCCGGCCAAAACCACAGATAATCACATGATCCCGCATACCGCTTACATCAATCTCAGGAACTTCCGGCTCAATATTATGGTGTGATACTGGGCTTAAACGCTGGGCTAATTCAAGGCTGTGCTCAACTAACCAGGGTGTCACAGCCATACTAATGACCCCCATGGAAATCAGAATCGATGACTGAGTGGGGCTGATAACCGAATGACTGTTAGCCAGAGCGGCGATAACAAAACTGAACTCTCCCACCTGACAAAGCTTTAACCCGGCCGACCAGCCATCAATAGAAGAAATAGAAAACACGCTGGCAGACAGACGCACCAGCACCACCTTGGTAACCATCAGCAGAATAACGCCAAGCACAATCCAGTGGCCGTAACTCATCAGCACTGAGAGCTCCAACTGCATTCCCACGGTCACGAAAAACAGTCCCATCAGGATGTCACGAAAAGGTCGGATATCGGCTTCCAGTTGGTATTTGTACTGGCTTTCACCAAGCATCATGCCGGCCAGGAAAGCGCCCAACGCCATGGACAAACCAAAGGCATAGGTAAGGCCGCCTGCCAGTAACGCTACCAGAATGGTACTCAGCACAAACAGCTCATCGGTGCGGGTACGCGCCACTTCCCTGAACACCCAGGGCAGCACCCATTTGCCCACTGACATTAGCATACCTACTACCAGTACGCCTTTTATCAGCGCCAGGGCCAGCGCCATGGCCAGACTGGTTTCGCTTTCACCGGATAGCAGCGGAATAACTATCAGAAAGGGCACCACGGCGAGGTCCTGAAACAACAGGATGCTAACCGCCAGTTGCGTGCGGACATTATTTAATATGCCCATCTCAGTCACCTGCTTGATAACAATAGCGGTGGAACTGAGCGCTAGCATGCCGCCAATCACGATGGCCGCCGACAAGCTGGTATCCACCAGCATCCATACCGCTACTGAGCCCAGCACGGTGGTCAGCACCATCTGCATCAGCCCGGCGCCAAATACCAGCGAACGCATTGCCATCAGTTTAGGCAGTGAAAATTCAAGACCAAGGGAAAACAACAGAAAGACAATGCCGACTTCTGCTGCCAGATGCATGTCTTCAGGATGAGAATAAAGGGCAAAACCACTGGGGCCGGCAATAATACCAGCAAATAAATAAGCGAGAATGGGCGGCAAATGGATCCGTTTAAATAAAGCCACACTCACCACTGCTAAAAGCATTAACAGTACAATCTGAACGAAACCGTGTTCTACCACCTAAATTCCCCGTAACGCATTTTGGGCATGTGTTTTGCTTAGTTAATGGCAACGATACCATTAAGTCTAATCAAAGCACACATTTTCACAAGAAACGACATATTTTTGTCATCCTTAAAGTGAAGTGGGTGCCAGACGTTGAGTCAAGGGGCAGCACTTGGATATTTCAATGATTCAATTTGAACACGCTACAACAGAAAGCGGCTTTCTTGGCGGTGCTGAGCCTGAAGTTCTGACCAGCGAACAGGTCAATACCGTGCTCAACCAACTAACCTCAACGATTGAAATATATACACTGGTTTCACTCTATTTTACACAGGTAAACAGATACTTGCCTCTGGTAGGCATCGATATGTCAGAGTTTGACAAAACATTGAATGCCGGTCTGCTTAGCAGCGAATTTTCGGTGAGTCTGCCGGTCAGTGCGGTTCGCCTGGACCAGGGCAAACACGCCGCGTTCGTGCGCTATATTTTTGACGAAAATTTGTCACCGTCTCAGCGCCGTTTGCTGGCCACATTGCATCAGCTGTTTACCCGGCCGCTCATCCACGTCATGGAGTTTCAGCGGTTACGCCTTATGGCCACCAAGGATCCACTGACCAATCTGGGCAACCGTAATGGTTTTAATGAAGCAGCACAACGGCTAATTAACCGCCACACTCGCAACGGCCAGTCGTTTGGCCTGTTGGTGGTGGATTTGGATAACTTCAAGCAGGTCAACGATAAGCACGGTCACCAACAGGGAGACGAAGTGCTTATGACCACTGCATCTGTGCTAAGCGACACTATTCGTGGACATGAAGAAGCGTATCGCTTTGGTGGTGACGAGTTTTGCTGTTTGCTGGATGTCAGCTGCCCGCGGGAATTATCAGCTATTGCAGGCAGGATCCACGACGCCATGCACGCCCACCCGCTGCTCAAAGCGCATCATGTTACTTGTAGCATAGGCGGCTCATTACTGCGCGAAAACGACAGTATGAGCGACTTATTCGACCGTGCCGATAAAGCCCTTTACGAAGCAAAAGAAGACGGCAAGGACACTTACCAGGCAGCCTGAGACGGCAACCACTTGCCGATAGCCAGTCATAGGCTTGCCTCTCTCTACAGCGCGAAAAGCTGAACTATAAAGTGCTTTGGCCCCGTTGCAGAAAGCGCTATTATCCGCCCCTTTCCAACCAGCGCCAATGGCAGCTCCCTGTCACTCAAAAGTAACCAGTCACTACGCTCCCAGGGCGGTACTTGCCATTGCTTAAACCATTGTTTCAAGGGTTTGTGATGCGCCTCACCGGCCGGCTTAACCGGCAAAGATAATACCGGCTGGCTGAGTGAAAAATGACATTCGGCGGCGGCCACGCTTACAGAGCACAGAGCTCCCTCTTGTTGTTTGCCAACCATTAGTTGTTGCCGCAGGGGCTCGATAGCCACATACTCCTGCGTATTAAACCCAACGGTTTTGAAAAACCAGGGCTGTTGCTCTGCGTCGAGGCAGTAGAGCACATCCTGATAACGACGTAGCTGTATATTGCCCAGCACAACGTGAGGTTGCGCATCGGGCCTGGCTGTCAGCATCTGTTGAATTTGAGTCAGCTGCCTGGTTCCCGGCATAGCCACCCTGTTAAGCTCAAGCCAGCGACGCAACAAGGCTCGTTGCCAGGCGGGCGAAACGGCGTTTAAACCACTTACTGAAATGCACTCGGGCCTATCGCACAAACCTTGAAGGCGCTCATCACAGACTTCATCCAGCAAGCCCTGTTGCTCCGCGCATAGGCTGGCACTTCGTGAGGCCGTCTGGCTAAACGAAGGCCAGCGGGCTAACAGTGGGGGCAGTACGCTGCGGCGCAGAAAATTGCGGTCGAAGCTTTCATCAGCATTGGATTCATCCTCTATCCAGCTCAGGTCATGTTGCTGTGCGTACGCCAGTATTTGCGCACGACTAAGGGGTAATAATGGCCGGCTGACAGGTACTGAGTGCATTACGCTGAATGCCGGAATACCTGACAATCCTTTCGGCCCTGCTCCACGTTTCAGCTGGAGCAACAGGGTTTCGAGTTGATCATTCTGATGGTGGGCTGTAACAATGATGCGCCTGGCTGATTTTGCATGGTCGCACAAGGCTTCATAGCGACGGTCACGGGCGCAGGCCTCCAGACTTTCCCTGGCGCGAGGTGTAACCTCAACGGCAATGGCAGTAAAGCTTACGTTGAGTTTTTTACATAGCGCCGCACAAAACTGCTGCCAGTCATCGGCATGGGCACTCAGGCCATGATTGACATAAACCGCTTCAATGGATGGCAAATCAACCTCGCCGCTACGGGATAACTGCGTAAGTCCGTGCAACAGCACTACGGAGTCGAGGCCGCCACTTAAGCCAACGATCAGTTTGTCAGGCTCCTCACGAGCTACCAGCGTGCTGAAATGTGTACTTAATGCAGAAAAAACCGGATCCATAAACAGGGCATTACCAGATGAAAGACGACGAATAAAAAAGGGCCGTAACCGGCCCTTTTGTTAAGTTAATCGATTTGTTATGGCCTAGCAATAACCAAATGACATCAGACGCTCGTAACGCTCGTCCATAAGCTTATCCAGCGGCAACGACTGCAACTGGCTCAGTTGCTGTTTCAGCGTGGCTTTCAGGTTAGCCGCCATACTGTCGTGATCACGATGAGCGCCACCAAGTGGTTCATCAACAATGGCGTTGATCAGGCCCAGCTCTTTGATCTGCTGTGCACTTACGCCCATGGCTTCTGCTGCCTGAGGCGCCTTTTCGGCACTCTTCCATAAAATTGACGCACAGCCTTCTGGTGAGATCACCGAGTAAGTGCTGTATTGCAACATGTTAACCCGATCGCCCACGCCAATAGCCAGGGCGCCGCCAGAACCACCTTCACCGATGACGGTACAAATGATTGGCACCTTAAGCTCAGCCATTTCTTTCAGGTTACGGGCGATAGCTTCGCTCTGACCACGCTCTTCGGCCCCTACGCCCGGATACGCCCCGGGAGTGTCGATGAGGGTAATGATAGGCAGATTAAAGCGCTCAGCCATCTTCATCAGTCGCAACGCCTTACGATAGCCCTCTGGCTTGGGCATACCGAAATTGCGTTTAATCTTCTCCGGTACGTCTCGACCTTTCTGGTGACCAATGATCATCACCGGCTGGTCATCTAACTTTGCCAGACCACCAACAATGGCTTTATCGTCGGCATAAGCACGATCGCCGGCCAGTTCGTCGAACTCCTGGAAGGTACGTACCAGATAATCCAGCGTGTAAGGACGCATCGGATGACGAGCCAACTGAGAAATCTGCCAGGCGCCCAGATTAGAAAAAATTTTGCCGGTTAACTCGGCACTTTTCGTACGCAGACGGGTGATCTCTTCTTCGATCCCCACATCAAACTCGCCGCCCTGATTTACCAACCGCAGCTCTTCTATTTTTGCTTCTAGTTCGGCTATTGGTTGTTCAAAATCCAAAAACTGTATACTCATTACGTGTCCTACTTTTACTCCCCGATTGGCCTGACCTTCACCGATTAGTGAAAGGTTAGCCGAACCGACTGCTCACCCAGGCACTGTTTTAACTCGTGCAATAACTGATCTTCGGGTGTAATAAACCAGTGTGCGTCACATTTTAATGAAACTGCCACATCCGGATGTAAAATATCTAACTGAACCGGGCAACTACCGCCCGCATAATTACGTAAAATCGACTGCAACGATGATAACTTGTCTGGTTTACACCATTGCGTGTCGACTTGCAATGCTAAGGAACGCGCATTTTTCTCACGCGCCTGGACGATATCCATAGCATCCCGGGCGGTGATTGTATTGCCCCCCGAGAAATCATCAAAGCTGACCTGTCCCTTGATGACCAAAATACGATCAGGTTCGAGCACTGATTCAAAAGTTTCATACATTTCAGGAAAAAACCTGACGTCCATTCTAGCACTTTTATCGTCGAGTGTAACAATTGCCCAGCGACGACCCTTTTTATTGGTCATCACCCGTACCCCCAGCACCAGACCAACCGCCGTAGCCATCTGATCTTTGCCGGTTGGACGCAGATCTACCAGGCGCCCGTCTACATAGTTACGGACTTCTTCGGCATATTGATTAATCGGGTGACCGGTTAAATACAGTCCAAGGGTTTCTTTTTCCCCGTCCAGCCACACTTTTTCCGGCCACTGGGGGACTTCAGCAAACGCCTGACGCACCTGCTCGGGCTCGGTGGTCAGCAAACCGAACATGTCAGACTGACCAAAAGACTCAGCTTTAGCATGCTGATCTGCCGCAGCAATAGCTTCCGGCAGTGAGGCCATGATAGCAGCCCGGTGCGGCCCTAAATTGTCCATAGCACCGGCCAGCACCAGTTTTTCCAGCACCCGTTTATTCACCCGCTTTAAATCAACCTTGGCACAAAAATCAAACAGGTCGGTAAACGCACCCTGATTTTCGCGGGCTTCAATAATGGCTTCGATTGGACCTTCACCCACCCCTTTTATCGCACCGATGCCGTAAACGATGCGACCCTGAGGATCAACGGTAAACTTATAACGCCCTTTATTAAGGTCCGGCGGCAGAATTTCCAGTCCCATACGGGCACATTCATCTACCAGGGTCACAATTTTATCGGTGTTATCCATATCGGCCGACATTACCGCCGCCATAAACTCGGCCGGATAATGCACTTTCAGCCATAACGTCTGGTAAGACACCAGCGCGTAGGCGGCCGAGTGTGATTTGTTAAAGCCGTAACCGGCGAACTTTTCCACCAGGTCAAAAATTTTCATCGCCAGGTCTGGGTCGATATTGTTGTTCTTTGACCCTTCGGCAAAGACGGCCCGCTGTTTTTCCATCTCTTCGGGCTTTTTCTTACCCATTGCCCGACGCAGCAAGTCGGCGCCACCCAGCGAGTAGCCGGCCATTTCCTGGGCAATCTGCATTACTTGCTCCTGATAGAGGATAATGCCGTAGGTGGGCTCCAGAATTTCTTGTAAACACTCATGCTGATAATCGGCGTCTGGATACGAGATTTCCTCCCGCCCGTGCTTACGGTCGATAAAGTTATCTACCATGCCTGATTGCAGCGGCCCAGGACGGAACAGGGCTACCAGTGCGATAATGTCTTCAAAACAGTCCGGCTTAAGACGTTTAATCAGTTCTTTCATGCCGCGGGATTCAAGCTGGAATACGGCAGTGGTTTCGGCTGCTTGTAATGAGCGGAAGCTCTTTTTGTCTTCCAGCGGAATGGCGGCAATATCGACGTCTTTGCCCTGCCCTTCCTTAATCATATCCAGCGCCCACTGGATAATGGTCAGTGTCCGTAACCCGAGGAAGTCAAACTTAACCAGGCCGGCGGTTTCCACGTCGTTTTTGTCGAACTGGGTAACCGGATTCTTACCTTCATCATCACAGTAAAGCGGCGAAAAATCGGTAATTTTGGTAGGCGCTATCACCACGCCCCCGGCGTGTTTACCGGCGTTTCGGGTTACCCCCTCAAGGATTCGCGCCATATCGATAAGATCGCGGACTTCTTCGTCCTGATCATAAAGTTCAGGCAAGCGCGGCTCAGCTTCAAACGCTTTCGATAAGGTCATGCCCGGATCGGGCGGAATTAATTTTGAAATGCGATCAACAAAACCATATGGGTGGCCCAGTACCCGGCCCACATCCCGGACCACCGCTTTCGCTGCCATGGTACCAAAAGTAATGATCTGCGATACCGCATCCCGGCCGTACAGCTCAGCAACGTGGTCGATAACCTCGTCACGCCGGTCCATACAGAAGTCAACGTCGAAGTCGGGCATCGAAACCCGCTCCGGGTTAAGGAACCGTTCGAATAGCAAGTCAAATTCCAGCGGATCCAAATCGGTAATCTTCAGCGCATAAGCCACCAGCGAGCCCGCACCGGAACCACGCCCCGGGCCCACCGGAATATTATTGTCCTTACTCCACTGGATAAACTCCATAACGATAAGGAAGTAGCCCGGGAACCCCATCTGGTTAATAACGCCAAGTTCAATTTTAAGTCGTTCATCATAAGGCGGGCGCTTTTCCTGACGCTCGGCTTCATCCGGGAACAAAAACTCAAGACGCTCTTCCAGGCCTTCTTCTGACACCTTTACCAGGAAGTCTTCGGTGGTCATTCCACCGGTTGGAAACTGCGGCAGGAAGTACTCGCCGAGGCGCACGGTAACGTTACACCGTTTGGCTATTTCAACCGTATTTTCAATGGCTTCAGGAATATCCTCGAACAGTGCCACCATCTCTTCACTACTGCGCAGATACTGCTGTTCACTGTAATGTTTAGGCCGGCGTTTATCGTCCAGGGTGTAGCCATCGTGAATACACACCCGAATTTCGTGGGCTTCAAACTTATCACGGTCGATAAAACATACTTCGTTGGTGGCAACTACCGGCAGTCCGCGTTCTTCAGCCAACGCAAACGCGGCGTGATTGTAATCTTCTTCGCCGCGCCGTCCGGTACGGACCATTTCAAGATAAAAACGGTCGGCAAAGTGGGTGGTATAAAACGCCAGGTTTTCCTCGAGCATTTTAGGGTTGTTTTTCACCAGTAGCTGGCCAATATCCCCTTTCATGCCGCCGGACAGTAATATTACGCCCTCAGCGTGCTCTGCCAGCCATTGTTTGTCGATTACCACCCGGTGATGAACATGACCGCGCAAATAGGCTTTAGAGATGAGCAGAGTGATATTTTTATACCCTTCATTGTTCATCGCCAGCAGAGTAAGACGAAACGGCTCGTCGGGAAAGTCTTCGCTTTGCACCCAGAAATCCGTGCCTATGATGGGTTTTATCCCGCGGGAATGCGCCTCTGAGTAATATTTTACCAGGCCACACATATTCATCTGATCGGTGATAGCCACCGCCGGCATGCCGAGTTCTTCCACTTTGGCCAGAATAGGTTTGACCTTATTCAGACCATCCATCATGGAAAAGTCACTGTGTACCCGTAAATGAACGAAGTTCGCTGACATTTTTTATTAACCTTTAGTTGTCACCGAGGATTCTGCAGCAGTAAGTAATGCCTGAACCGGTTTAAAACTTTTGCGATAACACGATAATACACCGTTGTCGGCCAGCGCTGCAAAGTGCGCTTTGGTGGGATAGCCCTTGTGCGCGGCAAATCCATAGGCTGGATATTGCTTATCAAGCTCCAGCATATCGTTATCCCGCTCCACCTTGGCCAGAATCGATGCGGCCGAAATTTCAGGATGCAGACTATCACCTTTTACCACTGCTTCGGCAGCATAAGACCAGGGCGGTAATCGATTACCGTCCACCATTACGTAGTCTGGCGTCAGTAACAGATTGTCTACGGCGCGAGACATGGCCAGCATGGTCGCGTGCAGAATATTAAGTTTGTCGATTTCGGCTGGTGATGCACGGCCGATTGCCCACGCCAGCGCTTTTTGTTTGATTTCAGTCGATAACGCGTTGCGCTTTTTTTCGCTGAGCTTTTTAGAATCCGTTAGCCCCTCAATGGGATTGTTCGGATCGAGGATCACCGCAGCCGTGACAACATCGCCCACTAAAGGGCCCCGGCCAACTTCATCTACGCCAGCAATATACTTACTCATTGATTACTTCCAGAACGGCTTCTGCCGCACGCTCATCGGCGTTTTGCTTTAACGACTGGTGCAATTCAACAAACCGCTCCGTTAACGCCCTGGTATCGGCATCAAACAAGTTGAGCAGTTCGCTGCAAAGCCGCTCGGGATTCACATCTTCCTGCAACAGCTCGGGCACCAGTGCTTCGTTAGCCAGAATATTCGGTAATGAAAAATACGCCGGTTTGTATAACCGCATCATCATTTTGTGGGTTAACCAGGACAGCAGGTAGGCCGATACCATGGGCCGCTTGCATAGCATGGCTTCCAGCGTAGCCGTGCCGGAAGCAAGCAGGATCACATCACTGGCAATCATAGCTTCGCGGGACTGCCCCGCCAGCAACATCACCCGGCTATCTTTAAGCCAGTCCGGTTTATTGGCCTGCAAGTATTGCTCGATTTGTTGCAAACGTCTGTCATTAGCGGCCGGAATAACAATCTGACAGTCTGGCTTATGCTGCCACAATTGCTCTACCGTAGCGGTAAATACCGGCAGCAATTTTGCCACCTCACCGCCCCGGCTACCAGGCAACAATGCCAGACATTGGCTATCGTTGCTCAGGCCCAGCGTTGCTCTGGCCTCGCCCTGATCCGGATACAACGGAATAATGTCGGCCATGGTATGACCCACAAAGCTATAAGGCACTTGATATTTATCGTAGACATCCTGCTCGAAAGGAAAAATCCCCAGTACCCGGTTAGTGGCCCTGGCAATTTTAAAAATACGCTTTTCCCGCCACGCCCAGACGGTTGGACTGACGTAGTGCACGGTTTTAATCCCATGCTGTTTTAGGGCGGTTTCTACGCGGAGGTTAAAATCGGGAGCATCCACACCAATGTAAACGTCCGGAGGGTGCTTAATAAAATGAGCGATGAGTTCATTTTTGACTTTCAGAATAGGCCGGATGCTGGATAACACTTCCACCAGTCCCATCACTGAGAGTATTTCGATATCAAACAGACTGGTGCAACCCGCCGCCTGCATATGCGACCCGGCAATGCCTTCGAATATCGCGTCCGGATAGCGCGTTTTTAGTGCTTTGATGAGTCCGGCGGCGAGCACGTCGCCGGACGCTTCACCGGCAACGACGGCAATGCGTAGCGGTTTGTCTGCCATTACTTAACGTACGATGCCGCGTTCTGACTCCGCCAGAAACGTAATTAACATGCCAACTTCGGGATGGCCTTCTGCCATCTCGGTCAGTTTCTTAATTGCTTCTTCAACCGTGTTGTTATCGCGGTAAATCACTTTATACGCGCGCTTAATGGCCATAATAGTTTCTTTACCAAACCCGCGACGACGCAGGCCTTCAGAGTTTATCCCCTGGGGGACGTGCTTGGTACCGCTAATCATCACAAAAGGAGGTATGTCACGCAGTACGATGGCACCACCACCGGTAAAGGCATGCTTACCGATTTTACAGAACTGGTGAACAGCCGTGGTGCCGCCAAGGATGGCGTAATCACCGATTTCCACATGACCGGCAACCGCCACGTTATTGGCCAGAATGGTGCCATTACCAATCACGCAGTCGTGGGCGATGTGAGCATTCACCATCACCAGATTATCATTACCAATGCGTGTAACGCTCTGATCCTGAACCGTACCACGGTGAACCGTAACGCCTTCACGAAAGACGTTGTTATCACCAATAATTAACTCTGTGCGTTCACCGGCGTATTTTTTATCCTGGCAATCTTCGCCAATAGACGTGAACTGGTAAAAATGATTACCTCGTCCAATACGCGATGGCCCTTTAATCACCACATGCGACTCCACGCGGCAATCATCGCCGAGCACCACGTCGTCTCCAATCACTGAAAACGGGCCAACGGATACGTTGCTTCCGAGTTTCGCATTGGGTGAAATCACAGCAGTTTCATGAATCACGTTAATCTTTCTCTCTCATTGCACACATAAATTCTGCGCAGCAGGCTTCTTCACCGTCGACGCTTGCTACGCCTTTAAATTTCCAGATCCCGCGACGTTCTTTAACAATGCAGACATCAAAGTCTAGTCTGTCGCCTGGGGTTACCGGGCGCTTAAAACGCGCGTTGTCTATTCCAGCGTATAAGTATAGCTTATCGTTTTTACCTATTGTCTTAAATCCCAGCACCCCGGCGGCCTGCGCCATTGCTTCCAGGATTAAAACCCCCGGAAAAATCGGGTAATCAGGAAAATGCCCGGTAAAACAAGGTTCGTTCAGGGTAATGTTTTTATACGCTTTGATGCTAACACCCAGTTCGTAATCCGTAACTCTGTCAATAAGCAGAAACGGATACCGATGAGGCAGCAAATCCATAATTTCACGGATTTCGATAGTATTAAGTGGGTTGGCCAAAAATTATCTCCTTCGACACGGTACAAGCAGACAACTCCCTTTATGGTGACTTTGTCGCTATAACTTCATATGGGCCGCAACCTTACGCGTTAATCACTTAAAAACAAATCAGACCAACACACTGCGCTGGCCTGATTGATTACGATTAGATACTAGTTGTTGCTGTAAGTACCTGCTGACTTACAGAGCAGTATTAAGCGTCTGCTCTGTATTTACCAGCCGCTGATTAGTTTAATTTGCTCAGCTGATCCAGGACTTTTTGTGACAGGTCGTTGCTCTCGTCTGCATAAACCACAGCCGGTGCATCCAAAACCAGATCGTAGTTGTTGTCTGCTGCAACTGAATCAATCGCTTGCTTGATAAGCGCCAGGATTTTGTTGCGCTCTTCATTCTGACGACGCTGGATGTTTTGCTGAAGCGGCTGAACTTTTTGAGAAAGTTGCTCACGCACGGTCAGAATTTTTTCTTCCAGCTCTTTCTTTTCGGTAGCGCTCATGGTTGCCGCGTCACGCTGTAATTTCTCAGCATATAACTGACCATCACGTTGCAACATGTTCACTTCGTCAACCTGTTCTTTGAATTCCATCGAAATGGCATTCTGGATCTCAGCCGCCTGAGGCAGCGCCTGAAAAATACCCTGCACGTTTACCACGCCGATTTTTTGTTCTGCCATTGCTGCAGAACTAAACATCGCACTACCTAACATTGCCGATGCAATTGCGTATTTTGCCAACTGTTTCAAAAGGTGCTCCTTTTATTTTCTGGTCTGTGCCAGCTAATATTAAAATGTTTGACCGATATTAAATGTAAAGAATTTCGCATCATCGCCTTCGCGTTCCTTAATAGCACGCGAGAAGCTGAAGACCATTGGGCCCATAGGCGAAATCCATTGTACAGAAATACCTGCTGAACTGCGAAATAAAGACCAATCGGAATAATCCAACAGTTCGTCTCGACCCCTGTTATCTAACTGCAGATACTCGTTATAGTCAAACTCTGTATCCCATACGTTACCCACATCAACGAATACACTGGTACGAACCGAGTTAGACGCATCTTCTTCCACAAACGGAGTCGGGGTAATCAGCTCAAGACTACCAAGAGCCATGGCATTACCACCTAAACTACGCCGGGAAAGCACGTAGGTATCGCCCGAAGGACTGCCAGGAATGACTGTACCATCAGGTAGTGTGATCGAGTTTGAACCCGTTACACGCTGTATACCTCTGGGGCCTACAGTGTTGTTCTCAAAACCCCGTAGTGTATCGGCACCACCGGCTGTGAAGTTCTCGGTAAACGGCAGGATCTGATCATTACCGTTAATATCGCCATAACCGTTACCATAACCCAGTCTTACCTTAGTCAGCACCGACCAGCGCTGATCGCGACTGAGCGGGAAGTAAAAACGGCCGTCATAAATGGTTTTAAAGAAGTTCACGTCTGAGTTCGGCGTGGTAATGCTGAATGACGCACGCTGAGATGAACCAGCCGTTGGGAACAAACCACGGTTGAGTGTGCTGCGACTCCAGGATACCGAGCTTTGCAAACTGGTATAGGAAATCGGCGCATCCGGATTCTGATCGTCAGTAAATTGCCCGTAGAAGCGGTTAGTCTGCTCATAATAACCACGGTTCGACAGCTCTACGTCTGAGTAGGTCAAACCAAAGTTAATACGGTTAAACTCGTCAATCGGGTAACCCATATTGGCGCCAACAGACCAGCGCTTGGAGTTGTACTGAATAACGTTAAAGCTGGAACCATCGAATTCACTGAACGCTACGGTTCCACCCAGGCTGATGCCGTCGATGGTAAAGAACGGGTCAGTATAAGACAGCTGTGCCGACTTCTGGTACGAAACAGTACTCACATTAACGCCAATACGCTTACCGGTTCCCAGGAAGTTATCCTGCTGTATACCCGCCTGCAGACCTAACTTAGTCTGGTCGCCATAGCTGATACCCGCGTTAAATGAACCAGAAGGTTGTTCCTTAACTTTAAACTGCACGTCAACCTGGTCATCTTTACCCGGAATACGTACGGTTTCAAATTCTACATCTTCCATGTAGGTCAGACGCGACATGGCGTTTTTAGAGCTTTCCAGCAGATCATTGGAGAGCCAGGTACCTTCCATTTGCACTACGTTCTGACGTAAGACTTCGTCGGCAGTAATGGTGTTACCGTTAAAGTTAATCCGGCGTACATAGATTCGTTTACCCGGATCCACCCGCAGGGTCAGCTTAACGGTTTTATCTTCATCGTTAATTTCCGGCACGGTGGTTACCGTAGGATATGCATAACCAAAACGGCCCAGGTATTTGCTGATAAACTCTTCGGTGTAGGTCACTTCTGCCTGATTGTATAGCTCGCCCGGCGTGAGTGGTAAAACCCGCTCAATGTAGTTTTCGTGACCCAGCATTTCGCCCACCAACTCTACTTCTGAGATAGTGTACTGTTCACCCTCGGTGACGTTAAGTGAAATATAGATACCGTCTTTCTCTGGAGTCATAGCCACCTGAGTAGAATCGACATTGAAACGCAGATAACCGCGATCCATGTAGAAATTGGTCAGGGTTTCCATGTCACCCTGCAGCGTTTGCTGCTGATAACGGGTTTCTGACAGGAAATCATACCAGGCAGTATTAAATTGTAATTCAAAATCTTCCAGCAGTTCCTGATCTGAGAACAGCTCGTTACCAACGATATTGATTTGTTTGATATCGGCGGCATCGCCTTCTTCAAACAGGAGCTTCAAATCTACCCGGTTACGCGGTAAAGGCGTAATGATTGCAGTGACGTCGGCGTTATATTTACCAATGCTGTAAAAGAAGTCTTTCAGGCCATTTTCAATTGAGGTCAGAACGGTTTTATCCAGTGGCTCGCCCACCCGAATATTACTGCCGTCCAGACTTTCCTGAAGCTGTTCATCTTTAATGTCGTCGTTGCCGTCAAAAATAATGTTACTGATGGTCGGACGTTCGGCAACTTTTATCACCAGCGTATTGCCATCACGCAATACCTGAATGTTTTCAAAGTGCGTTGACGAATACAGAGACCGAATTAACTGTGTAATTCGAAATGAATTGACTTCGTCACCTTTTTGCACCGGAATGTAGGTTAGCGCGGCGCCCAAAGCAACTCGCTGCAGGCCTTCAACCCGGATATCTTCTACGACAAACTCACTGTTGCCTGAAGCAGCGTTGGCTAAGCTAGCACTGGAGCATAACAATCCGGCTACTACTAACTGATTAAACTTCATCTATTCTTTTTCTTCCTGCTGCGTTCGCTTATTCTTGCTGACGTCTGCATTCTTACGACAAACGTGTAATATCATTAAATATGGCAATGCTCATTATGGTAAATAACAGCATGGCACCAATTCTAAATCCCCATTCCTGAACTTCCTCAGGTACCGGGCGGCCAGTAATCCACTCAATGGTAAAGTACATCAGGTGACCGCCGTCTAGCATTGGCAGGGGCAGTAAATTCACTATCCCCAGGTTCACACTGATCAGGGCCAGAAAACTCAAAAAGTAAACCAGGCCATATCCTGCACTGTTACCCGCGCCCTGCGCGATAGCAATCGGGCCGCTCAGGTTTTTAACTGATACATCGCCGGTAATCAGTTTTCCTATCATTTCGACGCTTAAGGTCATTAAGCGCCAGGTCTTATCGACCGCTTTGCCCACCGCTTCCAGCAGTCCGTACTGGTGGGTAAACACATAACCTTCAGGCCATGGTTCGGCAAAAGGACTGACTCCCAGGTAACCGTCCTGCCCCTCTGGCGTATCACGGCGCCCAATTGTGGCAGAAAGGTCATAGGTTTGACCAGCCCTGTTTACCCGAATCTCTACCTGTTCACCCGGGCGGCTCTTAATTTGGGCAACCAAATCTTCCCAGGCTGTCACCGGTTCTCCATCCAACGCCACAATCTCGTCGTTTTGCTGAAGACCGGCTTCACTTGCCGCAGTCTGCTCGGCCACGTAGGCAACGGTTAATGTTGCCCCAGGCCTGAATGGCGAAATTCCCAGACTGCGTAAAGGAGACTCCGAATCCGGATCAAAGTTCCATCCGGCAATATCTAAAACTCGTTGTCGGGCACTGTCGCTCTGTGAAGCCACAGTTATCGGCATGCTTTCCTGGCCAATGTATGACATCAGTTCCAGATTCACAGCTTCCCAGTCCGGCGTCTCCCGTGAGCCAACGGCGATAATTTCCATATTACCGGTCAGGCCTGCTCTAGCAGCGATGCTATCAGGACTCACCTCGCCAATAACCGGCTTGATGGTGCTGATACCAATCAAAAACATTACGTACAATGCAATGGCGGCAAAGATAAAGTTAACGCCCGGGCCGGCCGCAATAATGGCCATGCGCTTACCCACAGACTTGTTGTTAAACGCCTGCGACGCCATTTCAGGTGGCACTTCATCCACCCGTTCATCGAGCATACGCACGTAACCACCTAACGGAATAGCCGCCAGGGCAAACTCGGTACCGTGCTTATCTACTTTGCTCCAGATAGGCTTACCAAAGCCAATGGAAAACCGTTTAACGTACACGCCACACAGGCGCGCAATGTAGTAGTGCCCCCATTCGTGAACCGCTACCAAAATACCCAGGGCAATAATAAACGCACCGGCGTTACGCAAAAATTCAAACACGCTTTAGCTTTCCTCTACCATTGCAATTGCAGCCAGTCTTGCCTGTTTGTCTAACTCAAGCACCTGTTGGATGGACGAAACTGCGGTTGGTTCAAAACGATTTAGAATTTCCTCGTTAATTTGTGCTATTTGGTTAAAGCTTATGCGATTGTCCAAAAATGACTGCACTGCAATTTCATTTGCAGCGTTCAGGCGCGTAGTGGCGGCCTGGCCACTGCGACAGGCTTCAATAGCAAGATATAAATTGGGGAAGCGATGGGTATCCGGGGTCGAAAAACTCAAATCACAGAGTGTGGCAAAGTCGAGCGGTGCCACGCCAGCATCAATACGATTGGGATACCCTAACCCATAGGCAATAGGCGTCCGCATATCCGGATTGCCCATTTGCGCGATCACCGAACCATCAACATACTGCACCATGGAATGAATAGTGCTCTGTGGATGCAGCACTACCTGAATATCGTCTGGCTGCAAACCGAATAACCAACAGGCTTCAATAAACTCCAGCCCTTTGTTCATCATGGTGGCTGAGTCTACCGAAATTTTGCGCCCCATATCCCAGTTGGGGTGGGCACAGGCCTGTTCGGGGGTAATCTCAGCAAAGGTCGACAGCTCTCGCTCCCGGAACGGACCACCAGAGCCTGTCAGTAGTATTTTACTGATACCGGATGCACTTAATTCGCCGTAGTTAAAATCTGCCGGCAAGCACTGAAAAATGGCGTTGTGTTCGCTGTCGATGGGTAAAATCTCGGCCTGGGACTGCCTGGCGGCATCTAAAAACAACGCGCCGGACATCACCAATGATTCTTTGTTGGCCAGCAAGACCCGCTTACCGGCTTTTACCGCGGCCAGCGTTGGCTCAAGACCCGCGGCACCGACAATAGCCGCCATGACCGAATCTACTTCCGGCGCTGACGCGACCTCCTCCAGTGCCCTTTTACCACTTAGCACTTCCGAGGACAGTTCATACTTACGAGCCAGGTTGATGGCCTGCTCGTAATCCGCATCACTGGCAACTACCAGATACCGGGCGTGACAAGCTTTAGCCTGCTGTACAAGTCTTTCCACCTGGCGGTGCCCGGTGATCGCAAAAACCCGGTATAAATCCGGGTGTCGGGAAATAACATCAAGTGTACTTTGACCAATGGAGCCGGTCGCACCAAGAATCGTAACCGTTTGCATTATGCCATCCAGGTGACGTAGCAGTAGGCAAATACAGGGAAAGCTGCCGTCAGGCTATCGATGCGATCCATCAGACCGCCATGACCAGGTAAAATCCGACCGCTGTCTTTAATGCCAGCACAACGTTTAAACATACTTTCGTTAAGGTCGCCCAGCGCAGACACGCCAACCGTTAAACCACCAATGAGTAAATGCAGCCAGATACGTGAAGACTCCACCTGATAATGCAGCGCAGCAAAGGCAATAATAGCAAAAGACGCCATGATGCCACCGAAGAGCCCTTCAAAGGTTTTGCCCGGCGACACATTAGGGCGTAGCTTATGGCGGCCGAATTTCACACCTACAAAGAAAGCGCCAATATCGGCAGCCCAGACAATTCCCAGTACATAAAATATCAGCGAAGCACCGTAAAAAGTGTCTACATCGTAAAGGCTGGAACGCAGAGCAACTACAGCTACCCAGGTTGGAATAAGCGTCAACACGCCAAATAAACAGCGAATCATCCAGCTTTGGCGCCAGAATGCCGAATAGCGAGGATACGCGAGGATCATAAAGAATGAAGCCAGCCACCACACGGCGGCTACCGACAGGATCCAGTTGTAAAACTCATTGAGCGCTCCCTGTGACCAAATCAGATCGACATCCACAATGCTAATCAGGCTCAGGCAACCCGCCAGCAGAATGAGCCCGAAAGCTATCTTGTACGGGCGGCCAGTAATCCCCGACATATTCGCCCATTCGTAACCGCCCAGGGCGACCACACCAGCTATCACATACTGAAATATATGAATGGGTAAAAACAAGATGGCCATAATAGCCAGTGGCGCCAGGATCAGCGCCGTAATAATTCGTTGCTTTAACATGCGATGGGTCTTTTGTAGGCTAGTTGCCAGCAGCAGTCAGTCATTAGGAATCTGCAACCTCTGTGGTCTCCACCTGCTCGCCAATAAGGCCAAAGCGGCGTTGACGCTCACTGTAGTCTTTCACGGCCAGATAGAAGGCTTCTTCGTCGAAATCAGGCCACAGCACATCAGTGAAATACAATTCGGCATAGGCACATTGCCAGAGCAGGAAGTTACTGATGCGATGTTCGCCGCCGGTTCGGATCAGCAAGTCGAGTTCAGGCAGGCCCTGGGTAGACATATGCTGGTCAAACACCGCTTCATCAATCTGGTTAGCGTTAAGGCTGCCGTCGCTGACTTTATCAGCCAGCTGTCTGGCGGCGTTAACGATATCCCAGCGGCCGCCGTAGTTGGCCGCAATGTTAAGCACCAACTCTTTGTTGTCCGCAGTCATCGCTTCAGCTTTGTTGATTTTATCAACCAGTTTACGATCAAAACGTGAGGTATCCCCCAATACTTTTAATCGTACACCGTTTTTATTCAACCGCTTAGCTTCGCTGTTTAATACCAGATTAAACAGGTCCATTAAAACACTGACTTCTTCTTCCGGACGCTTCCAGTTCTCACTGCTAAAAGCAAACAAGGTGAGTGACTGGATCGCATTCTTGCGTGCAAAACGCACTGCAGCTCGCACTGATTCCACACCAGCGCGATGCCCGAAAGTACGAATTTTCCCTTTCTTTTTGGCCCAGCGCCCGTTGCCATCCATAATAATGGCCACGTGCTTAGGCATATTCAGCAACGCCACTCTTTCGTTCAGCGTTGCTTCGTCAGTCTGCGATCGCGACATGATCTTATTTATACTTCCATTAACTCAGTTTCTTTATCAGACAGCATGTTATCAACTTTTTTGATGAATTCATTGGTTAGTGTCTGGATATTTTCTTCACCTGCGCGACTCTCGTCTTCGCTGATTTCTTTTTCTTTAAGTAATTCTTTGATATCGCTGTTGGCATCGCGGCGAATATTACGAATCGCCACCCGGCCTTGTTCGGCTTCGTTACGTACCACTCGGATGAGGTCTTTACGACGCTCTTCGGTCAGCGGCGGCAGAGGAATACGAATTGTCGTACCGGCACTCATCGGATTTAAGCCCAGGTCGGCCTGCATGATGGCTTTTTCTACGGCCTGAATTGAGCTCTTATCAAAAACCGTTAACGCCAGAGTACGGCTGTCTTCGGTGATGATATTGGCCAGTTGACGTAACGGAGTATCTGCACCGTAATACGGTACCTGAATACCATCGAGTAAACTGGGATGAGCACGACCTGTGCGGATTTTGCTCAGTTGGCTTTTTAGCGCTGTGATACTTTTTTCCATGCGCTCTTGCGCATCTAATTCAATTTCATCAATCACGGTAATATCTTCCTGTATTATTATTCAGTAACACTCTCGACATGGTCGATCAAAGTGCCTTCAGGTTCGCCCATCACTACCCGTTTGAGGCAGCCAGGCTTATTCATATTGTAAACCCGTATAGGTAAGCTATGGTCACGTGCCAGCGTAAAGGCCGACAGGTCCATCACTTTTAATTCTTTTTCCAGTACGTCCTGATATGAAAGCTGCGAATACAGTTTCGCTTCGGGGTTTTTCACCGGATCGTCGCTGAAGACACCATCAACTTTGGTGCCTTTCAGAACAGCGTCGGCTTCAATTTCGATACCGCGTAAACACGCAGCAGAATCGGTGGTAAAAAATGGATTGCCGGTGCCGGCAGAGAAAATGACCACGCGACCTGATTTAAGCAGGCTAATGGCTTCGGCCCAGTTGTAGGCATCACAGACACCGTTGAGGGGAATGGCTGACATCAGGCGGGCATTAACAAAAGCACGGTGCAGTGCATCACGCATTGCCAGGCCATTCATTACCGTGGCCAGCATGCCCATGTGGTCGCCCACAACCCGATTCATACCCGCTTTGGCGAGTCCTTCACCACGAAACAGATTACCACCGCCGATAACCAGTCCAACCTGAACACCCAATTCTACCAGTTCTTTGATTTCCTGGGCCATGCGGTCCAGCACTTTGGGATCAATACCAAAGCCTTCATTCCCCATTAGCGCTTCGCCGCTGAGTTTAAGCAGGATGCGTCGGTAGGCGGATTTTGGTGCGATGCTCATTGTTGTTTTTTCCTCTTGATTCGGCTTGGGTCATATTTTGTACACAAACTATGAGCCAAACCGACTTAATCGGTCGTCATCTTCAGGTATAGCCGGTGCTTTGCTTTCAGCTATAAAAAAGCACCTCCGAAGAGGTGCTCGTAGTGTATCCGACATTGGCCGAATGCAAAAGTCAAACCGCTAATTATTTCTTAGCAGCGGCCATTTGCGCAGCAACTTCGGCAGCGAAGTCTTCAGACTTCTTCTCGATACCTTCACCTACTTCAAAGCGAACGAAGTTAACAACGTCAGCGCCGTTAGACTTCAGTAATTCGCCTACTGATACAGAAGGATCTTTAACGAAAGGCTGACCAGTCAGGCTGATTTCGCCGGTGAATTTCTTCATGCGGCCAACAACCATTTTCTCAGCGATTTCAGCTGGCTTGCCAGACTGCATCGCGATTTCGATTTGGATAGCTTTTTCTTTCTCAACAACTTCAGCCGGAACTTGCTCTGGCTTAACAAACTGCGGGCTTGAAGCTGCAACGTGCATTGCTACGTCTTTAGCAAGTTCTTCTTCACCGCCAGTTAAGATAGCAACTACGCCGATACGGCCACCGTGCACGTAGGCACCTAAGTTGTCACCTTCAACAGTCAATACACGACGTGGAGAGATGTTTTCACCGATTTTAGCTACCAGTGCGTCACGAACGTCGCTAACTACGCCGCCTTCGATTTCAGACGCGTTCAGTGCTTCGATGTCGTTCAGACCTTTTTCGAATGCAACGTCCAGCAGTTTGTTACCAAACGCCAGGAAGCCTTCGTCACGTGCTACGAAGTCAGTTTCACAGTTTACTTCGAGCATGGTCGCTTTGCCTGCTTCAACTTTAGTCAGGATTACACCTTCAGCGGCGATACGGCCAGCTTTTTTAGCGGCTTTAGCCTGACCAGACTTACGCATGTTTTCGATGGCCAGTTCGATGTCACCATCAGTTTCAACTAACGCTTTTTTGCAATCCAGCATGCCGGCGCCAGTACGCTCACGCAATTCTTTTACGAGTGCTGCAGTCACTGCCATTTTCAATTCCTCAGCAATATTTAAATTCAGAGTAAAAGGGGCGAGCGCCCCTTCTAATTAATTCTTAATCTTCGATCAGAGTCGATCGGTACAACTAATCTGAGGCTCAGCTGAGCCTCAGATTAAGCAAGCGGATTACTCAGCTGCTTCAACAAACTCGTCTTCAGCTTGTACTTCCAGGTTGCTGTTGCGACCTGCGCTAACTGCGTCAGCAGCTGCGTTTAAGTAAAGTTGAATGGCACGAATTGCATCGTCGTTACCAGGGATGATGTAATCAACACCATCTGGGTTTGAGTTAGTATCAACAACAGATACAACCGGGATACCCAGGTTGCGGGCTTCAGTTACCGCGATGTGCTCGTGATCGGCATCGATTACGAACAATACGTCAGGCAGACCGCCCATGTCTTTGATACCACCCAGGCTGCTTTCCAGCTTATCCATTTCACGCTGAAGCATCAGCGCTTCTTTTTTGGTCAGCTTTTCGAAAGTACCGTCCTGACTTTGCTGCTCAAGGTCTTTCAGACGCTTGATTGACTGACGAACAGTTTTCCAGTTAGTCAGCATACCGCCCAACCAACGCTTGTTCACATAGAATTGGTCACATTTCTGTGCTGCTTCTTTAACTGCATCACCAGCTGCACGCTTAGTACCAACGAACAGAACTTTACCTTTCTTGGCAGAAACGCCAGACAGGAAGTTAAGTGCTTCGTTGAATAAAGGAACAGTTTTTTCCAGGTTGATGATATGAACTTTGTTACGAGCACCAAAGATGTAAGGTTTCATCTTAGGGTTCCAGTAACGGGTTTGGTGACCGAAATGCACGCCGGCTTTCAGCATGTCACGCATAGAAACGTTTGCCATGTTTAATTCCTCAATTGGGGTTAGGCCTCCATACACCCTTTGTATCGATCCGCCATTGCAATAAAGCAACGCAGACACCCCGATACGCAGTCACAGTGTATGTGTGTTTTAATATAAGTAATGTACTTCTTTGAAGTACCTGAAGTGATTTACGGTGAACCAAAATCCACAGAAATGTTCGGGTTAATTCAAAAAGCGCGCGCTTTATACCATGTAGCGCCCATTATCTCAAGTGAAAGTTAAGTTTCAGGCCGGTACAACGGCGTTTTTTGACAGCACTAAACCCACAGGCGCTATACACACGCAGCGGTATTCGCTAACATACAGCCTTTTGAAAATGACAGAACTACGACAAGGCCCGTTTCTGTTATTTATTCTACTGTCTAATTTAAAGAGGACTCAGGTGGCTGCAATAATTAAAACCGCTGAAGAAATCGAAAAAATGCGCGTTGCCGGTAAACTGGCTGCAGACGTATTAATGATGCTAGGTGAACACGTTAAAAAAGGCGTGACAACCGATGAGCTTAACACCATTTGCCATGACTATATTGTGAATGAGCAACAAGCGATTCCAGCACCTCTTAATTACGGTCACCCGCCCTTCCCCAAATCCATTTGTACGTCGGTAAACCATGTGATTTGCCACGGCATCCCGGCTGATAAGAAGCTCAAGGATGGCGACATTGTTAATGTTGACGTTACCGTAATAAAAGACGGCTACCATGGCGATACATCAAAAATGTTTATGGTAGGTAAGCCCAGCATTATGGCCGACCGTTTGGTGAGAGTGACTCAGGAATGCCTTTATAAGGCTATCAAGGAAGTTAAACCCGGCATGCGTCTGGGTGATATCGGCCATATTTGTCAGACTCACGCTGAAGCGCACAATTATTCGATTGTTCGCGAGTACTGCGGGCACGGCATTGGCGCAGGCTTCCACGAAGAACCGCAAATCGTTCACTACGGCCGACCCGGTACCGGTGACGAATTGGTTCCGGGCATGTGCTTCACTATTGAACCCATGGTGAATGCCGGTAAACGTTATTCAAAAATTTTACCGGACCAGTGGACCGTAGTCACCAAAGACCGCAGCCTCAGTGCACAATGGGAACATACTTTGCTGGTGACCGAAGATGGCGTAGAAGTACTGACGCTTCGGGATGACGAAGATCTCGAACGGATTTATCACCACAGTTAATTGGTAATGCCGCCTCAGGGCGGCATTCGCTTGCTTAAGCGGCAAAAAGTGCCGGGTTAATCCTGTCGGATTAATTCACAGAGAGTGTTCGGAAGTATTCATTGGGTGAGTTGTGAAATTAAAATCGTTATGTGAAGAAATCGCTACCATCGACTCTGTCGACGACATCAAAGCCATTAAACAGCTGGTGTCACAAAGCTACGAATGGTTAGAGTCAGCCTTTACACTGCAACCCATCGACGAACTGGTAACCGGGCGCGCAATATTTATTGATACCCTGTTGCAACGCTTGTGGTCATTGTATGGTTTGGCTAATGAACGAGGCTTGGCGCTTTGTGCCGTGGGTGGTTACGGCCGCGGCCATTTGCAACCCTACTCAGATATCGACTTGCTGATTGTCAGCAAAAAGCCGCTTAAGCGTGACGTACAGGAAAAAGTCGGCCAGTTTATTACCATGCTGTGGGACATTAAACTTGACGTCGGTCAGTCGGTACGCACCATCAAAGAAACCGTAAAACTGGCAAAGGATGATATTTCCATCGCCACCAACCTGGTTGAAAGCCGCATGCTAAGTGGCTGCGACCAAACCTTTGTAGACATGTGGCACGCCGTTAACGAAAAAGATACCTGCTGGACCAGCAAAGCCTTCTTCGCTGCGAAGTACGCAGAGCAAAAAGCTCGTCATGCTAAGTTTAATGGCACGTCTTACAACCTTGAACCGAATATCAAGGAAAACCCGGGCTGTTTACGTGACATTCAGTCAATCGGCTGGGTCGCTAAAAAACACTTTAAAGAATACGATGGTAAGGGGCTGGTAGGCCATGGCTATTTCACCCAGGATGAGCTCGATGAGTTAGTCGAATGCCGTATGTCTTTGTGGCGCCTCCGCTATGCTCTGCACCTGGTGGCCGGACGCAGTGAAAACCGCTTATTGTTCGATTATCAGCCAGACGTAGCCGCCATGATGGGCTACGGGGATGACAGTAAGACCGCAGTTGAAAAAATGATGCGGGCCTTTTTCCGCACAGTACGCCGTATCAGCGAACTCAATCAGATGCTGCTGCAGCGCTTCCGCTACGACATGCTCAACCAGACTATTCAGAGTCGCAAAACCATTAACGACGATTTTTGTTTGCTCGACGGCAATATTTCTCCTACGCATAACAACGTTTTTGAATCGCCTGAAGATATCCTTAGATTTCTTAAGACCATTGCGGATAACTCTGATGTTCAGGGCCTGGATACCAATTGTATCCGCCAGTTGCGCAATGCCCGTCGTCGTTTCCAGTCGGCCTATTATGTAGAGCGAGTGGAATGTCGTCAGTTAATTATTGAGCTGTTTAAGCACCCGCATTTCTTTGATTTTGCCTGGGACATTATGCATCAGTACGGCATCCTGCAGGCTTACCTGCCGGAGTGGGATCACATTGTGGGCATGATGCAATTTGACTTGTTCCACGCCTACACGGTGGATGAACATACACATCGCCTGGTGAAGCACGTTAACCATTACTTTCAGCCGCACAATACGGAGTTTCCCCGCTGTGGCCGCATTGTTCGGAATTTCGACAAGCCTGAGCTGATTTATATTGCGGCAATCTTTCATGATATTGCCAAAGGCCGTAATGGGGATCATTCTACGCTGGGTGCGAAGGATGTGGCGATTTTCTGCGAAGCTCACGGTATTGAAAAGTCCGACGCCGATCTGATTGCCTGGTTAGTGGAAAATCACCTGCTGATGTCGGTAGTAGCGCAACGCCGGGACATCTATGACCCGGATGTAGTAAATGATTTTGCTACGGCCGTGCGTAGCCACACGCACCTGAATCTGCTTTATGTACTGACTCTGGCGGATATTCGGGCCACCAACGACAACCTGTGGAACGATTGGAAAGCCTCGCTTTTAAGAGAGCTTTACAGCATGACGCAAAAAGCCCTGGATAATGGTCTGCAATGCGGCGTAACTATGCGCGAACGGGTGGATTCGCACAAAGCCAAAGCGCTTAAACTGCTGACTACCGCTAAAGCTGATGCCCAGCGACTGGAGACCTTATGGTCACGCTTCGAAGACGACTATTTTGCTCGCTTCAAGCCAGAGCAAATCAGCTGGCACAGCCAGGCAATTCTGGCCTTTGAGCTCGACCATGAAGCCGGCGAAATGCTGATCAAAACCAATAATTACCTGGCCAAAGGGGGCACAGAGTTATTGTTATACGGCGAAGACCGCCCGGCCCTGTTTGCTCAGATTGCATCGGTGCTCGATAGCCGTAACTGCTCCATCCATGATGCGCATATCGCCGTGACCCGCGACGGTCACGTGTTTGACAGCATCCTGATATTAGAAAATGATGGTTCGCGCATTGAGGGCGAATCACGACTGCGTTCAATTGAACAGGCCATTGCCGAGCAATTGTCTAAGCCCGGACGCAGCCATAACAATACCCGTAAGCTTTCCCGCCAGCACAAGCAATTGGATGTGCCGGTTAAAGTGCGTTTTTATTCTTCCCAGGATGATGCCACATTAATTGAGCTGGAAGCATTGGACGCGCCGGGAATTCTTGCTAAAGTCGGTCACGCTTTCGTAGACTGCAATCTCACATTAAAATTAGCCAAAATTGCCACCATCGGTGAACGCGCAGAAGACGTATTTATCGTATCGAATGAGCATGGCAAAGCCCTGACGCCGGAAGAACAGACGACGCTTAAAAAGCGGATATTGTTTAAACTCGATCAACTTGAAGATATCAACATACCATGACTGAATTAAAAGCCATTATTGAAGCGGCCTTCGAAGACCGCGCAAGCATCACACCTTCCGCTGCCCCTGCTGAAGTAAAACAAGCAGTGAGCGATGCCATTGCCTTACTCAACAGCGGCGAAGCACGTGTGGCCGAAAAAATTGCCGGTGAATGGGTTGTTCACCAGTGGCTGAAAAAAGCAGTATTGCTGTTTTTCCGCCTGCACAATAATGACGTAATGGAAGGCGCAGAGAGCCGTTTCTACGATAAAGTGCCACTGAAATATGCCGATTATACTGCCGAGCAGTTTGCTGCTGACGGTGTTCGTATCGTGCCACCAGCGGCTGTGCGTACCGGTTCTTTCGTGGGCAAAAACGTCGTGGTTATGCCTTCATACGTTAATATCGGCGCATATGTTGGTGAAGGCACCATGGTTGATACCTGGGCTACCGTTGGCTCATGTGCTCAAATTGGTAAGAACGTTCACTTATCGGGTGGTGTTGGCATTGGCGGTGTTTTAGAGCCATTGCAGGCTAACCCAACCATCATCGAAGACAACTGCTTTATCGGCGCGCGCTCTGAAATTGTTGAAGGCGTTATTGTTGAGGAAGGCGCGGTTATCTCGATGGGCGTGTACATCGGCCAGTCTACGCGTATTTATGACCGCGAAACGGGCGAAGTACACTACGGCCGCGTTCCAGCTGGTGCAGTTGTAGTACCCGGCAACTTGCCAGGCAAAGATGGCAAATACAGCCTGTATGCTGCCATCATCGTGAAAAAGGTTGATGCAAAAACCCGCGCTAAAGTAGGGATCAACGCCCTGTTGCGTGGCGCTGAATAAGCATTTAGCGGTTACTCTGAAAAGGCGCCTGACGGCGCCTTTTTACTATGGGGTAACTCCGAGCCATTGTACTCAGGTATCTCTGTCTGGTGATGCTAAGTCGGCATTAGCAATTTTTCAGCGATACTGCTAAATTGAATTTGTGACCAAGGTGTTAGCGCATTTTTCGAGAAGTTTAGCGGAACAAGGAGTACTGCGTAACATCAGTCTAAAGCTAAAATTAAGGATGATACTATGCGATTACCTCAAATCGTCAGCGCCACATCAATAGCGCTGCTACTTGCATTCAGTCAGAACGCTAACGCATTTTCTGGTACGACTGAAACCACGAAATACTGTGTTGACGAAGACTGCAAAACACAACTGCGTAATTTGGTACATCTGGCCAGAAATGGCAGTGGTCGGGCAGCAGCCATTGTTGCCATGGCCTATGCCTCCGGCGATGGCTTTGAGAAAAACCTCGAAAAAGCCGAACACTATATAATTCTTGGCGCACGCTTTCGCGATCCGGTAGCCGCTTATCTCATGGCGGATTGGTTGCGTAATGGATTTGTACTCGATCAGGACATTGCCAAAGCCGATGAAATGCTCGATCTCTCCATTAAATATGGTTACGCGCCGGCCATGTATGATAAAGCACTGAAGATTCTGAAATCCGGCGATAGCGATAAAACGGATCTGGCGGTGGCTTTACTCGAGAGTGCTGCTGAACAAAGCAATATGCGAGCGATGTTTCTGCTCGCACGTATGAAAGAAACCGGCACCGTCGCCGCCAAAGATGTGGAAGGCGCGGTGGATTTATTTCAGCGTTTAGCCCGGGCCCGAGATCCGGAAGCCATGGAATACCTGAAAGACCTGGCTGAGCGTTCTGCCAATGCTAAGCAGGATTCAGCCATCCTCGCTAATCTGGAATTAGATAAAAACATTGAAGTCATTGAAGTCAAAGGCGAAGCCTTTGAAGTGACACTGGTACTCGATGGCCTGGTGGATACGCTGGTAAGCAGCGGAAAGTACGATCAAAACTCAATAGGCAGTCGGATCCGCGGCGTAAGCTGCAGTGAGTCTATCAAATGCGGCAGTATAAAACCCAGCGATGACCCTGCAGCCAGCACGATATGGGAATTAATTAGCGGACGTATACGCTGGCGGTAACAGATGCTTTAGTAACCCCAGCCCAAGATACTTTTATACTGCATTCAAAGAAAAGGCGCCATCTGGCGCCTTTCGTGTTTGAGTCTGCTACTTTAATCTTTCTGAGCTTCGCGGGGTTGCTCCGGTTGCTCTAATTGAACCGGTAATTGTTTATCAGTGGATTTACCAATCCCCTGCCAGTGCTGTTTAGGGTTAATAATCACAGGCCGGGTGAGCACCAGGTTATTAGGATAAGCAATCTCTTCATCATCTTTAGTAATCAACCGTGTAGTGAATAAATTGATGTCGGCTATATAGCCTTCCATATAGTTATCACCATCGATAATGCGAATGAAATTGCCCTTGGTATAAGAGTTCTGAAATAGCAACACAAAGTAAGAAGTGATATTGCTCAGCAGCGACCAACTGGCAAACAGCGCAACCCCGGTAAGCGCAATGATAGACGTGGAAAGTACAATCAGGCCGCTAAAATCAACACCCCACACCAACAACAATACCGCGATGGTAATAACGCCGGTGATTAACCTGGCGGTGTGATAGGTTTTCTTGCGAGCCTCTTCACTCAGTTTACTACTGGTGGCCAGCTTCTCGATTTGCGGTAACAGTAACCGGTTCACCCCCATAAAGATAATCAGCACCAGTACAGTTACAATCAGATTGGACATGTAAAATGTTGCCCAGTCGGTAAAACGGCTCATCACATCATTCATAATAAAGCGAATCCTCAGGCGCGCTGATATAAGCGCTGCAAACTGTGCAAACAAAAGGCGCCGGCCAGCGCCTTTCCAGAAAAGTTTAAGCGATCAGTTTATCCTGAATGCCTTTGAACCAGTTAAGTACGTCCTGCTCGGGTTCCAGTGTTTCCATGGCATCCACTTCCAGCATGTCTGCAACCGGGAAGCCCTGTAATTCAGTTAACAGTTCCTGGCAAATTCTGCCACCGCCACAGTAGGAATCACCGTAGCTGCTATCACCTAAGGCAGCTACCGCAAAGGGCTTTTGTTCTAGCAGTGGAAACTGGGTACGTAGCTCATCAATGGGAAACTCCAGATTAGGCGGTAAGTCACCTGCGCCGGTAGTTGATGTGATCACTAACAAGGCCTGCGGATCGGTGAAATCACTGACATCCGGATCTTTAAAGACTTCCGCATCAATGCCTTGATCTTCACAATAAGACTGCACTTCTTCTGCTACGTTTTCTGCATTACCGTAAACCGAACCGACGATGATATTCAGAGTTGCCATGGACCTACCTTACTCTTATTGACTCCAGGTTAAAAACGGCTGCCAGCTTACCAATAACTGCTCAATTTCGCTATCGACTTGCGTCTGAATAGTCAGCCATTCATCGCTAACCGGGTGGTAAAAGCCCATCGATACGCACACCAGCATCAGCCGGTGGCAACCAAACTGGTCGCGTAAAAAGCCATTGTGTTTACCATCGCCATGGGTGGTATCGCCCACGATAGGATGACGCAAATGCAACATGTGCCGCCTTAACTGATGCTTACGCCCGGTATGCGGTGTTAAGCCCAGCCAGGAATAGCGCGCCGTGGCATAGCGGCCGACCGCAAACGGCAGTTCGTAATGAGCTAGTGGCTGGTAATCTGAATGGGCGGTTTGCGGCGCAACCTGTTTAGTGCGGTCAGCATCGGCATATTTATCCCAGCGATATTTAAGCGCATAGTCGATCATTCCGGCTGCCTTTACATAGCCCCTGACCAGCGCCCGATAAGACTTCTGCATGCCATTGCTCATCATTTGCGCATTCATTGCCGAAGCTGTTTCGCTATCCAGCGCAAATAACAGTAAGCCAGCGGTTGGCCGGTCCAGTCTGTGCAGCGGATACACGTGCCGACCAAGCTGGTCACGCAGCAACTGAACCGCGAAGCGGGTTTCGTGTTTATCAATCGGACTACGATGCACGAGCAATCCGGCCGGTTTATAAATAGCCACAATGTGCTCATCCTGATACACCACGTCTAATTCGTTGCTACCCATGGTGAGACTGACTCCAGCTGTCGAATCGTGCCAGAACCCGTTGCACAGACAGGTGATTACCCTGCCAGGTGACTTCGGCCATAGGCTGAATTTGCATGGGTGGGGGTAAGGTTTTAGTTTTCAGCAAAGCCTGTAAACGCGGAATAAAGATAAACTGTAGCCACTGCTCAAAAGCAAGGGTGTCACAGGCGAAGGGCTGCTTGCTGGACAGCGCTTTTTGTGAAGGCGTATCCGCCGACCACAAACCCGCAGCTTTTAATATTTCTTCCAGCTCAAACAACAAACCTGAGCCCTGCTCAATGGATTTGGGATCATGAATCATTACGCGCTTACTCCAATGCCTGTTACACTATCGGCAAATTTTGTCATAGTAAAAATCAGCATGAATTCAAAAAGTATTCACTCGCTGAGCGAGTTTTTATTACATGCGGGCACGGATTATCGCATTTTTGATTTAGGTCGTGGAGTTTATCCTGTTGCCTCACAAACATTTTTAGATATCGAAAACGGCAAGATATGCCCTCCCCGCCCTCGTCAGCAACACGCCTGGTATGCAGTAGTGTTCTGGCAAACCAATCCTCAGGCCCAGCGTTATATCTGGTTTGTTAAGTTTCCGCTGGATGAACAGGGTTTATTGATTCAGGCTTCGCGAAACCACTTTTTACAAATCATTGTTGATGCGCTGGGCAACCAGATTGCCGGTGAGCAAGGCAGTGATGAATTGCCGGATAACCCCTATACTTTTGTACCCAGTCAGCAGCTAATGGCGCAGTTTTCGGCCATTGCCCGTCAGGCGCTGAACGACAAGAAAAGCGAGGCACTGGAACAAGCTCTGCAATATCTTCAGGCACCAGCCATTATCGACTGGCAACAATTACCGGTTCAGGCCATTGCCGATCTTGCAGTAGCAATCGATGAGAAACAGGCTACTTACATTATCGAAAACTTCGGCCACTTCAGTGAGCCGTTTTTAGAAACGTTGTTCAGCAGTCTGGAAAGCGTTTCGCTGCCGGAAAACCTGCAAACCTTTTTTATTGAGCAGCTTATTGTGGCTGCCGAGGATGAGGCGCAAAAGCACATCATGCTGGGCCTGCTCAGAGCATTAAGCACGCCAGAGTATCATCCTCAAATCAACCAGGCGGTGAATGATCTGTTAGATAAAACATTGCAGCCTGATATGCATTTGCTGAGCGTAATAGCCGGGCGACATGATGCGCAGTTAGATACCTTAACGGCGCAGCGGTTTCTGGAAGCAGCGGCTAAAGCGGATGCCGACGGCGCCTATAAACATGAGTTGTTTATAGGCCTGTTTAGCGATTTGGTGCAAATTCCAACGCTGCGCAGAACCATGCTAACCCTGGCCCGGGCACATCAGAATAATCCACTAATGCAGGCGCCGCTAAATACCCTTTTCAACAAAGCAGGATAAGACCCGGTGAATTTATTTGATGTATTGCTATTGGTATTACTGTGCGCCGGCGCAGCGTTTTTCTGGCGTATCCGAACCATTTCTGAGTGCGCAAACCAATACCTGCAACGCTACTGCGAACAGCAGCGTTTGCAGTTAGTCAGTGTAGCCAGAAAAACTACTCGCCCGATGTTATACCGGGGCAAGCTCGATTGGCGCAGCGAGTTTTTATTTGAGTTTTCATCCACCGGCGATGACTGTTACCAGGGCACCTTGCTGCTCAATGGACTAACGGTGGTCAAAACTGAAACGCCACCGCATCGCATCAACATGCACTAAACGTGACGCAAAAAAAAACGGTGGCTTTAGCCACCGTTTTCTCTGGAATTTTGAGACTCCCTCTCAGCGTTAGTGCAATTTTAAGCATGGCTTATAATCCCGCACGCAATTCCTTCTTACTCTGCTTCACAGCAGACCACCTGTCCTTAGGCGTATCCCTTTCCATTTTCCGTAAAAATCTTTACATCCTGTAAAGTATTCTCCCTTCCTGGAGTTGTCCTAAGCCGTCCTGACTTATTCCATTCCTGATGGCATCCCAGCCTCTTCCTTAAATCCTGATGGTTTATTCCTTTAAACCGGATTCCGTTTGTCTTCCTGACATCGTCATCCTGACGAAAATCCTGTTGCCTTTCCTAGCGTAATCTTCCTGATTAATACCTTCCTAGCTGTTGTCTTCCTGACGGGTCACATCTCCTTGCGACATGTACAGAGTACGCCTCTGAGAAAAACCTGCCACCGTTGAATCACATAAAGTTGGCGTAATCGTCGCGGCTCAATGTGTAGGAAGTATGATAGCTTATATTTTTCATACACTTAGCCAAAAGTGTAAGGCGTGGGCAGGCGAAACAAACCGTCTATTCGTACACTTGTGTAGGAAATGTCTTACAAAGATGCCGGCCAGAAGCTATTTGGCCTCAAATAGTTGTGGGAATTTTGCTTCGTGAGGAGACTCGAAGCAGGTTCAAATTGATACGAGCGTCATAGCGCTTACTACTGCTTTATTCTCCACCTGATCGATGTGCCCAACACTGCATCCATGAATTACTATGACAGTAAATCACTGCTATCACATTCATTAACATAGAGCATTCTTCTTTAGGCCACATCGGCGCAGGCCACCCCGCAAAAATGATCATAACTGAGAGCTTTACTAATAACCTTGCAACTATATACGGATACGGCTGAAATCAATATAGTTTTAAATTTAGAAACGTAAATGTCAAAATGGAAGCACGGCGTTATCTTTCTCGCCCTTATTGTTACTCATCTGGCTCACGCAGAGCCTAAAAATGTGATTGTGATCCTTGCTGATGATCTGGGGTGGAATGACACAACATTGTTTGGCAACGACCAGTTTTTAGAAACCCCTAACCTGGAAAGACTAGCCGAACAGGGGATGCTTTATACTCATTCCTATACAAACAACCCACTTTGTTCACCAAACAGGGCATCAATTTTAACCGGACAGACACCCGCCAGACACGGCTCAATCCAGCCATTGCATCATTTGGATAATGTAAGGTTGGTTGCAGATCTGCCAAATTCGGCTCCCAGCAATAGAATGTCAATTGCGCCGCACACGGTTACCCGTCTGGATACGTCCATTCCTACCCTTTCATCTGTATTAAAACAACATGGGTATCAGACTGCACATTTCGGTAAATGGCATTTGTGAGCAAGTCCATACAGCCCGCTTGAGCATGGTTTTGATATTGATATTCCACATTTTGATGGTGCAGGCCCGACAGGCGGTTTTTTAGCACCATGGGATTTTGCACCAAATCTACAACCTCAGACCCGCGGCGAGCATATCGATGAGCGTTTAGCCACAGAAGCGGGTAACTGGATGGCTGAAGTAAGCCAGGATGGTCCTTTTTACCTGAATTTCTGGGCCTTCTCCGTTCATTCACCCTTCAATGCCGATCCCGATCTGGTGGCGCATTTTGTAGACAAACGCTCACCCTATAATATTCAACGCAGTGTCGTTTACGCTGCTATGGTCAAGCATTTTGATAACGCGATAGGCACATTGCTGGATAAGCTGGAAGAATTAAATTTAACTGAAGACACCATTATTATTTTCAGCTCTGATAATGGCGGGAATATGTACAGTGTGCTCGGTAATATTCGCGCCACCAATAATTTTCCATTACGCGGTGGCAAAGCAACTGACTTTGATGGCGGAATTCGTGTCCCTACCATTATCAGCTGGCCAGGAAAAACGACACCTAATTCAATATCGTCAGTGCCTATTCAATCGGTAGACTTCATGCCTACACTGCTTGAGGGACTGGGTATCCCGCTCCCTTCACAGTCAACCATAGACGGTCAGGACATTAGTAATACCTTTACAGGTAATTCGCCTGATCCGCGCCCATTAATTAACTTTTTCCCGGTTAATGCAGTAGTGCCTGACTGGCTGCCACCGTCGGTCACCGTGCAATATGACGGCTGGAAGCTAATTCGAAGTTTCGAATATGGCCAATCCGAGAGGCACTTATATTATTTATATGATCTTAAAAATGATGTTGGGGAAACCACCAACCTGGCGGCTGAATATCCCACTAAAGTTCATGAATTAGATCTGTTGATACAACAACATTTAGATGAAGCCAATGCAGTAGTTCCAATAGCAAACCCTAATTACCGGCCTGGTACCTTTGATTATTCTTCTATCAGCAATCCCGCAGAACACTGGCGTCTCCCTGTTGTTGATGCGAACAACGCCCCGCCTCAAATTACAGCCTATGCATCTGAGCAGCGAATTTCAGAAGGTCAGCAAACCTCAATCCGCTTTTATGTAGAGGATGATAGCAACAATGCTTCCATTAATTACAGGCAGGTAACCGGACCGCAAGTTGAGCTTCAACAAACAGAACCCGGCACTCTGCTCATTACCGGCCCAACAGTTTATACCGAGACAATTATCACATTAGGCTTTGTTGCTAATGATTCAGTAAATACTTCAGTGAAGCATGTGGCTGTTTTTATTGAACCTGTCGCATCAGCGCCAACGGTTAATGTGACCTCTGACACGCCTTCGGTCGAGAAAGGGAAGTCTATTGAGTTAAACATTACAACAGCAGATAAAAACCGGGAGCCATTAACGTTAGCGGTCAGTTCGAGTACTTTACCTGAATCTGAATTAACACCGCCGCCACTTCAAGGCTCTTATGACGTTATGATCCCGGCAGATTTTACGGGTGACTCTGTAACGTTAACGTTTACTGTTTCAGATGGCACGTCGCAACAGTCAACTGATTTTACTTTTAGCGTAAGTGCACCTGCCGCTGTTGTTGATAACACCACTAGTAACTCATCGGGAGGCGGTACTGTAGGATTCTGGCAGTTGATCGTATTACTGATGATAGTCTGGGGTCGCCGAATAGGTATCAGCCAAATGGCACTTCCTGGCCGGCTCTTAAGCGAGAAATAATGAAATTGTGATGTTTGCGGAATAACTGATTGGAAAAAAAACGGTGGCCTGAGCCACCGTTTTCTTCTGGAATTTAGAACTCCTTCTCTGCGCTAGTGCAATTTCGGGGGTTACCTGAAACTCCGCACGCAAATCCTTCTTATCTGCTTTGCAGCAGCCCACCTTGTCCGTGGTGTTTCCCTTTCCATTTTTCCGTTTAAACTTTACATCCTGTAAAGTAATCTCCGCTCCTGGAGTTGTCCTTTGCCGTCCTGGCTTATTCCATTCCTGCTGGCATCCCAGCCTCTTCCTTAAATCCTATTGGTTTATTCCATTAAACCGGATTCCGTTTATCTTCCTGACATCGTCATCCTGACGCGTGTTCCTTTTGCCGCTTCCTGCGCGCTATCTTCCTGATAGGTGCCTTCCTGGTTTATGTCTTCCTGGCTACTTTCATCCTGAAAGCTCGTCTTCCTGACGGGTCACTTATCCTTGCGACATGATTAGAATACGCTTCTGAGAAAAACCTGCCACCGGTGGATTACACAAGACCACCTGATTCTCATTCTTCTCATCTGTTACAGATTTAATACTCTATATTTTTCATAATCTTAACCAAAAGTGTAAGGCAAGGCCGGGTAAAACAAACCGCTTATTCGTACACTTTTGTAGGAAATGTCTTACACGATAACGGTAGTCTTTGTCACCCGAAGCCCGGTCTTACGTTATGGTTTATCAGCAGGCATAACAAATACTTCTCTGACACAGGCTGTTTTGCTGCTCGACAGCGCATAAAGCGCAGCCTCAGCAATGTCTTCTGGCGCAATTTTGCCGTCTTTCGGTTCATCAAAAAATGGTGTATTAACCATGCCCGGGCAGATGGTGGTGCACTTGCCGCCCCACTCACGCATTTCCTCCGCCAGGTTCATGCCAAACCCGTAGGCAAACCATTTGGTAGCACCATATACCGAGCCCTTCAATGTCATGCGACCGGCTGCAGAACTGGTTAACAGAAAGTGCCCTTCACTGTCTTTCAGATAAGGCAGACTGGCCTTAGCCGTATAGAGCAAGCCATTAACGTTAGCCCCTAACATAGTAGACCACTCGTTAACGTCGCCCTCTGCCACGCCCGGAGAGTTTACGCCGGTACCGGCATTGGCAAAGACACCGTCTATGCTGCCAAATTTGCTATGGATGTCTGCAAATGCACTGCTTAACGTATCAAAGTCGCTGACATCCGCTTTTACTGCATAGGCTTTGTCTTGGCCTAGTTCACTAACCAACGCCTTAAGCTTATCCTGACGTCTGGCCAGCAAGGCAACGTGATAGCCGTTTGCCACCAACGCCCGTGCCGTTGCCTCACCGATGCCGCTTGATGCGCCGGTAATGGCGATAACTTTTGCTTTGGATTCTTGAGTTACTGACATTATGACTCCTGCCTGCTAATTCTGATTACGCTACCAGTTCACTGATCTTGCCGACAAACGCGGGGATGTCGTCAGGGTTTCTACTGGTTACGAGTTTACCGTCGTGAACAACCTCGTTGTCTTCCCAGGCGGCACCGGCGTTAAGTAAATCGGTTTTAATACTTGGAAACGACGTAACTTTGCTGTCCCGGGCTAATTCTGATTCGATGAGTAACCAGGGACCATGGCAAATTGCACCAATTGCCCTTACGCGGGTTTCAGCGTGTGCGCGTTTAATAAAAGAAACGGCCTGTTCATTGTTACGCAGAATATCCGGGTTAATCTGACCGCCCGGCAACACTACCGCGTCGTAATCGCCTGGCGCAGCGGCGGTAACCTGTTTATCAACGGCTACTTCCTCACCCCATTGTTCCTGGTCCCAACCCGTTATTGAGGTCTGATCGTCAATAGAAAGGACGTCTATCTCAGCGCCCTGCTCAGCAAGCATTTCTTTGGGTTTAATTAATTCACTCTGCTCAAAGCCACTGGTTGCCAGAATCGCTATCTTTTTACCTTTTAAATTAAATTGATTGCTCATATTAAACGCTCCTGTGACAAGCTGGTTTTAAAGTTTTGCATGACCGACACTGCAGCAACATCCATTCCAAACACATAAATAACTGATCTCAAATAAAAATTAAAAATTCATTCGTTTGTGTAGCAGTCTCTGGAGGAAAGTTTTGCAGCCAGTGTGAAGGACTTACAGGGCCAGGCCATTTGAGTAATCAGGCACTAATCGAATTCAGTTTATGCGGGTATCCGGTAGCAAAATAGCACCTTATGCTGTGCGTAACATCGCATAATAACCGCATGGCTTTACACAACATTGGCTTTGGAAGACAGAAGAAAATGGCACCTCACTATCGTCCGGTTGTAATTTGGTTGCACTGGCTGATGGCCGTAATGCTGGTTATTGTCTGTTTATCGATGGAATTTATCAGCCTTTACCCAAAAGGTAGCAGTGGTCGGACACTGATGTTATCCACGCATTACCTGTTAGGTCTGATCATCCTTATATTGGCAGTCATCAGGTTGTGGTTGTGGTCGCGCAGTGAGCCGATTGAAAAGCCCGATCATGGACACGTGCAAAAGTCTGTGGCGAGGGCGGTTTTCATACTGCTATATGGCCTTATGATCACCTTACCAATAATTGGTTGGGTGGATATTGGTTTGTGGGATGTATCAGTTTCAGCTTTTGGCTGGCAACTGCCACAAATAGCCTCACCAGACAGCGTTATGGCGGAAGAGTTATCTCAGATTCATATTCTGATGGCAAAAACCGGCTATGGGCTCGTTGGGCTGCATGGCACTGCTGCCCTTTATCATCACTTTATACTAAAAGATGCTACGCTAAAAAGGATGTTACCGCGCCTCAGCAGGAGGGTTTAGCTGACAGTCAGAGATTGACTAAAGCCATCGTAAAACTTCAAGCATATTTCAGGTCAATAGTTATCTGGCTTTATATCCTGCCAATTTACCTTTTTACTGCCCGTTAAATTGGACGAGTGGTTCCAGACACAGACACAGGGCTGCCTTTGTCCTCAGACAGGCTAACCCTGATCACCGAAGGAGCTCCCATATCTTCGCCCTGACGGATAGTAAACTGGCCGTTGTGGGGCCATTTTGCATCTCGCAGATAACCGGCAAAGGCAGCCGCTGCAGCGCCTGTGGCCGGGTCTTCAATAACGCCACCCGAGGCAAAAGCGTTTCTGACCACAAACACCTGGGGACTCTCAATATACACCAGCATAATGGTTACCAGCTCCAGCGCTTCCATTACGACTTTGCCTGCCGTCAGGGAATACGCCATGCTGGCCAGAGTTTGCCTGCTTTGCAGCGGCAAAACTATGTGGTTTGAACCACCATGAATATATGCCGGTGGTAATTGTTCATCGAGATCCTGCTCAGAAAGGCCGAAGAGGTTAAGCGCCTTTGTGAGCTCATCACTGGTAACCGGCCGACTATGAGTTGGTGGTGAAGTAAGCGTAGCCGCAACGCCTTGTTCGGTTTGTATTGTATTAACGGCTATTTCAGCGCTGTTGATTGTGAGTTTATACTCCCCTGCTCCTGCATGTTCACCTAACGCTGCGCCAAGCGCTATGGTGGCATGGCCGCAAAATGGCACCTCGGATTCGGGCGAAAAATAACGTACCCGCCAGGCTGATTCATCTTCTGCAAGAGGATAAGCAAAAGCGGTTTCTGAATACCCCACCTCAGCTGCAATGCTGCGCATTTCACTTTCTGTCATTGGGTCTTTAAGTAACACCACCCCGGCGGGGTTACCACCTTTGTTGCCATCGCTGAATGCGGCAATGCGTTGTACGTTCATAACTGTTCCTTATGCGGTAAATTAACGGGCTGATAGTTTTTATAGAATATCACTGGCTACACTCTCTTTTCATTGCTATTCAATAAGCCTTTTCTAGCTTTTTCCTTTCATATATAGGTAAATTATAATAAATAACCTTCATTTTAAAAATCAGTTATGACAAAGCAGATTGACCACCTCGATAAAGCCATTTTAACTGTGCTGGATAACAATGCCCGGCTGAGTCTGGCAGAAATAGGTAAAGCGGTAGGCTTATCGGGCCCCGCCGTTGGTGAGCGAATGAAAGCGTTGCGACATAAAGGCGTTATCGATGGTTTTGGCGTTAGGTTGGATATGCGCGCACTGGGTTACAGCATTCAGGCGCTGGTAAGAATAAAGCCGAAGTCGGGGCAGATAAGAAAAGTGGAAAAGCTGATTAGCGATGAGCCCCGCTTTATGGCCTGCGATCGGGTAACCGGTGAGGACTGCTTAATTGCACGCCTGGCCTTGCAGGATGTCGCCGAACTCGATGACATTATGTTTCCGTTGCACGAATGTGCCGATACCAACACCTCTATCGTTAAATCATCGTTGTTCGAGCCCCGGCTGCCGCAGATAAATATCAAAAAAGCGGCCCGCTAATGTTTATTGCCTTGTCGGGCTGCTTGCTGCTCAGGCAGTTGCTTCAGTCGTATCGCCATTGAATCGGCTTCCTGTTTAATCACACGATCTGAATCAATATCACTGAGAGGCTCAAGCGCATCTCGCTTAAGATAGCCATCGGAAATCATAGAAAGATAACGGCCGCAGCAAACCCGCAGAAACGAAGTGAAGTTGCCAACGTCATGGTCGGCATCGAGTGACTCCAGATACAATTTTGAAATTAACTGGCTCACGCTCAGTTCGTCCCGGCTGGCGATTTCCTGCAGCACATTCCAGAAAAATGTCTCCATGCGGATGGAGGTCACCACGCCGTCTATTCGCAATGAACGGGTAGTACTCGTCCATAAAGACGGGTCGGCATTAATAAATAATCCACACACAGACTTCTCCCTCTACTTTACTTAAAGCAACGCCATAAACTGACTCAACAGAGCCGGGTGAGCCGGCCAGGCCGGGCCCGTCACCAGCTTACCATCGGTGATGGCTTCATCCATATTCACGGCAACATAAGTGGCCCCTGCCAGTTTAATTTCCGGCTCGCACGCCGGGTAGGCAGACACTTGCTTGCCCTCCAGCACACCGGCCGCAGCCAGTAATTGGGGCCCATGACAAATCGAGCTAACCGGTTTATCCGCCGTAAAAAACGCTGTTACCAACGCAATGACATCCGCATTTAATCGCAGGTATTCTGGCGCCCGGCCGCCGGGAATATACAGCCCATCATAATCTTCGGCCTTAACATCAGCAAAAGTGGCATTTAACGTAAAGTTATGGCCCGGTTTTTCAGTGTAAGTCTGATCGCCTTCAAAATCGTGAATTGCCGTTTTAATGGTATCCCCTGCCGATTTATCCGGACACACCGCATCAACCTGATGGCCACAGGCCAGCAGAGTTTGAAATGGCACCATGTTTTCATAGTCTTCAACAAAATCACCCGTGATCATCAGGATCTTGCTCATAGTGTTACCTCGATAATAAGTTAACGAATGCTGGTTGTTATACAAACACAGTTACATCACAGGCAGGTAACAACATATTACTACATGAATCATATGCGTATGGAAAAGCAGAAACGCAAGGGAGATGTGAGCATCTCCCTGTTGGTCAGTCAGGCCTTAAGCTCATCATTAAAATAACTGATGGCCAACTGCTGGGCTCTGCCATTAACTTTTGCGGTTGTTTTATCCCGTAAGCGGATATACAGAGCAATGCAGGCTTCGAAGGCTGGGATCAGGGTATCTCTTTCAGCCGTAGCAATCGTTTGTTTAAGCTCAGCGGCAAATGCTGGCAGACGTTTTTCGATAGTACGCACGCCCGATGGAGTCAGTCCGGCCTGTTGTAACGCCAGCGGCGATAACACCACAGTACGTAGAAAAGACAAAAACTCCAGTGCCTCAAAGTATTCGCCCCGGGCAATTTTACCCGCACCGTAGTGTACCCAAATCCAGAAGCGGTCCTCTACCCACTGACAATCCGGTTGCGGGTACGCGTACTCAGTGCAGGCATAAATGTCTGAAAGCGATGATGAACGCTCCCAGATAACCTGAGTGTCATCGACTCGCTGTGCGGCATCCGTTAGCGATACAAATTTAAAATCAACGTGTACGAGCGACGGGTAACTGTGAGGTAACTCATACAGAGCAATAATCAGTCTCGGCTCCCCCACATGCTCACCGGTAAAGCCTTCAATGTAACCCGGTACAGCGTTTACCAGTTTAAACCGCTCAGCCATCACTTCATCTATAAACGCCGGTTCAATGGCGATAACCAGATCCAAATCACTGTACTGATCCATCTGATTGCTAGCGAACGAACCACTCGCGCCGATTGCGTTTACGCGCTTATCGCCCGAAAAAATACGAATAATGTCGGTTAACAGCTGCTGATGTGCTGTGGGTAGGGTGCTTGGATATTTCATATTTTACCTATCAGGATTGATGTTAAGAACTGCCGGGGGCAGTTAGTGCGGTAAAATTAGCGCAGCATTACAACTTAAGGGATTTTGCTTCGCGATTCAATCAATCTGATTCACTTGTCAGGGCAAAAGTTAACGCCGACGCTTAACAGAATCATTACCAGATACCGGAAACAGGCACTTCAAATACAGCCTAATCTCTTGATAACGTTACAAATAATAAGAACAAAAACTCATGTGACAGGGATTATCCGTGCGAAGAATGGTTGTTGTAATAGGCGTAGCGCTGGTCGCCAGTGGACTTTGGTTTTATGCCACAATGGAGCCAGTTGATAATCCTGCTATTCCTACTGACGGTGCTACCAGCCAGGGTGCCAGTGATATGTCCCCACTGGAAAATGCGCTACCCGCTACTCAGGCTGATAACACGCCTGAAGAAACATTTATCCCCACAGCCAACCGATGTGTGCAATTTCGCTACGACTTAAATCGCACAAAAAGTAAATATTTCGAACAAGCCGACTTAACGCCTTATCTGGATAAAGGCTATTCCGTTGACGATATTACATTAGCAATAATATCTCTGGATAACCCGTTAAGGGCTGCAAAGTGGCGGGATACTTATCGCAAACGATTCAGCCCCATTAATCAGGCCAATAAAATCTACGGTGAGCAAATAGAGTCACACAACAAAAGCTGGCTTAACAAAAGTCCGTTCAGGAGCGACGAGCGTAAACGCTGGGTGTCAAAAAAGGCTCGCGCAGGCGAAGTGCCCACAGGAACACTCCCTGACGCGTTACTCCCCGATGATGTTGCGATGTTAATAGAGAACAAATCCATTGGCGATGACACCATAAAGCAATTTGCCTTAGCACTGGACGATATAAACGCATCACTTGGAAATGAGCATGGCCTTGGGATGCTAAATATTCTGGACGCTGCCATCTTGTTTGGCCGCAATGATCTGGCCCGCTGGCTCATAAAACAAGGTGTTTCGTTACAATCTGATCCCTTTATTGGTGGTCCTATGGATTTCGCTCTGGATCGCCTGCACCAAATGGTGGGAATGAAGGGGACAGGAGGCAAGTCTGAAGATGTCATTCGGCAGTTGGCTTTTACTGACTATCTGATCGGACTTGGGCAGCAGGCCACTGTTGCTCCCTCCGAAGACGGTTATTTTGTTAACAACTCCGAATACCCGTCCTACTTTTTTACACCTGAGGGTGTCTCTTACCTAATGGAACACTATGGTTATAGCCTTTTCGCCATACCGAAGACAAGTCTGCCTTCCAAAACTGCAAAAACAACGCAACTGATGGATGAGTTATCAGCTCAGCAGCAGGCCTATGTTAGCGATAACGGCTATACCACAGCCAATAAGAAACGAGCACAATGTAAAGATTATCAAGCCAACGTAAAACAATATTGGAAACCTGAAGTTATAGACGTAAGTGAGTCTGAGGAAACAGATAAAGCGTTATTTAATCGTGCTCCTGAATTAGTCAGTTGCAGACGTTCCGCGGCCAATTATGAGGAGAAAAAGGGTGAGAATAAAAATACCCCTGGATACCTGCGTGCCAGGATTTTATGGAAAAACGGCAATTACTCTCTTACCGCCTCTACAATAAGTAACGACCCTGAATTATTACAACTTTTTACTCATACTGCACTGGCAGAACTACCTGAGACATATCCTTCTCTAGTTAGTCTGGGCCTCATGCCAGACGAATTAAATTATCTATTTTTTGATGACGGGATTACCCGGGGCCTTTCTGCCTCAACCCTGCATGAATTACATGAATCAGGGTTTGATCTGCATACGTTAGACCGCTACGGTCGCAGCCTGCTATTTACTGCGATTCAGGCGATGAATCTGGAAGCCCTGACATTTCTGGTAGAGCAAAACGTGCCTTATTATCAACCCGATGATGCACCCGATCCGCTCTATCAGGCGCTTTACTTTGTCGCCACTAGAGGACAGGCGCAAAACGCGTATGAAATCGTTTCACATTTAATGAGCTATCAGCCCACTATCACCAAGGCACACCTTAACCAGATGCTGTTGCTAAAGCTCAGGTTTCGCCAAACCTATGACAACATCGTCGATGCTTTCCCTTCATTGGCCAGTGATGAAGATAATGCTGTTTACCCGACAGAAACTTGTGCTTTATGACTGCCACGCCAATTCGAGTAATTTCAATTGAAAACTAACGCGATGTTATGCAGCTAGTCGAATCGCCCTTTTGATCCGCTGCGTCATCCCAATAATACTTGGTATGCAAACTAACAGGTATTTTCATGACTGAATCCTTGCCCCTGTCGATTCTCGACCTCGCCCATGTCGCCCAAGGCAGTTCCGTACGCGACGCCCTACTGCGCAGTCAGGCCATCGCGCAAACCGCTGAGCAGGCCGGGTTTACCCGTTACTGGCTGGCTGAACACCATGGTATGCGAGCTGTGGCCAGTGCCGCGACGGCGGTTTTGTTATCCAGTGTGGGCGCGGTTACCAACCGTATTCGTATTGGCTCTGGTGGCGTCATGCTGCCCAATCATGCGCCACTGGTGATTGCCGAACAATTTGGCACGCTTGCCGAGCTTTATCCTGACCGGATAGATTTAGGGTTAGGCCGCGCGCCGGGCACTGATATGGCTACCGCCCGTGCGCTGCGCCGCGATATACAGGGCGATGCCGAGCGCTATCCAGAGGATGTCGCCGAACTTCAGCGCCTGCTTGGCACACCTGAAGAAGGCCAAAAGCCTATTGCTGTACCCGGCGCCGGCACTAATGTGCCAATTTGGTTACTCGGTTCCAGTTTATATTCGGCTCAACTGGCAGCCCATATGGGATTGCCGTTTTCTTTTGCATCGCACTTCGCGCCCGATATGCTCGGTGATGCCATTAGTATCTACCGGGCAAACTTTAAACCCTCGGCGCAACTGGCCGAGCCTTATGTATCGGCGGGTGTCATGGCGGTTATCGGCGATAGTGAAGACCACGCTAAACAGTTATTTACCTCGGTTCAGCAACAATTCGCTAACCTGCGTCGTAACGCCAACAAGCCCATGCCACCACCTGTGGAGGACATCCGCCTGGAGCTTAACGAAATGGAAATCCGCAGTATCAACAGTACGTTGCGCTACGCTCTGGTGGGTGATAAAGCTGCAGCGGAAGAGCAGCTTAATCGGTTTGTAGCAGCATTCGGCGTGGATGAGGTGATCCTGTCATTTCCCATTTTCGAGCAAGCCCTGGTATTACAGGCTATAGAGGCAGTAGGTTCTATGCACATCAGGTCGCCGGCGATATAACAAGGTATTCATCGAACAGAGTTTCAGCCACTCAGTTAGCGCCATCGGGATGGTTATTTATTAACCAATGAGCTATATTTTGCTTCGCAGACAGATATTGTCTCACGCAATCTCGCTTATTACCGATGGACTCGGGACAGAAAACGATGGATACGTTCGATACTTTTATTGTTGCAGTAGGTGTAGCCCTGGTTTTAGTGGGGCTGTACCTGTTTATATCCGGTAAACAGGGTGACGGCTCCCGCAATAGCAATGTGGAAGGATTTGGCATCAAAATTAATGTCAGTAACCCTTCCATCATTCTGGTTGTCATTGGCATAGGGCTCATCTTATTGCCCAAATTTTTACCCAATGCCCCGGATCCTAATCCTTATATTGCGTCCGATCCAAACAACGGACCTGGGCCAGGTCCCGGGCCAGAACCCATCATCCCCGTGCAGCCTGCTGCGTATTAGCCCGAAGGTGACTGGTATCTAGTGGGCTATACGCAAAATGGCGTCGATATTTCCATGGCAGTGGAAGCCAATTCAACCTTTAGCGCTAAGTCGTCTAACGGCGTGTCCTGGCGAATGGAATTTGTTGCGACAGACATGTGGGGCAATATGTCACAGTATTTTTATTCGGGCACGATCTCCCATGCCGATGAAGGCTATTATTTCACCATTAAACAAACCAACGATCCAAGCATCCCTGCTGAAGTGCGTTCGCCACTGATAATGAATCTCGAAGACAATGGCCAGTTGCATCTTGAGTACACCATCGGCGTTAATAAAATCATAATTCACTGGATGAAGTTAAATTAAAGTGGGTATCAGCCATTATGCGTCAGACAACAGGTACCATATTGCCTGGCCGGGTATGACACTGGTCGTAAAAAGATACAGGACTGACGGGTTTACGTTTGCTTAACATCACCAACTTCTGTTTTACTGTGCGACAAAGCAAAAAATAAAACTGCCTGGCATATCTGGCAGTGTCAGGAAACGAAATGGCTGATAAGTCTGTTCAGAAATACACCGCCCCTGCCGGTGGCTGGGGTGCATTAAAAAGTGTCACCAAAAGCTGGATCGCCAGTGAAAAGCCGCTAAAAAACCTGCGCGCTATGCTCAAAACCAATCAGGACCATGGTTTTGATTGCCCGGGCTGTGCCTGGGGCGAATCACCGGAAAATGGCCTGGTTAAATTTTGCGAAAACGGCGCTAAAGCGGTTAACTGGGAATCCTCAGGTCGTCAGGTAGGGCCAGCATTTTTTGAGCGTTACACCGTATCTAAACTTTTAGAGCACAGCGATTACTGGCTGGAAGATCAGGGCCGCTTATCCCACCCTATGCAATACGATCCGGCAACGGATAAATATACTGAGATTAGCTGGGATGATGCCTTTGCATTGATAGCGCAACATCTCAACCAGCTGGCCAGTCCCGATCAAGCTGAATTTTACACGTCCGGGCGCACCAGTAATGAAGCGGCGTACCTGTATCAGCTATTTGTACGTGCATTTGGTACTAATAATTTTCCTGACTGCTCCAACATGTGCCATGAAGCCAGTGGCCATGCCATGAAGCAATCGGTGGGCGTAGGCAAAGGCACCGTGGTATTCGACGACTTTGCCAAAGCCGATGCGATATTTGTATTGGGCCAGAACCCAGGCACCAATCATCCTCGTATGCTCGAACCGTTACGGGAGGCCGTTGAGCGAGGCGCTCAGGTGGTTTGCTTTAATCCGCTGAAAGAGCGCGGCCTGGAACGTTTTCAGCATCCGCAACACCCGCTGGAAATGCTAACCAATGGCGATGCCCCCACTAACACAGCTTATTTCCGCCCGGCATTAGGCGGCGATATGGCGGTCATGCGCGGTATTGCCAAAGGTCTGCTCGAATGGGAAAGAGAAGCCCAGGCCAATAACCGTCCGGCGATATTTGATCACGATTTTATTGCCCGGCATACCAACGGCCTTGATGATTATCTGGCTCTGGTTGATGCCACTTCCTGGCAAGACATTGTTGAACAGTCAGGGCTCAGCAAAGACGATATTTACCTGGCGGCCAGCATGTATTGCCGGGCTGAGCGAGTGATTATGTGCTGGGCCATGGGAATAACCCAACATAAGCACTCAGTTGCTATCATCCAGGAAATTATTAACGTCCAGTTGCTGCGCGGCAATGTGGGTAAACCGGGTGCCGGATTATCGCCGGTGCGAGGCCACAGTAATGTGCAGGGCGACAGAACCATGGGGATCGATGAAAAGCCACCGCAATGGTTGCTCGATGCCCTGGAGGAGCGCTTTAACTTTTCTGTACCCCGTGAGCCCGGCCACAACGTGGTGCAGGCTATTCAGGCTATGGAACAGGGGCGCGCTAAAGTCTTTATTGGCATGGGTGGCAACTTTGCTCAGGCCACCCCGGACACACCGCGTACTCATGCAGCGCTTAAGCAATGCGACCTTACGGTACACGTAAGCACCAAACTTAACCGCTCGCATTTAGTTACCGGTAAAGCAGCGCTGATTTTACCTTGCCTGGGTCGCACCGAAGCCGATATTCAGAACGGCCAGCCCCAGGGCGTGACGGTAGAAGATACCTTTTCGATGGTACACATTTCCTATGGGCAACTGCCTCCGGGCTCAGCGCTGTTACGTTCAGAGCCAGCCATTGTGGCCGGTATGGCCAAAGCTGTGCTGGGCAATCACCCGGTAGACTGGGACGCGCTAATTAACGATTATAGCCGCATCCGCGAGTTGATTGCCGATACGATCCCCGGCTTTACCGGCTTTAACGAGAAGTTAACCCAACCGGGCGGATTTCACTTACCTAACCCGGCATCTGAGAGAACGTGGCGCACGGCCGACCAGAAAGCCGGCTTTGCTGCCAACCCACTGCCCGGGCAGTTACTCTCTGCACAATTACCTGCCGGAGAAACGCCGGATCTTATACTGCAAACACTGCGCTCACACGATCAGTACAACACCACGGTTTATGGCCTTGATGACCGCTACCGGGGCGTATTTGGCCAGCGCTATGTGGTGTTCGTTAATCCCGAGGACATTAACCGGCTGGGCTTTAGCGAAGGCGAAAAGGTTGACATGATTTCCCTGTGGCATGATGACAGAGAACGTAGAGTGAAAGGTTTCACCCTGGTGGCTTACGATATTCCACAGGGTCAGGCCGCCGCTTATTTTCCGGAAGCCAACGGCCTGGTGCCTTTGGAGAGCTATGGCGATGAGTCATTCACGCCCACTTCTAAATACATTGCGATTAAACTGATGAAAGCGCAGCCTGATAATCGCATCCCGGTTGCTCAGAATTAGCTTGCACTGCCAGCAACGGAACTGTGGTACACCCTGGGGGCGCTGTGGTGGGGTAAGTGGATTAAGTTAAGCTGATACCGTTTAGCCCACTCCACAGCCATTGTGGTAGGCGCAGACAGGGTAACCAGGGTTGGCAGACCAACCCGAATAGCCTTTTGCACCAACTCCAGCCCGCAACGGCTGGTCAGTACCATAAAACCATTTGTTGAGGGTGTGTCGGATAAGGCCAGCGCACCAATCAGTTTGTCCATAGCGTTGTGCCGGCCGATATCTTCACGGCACAACGTGATACAGCCATCGTTAGTCACAAAAAATGCAGCATGCTGGGCGCCCCCCGAATACAGAGCCTGTTGGTATTCACGGATTCGATGACGCAGGTTGGTGAAGGCGCACACCTCAGGCAAGGGCGCATCCGGTAATTTGGAAAGCTCAGGTAACGCTGATTTCAGCGCATCCGTACCGCAGATACCGCAGCCCGAACTGCCAGCAAGGCGGCGTTGATAAGACTTTAGTTGCCACTGGGCACGAGGACTAAGCTGCACATCAGCAACTCCCTGCTCGCCTTCAAAGGTCACGCTGATACTACGAAACTGGCCCGGTGAATCAATAATGCCCTGAGTCAGACTAAATCCAACCACAAAATCCTTCACGTCATCGGGGCTTACCATCATTACCGCATAACTGATGTCGTTATAGCTAATAGCCAGGGCACATTCGGTTGGCAGCGCACTCTCTTCTACCAGTTTATCCGCACTGACGGTCTGGTAGCGATACACTTCAGCGGTCTTTGCTCTGTCTGCCATGGTCAGGATTCATATCGGTTAGTTTTAACTGGGATGATAGTATAACCGGGCAGGGTTAGACACCGGATTTTATCTATTTTATGAGAGACGACGGCCTGTTATAAATACGAGGCGTTTTTTCGGCAGGCATAAAAAAACGATGACCGAAGTCATCGTTTTCTCTGAATTTTGAGTTTCCTTCTCAGCGATCCCTTGCGACTAAAATCTTCCCGATTAAAATCCGTATACGCCCCTTTCCTTCTTTTCTCACATCATCCTGCGTGAGCTGTTCTCCCTGAACAGGTCCCTTTCCATTATTCCATTTTAAGCTGTACATCCTGCTACAGCATTCTCCATCCGGAGTTGTCCTTTTCGGCCTTCCCGACCGCTCCTTTATCCTTAAACAGAGTTCCTTACCCTGTCTTACTCATCCTGAGCAATCCCAAGTTCATCCGTGTGTCTTCCTGACTCGTCGTGTTTCCTTGTGACACGTTTATAGTACGCTGATGAATGAGGAACGCTAATCCACTGTTGAATATTTTTGCATCAACGTTGCAGGCCAAAGCTGACCAGAACAATTTTATTTCATATTTTTCATAATCTTAAAAAACAATCGACGTTTTTAGCATAAGTAGGAATCTATAATATCTCACAGCTTTGTAAGATATTTCGTACAAGTAGAAAGGGGAAATGTCTTATTCTTTTGGCTAACATCCAATCATCAATGACTGAGTGCACAAAGAAACAGTTGTAGAACTTTATAAGAGGGAATAAAAGATTACTTTTTCTGTTTCCAGTTTGGTATAAGTATAGCCATGTGTTGCGTTAACACCAGTACAGGCCAATATTAACAACAGGCATTTGTTAAAACGGACTTTATTAATGACCTCATCCAATCCCATCAACAAAATAACATTAATGCACGCTACCCTGGCCGCTCTCATTGTGGGCTTAATACTCTGGATAGTGAGACAAGAAGTAAATCTATTGCTGATGCTTGGTGTTTTTAACCTGGTTTGGATAGTGAAGTGGTGTAAAACCATGCCAGACATCACGGTAATGGACCCGGTAAAGTATGTAACGTTTAACGATGGTCATATTCAGTTTGGCTCAACCTCAATTCCGGCCCACAAAGTTACAAGGGTGGCATTAGAAACCACGAGCGAGCATTGCTATTTTTCCCTACCCTATAATCCAACAACACCGGGTAATCCGCCGGGTTTTATTTTTCCCGCCTGCAAAGCAGTGGAGTTTAGACGCTATCTACAGGCAGAACTTGGCAATATTCATTTTATCCATTAAACAGTTTGTCCATTGGAGAGCTGCACAAGCAACAGGTAATAGATAAAAAATAACTGCCCTTTACGCTGCGCACAGAAAGTTGCCAATTGCCTGTTAACTGGTAATCAAGTTACCAGTCCCCCTACTTTCACCGTTCAGCACAAAAACAACAAAACAACGAATTTTCATACACTTAAGATATTTCAATCGGTAAATTTTAGTTTGGCACCCGTTTTGCAGATTCAGGAAATGCTAAAGCAGTAGCCATTACAATAAAGTTGTCGTTAAGCATTTATGCCAGCAACAACACACTAATAACTGTTCGATTTCGCAGTAAGGTAAAAACATGACACGTACACAAAAAATAACCAGCGGCCTTCTACTCACACTAGCTACCTCAGCACCGGCCTTTGCTCATACTGGTCACGAAACGGTTCAAAATGCCTTTTTAGCTGGTTTGTCACACCCCATGATGGGAATTGATCACCTTATTGCCATGGTTGCAATGGGCTACTGGGCGTCAGGTTTTGCAAGTAAACAATGCAACGCCATGCTTGCTGCATTTTTTGCATTATTGATTGGTGGTTTTTCATTAGGCTTAGCAGGTTTCAGCTTTTCGTTTATGGAAACAGGCATCGTTCTGACATCTGTAGTCACCGGCTTACTTATTGCCACACGTAAGAACGTAACTCAGGGGCTGGCGGTTAGCTTGGCTGCCTGTTTTGCAATGTTTCACGGTTTTGCCCATGGTCTCGAGACCGCCGGCTCCGTCCCTTATCTGTTTGCTTCAGGTTTCCTCGTTACCAGCGCCACACTGGTAGCGGCGGGCTTTGCTGTGTCGAAACTGGTCTCGCGCAGCATCCCTTCTGCAAACAGAGTCATTGGGCTGGTAATTGCAATGATGGGAGTATCGTTGTTTTCAATTTAGGTGACCCACACCAACTATTGAATGCCATGGGCGGGAGCCGATCTTAGGGTCGGCTCCTTTTTTGCGTTATTAAAACCTATGGCTTCATGTGATGCTGCGCTAACACACTATAAGCCAGCACATAACGCCCCCAATTGTTTGTCCAGGGCTCTCTCACTAACACATCCTGCTTTAACCAATAGCACCTTACCGAAATATTGCTGTAAGCTATTATGGTTAAATAATAATGTAAGGCCTTCAGGGATGAGTCATGAGCAAAAAGCATTACTAGACATAAAAAATTTAATCGGAACGGAAATTGGTGAATATAGTGTCGATGAATTCGTAAGTCATCATTTAAAAGAATTACCACCATCTTATTGGAAAGCTAAAACCGGACGCGAGAATCCAACGGTTAACCAGGTCGTTGATTTATTGGTGTTAAGAAGTAAGTGGGAAGATGAAGAGGTTTATGACTTTACATTACCAGGTGACGTAACTGATTATGTCATTTGCATTAAATACGGAGAAAATGGACAACTGGAAGATATTGAGATGGAAAGTTAGGAAATGTGATTGAAAACAAACCAAAGTGAAATAGTCAAAACCAATACTGCGCAGTTACTAATGGTTATCGACTATTTCTTTAATGAATCCGTTTTCAGTCAGCGCTAGCAAATCCGCGGCAGTTGCTCGCCCACCAGCATATCCAGGATGCGCTCTCCGCCAAAGTGAGTTTTCACCAGCACCCGGTTATAGTTCGATTCAATGACTTCACCAATAATGGCTGAATCTTTCCCGGCCGGGTGATTGCGCATCGCCGCAAGCACCGCCTCAGCTTTATCGGCCGGAACTGCCGCAACAAGTTTACCTTCATTAGCAAAATACAGCGCATCAAGCCCCAGGATCTCACAGACACCGCGCACGGTATCTCTTACCGGGACTTGCTCTTCCTGCAAACGAATACTGACGGCGGATGATTCAGCGAATTCACATAAAACTGTGGCGACACCGCCCCGGGAGGCATCACGAATGGCGTGAACGTCCGGACACACTTTCAACATGGTTTGGACTAACTCATTTAACGCCTGGCAGTCGGTTTCCAATGTTACATCGAGCGCCAGATCACCACGGGCATTAAGTATTGCCGCGCCATGATCGCCTATCAGGCCATTAACAATAATTTTGTCGCCTACCCGGCAGTTAGTCGCTGATATATCCACGCCTTCAGGAATCACCCCAATGCCACTGGTATTAATAAAAATTTTATCGCCTTTGCCTTTCGGTACCACTTTGGTGTCACCAGTGACAATGGTCACTCCGGCCTTATCAGCGGCGGCTTTCATCGACACTACCACACGCCGCAGGAGCTCAACATCGAGCCCTTCTTCTAAAATCATGCCGCAGGACAAATACTTTGGGATCGCGCCAGACACAGCGATATCATTTACCGTACCATTCACCGCCAGCGAACCAATATCGCCGCCCGGAAATTCTACCGGGTCTACCACATAAGAATCAGTGGTAAACGCCAGTTGTGCGCCACTTTGCATTAGTTCAGCCAGTTCAAAACGAGCCTGATCTTCCAGTTGCTCCAGGTCGGGATTAGCGAAGGTCCCCACAAAGACATCTTCAATCAGGTCGCGCATGGCTTTACCACCCGCGCCATGAGCCATGGTGATGGTTTTGGCCCGCAGGGTCCGTTTAGGTTTATTCATACTGCTTACTCGGTTGGTTACACGGCTTGTTTTACGTCGATTTTGCCGTAGCTGTAGTAGGCGGAACAGGCGCCCTCAGTCGATACCATCAACGCGCCGATGGGCGTTTCGGGGTTACACTGCTCGCCAAACAATTTGCACTCCCAGGGTTTGAGCACGCCCTTAAGCACTTCGCCACACTGGCAGGCTTTAGGATCGGCTACATGGGCAGGCTCTACAGCAAATAAGCGTTCAGCATCAAATCGGGCGTATTTTTCACGAATACGTACGCCGGAATGGTCAATAGAGCCGAGGCCCCGCCACTCGAAGAATTCGCGAAGCTCAAACACTTCCCCCACAGCTTTAAGGGCGTTATTGTTACCCTGCTCTGGCACAATTCGTTTGTACTGATTTTCCACCAGCGCCTTACCATCGCGGATTTGCTCTACCACCATCAGCATGGACTGCAGAATATCCAACGGCTCGAAACCGGCTATCACCAGCGGGCGTTTATAATGACTGGCAATAAACTCATAAGGTGCTTTACCAATTACCATCGACACATGGCCCGGCCCTAAAAAGCCATCAATTACCATATCCGGAGAGTCCAGAATCGCCTTGATGGTAGGAATGATGGTGATGTGGTTGCAAAACAGCGAGAAGTTCGTAACGCCCTCTCTATCTGCCTGCAACAGCGTTAACGCAGTGCTCGGCATGGTGGTTTCAAAACCCAGTCCGAAAAACACCACATTTTTACGCGGATTTTTTCGGGCAATATCCAGTGCATCCATAGGGGAATACACCATGCGCACATCACAGCCATCAGAATTGGCCTGCTGCAGGCTTTTCTTCGAGCCTGGCACACGCATGGCATCACCAAAGGTGGTAAAGATCACATCAGGCTGTTCAGCAATAGCCACGCAGTCGTCTACTCTTCCCATCGGCAATACACATACAGGGCAGCCAGGACCATGTACCATTTCAATCTTATCGGGTAATAACTCTTCCAGTCCGTAGCGAAAGATTGAGTGAGTATGCCCTCCGCATACTTCCATTATTTGTAACGGGCGTTGCGCAGTAGTGGGGATTTCTTCTACCACGGCATGGATGCGCTCAAGCACTCGCCGGGCCATTTCCGGGTCGCGAAACTCATCTACAAACTTCATTATTTCTTCTCCTGAGACAACCGGCTGTCAGCCAGCAGGCTGTGCACCAGATCCCATAAAATGTGATAACAGGCCAGGTGACACTCCTGAATGCGGTGAATGCTGTCGCTGGGTACGGTAATACAAACATCGGTGAGCTGTTGTCGTTGCAGCTCACCACCGGTTCGGCCAGTAAAGGCAATCACACTCAGATCAATTGCCCGGGCCTTTTTGCAGGCTTCAATTAAATTAGCTGAGTTTCCACTGGTGGAAAACACTACCAGTGTATCCCCGGAATTGGCCAGGGCGGACAATTGCCGGGTGATGACATGTTCGATACCCACATCATTACTCACTGCCGTCATCATCGCGGTATCCTGAGATAAGTTGATAGCTGGCAGGGCTTTGCGACCGGTGGTAACCGGGTGCATAAACTCTACTGCCAGATGCGCGGCATCACAGGAAGAACCGCCATTGCCTGCCGTTAACAGTTTTCCCTGCTGTGCATAAGTGGTCGCAATGCGTTTTGCGGCAGCTAGCAAGGTTTCGCTGTGGCGGTCAAAAAAGGCCTGCTTCACGGCAATACTGTCGCGCGCTTTAGCCTGAACAGAGGCTACCAGGGCGCTGGCTAACTCGTCGTTATCATTAGGTTTATCAGCCATAGCCTGGCCGGTAAAGGGGTACAATGCCGACAGAACAGACTGATTATCGGTAGGCTCGCTCATCACGGTTATCCCCGCGCACCCTGCTGCATGGCGTCGAGTTCTTCCTGTAACTCACCAATTTCAGCAAGGATCTCAAGTGTTCGCCGGGCCTCTTCCTCATCGATAATGCTCATGGCAAAGCCCACATGCACCAGCGCCCAGCTACCCACTAAAGATTGCAGGTTACCATCAGCAGGCACCACACAACTCAAATTGGCTTCGCGTTTAACACCGGAAACCTGAACAATGCCGGTTTGCATGGCCTCGTCGCTGATGGCGACAATCTGGCCGGGGATCCCTAAACACATACTGATATTCCCCTTAATGCTGTTTACTGGTTTCTGAATCGCCGGATTTCTCAAGCTCGTAGCGTTCCAGCTTGGAGCGCAATCCTACCCGAGACAAACCCAGTTCCAGTGACGCGCTGCTTTTATTCCAGCGATGGCGGATCAATGTCTCGCGCAGAATGCGTTTTTCCAGTAGCTCGACCTTTTCTTTGAGCGTGCCTTCAAGGCCAGCAAACATATCAATGTCTTCATCCTCACCGCCAGGCGCCGCTCTCAGAACCCGCGGATTTAGCAGGTCAGCTGTGAGCCATTCGCTTTCACACATTACCAGCATGCGGCGCACCTCATTTTGTAACTCACGCACGTTACCCGGCCAGCTGTAGCGTTTCATACAGGCGATGGCTTCTTCACTAAAGCCTTTTACCGGCTTGTCGAACTGATGCATGGCGGTTTGTAAAAAGCTATTCGCCAGCACCGGAATATCTATAGTACGGCGAGACAATGCGGGCAGCTCCAGGGTGACTTCGGCTAAACGAAAATAAAGATCCTGCCGGAACCGGCCAGCGCGAACTTCTTCCTCAAGGTCTCGGTTTGTGGAAGCCACTAACCGCACATTAACTTTGCGGCGTTGTTGCTCGCCCAGGCGGCGAATCTCACGCTCCTGCAGAACCCGCAACAACTTAACCTGAAATGCAGGGCTGATCTCACCAATCTCGTCCAGAAAAATAGTGCCGCCGTCGGCCTGTTCGAACAGGCCCACATGGTCGGTGATCGCGCCGGTAAACGAACCTTTTTTATGGCCAAACAATTCAGATGCCAGCAGTTCATCGGGCATGGCACCGCAGTTTTCTACCACAAACGGGCGGTCTGAACGCAAGCTGTTGTAATGCAGCGCCCGGGCAAAAAGTTCCTTACCCGCACCGGATGGGCCGGTGATCAGCACCGAGACATCATAAGGCGCAATTTTGCTGACCTGGTCACAGACTTTATTCAGCGGGCTTTGCGCATGGCGTTTGATCTCTTCAAGCTGAAAGCTATTACGCAGATGGGCTTTTTTCTCACTAACCTGCTGCTCGGCCTGCTCTTCGGTAAGACGCATCTCCATATTCAGCAGTGCATTCTCACTTTGTAAGGCGCACATCCGGCATGCACTGCGGATAATCATTAACAGACTTTCCGGGTGCCAGGGTTTGGTGATGTACTGCAAAATGCCTGCTTCGTTGAGACCTTTGATAATGTCTTCTGAGTCGGTATAACCTGACAAAATCAGCCGGGCGACCTGAGGCCAGCGATCCCGCACTTCGGTTAGCAATTCCACCCCGGTACGATCCGGCATGCGCTGATCGCACAGGATCACCTGCACGTCATGGCTTTCCAATAATTCCAGCGCCAGGTCGGCGCTATTGGCGGTTAATACGTCAAACTCTTCATCCAGAGTTCGCTCGAGGGTTTCAAGCGAGCGGACTTCATCATCAACGCATAATACAATAGGACGTTGTGATGTAGTCATTATAAAATTGCCTTAAACTGCTCTACCTGTTGTTGCAAATGATGAATACGCGATTCAATGATGGCAGCCCGCTTGGTATCGATCCAATCAAGCCACTCCTGCATGCCCTCGCCGCTTTTGGCTGACAGCTGAATAATACGGATTTCCGGATTGACTCGTTTAGCGTACTCAATGCATTTCTCGACATCAAAATCCAGATACGGCAGCAGGTCGGTTTTATTCAGGATCATCAATTCTGACGCATGGAACATATCCGGATACTTAAGTGGTTTATCTTCGCCTTCGGTGACCGACAGAATCGACACTTTTGCCGCCTCGCCCAGATCAAAAGAGGCTGGGCACACCAGATTACCTACATTCTCGATGAACAGCACGCCGCCGGTCATCCCGGAGAAGTTCTCCATGGCATGACCGACCATGTGCGCATCAAGGTGACAACCTTTGCCAGTATTGATCTGAATAGCCTGAACGCCGGTTTCGCGAATGCGGTCTGCGTCATTTGCCGTTTGCTGATCCCCTTCAATTACGCCTACGGTGTAACGGTCTTTAATGTGATTAATGGTTTCAGTCAGTAAGGTGGTTTTGCCTGAACCCGGGCTTGATACCAGGTTGAGCACAAACATCGACTGCTGTTCAAAGCGAACCCGATTTTGCGCGGCATACTGGTTATTTTTACCCAGAATATCCTGCTCAATTTGCACCATTCGGCTTTGACTAAGACCTGCCACATGGGCATGAGCCGGGCCTTTGCCGAAGTGAATGTTATCGCCATCACTTTCAATGACACTGTGATCATGCTGGTCTTCATGACTGTGCGTGTGAGAGTGTGAATGCTCGTGACTATGTCCACCATGATGGTCGCCATGATGGTGATGATGCCCGTGGGCATGTGAATGATCATGACTATGAGTGTGTTCGTGGCTATGCCCGTGGGCGTGCCCCTCATGCCCTTCTATTTTAACTTCACCTTCTGAACAACCGCAAACCGTACACATGTTTATGCCACCTCTAGTTCTTTTATTCTCATTTCTTCACCCTGCGTTATCTGTAAGTGATAACTGCCACAAACAGGGCAACTGTCATAGCGTTGCGTGACCGGGACGGTATCCAGACACTGCAAACAGAAGGCTTTTCCCGGCATTTTTATAATGTGCAGGCTGGCGCCTTCGGCCAGACTTCCTCTTATTACAGCATCGAAACAAAACGTTAGTGCGTCCGCTTCGATGGTGGCGAGCGGGCCAATTTCGACCCACACCGCTTTGACTTTTTCAAACGACTGGCTCACAGCCTGTTCTTCTAATACCTGCAAGATCCCTTCTGCAATAGACATCTCATGCATGGACTAACTCCAACTGCCACGACACACAAGGGTCGAGAAGTTTTATCAGGGTTTCCGCCACCGGCGTTACCTGCTCCCATGGTAAATATAACCCTTCCAGCATGGTTTTGAGACTCCCCTGGGGATGAAAATTCCACTCAGTGGGGGCAATAATCTGGTATTTTGTCACCTGGTTTCGTTTATCCAGCGCCACTTTATGTAATAGCGTTCCTCTGGCCGTCTCGACTACCGAGCAGCCGCGCACGCCAGTGCCCTCTGTATGGCTGAACTGTTGCTGACGGATTATTGATCTGAGCCTCATTGGCGCTGTAGTTATTTCACGGTAAAGCGAGCGCAGGCGACTTTCAATTAAAAATCCTCTGGCTTCAATGTTTTGCCGTGCCCAACTGCCGGTTTCGGCCGGCACTCCGCTAATGGTAGGCTGGTGACAAAACTGCTCCGCTTCTGCAGTATTCAGGGCTGCCAAGACTGTCATTAGCTGTTGCGACTCGGTTAAGTTTAACGTTTTTGCGGCCAGTCCTAGTGGGTATTCACCGCATGCTTTCAACAACTGACATACCTCGGCAGACACCCCCATCGTTGCTAACGAGGCGCTTTCCCGGTTTGCCGGCAATAGCGGTTTAACAACGTCTTCCAGTCGCCGGGCCAATTGCTCAAGCGCAGGCCGACGCCCCGCCTCACCGGAGGTTGCCGAGGCCAGGGTTAAACTCCAGTCAAGTTGCTTACGGCACTGATTAAACCAATCCACCACATGGCTCATTCTGGATTTATGTTGCGGCGCCCAGTTGGTCACCCAGCTAAACACCTGCTCCCGCAACGACTCGGCAAATAACAATGTATCCCGCGCTTGTTTTATGACCGACGTCTCGGTAATACCTGCGGCACTCTCTACAGCTCTTAGCGCGGCGATTAACTGCCCCATCCCGCAAATATAAAAGAGTGATGGCATCATCGCCAGCACCCAATCAACCGGCTTTTCCCTGAACAGGCGGGTAACGGCAAACGGGCGGGTATTATTGATCTCAACGGCTTTGATGTGGTCACGGTTATAACAAACGGTGACCCGTACACCGCCAGTTAGCGGATTCGCCCCTGTGTTTTGCGCTTTATTTCCGGCAGCCAGTTCTGCAGCTATATTCATGGTCTGTTGCCCTCTCGCCGGGCGAAGCTGCCGCTCAGGAATGCCCGGCGACTCAGTTCTGGCGCCTCTTCAACAGCTTCTTGCTTGCCACTTTCTGTATCACCGGCCTGGGCCTCAAGCTCAACAGCCTGACGCATTTCGCTGTAAACCGTGTAGCTTTGATGACGCTCTGAAGGCGAGACGTTTTCTGCATCAAACAACGCTGCCAGCACTTCCTTCGCGGTTTCCATAGCTATGTTCTGTGATGAAAACTCAAACATCGGTGAAAACACCGAGCAGGTGGCGAAATCGCCACAGTCCCCGGCATAAGCACGAATAAACTCATAAAGGCCGGAGGGCAGCTTATGACGAAATTTAGCACCAACCTGCTGAGCGTTGTGATGAGACGCCTCGCCCGGGAGTAACACAATATTCATACACCAGGGCGTAACGATGATGCCAAACCAGTTGTCTTCCCATGACAAAAACTCGGTCGCATCCACTGCGAGCTTATTATTGTACACCGGCAGGCCTGCCATTTTGCGGGCCACTGATTTATAGAAAACGACAACTGCTGTACCGTTTGACACTGTTAGTCCTCTATCACCATAAACTGATCGCGGTCACCATCACACTCCGGACACCGCCAATGATCAGGCAGATCGACAAACGCCGTACCTGATGGAATTTGCCAGACCTCATCACCTTCCGCCGGATCGTAAACATACCAGCATATTTTGCATTCCAGTCTGGCCTGCTTATCAATCCGGCTGGCATCGCCTAAATAACTGCCTTCAAAGCCCTGAAAACTCATTCTGTCTTCCTATACCAGCGCATCGCGGATTTCAGACAAACGGACCGCTGAATCGGCCAGATCCTCAGGGGCTGCACAAGCCACGGCAGGAATAGCCACAATTTCCAGGGTGTCCAGGATCAGTTGGTCGGTACTGTTGTAATACTGCACCCGCCATAAGCCATCTACCTGAGTCGACGTTATCCGGCAGTTGCCGTATCCGCGGGACAAAATGGTGACACTGCCGGTACCGGTGGTTTCAGTCAGGCTATAGTGATCTTCAGGCGAAAAAGGTAACAAGGACAGGTTTATTACATGCGAAGCCATACCCGGGTCGCGCTGGTAGTCTGCTGAGGTATCCGCAATTTCTACCAGTACCGAAGGCGCATTCAATAGTCCTTCAGGCAGGCTGGCGATTCGGGCAGGTAAATCCACCTTAGTAGCAAATGCCTGGTCTTTCACACATTCAGGGATCTCTGCCACCTCAATAGCTTCGGCTGTCACCTTGCCCTGCTCGTCGAAGGTACGCAAACGCCAGATACCGGCCATTACCGTTTCCTGAATTCTGACCGGCTTATCGCCATCAATCAGAACGCTCACTTCGCCTTCACCAAGGATTTGATTAAGCAGGTTTAAATCTGCCTGAGGTAACTCGGTAAGCGTCATGATGCTGCTCTGACCGTTTTCGTTGATCTGGCCAAGCATAAGCTGGATATCGGCGAGGATGCTCATGGCCTTTGGGCAACGTTCCAGCTCACTTTCTTCCGGAAACGATGGCATATCATAAGTGTTCATTTCCGACGGCATCTTCATGTAATCAAGCACCATGTCGCCCTCTGACTGGCTGCCCGGCCCGATTGGCACATTGACGATGTTTATACTGTTATCACGCATATTATTCCCCTATTGCCCGCAACTTTTGCTAACCGGATTAAACACCACCGGAATACCGATACCCGGATCCGGGCGGGGCTCAAGCGTCAGGATTCGATTGATTTCGTGCACGTAGTCATCCCAGTTCTGCACTTTGGTAATGGCGTCGAGATACTGGCCATGCTTAAGAAAAACCAGTGCTGGCCACGCCATAAAGTTATAACGGCCGCGACAGGCAGTTTGAATATCTTCAGATACCACCGCCGGGGTAAGCTGAGGAAACTGTTTGATCAGTTCTGGCAGGATCACGGCTACGTCCAGGCTTTCCGGAAAACGTTTGGGGTCTTCGGTTAAAAACAGCACACTAAGTGGTGTCTGCTCAATGAAACTTTCAAAGTTATCGTCGTCGAGTAAGGGGTAGCCTAACTCGTCGATAAGACGATTGATCAGCGGTGAGTTCATAGTGTTCTCTTATCTTGTGTTATTTTAAAAGCGGTTTTAAGTGGTCTGGCAGTTGTGGTTCGCGTTCGACCAGATCCTTAAAGCAATCGTCCAGCTCGACACTTTGCCCCGACATCACCCGTTCAATAGCGCTGACAGCTTCTTCCACCTGTTGTGCCCGCTCTTCAGTCAGCACCTCCCGGGCGGCGTCTAAAAAGACTAACAACCAGTCACCGGCCACTACCTCACCTACCAGCGAGGTGTCTATCCAGCGCTGCTCTGCGCCGCGCTGACAGTAAGCCTTATGGCTATCGGTCTGAATAACCTGAAAGGGTACGCCAATACACATTACTCGGTACTTTCCCCTACAGTAGCACTACCGATTACCCGGCTATCACCAGTACGACAGGCTACCTGCTCATCCGGGCGGCCCTGTTCATAGTCGCTCAGGTTTAGCTGACCCGGCGCCAGCGCCTGTGCCGCCCCAGAGCTACGTTGTGCGGAAATACCAAACTGCGTCAGATACTCCAGCGCAATGTCGATAGCAGGTTGCACCTGTGCCTTGACTTCCTCACGCAAACTGCCGCCAAAGTCTTCCAGCTCAACCGGCTGGCACCCCACCAGTAATAAATCTGCCGGATAGTTACCGGTAAACTCGGCCATGGCCAAGACTTCCTGAAAACCGGTCTGATGCAGACTCATCTGTTTAGCGCCCATGAATTTGGGTACTTCGTCGTTATAGATGGTTTTTAAGGTGCCAGGAGCCAGACCGTAATCGATAGCGTCGAACACCACCAGCACATCGGCTTCCTGAACATGCTGTACCAGATAAATGCCCTGGGTACCGCCATCCATGATCTTAACGTTGTCGCCAAATTCGTAATCCTGGTTAAGCGCCTCAACACAGCGTACGCCAAACCCCTCATCGGCCCATAAAATATTGCCAATGCCTAAAATAAGTATTTGCTTTTCATTTATTCGATTTTGCACGGTGGTAAAACTCAGACTCTCTGGCGCTTGCGCTAATTACATTTTATTTACATACATCAAGTTGTATGCCAACTTAGTAAAAAATGAGGAAACGCCGTATGGCGGGGTGTCACGGGGGGCGTTACAAGTAACCACACTAAAAAGAAGGAAATAGATATAACAAACCTATCCACTAACCGGAAAGTTACTTACCACCCTCTTTAGCGAATCGACGGCTGGCATCGTACAACTCCCAAAGCTGTTGTTTTTCAAGCCAAAACATTGGCGTAGTCTGAAAGTGTCGGGCCAGTCTGATAGCGGTATCGGCAGAGATGGCACGTTGGCCTTTGATAATTTCGTGTACACGTCGGCGGGATATGCCTAACAGTCGGGCCAGCTCAGACTGGCTGATATTCAGCGGTTTAAGATAACAACGTTCGAGGAATATTCCGGGATGTTCAGGTTTGCGACTACTCAGGCAATGGCTGCTAACATTGAGGTTGAAGGCTGTCATCCGGTGGCTCAGAATAGTAATCAAAATGGGTTAAAGAATAAAGGGACGCAGGCGGGGTCAACAATTGCCTGCATCCCTCTGAGGAGCCTTAATCCGGCTTGTCGTCCTTAAACATCCGCCAGCCACTGATCATGGTGGAGATCAGGCTTTGGCGTGACATGATGTCTTCACGAATTGCCACATAGACATGGATCATAATAAAGGTGATCAGATACCACATGCCCAGGCGATGCCAGGTATGCACATCCTGACTCTGGCCAAACAGCGGGATCACCCAACCAAATAACGTATCCTGCCAGCTTCCCTGCCCGGCACCTTCACTGTAAAGCGCAAAGCCGGTGAAGATCATAAAGATCATGCCGAGGATAAAGAAAAAGAACATGCCCAGTTGCGCCAGCGGATTGTGACCGATGTACTTCTTGGGTGTCTTTTCCATAAACAGGTACCAGCGCACCTCGTGCCATACCTCTTTCCACCATGCTTTTACAAAAAACTTGGGGAAGAACAGTTCACGGGAATGATGGTTACCCACCAGCGCCCAGTACAACCGGCCGATAAAGCCCACGGTTACCACGTAAGCCGCGGCAAAGTGGGCAAATCGAATGTACCCCATCAGGAAGTTATCGCTGGCTTCACCCGGTAAGGTGGGTAAAGGCTGGCCGATAAAATACCCCGTCACGCATAGCGTGATGATGGAAAAAACCGTTATCCAGTGCCATAAGCGCACCGGCGCTTCGTAAACGTAGACCGCGGTTTGACGGCGGGTGATAACCTTCTCATCACCACTGTGATGGTTATCCGTAAGCTGACTTCTTTCAACAGCTTTGCTTTTCACTGACGTAGACATAATTGAGTCTCCAGAGAGAGCAACAGGGTGCTCTCTTAACGAATTTTCACTTTAGTCAGTTCCTGACCGTCTTCACTCATTACGTGTGTGGAGCAGGCCAGACACGGGTCAAAGCTGTGTAAAGTTCGCAGGATTTCAACCGGCTCATCAGGCCGCTCCATGGGCGTATTAAGCAATGACGCCTCAAAAGCCCCGATATTGCCTTCTGAATCACGTGGAGAACCATTCCAGGTGGTGGGTACCACCGCCTGGTAGTTTTCAATTTTGCCGTCTTTAATCTTAATCCAGTGACCCAGTGCACCGCGTGGCGCTTCATTGGTCCCAACACCTTTAGCCTCTTTAGGCCAGGTCTTCGGATCCCATTTTTCCACGTTGGCGGTAGAGGTATCACCGTTTTTAATGTTATTGACCAACTGATGCCAGTCATCAAGCATAGAGTCGACACACAGCTCAGAATCCAGTGCACGGGCCAGGGTGCGCCCCAGAGTCGAAGGCAGGAATTGCTTTAAGCCAAGGTCCATACCAGTGGCCTGGTTAAACGCCGACAGTGAGCGATCAACCTGCTCCTGCACGTATTCTTTGCCAGAAGCATACGCTACGATGTAGCGTGACAGCGGACCCACTTCCATGGCATGGCCTCTCCAGCGCGGTGATTTGATCCAGCTGTACTTAGCACTTTCATCAAGCTCTTTAATATTCGTTTTGGTACCTTTAAAGTTTGGCCCCAACTCAAATTTCGCTTCAGTTTCACCGTCCCAGGGGTGCAGGCCTTTAGCGCCGTTAGCATACTGATACCAGCTGTGATCCACAAACTCCTGAATTTCATCCGGGTTACGTACATCTACAGGATGAATCTCATCCCAGTTACCATTGATGATTGCACCAGCCGGAATGAGGTCGGTAGATTTATCGCCCGGTACTACTGTGTGTGTACCGTAACTCAGCACGTTTGAGGCAGCCAGACCACCGCCGTACAGCCAGTCTTTATAAAGCGTGGCAATGGCGATCACGTCCGGAATATAAACGTTTTTAATGAACGCTTCTGCCTCGCGAATACGCTCCAGCACAAAGTTCAGGCTGGTCATATTAACCGGCGCCCCCGAAGAACCAGTACCGTCGAGGTTAATCGCACATGGCACACCGCCAACCATAAAGTTAGGGTGTGGGTTCTTCCCGCCAAAGATAGTGTGGATCTTAACGATCTCTTTTTGCATATCCAGCGCTTCGAGATAGTGCGCCACCGCCATCAAATCCGCTTCTGGCGGCAGTTTATAAGCTGGGTTACTCCAATAACCATTGGCAAATAATCCTAGCTGGCCGCTTTCGATAAATTTCTTTATACGCGTTTGTACGTCACGGAAATAACCGGGGCTGGATAACGGATGTGACGACGATATTTTCTGCTGTAGGGCAGAGGTCGCTTTCGGATCGGCTTTCAGCGCATTAACCGGGTTCACCCAATCCAGCGCATGCAGGTGATAAAAATGCACCACGTGATCGTGGATATTCAGGGTCTTATCCATCAGGTGACGAATAAGGTGTGCATTTAACGGAATGTCGATGCCCAGCGCATCCTCCACCGCGCGCACACTGGTGAGTGCGTGACAACCGGTACACACCCCACAGATACGTTCAACGAATGCCCAGGCATCACGCGGGTCACGGCCTTTTAAAATCACTTCCAGACCTCGCCACATGGTACCGGTAGATACCGCATTGCGGATAATATTATTGTCGTCAACGTTTACTTCGCAGCGCATGTGACCTTCGATCCGGGTCACCGGATCCACCACAATACGGCGGCCTGAACTGTCGAGTAATTTAGAATTTAACGGCGTGTTCATTATTCTTGTTCTCCCTTATGCTGCGCGCGTTTCACCGCACTAACGGCAGCATGGGCAGCAATCGCTGCACCTACACCACCCGCAACGGCAGTGCCTACTTCATCTGCGTTCGATTCGATACCGAACTGGTTAATGTCAGTCAGACGATCATAGAAGGAACCTTTGTCCCAGAACCCATCTTCTGAACAGCCAATACAACCGTGGCCGGCCTGGATTGGGAAGGATGTGCCTTCATTCCAGCGTACGGTTGAACAGGCGTTATAGGTGGTTGGCCCTTTACAACCCACTTTGTACAGGCAGTAGCCTTTACGCGCGCCCTCGTCATCCCACTGTTCAACAAACTGACCTGCATCAAAGTGTGGACGGCGGTAACATTTGTCGTGGATACGCTGGCTGTAGAACATCTTCGGACGTCCCTGACGGTCCAGTTCCGGTACCTTGCCAAAAGTTAGCATATAGGTAATAACGCCGGTCATTACCTCGGCAATGGGCGGACAACCCGGCACTTTAATGATGGGCTTATCTTTAATCACCTTGTGAATAGGCACCGCCTGAGTGGGGTTTGGACGAGCTGCCTGAACACAGCCCCATGAGGCGCATGAGCCCCAGGCAATAATGGCCGCCGCGTCTTTAGCAGCGTGCTTAAGCTGGTCAAGGAATGGCTTACCACCAACAATACAGAACATGCCGTCTTCATTGAGCGGCGGATTACCTTCTACAGCAAGGATGTACTTACCCTTGTACTTCTGCATGGTCTCTTCAAGAATCGCCTCGGCCTGATGACCCGCTGACGCCATTAACGTATCGTCGTAATCCAGTGAGATCATCGACAGTACAACGTCTTTCACCAAAGGGTGCGCAGAGCGAATAAAGGATTCAGAACAACAGGTACATTCCAGTCCGTGCAGCCACAGCACAGGGGTACGTTCCTTGGTTTCCATAGCATTGGCAATACGCGGCGCAAACGCAGGGCCCAGGCCTAATGCAGCAGCAGTCAGGCTACAATACTTCAGGAAACTGCGACGGGTAATCCCCTGTCGACGCATGACTTCGTAAAAGGTCTCTAATTGGGACATTCGGTCCTCCGGCAGTGATACCGCTGAAGTTACACTTACCTCAAATTTGCACGGCCAATGGTCTTGGTTTTTGTTCTGATGTAAGTTGCGTTCAGCTATTATTTTTGTAATGACACAGCGTGGTGTTTTTTATACCAATCCGCATAGCAGTTTACCCTCTCAGAGTGAGGTAAAACGACTTAGATCACGACGCGTTCTCTGCGGCATAGTTATTCTATGTCCAGAGGACGCAACACAGATGTAAGTCGTTTTAGCCACTCCCTTGGGGCAAACTGCTATGCGGATTGGTATTAACGCACAAGACAGAATGCAAACAACAGACCAACTACAAAAACCATTTATTTTCATTGAGTTAGAATAAATCAGGAGCGAGTTACCTGAAGTCTACTTACCACTAGGCAGGGAAAGCGGAAAGTCTGTTTACACTGTGTTAACGGTGTTTCCAGACAGCAATGAGCGGGGGCATGGCAGAACGAAATTTATGCCGGATAAATCTGCTTTTATTGGATTTTTGCCAGAGCAACCAGGGCCTGACCAAAAGCTATCCCGCCGTCGTTCGCGGGCAATTGCTGATGCTTCAGTACTTTGAAACCGCTGGCCTGCAAGGTGTCCTGCAGCGCCTCACCAAGCAGCAGGTTCTGCATCACACCACCAGATAACACTACGGTGTTAAAGTCATAGGCCGCTTTTAACTCTAACGTCATCTCACTAAGCGCAATCACCAGCCCTTTATGGAAAGCCATTGCCATAGCGGCTTTGTTCCGTCCCTGGCGTAAATCCGCCACAATCTGCTGCCACATCGCCTGGGGCACTATATGATTATCAATGATGTTAAGATGGTAGGGTTTTACGTCTTCGTGACAGGTCATAGCCAGCGATTCCAGCCGGATTGCAGCCTGCCCTTCGTAGGTAATTTGGGCCGGGGCGCAGCCAAGCGCTGCCGCGACGGCATCAAACAGCCGACCAGCAGAGCTGCTCAGCGGGCAGTTTAACTGCATTGTCAGCATCTTTTCGAAGCTGTTGCACATGGGGTCGGCAAACTGTGGGCAGATATCGGTCATTTCTGCCAGTTGACCGGCACTGAAGCATTGTCGGAGCTGTGCATAAAGCGAACGCCAGGGCGATTTAATGGCCTGTGCGCCGCCAATCAATGATACCGGCAACAACGAGGCAACCCGCCGCATTTCGGCATAACTGCCATATAAAAACTCACCGCCCCAGAGGGTCTCATCGGTGCCGAAACCGGTGCCATCCAGACAAATACCGAGGACCGCTTCGCCGGCCAGCGGATACTGATTGTCGCCCAGACAGGCGGCTATGTGTGCGTGGTGATGCTGTACCCGGGTCAGGTGATTGCCCTGCTCTTCCAGACTTACGCCATGCTTTGTGGAAAGATACTCCGGATGCATATCACACACGTAATGCTCAGCAGCGTTATCGTAGAGTTCGCGATAGAGTTGCAGGGTGTGCAGGTATTCATCAAAGGTACTGGCATCGTGCAGATCGCCAAGGTGTTGGGTAATCACCGCCCGACGCTCCTTAACCAGACACAGGGTATTTTTTAACTGACCGCCCTGCGCGATAAGCGCCTGCCCGGCCGGGAAACCAGGCGGTAATGGTAGACTCGTCGGCGCATAGCCACGCGCACGGCGCAGTATCTGTTTACCATGTTTTCCCGCCACCACCACCGAATCATCCAGACGGTTGTGGATTGGCCGGTTGTGCAACAGCAACAGATCGGCAATGTCAGATAACTGAGAGCGAGCCGCCTCATTAGTTATCGCCTGAGGTTCCCCGGAACGATTCCCACTGGTCATTACCAGTGGAAAGTCTACCTCTGCCAGGAGCAGATGATGTACCGGCGAATAGGGTAACATCACGCCGATTTTAGTATTGTCAGGTGCAACCGATGGCGCAATTGCCCGCAGTTGGTCAGTTTTTTCCTGCGTAGACAACAGCACAACTGGCGCGGCGGAATGTGCTAAGAGCGTCTCGTCTTGCTCGTTAACTCTGGCAAACTGTCTGATTGCCTCAATATTCGCGGCCATTAATGCCAGCGCTTTATCAGGGCGCTGTTTTCTCTCGCGCAACCGTTTCACTGCCTGTTCATTAGTGGCATCACAAGCTAAATGAACGCCGCCAATCCCCTTTATCGCTACGATTAAACCATTCCTTAACGCTTCCCCAAGTGTATGAAAAGGAGACTCGCTAGCTACTAACTCGCCATCGGGTGCTTCCAGCCAGCAGTAAGGGCCGCAGTCCGGGCAAGCATTCGGCTGAGCATGAAAGCGACGGTCTGCCGGGTTGTCATATTCCTGCTGACAAGCCGCACAAAGGGTAAATTTCGCCATGGTAGTGGAGGCACGGTCGTAGGGAATTTGCCGGATAATACTCAGCCGCGGGCCACAGTTGGTACAATTAATAAAGGGGTACTGGTAACGGCGATCGCCGGGCTGATACAGCTCGGTAAGGCAGTCCGGGCAGGTGGCGGCATCCGGTGCACAGCCGGTAGTAACGATACCCGACTGAGATACATCGATTTCAAAGGAGGAAAAAAAAGGTAAATCAACCGGCTCATGATGCATTGCATCAATCTGGGCCAGTGGCGGTAACTGCTGCGACATCATCTCAGCAAACTCGCCAGCCTGCACTTCATTACAGTTAAGCTCAATGATAACACCACCAGCGTCGTTATAGACCCGCCCGGTGAGCTTTAACTCTGTTGCCAAACGCCAGATAAACGGGCGAAATCCCACGCCCTGAACAATCCCATTAACGCGTAAGCGCATTCCCTTGCTGTGTAGCATTAATGCACCGTGCAAGCCATACAGGGATCGAAAGAACGAACAATATGTTGCACCGATACCGGTGTTTTTTCACCATCAATCACCGGCGCACCAACCACCGCCTGCTCCAGCGCACCGGGCTGTTCGTGTTGATCGCGAGGCGAGAAGTTCCAACTGGTCGGGGCGATAATCTGATAGTTACTGATCTTACCGTTTTTAACTTCCAGCCAGTGACCTAAAGCGCCTCGCGCCGCCTCAACCAAACCAACCCCGGAGGCCTCGGCAGGCATTTCACCGTGGTGACAAAAAGGCGCGCTTGGATCAATTTGTTTTATCCACTGTTCCATTTGCCCTACTACAATGGCTACTTCGAGGAGTCTGGCCACCACCCGGCTTAACACATTGCCACCATGGCGACTGATCATGTCACGCATCAGCGGGTGACCGTTAACGACCTGCCGCGCCAATGGCCCGACTTCCACTACTTCCTGACCTAAGCGAGGCGCCTTACACCAACTGTATCCCGCCTCATTGTCCAGTGTTGGCTGGGTAATCCCCTGCGCCGGCGGGTGCGGATGCTCGTTGTCACTCATCCAGCTATGGGAGTGATCTTCGGCTATCCGAGCGATATCCAACGGACTTGTCTGGCCATTTCTATAGCTGCCAGCAGCCCACATCGGTTCATTAAGTGCGCCATAAGCGCCAAAACTGAGGAAATGATCCGTTGCCCTGCCAAGCTGGTGTAACTGCTGTACTTCAGCCACATGCAAAAAACGGCGGAAATCAGAGCTGTGCCAGGGCTTTTGCTGATACCACTGCCACAATTCGGCTTCGCTTTTAAGCTGACTAATGGTGGTCAGGCTATCGCCAAATAAAGTGCTTTCCAGAAAACGCTTAAACCCGGCAACGATAGCCAGTAAACGCATGCGCTCTTTGGGCTCAATCGCTTTAGCTACCCCTCCCGGCTGCAAACTCAGGGTGTGTGGCCACTTGCCGGCCATCAGCCCCATAAGGTGCAGAAAATCTGCCCGGGCTGGCAGCATCTGCGTTGCGGCAGAGCCTGCAGTAGCTTTAAACCGCGCCTGGATATCACCAAACCAACTCGCCCCAGCATAAGTGTCGCGGGCAAAATCAGGCATAAAAAACAGATAAAAATGCGTGATCAGATCGGTAATGTTCTCACTAGCCAGTACTAGGTTGGTACACAACTCGCCGTTTTTCGGCATACTCAGTCCCATGGCATCGGCTAAAGCCCGGGCACTGGCCACCGACTGGGTAACCGAGCAAATACCACAGATCCGCGGCGTATAAACCAGCGCATCCATGGGTTTGTGGCCCAGTAAAATTCGTTCAAACCCGCGATAAAGCGGCGAATTTACTTCGGCTCGCTGAACTTTATCCTCTCCGGTTTCCAGGGTAATTTCCAGATCGCCTTCCACGCGATTAAAGGGGCCTGCGACGATTCGGCTCATACTGCTACTCTCTGACTGCACATGCTGATGGTTCAGCCTTTGCGTTTATGAATGGTGGGCGGATAGATTAGCTGCTCGGCTATGGCATTCTTTTTTAACCGTTCAGGGGTAGCCGCTTTAGACAATTGGGCCAGGGCAACAAACCATGCTTTGGGCATATCGGTTGGCAGGCCAACCGGGATCCCGGCAACTTTCGGTGTTTGGCAGAAACTGTGGCCCGGCTCTTCAAATTCAGGCGCGGTACAGTTAATACACGGGTAGCCACCGTTGGTACAGGAACCCTGGCCATTCCAGGGCCTGCTGTTACAGTCCGCATGCGCCTGAGTGCCTTTACAACCCATGTTTTCCATCATGCAACCGCGGTCGCCCATATCCACTGCACTGGCTTTATACTCATAAAATTCGTTGCGGGAACAGCCGTGATGCACCAGGTGGTCGGCGTACATACGCGGACGACCAAACTTATCGAGTTGCTCATCACTGTGCTCACCCAGAGCGATGCTCATCAGGGTTTCGGTCACCCAATCCGGATGTACCGGACAACCGGCGATATTAACCACCTGATCACCACTTTGCGAAGTAAAATCCTTACCCAGCAGACCGCCCGCCATTTCGCCGTCAAACTGCAGGCCCGTGGCATCGGTATCATTGGCGCCCGCTGCCGTAATGCCGCCATACGCCGCACAGCTACCAACGGCAACAGTATAACGGGCAATGTCCGCCAGTGCTTTTACCCACTCAATCATGGGTTTACCGGTACCGCCCATGATGTGAAACTTACCGGTCCCCATGGGGCCGGTCATCATCGAGCCTTCGATACAAAGAATATCTAGTGTAATGTCACCGGCCAGGATCCCCTCAAGCATAGCAATGCACTCATCACCGGTGGCTTCGCTTAATGACGGATGCCACAGCAGATTGATGCCGGCATTTTCAAACAGGGTCAGTACATCGGGGGATTCGGCATTGAGTAACGACATGGAACATCCGCCGCAACCGCCGGATTGCAGCCATAACAGATTAAGCATCAGCGGACTCCCGGTTAGGTAAAAACAGGCTGGCGATTGCACCACCGTCGATATGGTTGTCGATGGATAATTCGCCATTATGTTGCGAAACGATACCATAACTAATTGATAAACCTAAGCCTGTTCCCATTCCAACTGGTTTGGTTGTATAGAAAGGCTCAAAGATTTGCGGTGCATCGTCGGCGCTTATCCCCGGTCCGGTATCCCTTATGGTCAGTAACACGCCGTCTTTATCTGCGCTGGCATTGATGGTCAATCTGCGCAGCTCAGAGTTAGCCATGGCATCAACCGCGTTTTCAATCAGGTTAACCACGACCTGATGGATCTGCCCGGCATGGCCATAAGCTTCCAGTGGCCGGGGAATATTGTCTTCTACCTCTACCGCGTAATCACTCTCTTTCATTATCCAGTGTAAAGCAGTATGCACTGCATGACTGAGGTCGAAAGACGCCTTCTCTGACACCTGCGCAGAGGAGAACTGACGTAAATCATTGACGATTTCTTTTACCCGGTCTGCGCCTTCCATAGTGCCATCCACCAGCGAGTTGAGATCCTTGATGGCTTTTTCCAACCGCATGTTTTCGCGCATTTCGCGCAACGCGTCGCGGCTTTCGCCATTGGCTACCGCATCAAAATAAGTGCTGAGTTTGTCGGTGTAGCGACGTAACACGTGCATGTTGCCATACACAAAGCTAATCGGATTGTTCAGCTCGTGGGCTACCCCTGCCACCAGACGACCCAGAGAAGCCATTTTTTCTGACTGAATAAGCCGTTGCTGGGCGAGCTGTAATTCAGCATGGGCGATATTGAGTTCTTTGTAGGCTCTTTGCAGCTCGCCAAGAGGCCGTCCTACCAGCACCATACCTACAGACTTACCGCGGTGATTTAGACGTGCCGTACAATTTACCGATAACGGTACATTGCCCGACTTGCCCTGCAATTCCAGCTCATAATCACGCACAGGCTGAGCTCGCAGACGTTCGTAGAAACCCTGTACCTTGTCGTGCAACTCCGGGGCTATGAAAGTTAAAATAGAACGGCCAATCAGAGCCGATTCTGACTCCCCCACCAGCTCGGTTAAAGCCCGGTTTACCCCTTCAATGATACCGTCGTTATCACACACAACGAGCACATCGTTCATGGCACTTTGAATACTGTCAGAAAAGTTTTTGGCCTCTTCCAGCTCAACGTTTTTTTCTTCGACTTCAACCTGCGAGTGCACCAGATCCGCATAGGCTTCATCCATTTTCTGGATGACGCTAACCCAGGCGTCTTCATTCTGAATGGCTTGTACCGGATCGAAATCTAGAGAGTCGGACATATCTGCAGCGTGTGATTATCTATACAGGCACTATACCTGACGGGATTAGGCCCGCAAGACTGACAAGGCAATTTGTCATTATAAAGCAGGGCGGATTGCTCGCCCTGCCCGGTATTATCTGCGCACGATTATGGTCGTGGACGGAACATAACCTGCCCGGTTTTATTAGCAATCTCCACCTGCGCGACCTTTTGGTAAAAGCCATCGGAAAAGAAGGTTTCGTATTTAGGCACGGTCACAAATACGCCCACCCCTTCCGAATCACGATGCTCAAGTAAGACACTGTCAATAGCCCGCATCAGCAGATGACCAAGACCATGTGACTGATAGTCCGGATGCACCGCAATAAAAGACAGCAGGTGATACTTTTCAGCTGGCATGGCAGAACGAATTTTTTCCTCTTTCTCCAGCATTTGCCGGGTACCGTAATACCCGGTGGTCAGCAGCATTTTTAACCGCCAGTGCCAGTAACGACCGGCGCCTGCAGCATTGTCTGGCCCGGTGAGGCAGGCAACAGACAATAACCGCCCCTCATCAAACAAGCCAATAATGGGTTGCTCTGCTTCCCAGAATGCGGTGAGTTCTTCGCGAATAGCCGAACGTAACCGTGATTCGTAGCCTTCTTTTTCGCTCTGGAATATTTGTAAAAAAATTGGATCGTCGTGGTAGGCGTTGTAAATGATAGACGCAGCAACTTTCAAATCTTCCGCTGATAAATATGCTGCTCTGATTTTATCCAGATTTTGTTGGATTTCCGCTTGTACCATAGCCTGTCTCCCGTGTTGTGGTGATGCGTAAACGCCAGTTATTGCGACCCAGGCCGCCCTCTCACTCAACCGCTCAGCGCTGCCGCTGCACAACAGCAAACTGAAAACAACAAGATTGGTCTTAAGAGTTACGTTATAGACGCACAAAAAGTGCATCAGTTCCCCACTCTAGCCGAAAAAATAACACCATGTAAATATACTGTTAACAATATTTATACAATTGAATAAGTTTAACGATGAGGATTGTGTGCAATAACCAGACAGTTAGTGCCACCACGCCATCATTAATGATGGCCGGCCAGACAGCAACAAGCCCGATAAACGGGATGCTTATCGGGCTTGTCAGTAAGTGTAAACGGTGAGCGGATTAGATTTTACGAACCGCTTCTTCACCCCATCCGATTAAGCGGTTGTCTTTAAAGACCAGAGGCGTGCACTCGTCCTTGGTGGTGATACCGTCGTCCTCGGTGCGCTGCGTGCGATAATAAAGGATTCGGTAAACGTGGTCGCCCTCGCCTACCATTTCGTTGAAGTCGGCCACACCCATCTTACGGGTTACGTCTTCAAAGTGCGCGTTCACTTCCAGATTACTGATATGTTTGCGGTTATTATACTCGCGCTGCTCCCAGCTGGCCTGATAGTGTTCTCTGTCGTCATCGCCCACGGAGATAATACAGCCAGACAATAACATTGGTGCTACCAGAGCAGTACAAAGCATTAATTTTTTCATAGTGGTTCCCTGTTGAAAAATAATAAGTCACTAATGAACTTCAGGTAATCAAGAATGAGGCCAATTATAACTCATTGAATTTTAAGGAAGTTAAAAAATAACCACTTGGCGGCAGTGCTAACTATCGGTATGATTAGCGAAATTTTCGTTGTTTTGACTAACCTGCCACAGGCTAAGCCAGCCAGACGGTTCGGTCACCAGTTAAGAGTAAGCTCATGTCGTCTAAAGAAAACCATAAAACCCTGGTCGAAATCTGCCATACACTGGCGGCCGAAGGACTGACCCCGGGGGTAGGCTTATTACGTGGTAAAGCGCCTTTCAAGGTAAGTGTGCTGGACGCCATCGAGGCGATAAAGGTGTTTAACCAGCAAGCTGTGCAGGTCAAAGCCAAACCCAAAACACCGGGCGACAAAGAGCGCATCACTGAGCTGGAAAAACGGGTGGAACAGTTAGAACAGGCTCTCGCGGTGATGGAGAGCCGGTTGGCAAAGCTCAGTTAAGCGGCTGGCGTCAGGCCATCAATAAAGGTCGCCAGATCAGGCGCCAGACAACGGGTGGGTAATTTGCCCACCTGTTCCAGCACGACCTCACCTGAGGCATTGTCGACAGACAAAATAAAGTCGTCTTCATCGGTTAAGCCAAAAAATAATGTGGGCGGCTGTTTTAGTCGCTGCTTCATTAACAAATGACCGATCAGATTTTGTTGTAGCCGCTCGAAGTCCTCTTCACTGCACACCTGTAATAGTTCACAGTTACCCTGTTCAGCCTTAACCGGCAGATTAAAACTCCAGTAAGTGGTAAAGAACTTACAAAATTGCTCGTTCAGTGTGATGTGCAAGGCGTTTTCGATATTGGCAAAGGTATATTCACCTTCCATCGGCACGGGCTGCCAGGCGCAGGGCTCTCCCTGGCTGGCGTTCCCCACGTAACAAGGGGATGCTAAGTCCGCTTCAAACTCAGTGGTCATCAGCGCGGGCTGAGACGCTGCCGCTTGTTGTAAATCGCGCATTAACTTATGCAATGATTGTTGAACTATATTCTCCATTGCTATTCCATATCAGGTATACTAAACCTCTATAGTAAAGAATTTATGGCACTTTAAACACCAGCCTGGCAATTGATTACGCGTGCCATGATTAATTAGTGGTAAAAAAGTTACAGGACAGCATGACAGTAAAGCACTCTTCGTCACCGTCTCTTCCCGCCAACCTGACTTTGGGTCAAAAGGTTGACTACATTGAACAGTATACGCCTGAACTGCTGCAAGGTGTGCCGCGCACACTTAGCCGCGAACAAATTGGCGTTTCACAGCCCCTGCCGTTCGGCGGCGTGGATATCTGGAACGGTTATGAGCTTTCGTGGCTTAATCCGAAAGGCAAACCGCAGGTCGCCATTTTACAATGCCGGGTGCCCATAGATTCACAAAACCTTATCGAGTCTAAGTCTTTTAAGCTTTATCTGAACAGCTTCAACCAGTCGGTATTTGGCAGTGCAGATGAAGTGGCCCGACATTTAACCAAGGATTTATCGGCCTGTGCCCAGGCGCCGGTTGAGGTGCATTTATTCAGCGCCGGCCAGTTTGGAGCCCTTCACCTTGGTGAGCTTGAAGGCACCGTGATTGATGATCTGGACATTGAAATCAATACCTACGAGCCGAGCCCGGAGCTGCTTACAACCGACGAACAACAGGTTTCTGAAACCCTGGTGAGTCATTTGTTAAAGTCTAATTGCCTGATCACCAGTCAGCCTGACTGGGCCAGTGTGCAAATTCATTATGAGGGCGCGTCCATAGACCACGCCGGACTGCTGGCTTATCTCATTTCGTTTCGACGCCATAATGAATTTCACGAGCAGTGTATCGAGCGAATTTTTTGTGATTTAATGAATCGTTGCAAGCCGCACAAGCTAGCTGTCTATGCGCGCTACACCCGCAGGGGCGGATTGGATATCAACCCGTTACGGGCGAATTTTGATTTCAAGGTATCGAACAATCGGTTAGCCCGGCAGTAACATGCCGGCGGCTTTTTTTGGCTAATAAGGAGCTTGCATAACACATGGAAGCGAAACAACTCCAATCGCTGCGTGCTCACAGTGAGCAACTCGCAGGATTTATAGTCCGGCTCACCAGTTATTATGAGGGACTATCAGCAGAGATTGATAAAGAATTACAGTCTCTGCGTGGTCATTTAAGTGGCAAGATTGATTTTACTCTGGCCACCCTTGCCATGAATAAAGTCAGCCAGCTAATTATGCTGGAGCCCTACTCAGTAAAAACCCTGACCCAGGCCTGGATACGCCAGTTGGAAGAAGACATTCAGGCATTTCAGCGCCTGGTGACTGAGCCGGCTGCCCGCAGCCAGGCAGCCAAAGCCAGTAGCGCTTTGAAAAAGCCTATCAATGGGATCAGTGCCGTACTGCCGCTCTACCAGCAGGTTTTAAAATGCTATCAATCGGGCATGGACAATACCGAAGAGACAGCGGCTGACAATCAACCCAATAACCGAACGTTACAGCTAAAACAAAATCTTATCGATGAGCTCGGCCAGCTGGTACAAACCTATATCCGGGTCAATCCGGAGGATGACTACATCGCCTCCCTGCAGGAAAGGCTTAGCCAGGGGCTTACCGAAGAAGAGTTACTTAACAGTTGCCTGATCCTGATCCGGGTAATGGTGCAGGAAACCCTCACCGAGGCCAATACAGCCGGTAAAATTATTCAGCGCCTGAATAATGCGCTGGGGAATATTAACGGTGATGTGCAGTCCAGTATTTCAAGAAGTGCCGAGAGCTTTGAGGCGCGCCAGTCACGCAACCAGGAGTTGCGAAACGTGCTGGAAGACATGGAAGATGCTCTGGAAGGCGAAAACAATATCGACGACTTAAAGCAGCGGGCGCAGCATTACCTGGGCCAGATGGCTAACTCACTCAGTGCAGGTGAAGAAGCCGAGCGCCAGGAGCAGGAAGGCCTGATGTCACTGCTGGTTTCCATGCAGCAACAGCTCTCGTCACTGCAAAAGCAAACCGACTCATACCGTAAAAAGCTGGTTGAACAGCGCATAAACATGTACACCGACCCACTCACCCGGGTGCCTAACCGCATGGCTTATAATGAAAGGGCTTCAAAGGAGTGGGATCGCTGCCAGGCTCAAAACAAGCCACTGAGTATCGCGGTGGTCGACGTGGATCACTTTAAACGGATCAATGATAAATACGGCCACGCCGCCGGTGATAAAACACTCCAGGCCATAGCCCGCCACCTTAAAACCAATCTCAGTAGCAGCGAGTTTATGGCACGCTGGGGCGGTGAAGAATTTATTATACTGTTGCCCGATCATGCCAGTGACAAACTGTTAAATCGCCTGAATGAGTTGCGCGAGGGGCTGGCTAAGCTACCCTTTAAATTTAAACAAGAGCGCCTGACAGTCACGGCCTCCATCGGTGGCACCCAGTGCCGTACCGGAGAGAAGCTCGACGCCGCCTTCGAGCGGGCCGATAAAGGGCTATATAAAGCAAAATCCGGTGGTCGGAATCAGGTGGTCATTCAGGATAACGAATGAAAAAAATTCAGCTCAACCCTGTAGGTTGGATGAGCCAGCTCTCCCAACTTGAAGTCAGCAAGCTTGAAGACACCACAAACAGTAATCTGTATCAGCTCTTCCGCAACTGCTGTCTGGCAGTACTTAATAGCGGTGTGGATGAAGACAACTACGAAATGTTGTTTGCCCCCTACGAATCATTCGACATTCGGCTGATTAAACGGGAACGGGGCGTCAAACTCGAACTGATAAATCCGCCGGAAGTTGGCTTTGTCGACGAGCGATTGGTGAAAGGTGTTCACGAGCATTTGTTTTCTGTGTTGCGTGACATGCTTTACATGGGCAACAAGTACGCCTTTGTGCACGAGAACGCTCCTCAGGACGGTGGCAGCATTACCGATATGGTGTTCGATATGCTGCGTCATGCCAAAGTTATCGAACGCAACAACGAACTCAACACCATAGTATGCTGGGGTGGCCATTCCATTGGGCTCAAGGAATACAAATATACCAAGGAAGTAGGCTATCAGTTGGGTCTGCGCGAAATAAACATCTGCACCGGCTGTGGACCGGGAGCCATGAAAGGCCCCATGAAAGGCGCTGCCATTGGCCACGCAAAACAGCGCTACCGTGACGGCCGTTACATTGGTATCTCCGAACCCAGTATTATTGCCGCTGAGCCGCCCAACGCCATCGTCAATGAACTGGTTATCATGCCTGACATTGAAAAACGCCTGGAAGCCTTCGTGCGCATAGCACACGGCATTATTATTTTCCCTGGCGGCGTAGGCACCGCAGAAGAACTGTTGTATTTACTCGGTATTCTTATCCACGAGCGAAATGCCCAGCAGCCTTTCCCGGTAATATTAACCGGTCCGGCTGGCAGCGAGTCTTATTTTGAGGCTATCCATGAGTTCGTGGGGGCTACCCTGGGGCCCAAAGCACAAAATCGCTATCAGATTATTGTCGATGATCCGGTGGAAGTTGCCCGGGTACTTGGCCAGGGCGTTAAAAAGGTTGAACAGTTCAGGCTGGCCATGGGTGACGCGTTCAGTTTTAACTGGTCACTGAAAATCGAAGATGACTTCCAGCAACCGTTTATCCCCACCCACAAATCCATGGCGGCGCTAAATCTGCACCGGGAGCAACCGCTGTCAGATTTAGCGAATAACTTACGCAAAGCGTTTTCGGGGATTGTGGCAGGTAACGTGAAAGCAGAAGGCATTCGCCAAATCCGCGATTTTGGCCCGTTTAATCTGTCTGGTGAAGCCGATTTAATGGCTCGTATCGACGCCTTGCTAAAATCCTTTGTGGCCCAGCAACGTATGAAATTACCTGGCACGGAATACCGGCCCTGTTATAGCATTAACCGCGATTCATAATCAGTAACATTCTTAAGGCTGACAGTGTGGCCTTTATTGGATAGACTACTATTGATTAAGGTCCGGCAGGGCCAGAATGAATTAACCAGTAAAACGACAAAGATAAATGAACAGTAAAGCAATCCGACTTATTTTGATCGGCGTAGCGTCTTACGCGGTCCTTGCTTTTTTACTCATCGCCTTTTATCCGGACAAGCCGGAGAACATGGACTGGCAGGACCGGGAAGAGTATAACAAAGTGCAGATTTCCAAACTGGAGCTGGGTATTACCCGCGCCGAAGTAATGGCTTTACTGGGCACCCCGGATATTACCGAAGCCAAAATGCAGGATAGCCGTGAGATCCAGGTCATGTTTTACCGTACCCAGCATGTTCGTGCCGACGGGATGACAACACAGGATGAATGCACGCCGCTTTTATTCGAAAACGAAGCCCTGATTGCGTGGGGTGACGGTGCTTATCAAACCTACCTGAGTAGTTAGTTAATTTGACGGCCATGCTGGCAGCCTTGCAGGAACTGGTGCGAGACAGCGAGGCGCTGGAGCCTCTGCCAGCCCGGGAAGCAGCTCAGCTTTCCGGGTACCTTGATGTCAGCGCCCGCTGGCTCGATTTTGCACAAGCTCATCTTCCATTGGTAGCGGTAATTGCCAGCCGCCCTTACAGCGCCACTGAGCCGGCAAAGCATTTATGGCTGCGCCATATTTCAATGTATTTACTCCTTTGCTTACGCAATCGGGTGAATCATCTCACCCAGCAGCAAGGCATTGCAGCGCTGTTGTCCTACTATCAGTTAAAGCAGCAGTCCTTACTCAATAAACAGCGCCTGAGCGGCGCAATTAAACAGCTCAGCCGTTGTGGCCAACAATACTGGGCTGCGCATATTCTGCCGGCAAGTAAACGCCCGTCCCTCTACACCGATTGTTTTGATATTGCCTGGCTATGGCAACGTTATATGTTAAAGGCTCCGGTCAGCGACTTTAACGATATTCTGGCAAAGCTGGCGATGACACTTCCGGTCACCGGACAGCAGCTCCTGCATACCCTTACAGACTATCCCGGACTACTTCACGAAGGCCTGATAGTTGCGTCCGGGCAGCATATCGGCCCGGTGATGAGTCAGCTTAAAGATCAGGTGCTTATTTACTCAAACACTGAAGAACGTTTTTGCTGGTTGGCCAAACAGCAGGTCCGCCTAATGCGCAAACAACCGCTAAGTGTCGAACGCTGGGCCAGCCTTTTTAGCAAACTGGACGAACAACCGGAAGAAGGGGAAGTGATACGCCCTGGCGATCATCGCTGGGCACTACCTGTTAGTTACCCGACATCACGCCCGCCACTTAGCTTGCAAACACTGTTAAAAGCGCTTAATGATCCGGACATCGCCGTCAACAAAATAGTCGCGATGGTCGAGGTTGAGCCGGCTTTCAGTTATTTTCTGACCGATGCAGCATCAAAAGACAACCGCATGCAGTTACCAGTGCAGAATGTAAAGCAAAGTATTCTCACCTATGGCCTGGAAAGAGTTGGTCATATGCTTGTGCAGTATGCTCTCTTTCAGCGTTTAACCCAGCACTGGTTTCCATTACTCGACTGGTACTCACGGTTGGCTCAGACAGCCATTTTGCTCAGCAGCGAACTGGCTATTGGCAGCGGCCGGATAACACCACAATATGCCAGCCTGGTGACCACCGTCGCCCTGTCGCCACTGTTTACGTCGGCACAGGAAAAAGGCAAAACAGCGGTAAACCAAAACGACCAACGGCTGTTTGATGTCACAACACTGCTACAAAATAATGCCGGGCAAGGTAACATTGCCACCCGACAACGCCTGATGTCACTTGCCAGCGCCTGGGAGCAGGACAAAGGACAGTCACGGTTAATAGCCTGTTGTGGCCGGCTGCCACAGGAGGTTCCGGGATTATTGCGTTTGCCCCATTGTATAAGCGGTTTGAGCCTTATCTGGGCCCGGCAGTGGTTGCTTGGGGATAAGCCCTGTGCCCAAACGACTGAGTTTATCCAACAAACCCAACAGGCTTTTCCACAGCTGACTGCGTTGCAATCGCAGTTGCAGCCCAAGGTCAGTCACCTGCTCAATTGCCCGTTATGATAGCCTGAAGTCAAAGGCCCTTAATAAACGCTGTTTATAAGCACTATGGCCTATTTAACTACTCATTTAGTCTTGCATCATATACACTTATGCCTGTGTAAAGACACCCTACAATTGAATACAAAAACGCCAGAGAAAAACCCTCTTGCGCAAAAATTACGCTACACTTATCAAAAAGCAAACGACCTAACGAATCAGTAAAAGTTATTAAGGATCTCTGATGACTCAACAACGCATTACTGTCATCCGCGGAGATGGTATCGGCCCGGATATTATTGATGCAGCAACGCAAATTTTAGATAAAGTAGGCTGTGACTTTGCCTATGATTACGCTGATGCCGGCCTGATGGCGCTGGAAAATCATGGCGAGCTATTACCTCAGGAAACGCTCGATCTGATCGCCAAAAACAAGGTGACCCTGAAGGGCCCACTAACTACCCCGGTTGGCGAAGGGTTTACCTCAATTAATGTAAGCCTGCGTAAACAGTTTCAGCTCTATGCAAACGTGCGTCCGGTATTATCCTTTAAAGGTACTAAAGCGCGCTACGAAGACATCGACATTATTACCGTGCGCGAAAACACTCAGGGCATGTACTCTGGTCTGGGTCAGGTAGTGTCTGAAGACGGTACCGAAGCCGAAGCACGCAGTAAAATTACCCGTGAAGGTGCAGAAAAAATCGTGACATTCGCTTACGAATTAGCCCGTCGCGAAGGCCGCAAAAAAGTGACCGCTGTACATAAAGCGAATATCCTTAAATCGACTTCAGGTTTGTTCCTGAAAGTCGCTCGCGAAATTGGTGAGAAATACCCGGATATCGAGTCTACTGAAATGATCGTAGACAACGCCTGTATGCAGCTGGTGATGAATCCTCACCAGTTCGACGTAATTGTTACCACTAACCTGTTTGGTGACATTTTGTCAGATCTGTGTGCCGGTCTGGTTGGCGGCCTGGGTATGGCACCTGGTGCCAATATCGGTGGTGAATGTGCCATTTTTGAAGCGGTACATGGTTCAGCACCAGACATCGCCGGCAAAAACCTGGCTAACCCCACCAGCGTAATCCTGGCTTCAGTACAGATGCTTGAATACCTGGGTATGGCTGACAAAGCCGAGGCGATCCGTTCAGCCCTGAAGGATGTGATTGAAAGTGGCGATCGCACTACCCGTGACCTGGGTGGCCAGCACGGCACTACCGAATTCACACAGGCAATGCTGGAACGTTTGTAACCTGCATTTGGCTTGTACGGAATAATAAGCAAGTCTTCGGACTTGCTTTTTTTGTCTGGGTAACCCCCTATGCGGATTGGTATAAAGTGAACTATTTTTGTTGTTGTCTCGAATCAATGGGACAAACAAGGAGAAAGTCATGTCTCAGACAACGCCGAACAATAGCATCGCTAATATGGCCGCAGTGCAAACTGCCATCGCCAACCAGGATAGTGCCGAGCTTAAGCAACTGCTCGGCGGGCAACCGCTCGACCCACTTCAGAAAGCCTATCTTAAGGAGCTTGCAGAAATCGGCAACGACTCCGAGATCCTGAAAATTATCGATAATGCACCACAAAAAGGTGACGCCAGGACGTAGCTAAATGCCGGCAGAGTATGCAATGATGGGCACCTGGTTATTTTATGAGTAAAGTTATGTCAGACTCTCATTCACAACGTCGTCGTTTTCTTTTAACAGCGGGCGCTGCAGCCGGTGCTGCAGCTTTGGCACCGGTATCAGCCGTTTCGGCCGGCGAAGTAACTCTGCCGGCAATTCGCCATAGCGTGTTTTTCTGGTTAAAGAATCCAGGTAATCAGGCCGACCGGGATGCCCTTATCGCGGGCCTTAAGACACTGGCTGGTATAGAAACTGTGAAAGGCATACAGATAGGCGTACCGGCATCCACCGAAAAGCGCGAAGTGGTAGACAATAGCTTTGACGTATCCGAGATGCTGTTATTTGATAATGTGGAAGGGCAAAACAGCTACCAGTCGCACCCTATTCACCTGAAGTTTGTGGAAGACTGCGAACACCTCTGGCGCAAGGTGATCGTTTACGACTCCATTGCTGTATAAGTAAGCTGCTCGGGCTACGCTGAATGCCGCCTCAATCAGGTAGCCTGGCTCAACCCCATCATCCACAGCCGGTTACGGGCTTTTCGGCCTGATATCCAGAGGCAGGGTAAAGGCAAATTCTACCCCTCTCTTCGGCGCTGACTTAAACGTTAAATCGCCTTTAAGTTTATTGGTTGCCAGCGCTTTAACGATGGACAACCCTAATCCACTGCCGCCGGCTTCTCTGCGAGTGGTAAAGTAAGGTTCAAAGACAGATTGCTGATCTTTTTCCGGTATGCCATTGCCATTGTCACGATAAATTAAACTCAAAGCCCCGCTTTGGGGATCTGTTTCGCTATGTAAGGCGATTTGCTTATCTTCGATACCTGTAAAAGCATGGTTTATCGAATTAAACACCAGGTTGGTGATAATTTGCGATATCGCACCAGGGAAAGACCACAGCACGCAGTGGGGTATTTTTCCAACTTTAAGTTCGATACCGTAGCGCCTGAGTTCCGGCAGTATACTGTTAGTTGTACTGTTCAGCACGGGCTCCAGTTCAAACCGGACTGCCTGATCGGCGCCCTGATTCACGGCATGGCTTTAAAATCCCCTATGAGCTTCACCGCTCTTTCCAGATTAAATGCCAGCAAATCCGCCACATCTTGAGACTCATCCACAAAATGACGAAAAAAAGACTCGGTAAGCTTGCCTGAAGAGAAATGCTTATTGAGCTCGTTGAGTGATTCCTTTAAATGGGACACGCCAGTAATAGCCACCCCAAGCGGGCTGTTGATTTCATGGGTAACACTGGCTACCAGCCTCCCCAGGCTCATTAACCGCTCTTCTTCAGCAAGGGCTTCATAGGTTTTGGTTTGCGGTAGGGGCGCGGTTGAAAAGGTTTCCACCGAAAATAAAGGCGACTCCGTAATGCGACAAATGGTGGGCAGCAAGGTATCTACCATCTGGCAGATAGCCTTCAATTTATTGGTGTCGGGCTCTTCCCCACCTAACTCAAACACGCCCATATAGTCTTCGCCACAACCACACAGCCAATGGTGTATCCAGGGCACGGATAAGGTTTCTCTGTCGGCTAAAAGAGCATGACTATAGTTGGCAGCACTACTGTATACCGGTATGTGATGACCAGTGGTTAGCTGCTCAATATACTGTCTGGTTGCTGCCGCTGGCGACCGCCATGGGTATTCGCGCGAGGCGTTATTTCGCCCCAGTACGATGGGCATCCAATCGCCACCTTTTGTGGAAAGCACCCATAAAGAACACATAAATTCTTCGGGCAGCCGCTGTTGCAGGGCATCAACAGCATATTGCAGCAGCGTAGTACTTTCGGTGTGACTACGGATGAGTCCAGCCCATTCATAAGTCCAGTTCAAGCTTTCTGTACTCATTGATGCCCTTCCCTAGTCCGGATAGCGATTACGGATTTCCCAGAAGTCCTCAAAGTTATCAAGCAATAAATCAACCAGCCTGGGGTCAAAATGCTCGCCCTTTTCCTTCAGCAACTCATCCCGAATGGTTTCTTTGGCCCATGGCTCTTTATAACAGCGCTTAGAACCGAGTGCGTCAAACACATCTGCCAACGCAGCAACCCGACCGGCAATCGGAATGTCCGCGCCTTTTAAACCCAGCGGATAGCCCTTGCCATTCCAGCGCTCATGATGGGTCATACAAATCATGGCCGCGACTTTGAGGATGGGCTTGGTCGATTTTCTGAGGATATCGTGACCGACTGCGGCATGGGTTTTCATGGTTTCCCATTCTTCTAAATCCAGCTTGCCGGGTTTGTGTAGAATACGATCAGGAATAGCCACCTTACCAAAATCATGCAGCGGTGCAGCCCGCTTGATAACCAGACATTCATCTTCGGGTAAACCGTATAACTGGGCCAGACGATAACTCACCAGCGACACCCGTTTTACATGGGCTCCGGTTTCCTTACTGCGCATCTCAACCGCATCGCCGAGCAGATAAACCAGCTCGCGCTGGGTATCCAGAATTTCTTCGCCCTTGAGCAAACTTGCGTAGGTCAGCGCAACATTAAAGCAATAAATATCAAGCAATTCCTGTTGCGCATCGGTGAGCTTGCCGTTGGTGTCAACATACAGCAGTGACTGATAACCACTTTCGGTTTCGGTATAAAACACGTAGCCTTCCTCGCTGTATAGCGACCGGCATTCCTGTAGGGCTTTGTCGAATAAGCGCTGAACAGACTCTGGTAAACCTTCGGAGTCATCATTAGCAATTACGTCTGCCATGGAGCCCGTGGCCGCCAGGATACGTCGCTGACCATTAAGGCCTTGCTCAGAGAACGTAGTGCAATACACAGCACTGGAATCGAGTTGAAGCAGGTTCATGATTTCTTTCAGCACCGCCGTCGCAAATTCACTCATGGAATTCGGTTTAAGCATTTTACTTGTACTTTCAATTACCTGACGTAATCCTTTGCGATGGCTATCGATAGTCTGAATATCCCGGAAAGAGCGCAAGCCGCTGTACATCAGGGTTTTAAGTTTCTGGCTGGTTAACTCTGTTTTCTCTTTGTAGTCGTTAATATCGTACCGTTCGATCACCTCGTGCTCAGGTGCCTGACCTGGCTGTCCGGTTCGCAGCACCAATCTTACCAGGTGATTGCCCAGCTCATTCCGGACCTTATGTACCAGATCCAGCCCGGCATGATCAGTTTCCATCACCACATCAACCAGTGCCAGTGCGATGTCTTCATTGGCGGCGAACATCTGCAGGGCTTCGCGGGCTGAGTAAGCATGTAAAAAGCGGATCCGCTTGCCATCAAAACGAAACCGTTTAAGGGTTAAATCGGTAACTTTATGCACTTCTACTTCGTCGTCAATGATCAACACGGTATAACCGTACTCTGCATCCGCCGGTTCAGTTGTTACTCTATCGGTCGATGATGTTTGTGATGCAAAAAGTGGGTTGGATATCACTGTTGACCTCTCACTTATTCAAATCATGTAATTCAAAGGTCAATGCCAGACCTTCATCAACAAATATATTTAAGTCGCTGTTCAGTTTGCCTTTAACCAGGTTGTAAACCACGCTCAACCCCAGGCCGGCGTTGCCCGCCCCACGACAGGTGGTAAAAAACGGATCAACAAGGCGCTTTAGCAAGGCTTTTTCTACGCCGGTGCCATTGTCTTTAAACAGCAGTAAATGGGTTTGAGTATTTCCCTGAGTGTAGGGAAAGGTAATGCTTATCTCACAGTGCTTTTGTTCGGGCTTAAAAGCATGGCTTACCGCATTGCTGGCTAGATAATTGAGAATGTCCAAAATGACATCCGGATAAGTGTAAACCATCGCACTCTTATCGATATTGGCGTTAATTTTTACCAAAGAGCCCGGGTATTCATTGTAAAAACGAATAATAAACGAATCGACCAGATCGGCGACAACCACGGGTTCAGGTGTCATGTTGGCATCGGAGCTGATCACATCGACTTTTTTAAACCGCGCAATCAGAGCCGATGCTTTATGCATATTGTTCAGTGACAAGCTGACCATTTCATCACCGGTCTCCATAAACTCTTTAAAACGCTCAGCATCGAGACAGCCCTTCTCGTAATCCTTACGCAAGTCACCCATCATTTCCTGTAAGTGGGACATGCTGGTGATACCTATACCCAAAGGTGTATTCACTTCGTGAGCCACACCGGCAACAATACCGCCCATTGCCGACAGCTTTTCATTTTCCACCAGCCGCTGCTGGGCAAAATGAAGATCATCGAATGCCGTTTGCTTTTCGCGATTAGCCGACCTTAACCGCTGTGCCTGCACCAGCAGATACACAACCAGCAGACTTAAGGTAAATGCCGCAATCGGGATAATTGAATAAGCGGCTTTGTGATGGAACAGATTGTTTTGATAGGTCGACACCAACCATTGGCGATTAAAAAAGTTCAGGGTAGCGACAAAATCACCGCTGGTGACATCCTCGGAACCGTTTAAGGTCTGATTGTGCTTGCTGAAAACTTGGCGGGGTAACCCTGATTCACGCTCATAAAGAGAGTAGCCATTGCTGATTTGATTACTCAGCGTTTGTTCAAGCGTAAAACCGGCATCTATCAGTATACCAACAAACCCCTGTTGTTCAGCCACACGCTGCATGACAAACGTGTAGTAACGGTCGTTATTTTTAAGTTTAAATATGGGTGAGGCAACGGCCCTGCGAGTATCCGAAATGCGCTTATAAAGTTTATAAACATCCGCTTTTTCAAGCAGGTCGTAAGAACTCAACCTGGCAATGGAACTCGAACCCTGCCAATAAGTGTGGGTTAACGACTGCTCTGTTTGGCTATCAGGCTCTGCCAGATAAGTCATGGCAACAATGTTGCCAAATTGCCCCATCACAAGATTGGCATAACTGGCAAACTCATGGGCTTCTACTGACTCAGACGAGCGAAAAAGCTGTGCCAGCGAGCGCAGAGCATAAGCGTTGTAATCAATCTCCCTGCTTAATGTATCGATAAATTCCTGCATTGGGGCTTCAAAGCTGACTACCTGATCCTGCTTGAGTAATGTTTGGCTTACTAAGGTACCCATTATGGTAATCACTACTACGAAAATTCCCCCCAGCATTAAAGTGGTGAGCTGACTGGGCATTGATGATTTCCTGGATTTTTAATAACTATAGTGTAGGAATGTAAAGAGAGGTAATTTACCCGGATAAGGAAACCACCTGATCAGGGCTCTGCGAAACTGCAGCGACCATAAAACCCGAGTATCAGGACGTTGGGTGTTTTCATTTAAAGCTAACCTATCCACGAACAGAAAAATTACGGCATTGATTTTTCTACACTTTCCATTAAGTAGCTACGCGCAAAAGAATAACTTTCCAATATGAAATTTGATAATTGTCAATCTAAGGTAACAGCGGTTAGGTAAAGCTACACCTTTAGTATAATTTTTAAATTTGCGTTTATCTGTACAACATTCTTATCCGTTGAAGCTCGAAAAAGCCGCTTCAGACTCACTAAAACTGGCCATTTTCTGTACTGCCGCTCTTTCAGTGAGATAAGTAGACTAAAGGGGATGACTATCATCATTCACAACCTTTAGGAGCTACACATGAAATTATCCATTGTTCGAATCTGTATGATCGCGCTGGCGTTGTTCGCTGGCTTTAATAGTGCCACTGCTGAATCATTAAAAATGACTGACGAAGTCAGTCAGGTGGCAACCACTGAAACTTTACTAAACCTGAATACGGCCTCACTGGAGCAACTGATGACGTTACCGGGCATTGGTAAAAGCAAAGCGGCCGCTATTATTAGTTACCGTGAGTCTCAGGGCCCTTTCAGCTCGGTCGATGAGCTGACCCAAGTCAAAGGAATCGGGGTTAAAATGCTGGCAAAACTCACCGGTAGTATAGAAGTTCGCTAACGTTGAAAAGAACCAGGTGTAACAGATCTGGCGTACTGGCTACAAAAAAGCCGCGGTTATTCTCCGCGGCTTTCACTTAAGCATAAATTAACTGTGTACAACCTATGGCAATGCGTCCAGATCTTCGCCTTCTTTTTCAACCTGCGGCGGCATAAGATCTTCTTTGCTGATCCCCAATGCCAATGCCACGGAGCTGGCAATGTAAATCGAAGAGTAAGTACCCACTATTACACCAAATAGCAACGCTGTAGCAAAACCATGGATAAGCGCGCCGCCCTTAAAGAACAGCGCCAGCAATACCAGAACCGTGGTTAATGAAGTAATGATAGTTCGATTAAGCGTTTGGGTTAGTGAAATATTGATAACTTCCACTGACTCCCCCTTGCGGATCTTGCGAAAGTTTTCGCGGATCCGATCCGATACCACAATGGTATCGTTTAGCGAATAACCAATAACTGCCAGTACCGCGGCCAGTACCGTCAGGTCGAATTCCAGTTGCAGAAACGAGAACAGACCCAAAGTCAGCAGCACATCGTGTATCAGTGCCGATACTGATCCCAGCGCAAACCGCCATTCAAATCGTGCAGCTACGTAAATCAGGATACAGATAAGCGCTACCAGCATTGCCAGACCGCCCTGCTCTGTAAGCTCCTCACCCACGTTTGGCCCAACAAACTCAATGCGGCGTTTTTCCACACTGCTATCAGCCTGTTGCAGGATATCAATCACCTGATCACCAATGGTAACGGCTTTGACCCCTTCGCGCGGTGCAATACGGATCAGCACATCGGTACTGCTACCAAAATTTTGCACCACAGCATCAGGGAAGTCGTTAGCAGCCAGTGACGAACGTATTTCGCCCAAATCAGCCGCTTGCTCATAACCAACTTCAATCAGAGTACCGCCGGTAAAATCCAGCCCCCAGTTCAGGCTGTTAGTTACCAGCGAGAATATTGAAGCGAGGATTAGCAGCGTTGACAATACCATTGCGGGTAACCGCAATTTCATAAAGTTAACGGTTTCGGATAATTTTAATAATTGCATGTCAGACGCTCCTATATCGCCAGTTTGCTAACACGGCGACCACCCCAAATGGCATTTACAATCACCCGGGTAACCAGAATCGCGGTAAACATAGAAGTGGCAATACCAATCATCAGCGTAATCGAGAAGCCTTTAATCGGACCCGTACCAACCGCAAACAGAATCAAACCAGCAATAAAGGTGGTAATATTAGCATCAAGAATGGTCGAGAAAGCACTGTCATAGCCCTGATGGATTGCTTGTTGCGGACTGCGTCCGTCACGAATTTCTTCGCGGATACGCTCGAAAATCAGCACGTTGGCATCAACCGCCATACCCACCGTAAGAACAATACCTGCCATACCAGGCAGAGTCAGCGTTGCCCCCGGGATCATCGACATAATGCCCACAATCATAACCAGGTTCAGGCCCAGCGCGATGTCGGCCACAATACCAAAGGCTTTGTAGTACACCAGCATAAATACCATGACCAGCGCCAGACCCCAGATAATCGCCTGCATACCTAAATCGATATTTTCCTGACCCAGGCTTGGACCTACGGTACGTTCTTCAACAATCTGAATTGGCGCAATCAAAGCACCAGCGCGAAGTAACAGGCTCAAATCGCGGGCTTCTTTGGGTGAATCCAGACCGGTGATCTGGAAGTTACTGGCAAACTGACCACGGATGGTCGCTACGTTGATAACTTCTTCGTGACGCTCAAAAAACAGCTTATCGTTAGCGTCACGTTCGCCGGTCGCCTTATATTCGATAAACACAGTGGCCATCGGTTTACCCACATTTTCTCGGGTATTACGCGACATTTTATTACCACCTTCACTGTCCAGCGATATGCTGACCTGAGGCAAACCGTATTCATCAACGCCACTGTTGGCATCAATAATGTGGTTACCGGTTACTACCACACGCTTGTCCAGCAGAACCGGACGTTCACCTTCATACAGCAATTGTGAACCCGGCGGTACACGCCCTGCTACGGCGTCACGAACGTCGTTATCCTGATCGACCATTCTGAATTCCAGCGTTGCGGTGGCGTTCAGAATTTCTTTTGCCTGAGCGGTATCCTGAATACCAGGCAGTTGCACTACAATGCGCTCTGCGCCTTGCTTTTGCACCACAGGTTCGGCAACACCCAGTTGATTAACCCGGTTACGGATGATGGTGATATTCTGCTTCACCGCGTAGTCTCTGATCTCGGCAAGCTTTTGCTCAGAGAAACGGGCCCGCAGGACTAAATCATCCATTTCCTGGTAAGTCAGGTCACGGTTACGGTTTTCGAGGAAGAACTCGGCTTTATCGAGGGTTTCTTCATCACGAAACTGAATATCAATAAAGCCATCACGGACATTCACCGAGCGATAACGCAGTTTTTCTTCACGCAGTGCGGTACGAAAATCGCTTTCAGCATCTTCCAGTGATTTACCAATGGCTTCGTTCATGTCAACTTCCATCAGGAAGTGCACACCACCGCGTAAATCCAGGCCCAGTTTCATGGGCGTGCCACCAAGGCCTTCCAGCCATTCCGGCGTATCAGGCGCAAGGTTCATGGCTACGACATAGTCAGTGCCCAGTTCACGATCAAGAAAGTCACGGGCTTTTAACTGGCTGTCGGAATCCGGCAGGCGGATCAGCAACTGCTCGTTTTCAAACTCTACCGATTTAATCGGAATGTTTTGTTCAGCAAGCGCGGAGGTGATTCGAGATTCGAGTGCTGCGGTGACGGTGGCATTACGCGAACCGGAGATTTGCACGGCATTATCTTCACCGTACAAATTTGGCAACGCATACAGGCCGCACATCAGTACCATAAACAGTACGACCAGCACCTTAAAAAATGAGTTTTGGTTTAACACAAAAATTCCCTACTACGGGCTGCAGTGAGCACCGAGCCCGTTTTAGCTGGTTACTTAGATTGACTTCATAGTGCCTTTTGGCAGCACGGCACTGACGGCAGATTTCTGTACCACGATGTTGGTCTGTTCGTTCAGCGCAACTTCAATAAAATCTTTTTCGTCAGACACTTTGGTTACTTTACCGACCATGCCGCCCTGGGTCAGGATCTCATCACCTTTTGCCAGTGATGATACCAGCGCTTTATGTTCCTTAACCCGCTTTGCCTGTGGACGATACAGCAGGAAGTAGAATATAAGGCCAAACACGCCCAGCATGATCAGCATTTCTAAACCGCCGCCCTGGCCACCGCCACCAGCTGTTTGTGCGTGTGCTTCGGAAATAAATAAACTCATAATGTTCCCCGTTATAAATTGTTATAAAGCCGGTACCGGCATGTTTTTCTGTGCGTAAAATTCGCTGACAAATTCGTCCAGAGTATTACTCGCAATCGCGTCCCGCAATCCCTGCATAACCCGTTGATAGTAACGCAGATTATGAATGGTATTAAGTCTGGCGCCAAGTATCTCATTGCACTTGTCGAGATGATGTAGATATGACCGAGAATAGTTTTTGCAAGTGTAGCAATCACAATTTTCGTCGAGCGGACCCGTATCATGTTTATGTTTGGCGTTGCGGATTTTTATCACACCTTCAGTGACAAACAAATGACCGTTACGCGCATTTCGGGTTGGCATCACGCAATCGAACATGTCGATGCCGCGGCGAACCGCCTCTACGATATCTTCCGGTTTCCCTACTCCCATCAGGTAACGGGGCTTGTGCTCAGGAATTTTCGGCGCCGTGTGCTCGATGATGCGGATCATGTCTTCTTTGGGTTCACCTACCGACAATCCGCCAATGGCGTAACCATCGAAGCCTATATCCTCAAGACCAGCCAGAGAAATATCGCGCAGATCTTCGTACATGCCGCCCTGGATAATACCGAACAGGGCTGATGGATTATTACCATGGGCATCTTTACTGCGTCGTGCCCAGCGCAGCGACAGTTCCATAGAAATACGGGCTTCCTGCTGGGTAGCCGGGTATGGCGTACACTCATCAAAAATCATTACGATATCCGAGCCCAAATCACGCTGCACTTCCATGGATTTTTCCGGCGTCAGCAAAATCTTTTCGCCATTGATTGGCGAGCGGAAGGTCACCCCTTCTTCTGTGATTTTGCGTAAATCACCGAGGCTAAATACCTGAAAGCCACCGGAATCGGTGAGAATGGGCTTTTGCCAGTGCATGAAATCGTGCAGATCACCGTGTTCTTTTATAATCCCGGTACCCGGGCGCAACATCAGGTGAAAGGTGTTTCCCAGACAAATATGGGCGCCACTGTCGGCCAGTTCTTCGGGGGTCATTCCTTTTACGGTACCGTATGTACCTACCGGCATAAACGCCGGCGTTTCCACTTCGCCACGTTCAAACACCAGCTTTCCTCGTCTGGCGCGACCGTCGGTATGGAGCAGTTCAAATTGCATGAGAAATAATATCCTGTCTGATCAAGAGGGCTATTGGCGCGCCCCTTTGTCGATACTCAATTGAGGGCGGATTATACCAGCAATACAACAGAGATCATGTGTTAATGGTTTTTTCAATAAACATGCTGTCGCCGTAGCTGTAAAAGCGGTATTCCTGTTCAATGGCTTCGGCATAAGCCTTCAACACATTGTCGCGCCCGGCAAAAGCACTGATCAGCATGATCAGCGTGGACTCGGGCAGGTGAAAGTTCGTGAACATGGCATCCACTACCTTAAAGTCGAAACCGGGATAGATAAAGATATCCGTGTCGGCCTGGAACGGCTCAATCACTGCAGTTTTATCAGCATGCAATGCCGCAGACTCCAGTGAACGCACTGAAGTGGTTCCTACAGCAATAACACGCTTACCAGCGGCTTTGGTAGCTCGAACTGCGTCCACCACAGTTTGCGGCACGATGGCATATTCGCTGTGCATTTTATGCTCAAGCACATTGTCGACCCGCACCGGCTGAAAAGTACCCGCGCCCACATGTAAGGTAACGTAAGCCAGGTTAACCTGCTTTTCTGCCAGCGCAGTTAAAATGGCTTCATCAAAATGCAGTCCTGCTGTGGGTGCTGCTACGGCGCCGGGCGCCTGATTATAAACCGTTTGATAACGTTCTTTGTCGCTGTCTTCATCAGCTCTGTCGATATACGGTGGTAATGGCATATGGCCATGGGCTTCAAGCTGATCAAGCACCGTACTTGCGCCGTCAAAACACAGTTCAAACAATGCGTCCTGCCTACCGGTTACGGTCACTTCAACCGCCCCTTCCAGCAGTAATTTGGTGCCGGGCTTAGGCGCTTTGCTGGCGCGTACATGGGCCAGGGCGTTGTGCTCATCCACAATGCGCTCAACCAGTACTTCCACTTTACCACCCGAGGCTTTCTGCCCCAGAAGGCGTGCTGGTATTACCCGGGTATTATTAAATACCAGCAGATCACCCGGCTCCACCAAATCAAGCATGTCCCGGAATTGTTTGTGAGCGACTGTGCCCGTTTTGCCATCGAGGTGTAACAAACGGCTGGCGGTTCGTTCAGCGGTAGGATGTTTAGCAATCAGGTGCTCAGGCAGTGTAAAACTAAAATCTGATAATTTCATGCAGCTCAAATGTTGTATCAAAGTGTTTTTAGATCGCGGGGAATATCAACCAGCGCGGGCTTTCCGGCGACCTAAAAGGGTTTCTGTCAAAAATTGGCGGGAGTGTAACACATTTCGGCGAAAAAGGCCGTGTCATCGGCACTATTTCCCTGTCTACTGCGGCATTTCAGAGTTCATCAAGCGAGGAGATTCAGAGCCTGCTCAGCTCAAGCTAAAGACCTTATTTTAATTTGGTTGGCAAGCTACCAGGCGACATTCGACCGAGTATGGCTGGTGACTTTTACAATCCTCTTGCCAGGTTGTACATATTCCCTGCAATTCTCTCACCAACTATAGGTATTTATATCCATACCAATGATTGCCGTATGATACACAGTTTTTCTTTTATTATTCTGGAATAAGACTATTATTTAATCAAAGCGATGATGTTCTCCCATCTTCCTTATTCGACCCAGTCATTTTGGCTGGGTTTTGTTTATGTACCGCACAACCCCGTATCTTCTGCCTCGTAGCAATTTAATCGCTGTCACCAGCGGCCATGATCTCGGCCATCATTTCTGCCGATAACGGCCTCGCTTTGAGCACAAAAAGAATTTGCAGCAACAAATCAGCGCCTAATATTCCTTTATTCACCTTATTGCGCAAATTGTCGGCCGTTTGCGAAACCCCTATTTCTGCCAGTTTGTCACTCAATCCCTGATATTTCACACCGCGCAGCGACATTTCCGAACGAATAATCCGCTGTACCACCATCCGCCATTGATTCTGACCTTTCAAAATAACCTCTTTTGTGAATTATATTTTACATTGACACACTTTTTTACACATATAGACATAATTATTATTGACTATTGCTACCTTAATTGTCTACACTTTTCCTCGTTCCGGCAGATGTGCTCAACAAATTCAGTCGGAACGGGCAATGAGAACAACACAGACTATCGGTTTAGTCACACTTTGTTGCACTAATTAACGTAAAGTCGTTGCAACAGTGTAGTAAATCTGACTAGAGTTAACGGCATTTAGCTGATTCGGTAAGGAGATATAGTATGGAATGGGATCTTGAAAAACTTGAGGCCCTGTTTAAAGACATGGATGACCTGGTCGTCACCCGCGAGAAAGAGTGTTTACTGATTGCAAATCAGGACGGGCTGGATGCCTGGCTGGCAATCAGCGGTGAACAAATCATTGTTGAGAGTTTACTGTTTAATGCATCGCAGGTTGCCGACAAAGCCGCTCTGGACCACGATATTCTGTCAACTCACATGCTTTTCCCACTCACAACGGTGGCCATATCCAACGTTAATGGAGAGGAATACTACACGGCATTTGGTGCGCTGAGCGCGCAGTCAAAAGCAGAGAGTATTCAAATTGAAGTGACTACGTTATTCCAGAACGTGGCAGCTTTCCTTGACGCTTATGAGTCACATTTGAAGTAATTTAAGGAGAAATTTATGTCTGTTTGGAAAAAACTGATCACAGCAGTGAAAGGTGGAGCCAACGAAGCGGCCCAGTCAGTGGTAGATAGTCAGGCAATCAGAATTCTTGAACAGGAAATTCGGGAAGCAAAAGAAGAGTTGCGCAAATCTGATCATGCCCGCACCCAGATTCTGGCTAAGTGCAAATTGTCACAGCAAAAAGTTGATGGATTTAACCAGTCGATTGCCGAGTATGAAGCCCATGCCCGTAAAGCTATCGACACCGACCGTGAACTGGCGCTTGATTGCGCGCAAAAGGTTAGCGAACTGAAAGCTGAACGCGACCAGGAGCAGCAATACCTCGACCAGTTCAATGCGTCAGAGAAGCAGCTAGCTAAAAATATTCAGCAGGCTAAAGCCAACCTGCGTCGCCTGGAACAACAGGTTGATATGGTAAAAGCGACTGAAAGCGTGCAAAAGGCTCAGGTTGCGGTATCTTCCCGTCATATGGGCGCTAACAGCAAAATGAAGACAGCGACTGAGTCACTGTCGCGGATTCAGGAAAAGCAAAAAATGCGCACCGCGGAGCTGGAAGCAGCGGAAGAACTGGCTTCATCTGAATCGTCTGACGATTTAGAGAAGCGTCTGGCCGCGGCAGGTATCAAAGGCGGCCAGAGTTCGGCCGACGATGAGCTGGCACGCATTTTAGGCAAGTAAATAAAATCAAGCGGTTAAGTCTCAGGCTTGTTCTCTGGCAGGTACTTGGACTAACCGCTATTTTTTTGCGAAGATGACAGACAACTTAACAACAGGGATAGTCAGTGGCGCTAATATGTGGATAAAAATCCGACGCGTAATGCTTAACTACTTTGCCGAATCACGGTGGTACACCATCGTGCTGGCGACGCTGTTTTATGCATTGTCATCCTGGTTATTGCTTTATGCATTCGACGAACAGGCCCTGACCGAAAGCGTTGATTTCATCTATTGGCTGGCAGTTACCGGATCAACAGTTGGCTACGGTGATTTATCGCCGCAAACCCCGGCTGGAAAGCTTATTGTGGCCTTGTATGTTATCCCGCTTGGCTTAAGTATCTTTGCGATGATTGTCGGTCGGGTTGCCGCATTTGTGGGAAATCAATGGAGAAAAGGTATTATGGGGTTATCCAGTCTCGATGTAAGCAACCATATTCTGGTCATTGGCTGGAATGAGCAACGCACGTTATTACTACTCAAACTGCTCCTGCAGGAGCGTCAGTCCCTGGCAGAAAAGCCCGACATCGTGCTTTGCGTGAGAGCTGACATAACCAATCCCATGCCCGGTAAAGTAGAATTCGTTCGGGTTGAATCGTTTAATAAAGATGAAGACATGGACAAAGCCTGTATCAGCGCCGCCTCTACGATTCTTATCGATAATCCCGAAGACGATTTAACCATGACCACTGCGCTTTATTGTGCACAAAAGAATCCGTCGGCTCATCAGGTTGCTTATTTTAATGATGAAAGCCTGGTCCGGCTGCTGCAAATGCACTGCCCGCAAGTAGAATGCACGCCCAGCGTTGCCGTTGAAATGCTCGCCAAAGCCGCTTTCGACCCTGGCTCCAGTACTCTGCACCACGATTTGTTGAGCGTAGATGACGATGGTCAGGCGCAATTTTCTCTGACTATTCCCCACTCGGTTGAGCCGGTGAGCTACCAAACCTTATTTATGGCGTTTAAACGTCAGTATGATGCCACCTTAATAGGTTGTGCCGGCGCAGAGCGTGGCCAATCCATTACGCTCAACCCCGCACTTAATACGGTTATTTCACCGCAGGATAAACTTTATTATATCGCCAAAGCCCGCATTACCGATATAAACTGGAATGCGCTCACGGAGCAGTGATATGTTTAAAAAATGGTTTAAATCAGATGCGCCCAAAAAGCCTGCCGCACCGGAGGTGATGGGTCTGTACTTAGGCGGCTCCTTTGAACTGGATGCGCTTAAGCTCAAATTACTCACGCCACAATTGTGTATTGAAGGCGCGGCCAGCAAGCATCTTATTCAGGCAGTAGGCCAGGCAGAACTGGACAGCGGCGGCACCCTGTTACGCTTTTATACCGACGACGATGCCTTCCTGCAGGTGGTGCTTGACGGTGGTATGAGCGAAAACCACATTACCGATGTAAAGCTATGGTATTTCTACTCCACCACTACTGTCGGCAACCAGGCGCAATGGCAACAATGTCTTGATAAAGAGATTTCCCGCCCTGCCTATGAGCTGGAAGGGCACAATTTTTCACGGGTTTGGGATGCAGTGGGTGAAGAATCTCCACCGGTTGCTGTTACCGAAAAAACCTGGGAAGAAGACGGCGATGTGAGTGAAACCGACCAGTTTATGATGCTTTACGAGCGCGAAATTGATAACGACCGAACCGAGTCTTTGCTGGTTGCCGGCGAAGAGAAAATCGTCGGTGCCAATGCCGATCGCTGCCTGGTGATAAGTACCGGCTTTGATATTCAACCCTCAGATATTCGCATTAACGGCTAACAATAAGGAAAACGCATGGAAATTATCACTCAGTCGATGGCCGGACTTTTAAACTTCGCCCTGTATTTTGCGATCTCTATTATTTACCTTTTCATTTTTAAAGTGGTATACGCCATGGTTACGCCGCACGATGAATGGAAACTGGTGAAACAGGAAAAGAACGTGGCCGCAGCAATTGGTTTTGGTGGCGCCATGGTTGGCTTCAGTCTGGCTTTGGCAAGCGCCGCGTCAAACTCTCTGGGGCTGATTGATTTTACCCTGTGGGGTATTGTTGCTGTGATTGCGCAGAGCCTGGCTTTTGCCTTGTTGCGGTTTAGTTTTATGCCGAAAATTGCCGAGCGCATTAATAACAATGAAGTTTCTGCCGGAGTTATGCTTGCTGCCATGTCGATTGCCGTGGGTATTCTGAATGCCGCTTGCATGACTTATTAGGAGTTTTGCGATGAGCCATTCACAAAAACGTTCTAAAAGTATTCATCTGCATCAGTTACGCAAAGCTTTTGCATTGAAACCGCTGGCTGTGGGTGTAGCCGGAATCATGCTGACCGCCTGTGGCGGCAACCGCGAACAGTCAAACATTTATGTATCGCCGGAAGATTGCCAACAGGACAACCCGGAGGCAACCGGTCAGTGCCTGGCGGCATACGAGTCTGCGCTTGAGGAGCATAATCGCACTGCGCCTAAATTCGATACGCAAAATGATTGTGAATACGAATTTGGTAATGATCGCTGTCAGTATGTACAAACGTCATCAGGCAGCTTTTTTATGCCCTTTATGGCCGGTTATATGGTAAGTCAGTTGCTACAGCCACGGCCCTACTATTCGCAACCCTTGTATACCTCGTTCTCGCCTTACTCGCCGTTCCGTTCCCGCTGGGTTACTTCAAACGGCTATGTGTTTGATGGCGATATCAGAAAACGTTCTTATAATGCCCCGTCTTCGGTATTTGAGAAAAAGCCAACCGTAAACCGCACCATAAAGCGCGGTGGGTTTGGTAGCAGCGTGCGGGCGAAATCGAGCTGGGGCAGCTCGGGAAGTAAGTCCAAGGGCTGGGGCGGCTAGCATGTTCAGAATAGCCAGTCAGCCGCGCCACAACTGGCAACAGTTAGCGGCTGAATATGGTTTTCATTTTCATACCATGTACGGCGAACCCTACTGGGATGAAAGTGCTTACTATCAGTTTACCTTGCGTCAAATCGAGCAGGACATTGAAGATCCCAGTGCCGAATTACACCAGATGTGTTTGCACGTGGTGGATAAAGTGGTTAATTCTGAGGCATTGCTTACCCAGTGCAAGATACCCCAGCCACACTGGGATTTTATCGTTTCTAGCTGGCGCGAAAAGCAACCTTCTCTTTATTCTCGATTGGATCTGGTTTACGACGGGAAATCGCCCGCCAAGCTGTTAGAAAACAATGCCGATACCCCAACTTCCCTTTACGAAACCGGCTTCTGGCAATGGCTATGGCTGGAGAACCTGGTGGATGCCGGCAAGATTGCCCGCCACGCCGACCAGTTTAATTCCTTGCAGGAAAAGCTCGTATACCGGTTTGAGCAATTAAGGCAGCAGTACAATTACCAGCGCATCCACTTTAGTTGCTGTGAAGATTCGGTAGAGGATCGCGGCACCGTGCAATATCTGCAGGATTGTGCCAGTGCAGCAGGCATAGACGCACCGTTTTTGTTTGTTGAAGACATAGGCCTCAGCGACACGGGCTATTTCACCGACTTGGACGACAATGCCATTACCCATTGTTTCAAACTATACCCGTGGGAGTTTATGCTCCGCGAAGAGTTTGGCGATGCCCTGGAACCGGCTGATGTAGGCTGGCTTGAACCGCCATGGAAGTCGGTGTTATCCAATAAGGCGCTACTGCCGCTGTTGTGGCAGGAGTTTCCCAATCATCCCAACCTGTTACCGGCTTTTTTTGAGCAGGATAAACATCGGGCAACCGGCGGCAAGTGGATTAAAAAGCCGTTATTTTCCCGTGAAGGTGCCAATATATCGCTGCTTAACGACGATGATTCACCAACCACCCTATCAGATGGGCCTTACGGTGAAGAAGGGTTTATTCTGCAACAGTACCATCCGCTGCCCCGCTACGGCGATCAATACGTATTGATTGGCAGTTGGCTGGTAGACGATTTGCCGGCTGGCATCTCCATTCGGGAAGACCGTTCACTGATTACCCAGGACTTATCGCGCTATTTGCCGCACATTATTTTATGAAACAGTTTACCTTATCCCAGCAACTCAGAATCTTAGGCGTCTTGGCCCTCGTCTTACTCGGTACCGAGTTTATTAATTTATTACTGTCTAACTGGTTAAATCAATTCGGGATCCGTCCGCGCGATCCGGGCAATCTGCCGGGAATTTTTCTGGCCCCCTGGCTACACGCCAACCTCACACACTTTGCCAGTAACTTTTTGCCATTATTACTGTTTATGTGGCTGAGTATGCAATGGGGCAAACTGACTTTTCTGAAATCCACACTGCTAATTTGGCTGGGCGCCGGCCTGCTGGTGTGGTTATTTGGCCGTAATGCTATGCACATTGGTGCCAGCGGCATTGTTTATGGTTACCTTGGCTTTCTCATCCTCGGCGGCTTTTACAGTAAAAAATTACATTTATTGATTATTTCAGTAGTGATAGCCGTGCTATATGGCGGTATGATATTCGGCGTACTGCCCTTACAGCGATTTGTTTCTTTTGAATACCACCTGTTTGGTTTCATTATGGGCTTACTAAGTGCCCACCTGTGGGCGAAATCCTCTTAATATCATGGCTTTTAGCCTGCTATTGTAAGTAAAGAAGTTACCTTATGTCAGACAGCACTCAGTCAACCGCTAAACCTCAGAATCAGGGGTTTCTGCCTAATCTGGCATTTAACATCGTTATCCCGGTGGTACTAATGAGCTATGCCAGCTCCGAAGAGTACTTAGGTCCGGCCTGGAGTATTGTGGCGGCACTGAGCTTTCCGCTGGGCTATGGCTTATGGGATTTAAAGCAAAGCGGCAAGGTTAACGGCTTTTCTGTGCTCGGCATTGTCAGTGTGCTACTAACCGGCGGGATCAGTTTGTTAAAGTTACCGGCGGAATATATTGCTATAAAAGAAGCCGCTATACCGGCTCTCATAGGCATCGCCGTGCTGGTAACCCAGGCAACGGAAAAACCGCTGGTAAAGATGCTTATTCTTAACGATCAGATCATTAACTGGCCCAAATTGAACGAAGTGCTCGATCAGCAGAATAAACAACCGCTGTTTAAGGAAAAAATCAGGCACTGCTCTTACATCGTTGCCGGTTCGTTTTTCTTATCCTCTACGCTTAACTATATTCTTGCCAAGGTCATTCTGGTGAGTGAACCGGGTACTACGGCCTATACAGAGGAGTTAGGGCGGATGACTGCATTGAGCTACCCGGTCATTGTTATCCCCTCTATGGTGTTGCTGATTGCTGCATTGTGGTATTTGTTCAGCCAGATTGGCAAAATTACCGGTGAGGATATCGAGAGCTTTATTAATCAGTAGTGAAAGGATAAAGGTGCAACTCATTACCTGATAAGGGCAAACGGTCACACCTTCGTCCCCGCTGAATTACTGCTTGATAGCTTTCTTCAACATCGGTTAATAAACCCGCTTTATTGTTACTATGGCGACAGGCCCCTGCCAGTCATAGATCGCCTGACTCAAATCGGCCTCACCATGGATCCCGGCAGACGGGAAAGTATAGCCTTCGCCCAAGTCCGTATCGGAGAAGGCTTCACCGGCGCAGGTCGGCCCCGGAATAAATGCACATTCTTCCGAGTTAGTTTCGGTACCGGCGTCATACGCCATGGCCAGATAGGATGTTTGAGCCCGCATGCCTGAAGGAAGATCAATAGCCTGAGCTGCAACGATATTATCGTTGGTGGGTAATAACATGGATACCAGGCTGAGTTTATTTTTGCCTCCACGGGCGTCAATAGAGACTGTCACAGACTCGCCAGGGCCTAGCAAACCATCTGAGCTAACCGTTTGAAAAACCCCATTCGATGCGTCCAGCTCAGCCTGCAACCCGGCAGTGTCTCCACCTTCTGCCACTCGCCCCAGCGCCTCTGAAGCAGGCGCTCCCAACTCAAATAAGCTCACCCGCTTGTTGTGCGTGGCCAACAGGAATGGTGTAAAACTAATTCCAGAAGTGACATTCTGAATAGTCACCTCATAGGTTTTTGCAGCGGCCATAGCCGGTGCGGTAAAAGCCAGTACTGCAGGTACCATGAATGAAAACACTATTTTTTTCATTTTCTTTTTCTCCGTAAATGTCAGTAACCAGGTGGTTGAGCCTGAAACCGCATCGACTCCTACCCCCTCTAAGGAAAAGACTAAAAACTTTGTTTCACACCAAAATCACGGAATTATCACGAAATGATCACGGCTGAATAGTCATCACCTGAGCTATTGATATCACTACAAACCGTTTTCCCTGACATTTTCATAGACGACACAAGAAGCGAAAAAACCAACGAAAATAGTGACTTGACACCTTGTGTCGTATTGGTAACGTAAGCGTTACGGGTGTATAACGTCAGGAAAGGGGGCAACTCCTGTTAGCTTTAAATCGAGCCAACGGAGACCCTCAATGCAATTGAAAATTAACGCAAATAAACTTAAACAGCTCAGAGAAAGCCGCTGCTGGTCTCAGCAACAGCTTGCTGATATGTCGGGGTTAAGTTTAAGAACCGTTCAGAGAATTGAAGCAAAATCGGTGGCGTCACAGGAGAGTATAAAATGCCTTGGCGCCGTATTTGATATCGCAATTTCCGATCTGTTTGCTGACGATGCGTTAACTGACAATCCTGCACCTGACTCTTCGCAACCCGACAAGGAAGCACTCTCTGCTCCCTCGTCGATTGAAAATGACCACAATAAAGCCCTGCAAACTGAACAAGGCAAGCTGGAAATCAGGAAGTTACATATCGCATTTTGGATTGTACTCGCCAGTCACCTGTTTGGTTTTTACGGTATTTTTAGCGCCTTTGGCGAACAACGCATAGACGAATCCACATTTCAGCTACTGAAAAATACGGTATCCATTGCGCTGGTCATTTCCGCTGTTGTTTATTTCTTTAAGCATGCCCGCCTGAAGAAAAAATACGGGTTTGGCTCATCTTTACTTTAAACACCACCATTAACAGGCAGAGTGCAGTATTACTGCGCGTTTTGCCGTAGAAGGAAGAAAGATGAACACTCAACCACTCAGCGTAAAATCGTTAGTCATTACTTTTTTGATGTATGTAGTTGCTACTGTCATTCTGGCCGTGGCGCTGTCGGTATTCTGGCAATCCGGTATTGATAAATCAGACTACTCGCAGCAACAATTAATCGACATGGCTGCACAGTCAAATCTGTTAACGGTCGGCTCAATGATTATTGGCAGCTCGATAGCGGTATTGTGTGCCTATTTTATTACCCGACGCACTGGCACCGACGGCTATAAACATGCTATGTATTTTGCCGGAGTGCTAATTCTATATGGCATCCTGGGCATTTTCCTGCATCCCGAGCACCACATCATTCAACAAACTGCCAAACTGCTCGCACCTGTCCCCCTATGCTTACTGGGCGCCTGGTTTGCATTAGCAAATACGACTAAGAAACACGATAAAATGTCGCACGGAGCGTGCTGATAAAGAAAAATGACGAACAGGAACCTGTTCGTCATTTTATAAAGGCTCAAAGATTCGCCTCTGAAGTGGCTATGGATTACTCACAGCGCCAGTCGGTTTCAAAATCACACTGGCTTTTTTCTTCTTTAGGAGACGATGTGGTTTCTGTTTTCACCACTGGAGCGCTCTTAGGTAACAAACCGAACAACTTTTTGGCGATATCGGTATTGTCGTACTGTCCGTAAAACTGATTGCTACCGGCCCCGAATGCAAATACTTCCACATCTACCCCAGTATGACCGGAGGTGGTCCAGCCCGTATTTGAGCGGATATCAAGTAGGGCCTTAATACCAGCGAATCGCGCTTTAAGGTCGTCCTGTTTTGCCAGCTCTACTACCTGCTGTGATTCTTTTTCGTTTAGCTCAAAGCCCAGTGCGTCACTAACGTAGGCAATTGGTGAGTCCACTTCGGTAATATTCCGGGCGATGGTTGCCGGCGACTGTTTAAGGTTTTGCAACCACTCAGGAGCCCAGCGATATTCACCACGCGCACCAATAGTTAATCCACCTGTACTGTGATCTGCAGTGAGAACCACCAGCGTATCCGGGTGCTCTTCCACATAGCTAACCAGGTACTCCAGAGCGAGATTCAGGTCGTGCATTTCAGCCATTGCAGCGGCAATATCATTGGAATGACCAGCCCAGTCTACCTGACTGGCTTCTACCAGCAGAAAGAAGCCCTTATCGTTTTCTAAATGCTTGATCGCATGCTCAGTAAGATAAGCCAAACGATTTTTGCGTAGATCGTCAAGAGCCCAGGGCAGGCCTACTTCGGCAAACAGTCCAAGCACATTCTCACCGGCAGGCAGCGTGGCCAGTTTGTTGTAAGTATCCACATAGGCATAGCCAGCGTCGATGAATTCGGCGGTAACATTGCGGTCTTCGCGTTCAAAATAGCGGGTGCCGCCCCCCAGCATCACATCAGCAACAAACTGACCATTGATTCGATCATCGAAGAAGCTGTCAGCCAGTTCATTATAATTCTGACGGCTTTCATTATGCGCTACATAAGCGGCTGGCGTGGCGTGAACAATTTGCGATGTTACGGCTACGCCGGTGCGCATCCCTAATTGTTTTGCCCGTTGCAGAATAGACGTCACCGGCTTTTTGTTTTTATCAACGCCAATGGCACCGTTATAGCTTTTCACTCCAGAGGCCAGCGCTGTTGCAGAGGCGGCCGAGTCGGTTACAAAGCCAGAAACCTGATCAGGATAGGTACTGGCATTACCCACAAAAATATCATCCAGCACAACACTTTCCACCTCTGGCGTGGCGGGGTTGTCACGAAAATTACGATAAGCAGTGGTATAGGCTGGCCCCATGCCGTCTGAAACGACCATAATGATATTTCTCGGCGTTGAGGGGATTTGTCTCTGAGTAGACGTGGTATCGGCAGTATTCACGCAAGCCGACAACGCAAACGTTGCGGCCACCGCCGCAAGCAATTTCTGTCGCACGATAGTTTCCTTATTGAAATCTTAATATATCGCAGTGTATCGCTGCTATCTTACATCCGCATGAAAAACCGATAAGATGTTAAAACAACAGGTTAATTAAATCTAACGCAGAGTATACCGATATCCGTACCGGATGCCCATTCATCGGTTTAGCGTTTATAGTAACTCCCGCATGCGTTGCTGAACCACGTCCACCAGCATGTCTGGCTGGAATTTAGAGATAAAGCGGTTACAACCCACTTTTTCAACCATGGCCTGATTAAAGCTACCGCTGAGCGACGTGTTCAGCGCAATAAACAAGTCTGCCATGCGCGGATCGGCGCGGACTTCAGCCGTCAAGCGATAACCATCCATTTCCGGCATCTCGGCATCGGTAAACATCATCAGAATTTCATCGGTGACCGTTTTGCCCAGGTCTGCCCATTCCTTCAGCAAGCCCAGCGCTTCAGCACCATTATGACACTCTAAAATATGCAAACCGAGTTGCTCAAGGGTGTCACGAATTTGCTTGCGGGCCGTTGATGAGTCATCCACGATTAGCACTTTGCGCCCTTTAAGGTGATCAACAACCTCATGATCAAGGACTTCTTCGGAGATTGACACATCATATTCAATGATTTCAGCCAGCACTTTTTCCACATCAATAATCTCGACTAACTCTCGTTTACCCTGAATATCAATCTGAGTGATGGCGGTAAGAAAGTTTGTCTTACCGATGGATTTGGGCGGTGGCTGGATATCTTCCCAGGAGGTATTAACAATACTGACTACATCACCAATCATAAACCCCTGCACGGAACGGTTGTATTCGGTGATAATAACATTGCGATCCGTATTACCTTTCTCTGAGCTTACCGGTCGCATTTTTATGGCCTGCCGTAAGTCAATCACAGGGATCGTCAGCCCGCGATAAATAGTCACACCTCGCAGATTACCATGGGTTCCGGGCATCATATTCATCTTCGGAACGGTGATGACTTCCTTAACCTTAAACACGTTGATAGCGTAGGTATGACGGGTGCCTAACCTGAACAACAATAACTCCAGGCGGTTTTCACCTACCAGCTTTGTTCGCTGATCAACTGACGAAAGTATTTCACTCATGATAAATGGCCTGACGAATATCCTTTCTTAATAATAGATTTTTTTTAATTACTTTGCGCGGAAAATCCTTAGGAATCACACTGTTCAGAATTTACACAGCAAACATTCACAAGAATTATTACGATAATGAGGATTATATATTTCTGTTATTGAGCTCACCGCTCTAGGATGAAATGGAAGTCGATGACAACCCAAGGGTGTTATCAGCAAAAGATTCATTCTATTTTCGGGAAGGAGAGACAGTCATGTCAGAATACCAAAATGCAATCGATCAGGTTGCCACGCTTAAGAGTCAATATAACGGTACTTGGGATGCCATCAGTCCAGATTTTGCTGCACGTATGGTTGTTCAGAACCGCTTCAAAACCGGTTTAGACGTTGCTAAGTATACGGCAAAAATTATGCGTCAGGACATGGCCGAGTACGATGCAGACTGTACTCAATATACGCAATCTTTGGGTTGCTGGCACGGGTTTGTTGGTCAGCAAAAAATGCTGTCCGTGAAGAAACATCAGGGCACTACCAGTAAGAGCTATCTGTATCTGTCTGGCTGGATGGTTGCCGCACTGCGTTCTGAATTCGGTCCTCTGCCGGATCAGTCAATGCACGAGAAAACCTCAGTTGCATCATTAATCGAAGAACTTTACACCTTCCTGCGTCAGGCTGACGCACGTGAACTGGGTGACCTGTTCAAGCAGTTAGATGCTGCTAAAGCAAACGGTGGCGATGTAGCTGCTATCCAGGCGCAAATCGACAACTACGAAACACACGTTGTACCAATCATTGCCGATATCGATGCCGGTTTCGGTAACGAAGAAGCCACTTACCTGCTGGCGAAAAAGATGATTGAAGCGGGCGCGTGCTGTATCCAAATCGAAAACCAGGTATCTGATGCCAAGCAGTGTGGTCACCAGGACGGTAAGGTAACTGTTCCTCATGAAGACTTCCTGGCGAAAATCAACGCGGTTCGTTATGCCTTCTTAGAGCTGGGTGTAGACGATGGTGTTATCGTTGCTCGTACCGACTCTTTAGGTGCCGGCCTGACGCAGAAGATCCCGGTATCTACCAGCGAAGGTGACCTGGCTTCTCAGTACAACGCTTTCCTGCAAACTACACCGGTTAACTCAGTAGCAGACCTTAACGAAGGTGACCTGGTACTGAAGCAAAACGGCGAACTGGTTAAGCCTGAGCGTCTGCCTAACGGTCTGTTCCGCTTTAAACCTGACACCGGCGTAGCGCGTTGTGTACTGGATTGTATCACCAGCCTGCAAAACGGTGCAGACCTGCTGTGGATTGAAACTGAAAAACCACACGTTGGTCAAATCGGTAATATGGTTAACCAAATCCGTGAAGTTATCCCGAATGCGAAGCTGGTTTATAACAACTCACCTTCATTCAACTGGACACTGAGCTTCCGTCAACAGGTATTCGATGCATGGAGTGAAGCCGGTAAAGACGTATCTGCTTACGACCGCGCTAACCTGATGTCTGTTGAGTATGATGAAAGTGAACTGGCCGCCGAAGCAGATGCGAAAATCCAGAGCTTCCAGGCTGACGGTGCTCGTGAAGCAGGTATCTTCCACCACCTTATCACACTGCCGACTTACCACACTGCAGCGCTGTCTACTGACAACCTGGCGAAAGGTTACTTCGGTGAAGAAGGTATGCTGGCTTACGTTAAAGGCGTACAGCGTCAGGAAATCCGTCAGGGTCTGGCGTGCGTTAAGCACCAGGCAATGGCTGGCTCTGACTTAGGTGATACTCACAAAGAATACTTCTCTGGTGAGCAGGCACTGAAAGCCAGTGGTAAAGACAACACTATGAACCAGTTCGACTAATTCGACTCATTCCCAACTGAAACAAGTCGATTCGTGTTAAGCCTCCTTCGGGAGGCTTTTTTTATTACCGTGTGACCTGAAATATTGGTGGTTCTATCGGTTTTATTCACCATAATTATTTATTTTCAACCATTCACAAAACACATTCGCCCGCCCCAAAAAGCACATTTAGCCTTAATTTCAAGCAGTTAAACTAAAAACACTAAGAAAGCACTACGACCAAAGGCCTATCTGACAAGCACTCAGACTATGAGTATAATAGCGGCGTTTAATAAAACTAATACAGGCTATTACAGTTATGAATATTGCAAAAGTTGATTTGAATTTATTGGTGTATCTGGATGTCCTTTTGCGAGAAGGCAGTGTTACCCGCGCCGCAAATCAGCTTAGCATTACCCAGCCGGCAATGAGTAATGGTCTGAAACGCCTGCGAGATTTATTTAAGGATCCGCTGTTGGTTCGCACCAGTGACGGCATGACGCCCACAAAACGAGCGCTAGAACTGCAACCTGTGATCCGCGATGTGCTGAGCAAACTGGAAAGCTCTATCCAGCCGGAAACCGATTTTAACCCTGCCACCAGCAGCCGGACCTTCCGCATCATGACCAGTGATTACGCCGAATCTACGCTGCTACTGGAACTCCTTGGCAGATTAGCCGACTGTGCACCCAATATTACGTTGGATTTAATTACCCCCAGCGACGTGACCTTCCACGATGTGGAACAGGGCAAAGTGGATATGGCCATAAACCGCTTTGACGAATTGCCGCTGTCATTCCACCAGAAAGTGATTTGGTACGATAACTTCGCCTGTGTAATGAATAAAAAACACCCGCTCGCCAGTCATTATGATTTAGAAACCTATCTGAAAGCGCAGCATATCTGGGTCAGCAAAACCGGCTTTGGTGTAGGGGTAGGTATCGACCCAAACGAAGTGCAAAAACTTGGCTGGGTTGACGCAGAGCTCACCAAACTGGGCAAACAACGTGATATCCGGGTATTCACCCGTCACTATCATGCCGCCCTGCAAATAGCCAAACGCCAGAGCCTGATTGCGACATTGCCCAGCAAAGCCGCCAAGATATTTACCGATGATCCGGATATCGTATTGCGCGAGCCACCGTTTGATATTCCGCCCATTGCACTCAAAATGGCCTGGAGTGCCCTACTCCATCATGATGCCGGGCATATCTGGCTGCGTCGCCTGATTGGTGATGTGGCGGCCGAAATGCAATAGCTCACCTGATACCCTATTTAAGCGGTTTGCCGGCGCAATGCCGGTAAACCCTGCTCAGTCAGCCTGACAGTTATTCACACCAATTATGACAGCAATAAAAACCATAAACTAAAAATTTACCTCGCATCCCTCTAGACTGGGGGCTACTAACCGTAGACAGGGGACTTCTATGCAGGATTATATTCAGCGCGGCCGAATGCAGGTTGCGACGATTTTAGACAAGTTTATCAATGAGCAAGCATTACCTGGCTCCGGCGTTGAGGAAACTGGCTTCTGGCAGGGCTTCGAGGCCATTCTGGATGAATTTGTCGGGCAGAACAAAGCTCTGCTGAACACACGAGACGAGCTGCAAGCCAAAATTGATGATTATCATAAAGCGGGCAATTCACCTACCGGCGCGCAGTACAAAATGTTTTTACAGGAAATTGGCTATTTACAGCCTGAGCCTGAAGACTTCTCCATTGAAACCGATAACGTGGACGCCGAAATGGCTACCATGGCTGGTCCGCAGTTAGTGGTTCCCATTAACAATGCCCGCTATGCACTTAATGCGGCAAACGCCCGCTGGGGCAGCTTGTATGATGCCCTGTATGGTACTGATGTGATCAGCACCGACGGCGGAGCTGAAATCAGCAAAACGTTTAATCCGGTACGTGGTGAGAAAGTCATTCAGACTGCCCGGGAATGGCTCAACACCATGCTGCCATTATCTACTGGCAGTCATCAACAGGCCGTTGGCTACGCCATAGATGGCAATAACATAGCTGTAAAATTAGCTGACGGTGATGTCGCCACCCTGGCTGACAGCGCGCAATGGCAAGGCTATCAGGGTTCAGCTGATGCACCTACAGCACTGTTATTTGTGCACAATGGCTTACATTTTGAAATCCAGATAGATAACTCTCACCCGATTGGAAAGACAGATCCGGCGGGGGTTAAGGATATTCTGGTTGAAGCAGCCCTAACCACCATAATGGACTGTGAAGACTCTGTTGCTGCGGTAGATGCTGAAGATAAAACCCTGGTCTATTCAAACTGGCTGGGGCTGATGAAAGGCACGCTGAGCATCGAGATGCAAAAAGGCGATAAAACCTTTGAGCGTAAAATGAACCCGGACCGGGAATACACCTCCCCAACCGGCGCTAGTTTAACGTTGTCGGGCCGTAGTCTGATGTTTGTGCGTAATGTGGGGCATCTGATGACCAACGACGCCATTTTATTCGACGGTGAGGAAGTACCTGAAGGCATTATGGACGGGGTAATCACCTCACTGATTGCCAAGCATGACCTGTTAGGAAACAGCACTTTTAAAAATACCCGTACCGGCAGTATTTATATTGTTAAACCTAAAATGCATGGTCCTGACGAGGTCGCCTTTAGCAACGCGTTGTTTGGCCGCATTGAGGAAGTGATTGGTCTTGAGCCCTTCACCCTTAAAATGGGTATTATGGACGAAGAGCGCCGCACCAGCGTAAACCTGAAAGCCTGTATTGCGGCGGCTAAACAGCGCACCGTGTTTATTAATACCGGCTTTTTAGACCGTACTGGCGACGAAATTCACACCTCAATGCTGGCAGGCCCCTTTGCAGATAAAGCCAGTCTGAAAACCATGAAATGGATCCAGGCCTACGAGAAAGCTAACGTAAGCACCGGCCTGGCCTGCGGCTTATCAGGCAAAGCTCAGATTGGTAAGGGCATGTGGCCGATTCCGGATCAAATGGCGCAGATGATGGAAGCGAAGATTGGCCATCCGAAGTCAGGTGCGAATACGGCCTGGGTGCCCTCGCCGACTGCCGCAACGCTGCATGCGCTACACTACCATCAGGTTGATGTATTTGGCCTGCAAAAAGAACTGGCAAGTGAGCGCTTTGACGGGATTGATGACATCATCACCCTGCCCTTACTGGAAGATCCGTCGGCACTGACAGAGCAACAAATCCAGCGCGAAGTAGACAATAACGTTCAGGGTATTCTGGGCTATGTTGTACGCTGGGTTCACCAGGGGGTTGGTTGCTCCAAAGTGCCTGATATCAATGATGTGGGCTTAATGGAAGATCGCGCGACATTACGTATTTCCAGTCAGCATCTGGCTAACTGGCTGGCTCATGGCATTATCTCTGAGGAGATGGTAAAAGCCTCTCTGGAACGCATGGCTAAATTGGTTGATGAACAGAATGCTAACGATCCGGAATACATTGCAATGACCCCGGATACCGCTAACTCAATCGGCTTCCAGGCGGCCAGCGAACTTATCTTTAAGGGTAAGGAACAGCCAAGTGGTTATACCGAGCCGTTATTGCATCAAAAGCGCAAGGAAATGAAAGCGGCACTGCGAAACCGTTAAGTATTACCTACCTTCCTATGAGTAAAGCAGGCCGAGGCCTGCTTTTTTATTTAAAGCCAGCGAATAGCACTGAACTGGTTTATGTCATTCCTGAAAAAAGATTAAAAATCCAGCGTTATTAGTAAATTGGTATATGCTAATAACATCGGAAATTTTTTTAAGACGCTATGGCAACACAACAAATCGTGCCCATTTTTTCTGGTGGTGGTACCCGACTACTTGCCCACATCGGTATCCTCAAAGCATTGCAGGAATTAGAAGTCAATTTTAATTCATTGGTCGGGATTTCCGGAGGCTCGATAGTGGCGTCACTGCATAGCTACGGTATGTCGAATAAAGCGTTGTACGATCTGGCTGTAAATACCGACTTCAGACAATTCCGCGACTTTTCAATACTTAGATTACTTCGCCATGGCGGCCTGTCATCCGGGATTAAATTTGAGCAATGGATGGATAAGCAGCTCGATGGCATGACGTTTTCTGAAGCACCTATTCCGCTGCATATTCTGGCCACCGACGTTAATGGTGGCGGGCCCGTGATATTCAGCAAGGACACCAGCCCCAATATGAAGGTTTCGCATGCCGTGCGCTGCTCAATGTCTATTCCGCTTTTGTTCAGTTACACGGTGTATGAGCAACACTTACTGGTGGATGGTGCAATTTTATCTGAGGATGCGCTATTCAGGGACTGGCAGCAGGATGGCACTCCTAACATTTGCTTCCGGCTTCGTAGCGAAGCCCGTGAGCAGCCGTTTAATCCTAAACGCCGGTTTATGTTACCGCAGTACATAGGCATGCTTATTCGCACCTTTATGACCGCGCTGTCGCGTGAGTACGTTCACGCAGAACACTGGCACAATACTTTGGTGATTAATACCGGTGCCGCTTCATCGGTAGATTTTGATATGTCTTGTGAAGACAAATTATCTTTGTATAAGCAAGGCTACGAAACGGCGATGAACTTCTTACCGGTCAAACTCAGCAAGCTCAATACGTCTCAGCCGGGCACCAGCTAATACCTTTGGCCTGCCTCAGACCTGATAATATTCACGATACCATTTAACGAATTCACCGATCCCATGTTCAATGCCAATCGATGGACGGTATCCGGTATCTTTCACCAGGCTTTCCACATCGGCATAAGTGTCGGGAACATCACCCGGTTGCATGGGCAATAACTCTTTATTGGCAGTCATGCCCAGCGCCTTTTCCAGCGTTTCAATGAAGTTAAGCAGGTTCACCGGATTTTGTGCACCGATGTTATATACCCTCCATGGCGCCTTACTGGTAGCCGGGTTAGGTGTAGTACCCTGCCAGCTTTCATCGGCCTGAGCGGGACGGTCCAGCGTGCGGATAATGCCTTCCACAATGTCATCGATGTAAGTGAAGTCGCGGTGATGGTTACCGTAGTTGTATACCTGAATGGTTTCGCCGGCCAGTATGGCTTTGGTAAATTTAAACAGAGCCATATCCGGTCTGCCCCAGGGTCCATAAACGGTAAAGAAGCGCAGACCAGTGGTAGGCAGTCCATACAGGTGGCTATAGGTGTGAGCCATCAATTCATTGGCTTTTTTGCTGGCGGCGTAAAGACTTACCGGGTGATCAACATTATGCTGTTCTGAAAATGGCATGGTTTCATTAGCGCCATATACAGAACTGGAAGATGCATAAACCAAGTGCTCCACCTCATTATGCCGGCAACCCTCGAGTATATTCATAAAGCCAACCAGGTTGGCATCAACATAAGCATGAGGATTTTCGATGGAATAACGCACACCAGCCTGGGCGGCAAGATGCACTACGCGGTCAAACTTCTCACTGGCAAACAGTTCCGCACACACATCGCGTTCTTCGACACCCATTTTCTGAAAGCGAAAACTACCGGTAAATTCGGCAGACTCAAGCTGACTCAGGCGGCCATACTTCAGATTAACGTCGTAATAGTCATTGATATTGTCGATTCCAACAACATCGTCGCCACGTTCTGCCAGGTATCGGCTTACCGCTGAACCAATAAACCCGGCGGCGCCGGTGACTAAAACTTTCATTTAATTCTCCGCTTGATAGTAAGTTTCGACTTACCGCTTGAAGGCGGCGCCTAAATCGACCGGCTTTGCATCTGCCGTGGAGTCACCCCGAAGCCAGTTATATACGCCCAGCCATAGTTTAATGGACAAATGCTTAAGCAGTACTTTGGGTGGCATTTTCATACTATGACCACGCACAAAAACAACAAACCTGGCAAGACCCGAGCGTACAGAGTGTAATGCAGGATGTTCCGGTATCAAAGCGTATTTATAAATTCGTACCAACAGACGCAGCCCACTGCGCTTTAACCTTCCCTGAGGAGGCTTAACCGGATAAGCAGTGTCAAACCAGGTATTTAGCAGCGTCATCACTACTTTTACCTCTGTCTCGAAATGACTTTTAGCGGCCAACTGCTCAACCCGCTGCCAGAACGCGTCGCTATCATACTGTTGAGCCAGGCACTTTAAATCCACCATGTCGCGGAAACCATAAACGACTTCTTCATTAAGCATAAGGTGAATAATGCTATGCATAAACATTGCAGCAGGTTCCAGTGTATACAGCCCGCACTCCTGAAGCTGCACTCCCTGCCAGAACTGCTCCAGAGGCGGAGCCTTGCCACTAACAGGCAAGAACAGATTGTGGTGCAGATCGAGCACCGTTCCTCGGGTGAGATGGTAAAGAGGCGGAATTTCGTGAGCATATTCACGATAATATTTATCGTCGTAATCCGTGATGGTTTTGTGATACCAGAAGTTATTCAGCAGTGTAGTCTCACTGGTAGCTAAATCCCCCTCTTTAACCAATAAGTCGATATCCGAACATAACCGGCCCTGAGCATTGTTTGTTGCGGCAACAATATATGCCGCCCCTTTCAGGAAAACCGGTGTCACACCCTGAGCTATTAACAAATCATGAATTTCCTGTCCTTCATGGAACACCTGGTCATTTTGTCGCTGGGCATAAACCATGGCGGCGCTCAGATGAGCCCGGACCTGTTCTGGAATACTGTCCCACACCTCTGAGTCACGTAAAACAAAGGCTAAATAAGCCTCAAGACGTGAAGTTTTCAGCACAAACAACAAGGGTTCCCATTCTTGTAATGAGAGACGGGTTAGCCGCTCAGGCGAATTAATCGCTTTAACAAGGTTTTCAAAGCTGAACTTATTCGCCATGCCCTACGACCTCATCCAATAAGAACTCATCCATAAAGTCGAGATTACTATAGTGCACTTCAAACACCTTAACTTTATCAATCAAGCGCCAAACCGTGTCGAAGGCCTGATACCCTAACACATGATAATTAAAGGCATGCTGGCATAACTCTTCAAACACCTGCGATTTGGCGATGGTGTAGAACTGCTCTTCTGACAAGCTGCCGTCGTACTTGGGAAATACTATCCCGGCTATTTCGACAGGCTGTAAGCGGGAATAGTCCGCCCAGGTCTGGAACTTAGCATGAGCTACATCACCTTTTGCTGTATCACTACAAACCCTTGTAATCGTTGCTTCAGGCTGCCAGGCTCTTACCAGTTCAATAGAACGATTTTTAATACAGGCCGGCCGGTAAAGTGGCTCTGCGGTAAGTGAATCGGTATTGATGACTGCCATTTCATCAGAGTAGAGTTTCCAGCCGTTAATAGCTAACCAGCAGGATAAGGTACTTTTTCCCGAACCAGGAAGTGCAGGAAATAACACTGCTTTATTGTTTTTTACCAGTACCGCTGAATGCAGTAGCAGATGGTTGAAATCATGTGTGGCCAGACACCAGTTTAGCCCCCACTCCAGCAGTGCATACGCCTGGGAAAAGGGTAAGGGTTTAAATGGAATTTGGGTATTACTCTCGAATACTATTTGCGGGCGGAGATATTTACGGACAATACTCCCCGGCGCCAGGCGTACTGTGAAATCAGACATTTCTTTAGACTGACAATCACCGTAAATTTGATTGAGAGCAGGGCTTATTGAAGATGGGTAGTCGTTTAATTTCGCCTGGAACAGGCCCATATTAATAAAAAATGGCTTCACACGCGTACCAATAAACCCCGTGCTTCGAGCTCATTAACTGTGGCTAGCTGCCCATCGTGGAAATGATCAATAAATTCATCCACTGACATTTCATCGGGGGATTCACCTAGGTTAATGGCGCGTTTTAAAGATTGGTGAACAAAGAAGGTATTACATGTCCGGGCTGAAAAAAAAACCACCCCGGACATATCACTGAAGCAGCGACAATGGATGTATTTCGCGAGCCTGACTACTTGCCCTTCCATGGTTTACTTTATTCAGGTAGTTGGGCAAGAGGCACTGAATACCTCGCTAAACTCAAATTCAAATGTAGATTGAATAATCTGGCTATGACCATCGGTGTAACCCAACTGAGAATCAGTTAATTCTGCACCACCATTTTGCTTAATTTGAATCAGTTGAGCCATAACGATTTCAGCTGTTTCCTGAGCTGCGCTATGATTCATCGGTAATGTGACACCGTTATACAAGCCAAAGTAAACGTTCATGTAAACAATGGCCGAATGGCGCAGAATACTCTTCCTGCTGTTCGGTACGCCTGTACCTTCCAAAGCAGCGAATAATGTTGGGCTGGTGTCGTAGGTACTGTCAGAATCATAAATGTATTGCGCAGCAGCTACAGTTAAAGTTAGTTCGGTATCTGCCACGAACTGATTAATAATTGTACGCATTTCCTCAATACGGGCTTCTAACAGACAATCGTCGCCGTCTGGCACGCCTACTCTTAACTGTGGAAAGATAGAAGCAGGTGCATCACCATTACTTCCTGGTGTCCACGTATTGCCCTGGAACCATGAACCAGGCGAACGCCCTCCACTAGGCATTTGCACTGTTCCGCACGTATCGCCTGTACCGCCACCAGTTTGAGATAAGTTACCCGACATTACACCTGATACTGAACACGCACCCCATACTGATTTCATTGGAAGTGACGATACCGCAACACCAGCACCGGCTTTCTTAATAAACTGACGACGTTTTGTCACTGATGATTGATTTTGTTCAATACCCATACTGATAACCTTTGTCTTCCATTGAAAAGCTGCGTACTAACCATATGCAGACCAATTTTAAAGCATCATGAATAAATCATGCCATTTTTTTAACATCATGATAATAAATGCTTTTTATTATTCCAGGGTACTAATTACCGCCTTTTTGTAAAAATTACCGACAGTAACAAGCCAGGCGCCCTCTCACTAGAGCGCTATATTAGACTTTGCTGCAAGCTTTCGCAAATGTATAACGGGGATAGCGTATGAGATTCCAGACGGTTTGCTTAGAACAGACTCTTTCGTCTCGGCTACAAATACCTTGTTTATAACCCCAACCACTACTCCGGTGTCACTTAAATACATTGGGCTGCCACTGTTCCCTGGGTAGGCAGTCGCATCCAACTGATAGATTAGAAAAACCTTTTGTAATCTGTCGAGCATATTAATAGAAAGCTGATCGGAACGGCGTGCCGGAATAGCGTCGGGGGTTATCGCGGCTATCATACCTCGATGAGTTGCAGGGTACAGCCCCAAAACAGCTCCAATAGGAAACCCGGTGAAAGCAATATGAGTGCCTTCTGGAACAAATTCATCAGAAGCTATTTTCAGTGGGGTCAATTTTGTATCTATTTTCAGAATGGCCAGATCATGAGCAGGGTCGATATCGACTACCTCAGCACGAAACGTTTTGGTATTTTTCGCATTACCGGCATAAACAGAGCGGTACTGCACTACATCCGGATTCAGGGGCGTTGATACAACGTGATAGTTGGTGGCAATATAATGACCATCTCCAATAACGAACCCCGTCCCCTGTAATTGATTTGCCGGCGAGTTCATCGGCGTAGTAATGCCCACCCCGACAACAGAAGGTTTCACTGTTTTTATCACCTCCACCATCGACTGATTCGCCTCAAGAGTGGTTGACAAAAAGATATATAACAAAAACAGACAGATATTCTTCATTGCAACTCGCTTTTAAATGATTGACTATAGTGTCCTGTTGATCAGGGAGCGATAATTGTGGATGTAGACACATTAAAATTTATTGTTAAACAACTCATCTCGCCAGTCGTTCTCTTTTTCGTTCTGTTGTTAGCTGCCCTAGCTTGTCATTATTCAAAAAAGTTATCCAGATACACTTATCCGATATTTATTAGCGGTTGTGCATGGTTGCTGCTTGCCAGCCAATATACATTTAGTAACTGGTTACTTGCACCACTGGAATATGCCTACCCCCCAGTAAAAAAATCAGATAAAGCCTGGCATCAGGTGGAGTATATTTTCACTCCTGGGTGTTATTATTACGGCAAAGATTTACCTGAAGCCAGTAACTGGCATCAATGTTCATTAACCCGTTTAACGCAGACGGCCATAATGTCAGTTTACAAAAACAAACCGGTTATTGTTACCGGAGGTAACTTTTTAAGGGATAAAAACATTGCGTATGCAGAGAAAGCCAAAAAATTTCTATCTCATCTGGTCACTTCTCCGGTTACTGCCCTGCCTGTAGGTAATAATACAGAGCAGGAACTACAAGCACTATTTGAGGTGACAGGGGATGTTCCTATTGCGGTAGTGACTTCAGCAACGCACATGCGCAGGTTACTGTTCCAGGCCAGGCAGATTGGATTTAACCATCTTGTTCCGGTGCCGGTTGAGCATCTAAGTCCACCAGGTTACGACCTGACATTAAATATTCCGTCTATCGCCAGTATATACAACACGGAGCGTGCCCTTTATGAATACATTGGTTTACTTTATGAAACCAGAGACTGGCCGATAAGGTGACATAGTAATTAGTCTAAATAGCGTTTAGTGTCTATTTTTAGTGCTATTATTAAGGAAAATCAGGATTATTAGATGCATTGCATCCATATGCGAAATATGAAGCTTATAACAAGCCCGGACGGAAGAGGTAACGGTGTTTAAAAGTACGAGCTCGAAAATATCCAAGCTATGGCAGTCTTACCAGCGCTTGCGTGAGGCTACGGCTATCTCGAAGCATTTTTCCACCTTTTTGACGCCCGTGGTGGCGAATGCCGACGAACTAAAAATGGAAGTCTATAAGATTCGCCATAACGTATATTGCGAAGAGCTGGGCTTCGAACCGCTAAGACCCGATCAAATGGAAATGGATGAGTTTGACGCGTTTTCTCAGTATTGCCTTATTAAGCACATTGGGTCCGATGCCTACGCAGGTACCGTCAGGTTAGTCACCCCTCGTGAGGATGGACAGCTCTTGCCATTGGAAAAGTATTGTCTGCATTCCATATCTCATGACGAATTTACACCAAACCACTTTGATCGCAATGAAATCTGTGAAATATCGCGGCTTGCCGTGCCAGCTCATTTCAGACGTCGGGCCATGGATAAGTTTGCCGGTGCCGCCACTGGTGCAATTAACGAATCGACCTACTCCGAAGCTGAGCTGCGCTGCTTTCCGTTTATAGCCATCGGACTTTATCTTTCTGCCGCCTCATTAGCACTAACCCAGGGTATTCAACACGCCTTTGTAATGATGGAGCCCCGTTTAGCCAGAAGCATGCGTTTTCTTGGGATTAAATACATTAAGATTGGTCCGACGATTGAGTATCATGGCCAGCGTGCGCCGTATTATATCAACGCAGAGATATTGCTCCGTGATCTTGCTCCGAGCTTCAAATATATGCTTCGCGATATACAGGTTCAGGTGAATAAGCAGATAAAAGAAAGTAGATAGGTATCTGCTAACGCCGCTCACTTTCGTCTTGGTGAAAGCGAACGGCCAATGAGCAAACCCCAATGTCAAATAATTTTACACCAAGTATATTCCCCCCCAACCAAGATTAAATAAACAACTGAAAAATAAAATAAAATAAAAGTGGCACACACCGTGCATTGCTGTTTTCGTGGTAACTTTCTTAGTACAGAGGACAGTAATATGAATAAATTTTCGAAATTCACTAAAGCATTGTCTTTAACCGCAGTAATCGGTTTAGGCTTTGCTGGTGTATCTAACGCAGCAACAATTAATTTTAACAATGGCGTAGTGGCATCTGATGGCTCTGGTTTAACCAGTCAGTACATCGACCCTATCAACGGCGGTCTGTCAGATTACTTCATTGAAACTTTCGATTCAGCTACTAGTGTTCCAGGATTTCCTGGCACAACTGCTTTTACCGATTCAGGCTTCGAGCAAGACTGTGCGGTTAACAGTGTTAATGGTGGTCCATTCGGAATTTCAGTAAACGGCAACGCTAGCGAAATCGGTGTTCGTCAAGGTTCAGTGCCGAATACTGCAGCAGCGCCAGCAAACGATTCTACTTGCTATGGTTACCTGTCTAACAATGGTTCAGGCACCGCCACAGTTGAGTTTGATTACACAAATCTGCTTAATTACTTTACAGCGCAAGCTGGTAATGGTGTTCAGTTAGGAATCACTTACTTAGGTTTCTACTGGGGTTCAGTAGATACTTATAACGACTTTGAGTTTTATTCTGGTGGTTCGTTAGTAACCGAGATTTCTGGTGTTGGCCTGCTTAACCAGTTCGGTGGCTCTTCAGGTAACCAAACTTCTCCAAACTCAAATACCTATGTTGAAATCGAGTTTTCTATTGCAGAACAATTTGATACTCTGGTAATCAACACTTCTGGCGTAGCTGGTGAGTTTGATAACATCGTTATCGGTCTGAGCTCTCGTGAAATTCCTGTTCCAGCTCCTACTGGACTTGCACTGTTCGCTTTTGGCCTGGTTGCTCTTGGTCTGAGATCTCGTTTAAAGAAATAAACGAAAGAGAAAGTTACCGCTAAAAGTCGGCCATAGTGCCGACTTTTTTTACACTTGTAACTTGTATATATTTGAACACTTTTCAACTTGATGAATTTTTGGGCATTTTTTTATTGGTCTGAAAAATGCATTGCTCCGACTGTTGGTGACATTAATCAAGGAGCGACTCTATGAAACGTTTTCCCTTCGTCACTAAATCCCTTTTATTCAGCGTCGTACTGGTTTTTAGTGTCTCTAATCAAACTACAGCAGCATCTATAAGCTTTGGAGGTGCTAGCGCCTCTGATGGTTCCGGGCTAACCAGCACCTTTATGGATCCCATAAACGGCGGACTGTCAGATTACTTTATTGAAACTTTTGATATCGCTACTGGCGATCCTCTCTACCCGGGCTCTACGGACTACACTGTATCCGGATTTGAAAATGAATGTGCTGTAAACAGTCTTAATAATGGTCCTATTGGTGTTGATGTTACCGCTAATAGTTCAGAAATTGCCGTCCGCAAGGGTTCAGTAACCAATGTGGCAGCAGCACCGGCGAACGACACCACCTGTTATGGCTATGCAACTAATAATGGCCAGGGCACGGCGACCATCTCGTTTGACTATAACAACCTGCTTGATTACTACAGTTCACTGTATGGCTCCTCAACCCAATTAGGCATTACTTATCTAGGTTTTTACTGGGGCTCGGTGGATGTTTACAATGACTTCTATTTTTACTCCGGAGGATCATTGGTTTCATCAATCACAGGGGCTTCATTACTCTCCCAGTTAGGTGGCAGTTCGGGAAATCAAACTAGCCCGGACTCCAATGCTTACGTCAATATTGCCTTTTCGATTACAGAACAGTTTGACACGCTGGTTATCAATACCAGTGACATCGCCGGGGAGTTTGACAATATAGTCATTGGCCTGAGTACACGGGAGATACCAGTAAATGCTCCCGGGACAACACTTATTCTGCTATTTGGTACTGTAATGATCGCAGTCCGCAGGTATCAAAAAAGCTAATTAGCCAAAGTCAATTCAACAAGAAAGCCGGCTAGATGTCGGCTTTTTTGTTTTTTCGCGCTATAGTTTGGTCATATAAATACACGTCAAAACAACCAGAACTTATATGGATATTCACAACCAATTATCGCTTATCTGCCAAACCGGGATCGCCAGACTGATAGCTTCAGAGGAGGCCGTAAGTCAATATGGTATCAACACATTTGGTAAACCACAGCAATTTGCCGGGGCAATCCAGGTACTGCAGGAGTCAGCTATTCCCCAGTTACTTTCGCTGGCAAACTCAGTGGGGGTTAAACTGCATCCGGTTAGTACTAACAATAACTGGGGATATGGCTCAATTCTGGTAGACAAAGATCCGGTTTATCTTCTTGACCTGTCAGCGCTGAACGCTATCACACCCACAAATAAAGAGCTGGGTCTCGTTACTATCGGTCCAGGTGTCACCCAGCAACAGTTACACGACTACCTAGCAGAACATGACTGGCCCTACATGGTACCAGTTACCGGCGCCGGCCCTTCATGCAGCCTACTCAGTAACGCTTTGGAAAGGGGTTACGGCATTACGCCCTATACAGACCATTTTTATGCTTGCAATGCAGTGAAAGTTTATATCCCCCATCCGGATTTGTGTAAACAAAAGCTATCTTCCGCAGTCTCGGCTTTGGATCAAAGTGGCAATGACTTTATCGATAAAACCTTCAAATGGGGTCTGGGCCCATACATTGACGGTTTATTTACTCAAAGTAATCTTGGCGTGGTTACAGAAATGTCACTAAGACTGGCTAAAAAGCCTTCGTCATTTTGTGCATTTTACATTCAGATTTTTGAGGGGGATAACTTTGCTGAGGCAGTTTCATTTATCCGGGAATTATTAGAGTCTCAAAGTGGCATGGTCGGCTCTATCAATTTAATGGATAAACGACGCCTAGTCTCGATGACCTGTGAAAATCCAAACGTTAATAATAATCCTATCGAGCCGTTATCAGATGAACAGGTAAATAAGCTAGCAGATTCAAAACGACTCCCTGAATGGATGATCGTTGGCTCGATTTACGGTGAGCAACCAGTTGTCAACTTCGTAAAAAAATATATAAAGCAAAGGGGAAAAAAACTGGGACGAATCCTTTTTTCTGATTCTTTATTACTCAAATTTGCTCGTCAATTCGTCCGCCTGCCTTTGAATTTTATCCCTGCCTTTAAAGACGTAAAAGGCCAGCTAACTTCTCTCAAAGAAGGCGTAGATATAATGCTTGGCGAGCCAAATCAGGTGGCGCTACCCCTTCCCTACTGGCGAAATAAGTCCGCAAAAGGCGACAAGTCCCGTCCGCTGGATCCCGCCAGCGAAAACTGTGGTTTACTTTGGTACGCACCGCTAATCCCCATGGACCCTAGTTCCTTAAAACAGTTTGTATCATTTGTACGCTCGACCATGCTGAAATATAAGCTGGACCCGTTAATTACCTTTACTAATTTAAAACACGATTGTATCGATTCGACGGTTCCTCTGGTATTTGATAAAAGTGACAGTAGTGAGGAAGCCAAAGCAGTCCACTGTTTGCATGAGCTAATTACAGAGGGCTGTAAAAACGGATATGTTCCTTACCGGCTACCCATTCACGAACAACAACAAATCGATAAATCATCAGCGTACTGGCAAACCATTAAGGTGTTAAAGAACGCAATGGATCCAAATAACATTTTATCGCCTGGCAAATACGATTCACAGTGATCAGTCTTTAGAGGTATAGTCAGAGCCAAACCAAACTGGTATCTTTGCTTGCAGTATGAGGTATAGTTATAAGGAATGGATGCAAATGAAACGGGCAACGGCACTTTTTTGTGCATTAGTATTAACCGCTTGTTCCCAGAAAACCGCAGAACAACAAATCGCAGATGCAAAACGTCTTCTCCTGGAAGGCGAAGAGATTGCAGCCATAGTAGAACTAAAAAATGCAGTTGTTACAGAACCCAACAATGCAGAGGCGCGATTTCAATTAGGAGCACTGGAGTTCCAGCAAGGGCTGTGGGAAGAAGCAGAAAAAGAGCTACGTCGCTCACTTGAGTTAGGTTACAACAAACTTCAGACCTATCCTCTGTTCATTAAGGCCATATTCTATCAAAATGACTTTTTACGGGTGCTGAACGAACTTGAAAAAGCGCCTGAGATAAATGACCCTAAAGTCGTCAGTACGATCGCTTTGTTTGAATATCTGGCTAAATTAAAAGCTGGCGAACAAAACCCGGTTATACCAACCAAGCGTCTCCAGCGGGAAGATTTATTGATTGCTCAGGCTTACCAAACCCTTGAATCAGGCAAGCCGCAAGTTGCGAAAAATATCACAGAGCAATTTATCAGTCCGGAAATTGAGCCTTTTGAGAAGTTGATTCTTAAAGGTATGATAGAGTCATTGATGGGAAATCATGTTGAGGCCATTATAGCCAATACCAAAGCCCTTGAAATTTACCCAACCTATCATGTTGCCCGTTTTTTACTCGCCGAGCAGTTAATTGAAGATAAACAACTCAATCGTGCAGATGAAGAGATCGATAAGCTTCTGGCATTAAATCCAAATAGTGGACATGCCAATTATCTAAAATCACTAATTTATTTCTATCAGAACGAATACGAGCAGGCTTATAATCTGGCCAACCTGGCTTTACAACATAACGCCAAACCGGCGATGGCCAGTTTTATTTCTGGTACCAGTGCCTATTATACAGGCCGACTCGAAAGCGCTTTAAGGTTATTATCTACCGCTGCTACAACGCTCCCCCCCGCCCACCCGGTTCACCGAATGCTCGCACAGGTGAAACTTGAGTTGGGTTATGTTGACGAAGTTGCAGGCAGTCTCGACGATCTCAATATCGAGCCTGGTCAGGGCGCTGAAATTTATAGCCTGGCAGCACTGCAAAAACTACAGCAGGGTGAAGACGCAGAAACCGAATCCTTGCTAAGTAAAGCAAAAGAACTAGACCCCAATAATCCTGTTGGGCTATTGCGAGAAGGTTACATTTTACTTGATGAAAATAAACCAGGCGCCGCAGACTCTCTGGCGCGAGCTCTTGAGCTTGCACCGGATCTCAGTGAAGCATGGATTCTGTTAGCTCAGGCAAAATATGAAGAAGAAGGGCTGGAATCAGCGCTGGCGGTAGCCGACGAATGGGCTGAGCTGAACGAGCTCAACGGAGAGTTGCTAAGAGGTATTATTTACCTCCGCGACAACAACGAAAAGCAAGCGATAACACATTTTACCAACCTGGTTAAAAGAGATCCGGATAATGCAGGAGCCATACGTTACCTGATGATTGGTGAAGCGCGCTGGGATAACTTTGATAAAGCCATCGAATATGGCGAGAAGTTACTCGACCTAACGCCCAACAATCTGCAAAACCTGATTGACGTTGTAAACATTAAAATTGCGATGGGTCAGGAAGAAGAATTGGAAAGCTTTCTTAAACAACGGATTGCTAAGTTTCCAGAATCAGATGCTGCCAGTTCTGCGTTAGCTCTTATTTATTCTCGCGCCAAACAGCCAGAAAAAGCGATTAATTTACTGAAAGGGATTGCAGAGCCGCAAAGCTTTGGTGTATACCAGGCGCTGGGCGACGCATATGTTTCTGTAAAAAACTTCGACAAAGCGATCGAAACCTATCGCGACTGGACACAGAAGTTTCCCACCGATAGCAATAGTTGGTATCGATTGATTGCAACTTACCAAATGGTAAATAATTTCGACGGCGCATTAGAAGCTACACAGAATGCACGCCGATATCTCCCCAGAGATAAGCGACTGATTCTTGTTGAAGCTCACCTTGCAGCATCAACCGGGAGGTTTGCCCAATCCAAACGGGCCATTGAGCTCCTGTCAGAAGACAGCAGCGAACTGGTAAACCTGACTCATACCAAAGGTTTGTTGGCGTTAAACGAAAAACGTTTCAGCGATGCCGTTTCATTATTGTCTGCATATTACGAAACCAATCCGGGTTTTGCGGTTGCACGTTTGCTGGCACTGGCACATGCGGGTTTGGGACAGGCTGATAAAGGTCTTGAATACCTGCAAACCGAAGCTGCGAAAGAAAACGATACACTGGTGTTTAAACTGATTAGTGCAGATTATGCCTCATCCTACGGGATGTATGATGCGTCAATTGAGTTATATAAGCAGGTGTTAGCCCAAAAGCCAGACGACTTTGCATCACTCAACAACCTGGCTTCAGTTTATACTCAGGCTGGCGACTTAACTAAAGCCGCAGAGGTTGCCAAACGGGTTATTGAAATTGCTCCCGACTCTCCCTATGCACTGGATACCTATGGTTACGTATTACTTAAACAAGGTGAGGTACAGGAAGGCCAGGCATTCGTTGAGAGGGCTTTAGGCAAAGATCCCAATAATAAAGAGATACAGTTACATAACGTTGAAGCCCTGATACTGAATAACGAGTTAACCCAGGCGCGCTCAATGTTGTCACGGATACGCCCTGCTACGCCGTTACAGCTATCCTTACATAAGGAACTGAAAAGCCGTCTTGACGCGCAGAAGTAGCCTTGGCGTTTTTACAGTGCTGACTCTTGACGTAAGTGATAACTACACGCTTGATGAGGTGACCTCAACACTCACCTCACTGGAAAATGCGATCCCGTCGGTACCAATATTTCTGAGTCAATTCTGGCTCAGGCCCTGGCTCGAACGGTGCGAAACGCGCCCCTTGTGGTTAACCTGTAGGGATAATGATCGGGTAGTAAGCAGCATCTTTTTATCTACCACCGGTTGCCGGTTTCCCAAAGAGCCTTTCAGCTCAGGCTGGTTTAATAAAACCGGTGAAGCGAAGCAGGACCAAATCTGGATAGAGTACAACGATATACTGGCACTCCCTGAGTATCGTCAGGAGGCTATCAGATGCTTACTGGATTGGTGTAAAACCCAGTCGCAGCAGAAGTGGATCCTGGAAATAACCGATAAACCGGCAGAGTGGCTGCAGCACCCGGCGTTTAGCGCTGAGGTGATGGATATACCCGCATTTCGAATTAAACTCACAGACGCATTTTCCGATTACAATGCTTTTCTGTCTCAATGTTCCAGTAACAGCCGAAGCCGAATCCGCAGAGCAATGAAGTACATGCAGCAGCATTACGGTGAGCTCTCCCTGTGTTCCCTTGGTTCACAACCGGATCCCGGCACATTATCTCATATGATGTCACTTCATCGCCGCAAATGGGGGACGACCAGCGAAGGCAGTGGTTTTGATAATCCCTTTTTTGTCGACTTTCATAAAGCGCTCATGGCCAACAAACAACAGCATGCCTGTCGTTGTGAAGTGCTGGCATTTTATGCCGGTGATCTTTGTCTGGGCTACACCTATAATTTGCTGAACCACGATACTGTGTATTTTTACTTATCCGCTATTGAATATGCAGAAGAAAGCAATCGTTTTCAGCCCGGTCTGATAATGCATACCCTGGCAGTCGCCTACTTCGCCGGCAAAGGCTTTAAGACTTATGATTTTATGGGCGGCGACAGTCAGTACAAACGGTCATTATCCAATGAGCAATACTCCTTAACTGCCATTCACCTGTTCAAAAAAACCTGGCTTACGCGATTGTTAAGTATAATAAAAACCATTGTTCGCCGGTTTCGCTAAAAATAACCGGGCAATGCCTGTAATCCGAGATTAATGTTTGCTCTGCAGCGCAGTTTAACGGTACAGTTACACTCAGGTTTTCTCCCCATTAACGACAATAACTATAAATACCGACACATGCTGGAACCTAACTATTTTTCGCTACAAACGCCTGCTAAGGACAACAGTTCAAAGGTATTGTTTTCTGTCGGTGTACCCCTTCCCAAGGGCCGCTTTTTCGCTCTTCAGGAATTGACCAGCTGTCGTGATGATGGGAAAGAAGTCAGCGCTGCTGTCGTACCTAAGGCATTCTGGCCGGATAATTCCCTGAAATGGGTTCAGGTACATGGCGAAACGAGCAATAAGGGTCTGGACAAAACCGGCTTTTCAGTTTGTGAATCCCCGCAAAACACCAGCCTTTGTAAGCAACAATCTCCTGACATCACTACGACACAGAACAAAGTCGAAGTTCATTGTGCGAACACCGCCTGGCTAATTAGTACAGACCAGCTGTTCTCGGGCACACTCACCGTTGCAGGGAAGTTATTTCAGTTTGGCGTGACGTCTCAGTTCAGAGCGCCCTATGATACGCTACAAGTCAATTTATCAGACTGGCATATCACGCCGGCATACGATAACAATAGCAGCGGCGAAGCGGTTTTTATTGAGCTAACGCTGCATTATCAGCTTGTAAGCCAGTCGCCAGTTTCTCTGCCTCTTGAATTTACCGTAACGCTAAAATATTTTACCCATTTCGGCTACTGTGAATTACATAGCACGCTATTGAATCCAAACCCAGCCGAACATGCCGGAGGCACCTGGGACCTCGGCGAACAAAAAAGCTTATTAATAGAAGAACTTGCCTTTTTCATTAAAGCTGAATCAGGTACATCACACCTCAGTGAAGAGAGTGTATCAGTTACCAGTGAAGAGCCCATTCATACCCAGAGCATCCTATGGCAGCGTTCCAGCAACGGTAAACACTGGGACAGCCCGGTACATGTTAATCATGAACGTAAGCTCAGCATATCGAACCCATTGAGTGTTATCGACGTTAATGGCGAAAAGTCGGAACAACCGGTAAGACTTGCACCTGTCGGTAGCCTGAAACAGGATGAAACCTGCTTACGCATCGAGCCGCAAAAATTCTGGCAGAATTTTCCTACAGCCTTCACTGCCAACTCAGCTCAAGTATGCTGGCACTTGTTTAAAGCCGAAGACAACCACCCCGTTGAATTACAACCCGGCGAGCAGAAATCCCATTGCTGCGAACTGGCTTTTAGCGCCAACTCGGATAGCTATGGTAAAGCGTATACCCGCTTCAACCCAAAGTGGATATCACAGTGCGATGTCATCCCCTGGTTCTCTGAATCTCTGACTTCGGATCCGCTGCAGTCTCTGATAAATCTGGGACAGACTGGCGAACAGAATTTTTTCGCCAAACGGGAGCGTATCGATGAGTATGGCTGGCGAAACTTTGGTGATCTCTATGCTGATCACGAAACCGCAGAGCATCAGGGCGATGAACTGTTCCCTTCCCACTACAACAATCAGTACGACCCGTTATACGGCTTTTTAAAACAATGGCTGTTAAGCGGTGATGAAAAGTGGAAGGAACTCGCAGACGACCTGGCCAGACACATTATCGACATTGACATTTATCACTGTGACCATGACAAACCGGAATACAACAATGGTTTATTCTGGCATACCGACCATTACCTGCCGGCTGAAACAGCTACACACCGAACTTATTCAAGACATCATAAGAGTGATGCTTATCAGGACCATGCCGGCGGAGGTGGACCAGGGGGCCAGCACTGCTATACCAGCGGCTTGCAGTTGTATTATTTCCTTACTGGTTGCCTGCAGGCTAAACAAGCGGTGCTCGGGTTAGCCAGCTGGATAACTCAGGTTTACGAAAGTGATGGCACACTTTTCGGCTTACTGCTGCAATTCAAAAATCGACACCGAAAGGATTTAAAGCAGTTCACTACAGGTCATTATCCGCTGGACAGGGGTACTGCCAATTACATGGTTGCCCTGCTCGACAGCTATGAACTCACAGGCAATACCCACTTGCTGGAAAAAGTGGCGCATATCATCCGCCACACCGTCTCTCCTGATGATGATATTGATGGCGAAAGAGACCTGACCAACGTCGAAGAATGTTGGTTTTACACGGTATTCTTTCAAGCCCTGTGCCGGTACCTCACGGTGCAACAGAGCGTTGCAGAAAACAGTGATTTTAATTACGCCAAAGCGTGTCTGCTGCACTACGCAGACTGGATGGCCGATAACGAATATCCGTACCTGGAAAAGCCTGACATTCTGGAATATCCCAATCAGACATGGAGCGCTCAGGACCTTCGCAAAGTCCATATTTTAGCCGTTGCTGCTACCTATGCAGACCCCGACCAGGCCGGCAGCTTTATGCAAAAGGGTAAAGCGCTGAAGGAGTATATCGTCACCGCGTTATCTGACAGTAAAGAGCGCGAATATACCCGAATCCTGGCCCTCGTGATGCAAAATTATGGCGTGGATACCGTGTTAGCATCATCCTCTTCCAGCCAGGTTAAACAAACTATGGCCAGCACGCTGGTAAACGAAGAGCAACATGTAGCAGGCTGGCAAGCAGAGCTGCTGCGGGTCATAAAACAGTTTTCGCCACAATATGAGTGGCAACAATTGCAAAAGCGTATTCCTAAATTACGCAGAAATCGGTGGCATTAAGCATGGATAGTGTGTCGTTTATAATTCCCCATAAGGGGCGTGAAAACATGTTGATTGAAACCATTGGTTCAATCGCCGCACTGAAGTATCCCCACGAACAGCTGGAAATTGTGCTGGTGTCGCAGAATCCTGCCGTCTCTGAAGAAGTTAAACAGGCTGCCGGCAACATAACACTGCAAGTCATTGAAAGTACGCCGGACAACACTATTTCAACCTCGCGAAATATCGGTGCCAGGCAAGCTAAAGGCAACTACTTTGCTTTTCTCGATGCTGATATTGCTCTGTCTGCTAACTGGTTGAGCACGTGTTTGCAGCTATTACAAAGCCGCCCGGACACTAAGCTGGTAAGTGCCATGCAATTACCATCTGCAACGCCTACACCTCTGGAGCACATCCGGGTGGCGCTGAGCAACGCAGACCTCGATTGCACGGTTAGCTTTTTACCCGGTCGAAATTTGCTGCTAAGCAAAGAAACCTTTTATCAGGCCGGCCAGTTCCCGGACGATTTGGTGACCTGCGAAGACTACTATTTTACCGACAAGGTTAACCAGCTGGGTGAACTGTATTACACGAGTCAGGCGCAGTATGTGCACATTGGCGAGGATAAACAACTCGCTGCCATGTTCAGTAAGGAAATCTGGCGCGGCCAGTCAAACCTTGCCTCCACCAGGGATCGCAGCATCCCGCTCAGAGAGTGGCCGAGCTTTATCGTACCGGTTGCGATACCAGGACTGCTTTTATGCGCCCTGCTACTGGCTATCGCCGGCTATAGCGGGTTAAGTCTGATGGCTCTCGGTCTGGCTGTGTTGCCGGTCATCCTTTACAGCCTGCGTTTATTCAAACTGGTCGCCGGCACAACATCCTTCTGGCAGGTCTTAAAATTTTACTGTGTTTATTTCCCGGCCCGGGCCATTGGCACCGTCGGCGGCATTATAAAAACCATCGGAACTTCTTCACATGGCAAATAAAAAAATAAAAATTCTGCAATTTATCTGTTCAACTGGTTTTTATGGTGCTGAGCGCTGGGTTCTGGCTTTGGCCAGCCATCTCCCCCAAGATAAAACCATCTCGCTACTGGCTACCACACTGGAAGACAATTCTCAGGACCTTGAACTGGTGCGCCAGTTTAAAGAACGTTGCGGAGACACTTTCGAACTGCCTATGAAGCATAAGTTCGACTTCTCTGTTGTTGATAAGCTGGTCGAACTCATCAAGCGTGAAGACATCGATATTATCCACACCCATGGTTATAAGTCGGATATTCTTGGTGTCTGGGCTGCCCGCAAGGCGGGAATTCCCAGCGTTGTAACGCCTCACGGCTTTGAGAATGCCAGGGACATTAAACTCCGCATGTTTATCTGGCTGGGTTGCCAGGCAATGAAATACGGTGATGCGATAGTTCCCTTGTCCCGCCAGCTGCTAGCCGACATGCAGCGACTGGGAGTGAAAGCAGAAAAAACGCACTATATTCAAAATGGTGTGGATTTGTCTGAAGTTGAGTCAGTGCGCACGGACGAGAATGTCCCGGCCAGCACCGAAAAACTCCGCGTAGGCTTTATTGGTCAAATGATTAGCCGCAAAAATATCGATGACATTCTGACCATTTTTGATGACCTGCATCAGGAAGGAATGAATATTGAATTGCTGTTCCTTGGTGATGGTGACGATCGTGCCCGACTGGAGCAAATCGCGGCTACTTTGCCAAGCAAAAGCGATATTCATTTTCTCGGTTTTCGCGACGACCGGTTGGCGCTGTTGAAAACCTTTGACTTGTTTGTCATGACCTCCACCCTGGAGGGTGTGCCCCGTTGCCTTATGGAAGCCTGCGCCATGGGCACACCCGTAGCAGCATATCAGATCCCGGGAATTGACCAGCTCATCACCCACCAGCAAACCGGTTTACTCGCGCCCCTTGGCGAGCGTGAAACCCTTAAAGGCTACTGGCGCGATATGTTATCTGATACTATCAAGGCTAACGAATACGGCTTACAGGCAAAAGCCTATGTCGAAGAGCACTTCTCGGCGCAACGCATGGCCAATGAGTATATGGTTCTTTTTGAGGACTTACTAAGCTAAGGAAATGGCATGGTAAACCAGCTTTCACCCAATACTACACTGTTTGTACTAACCATCGATACCGAAGAAGAATGGCATTGGGATGGGCCCTTTCCGCAACACAACTGTCAGGTCGAGAATATTCAGCGTATTCCTGAGTTTCAGCATTTTTGCGCAAACCTAGGCATCAGACCAACCTATTTTGTTGACTATGCTGTCGCTGATAATCAGCAGGCTGTAGACGCCATTCAACAAGCCAGGCAGCACAACCAGTGTGAAATAGGCGCTCACCTGCACCCGTGGTGTAATCCGCCCTACTTCGGTAAAACCGGTGAGGCTGAATCTCACGTTGTAAATTTGCCGCCAGAGCAAATTGAAGCCAAGCTTGATGCCCTTATCGAGCTGCTGGTTAAACGCTTCAACACCCACCCACGTTCGTTTCGAACCGGCCGTTGGGGAATTGACAGCAAAGTGTTAAAGCTCTTAGCCGACCGTGGATTCCGCGTAGATAGCAGTGTTTATCCCTATTACCGGAATGAGTTTTTTACCTGCGAAGGTTCTCCCCTGACCCCGTACTGGCCAGATTTTAGCAATCCACTTAAACCCGGCAACCAGCGTCAGATAATGGAGCTGCCAGTCACCGCTGGCTTCAACCGTCAGAATTACGAAACCGTTGATAAAATTCACCGTCTGGGAGAATCTGCGCCGCTTAAAATGCTCCACACGATTGGTTTAATGTGGCATACACGAATATTAAGAAAGCTATATCTGAGCCCAGAGTTGAATGACAGTGAAAACCTTTGTTTACTGGTGGACTCTGCATTAGGTCGGGGACATAACGTCATTCATATGTACTTGCACAGTTCCAGCCTGATAGATGGCGTTACCGGATTATTTGATGAAAAAAACTCTCTTGAGGTTATTTGTCAGCGGATTAAAACCACTGTAGAACACCTTAAAAAGTCGGGCCCTGTGCAGTTTTGTACCATCACAGAAGCCTGTGAAATACTTAATGTGAGAAATCCGGAGGAAGCCGTTCTTTTATGAACATCAGACGGGCAACACCCACCGATGCAGCAGCCTGGGATAACTATGTTGCACAGCATGCTGAAGCAACGCCATACCATAAATTTGGCTGGGGCATGGCTTGTGAACAGGCATACCATCAGTCAATGCACTACCTGCTGGCCGAAGATACCAACGGAAACTTAATCGGTGTGCTGCCGGCCATCAATTTTAAACGACCGCTTAAAGGCGAGCATCTGGTAGCCCTGCCCTTTTGTGATACCGGCTTTGCCCTGGCTGACAGCCAGGATATAAAAACAGCTCTGCTATCCCATCTTAATACGCAAAGTGATTACCGTGATTTACGCCAGGAGCCGGCGGATACCAGCACCCTGAGTCCCGGCCAGAAAGTGATTTTGCGCTTACCATTGCCAGACAGCAGTGAGGCATTACTGAGTCAGTTTAAGTCCAAGTTACGCAGTCAGATCCGTAAAGCCGAAAAGAACGGCCTGACCATGAAAATGGCAGATAACTTTACTCAACATAAAGCGTTGTTAGAGGACTTTTACGACGTGTATAAACAGAATATGCGCCAGCTAGCCTCACCGGTTCACTCCCGCAAATGGTTTGAACGTATATTAGCTAATTATGATGATGCCGCCCGGGTTTGTGTTGTTTACACCGAAGATTTAGCCATCGGCGCCGGCATTGTATTAATCAACGGGCAGATGGCTGCCATCCCCTGGGCGTCGACTTTGAGTCAACATAACCGGCTGGCGCCAAATATGTTACTTTATTGGTCACTACTGGCTAACGTCACCGATAACGGCCAGCGGGTGTTTGATTTTGGCCGCTCCTCTTTCGGTGAAGGTACTTATAAGTTTAAAACTCAGTGGGGCGCTGTGCCCTATGCATTGCACTGGCATGACGGAGCCACACCTGAGTTGGCGGCAGCAGTTGAAACGGGTCCTCCGGGTACCGTAAGGCAGTTAGCGGAAACAATCTGGCCCAGACTTCCGCTGGGATTAACAGTTTCAATGGGGTCGGCTATACGACGCTATATTAGTTTATAAGGCAGGATTTATATGTGCGGGATTGCCGGCTTCAGCCGCTATCAGTTTGAATCGGGTGATGAGTCTCTGTTGGCAGACATGGGTCAGGCTATTTATCACCGGGGGCCGGACGCGGGCGGTACTTATCTGGATGCCGGAGTGGGTCTGTGCCATCGCCGCCTGAGTATTCTGGATTTGTCCGCAGCGGGTAACCAACCGATGTTCAGCCCGGACCGTCGTTACGTGATTGTGTTTAATGGTGAAATATACAATTTCCTCGACATTCGCGCCTCGTTAGAAGCACAAGGCCATCAGTTTACAACCCATACCGATACTGAAGTTATCCTGACACTCTATGCTCTGGAAGGCCCTGACTGCCTCGATAAGCTCAATGGCATGTTTGCGCTGGCTATCTGGGATACCGCTGAGCAAACCGTTTTTCTTGCCCGCGACCGGATTGGTAAAAAGCCACTCTATTACACGCATCAGCAAGGCAAGTTCGCTTTTGCCTCCGAAATAAAAGCGTTACTACCTTTACCTTTCATCAGCAAGTCCATCCGCGACGACGCTGTGTACGATTTTTTTGCTTACCAGTATGTCCCGGACCCAAAAACGATTTTCACCGATATTCAAAAGTGTCCTCCCGGTCACTATATGCTGTTAAAAGGGGGCGAACTGACTATCAAACGCTACTGGGACGTTGACTTTAGTCGCACCAGTAACAATTCCGAAGAGGCTCTCACCAATCAGTTGAGAGAGCTTACCGCTCACTGTACTAAACAGCGCATGATAGCAGATGTACCACTCGGCGCATTTCTAAGTGGTGGTGTTGATTCCAGTGGCGTGGTTGCCATGATGGCAAATCAATCTGAGTCGCCAGTGAAAACCTGCTCTATCGGTTTTGACGAAAAGCGCTTCAATGAAACAGAGTTTGCCAAGGCAGTGGCTGATCAGTATCACACCGAACATCACGAATTTATTGTTCATGACAATGTCAGCGACAACCTTGAGCATATTGTCAGTTTTTTTGACGAACCCTTTGCGGATCCATCGTTGGTACCAACCTATTTTGTGTCCAAGCTGGCCCGTCAGGAAGTTACAGTAGCTATTGCCGGTGATGGTGGCGATGAAGTGTTTGCCGGCTATGAAAAATACAGTGTCGACGCAGTAGAGAATAATCTGCGTAATAAAGTGCCGGGCTGGATACGCAAGAATGTGTTGCCCGGGCTGGCGAACCTGCTTAGCGCAGGCTCATCGATTACCGTGTTGCGTAAGGCTAAATCCCTGTGTGACAGCTTATCCTGCGATCCGGCGATGGGCTTTTACCTTTCCAATGCACAAATCGACCAACGCCACTGGCAACAGCTGGTAGATCCGGATTTTGCCAACCGTTTGGGCGATTACCACCCGAGTAAAATAACCCTGGACGCTTATGCCAGAGCCAACGGACCGGATCATCTGGCCAAAATACTCTACACCGACCTTACGACGTTTTTGCCCGGCGGTATTCTGGTTAAAGTCGACCGCATGAGCATGGCCAACTCACTGGAAGTTCGCGCTCCAATTTTAGACCGCGAAGTCATTGAGTTTGCAGCCACAGTGCCGTCAGCCTTCAAATTTAAAGACGGCGAGAAAAAACACATTCTCAAGGAAGCCTTTAAACCACTGCTACCAGACGACATTCTGTACCGTAAAAAAATGGGCTTTTCCGTACCGCTCGACAGCTGGCTCAGAAATGAAATCAAAGCCATCGCCGAAAGCTACATCCTGAAAGACAACAACGGCCTGTGCCGGTACTTTAAGCCGGCTGTGATCCGTCAGTTCTGGCAGCAGCACCAAAGTGGCAGTTATCAGCATGGCACCCTGCTATGGAGTATGCTGATGTTTGAAATGTGGTATCAACGCTATATTGAAAGTGAGGCAGAGGCTGCGTGAGCGGAATTACCAGGGTCATGCATATCACTTATGATATGCGAATTGGCGGTACAGAGATGGTCATTAAAAACCTGATTGAAGGTTTTGCTGCTACCTCGGTTGAAATGTCGATATTCTGTATCGAGAGCCCTTTAGGCCCATGGGGGGAAATGCTTAAGCAAAACGGCATTCAAATTACCACTCACACCCGCCAGCCTGGTTTTGACAAAGCGCTGATTAAAGCCATTCGGGCCCATATCCGACAACATAAAATCGATATTATACACTGCCATCAGTATACCCCCTGGGTCTACGGGGTAATTGCTGCAGCAGGTCTTAAAACTAAGGTTATATTTACCGAACACGGCCGTTTCTACCCCGATTTTGGCACCTGGAAGCGTAAGTTAGTCAACCCTCTACTTCAGAGTGTGACAGACAGTATGACGGCTATTTCTGCCGCCACCAGGCAAGCGTTGGTCACCCACGAAAATCTAAGCGCGCAAAAGATATCGGTAATTTACAATGGTATTCAGGCGCTGTTGCCGGCTGAGCAGTCATCATTGGACGCCCTACGCGAGCAGTTGAAGATTCAGCCAGACGCTATTGTGTTAGGCACCATTGCTCGTTTTGACCCCATTAAAAATCACCTGATGATGTTAAGCGCTTTCAAGGACTGCCTTGATAGCGGACAAAATGCAGTGCTGGTAATAGTGGGTGATGGCGAAATGCGCTCCGCTATTGAGCAACGAATCACCGAGTTGGGTATTACTGATGCAGTCAGACTTACCGGCTATCAGCCACAGCCATCGCAGTACCTCTCTCTCATGGACATTTTTCTTCTGTCTTCCTTCAGCGAGGGCACTTCGATGACGCTGCTGGAAGCTATGTCTATCGGCAAGCCGTGCGTCGTCACCGACGCAGGAGGCAATAAAGAAGTTATTGCCCATAATGAAAATGGCCTGGTAGTAGGTAATGACGATCAGGCTGCTTTTGCCCTCGCGATTCAACAAATAGCAAACGATACAGCGCTGTATGATAAATTTGCTAACGCGGCAAAGAGCCGGTTTGCCACACGCTTTAGCGTAACGTCTATGTGCGATGCGTTTAACAGCATCTACCAACGGCTAGCCTCGTAAACGACGAACAGTAAAACGGTCATTATTATGCCAAACAAGTCTCCCAAAACGGCAATCAAGCCAAGCAAGAAGCCCTTCTGGCGTAAAGGGCGGATCATCAAATACAGCGTAATTCTTATCCTGCTGGCGTTGATTTTTTCATTTTCGCCGTTGGTTATCCCCACTAGTAACCTGACCCCAAGCCAGGCTGCGCAGGCACGCTCCGGTGCCGCCAAGATTTTAAAGCCGTTAATGTCATCCCGGGAAGACGTCAGTATTTCAGTAACTGCAGAGCACCTTGAAGCGATTTCAAATGCAGTCAGTTACACCGTGCCGGCAGTGCAGCTACGTTTAAACAGCAGCAGCTATGGCATTCTTATCGCCTCTTCCCTGACCACTGTCCCCGGCGTAGTGTATGTTAACTTCAGTTGCTGGCTGATGCCTGATTTCAATGGCACTATGACATTTTCACAGTGTAAGCTGGGCAGCCTGCCGGTTCCTGGTAAGCTTATCGAGTACTTTGCGAAGGGCCTCGCCCGACTGCTTTTTGGTGAAGAAGCACTGACTACTCTGAATAATATTTTATCTAATACGCAGCTGGAAAATAATCAGGTAGTGGTACGTTTCAAAAAGCCTGGCAACCTTAAAGCAGCAGTCGAGCAACGACTAACTGACACCTTTAAGATGGTTCAGGATTTACGGCAGATCAATGGCGTAGAAACCGACACTATTCAAACTTATCTGGACTTTATTCAATCCCACTCAGAGCGCACTGCGACCACAGCGGAGATGGTTGGAAAAACTTTCTTGCTGGCAAAAACCCGCTCTGCATCTGAAGACCCCACCGACGAAAACTTCGCAGCCTTATGGGCATTGGCGATGTCTTTTGGTTCCCCGGACTTTGCGCGAATTGTCGCTATGCCAGTAGATTACTCCGTAATGCAGCCGAAAAAATATGTCCTGCGGGGTCGGATGGACCTTCGTCTGCACTTTTTCTATTCAGTCGCATTACGGCTGGCCAGCGAAAAGCAAATGAGTATAAACATAGGTAAACTCAAAGAAGTGATGGACTCTGCGAAAGGCGGTTCAGGCTACAGTTTCCGGGATCTTACTGCGGATAAAGCCGGTGTTGAACTCGCCGATTTCGCCATCTCCAGTGACTCCAACGCTCGCCGTGTGCAGGAAGTTTTAGCCGGTATCGACAGTGAAAGTCAGTTTGTTCCTTTACTTCATGACCTGCCTGAGGGACTCAGTGAAGAAACCTTTGCCAGTGCATTTGGCAGTGAATCAGATCCAAGGTATCAGGAAATGGAGGCGCGGATAGATGATCGTATTCAGGCTTTGCCCGTTTACTCCAATAATACGCCGCAGCGCCAACAAACGATTACGTCAGCGACCTATGACAGACCCGCTAATGCCGGTCAGATTACACAAAGCGGCAACTGGTATCAGGTAGATACCCATACCCATACCAGATTTTCAGATGGCCGTTTCAGCATTACTCAGTTAGCAGAAAATGCCAGTAAATTTGGTTGTGATGCTATTGCTATTACCGACCATGGCGATCATAACCTTAAGGGCGTATTTTCTGCAGAATACTGGCAGGATTTCGCCAATGCTTCGTCTCAGTTCAATGATTTAACCCTGATTGCCGGCCTGGAATGGAATATTCCACCGTTTGCCGGCCGCGAGCATATGACATTACTGTTTCCTGAATCGATGAACCATGACCGGCTTATCAGCCTGTTCAGAGACCGTTATGATCATTATGGCAAAACTAAATCCACCACTATTGATGAAAGCCAGGCACTGGAATGGTTGAATAACCAGTTTAAAGATAGCGAGACGCCGCCGGTTGTTATGTATAACCATCCCAGTCGCAAAGATTTAGAACCCGGCGAAAATGCCCACGATATGCGGAAATGGCGTTCACAGACCCCTTATGTTATCGGCTTTTCCGGTGCGCCGGGCCATCAGAAAAAGCGTGGTGAAGATAACGGGTCCTATAATAATCGGTTTAAAACCCGCCATGGCTGGGATCCTGCTGTGGCTATCCCAGGCAATGATTGGGACACCCTGCTGCAGGCCGGTTTACAAACCTTTGCCGCCCGCGCACCATCTGATTTCCATAATACACGGATGGACTACTGGCCATGCGAGTTTTCAACCACGCACGTCTACGCCAGCAGTCGCCGCACCAACGATCTGTTAGACGGATTCGCCAGCGGTAATTACTGGGCCCAGCACGGTAAATTTGTCGCCTCGCTGAGTGCGCAGGTACAAAATGACAACGGGCAGGCAATCGCTCAGGCAGGTAATGTTATCAACAGTCCACGTTTACCGCTCACCGCCAGACTTACCGTGACGCTGAATAAGGAAGACTGGCAGGGCTTTAAAACGTCACTGGACGAGGTTACGGCAGTAATTGTGACTGAAATTGGTATGCAAACCGAGGTATTTTTCCCTGATCCACAGCGCCGGGAACAAAGTTTTGAAGTACGCTTACCCGCCAATGCTAACATTACGGCGGTGCGTTGGTTTGGACGCAGTATTCAACCTGAGCAGCATCACTATCAGTTCTTTACCAACCCGGTGATGATCCACTGGCAGTAAACGTTGGTTAAAACCGGATCACCGTCTTCCGGTTTTACGCCACATTATCATTGCAATGAGCAGCAGAATAACAGGGAAAGCCCACTTGACGACATAGGCAATCTTCTCAAAGTAATATTTTTTGGTAATAAAGTGCGACGTGCCGTTCCAATATTTAAATCCGTCTTTAATCAGATTACCGGCAATCATAAGCTCACCGTCATTCACCCGTCCTAATTGCTGTTGGTACGCGCTAATCAGAGCTTGTGGGTTTTGCTCATAAAACATAATCCCCTGCTCTAGTACTACACCAAAGTCAGCATCCAGTAGCAATGGCTCCCCATCAAAATAAGCCTCTACCATTACATGGCCAGGTACAGTAATAATCTTGTTGGCAATGCCCTGCTCATCAAGCAAGCCTGACAGCGTCATAGAAGCATCACCGCAAATCCCAATGCCACGCTCTATACTGCGATAAGGGTTTGCGTAATGGTAGCGCTGATACTCAGGAATACTGGTCACAACGCCCATCAGATGGAGGATATAGTTTTCCCATACCGGCACGCGCTGGTGAAACAAATCGGGATCGAAGGCTTCCCACTCCACATGGGCAATGCCTGCGGCTAAGTCGAGGGTCAGGCGCTTAGCATATTGTTTATCCGTTTCACCGGGCAAACGAAAAATTGCCTGCTCTAACTCTGGCGGTGTAAGGCTAAGATCCTGTTCACCAAACCTAAGGACTTCCGGTGTCAGCCCATCGGGCCTTAAATCCTGGGTTAAACCATAGAGATTCAGGACTAGCAAGGTCAGGCCAGACAATGCCAGAACCGCTGCAAGCCATCTCATTAGGTTGTTTGTCGTTGTCATTCTATTCTCTAGACCAGTTTTTTAAGCCTGAATACTAATATTACCAAACTTGCTATTTTAGGCACTACCCGCCATACGCCGGCATTTTTGCCAGGCAGGCATCATTAATTTAACTGAGTAGGCAAAACAATAGACCCGGCTTTGCAGCACTAAAATCAACATAAGCTGCATGATACCGAACAAAGCGGCCGTGATTAATGAATGACCGGCCAACGTCCAGAATGAATCAACGGTCGGTATTACCAAAAAAGCCAGATGTCCGCTAAGTGATATTGTCAGAACAGACGGCACTAACGGAGCTACCAGTGCAAAGTACGCATGCTTGCCAACAAAGGCCCATATTACGATGGTGAAGAATAACACCACAGAAAAGACATCAAGCGCCACCTTATATTCCGCAAGCTGGTTAACGCTAGTGAAATCAACCGTTGTAAACATTATCGCCTGGGCGATTGTGGAATAAATGGAATAACCAAACAATAACCTCGTACGATCCTTTAACATCACAATTTGGCTGAGGATATTGTTAAGCGTCATCACGATGGTGAAGAAAGCAAATATTGCCAGCAAATCTGAATATTCAACCCATTTCTGCCCCAGAATTAATTCCACGACATAAGCGGCATGGGCGTTCATCAAATAAATAATGGGCGCGGTGATCATCGACATGAAAAACAGTACAACCTGTAACTGCTTTTCAAAATAATTGGGATTGTTCTTGAATTGAGAGAACTGAGTCAGCAACGGACCACTGGCCGGGTTGATAAACATCGTGGTAGGAATGTTGGCGTAGTAACGCATTGAGTTATATCCACCAACAATGGCCTTTTCAAAGGTGACTGTAACAAACATTGCGTCCAACTGACTTCTGAAAAAATTAAGTATCGACTGAGGCAACACCCATTTTGAAAACTCCCACTGTGGGCGAATATTTTTTAACGAGAATCTTGGCATCTTTGGCGCGATGACATAGCCTGATAAAAGTTGACTGACCGTTACCATTAACTGGCCCAGAACCAGCGCCCAATAGGTTTCATAGATAACCGCGATGCCAATTGTAATCCCAGTTGTTACAAATCGGGATATGATTTGCCATTTAGTGATAGCCCCCAGCTCTTGCTTTTTAATTTTATAAATCAGTCCCGGGCTGCCCAACTGGGCGATAAATGACTGTAAACTAAGCACCAGAATAATCGGCATCAAGCGAGGATCATCATAGTATTGGGCAATGGGATAACTGGAGAGTGCAAGTAATACAGCCAGACTACCTTTCAATATGAAGTTAAGTGTCCAATTGGTATAAACCAAATCGTCACTCAATTCTTCCCGGCTTAACAGGTAACTGTCTCCGCCAGTACTTGAAATAACATCTATAAAATTAAGGAATAACAGCGCAATAGCAACAAGACCATAGTCTTCGGGAGTCAGGATCCGAGCCAGAATAATCAGACTTACAACACCAACCATGCGCCGCGTCACCTGTGTCAGGACAGACAATGCGCTGGCTATAATTCCGGAGCGGGCAGTTAGCATAGGGTAATAACTCGAACTAGGAACTCAATTAATCTAAAAAGAAACTAAGGAATCAGAAGGTTAGGCTGAATTTCGTTTTTTATTCAATATGCGTGTCAGGCGTTTTCTCACCATCCACTTTTTAATCGGCCCCAAGTGCTTTGCCAGCTCGTCGAAATCAACTTCAATTTGTTGATTAATAGGGGTCATATCCCGTGGCCATTGTTCGCAAGGCAGTTGGTCAAGAAACACTTCCTGAATCTTACCTAGCTCATATCGGGCTATTCGGTTTTTATACAAGCGAATGTCGCTGAGCTTAAACACCGACAACTTTTCAAAGTCATATCCTACTCCCTCTAACCAAGTCGTTCTGTTAGGTAAGTTTTTCTTACCGAAAGCCAAATTAGTATTCGCAGCTTTTGTCAAAAACGAATCGATCCAATTCAATCCAACCGGCAGGTAAAACGGTTTTTCCCGAATCCGCTGTATGTAAGACCACTTCATGCCATAAAGATTACCAAAGAAACAAGAGCGCTCAATTACCAGGCTGCGATAAAAGTCCAGGTTTCTGCCACTAAGGGGCATCCCCGCAATAATAACGGTTTGCTCCGGCGAGGCGTGAAGTTTTTCCGCCATTTTTGGAAAACAGTCTGATGAGAAACGTACATCAGCATCTACGAAGAAATGCACTGCAACTTCATCTGCCAGTTCATGTACGTAGGTATTCCACGCATTACATTTATCGCCAAGCTCAATTTCATGCACTATTAGCTCATCAAAATTGATTTTTTGCTTTACCTCGTTAGCCACACTAACAGTGTTGTCAGTGCAACCATTGGCGATAACGTAAAAGCGATGCAAAAATTCGTTGGTACTGTTAAAAACACTTGTTATCGAGGTTTCAATATTATCCTGCTCGTTATAAGCGAACATGACAATATTGTATTTAAGTCCATTCATGCCGTGACCTTCTGAGTGTTACTGGCATCATCTTCACTGAGGTCTGCCATACGGACCCCCTCAATACCGGTGTTATTCTCTACCGCATTCTTAACCATGTAATAGTTAGCCGTGATTAGAATTAATAAAAAATAAAACGGTTCAAAGATAATTAAATCAAGGAAAAACGCCCCAACAAAGAAACCAACTAAGCCTCCCATACAAGATAAATTTATATAGTCGAACGTAGAGTTATCTTCGGCAAATCGTTTAACAAACTTGTATTGTTTATATGAAACCCAAAAGAAAGAAAGATAAATCAAACCGGCAATTAGCCCCGTATTTGCGGAAAAGTTAATTAACGTATTGTGCGCTACATGGGGCGATTTACCCGGATAAAGTTGCTGTGATGCATATTGAAATCTCTGTGGCCCCGCTCCGAGCAGAGGATATTCGAAGGCTATACCTATGCCAACAGACCAGGAGACCAGGCGAGGATTCAGCGGCTCATCATCACTACTCGAAGACTGGGCCTGGCTAACGGTACTGGAAGTGCGCTGCACAAGCATCCCCCCCTGATAAACCAGCATCGCAACAAAACCAATTGCCATAACGAGATTAAGTGATTTGGATTTTACCACTAAAGCGAAAAACAGCGTCACAGAGGCAGCGCTTAATAATGCGCCACGAGAAGCGAAAAGAATCAAAGCATGCCAGATAAAAGGCAACGTCATGATCAAAGCATACTTGAGCCACTTTTGTTTAAAATAACGGATCCCAAACATGACAAAAGCCAGACCGCTGGTTAATACTATAGACGTTACGTTGCCATCTTTATAGGGACTGCGCCGGGGCCCTAATAAGCGCCCTCCCTCAAATTGTGACCAATTGCCACTTAGATAGTGATCGTTTGCCCAATAGGCATAATAAACGGTAATGAAAATAAACATGAAGCCGAAAAACTTGATTGTGTTTTCCTGATTGATCAGCGGCAAAACAAAAAAGTACATGATGGCTATGGTTGTAAATATGTCCACCACCAAGTCGCCGCTTACTAATGAAAAGTAACTTTCATAAGGCGTCAACAGATTGGAGAGATGAAATATTATCGTGAGTGCAACAACACCTTTAAATTGGCCTGACTTGTATACATCCCAGCGAATATTCCCGTTTAAAACATGCCATGCCCAAGCAATGATAGTGATTCCGGCTGACACCTTAAAAGCAGAAAAATCTTCAAAAGCCCAAAACCATATGTACTGGGGCTGCATCACGGAAACGATGGAATAGACCAGCGCCGCAACCCAAGGGGCATTGAATATCATAAAGAAACTGACAATCAATGCTAAATAAAGCGCAATTTTTACCATACCACAACCTGAAAAACGGTGAGGGCTCTGTGTTCACTCTGCAGTAAAGCTTAGTAACTCTCAGTAGTCCATTAAATATATTGCCAAACAGGATACGGCAAGTCCCGTTTAAATCCCGGTTACATATTCAACCTCAGACAGAGTCAAGTAGCAACGAATTATTAGGGTAGAACGAAAATTTTAAGTATCACGCCCTACCTGAACGTATTATTCCCTATATTTATGTGTGAAAATCACAGTCTTTACGTTTAATAATAGAGTGTTACACTACCCGCTTATAATTTGAGTTAATAAAAATGATGACATCTCCCCCTCACTTTATTGGTATTGGTGCGCAACGTTCGGGTACCAGTTGGATGTTTGAGTGCTTTCTAGAGCACCCTGAAATATTCATGCCCCAAAAGGAAATGCAGTTTTTTAATAAGCGGCCATTAAGTGAGCTTGACAGTTATCTGGCTAAATTTACAGAGCACTCAAAGGTTTGCGGTGAAATAACCCCCGATTATTTATCCTCCCGGCAAGCCATCGACGGCATATCCAAAGCTTGTCCGGATACAAAATTAATAATAATTTTGCGTAACCCTGTTGAGCGCACGAGGAGCTCTTATTCTTTATATAAAGAGCGTGATGTCACCGATATTACCTCGCTTGATGATGTGTTCACCAGTCAATCCGTTATTTTTACCAAGAGTTTGTATGGTGAGCAGGTAGAGTACTTATATAGTCAGTTTAACCCTGACAACATCAAAGTCGTTTTCTTCGATCGTATCAAGACCGAACCATTAAAGCTCATTCAGGAAGTTTTCGATTTCATTGGCGTGGATCCATTATTTGCTCCACAAAGTGCTACTCGAAACTTTAATGCATCTTCAGTTGGCTTTGGCAGCAAAAAAGTCGCCAGAAGGCTGACTCTAATTCAAAACTACCTGCATAAACGTGCCTGGGGAAGGTCTATCCTGAACATTAAAAAAACCGCTTGGTTTAAAGCCTACAAGCATCGACTGGTCACTAAAAACCAGCCCTCGGCTAACGAAAATGCCAAATACTACCCGTACTTTGCTGAAGACATAGCCAAACTTGAAAAGCAAATTGGAACCAAAGTCCCTGATGGCTGGAAGTACGGCAACCTGTAAAGGGTGTACTTCGCTAACTCGAAAAGCGCCCTGGTGAGCCGACAAAAACCACTAAATCATAGTTTGCTTTTTATCAGTCGCTCGCCAACCAATATAAGACTGTAAGCTCTCGAGTAGGGCTTTAACCCTGTTATTTAGCCCTATCGGCTTTTCGCTAGCCTCAATTGAGCTAATGCCAAATTGTGTGAGAAAACTTTTTGATAATGGCAGTCCGTATTTACCCGGGTTTTGCGCGGAGTGATTTTCGCCGGTATTCAGAATCCACGCCACGGCAGGAACTAACAGCTCCCTCACCTGTAGGCCTTTTGAACGAAAGGTGTGAAGTTGATGACGATGATTGCCAAGTATCTGCTTAAGAAAGAAGGGATCGACGGCTTCATAGATTGTCTCCTTATTCAATCCCTGTCTATAGTCCAGTTGAGATAAGCCGGAAAGTTTCATGAGCATCGCAAAACTGTAGATGTAAACCGAACCGCAATAGCGACAAAGGCCAAACTTTTTCAAAAAAGTCTTCTCTGCCAAATTTACTACATACCCTGAATTTGCATAGAACAAATCACTGCCTGAAGACTTATACACGTGTTCAATAGTATCGATATTAAACCAATCGTCACCGTCTATTACATAGACATAATCGGGCGAAAAACGTTTTGCGTAAAGCAATCCAACCGAAATTTTACACCCCTTATCATCTTTTACTAAATCTAAAGGTACCTGAGTGCCCTTATTCGTGTCAGGAGGTGGGAAATCGACTGCGACAAACTCAGTATTGTTAAAGGTTTCTGGCACTGGCGGTACCTCATTGCAGACAACAACGATTTTGTAAGGTCGGTTTGTATGTTGAGCATTTAAAGACTCAATAGTGTTATTTAAAAACGTCAGCACGCTGGCATAATCATTCGACGAAGCCGGATGACGAATTGGACAAACAAATACAAACATACCTAGACCTTAATTAAAAACAACGCAAAACGAATCATGAAAATATATGCTGAACTTTTTAAGTTGCATCATTTTAACCATCGGTTATTTCCCTCTTAATTTGCGAAGCATTTTTAAAGAAAACAGCGGATGACCCAACAGTTGCGATTTTATTAAGCGTATTTGCTCAGGTAAATTAAAGTTACGCTGCAAGTTGGAATCCGCTGCCTTCCCACCATGATGAATACAGCTTGCGGAACTTAAATGCTCGCAGGCTATCGCGGTTACTTTGAGCTCCAGTAATCTTGGCGCAAATTGGTCATAGGGTTTGGAGCCATACCATCCTCCGGAAAATAGCCACCGACCAACATGATACGCACCGGATTCATTAAAAAAATGCTTTAACATTTCAAAACTATTGGTTTCACAAAAAGCACGTTCTGCCTGTTGAAACACCTTATGACATCCGGCAATAAATAAACCACTGGCAGACTCATTTAAATAAAATAAGGCTGATCTGACAAAATGTTTATGAGAGGCCCCCATCACCACAGACTGGTACGGAAGTTTAACAGCTTCTCCTAATTGAACAGGCTTTTCCAGCTTAGAGTAACGCTCAATCTGACCCAGGAAATTGATAATTTTCCAATAAAACAACTTAAAATGACTAAAAACGGTGTCATTAAACAATACGAATGACTTAGCACCGTGCTCATCAACAATATACTCCATCCCTTCCACCCACGCAGAAAACTCTCCGTATTTATTAGAGCCACGTATTTGCTGTATTTTCGAAGATAAACTAGTGAACTGATTAATTTCTGCTTCAAGAATCCCGGATGAATTATCAACTAAAACAATGCCCTCTACGCCAGTTCTGAGTAGTATTTCCAGGAGAGCTTCCAGTTTATGGTAATTTCGCGTCACTCTTTCCTTTGAGTAAAGACAAAAAACTACCCAGGTATTACGAAAATTTGCGGGATTCAAATCGATTTCCTGCAGAACGGGATAAGATAGTTAAACATCTTTATATCACTAACATATTACAGAGCCAATTAATTCAATCTCAAAAGCAGGTAAAACAACTGAACTGCCTGATACATCGAATGATATGCAACTTTATTGCAACAAACTTGAAAGATTAACGCTAAAAAACCGATGCTTAATTTTTTATTGTCTGCAACAATAGGTTGATGATGGTATCAAGCCAGAACTAGTCAATTAAAGGGATATTCTCAATGCGGGTCGGCATTTTCGTTGAAGTAGTCAAAGCACATTTTCATACCGGAATATCCAGATATGTCAAAAAATTAGTCGAAACGCTGGTCAGTCAGCACTACTCTGATGTCACCTTTTACCTTTATTACCAACGTCAGCCCGGGGAGCAAGAGCTTGACTGGCTTAGTGATAATAAACAGGTCAAACACCGCCCGCTCTGGACACCGGTAAATCTGCTTAGCGAACACCCCAGTGTCTGGTGGAAATATTATCTGCCGCTGGTTATGAAACTCGACAGATTAGATATTTTCCACGGCCCTAACCATACTGTTCCGGTTAACAGTAAAATACCGACGGTTTTAACCATTCATGATATTGCCTACTTTTACATGAATGTGCATGGCGAAGGTCTCGACAGAATGCTCAAACGAACTACTCTTGAGAATATGGCAAGCGCTACACATATTGTCGCTGTCTCTCAATCTACTGCTAATGACATTATCAGGGAAGGCGCAGCAGTTGAAAAAACTACGGTAATCTATCAGGGATATGAACCGAACCCAGGAGAGGCAAGCGAATCCACCAGTATCATGAACCAACCCATCGCTTCCATGTCCCCTTATTTACTGTTTATCGGAACAGTGCAACCACGCAAAAACGTTGAATATCTGGTTGATGAATTTGCCAAAATCAGTTCAAAAATACCGCATACATTAATTATCGCCGGCGCGCCTGGCGAATCGCAGCTTCCCGTTGAGCAAAAAATTGCTGAATATGGGTTGGGAGCAAGAGTCTTACTAACTGGCTTTATCTCTGATGAAGAGCGTCACACGTTATACAAACATGCCGACGCCTTCCTGTACCCAAGCCTTTATGAAGGATTTGGCCTGGTTATCCTTGAAGCAATGTCCTATGGTGTGCCGGTTATCACTGGCAACAACAGCTCACTGCCCGAGGCGGCAGGTGATGCTGGAATCAAAGTGGATATTAAAATTCAAGGCGCATTTGGTGAGGCGATTCTCAAACTAATAAATGACCCACAGCTAAAAGAAGAGCTGATAGAAAAGGGACTCACTCACTGTCATTCATTTGGCTGGGAAGAGTCTGCCAGGCAGATGATGACACTTTATCGTCAACTCGCTCGATCTTAGCCTTCAGCAAACACCGAGCGGGCTTTTATTGCCGCATTGTCCCAGTCAAAGGCTTCAACCGAATGTTTTCGACCTGCTTTACCATAGGCTTCACAACGAGCCGGGTCTTCTATAAATGAAGTGATAACGTCGGCCAGGGCACTTACCTTAGTGGCATCCACAATTTCGCCGGTTTCACCGGCAAGTAATGTTTCTTTAGTGCCACCTGAATCACCGGCAATGACAGGCTTTGCACAGGCCTGCGCTTCTACAAGTACCATACCAAAGCCTTCGATATCCTGACCTTCTCTTCGGTTAGGCAAAATAAACACATCACATTGCTGATAGCATTTTATCATGGTCTCATCATCGCAATCCGTTAGCATTTGGACGTGATCCTGTAGCGCCAGTGACTCAATCAAGTGCTCCAGGTGAGGACGGCTCTCGCCATGTCCAATGATGACATAGTGAGCATGTGGACAGCGCTTTAAAATCTCAGGCATGGCTTCAATCATTTTGTCCTGACCTTTACGAGCCTGCAATCGACCAACCGTCAGAATGATACTTTTCCCATCCCACCCCATGGAGGAAAGAAAATCCTCATCTTTATTTTCAACCGGATAAAACTTGTTTGTGTCAGCGCCCGGATGCATTACGGTTACTTTATGATTCACACTGTCATCCACGCGACTAACGATATTGGCGCTGTTGTGACTGTTGCAGATTATCTTATCGGCACTGCGCATCACCAGTTTGGTCAGGCTGTTTAATTCGCGGGATAAAGCGCTGGCTTCCAGATCTTCACCGTGCACGTAGCACAAGTAAGGTATGCCCAGTGTTTTCTTCAGCATCCATGCCATCAGTCCCTCAGGCAGCACCCGGCCACAATGGATATAGCTGATGTTCTGCTCTTTCACTAATCGCCTGAGCGATCTGAACGACTGCCAGTAATATTTTAATCCCTGCAGATTAGCTACGCCCCACTGTGGACTGTAAAGCGGAAGACGATGAATAGCCATTGGCGCATTGGAATCAAATACCTCAGAATTGGCCATGTTGTCGGCGGCAACAATGTAGTCGCTGCCTAAACGTGAATAGAGTTCCCAGAACCAGCGACCACTGCCTCCGGATGCAGGCGGAAAGTTCTGAGTTAGTACCAGCGTCTTCAATTGTTACTCCGAAAAATGATTGAAATACCAACTCTCTGCAGAATAGCGTTGGCTCGGGAAAGTGTAAATAAGCATTTGCTTTACAAGGGCATTTATAAACAGCTTGCGACGTAACCGGCAATCCCTCAGACACAACCTGAGTTAGAAATCTTATTCACATGCCCTTATGGCTTTTTATTCACCAGAAAGCATAATACACTAATCAAAACATATGCCTATAACAACTAAACGAGATCACTCTTGCACTGTTTGTACCTTGCCCAGCGGATACCTTTTCCGCCTAATAAAGGAGAGAAACTACGTTCTTTCCACCAGATAAATTTTTTGCGCAAAAATGGCATAGAAGTGACTGTAGCGGCCCCCTTCGAACAATCGGACGAACTCGAATACTTCAAACGACTGGAGCAGGAATATGGCTGCCTCACGCTTAGTCAGCCACTTAGTCACAAACTGCTACGCTATTTGTCGGGTATCGCCGGTAACACCTCTTTGAGCGAAGCGCATTTTTACAGTAGCGGTTTACAGAAACAAATAGATGAATTACTGCAACAGCAAAACATTGATGCCATTGTTTGTACTGCTTCCAGTATGGCGAATTATGTTTTCCGCTCCACGGCATTAGCGAAAATAGCCAGGCGCCCCCGCCTTGTCATGGATTTCATGGACATGGATTCTCACAAGTGGCTTCAGTATTCATGCAACACCAAACCGCCGATGCGTTGGGTTTACCAGCGGGAAGCCAGCTTGGTCAGACGCCTTGAAAACCGAGTAGGAAACCAGTTTGACGCTTGCTTTTTTGTTGCCGAGCCCGAAACTAACCTGTACAAAGAGCAAGCCGGAAAACCTGCAGCCGAGGTGTTATCTATCGGCAATGGAATTGATCCGGCTGAATTTTATCCGGCGGCTCAACCTGCTGAGGTCACAGCGCCACATTTGTTGTTTGCCGGTGTAATGGACTACACGCCTAACGTAGATGCTATGTTGTGGTTTTATAACGAGGTCTGGCCCAGCGTGTTAACCCATTGGCCAGATGCTACGCTGACTATTGCCGGCATGAACCCAACCCCGGCTATCGCCAGGTTGCAAGGCGTAGACAATGTCAGAGTCACAGGATTTGTAGATGACATTTTACCCTACTTCCATGAGTGCAACATATTTGTAGCGCCATTTAGGATAGCCCGCGGCATTCAGAACAAAATCCTGCAGGCCTTTGCGTGCGGCTTACCTGTGGTCAGTACCTCAATGGGAGCTGAAGGTATAAAGTGCACGCCGGGGCAAAATATTGAAGTCGGTGACGAGCCAAATGATATGTTTGATGCCATCAAACGATTAATGGCAGACCCTCACCACTACCAGTATGTTCGCAATAGTGCCCTGGCAACTATCGACGAACACTATTCCTGGGACGGCGTTCTGGCACCTTTGCTACAACTGCTCGACAACGATAAGGCGACGCCTCAATGAAAGCCTTTGTCAAAATGCTCTTACGGCTATTGTTCGTGTTCCTTTCCCTGCCCTTTTATCTGTTATTTAAGCTACAAAGTGCATTGATGGGGGCCGATCAGGCGACCACCAGTTGGTCACAGTTAATGAGCCTGTGGCCGGGTGTGCTGGGTGTCTATTTAAGAGCTGCGTTTTACTCACTCATTTTTAAGCACACCAGTCAGGAATTGGTTATCGGTTTCGGTACCTTATTCTCCCAATACGAAACACAAATCGGCGCAGGTACCTATATCGGACCACAATGCAATATAGGCAAATGCGCCATAGGGAAAAACTGCTTATTAGGCAGCGCCGTGCATATTATGAGCGGCAAAGGTCAGCATAACTTCTCAGACCCGGATACCCCCCTACGTGAACAAGGTGGCGTTTTTACTCAGGTGACTATTGGTGAGGATAGCTGGCTGGGTAACGGGGCGTTGGTAATGGCCGACGTCGGTAAAAAGTGTGTGATTGGTGCAGGGAGTGTGGTTATCAACCCCGTACCTGACTACGCCATTGTGGGTGGTAATCCGGCTAAAGTGCTCGGCAGCCGCAAGCCTGCCGGGGAGTCATAGTATGCAACGCTTAGTCCGCCTGGCTTTTCTAACGCTATTCGCTTCTTTATGCCAGGCTGATAATTTACCTATCTCTCAGCAATATCAGTATACCGTCGAAGTGGACTCTGAGCATGAGCTTTATAAAGCCGTTAAACAAGCCAACCAGCGAGGCAATACACTTATCCTTATTGCCGATGGTATCTATCATCTCAGTTCGACCCTCAATATCACTGGCAATCATGTTGCATTGAAGTCAGCTTCAGGCGACCCCGCCACCACTATTCTGCGTGGCGCGGGAATGGCCCCATCCAAACGGGTTAAAAACCTTATCAGGGTAACCGGGCACCACTTTACATTTTCAGGCTTAACCGCGGAATCAGCTCCCCATCATATTATCCAGATCGTGGGCGAAGCCAATGCCGACTATGCCGTCATTGAGCACTGTGTATTACAGAATGCTTATGAACAGCTACTTAAAGTCAGTCACCGGGCTAATAGTCCAACTGCGGCAGACCACGGTATTATCCGTCACTGCACCTTTGGCTACACTGAGGGTATTGGACCGCAGTATTATATTGGTGGCGTGGATTTACACCTTGGTCAGCACTGGTTAATTGATTCCAACCAGTTTTTTGGTATAGCAAGCCCCGCAGGCAGAGTAGCTGAACATGCTATTCATTTGTGGAATAATAGTGGTCACAATCAGGTAATCAACAATGTTATTATCAACAGCGACCGCGGCATAGGTTTTGGTATGGGGGGTAGAGGTAATCAGGGCGGGTTGATTAGCGGCAACATAATTTATCACGCCGATAACAAGCATCCTTATGCCGACGCTGGCATCATTCTTGAATCTTCCCCTGATACCACGGTTAAGCAAAACCAGGTGCTCCAACATCATGAGTATCCCAACGCCATTGAATACCGCTTTGAAGCTACCCAAAAAGTTTTGATTGCAGAAAACGGGACGAATAAAAAAATCCGCAAGCGTAATAGCGCAAGTGCGGAGTTAAAAGATAATTATCGCTTGGCCGAACTGCCAGCGGCCCTTAAAAGAACCATCATTGAACGCTTCCCTGCGCACTATCAACAACAGGTGTTTGATACGCTTTACCCGGTTCGTAATTAAAGCAAATGCTGCAGGGATGGTGTTAGTGCTATCACGTCGTATTGCTGCGCCGGAAACTGATTGAAAAAAGGTTGCTCTCTGTCAACCTTACGCTGACCAAACATCGGCACAAACCAACTCACATCGAGTATCGATTCAATTTCGCCAAACATATCTTCAGGCGTTTGCTCTTGGGAGGCTAGTACCTCGGGATGTATCTCCAGCAGAAGCACTACGCCAGAGGCACGCTGAATACTCGCCAGAGCCCCTTTTACAGCAGGAATTTCCTGGCCTTCCACATCAATTTTAAGCACCAGTATATCCGCCAGGGTTATAACATTGTCAGTCAGATAGCTATCAATGGAGGTTACTCTGGTATCTCCAATAGAGCCCGGCGTAATATGGCCCTCATGGTCGCCGGTTTGACTGTTACTGGTAGTGAAACTCACCATGCCGTCAAAGTCAGAAACCGCCTGATTTACCGCCAGAGCCGGAGCTTCAAGGCCAGCAAGGTTATAATTAAGCATGGCGTAAGAGCCAGGATTGGGTTCAAAGGCCACAATGTTCTGCAGCCTTGCGCAGTTTCGCGATACCAGTGCACTCACAGTGCCTATGTCAGCCCCCAAATCAAAAAAAGAAAAGGGACCCAGCTTATTGAGCAAATCGCAAAATGGGCCAAATTCATCCGGATAATAATTATCCGGCCCGCCCTCGAGCCAAAAGCACCACTCATCGACCGGCAGAACAAAATTTGCCTTGTCGAACTTGTAACACACGTAACAATCTGAATAGTGCTTACACATCCACCGATAAAAAGCATATTTGCCTTTAAAGTCATGAAGCTGGCTCCACACCACTACCCGGTTTAACCAACCAGGCAAGGCTTGAAGACTGCCAACGTGGTTGGACACAGTTAGTCACCGGCCAGACGCGATTGCTGCGTGAGTTCAGGGTATAACTGAGACACTTTATCCATGAACCACTGTTGCTGTGCTTGCAGATAACGGCGTTCCACTTCCATAGACATAATTACGACTGCACCATGGGCTGGCACTCCACCCAATGTGGTAAAGATTTGTTGAAGTTTGGTTTGTTGTTTACCGGCAAAGGTATTTTCAGCTAAAACATACCAACTGGCTATCAACCGCAAGTTACCGGCTGGTGAGGAAAGCAATTCCAGAGCAAACGGGTACTTCGTAGAATTCGGTACGTCAATCACCTCTACCCGGGTCCAACTGTTCTGATCATAAAGACGATTTAACGAGCTTACCAGTTCACCGTCCCCCGCTGCATAAAAAGCCTGGTAGACAGTCATGGGGGAGTCATAAGACGTAACGAATTGCTGATACTGCTCGACTGTAGGCGAGCGGAATTTGGCCTTCCACGCTAACCAGTAAACTTCGTCCTCGCTGAGCGGTTTGGCCTGCGGGTTACTAGCGAACTCAAACTGCTGTAGCTGCTTATCGGGTATGGCGCTGGCAATAAACTGATACCACCCAGCCGTCGCTAATAATAGTAAGCCAATAGAAATCAAGCCGCCTTTTGCTGCAATAATCGGGCGCTGAGACTGAATAGAAAACCCTTTATTATCGCTTTGCGGCGGCACTTTTTCACGCAGTAACTCGCCGAGTCCAATTAAACATACAATCACAAAAGCAAAGAAAAACCAGCCATAGATAAGATGATCGGCACCTACTGCATATTCCATGTCAGATAAGTGTGCGATCAGTATGATACCGTAAACTCGGATTATGTTAGCAGCAATAGGAAATATCACCGACAGTAGAACAAATAGCGCACGTCGCTGAGGGCTGCACATATTGAGATAAGCGTAAAGACAACCGATCACCAGCGATGCAATAAAAAAGCTGATCCCAGAGCAGGCTTCTGCTACCAAAAAGCGCCCTTTGGGTATTTCAATGTATAGTCCACTGCGAAATACAGGGATCCCGGAAAGCTCAAGCAGGTCTACTGAAAATCTGGCAGCAATTTGCTGCAAGTAAGGAACCAGCTCTTCCCCTACAGGAATACAAAAGAGGATAAACACTAATGGAAATAGGATTTGCCACGCCGCTTTATTGCCAAGCACCATCCATATGAGTACCGGTAGCACGCCAAACATAGCTGCATGCATGAATAGTTGCACGTCGCCGGCGAGGCCGATGCCATAAAGCACAATAGCCGGCAGAATAAGCACCGCTACCCAGTAGTTAGGCTTTATTGGCTGGGCCAGTAGCGCATTGCGTTTGAGGTAAATAAGAAAAAAAGTGCCGGGGATGACAAATAAACAATGATTAAATATATCGGAGTTGTACCAGATAGTAATGGCAGTAACCAACCCCTGATGAAATACCGCAGCCCATCCCAATAAAACCAGAATCACGGGGACCATTAAGGCAGTAAAGGCCTTGTTTATTTCCTTATCGCTGTTACCTGCGACTGCTTGCTCCTGCATGATTTACCACCGCGATATTATTTAAGTTCGTAAGCGTCTTGCATTGTACCCCAGCGATAATCAGCCAGAAGTTGTTTAAGTTTGCCTTCCATTTTGCTCAGATTAATGTAATGGCGAACCTTCGACTTCAGCGGTGCCTCATTTATGCGAGGCTGATCGGGGTCGATTTCCCATGGATGGAAATAAAAACTATAGGGCGCAGATTCCGTCTGCATAAATCTTTCGATTCGTTTTCTCGATAACCAATAGGGGTACAAACGGAAATAACCACCACCGCCAATACCTACATTTTTACCTTTCTTGATAATTGTCGGCACCGGAATCTCAGTGATGCCTTCAGGTCGCTCATGTTTAAATCGTGGCCAGTCCGGAACGCCATACAGGTCGTGTACAACCGGATAGGTGCTTGAGGAATAGGTAAAGCCTAGCTCCACCAGAACTTCGTAAACCCATTGGTTGCTATCATTTACAGAAAAGCTGGGGGCCCGATACCCTTTCAAAGCTACACCGCCAGCGTCTTCTAAAATCGCCTTGCTGGTTCGCACATCTTCTATAAAAGCCTGGCGGTCCATTGTCGTCGCACGTCTGTGGTTTAAACCATGGCTGGCCAGTTCATGTCCTTCATCTACAATCCGTTTAATCAGGTTCGGACAGCGTTTTCCCACCCAACCAAGGGTAAAGAAAGTCGATTTGACATTATTTTCAGCGAAAATATCCAGTAGTCTGTTGGTGTTATCCTCGACTCTCAGTGGAATCTCAGGCCAGTCATCAGGCGTCAAAACCGACTCAAAAGCAGATACCTGGAAGTAGTCTTCAACATCTACTGTCATTGCATTTAAGCGAGGGTCTGCAACACTCACGACTAACGCCCTTTACCAAATAAAACAATCTCAACAGTCCTTATCAAAATAAGGATGTCCAACAGCAAACTTTGGTGTTTTACGTAATACAAATCAAATTTCAGCTTTTCCATGGAGTCTTCAACGCTTGCCCCATAAGGGTAATTGAGTTGTGCCCAGCCGGCTAAACCAGGCTTAACATTGTGGCGTTGGTTGTAATATGGCACTTCTTTGACAAGTTGTTCAACGAACTCCGGACGCTCTGGACGTGGCCCGATGAAAGACATTTCGCCTTTGAAAACGTTTATCAATTGAGGTAATTCGTCGATTCGGTACTTACGGATAAAAGCACCAATGCGGGTAACCCGATTGTCGTTCTTGGTTGCCCACTTTGCACCGTCTTTTTCGGCATCGGGCCGCATACTGCGGAATTTAATAATCTTAAATAACCGCCCGTTTTGCCCAACGCGTTCCTGTTTATAGAACACAGAGGTTTTCGTTCTGCGCCCGTCATCGAGGTAGATGATCATGGCTGTAATAAGCATAAACGGCCAGGTAAAGAACAACACAAACAAGGCGAGAACTGCGTTCATTGAATAGTCTAGCGCATCGCGCAGGTAGTTCTGCGAGTGAAAACCGTTGGAATAGATTACCCAGCTCGGGTACATCAGATTCACTGCAATCTGGCCAGTCTCTCGTTCCATAAAGTCGAGTAGATCCGTGACTTCGATACCGCGCAAACGACAATCAAAGAGGATTTCTATAGGCAAAGTGCCGCGCCGTTGGTCGCAGGCTATTACAATTTCTTCAATATCATTTTCAACTACAAAATTACGCAGACTTTCATCTACTTTAACGTGAATGATCTTTTCATTTTTTATCCCGTCTTCCCGGTTATCTCCCGGCACGGGTACAAAACCAAGTAGTTCGAAGCCCAGTCGGTCGACATCACGTCGCATTCGCTTTTCAATAATCGATGCTCGTTCCCCGGCTCCCAGAACAACCAAGCGGACCCGGCCAAGCCCCAACAAGCCCAAACGATTAGTAAAATAGCGGAAAAAGACCAGCGCGATGATATTCAGACAGATTGCGGTGGGTAAATAATAGGAATGCATATCCAGCGAGGCAAATAACGTGCCGGTAAGAATTTCTACAATGAAATAACTCAGGCCCAAACTTACGAATATACGCCGGATGATCCCCCTGAAGGTCTCTCGGAGCTTCGCTTCATAAAGCCCCACAGACAATGAGCAGAGCAGCACTGAAAGCGTAATCAGAAAGATATTAATTGTCAGATTTTCTATGTCTGGTTCAGCAATCAGATTTAGCTGAACCAAAATAAAGCTGGTGATGTAACCCACATACGAAACAAGCAAAGCTTCTGTGATAACCAACGCGTTAGAACGCTTATTTTGTCTGTTTTTTGCAACTGCCATATTGTCTTTTACCAGCCTGTTATTGACGTAATTTCCGCTGTCAGGATTTATGATATGACATTTTTTTTGAATGAGATAGACTAATTACACACTATCGCATTATATTAGTGGCTAAATTTTAACAACTGATTCAAAAAGTCTGATAAGTTGAGACGTCACCCGTCAATTAATTTGTTAAGTACAGGATAGAAAAGCATGGAAAAGGTAAATACCAGGTTATTACTCGTTGCGGCTGCACTGGGAATTTTACTGACCGGATGTAGTGGAACCAGCAGTCTACCCCAGGCTACCACCCGTCCCTCACTCACCACGGATGTTAATGACTACAAATATCTGATTGGCCCGGGTGATAATGTGTCGATTTTTGTCTGGCGTAACCCTGAAATCTCAGGAAGCTTCGTGGTTCGTCCCGATGGTAAGGTTACTACTGCGCTGGTTGAAGATCTGGATGTTTCAGGTCGTACCCCCACAATGCTGGCAAGAGAAATCGAAGAAAAATTATCAACTTACATCAACAACCCTCGAGTTACTGTGAGTGTAAACGGCTTTTCAGGTCCGTTAAGCGAACAGGTTCGGGTAATTGGTGAAGCGACCAACCCAACAGCAATTAACTACACAGAGCATATGACGCTGCTGGATTTAATGATCGCTGTGGGTGGTTTGACCGAATTCGCTGACGGCAACGATGCAAAACTCATTCGAGTTGTGGATGGGCGTCAAAGTACATACAAAATCGCCATTGACGACTTAATTCGCGATGGAGATATTTCTAAAAATGTGGATATGTTACCTGGTGATATCGTTATTATTCCAGAAGCATGGTTCTAGAAATCAGAATCGTAATCACTGTGTCTAATTAGCGGTAAACGGACGAAATCATGCAGGAACTGCAACAAACTATTGAGATGATCCTCGATTATATTCGTGGGATTTGGTTAAAAAAGCGCTACATTATGCTATGCTCGTGGCTAATCTGCCCTATCGGATTTGGCTATGTGGCAATGATGCCCGATGTTTATAAGTCTCAAGCTGTTGTCTTTGTTGACACCCGCTCGATGCTTCAACCTTTGCTGAGTGGTTTAGCAATCCAAACCAATCCTCAGCAAGAAATTGCGATGATGGCACAGACGCTGTTAAGTCGCTCAAATATCGAGATCATAGCCAGGGAGTCCGACCTCGACATTACAGTGAATACTGCAGAGGGCTACACCAACCTAATTAATGCGCTTAGTAAAAATATCAGACTGGACAGAACTGGCAGAAATAATATTTATAATATTTCCTACTCTAACCGCAATCCAGAACTTGCTAAGCGTGTGGTTCAGGAAACACTGGATTTGTTTGTTGAGGGAAGCTTAGGTAACAACCGTAGGGATACCGATACTGCCAGTCGCTTTCTGGATGAGCAGATCTCAGAATATGAAACCCGCCTAGTCGAAGCTGAACAGCGCCTTGCTGATTTCCAGCGTCGCTACAATGATATTTTACCGGTTTCAGGCTCATTCTACTCGACACTTCAGGGAGCAAACAGCGATCTGGAAAGCACTCAATTGCAAATCAGAGAGTTACAGCAACAAGTTTCATCGCTTAAAAGCCAAATGACTTCAGGCCGGGCTACTGATGGATTTGATGTTCGTCAGGGTGATAACACGCCGGTGATTACTACCCGCTACGATAACAGAATTAAATCTCTTGAAGAGAAGATAGATCAGTTGAAGTTGAGATTTACCGATAAGCATCCCGATGTGATTGAAGCTAAAAACTTGTTAGCTTCGCTCGAACAATCGCGCCAGGATGAACTGAAAGCTTACTTTAGCGAAACTGCCGAAGACGGTGACGATACAAACTTAAGTCCGCTTGCCACAGAATTAAAACTTGAAATTAGCCGTCTCGAAGGTCAAATCGCGTCGCTGCGAGTCAGGGAGAGCGATTTTGAAGCTAAAATTCAGGAACTAAGAAACAAAATTGATCTGGTTCCGCAAATTGAAGCGGAGTCCACTGCTCTGAATCGTGATTACGGTATTACTAAGCAGAAATATGAAGAATTGTTACGTAGAAAAGAAGCGGCAGAGCTTTCACGTCGCGCCGATGTATCATCCGAAGAGTTGCAGTTCAGAATCATCGAACCACCGTTGGTGCCAGATACACCTACGGGGCCTAAACGACTCGTGTATTATACAGGTATTCTTGTTCTTGGTTTCGGTATGGGTGTTGCACTCGCATTCGCGATCAGTCAAATCAGACCAGTGCTGGTCCGTGGCAGACAATTAACAACACTGACATCTTTCCCTGTACTTGGTGCAGTAACACACTTGAATTTGAAGCAAATCCAGCGTAGGAACAGAATTAGAGTGTTCGTTTTCATCTTATCATCCGGTGCGATCGTGTCGATGTATGCTATTCTGCTAGCCGCAGAGTTAGCAAATGTTAACCTGGTGGAGAGGTTCTTATAATGGCTAATAACACAATAGAGAAAGCCTTACAGCGGCAAAAAGAAGCTGCTGCCAAACAGGCTGCACAACAAGCCGAGAGCCAGCAAGAAGAGAACAAATCTTCAACAATTGAGCGGACAGTTGAAAAGCAACAATTAGCTACACCTGCCCGTTCAACTGACAAGCCGATTAAAGAAAAACCGGTTGAAAAGTCTAAGCCTGGTATGGCAGTTAATGCCGATAATGAAGCTCTCAATCTAACAATCAACCTCGAAGAGTTGGACGAACGCGGCTTTGTTTCTGTGAGCAACGCGCGTAAATTGATTAACGAAGAATACCGAGAAATCAAGCGTAAACTCCTGCGAAATGCTTTCGGCGCGCTCTCTAAGACGCTAAAAAACAGCAACATCATTATGGTGAGCAGCGCGCGACCATCCGAAGGAAAAACCTTTACCGCTATCAACTTAGCTTTAAGTTTTGCCGCCGAGCAGGATAAAACCGTTCTGTTAGTTGATGCAGACGTTCTTAAGCCTAACGTTACAAGGACATTACGTGTGAATCCTGGCGAGGGCCTAATGGAATATTTGCTGGATGAGAATAAGGATATTTCTGATGTCCTCTACCGTACTAACGTAGATAAATTGAGGATTATTCCGGCCGGTCAAACGCACCATTTGTCTACTGAGTTATTAGCCAGTGAGCGAATGAACGAAACCATTGATGAGTTCTCTAATCGTTATCCTGATCGTATTGTTATTATCGATACCCCCCCGTTAATCGGCATTAACGAATCAGCAGTACTGGCAAGTTTTGCCGGTCAGGCAGTGATTGTTACAGAGGAAGGCCGAACCAAGTTAAACGATATTAATAATATCGTCGACCGGCTCAATCCTGATATGGCGGTAGGTTTCGTGGTTAATAAAGCAGTTAACGAAAGCGCCGATAATGGTAATTACTATGGCTACTACTACGGTAGTGGTCCCTCTGAATAAACAGCGATAAAGGACAGCTTGTGGAAAGGATTAATACATTTCGCCCGGCATTTATCGCGACGGCTGTGGCGGTAGCGTTTAGTGCTAACGTATGTGCTGACATCCAATTCCGGGGAGCTGTAGATGCATCTCTGGTAAACCAATCTTTTGACACAGTGAGTGAAAATAGCCGCTACGAAGATAGAAACGCGTTGCAAATTTCTCCTACTCTGACCGGGATTTATACCAGCAAAAAGGCTAGTGCTACCGTGTCCGCTACTCACCTTTATCAACGTTTCGAACTTGATGAAGGCAGCAGTTCGACTAATTTCACGGAATTCAACTATGCTGGCAATCTCAGTGTTATTGATAACGTATTTCAGATTTTCGGCAGCGGCTCTCAAGGATATCAGTCCTATCGTCCGGAAACTTATATTTCCTCCGATTATCTCCTCAATTCAGATGACTTGACCAAGATTACCACGCACAGCGCTGGCGCCAGTTTGAACGTACCTCGCGGTGATATTTGGGGTTTAAGCGTAACTGGCCAGTATATGGAAACAAAGTCTGATAACACTCTCGAAGAAATAGAAGGCGACAGTACTTCCCCCTTTAATCAGTTTATTGACTCGAAGGGCGTTTCGGCAAATGCTTCACTGGTGAATGGCGATTGGTTCAGAAACGCTTACTGGCGTGCTAATGCAACCTATCGTAAAACCGATCGGCAGGACAGAGGAGAATTTGAATCGTTATTCGTAAATGCTGAAGTTGGTTATAACCTTTACTATGATTTTGGGATCCTGCTCACAGCTACTCACGAAGAAAATGACATTGCAGGTGAACTACAGAACTTTTTCGCTCGTTTCAACAATCAGTTTTCAAAATTTAATACTTACGGGGTCGGTTTAAATTATCGTCCCGCCGAAGGCCGCTTTTTCAATGTTACGCTCAATAAGATATCCACTGAAGGTGAAGACGATGGAAAAACCTTTGTAGGAGTATCTACTAGCTGGCAATTTTCGCCGCGCACCAGTGTTCAGGCTCAGTATAATCGCCGCTATTATGGCGAAGCTGCAACTTTTAGCCTCAACCACGGCACCAAACGAATCCGTACATCAATCTCCTACCAGGAGCGAACCACAACATTTTCAACTATGATGTTCGATGTTGCCGATGCCGGAACTTTTGTTTGTCCCGCAGGTTCAGTCGATATTCTCGACTGTTTCCAGCCAGATACCTTGAATTACGAATTACAACCAGGGGAACAGGTAGTTCAATTTAGCCAGTTAATTACGGAATTAACCGATCAGGTTATTTTACGTCGCCAGCTTGGTAGCAGTATTGGTTATCAACGACGAAACATAAAGCTATCATTGGATGGCAGATATATCGATACGGAATACAGTATTGACAACCGTCAGCAAATCCAAAAATTAATCGGATTGAACGCAAACCTTGAGGTTGGCTCAAGAACTTCCATTTATAGCCGTGTTCAGTATTCACAGATTAACAATACAATCGATGACGCTGGGCGCGATACTGATGCGAGCCTGTACTCTATAGGCATTCGCAACAGATTGTCGAGAAGCTTATCGGTTGGTGCTGATGTGCGTTATCTGGATAATGAAAATACCAGTGGGATAGGCAGAGATGTGTTTGATTTCAACGAAACCCGAATTTCGCTTAGCATGACCTACAACTTCCAAAGTAACAGACAATAAAAAAGCCCTTACGGGCTTCAGAGTGATGATAAACCCCTCCATTTTTGGTGGGGTTTATTTTTTTGAGCAGCCGAAGGCTGCGATCGCGGTATTTTTTCAGTTTTATGGATAAGTCGGTTTTTGGGTGATTTTCTTGATTTTAACTTTTTAAGTAGCCGGTTTTAGGCTCTGTCGGCGATTTAAGCGGTATTTTCGAGGGACTATTGGCTTATGATGCCTTGGCTAAGGCCATTTTCTTCATATTCTGACAAGCAGCGGCGAGCAGACACTGCATCGAGACATTATTAAGCCCGCGATAACGGCAGTATCGGTGTCCATGGTGTTGTTTGGCATCTGCGAAGCTGCGCTCTACGGTCTCAGCTCGCCTTCGGTATTGTTTTTTACCCCACTCGCTTAACCTTACTTCGTTGGCGCGCTCTACACTGGCTTGCCAGACATGCCGGGTAATCACCTTGGTGTGGTTTTTACTTTTCGTACACTGCGACCTGACTGGACACTCTTTGCATTGCTTCGCATCAGAGTGATACTGGCGATAGCCTTCGCGATTAGTGGTGTTATAAGCAATAACCTGGCCTTGCGGGCAGGTGTACGTATCCGATTCTGTGTCGTATACATACTCGCGTTTGGCGAAGTAGCCTTTCTTTTTAGTCGGACGTCGATAGCCCATGACGCCAATCAACTGTCGCTCTTCCAGATTGTGGCACACCGAGGCAGTGAAGTAGCCTGCGTCCAAGCCGATGGCGACATGACTGAGTTTGAAGGTCTCTCTGGCTCTGTCTATTCGTTTAATGATGGGTTGGCTGTCGTGCACATTACCAGGTGTGGCATGGGTATCAACGATAATGCCGTGGCGGCCATCTACAATCCGATGGTCGAGGTAGAAGAAGCCCTTGGGCTTTTCATCTCGCACCATAAAGCCGCTGTCAGGGTCAGTACGGTTAACCTTCGTGGGCTTAGTGCAAGGCGTATCTTCCTTACACTTCAGGGGCTTTTTTCCCTCTATCTCCCTGTCTTTTATAACGGCTTCATTAAGCTGTTCAACGTAAGCTGACGGCGTGACCTTCAAGTCCTTTATATCGAAGCGTTTCTTATTAGCACTGGCTTTTAAATGCGTGCTATCCGCAAACAAACTCTTTCCCCCTATGAGTCCTTGCCTCATAGCCTGACGAACAATGTTGTCGAAGATAACCTGATAGATATCGCTATCTTTAAAGCGCTTAATCCGGTTTTGGCTCAGCGTAGAATGGTGAATGACCTCTTCGGTCAGACCCATACCTAAGAACCAGCGATACGCAACATTTACCTGTATCTCTTTGATTAGGCGACGCTCGCTACTGATACCAAAAAGATAACCGAGAAACAGAATTTTGAAGAAACGAACGGGGTCAACGGCGGGTCTGCCATTATTCTGACAATAAAGGTGAGCAACTTCATCACGGATAAACTCGAAATCTATCGCCATATCAATTAAACGAACCAAGTGGTCTTCTGGCACTAGTTCATTGATATAAACCGTTTCAAACTCGTATTGTTGTGGGGACTTTGGGGTTAGCATGGTGAACACTCCGAATTTCACTATGCCTATTAGATCAAAGCCCCAGACTTCCGTCTAGGGCTTTTTCAACAGTCTGAAGCCCTTACGGGCTTTTTTATTAATCATCCGACTTAAGCCGAACATAAGTCCGGTACTTTTTCTTCAGCAATTTGTCGATGTATTGGGTCAGCTTAATCTTGTGGCTGATGGCATCATCGAGGGCATCTACCAACTCCCCTAACATCGCTTTGTAATACTCAGCGTCCTTCACTTCGTTTCCGTTAGGCGTAATGAGTCGCTGACGAGGTACACTTTCGGAAGCCTCCTGGCCATCATCCTGAGCGTCTTGCGAGAGTTCTGCGCTGACCACCTCATCTTCTTCTACTTCCGGTGAGTCTGGTACAAACATTTCTTCACGGACTTCATCGATAACCGAATCAACGGCTTGTTCATCAAGGACTTCTAATTCTTCGAGAAAGCCGAACAACAGGATACGGTCCATCAGCGTATTGATCTTGCGAGGCACGCCGCGGGTAAACTTATAGATATGCTCATACGCATCACTGGAGAACAACTGAGAGCCATTCCAACCAGCATGCTGCAGACGATATTCAATGTATGACTGCACCTCTTCCAGCGTCAATGGTGCCAAATGACAGGAGGCCACAATTCGCTGGCGAAACTGTTCCATATTGGGCGCCCGCAGTATCGGCTGAAGTTCTTCCTGCCCTAGCAGAAAGCTCTGAAGCAATGGCTTTCCGGCTTGCTGGAAGTTAGACAACATCCGTAATTCTTCAATGGTTTCCAGCGGCAGATTCTGAGCCTCGTCCACCAGCAGCAGAGCGCGACGACCCTGGGCACTGAGAGCAAACAGGTAACCTTCCAAATCTTTTAGAATGTCGGCTTTGGTTTTGCCGGCCACATCAATTTCAAACTTGGCCGCCACCATTTTTACCAGTTCATCCGGCGACAGCTTGGGCGTAACAATTTGCGCTGCAACAATATCGTCTTCGATATCAGCCAGCAAACTGTTGGCAATCGTGGTTTTCCCGGTACCAATGTCACCGGTGATCACAATAAAGCCTTCAGCCTGAGATAATCCATACTGTAAATAGGACATCGCACGCTTATGCCATTTACTGGCAAAGAAAAATGCGGGATCCGGGGTCAACTGAAAAGGCTTGGAGTTAAGTCCGTAATAACTTTCGTACATGTAATGCTTCTACCGCTGTTATTGCGCCCGCGCCTTATGCGCCCAACGCGTTTTTCCTAGCTTATCCTAAAGCGCCAAAGTGTGCATTAAATCAACACCGAAAATCATCAGGATTTACCATAACTTTGTTGTTTTACAATTGTCTCAATAATGCCCGTGGTGGAGACCCCTTCTTCGAAGTGCAATACCTTCACCACACCGCCATTATCCAGCACTTCCCTGCCGCCGGCGATCTCCTCAACCTTATAATCGCCGCCTTTAACCAGCACATCCGGTAAAATCCCGGCGATAAGACGTTGCGGGGTTTCCTCACTGAAAGGCACAACCCAGTCAACCGCGCTCAATCCGGCAAGCACGGCCATGCGGCGTTGTACCGGGTTAACGGGTCGCCCCGGACCTTTTAATGCCTGTACCGATGCATCGGTATTCACCGCAACAATCAACCGATCGCCCAGCTTGGCTGCAGCATCCAGATAAGACACATGACCGGCATGTAAAATATCAAAGCACCCGTTGGTCATGACTACTGTTTCGCCGCGCTGTTTGGCCGCCGATACGGCAAGGGCCAGCTGTTCCTCTGTCATCACACCCCCATCCGGGTGATTGTGCTGGCCGGCAGCCACTGCAAGCTCAGTGGTAGTAACCGTTGATGTGCCTAATTTGCCCACCACTATACTGGCAGCGAGATTTGCCATTACACAAGACTGTTGCAGACTCTCTCCCGCAGCGATGCAAGCTGCCAGTGTCGAGATGACCGTATCACCTGCACCGGTAACATCAAAAACTTCCTTGGCTTTGGCAGGCAGATGAAACTCGGTTTCGCCCGGAGTAAACAGCGTCATCCCCTGTTCGGAACGAGTAACCAGTAACGCATCCAGTGCCAGCTCTGAACAAAGCTTATTAGCCAGTTCCACCAGTTGCTGCTCGCTTTTCACTTCGCCCATAACGGCGGTAAATTCAGCCATGTTAGGCGTGATAAGCGTAGCGCCATGATATTTTTTGAAATCGGTCCCCTTTGGATCTACCACTACCGGTTTATTTTCGGCGTTGGCGAGCTCGATGAGGCGCGCAGGGTTACTTAGCGCACCTTTGGCGTAATCAGACAGGATCACCAAATCATGTTCAGCTAGAGCTGCGCTGAACTGGCTTTCCAGCGATGTTTTATCCACATCGGCAAAAGAGCGCTCAAAGTCCATTCTCAGTAATTGCTGATTACGGCTCATGACTCGGAGTTTGGTGATAGTATCGAAACCGTCACAGCGGCTGAAATGACAATCAATACCGTACCCGAGCAGCCGTTTTTCCAGTGCATCCGCATTTGCATCGTTACCGGTCATCCCCAAAAGAGTGACTTTAGCCCCCAGTGAAGATAAGTTAATCGCCACGTTGGCTGCGCCACCGGGGCGGTCTTCCGCGTCGTTAATGTTAACCACCGGTACTGGTGCCTCCGGTGATACCCTTGCCGTTGCACCGCTCCAGTAGCGATCCAACATTACATCACCAACAACTAATACTTTGATTTGACTAAAATTCGGGAGTGCCATTTCTGTCTTTTTCGATACACTAATGGCGGGATTATAACAGTGATCAGACACGAAGAGCCAACTCATGACCCCGTGGTACGTATATTTACTTAAAACCGCCAGTAATACTTTGTATACCGGCATTACCACCGACCCTAAAAGGCGTATGCGGCAACATAGCGGCGCAATTAAAGGTGGAGCTAAGGCGCTGCGAGGCAAAACACCACTTTCCTTTTATTGCATTTTTGAGGTGAACGATAAATCTCAGGCGCTCAGACTGGAGGCCTGGATAAAGCAGCGCAACCGGCAAGCTAAAGAAGCGCTGGCCAGAACAGAAAGCGAATTACCTGTGCCGGCAACCCGCCTGACCAACGAGGCTATCCGGCAGATGAACTCAGCACACTGCTAATAATCATAGCCAGGCCGATACTGAGCGTGAGCTCCACGGCGGCAACGCCCACATTATGTTGTTCATCCACTTCTTTCTGGTAATTCATACCATTTAAAATGGCACGCTTGCTGAAAGCAACCAGGATCCACAATAACAGAGACAACACTACGCTGGTCACTAACCAGCCGGTTACATTACTCACATAGCCTTCCGGGCTGTAGCTTAACAAGGCCCCGGCAGAAGACACCACAATCGCTGTGCCCAACAGGTTGCCGGCATGCTGCACAGCCAGAGCTAACTGACCGGTATCCAGCGCACTCTGAAAGGAGTGATTCTGGTTTTGCATGGCATAACGCATTTCATAAATTCGGGTCATGATCAGCAGAATGGTAAGCACCACCAGAAACCCTGTAACAATCGCAATCATTGCGTTCAAATCGCTGCCGTCAACCCACACCATTATGCTGCGTAATATAATCGCACTGGATACCAGACTGGAAGCATCCACCAGTGCAACACTCACATTCCGGTCGCTGATTTTGTGATGTGTGTCCACAGCATCAAGTACGATTTTGTCGTGGGCAAACCGCCCCACCTTGACCAGTAAAATACCTATAATGCCAAAAATCACCATGCCTACAGCAGCTTGCTCGTACCCCTGTCCTACATGACGCCCAACGACTGAGCTGAGAACCAGACAAAGCGACAACATGCCGCCGGCTACGCTTATTCCAAAAGCAAAGTTATCCTTAACGCCTAACTCGTCACTCACCGAGACCTTGGCCCGGGAGCGGGAAAGCCATTTCATAACGAGCAACAACAACAACGCCAGTCCCACATCAATTGCTACATACACCCATAAATCCCGGGCCAGTGGCACCAGCTTGACTAATGTCTCCATTTATACCTCTAATTTGTGTTCATAATTGGTGTGGTACCTCTGGGTTAATCAGCGCTGAGTTTCCGCTCATAACACTGGAGGCAAGGCCACCTTTGTGCCAGACTCACACTCATAACACACCATCCTAAGTTAATATGTCTACGGAAAAAACAATAAACGGGATTATTCAACAACATGCTGACGAAAACTGGCAAAAGCTGCAGGATAGTGATTATCCGGCAGAATGGCTAAATCAGCATCAGAACGCCATCACGGAAATTTTAGGGCTCAGCCCTTTTATTGCTGAGATTGCACTGACCAAACCCGACGTGTTTATCCGAATTGTTAGGCATCAATGGCATAAACAGGTTGATATTGACCAGGTTTGCAGCGAGTTTGAACCCCGCCTCGCCGAGACCGACAGTGAAGAAAAGCTGTTAGTCGCCCTGCGTCTGTTCCGGGCCGAGCAAATGGCAGCCCTCGCCTGGCGGGATCTCACTAACCAGCAATCTATTCAGACCTCTCTGACCCAAACCAGCAAACTGGCTGACACATTAATTATGGCCGCTTACAACTGGCTTTATCAGGCACACTCAGCGCGCTATGGGGTGCCGCAGGGTCCTGATGGTCCTCAACCTATGTTGATCCTGGGGATGGGTAAGCTGGGCGGCAAGGAGCTCAATTTTTCCAGCGATATCGATCTTATCTTTTCATATCCGTACAAGGGCGAAACCGATCATCCCCGCAAGCCCATCGAGAATCAGCAGTTTTTTACCAAGCTTGCGCAACGACTCATTGCCGCCTTGAATAAAACCACACCTTTAGGCCAGGTCTTCAGAGTCGACATGCGTTTGCGTCCCTTCGGCGACAGCGGTCCGCTGGTGACACATTTCGGTGCACTGGAAGATTACTACCAGGATCAGGGCCGCCAGTGGGAACGCTACGCCATGATTAAGGCGCGTATACTCAACCCTGAATCCCGCTATACCAGCCAGCTGGAAGCCATACTGGCGCCCTTTATTTACCGCCGTTACCTGGATTTCACTACCATAGACGCCATCCGCGACATGAAACGGTTGATCAGTAAGGAGCTGCGTCGGCGCCGCTTAACCGGCAATATCAAGCTGGGTGCCGGGGGGATTCGTGAAGTCGAATTTTTCGCCCAGAGCTTTCAGCTTATCCACGGCGGGCGCGAAACAACGCTACAATCAATGGAATTACACCCGGTACTAACCCGCCTGGCGGAATTACAGATTATCGAATCCCAGGCAATCAACCAGTTGTTGGAAGATTATTATTTTCTGCGCAAGGCAGAGCATACCCTGCAGCAATTTAATGACGAGCAGACCCAGCTGTTACCCGAAAATAACTGGACCCAGGCTGTCATAGCAAAGGTCATGGCGTTCCCTGACTACCCTGCGTTCTTATCCGCCCTGACGGTGGTGATGGAGCGGGTTCATGAACAGTTCAATCAGTTAGTATCCGAACCCGGTGACGAGCAACAGGAGCAGGACTCACTGTTCAGCCGATGCAAAGATGCCTGGTTGCTGGAAGTATCCGAAAACGAATTTTGTGAGTTGCTAAGCGATACCCTCGATGAGAGCTCCGCTATGTTGCTGTTTGAACAACTGAGAGATTTCAAAGGGCAGCTGAGCCGGCATCGCATCGGTCAACGCGGCGAAGACACGCTGGGCAAACTCATGCCGGAGATGATTTACTACATGCTCCGCCAATGCCCCACTAACATCACTCAGCTACTACCGCGTCTGATCAGCGTTATTGGCGCCATTACCGGCCGTACCACTTATCTCGATTTGTTACATGAGAACCCGGATGTGCTAAAACAGCTTATTAAGCTGTGCGCCAGAAGCGCCTGGATCACCGAACAGATCCGCAGTTTCCCGCTCTTACTTGATGAATTACTCACGCCACTTTATCTGCAGCAGCAACAAACAAGTTTGCCGGTAGTATACGAAGAGTACAACAATGAACTGCGCCAGAGTCTGTTGCGGGTAGAGCCCGATGACACCGAACTGCTAATGGAGCAGTGGCGCCAATTTAAGCTTTGCCAGCAATTGCGTATAGCAGCCAGTGATATCTCAGGCTCGCTGCCCATTGCTAAAGTCAGCGATAAATTAACCGTTCTTGCCGAAGTGTTGCTGCAGGCGGTCTTTAAGTCAGCCTGGCAACAATTAACCGAAAAATTCGGAGCGCCCTCGCACCTGCAACAGGATGAAACCGGCTTTTTAATCGTGGGTTATGGCAAGTTAGGGGGTTATGAGCTGGGTTACGGCTCAGATTTGGATTTGGTATTTATACATAACGCCCCGCAGGACAGCGAAACCAACGGCGCTAAAAAGGTTTCTGCCCAACAGTTTTATATCAAACTGGCCCAGCGCATCATGCACCTGCTAAATACCCGCACCCTGTCTGGTCAGCTTTACGAAGCCGACTTGCGCTTGCGACCATCCGGCAACTCCGGCCTGCTGTGCTGTCATTTAAGCGGCTTTGAGCACTATCAGGAGCAGGAAGCCTGGACATGGGAGCATCAGGCGCTGGTCAGGGCCCGCAGCATCCTCGGCGATAAGCCACTGCTCAAAGCATTTAAGCAGGTCAGAAACCGGGTTTTGCAGCGCCAGCGTGAGTTATCCCCACTGGCGGATGAAGTGGTTAAAATGCGCCTGAAAATGCGCGACCACCTGCTCGACAACCAGGCCAGCGGCTTAGATCTGAAGCAGTGCGAAGGCGGGATCACCGATATTGAGTTTATGGTGCAGTTCTGGGTACTCGGTTATTCCCATCAATTCCCGGCACTTACACAATGGCCGGATAACCTGCGCATTATTGAGCATGTTCAACAAGCCGGACTGATCTCAAAAACCGCGGCTGAAAACCTGCAAAATGCTTATTTAACGTTGCGTGACCATTATCACCAGTTAACCCTGGCGGGTGAAAAATTCGCCCACAGTAATGAGGAACTGGAAGCGGTAAGAAAGTTCGTTACTACGCAGTGGCAGCAAACATTTAATCAGGCCTGAGGGCGGCGTTATACCCGTTGGTATTAGCTGCCCACCCTGCTGCACTGCGTGCTCAGGTATTCAGTGACTTTTTCAGTCACCACCAGTGAGCGCTGTTTGGGGCAAACGAAGGTTGCGACCTTACCTTCAAAGTTACTGTCGATAGCACTGGCAATTTTTGCCAGTGAACCGGCAACCGTGTTGTCCATCTGGAACTGGTGCTTGATCACAAAATCCTGATTCAGATCCCAGATGACCTGCATCCCTTCCTGTTCGGCATAGGATGAAATCGCCTCGCGCAGCGTGTTCCCAGCCCGGAAAGTCCGGTATTTGTATTCGCCTTCCCAGCGACTATCTACCGGCTTCAGCGCACTCGACATAGATTGCAGACGATCATCAAGGCTTTGTTCTGAAGGCGTGAGATCAAGCACCATGTCAGCCCCTTCAGAACGCTCCGGTTCATTGGCTGTCATTCTGAATTCCCGGTAAAAGTCTGACAAACCTTTGGCTACAGAACGTTCTTCCGGCGCATCTACGGGTGTTGGTGCGGATGTCATATTCATTTGCAGGTGAATAACAATACCCGCCACAATAATCACCGCCAGGGCCAATCCGAGGTGTTTGGCCCAAAAAAGGGTAGAGGTAGGCTTTTTGTTCATTCAGGCTCTCTGCTTCTCGTCGATAAAACCAGCTACCGCTGATTTACAGCTATCTCGTTAGGTGTACCACTTCTTTTCATGACCACTTTGCTCGGTTATGAATCTACCTTACTTGTATAAAGACGGCGCCTTCGGATCCGGACGGGTTTTAAACCGCTTGTGCATCCACAGGTAACTTTCAGGTTGCTCATTTATAATATCGGCAATGTTTTGATTAAGTAAAGTCAGGGCCGGCACATCCTCGAGTTCTTTTAACTGTGGCATGGGTGGATAAAACTTCACTTTGTAACCTTTTTCGGCGTACTGGGATGTCACAATCAGCGGCTCACTGTTTGTACGTCTGATAAACATCATCGTAGCGGTGGTTGTGGCCGTTTCCTCCACACCTGCAAAAGGCACGAAAATACTTTGATTACGACCATAATCCTGATCCGGTAAGTAAAGGCAAAGCTCACCTTGGTCCAGAGCTGCTATCAACGCCCGGGCATTGCGCTTGTGGATCATATATTTATTCGAGCGGGCCCGGCCACGATACTGTAAGTAGTCCATCAGCGGGTTATTGTGTTTGCGGTAAAAGGCAATGCTCGGATATTTTAAGCCTAAAATCCGGCAGGCAAATTCAAGGTTCATGTTGTGCAACGCCATGCCAAACACACCTTTGTTGGCCGTAAGAATAGCTTCAACATGCTCAAAGCCTTCTACCGTACCGTGTTTTCTTACCCGCCAATCCGGCCACCACCAGCCCATAGCGGTTTCGTACACCGCCATCCCGGCTCGACGGAGGTTGTGTTTTACCAGCTTTTCCTGTGCTTCGGCAGACATCTGCGGATAGCAAAGCTGGATATTACGCCGGGCAACCTTCACCCGGGACTTTGCTAATTTACCCAGCAACCATCCGGTGCCGCGACCAAGACCGCGAATTGCCGGAAACGGCAACCAGGTAACAATGTAAAGCAGGATGACGCCAAGCCAGACTAACCAGTAGCGGGGTCCGAGAAATGCCAATGAAAATTTGGGCGGCTTAATTGCTACAGCCAAGATGAAGGTCCTCTGTCACTTTAACGAGCGAACAGAGCAATACTCTCTGCCGCCAAAATTTGACGGCATTGTAGCTTAAGTCAGTCTTTTTGAATACTTACAGCGCATGCATTACACACAATGCATGATGCAGTAACTGAGTTAATAAGACTTATCGATATTACGCAGCTTCTTTTCAAAAGCGTCAAAGTCGTCGGATTTTTGATAATCAAAGTGGTACTGGTTGTGGAAACCAAATTGCATGGCCACTTTAGCGTCGTTAATGAACAGGGTATAACCGTCAAAGTCGGTATACGCTACCACCCCTTCGAGCCGGTACTTTCCCTCATGTTCTTCGCCTTCCTGGCGGATTTTATCAAACACCCGCAGGACAAATTTTGAATCTATTTCGTTTTTCATAATAAAGGCACCTCCTGGTTTTTATACCACTGAAGATGCCTTTTAGATTACAAGTGATTGGTTGTGGTCAACATCTGGCGTCAGACGCTAATTAAAGTTATAGCGCACACCCAAAGATACAAAACTGGCATCGAATCCATCTTTACCACGTAAATATTCGGCTTCCAGGCGGATAAACGTTTTGGTGGCCACATAGTAATCAAAGCCTAAACCAATGATTCCTGCAGCTACGCTTTCGTCATAACCACAAATGGTTTGCGAGCCGGCAGTACCCACTGCGGCGCCCACCTCACAATTGCCACTGCCACTGAGTTCTGCGCTTTGCACGCTAACGTTGGCAACGCCCAGCCGATAAAACAACTCACCAACCGGATGGGATGCCTTTCCTAACACGCCAAGATAAAGAGCATCAGCTTGCAAGCCGAAATCAGAACCATCGGTTTGGGCATCCACATCGGCCAGTTGATAATAGCCGCCTTCTACATACCACTGCCGGTGGAACTGATGACCTAACACAAGCTTGTAGCTGAAAGCTTCATCCTGGGCCTGCCGGTATTCCAGATCAGAGTATCCGGCCCCAATGACACCATACATTCGTTCGATAGCGTGGGCCGACTGGGCACTAACCAGTACCAGCAATCCCCCTAACAGCGATTTCAACTTCATAAACCTTCTCCCAGCTATCATTTAAAAGAAAAACTCAACGTTAATTTCCAGGTGATCATCGCGGCGTACAACATAGTACGGATCGGTTGGTGAATCCGCAGAGAAAAAATAGCCATTGATAGTAAATTTCCAGTTATCGGTCATGCGACTGGATGCTTCAACGAAACCGCTGTAGGTGTTCGTATCATCAAGATCCTGCACATAACCGAACAGAACCTGGGTGCCGTCCGGGTCATTCCACACCCAGCGAAGGCCTACCATTAAATCGTTTTGGGCTGGTGCAAAAAAGCTGTTTTCACGTTCATCATACTGGTATTCCATTAACCAGCCTATGTCATAAACGGAATCGAAGATCCCCACTGTGGTGTATTCAAACCCGCCCACTGCAGCGTAAAAAGACTGGAGATCAGTCTTCCGGTGAATGGCTTCAAGTTTATACAACATAGCGCCATTTACCCACAGTAAATCTGCGCCCACCTGCTGCATTTGCTGGTAATAAGGTCGTAACAGTAAATCGTTAGTTTCAATAGCACCATCAATCAACAATAACGGCTCTCGATTAGTGCCATCAAAATACGACAGACCGACTTCCCAGTCACCCAGGGTTTGCTGCCAGCGAATGGCGTAATCAATATTCTGTTGCTCGTCATCCGACTCATAAACGGCATTGTCATTATTGATCGGTACCAGCGGGCGCAAACGCCCATCCACACCGGCAAAGGTACGCTCGCGGAAATAAGGCATCACAAATACGCTTATCGCACCGCTTTCCATCAGGTAGGACGCGCTTACCATGGGCTGGCCGAGTTTTTCTTCGCCATCCACCCGTTCAACAGCATCGGTTTGGTTAATTACATCAACCAAATGCAGTGATTCGGTCTGGCCCCAGAAAACCTTACCGATGCCGGCTTTAAATTCGTAGGAATCAGCCGCATGCAGCCACATTAGTTCGCGGATGTCGGCATGAGTTCGTTCATCGTCGTACTGATCAATCCGCATAAAAGGTTTGAAGGTTATCCTGTCATAACCATCATTCCAGTCGTAAAACACCTCTGGTGTCACCGTTAATGAGGTTTGTGCACGGGCTTGTTCAGGAAAAGCGGCGTCCTGTAGAAAAAAGCGCTGTTCAACAGTAAACACGCCTGAATATTCTACTTCAGCGTTGACAGAATAGCTTTGCGACAGGAGTCCGGTGGCCAGCAACAGACCCGTAGCATTGGTTAGTTTCATATTATCTGGCTCGTTTCAGGCTGTCTTTGTCGAGATCGCTGTCTTTCAGACCGGTTTTAAATTCAATATCGTTAATGTACATGGCGGTACTTTTACCGGTTTGTTCATTAAACATCTCAGATGTATGCGGACGCCAGTAAGCATCGAGATACAGTTCGTAGTCATCCAGGATCAGAGTTTTGAGCAAGTCGCCTTTTTTATCAAAGAAATCCATCTTCAATAAGCGGTAATGCTCTTTATCAATATAGGCAATTTGTTTTGAATAACCGGAATATTGATCCACTGGAGTTTGTTCCACGACAAAAACGTCCTGATCGTTAAATTCATCATCGCCGGTATAGTCAAATTTAAACTTCTCCAGTTCAAAAGACGTCATGTCTTCGTAGGCAAACTCACTACTCATAAACGGGCCGGATTTATTCTGGGTAGCAATTCGTTTGACCCGCTTAACCTTGGGTAAATACATCCATTGATCATCAGGCGTCAGCGTATTCGAAAAGCTCAAAAAAGCGGCCCCTTTTACATCGGCCGGCGATTCAAATACGGTCAGTGATTTATCGCCCTCATCAACTCTTTCGAGGGTATAAACCCGCAATTCACGCTCACTCTCTTTACCCCGGGCATCACGCAATACCATAGTGGTTGATGCCACGGTATCTTCCCACCCTGAATTACGCGACTTTCTCTCAGTGGCAATGCGCAATCCCTCTGCTTCATCGGCATTTACCGTCGCAGGCCACAGTAGTGATACAGATAACCCGACAAGTAATGAACCAAATACAAGCTTACGTTCCAACATATTGAAATCCTTTATGCTTCTAAAGAGTTATTGGCAGATACTATACTGGTATCGACAACAAATTACAGTAAGCCTGCACGCTAAAAGCGTTGGCAGGCAATTACTCACCGCTCTACACAGCGTTATTATTGGTTCTGTTACCTAACTATAGCCGCCTTAACGGTAAGCACCAGCCCCTGAACTGAACATAAAACCATCAACAGTAACTCCCACCAAGACATCTTTTTATCACCTTATTTGTTTATCCACACATAAAAAATAGACAAATAAACCATGAAATACATACATTTAACAATAAATTTGCAATTGGATTTTTTTTCTGTATCATTTGCAAAACCAACTGGTCAGATGAGCGGATGAGTTATGAGTATCAGAACAAGTTTGAAGAAAGTTTTACCTCCAATTTCAATTACAGAACAAGAAGCCCTGGATGCGGGTGATATTTGGTTAGAGTCTTCCATTTACCGTGGAGCCCCTGACATGGAGGCATTGCGAGCAGTTCCTCAAGCCAAGCTGAGTGCCGATGAGCAAGCGTTCATGGACGGACCGGTGAAAGAACTGTTAGGCATGGTGGATGATTTTGAATTAGGTAATTCAAAACATATCCCACAACATATTCTTGATTTTCTGGGTGAGAATCGTTTTTTCTCGATGATCATTCCCAAGAAATTTGGTGGTCTGGAGTTTAGCCCTTATGCCAACTCGACCATCGTATCAACCATTGCAGCCAAAAGTGGCGCACTGGCAGTAACCGTAATGGTGCCTAATTCATTAGGCCCGGGCGAGTTGCTGATGCACTACGGTACCAAAGAACAGCAGGATTACTGGCTGCCACGTCTGGCCGTAGGTAAAGACATTCCGTGCTTTGCCCTAACCAGCCCAGAGGCAGGTTCAGATGCTGGCGGCATTCCGGATGCAGCAATTGTTACCAAAGGCCAGTTTAATGGCGAAGAAGTCATTGGTCTGCGCGTAAGCTGGGACAAGCGTTATATCACACTGGCGCCAATTGCCACTGTACTGGGTCTGGCCTTTAAGGTATTCGATCCGGATCAGTTACTGGGTGACAAACTGGAGCTGGGCATTACCTGTGCGCTGCTGCCTAAGTCACACCCAGGCGTTGAGTTAGGCAACCGTCACGATCCAATGGGCGTCAGATTCTACAACGGTACTACCCGTGGTCAGGACGTATTTATTCCAATGGACTTTATCATTGGTGGTCAGAAAAACATCGGACGTGGCTGGCAAATGCTGGTGAGCTGCTTGGGTGCAGGTCGTGGTATTTCACTGCCGGCTATGGGCACCGCCACAGCACAAAGCGCGTTAAAGTCTACCGCCGAGTATGCATTTGTACGTGAACAATTCGGCTTACCTATCGGCCGTTTTGAAGGTATTCAGGAAAAACTGGCAGAAATCGCCGGTAAAACGTTCCTGTGTGAATCCATGCGTGTGCTGACCACAGAAGGTCTTGGCGAAGGTCTTAAGCCATCAGTGGTTACCGCTATCGCCAAATATCACATGACTGAAATCGGTCGTCAGGTGATGAACGCAGCGATGGACGTACAAGCTGGTAAAGCCATCCAGCGCGGTCCGCAAAACACGCTGGCTGCCGGATACTCAGCATTACCTATCGCCATTACGGTAGAAGGCGCGAATATCCTGACCCGTAACCTGATGATATTTGGCCAGGGGGCAATGCGTTGTCATCCGCACTTAAAAGAGATGGTTGACCTGATTTACAGCGAAGAAAAGTCGGCTGACGCACAGTTTAATAAAGTGCTGCGTAAAACCGTTGGCTTTAGTGTGAAGAATGCGTTCCGCAGTCTGTTCAGCAGCTACCTGCCATTTGTACGTGGCGCGCAGTCAAGCCTGCCGGAAGTGCGCGGTTACGAAAAACGCCTGAATGCGTTATCTGCCAAACTGGCACCTATGGCTGATCTGTCGCTGGCAGTATTGGGCGGCGATCTGAAGAAAGCCGAGTTACTGTCTGCCCGTTTAGGTGACATCATGAGTTACCTGTACGGTGCCATGGCAGCGATTCGTTTTTATGAGCAGCGCATTGAAGATCGTCAGCAGGCTAAGCCTTATTTCGATTATGCAATGCAGTGGTCACTGCAGCAGGCCGAACAGGCTCTGGTGAACTTTGTTCGTAACTTCCCGAACACACCAACCCGTGGTCTTATGCGCTTGCTTACTGCAACGTATAGCGGCAGTGTTAGCACCATCAGTGATGATCTGATCCGTGAGCTGTCTATGGCAGCCCTGCAGGACAACAGCGTGAAAGCGCAGTTAACTCATCTGGTGCAGCCAGTTGCAGGCGACGGCAACGACATCAATGAGCAGGCCTTTAAAGCTAAGCACAAAGTGCTGCCGTTACTGGGCAAAGTGCAAAAAGCACTGCGCAAAGAGCCTGTGGTGCCATTCCTGTCGTTTGAGAATGCACTTAATAAATTACAGGAACGTGGTGTGGTCACAGCTGAAGAAGCCAGGGATCTGCACGATTACAACGAGAAACGTAAACTGGCAGTGCGTGTCGATGAGTTTACCTTTGACCTGGAGTTGATTTCAGCCGAAGCGCCCAGTCAGGAAACCAAAGACGCAGCCTGATTAACATCGTCCATCTAATCCAAAGCCGGGCCCTGAGCCCGGCTTTGTTGTTTTTATCACCACAATTTACCGTTTATCAGTCAAATAAGCTTGCATTACTTTTGCTTAAACTCAACACTATAAAACAAACAGCATTTGTAATTTGCGCGGAGCGCGTCTGAACATTCCGGGAAACCGCCCGGAGTAGCCCGCACACTGAGTATTAAACGCAGCATGATCAAGTCACCGCCTTCATCAGCGAGTATCACGACTACCAGAGAAGTTGTCGAATTATTGTACGCCAACCTTTTTACCGGGCTGGTGATGACTATCCTGAGTATCAGCGCCATTACTTTTGGTTTTACCAACCCCGAAATAGCCTCATACAAGTTTTCCCTGTGGGCAGGCATGATGTTCCTGTCATTACTGCGCACCTTCGACGGGGCCTACTGGTACCTGCGCCTGCGCAACAGCAACTACCCGCCGCACTGGCCACTGATGCGATTTATTCTCGGCTCTTCATTATCTGCACTGATATGGGCATTTTTCTGTGTCAGCCTGTACGAAAGCATGTCATTGATCGAACTGTCCACCACCATGGTGATTGTTGCCGCCATGGCTGGCGGCGCAGCCACCACTCTGGCCTCCCATTTACCCCTGGTGTTGCTGTATACAACCTTACTGTTACTACCGTTATCGATACGCGCACTGCTCGACAGTAATGATCAATTTACCCTGCTGGGCGGTTTGGGCACGATGTTTTGGGTTGCGATGTGCAGCGCCGCGGTGAAAGCTAATGACTTCACTAAGCAGGCCATTGCCATCAAGCACGAAAACGAAGAGTTAGTTACCCTGATGCGTCAGGAGCGCAATGAGGTCAGAAGAGTCAATCAGGCGCTGCTCGAATCTAACCAGAAACTCGACCATGCCAACAGCAATCTCGAATCAGAAGTGAGCCGCCGCACCAAAGAATTACAGGACATATCCAATCGCGATCCATTGACTAACTTAATGAACCGTATCGGTTTTATGCATAACTTCAACGCTATTCTGGAGCGCGCCACCCAGGGTAAGTCCTCCATGGCCGTGTTATTTATCGACCTCGACGGCTTTAAACAAATCAACGATAGCCTGGGACACCAGGCCGGTGATGTAGTGTTATCCAAAGTCGCCGCCAAACTGAGCGAATACTGTGAAGCCAACTGTATTGGCCGCTGGGGCGGCGATGAATTTATTATTATTTTGCCCCATGCCGATGGTGATACCGCTGTTGCCATAGCCCTGGCTATAAAAAGCAGCCTGACCACACTGAATCCTATTGCTAACAGCCCGCTATCCCTTGACGCCACTATAGGTATTGCCTTGTACCCATTACATGGCGATTCGGCCTCTACCTTGGTGCAGTTAGCCGACCTGACCATGTACCACTACAAACGTACATCGCCGGGCCTGGTAGGCATCTACACAGAAGCGCTGTACGATAAAATGCACCACGAGCAGCAACTTCGCGAAGGCTTGCGCCAGGCCATAGAGAAAAAACAATTGCAGGTGGTCTATCAACCCATTATCGACGCGGCATCAAATCGCTTATGGGCAATTGAGGCACTATTACGCTGGCAGTTTAATGACACCTGGGTAAGCCCTGAAGAGTTTATCCCGCTTGCAGAAAAAAGCGGTACCATCCATGACATCGGCGCTTGGGTATTACACCGGGCTTGTATTGATGCAGCCCAATGGGACGATGAATCCTTTGGCGTCTCGGTCAACGTCTCTGTGTTGCAACTGGTCAGTGAAGATTTTGTCGCCTGTGTAGACCGGGCACTGGCCAGTTCAGGTCTTGCGCCGCAGCGTCTGCACCTGGAAGTCACAGAGTCAATCTTTGCCGACGATATGGCAGTACTCACCGCCAATATCAGTGCACTAAAAGCACGGCGAGTTAAGGTTGCTATCGATGATTTTGGTACCGGCTTTTCCTCGCTCAACTTACTCCAGTCACTCGATTTTGACTTGCTGAAAATAGACCGGGCCTTCGTACAGCAGATGGCTATCAGCAGTGACGCCATCGTCAAAGCAACAGTATTAATGGCCAAAGCACTTGGCTGTAAAACCGTGGCTGAAGGTGTAGAAACGGAAGAGCAGGCCAGCCTGCTCAGACTCCTTGGCGTGGACTGCCTACAGGGTTATTTATTTGCCCGCCCACTAGAGAAAAAAGCCCTGCAGGAGTGGTACACTAGCTGGCAGGATAATAAGTAGAACAAATTATGGCGCAACTATATTTTTATTACTCGGCGATGAATGCCGGGAAATCAACTTCATTGCTGCAATCGGCATACAACTATCGCGAACGGGGTATGAATCCGCTTATTTTTACCTTTGCGCTGGATAATCGTTTCGGCAGCGGTAAGGTGGCTTCCCGCATTGGTCTGGAAGCCGACGCCAGGCTATACAGCGAAGACGATGACCTGCTCAGCATCATTGCTAAACTGCACAGCGAACATTACGTTGATTGTGTTTTTATTGATGAGGCTCAGTTTTTAACCAAAGCACAGGTATCGCAACTTATTGAGTTAGTGGATGAGCTGGATATTCCGGTACTCGCCTATGGTCTGCGCACCGACTTTTTAGGCGAAACCTTCACCGGTAGTCACTACCTGCTAGCCTGGGCCGATAAGCTTTTTGAACTCAAAACCGTGTGTCATTGCGGCCGCAAAGCGAACTTTGTGGTGCGTATCGACGAAAACGGTGTGGCCGTCACCAGTGGCGCACAGGTAGAAATCGGTGGCAATGACCGCTACGAATCCATGTGCCGCAAGCACTTCAAAGCGCTGGTGTGGGATCCGGCTAAAATCAGCGAAGAATAAGATAGCATTGACAATCGCCGCGCGAGCCTGCAAATTGAATAAATTATTCCAAATTATTCAATTTGCAGGGAATCAATATGTCTGCCATTCGCGCTACCCAAATTTTCGCCAGCCTGGTGCTATTAACCACAACCGCCTGCTCTGCCAAGCCTGACAAATCAACGACACCGCCTCAGAACACCACGGCGGTAATAAAACAGGCATTAACTGAGTTTTATACCCCGGGTATGGGGGTTGGCATCATTCATCAGGGCGAAACCGTTTATCTTAACGGCATAGGCAAGCGAAACCTGGCCGATAATTTACCGGTGACTGAGAGTACCTACTTCCGTTTAGCCTCAACCTCCAAAGCCTTTACCGCGGCAGCGCTGGCTATGGCAATCGATGAATTCTCCCTGAGCTGGCAAACCAAAGTCACCGACATCCTGCCAGCGTTTCAAATGCAGGATCCCTGGGTAACCCGGGAATTCACCTTACTGGACCTGTTAACTCACCGTTCCGGACTCGCCAGCGGTGCCGGCGACAGCATGCTGTGGCCGGAGCCAAGCGGCTTCAGTCGTGAGGAGATTATTCATAACCTGCGCTACCTGACGCCGGCCAGTAGCTTTCGCAGCGAATATGCTTACAGCAACCTGATGTTTATTACGGCCGGTGAAATTGTTGCGCAGCTTTACGGTAAACCTTATGCCTCGGTGATAGAAGAAAAAATCTTTGCACCGTTAGATATGCAATGCTTTGCCGGCGATTTGAATGACGCAGCCTTGCAAAATGCCGCCATGAGTTACGGTCATAATGATGAGCGCGGCTTATACGCCATCCCTCGTAACGCCATTAACGGCACTGAGCTGGTGTCAGCAGCAGCAGGAGGCATTGTGTGTAACGCAGAGGAAATGCTCAAATGGGTAGCAATGTGGTTAAATGATGGTCAGACAGCTGACGGCGAGACTCTGCTGACCTCTGAGCAGATTGCCTATATGCAAAAAGCCCATATGGTGCTGCCGGTATCTAGCACTGATGAAGAGTGGGACAACACCAGCCTCAAATCCTACGGACTTGGCTGGCGGTTATCCAATGTGTATGGCCATAAAGTGGTATCACATACTGGTACTTTGTCAGGCTATCAGGCCTATGTAGCCCTGGTGCCTGATCTGGAACTAGGCGTTGTGCTGCTAAACAACGGTTCAAACTATGGTGCTCGCAGTGCCGTAATGCAGCACATTCTCAAAGCCTACATTGCGCCGCAGGAAAAAACCGACTGGGTCCAAACCTTAAAAGACTATCAGGCCGAGCGCGAAGCCATTTATCTGGCCAACCACTCTGTACCAGAAGGAACAGGAGAAGTCATTCTGGATCCACTTGCCTACGCCGGGCAATTCTCTGATCAGTGGTTCGGGCAACTGACCATTGCCATGGTAAACGGCGAGTTGCGGATCCAATCCGAAAAGATGACCACCTTAACCGGCAGCCTGGAAGCATTTGCTGATCACACGTTTGTGATCCGTTGGGATAACCAGAATGCCGCCAGCGATGCATTTATTCACTTCGATGTGAACACAAAAAGAGAAGTGACCGGTTTCAGCTTGTACCCCTTCACAGACAAGCAAAAAGCGTCTCACGAATACACTGATATGTACTTCAACAAAAATGATTTAGAAAAGCTATCAGATTAATCACTATTAATAGATATATTAGACTAAGCTTTACTCATATAGTGTCTGTAACCAACGAGGAGTCAGACACATGAGTAAACTAATCAATCAAATCAAACAACGTATCGCGGCTGAAAAACGCGAGATTGAAACGAACTGTAACTATGCCAACAATTACTACGGCGATCAGCTTTGTAAAGGCTCAGTTAACAAGCGCTAGTAATAACAGCGCGACATGACATTTGAAGCAGCGCCCTTATACGGGCGCTCTTTTATTCCGGAAATGTTAATTTAACTACTTTGGGTTTGCGGGTCTTGGTATCACGCCCTACCAGATAAAAATTACCCGCTGCATCCTTGGCCTCCGTACCAAAAAACAGAAAATCATTCAGCTCCGGCATCGCATAATTAACCCTAGCCCCGGATATTTTCTCGTAAATTAACCACTCAGGATCCGCCCCTGAACGACGACTAACCCCCATTACAAACTGTTCACCATCAACCGTAAATAAACTGGGAATATTGGCCTCACCGGCCGGGTTAAACAAACCATGATTTATCAGTTTTTCAGCACCCGATTCATCAGCCTGCACCTGCAGCAGGTAACCCTGTCCCAGCGTAAAATACACATCACCGTTGCGCATATTGGTATAACCTATAATGCCCCGGTAGCGGGTCATATCCTGGCTTTGATAGTCAGGTAACGGATATTCGGTCACCGGATTGAGGTTCTGATCAAATTCAACCAGCATCGCCGAAGGCTCTTCGTTAATGCCACTTTGCGATACTTTGGGTACATAAACATGGCCTTTGCCATCAACCACAAACTGGCGTGACACATGACCAGGCACCGAACCCACTTCGGTCTTACTGACCTTTGCCGATTGGGTGTCGTACTGATACAGCACATGCCCCCAGTAGCCCAGTGCATAAACATAACGGCCATCAGTGTTAACCGCGATTAACGCTTCCGGGGTGGCGAGCAGGTGCTCCCATTGTCCGGATTGGGAATTTACCCGCCACAGGTGACCACCATAGTCAGGTAAACGAACATCTGTCTCACCGGCTTCATCAAAACTGGAAAAGTAAAGATAACCATCATTGGCAGCGACAATCTGACTGTGAATTTTACCCTGGCTCTGGCTCGCTGGACCTATCCTCTCGCGCTTGAGCTCACTGACCACATCCCCCATCACTGCTGGCTGACCATTAGCATTGACCTTCACCAGATATGCACTTCGGGGATCGCCGTAAGACTCCGCCAGGCCCACATAAATATTTCCCGCCGGATCGTTCCCCACCGCTCCCCAGGACACATCGGTACGGCCTATGCCCGGTAACATGACTGGCTCTACTTGTGGTTTTTTAAAGTGACGTTCTGACACAGGCTCGTAAAGCCGCTTAACGGGCTTAACAATTTCAGCATTCAAGGGGGGGGGTGGGATTTCGCCCACCGAGGTATCTGAGCCCACTCCACTGCTGAGCCAACCAAATACAACAATCGCGATAACGATAAAGAAAAATAACCCACCGAATAATTTCACTGTTCAAACTCCCTGGCCGTTGATGCCTGATTGGTTGTCGCCTGCAACAAATTATTAAGCTACCAAACCCGGTTCGGATTGCCCAGTCAATTCAACGCTTTCAATGCTGGTTAGGAGCTTTTTTGCAGAACCTTCCAACACGGTCACTTCACTTTACAGAGGTAGAAAAAAAGATGGCGCGTAAATTTATACTTTTGTGACTTTTGTTCTACCTTTACTAAGTGCCATTAGTTAGGCATCAGCTTTATTTATGCATAATCATAAATGTAAAAAATATTCGCTATTCACTCATTTTAAATAATCATACTTAATCGAAAAAAGCTAACCGGATAAACGACCTACACGAACTACCACTAAGCCACAGTAAATAAAGTTAAAAAAATTTACTTAATTGATTAAGAAAATAGCTTGACGTCTGACAACACTTTAACTATTGTTAACATCGATGTAACAATATTGCACCGTTCAAACTTTAGTTAGGGCACTAAACATGAAGACTAAACACATTTTTAAACCAGCGTTGTTGTCACTGGCTGTGACCTCAGCAATGTATTCAGGCCACGCGTTATCACAAGAAAATAACGGCGCCAGTGAGCCTGATGTAGAAGTAATTGCAGTAAAAGGTATTCGCGGCTCACTGATGCGTGCTCAGGCCATCAAGATGGACAACACGTCGATTGTTGAAGCCATTTCTGCTGAAGACATCGGTAAACTGCCGGATTCATCAATCGCAGAATCACTGGCACGTCTACCAGGTCTTGCCGGTGAGCGTGTCGGCGGCCGGACTTCCGGTATCTCTGTTCGTGGTTTTAAAGAAGATTTCACCGGTACATCCTTAAATGGCCGTGAGCTAATCGGTATTGGTGATAACCGCGGCGTTGAATACGACCTGTACCCTTCTGAAATCATGACCGGTGCTACCATTTATAAAACCACTGAAGCCGACCTGATGGTTCAGGGTATTGGTGGTACGGTTGACCTGCAAACCGTTCGTCCGCTGGCTGCTCAGGAAACCCTGACATTAACCGGCGTATACGAAATGGGCGGCAACGATTCCGATAACCCGGAATTCGACAATACAGGTAAGCGTCTGGCGTTATCATTTGTTGAAAAATTTGCTGACGACACTGTTGGTATTGCTGTAGCACTTGCTACCACGGAATCACCACGTAACGAACGTAAATACGGTGTTTGGGGATACAGTGCCAATGACGCTGGCCAAATTACACCGTCGGGTCTGGACACACAGGCCATCAGCCGTGAGCTGGACCGTGACACTATTTCAGCAGTACTCCAATGGCGTCCTACCGATAATCTCGATATCGTAGTAGATGCGCTGAGTATTGATTACTCAGACTCAGGCGTTATTCGTGGTTTCATCGAACCCTTCAATGCCGATCCGGCATCACTAAGCGGTAGTGGCACCAATGTTTCTGGTACTCAGGTGGGTGTTAACCCGGTGCTGCGTACTGACCCGGCGCAAAAAGAGGGTGAGCTGCAAACCTTTGGTCTGAACGTTAAATACAACATTGACGATAACTGGTCGATAATGGTTGATGCAGCCAACAGTCAGTCAGAAAAGCGCGACCTGCGTGGTGAATCATATGCTGGTTTAGCGCGTAACGGTGCCATCGATTCTTTCGGCACCCGCCAATTCCAAATGAGTCCTGACGGTGTATTCTTCACTGGCAGCACTGGTCTGGAAGCATTCTCCGATCCATCTCTGTTACAACTTACCGGCCCACAGCAATGGGGCGGCGGTATGGCTAACATTGCCGACCAGTTTGCTACAGACGTAAACACTGTATTTACTGACGCGGATGGTAACCCAATCCCATTCAGCTACTTGAATGCCCAGGATGGTTTCTTAAACTACGCCGACTTTGAAGAAGAACTGACTACCGTTCGGGTTGAAGCAGAAGGCTTTGTAGAGTGGGGAATTATCAACAAGATCCAGTATGGTGTTAACTACAGCGATCGTTACAAGATGAAGGATAACAAAGGTTTCTTTGCCACTGCTTCATCTTACCCTTATTCAGAAGCCATTCCTTCAGAGTACCTGTATAACGGACTGGCCGATCTGAGCTGGGCTGGTTTCGGTCAGGTAGTGGCTTACGACGGTTTCGCCCCTTATAACGACGGCGAATATACCCTGAATGACGCAGGCCTGCTTGAGCCGGACCGTTTAGGTGACAGCTACACCGTTGACGAAGAAGTTGTGACCATCTATGCCAAGTTTGATTTTGAAACTGAAATCAATGGCTTCCCGGTTATTGGTAACTTTGGTGCGCAGTATGTAGATACAACTCAGTCTTCTACTGGTTATCTGGGTATTGTCGGCTCAAACTTCGCCGTATGTGACGACAACAACGACGGCCAGGTAGATAAAGACTGTATATTAAGTGACGGCGATGAGTACAGCCACTTCCTGCCAAGCCTGAACGTAAGCATTGAAGTTGACGACAACCAGTACATTCGTGTCGCGGCCAACAAAACCATCAGCCGTGCCCGCATCGATCAGATGAAGGCATCAGGTTTTGTTAAGTTTGACCAGAACGTTGACTTAATTACCATTCCAAACAGCCAGGCAGATGTAGAGCAATACGGCTCACCATGGAGCAAGTTCCAGGGTAATCCGTCATTACGCCCGCTTGAAGCCAACAACTTCGACCTGTCTTTCGAGAAGTACTTCGACAACGAGGGTTATGTTGCCTTAACGTTCTTCTACAAAGATCTGGTTAACTGGACAGATGACGCTCGTGAGTTAATCAACTTTACCAACGATTCAACCAACAATGGCGCCAACTACTTCATCCCAGGCTTCCATGACCGTATTATCCAGACCACCGGTCTGTATGGTCCGGCCAACGTGGCTTACGATGCAGGTGATTTAGCGACGCCACCAGACTTTGGTTACTTTGAGTACTTCCAGGATGGTCTGAAAGGTGAAGTAAAAGGTACCGAGCTGACCGCCAATATTCCACTGGGTAACTTCATCAGTGCTCTGGAAGGCTTTGGTTTTGCCGGCTCTGCAACCATTATCGATGCAGAACTGGAAAATGGTTCACCTATTCCAGGCCAGTCTGACCAGGTTCTGTCATTGACTGCTTACTACGAAATGGATGGTTTTGAAGTTCGTGTGGCCGCAACTGACCGCTCTGAATTTGCTACCTACCAGCGTGGTGGTTCTAACAAGATTGAAACAGCAACCCGTGACAAGATCACGCAGGTTGATGCGCAAATCAGTTACGACTTCGAAGGCAGTGGCATTGAGTATCTGGAAGGCCTGCGTATTTCACTGCAGGGCACTAACCTGACAGATGAAAAAGAAGAAACCATCGGCGGCGACGGCATCGTGACCCTGCGTCGTGAGTTTGGTCCTTCTTACATGCTGAACTTCAACTACTCGTTCTACTAAGCTTAAGCTGTTAAAAAGCCCCGCATTTGTGGTAATGCCAGTCAGTTAAGCTGACTGGCATTTTTCTTTGAGGGGTATTTAGCCGGT
>JAAFAI010000044.1 GCA_018222405.1 Gammaproteobacteria bacterium | reverse complement strand
TCCAGTTGAGATAATTATCCCTTAACTGGCTGTGTGAATCTATTGGAGCACGTCAATCTCCCAGGCACTCTGGCTCAGCTCAAATAACCTTATCAGAAGATCCCCGCTCAAGAGCATGCGGGGATGACGGAAGTGGCGCATGCGGGGATGACGGAGGTGGTGCATGTATGTATGACGACTTTTATTTCTGTCATCCCGGCCGAATAATTACTGTCATCCCGGCCCACGAGCCGGGATCTCCCAGGCACTTTGGCTCAGCTCAAATAACCTTTTCATGAGATCCCGGCTCAAGAGCATGCGGGGATGACAAAGGTGGTGCATGTGTGGATAACGAAGGGGAGTAAACAAAAACTCAGGAATGCGTTAGATCACAGTACAGCTTATCAATGAGCCCACTGAGTAACTGTAACTCATTCATGTCGAGGTTTTTAATCTGACACAACAACTCTTTAGGAATAGCCGCCGCGTCAGCTTTTGCTGCCTTACCCTTGGTTGTTAATACCACCTGTTTTACCCGTTTGTCCTGCTCAGACGTTTGAATATACACATAGCCCTTTTGCTCCAGCTTTTTAAGGATCAGGGTTAAACCACCGGGATCGATACGGCTTTTTTCTACCAGTGCAGAAATGGTGAGCTTTTTATGCTCCCATAACGCCAACAACACCAGGTACTGCGGATAAGTGATATCCATTTTCTGCAACAACGGCCGGTAAGCCCGGGTGAATGCATTGGATACGGAATAAAAACGGTGGCACAGCTGGTTGTCCAGCTTTAGCAGATCATCATCTGTCATAACTAAAATACCTCTGCTATTATTTTGCATACAAAATAGTTGTCAGGCAACCACAGGTTTGCTACTTTTACTTTGCATACAAAGTAAATATCAGGAGGACACCCTTATGCATAAGTTAGATGAAGTACTTTACACTGGCGTAGCAACAGCAACCGGCGGTCGTGGCGGTAAAGCGGAATCGGATGATGGCCGTTTAACTACCGATCTGTCTGTACCAAAAGGTCTGGGCGGTGACGATGGCCCGGGCACTAACCCTGAACAAATGTTCGCCGCTGGCTATGCAGCCTGCTTTATTGGCGCGCTGGGTTTTGTAGCGGGTCAGGAAAAAGTAAAATTACCGGCAGACGTTAAAGTCACCGGCGAAGTAGGCATTGGCCCCATTCCTACCGGCTTTGCGATCAAAGTAAAACTGATTGTGGACTTAGGTGATATCGACACCGACAAAGAAGCCATGGTAGCTAAAGCCCACGAGGTATGCCCTTACTCCAATGCCACTCGCGGAAACGTTGAAGTTGAGTTTGAAGTACTTTAACCAAACGCCTTAATCAATCATTTGCGGAGGCCGGTTAAACCCGCCTCCTTCTCCACCGCTAAACACGCCCGGCTATTCCACATACCACTTAGTATGCACATGCACATCATCGCGATTTAGCAGTTCTTCCGGTGCCATCCAACCATACTGATTATGCTGTTCTTTTGGCAACGCATCCAAACTGATATCAAGCTCAAGCTCGTAACCCAACACTACATAGTGGGTGGATACGGCTTCATCAAACGCGCTGTCATCATATAAATGCTCAAACACGCCCATAAAGGATGCCGCAGAACGTTCGATAGCCACGCCTAACTCTGCCTTGGTGAGGCGTAAGAATGCGTTATCCAGCTTTTCATTTTTTTGCACCCGGCCTCCTGGCACAAACCAGTAGCCCTGCGCCGGGCGGTTAGTGCGATATCCCAGTAGTACCTCGCCCTTAGCGTTTTTCACAATCAGATCGATAGAAACCAGCGGTGTGGCACCGATAATGGTTTGAAACGTGCTCTCGCTTAAAAATGCCAAGTGATTCTCCTTGTGATGCTGGCTTTTATAAGACTATAGTAGCAGTTCCTCCCCTTTAAGAATGCATAACTTCGGATGACAGTTCAGGACGAACAACAAGCCAGGCACCGCCCTATCATGAGGCTAATTGCGCTATTTGTAATGCTATCAGTGCTCTTTTTTATTCCGGTGCCCAAGGCGTTCCAGCAAAGCCTGGGCTCTGCTGTACTTAACACCGGCCACATTGTCTTTTTCTGTTTGTTTGGTTTTGCAGTTTCCAGTACCCGTCAGCTATCTTTACGGCTTACGTGGCTGCTGCTTGTGATGATTGCCATTGTTATTGAACGCATGCCGTTGGTTCATGAACTAATGCATAATCATACCTAACGGCCCGTTTGACGGGCCCGGCAATAGCACACTTATCACATTTAATACCATACCACCGCCAAACATGCTTAAAAGTCGCTCTGTCGTCGACATAATAGTAGCGTGGAAAAGCCTCTGACGTACGAAAATCACACAGTCAGCTTTTTTTACAACTGCTATGAGACCTGGTCTCTAAACCCAAAAATCATGTTGAAAATCAATGGTGTAAAATTATGGCACGGAATTCGCTATTAAATGAGAAGAAAGCAGTCAACCGACACAAGGGTAGTAAAATGTGTAAGTTATTTTCATCTCGTAAAGTTTTAACAATCAGCGCATTGCTGTTAAGCAGTGTGGCAACCTTTTCTCAAGCTGCAACCATCTCTTTTGGTGGTGCAACCGCAACAGACGGCTCAGGCTTAACCAGTCAGTATATCGATCCAATCACTGGCGCATCAGTACCAGGTACCTATCTGATCGAAACCTTCGATGCAGCAACAGGCGTTCCGGGCTTCCCTGGTTCTACTGAATATACCGTTGCCGGTTTTGAAGATGAGTGTGCGGTAAACAGTATCAACGACAGCCCGTTAGGCATCAACATCGACGGTAACGTTGGCGAAATCAATGTACGTAAAGGTACTAAGCAACGTGTTGCTGCAGCACCAGCGGGTGACAATACCTGTTACGGCTACCTGACCAACAATGGTTCAGGCACGTCAAGCGCTACTTTCGACTACACGCCAATGCTGTCTTACTTCGATAACCTGTACAGCGAACAGGCACCGTTTGGTATCACTTACCTGGGCTTCTACTGGGGTTCTGTAGATACTTATAACAGCTTCGCGTTCTATTCAGGTCAGGATCTGATTGGTTCACTGACTGGTACAGAACTGCTGGCTGAATTAGACGGAAGCGCAGGCGACAGAACCGGTAGTAACTCTAACGTATACGTTAACATCGAATTCTCACTGGCAGAACAGTTCGACCGCATGGTAGTTACCACTACCGGTATCGCAGGTGAGTTCGATAACATCGTTGTTGGTGTTACTGGTCAGCCAATCGGTCAGGTAAGTGTACCTGCTCCGGCTACTGCACTGTTATTTGTTCTTGGCTTAGTTGGTGTTGGCGCAGCCCGCCGCTTCAAAAAGTAAGTAAAGTTCAAACTACCCAATACCAAAAACGGCGCTTTTTAAGCGCCGTTTTTTTATGCGTGGTGTACCTGCCCAGTGCAAGCCGGATCTGATACAGATTCGGCAACAACATAGCGCATGTAATGGCTGGTAATGCTATCCCACCAATAATCCAATCCCAGCTTGTACATTACCTGCTGACGCAAAATCGGTTCGTCGTACCAGGGCTGCAGTACTTCTTTCCACTTCGCCAGCCGGGCCTCATTTAAACTGTCGGCCGACCAGTCATCCACAAACACCACCGGAAACTTCTGATAAGCAGCCCGTAAACCAGGCGAACGTATAATGGGAATGGTACCGTTTAACAGGGCATGCCAGGCCTTTGGTGAAGGATCGATACCGCCCCCCTCCACACACAGCACAAAACTGTGCTGATGTAGTGCTGTAAAATATTCTTCCAGGCTGACTTCCTCATTGATCACATGGCAGAAAGAGCTCCACTGGGTACTCGCCAGCTTACTTACCTGCTCTCGCGGTGCCCATTGTTCACCATCGCGGATGCGGTGCGCACAAAGCACGGTATTCGCCCGGTTTTTTAAAGGTACCGGAGTGGGATCTACCAGATCAGGTGTGGCATCAGACTCATGATGCACCAGGCCTAAAGGCAGCGGGCTCATGCCTGGCTGACTGGCATCATCCAGATTCTCGGCATACCAGTGAATAAGGTTAGGGTGCGCGAGGATCCCTTCGATCATCGCCCGCTCCTCACCATTAAATGCACGCCAGCGCTTATCAACCTGATTAGGTACGGTGATATCTTCAGAACCACTTACCAGCACGAAAGGCGCAGTGAGTTGTGGCAGTACTTCATAATAAAAATAGCTGATCGCCACAAACGGCGCCCGCAACGATAAAAACACGGTTTTGGGAGGCTGGCTTCGTCGCTTAACCAGTGCCGTTTGCGGTGCCTGGAGATCCGACAACACCACCCAGTCACAGCGAGCCGCAATACCATTAATAATGTACTTATCGGCGCCCTGGTTTTTAGGGAACAGGCGGGTTTGGTGGGCCTCAATCGGGGCACTCTTTAACATCTATACTTCTCAAATAAACGCAAGCGCCATGAGCGGCCTGGTTGTGGTGTTATTTGTAATATAAACGATAGTGCCAGCGAGTAATGATGAATGCAAAGGACTCAAGGCAACCTATTTATTAATTTAGATAAACTCCCTCATATATTTAATTATGGTTTAATTTTTGTATTACTTTGAATAATCGTAAGGTTATTCAGAATATCTGAAATGTAAAAGTAATAACTATAAGTTAGTATTACATGTTCAGAAGTAATGTTTAGAAATGGAGTAGTAATGCGAAAAGGAATCATTCTAGCAGGCGGTTCAGGTACACGCCTCCATCCCCTCACTCGAGTTGTAAGTAAGCAACTCATGCCGGTTTACGATAAACCAATGATCTACTACCCCCTGTCCACCCTTATGCTGGCGGGGATCAAAGATATCCTTATCATTACAACTCCAGAAGAGCAATCCAGGTTTATCGAGCTACTTGGCGATGGAAGTGCCTGGGGGATAAATATTGAATATGCAATTCAAGCCTCACCAGATGGACTTGCACAGGCATTTTTAATCGGCGAGTCCTTTATAAATAATAGCGCATGCACCCTTATTCTCGGTGATAACATTTACTACGGTCATGATCTTAAACTGTCTTTAAATAGTGCAAACAAGCAACAAGACGGTGCAACTGTTTTTGGTTATCACGTAAACGATCCAGAGCGCTATGGCGTAGTTGAATTCGATGATGACTGGAATGCACTATCAATCGAAGAAAAACCCGCCCTAGCCAAATCTAATTATGCGGTAACCGGTCTCTATTTTTATGATAATCGGGTGGTGGATTTTGCGAAAGAGGTGAAACCATCCCCGCGTGGCGAACTCGAAATTACCGACCTCAACAATATGTATTTACAAGATGGCTCACTGAAAGTTGAGTTGATGGGCCGTGGGTCTGCCTGGTTAGATACAGGTACGCTTGATAGCCTGCTTGATGCAGCAAACTTCGTTGCAGCTATAGAAAAGCGCCAGGGTCTCAAAATCTGCTGTCCGGAAGAAGTGGCTTTCCGCATGGGCTATATCGACGCAGAACAGTTAGAAAAACTGGCAGCCCCCTTGGTGAAAAGCGGTTATGGCAGTTACCTGCTGAAAGTTATTAACGACCGGGTTCGATAACAAGCACTCTTCCGTCATCCCGGCCGACTTTAACTCATTCCGGCCGATTTCATTGTCATCCCGGCCGACTTTTTTGTCATCCCGGCCTTGAGCCGGGATCTCCATAAAAGTCTGGTGAAGTTACAACGAAGAAATAATTAGGAGCTCCCGGATAAGCCGATGCCCTTTCTGAAATGACAGAATGAAGATAGGATAAAAATTAACAATGCAAGTAGTAAAAACAGACATCCCGGATGTCAAAATTATTGAACCACGCGTGTTTGGCGATGAGCGTGGTTTTTTTATGGAAACCTTCCGCACAGACTGGTTTAAAGCCGAATGTGCAGACGTAGAATTCGTGCAGGACAACCACTCGAAATCTAAGCAAGGTATTTTGCGCGGCTTGCATTATCAGTTAGAGCAAACTCAGGGCAAACTGGTTCGTGTGGTGTCTGGTGAAGTGTTCGATGTAGCCGTGGATATGCGTAAGGACTCTGAAACTTTTGGTAAATGGGTGGGAGTATACCTTTCTGCCGAAAACAAACGCCAGTTATGGGTGCCTGCTGGTTTCGCACATGGTTTTTATGTCACCAGTGAATCAGCAGAATTTGTTTATAAGTGCACGGATTATTACCATCCGGAATCTGAAGTATCGGTTAAATACGACGACCCAACCATTGGCATTGAGTGGCCACTGGTGAATGGCGAAGCGCCGTCTTTATCCGGCAAGGATGAAGCCGGTACGGCTTTCGTTGATGCGCCAACGTTTTAAGGAAGAATCATGACGAAACTCGTGGTTATCGGTAAAAGCGGTCAGCTGGCCTGGGAAATTGCCCGTTTAGTGCCGGAGGCCGATTGCCTGGGCCGGGAAGATATTGATATTACCTCAAGCGCAGATATTGCCGCCAAGCTGGATAAGATTAAACCTGATGCAGTGATAAATGCCTCAGCCTATACCGCTGTGGATAAAGCCGAGTCCGATGAAGAAAATGCTTACCTGCTTAATCAAACTGCGGTGGCTAACCTGGCAGCGTATTGTAAAAGCCATAACGTATTTTTTGTACATGTGTCTACCGACTATGTATTCAACGGAGAAAAAGGCTCACCCTACACGGTAGATGACGCCATCGAGCCTCAGGGCATGTACGGTAAAACCAAAGCGGCGGGTGAGGCTGAAGTGACTTCGGCTCTTCCAGAAGCAAGTGCCATTTTGCGTACGTCCTGGGTGTATTCCAGCCACGGCAATAATTTTGTAAAAACCATGCTCCGCCTGATGGCTGAGAAGCCTCAGTTGGGCGTTATTGACGATCAAATTGGCAGCCCTACCTGGGCAAAAGGCCTGGCGCGTGCTTGTGTGGAAGCTGCTTCTCAACGCACAGCTGGTATTTATCATTGGTCTGACGAAGGTGTATGTAGCTGGTATGATTTTGCCATCGCCATCCAACAATTAGGGCTGGAAAAAGGGTTGCTGGAGCTAGCTGTGCCGGTAAAACCCATTCCGAGTAGCGCTTATCCCACACCGGCAAAGCGCCCTCATTACAGCGTACTAGATAAAACTTTAACGCGAGAGACTTTTACTTCACCACTTAACCACTGGCGCGAACAGTTAAGCGCCATGATGGACGAGTTAGTGTAAGCGCAGCAGAGAATTAAAGAAGATGACAGTAGCGAAAACAATTATTGTAACAGGTGGTGCAGGCTTTATCGGCTCGGCCGTAGTGCGTCACTTAATTAATGATACTAACCACATCGTGGTTAATCTGGATAAACTTACTTACGCTGGTAATCTTGAGTCGCTTAAAGAAGTTGATTCGAGTGAACGTTACCACTTTGAACAAGTGGATATCTGTGATGGTCCGGAAGTAAAACGGGTTCTGGATACGTATCAGCCGGATATCATTATGCACCTGGCTGCTGAAAGTCATGTGGACCGCTCCATTGACGGCCCTGGTGAGTTTATCCAAACTAACGTAGTGGGCACTTACGTACTGCTTGAACAGGCTCGCGCCTATTACACCACACTGGATGGTGAGAAAAAGGCAGGCTTTAAATTCCACCATATCTCTACTGATGAAGTGTATGGCGACCTGCCGCATCCGGATGAAGTGGCCGCAGCCACCGAGTTACCGCTGTTTACCGAAGAAACGGCTTACGAGCCAAGTTCTCCGTATTCTGCCTCTAAAGCGGCATCAGACCATCTGGTTCGCGCCTGGTTACGTACCTTTAAACTGCCAACCGTTGTAACCAACTGTTCAAACAACTATGGCCCGTATCACTTCCCAGAAAAACTGATCCCGCTGATGATATTAAACGCCTTAGCGGGCAAGCCGTTACCTGTGTATGGTAAAGGCAATCAAATTCGCGACTGGCTGTTTGTGGAAGACCATGCCAGAGCACTGGTCGTGGTAGCAACCCAGGGCGAGATTGGTGAAACCTACAACATAGGTGGCCATAACGAAAAGCAAAACATCGAAGTGGTGCATACTATTTGTGACATCCTCGATGAAGTAAAACCGAAAGCCGAAGGCAGCTACCGTGATTTAATCACCAGTGTAGCCGACCGCCCGGGGCATGACATGCGCTATGCCATTGATGCCAGTAAAATCAAAAAAGAGCTGGGCTGGACTCCACAAGAAACCTTTGAAACTGGTATTAAGAAAACCGTTGAATGGTATCTTAACAATACGGCGTGGTGGCAGGCAGTATTGGATGGCAGCTATCAGGGGGAGCGGTTGGGAAATGCTTGATTTGGATTTGAGTGTTTAATTATTTATCAAGCCGCGCTATTTCGCATGAGATAGCGTTTTTTAAATCATTGATTAACGGTAGCGCTAGTAAGAGAATTTTTCAAAATCCTGACGATACACTTTTTGCAAAATATCCTTTGATTGCACTGATAATGTGAATTTATTTCCTGAAAAAGATGACTTGTTTTGATGCCCAATAGGGTCTTTTAGGGTCATACCAAAAAAGTTACTATCAAGATACTGCTTAACCTGTTCCAAACCATCTTCAAGTCTATAAATATCATAGTGCTGCTTAGGAAGGAAAAAACTAGTTTGTGTTCGAAAATGGTTATCATACATACCAATTTCTCCGGCGTCACTTTCTAGCTCATGTTCAATGAAATGATTGATATCGAGTCCAGTTTTTATTGTTTTATGGACAAACATTTGAAACTTGAATGCACTTATAAATCTGGTATACAGATTTCTGACTACTGCAAAGGAAAAATCGAAAAATGAGTTGGGAAATAGCCGACTGAGACTATTGCCATCGACATGCTGTGGGCTACTAATGTTCCAAAGTTTTGCACTGGAGACAAAACTATTATCAAGAAAAGCAATGTGTGCTCCACTTCTCTTTAAATAAAACTCTACAGAAGAGCCACCGCACTTAGGAATATGTGCGAAATGACAAATCTTATCTTTATATCGTACTACTGGCATTCCTTTACTTCTCTCACTTTACGCCCGAACAGTCCGTCGGCGAAGCTGAAATAAGCCGCTTACTGGCGCAGAAAACAGATAGGGAATGTTGAGCCGGTTGATCACATATACAGCCAGTAGAGGTAACAACAATCCTGCCAAGCAGCCGAATAATAAATGCACCACAACGTCATTAATACCAAGAAATTTACTCAATACAACACGTACGCCACTTCCAGTAAGAATGTGCATTAAATAAATGGCCATGGAAGATGCCCCGATAAACGCCAATGCGTTATTCGATGTACGGGATAGTAAAGTCGAAGCTGATACAACGAATAAGATCGAAATAATTGCCAGCACCAATGTTTCGAAACCTCTGTAGGTGTATTTCAAACCCAAATAGTTATGGAAGGCATATTGGGCTGTTATGAAAAGCACTAGAAAGATTAAAAAAGCCGAATAGGAAGATAAATAAGAAACTATGTTGAAGCGGGTAAACACTACACCAAATACAAAATAAACCAAATTATTAGCAACAAATAATACTATTTTAAAATCTGGGAGGTGGCCTCTGAAGAGATGAAGTAAGCAGGCAAATCCAAAGATAAACATCAACCAACGATATTGCACAGTGGAAAATAGCGCGATAGATGCGAGGAAAATAAAAAATAGCGCATATAAAAACCAGAACTGAGCCCTTGGGTCCCAAAGCTGCAGTACCTCACCCCAAGTCACATTTCCGTTGGTATAGCTTGATAACACAACCTCTATACTGCCCTGTAAAATGGACCACAAAATGTAAGGGTAAACAATGGTATCGATCTTATTAAATGTGAGCCCCACAGCCCCCCTTTTAACAAAGGAAGAATAAAAGAACAGCCCAGATAAAAAGAAAAATAACGGCATGTGGAAGCTATAAACTGAATTAGTTCCGACCAGATCTGACACATCTACTTGAAAAGATGAGAGTTACCCA
>JAAFAI010000002.1 GCA_018222405.1 Gammaproteobacteria bacterium | reverse complement strand
ACCGGCTAAATACCCCTCAAAGAAAAATGCCAGTCAGCTTAACTGACTGGCATTACCGCTAAGCGGGGTTTTTTTATACCTGTAAACCCTTCATAATCAAGTCAAATAGTTAAGACAGAAGCAACATGAATAACTTACTAAAAAGCACATTTGCCTGTGCGATACTTTTATTATCAAACTCATCGATTGCCCAGGATGAGTATGAAGCAGCACTAAGCGCATTTAATCAGGAACAAGTGGGTGAAGCTTACATATTGTTAAAAAACACGTTAAGAGATAATCCGGATCATCTTCCCTCCAAGTTATTGATGGGCAGGATCCTTCTTATTGACGGATTTATTCTGGATGCCATCGATGAATTCGAAGAGTCTCTGCAACTTGGCGCCGATAAAAATTTAGCACTGCCCTATTTGAGCACCGCTTATTTAATGCAGGGTGAATATGATTTGGTAGTAAACCTTGCAGACAGCCAGTCCATTTCGACGGAAACAAAAGTTGCGCTTAAATTAAACGCCGCAAGTGCTTATATTAGGCAAAACAAACAAGTAGAAGCAGAGTCAGAATATCAACAAATATTAAAACTATCGCCAAATAATTTAGTTGTTGTTAGTGCCTACGCAGATATGTTGATATCAGTTGGTAACCTTGGAGGTGCTGAAGAGTTATTGCTTAGTTACCGTACAAAAATTCCCTCTTCTGCGGTTCTTTTACACGCTTTTGGTAAACTACAAAATGCCAGAGGACAAAAAAAAGAAGCTCTGGAAACCTTTAAAAAGGTTGACAGTCTGCAGCCTTCTAATCCACTTTTCATGCGTTCATTAGCTGCTGCGCTCGCGGAATTAGGTGACTATGAGGAAGCTCGTGAAGTCATTTCAAAAATTGAACAGCAAACCCCGGCAGATATTCAAATCCGTTTATTAAAAGCGCGTATTCTGGCGTTAACAAAACAACAGTTTGAAGCAGATAAAATTCTTCAGCAACTTACTCAGGAACTGAGTTTACTCGATGAGAAACAACGTAATGAACGAATTCAGCTCAGCGTTGTTACGGGCATAGTTGCCTATATTAACCAGAACTATGAACTCGCCAGTACGGAGCTGGCTCGTTACGTTTCGGAGCGCACCCCCTCTCCAGAAATTATTGGTATGCTGGCCGATTCTCTTCTGCGTTTTGGCTATTACAAAGATGCAATAACCGCGCTGGAAAAACACATTAATGTAGTATTAAAAAATCCGGATGTTGGCGTGCTGACCTGTGAACTCTATATTTCGATTCGCCGAAACTTTAAATGTGAGCGCATGCTACCTGAGCTTCAGAAAGCCTACCCCGACAATACTAAAGTTAAACTCATCCATGCCAAACTGTTGATGAGTAAGCATCAATATCAAGCAGCCAGTGATTATCTGGATGCCAATTTGAAGAACAGTAAAGAAGAATCTGTTGCAGAATTAAAAGCGATTTTGTATGGCCAGGTTGGTGACTTTAATAACGCTTTTATTCAGGCATCGTATTTAACAGAAAAATGGCCGGATAACCTGGCATATCAAATTATCAGAGCGGATATTGCCATTCGCCTTGGTCGAACCGAAGAAGCCACAGAAATAGTTAATAAAGCGCTTCGATTAGAGCCTAATCATTTAGGCGCTAAAGTTGTCAAAGCGCGTGTCGCGTTCCAGCAAGACCAACGTGCAGACGCTATCGAACTCCTTGAGTCTGTGGTAAAAGAAAAGCGCGACAATCTATCAGCATTGCTACTATTAGGCCAAATTTATACACTGGAAAAGCAGTTCGATCTGGCGATTGATCGGCTGTTGATCGCGAAAGCACTTAATGCCTCAAGCCCTGAACCGCGTGAATTACTCGTTTCCATTTACCGGCAGACTGGCGATCTGAAAAATGCCATCTCAGAAATAAATCAATTACTCAATCTTGATAGATTGAATGCCGAATACATGTTGAAAAAAGCCGACATTTTGATCGAGCAGCGCAACTATCCCGACGCAGCTTCTCAGCTCAATATGGTTTATGCAACTTGGTCAGATAACCCATTTGATTTACTGCGCCTTAGTAAAATTCAGCGCTCAGCACTGGATTTAGAAGGAGCAGAGAGATCGATAAAACGCGCCATCGAATTGAAACCCAAGTGGGAGCAGGCTCATGCTGAATTTATTAATTTTCTTATTGAGCAATCCAAACTTGAGTCAGCAAAAGAGAAACTGTCTACTTACGCCAAAATGTTTGGCGAAAATGCTAATTATCTGGTGTTACAAGGCGATGTGGCCCTAGCGCAGAACGAAGTGGAAAAGGCATTTTCCTTTTATTTAAAATCTCACCAATCAATGACCAGTTTTAACCTGCCACTACTAAAACTTTATGTTATTGCTCAGCAAAATCAGCAGTACAGAAGTAAATTTATCAATTATGTAAAAGGATTCACGTCAAATAGTAGTCAATCAATATTGGTTAAGCAGATCCTCGCTGATGCACTGATGTTAGACAAACAATATGATGAAGCAGAGCGCATTTACACGGCACTTCTCGACGAAGATAAACTTCCTCAACGCGCTTTTATTTTAAATAACATGGCAAATATCTATATCGCCAAAGACATAGAAAAAGCCTTGGTTTTCAGTCAGAAAGCACTGGAAATATCAGGAAACTCAGCGCCCTTACTGGATACTTACGGTTGGCTTCTGGTAACGGCAAATCAATTAGAGAAAGGCCTGGATACACTGCGCAGGGCCTATGCAGTTAACTCTGAAGACCCTACAATTCAGTACCATATTGCTGCAACGCTAGACAAGCTGGGTAAGAAAGAAGAAGCTAAACAAGAATTAATTCGTAACAATACATTGGATAAAGTGTTTCCGGATAAAGCGGACGCAGAAGAGTTATTTAATCGTCTGAAATGAAAAACATACATCCAATATTATTAAGCGCACAGTAATAGAGGAAAGGCTGCCATACGGCAGCCTTTTTACTTTTGTTCTTGTATCAGATAATAACCAATCGCTCGCCATCCACGTCAATACGTATAGTGGATTCAGGCAGAATAGCCCCCGATAGCAACTGTTGCGCCAATGGGTTTTCCACTTGCGTCTGAATAGCCCGTTTGAGCGGACGAGCTCCGAATACCGGATCGAACCCGGCATCAGCCAGTTTATCCATGGCTGAGGCAGACAGCTCAAGTTTATAACCTTTATCAGCCAAACGAGCTCGTAGTGAAGCCAACTGGATTTTCGCAATCGATTTAATTTGCTTTTTACCCAGGGGATGGAACACCACTATATCATCTACCCGGTTAATGAATTCCGGCCGGAAATGCTGACCAACCACGTTCATCACCATGGATTTCATTTCTTCGTACTGATTTTCCTGATGCTTATCCTGGATAATATCGGAGCCCAGGTTAGACGTCATGATCACTACGGTATTCTTGAAATCTACAGTGCGGCCCTGACCGTCGGTCAAGCGACCGTCATCCAGCACCTGCAGCAGAATATTAAACACATCCGGATGAGCTTTCTCTACCTCATCAAGCAGGATAACAGAATAAGGCTTACGGCGAACCGCTTCGGTTAGATAACCGCCCTCTTCGTATCCTACATAACCTGGAGGCGCACCGACCAGGCGGGCCACGCTGTGCTTTTCCATAAATTCCGACATATCTATGCGGATCATGGCCTCTTCGGTATCAAACATAAACCCGGCCAGTGATTTACACAGCTCTGTTTTACCTACCCCGGTTGGCCCTAAGAACAGGAACGAACCAATCGGCCGATTCGGATCGGCAAGCCCGGCACGTGACCGGCGAATAGCATTAGATACCGCATTTACCGCCTCGTGCTGACCGACTACCCGTTTGTGCAGCACATCTTCCATGCGCAGCAGCTTGTCGCGTTCCCCCTCGAGCATCTTAGATACAGGAATGCCGGTCCAGCGAGAAAGCACATCGGCAATTTCGGCATCCGTAACCCGGTTTTTCATTAACAGAGTTTCTTTGTTCTCGTTTTCTGCCGCTTTTTCCAGCTTCATCTCAAGCTCGGGAATCCGGCCATACTGCAGCTCAGACATCCGGTTTAAGTCGGATGCGCGACGGGCAATCTCTAAATCCAGCTTGGCTTGTTCAAGCTCAGACTTTATAGACTGGGTGCCCTGCATGGCTTCTTTTTCTTCTTTCCAGATTTTCTCCAGATCGGCGAATTTAATTTCTGCCTGCTCACGCTCCAGCTCGATCATTTCAAGTCGCTTGTGACTGGCATCATCGGTTTCTTTCGCCAGCGCCTGCTCTTCCAGCTTGAGCTGGATAATACGGCGCTCCAGTCGATCCATTTCTTCTGGTTTGGAATCAATCTGTAAACGAATACTCGAGGCTGCCTCATCAATCAAATCGATAGCCTTATCAGGTAACTGCCGGTCGCTTATATAACGGTACGACAAGGTTGCTGCCGCCACAATGGCCGGATCGGTAATGTCTACCGAATGGTGCAGTTCGTAACGTTCTTTTAAACCTCGCAGTATTGCGATAGTGTCTTCTACGCTGGGTTCATTCACGAGTACTTTCTGGAATCGGCGCTCTAATGCGGCGTCTTTCTCGATATACTGGCGGTATTCATCCAGGGTAGTCGCGCCCACGCAGTGCAGCTCACCGCGGGCAAGTGCCGGTTTGAGCATATTGCCGGCGTCCATAGCCCCGTCTGATTTTCCGGCCCCGACCATGGTATGTAATTCATCAATAAACAGAATTACCCGACCTTCTTCTTTAGCAAGCTCATTGAGTACCGCTTTAAGGCGCTCTTCAAATTCGCCACGATATTTAGCCCCTGCCACCAGCGCGCCCATATCCAACGACAATACCCGCTTATCTTTTAAGCCTTCGGGCACTTCGCCATTAATAATGCGTTGAGCGAGCCCTTCAACAATAGCGGTTTTACCCACACCTGGTTCACCGATTAATACCGGGTTGTTTTTAGTGCGGCGCTGCAGAACCTGAACGGTACGGCGTATTTCATCGTCACGACCGATCACCGGATCCAACTTACCCTGCTCGGCACGTTCGGTGAGATCGGTGGTGTATTTTTCCAGTGCCTGACGTACGTCTTCGGCGTTAGGATCGGTGACCTTCTGCCCACCGCGCATATCATCAATGGCTTTTTCAATGGCTTCTTTGGTAACACCCAGCTCGCGGAATATATCGCCTAAACGGCCTTTATCCTGAATACCCGCCAATACGAATATCTCAGATGTGATGTAGTCATCTTTGCGCTGCTGGGCGATCTTGTCACACAGGTTGAGTAATACAACGCTGTATTTGCCTAACTGTACTTCACCGCCAATTCCCTCTACCCGAGGCAGTCTCTCGATGGCCTGGGAAAGTGCGGAGCGTAGCGCATTTACATTTACGCCAGCCTGATCCAGCATGGAACGAACAGTGCCGCCCTGCTGATTTAACAATGCTGTCATCAAATGCACGGGCTCGATAAACTGATGATCTCTGCCCAAAGCAAGAGACTGCGCATCTGAGATCGCAATCTGGAACTTGCTGGTAAATCTATCTAAACGCATGGAAACCTCTTTTAACCGTGCTAATAACCTTGCTCTCTTTATGGGTATGAATAAATCCGGATTCAAGTAACCTGTTTAAAAATTATGCACAAATAAACACTTATTTGCGTCAGGCCAAGTATCTGGCTGATGCTAAGTATGGCTCATTTTTGACGGGTTTAAAGGCAGATTAAACGGCCGCCTGCGAATGCAGACGGCCAGCAGAAACAAGTAGTTAGTCTTTACCTAAGGTAGAAAAGAAGCTATCGCTGTTCCAGGCAGGGCGTTCAGGCGCATTGGCTAAATCACGGGCAATGGCGTAATTGATTTCAACAAATTGCGCGGCCCACTCGTAATCAATGGGTAAATTTAAATCATCCGAGGGCATATGGTAATGCTTAGCCAGGAAGGTTTGTGGCGATACGGCAAGGGCATCTTTTACTTCAGTCGCAAGACTCGGCACTAAGAAAACAGCCGGTACACCCTGTTTAACAAAACTATACTGATCGCTACGAACAAATATGGCCTGCTCAGGCATAGGATCTTCAATCAGCTTCATTTCATTTTTCAGCAAGGTACTGCTAACCGTATCCTCCAGTGAGCTATGGGTAGCGCCAAAGGCAATAATCTCATTGGTTCGGTAAGTCAGGATAGGCATATCCAGATTGACATTGGCTACGATATTATCAATAGGCACCGTAGGATAAGTCGCGTAGTATTCAGAGCCTAACAGGCCCTTCTCTTCACCGGTCACAAAAGCAAAGATCACAGAACGTTTGGGCTTTTCTTTGGCATGGTGGAATTCGTGAGCGATTTCAAGCAGGGTGGATACCCCACTGGCATTATCCATCGCACCATTGTTAATTTTGTCTTTTAACACCGAGTTTTTACTCACACCAATATGGTCTGAGTGCGCGCTTAAAATGATAAATTCATTTTTAAGCTCGGGATCAGAGCCTTCAATCACGCCAACAACATTGGGGCTAGTGGTTTCACTGTGTACCGATTTCTTTTCCAGAGTGGCAGTTAGTCCCATTGGCCGTGGCGTTAGCGACTCATTATTTTCAATTTTCTCAAAAATCTCTTCGAGATCGATGCCGGCCATCTCAAACAGGGTTTTACCTGCTTCCAGGCTAAGGGTTGCGCCGCCTTTAAGCTCCGGGTAGCCGTTATTTACTTTACCCTCTTTGGTTAACCAGCGGGTAGACGGTGTCTTTACATACAGTTTACGTTTCTCGAAAGGAGACACTTTTTCAGAGGTTGGGGTGCTTACTACAATGGTTCCGATAGCACCACTTTTTACCAGGCTGTCAGCAATCAAACGGCGAAAGTGAGAACCTTCCTCACTGGGAAAGTCATGCGGTCTGTCAGACAAAATCACCGCTATTTTACCTTTTAGATCGATATTTTCGTAATCGCTATAATTAAGGTACGGCGCATCAATTCCAAACCCGGCAAAAACCAGCTCGCCGGACACACTGGATGTTTCGTTGTTGATGTCGGCGCTCATGAGCATATTTTGCATAAACTCAAATTCAATGGACTCATCGCCGTCTGAGACCACCATTTTGGGCGATGACATATCAAGGGTCGCCTGTTTAAATGGCACTACCTGATAGTAACTCCCTTCTTCACCGGCGGGTGCAACGCCCATCTTTTGCAACTCACTGGCAATATACAGCGACGCAAAGTCGTGCCCGATACTACCGGTATCGCGACCGGCCAACAGATCGTCGGCCAGTAACATCATATGGCCTTTAAAGCGTTCTGGTGATGCCGCGTTTACGGCACTGGCGCATAGCAATGATGCGGTTACGCCAACCAAACATGAGATAATTTTTTTCAACTGTCGTCTCCTTAACTTTTTTATTGTTTATTAGCTGTTACAGGCTTCATAGTAGGAGATAGGCAAAAAGGTGTACAGCAAATACCGCTATACGCCACGCAGTCCTATCACGCTGACTATTCTACCGGTTTGCGGCTGTTGTTGATGGGTAGCCTGACGATGCGAAAAGAATCTCTCATCAGAATAAGTACAAAGCGCTGACGGCGTGATTTGCTGTATGCCGAGCGAGCCTAACTGACTGCGCGCAATCATTGGCAGATCGAGCAAATATTTATCGGCATTATCAGAGCGAATAATAGCTCCCGGATACTGACTGAAATGACGGGCTACCTGCTCAGACACTTCATAACAAGCCTGGGAAATGGCCGGTCCTATCCAGGCTAACAACGTATTGGCCGGCGATTGTATCGCGGCAATCGTGTGCTCAATCACCTTAAGGTGCAACCCTTTCCAGCCAGCATGAATGGCGGCCACTTCTGAGCCATCCTGATTGCAAAGAAGTACCGGCACACAATCGGCGGTCATCACAGCACAAAAATGTCCGGCGGAACGACTCACCGCTGCATCTGCTTCTGTGTGCGTGGTGGGTAATTGCACTACCCGATGGCCGTGCACCTGATTTAACCAGTGCAATTTTTCATGATGGGGGAGCAAAATGCGGTTGCGACTGACTTTTTCAGTACAGTCGCCCACATGATTGCCAACATTAAGGCTGGCGTAATTGCCATCACTACAGCCGCCATGGCGGGTAGTGGTGTAGGCCATCACATTTGCCGGCGCCTGCCAGGTTGGCAAAATCAGCGGGATATCAGAGCTCATCCAGTCCAAATTGCTTAGTATCTTCGCGGGTACTTTCAATCAGGCTGACCATATCCTCAGGCAGCGGTGCCTGCCAGGTCATCCACTCATCAGTTTGGGGATGGTACAGAGATAACTGAGCAGCGTGCAGCGCCTGACGTTTGAAGTTCCTCAGAGTATCAGCAAACTCTTCGCTGGCCCCTTTTGGCAATCGCCAGCGGCCACCGTACACCGGATCGCCGACCAGGGGATGTTTGATATAAGCCATATGAACGCGGATCTGGTGCGTCCGGCCAGTTTCCAGTTTCAAACGCAGATGAGTATGAGCGCGGAATTTTTCGATAACCCGATAGTGAGTTACCGCCGGCTTACCAAACTCGCGAACTGCCATGTGCGTGCGCTTGGTGGCATGACGACCAATCGGCGCGTCCACGATACCTCCGGCAATCATTGTGCCAAAGGCCAGGGCTTCGTACTCACGGCTCATCACTCTTGACTGTAATTGTTCCACCAGGTGAGTTTGCGCAGGTAAGGTTTTAGCGACAACCATCAGGCCGGTAGTGTCTTTATCGAGACGATGAACAATCCCGGCTCTGGGTACTTTATCAATGCCAGGTACATGAGCCAGCAGTGCATTGAGCAGTGTGCCGTCCTGATTACCGGCACCAGGATGTACTACCAGATCGGCCGGTTTGTTGATTACGAGGATACTGTCATCCTCGTAAACAATGTCCAGCTCAATTTTTTGCGGCGCATTGGCAACCTGCTGGGTAATCTCGGCTTCAATCTCAATTGACTCATCACCGGTCATTTTTTGACGCGGGACTTTGCACACTTCGCCATTTACCGTTACATTACCTGCCAAAATCCATTCTTTTAACTTTGAACGGGAATAATCAGGGAACAAATCTGCAATTACCTGATCTAACCTCAATCCAAAGTGTTGGAATTCGGTTTGCGCTGCTAATGAAATCTGTGAACTTTGTTGTACCATAACCGCCTAAAGAGAGAACACAAAAGGCAGATTATAACAGGTTTGGCAGCTGTGGCTGTTTTCTTTTGGAGTTTATGTGGTGTTTGCGTTTAAGAGTACGTTAAAATGCCAGACAGAGAACTGTTTTACCCTTGCAGTAAAATTAATTGTGTACCAGGAACCAGTAGTACTATGAAAATAAACCGTTGCATTGCCCCCCTGCTAATTAGCGTTTTGTTAGCCGTGACAGGGTGTTCATCCTCAAGCAAAGAAGATCAGGTGATGAATGCAAACCTGGGTGCGCAGGCACTTTACGACAAAGCGCGTCAGAGCATGGCGAATGGCAACTTTGCCGCTGCAGCCGACTCACTGAGTGCGCTGGACTCCCGCTTTCCATTCGGTCCGCTATCTCACCAGGTGCAGTTAGACCTGGTTTACAGCTATTATAAATCCGGCAAAATTGACCAGACGCTGGCCACTATCGACCGTTTTATTCGCCTAAACCCTAACCATGCTGATGTGGATTATGCGTTTTATATGCGCGGCCTGACCAACATGGAAGCCGACAACAACCTGTTTCAGGAGTTAGTTGGGATCGATACCACCGACCGCGATCCGAGCAAATCCAAGCAGGCTTTTGAAGATTTCAGACGTTTAATTCAGCAATACCCAGACAGTAAATATGCTGCCGATGCCCGCCAGCGTATGGTGTTTATTAAAAACCGTCTGGCCAGTTACGAAATTTCTATCGCTCGCTTCTATATGCGTCGAGAAGCTTTCATTGCAGCTGCCAACCGTGGCCGTTACGTACTGGAGTATTACCCTGATTCAGATCAGGTGCAGCAGGCACTGGAAATTATGGTGTCTTGCTATGACCAGTTAGAACTTACTGAGTTACGCGATAACGCCATGAAAACGCTGAAACTGAACTTTCCGGACAGCGAATTTATCAGCTAATTACCGTTAGTATTAGCAATTAAAAAGCAGCTTTTAAGCTGCTTTTTTTGTGCGTATAAAACCAATTTTTACCAGCTTGACGGCAAGTCAGGCTTTAACAAATTCGACAAACTCATTCAGCGGCAGCGGCTTACTGTACAGGTAGCCCTGGGCTAACTCACAGTTTTCTTCCTCCAGAAAGGCATGCTGCTCAGAGTTCTCAACACCTTCGGCGACCACCTGGCAATTCATGTCCCGGGCAATAGAAATGATACTTCGGGTAAGGTTACTGCTCGAGCCATCTGAGGGAATATTCGAAATAAAGCTGCGGTCTATTTTTAAGGTATCGATAGGTAACCGGTTTAAGTAGGATAACGAAGAATAACCGGTGCCAAAATCGTCCAGCGCCAGGGTAAATCCCGCTTCCTTCAAACTCACCAGAGTGTTTATATCCACGTCAATCAGGGCAGTTTCGGTTAACTCAATTTCAAAGCGATCGGCGGTTAAGTCAAACTCAGTTAATACTCTGCGCAGGGATTTGAGCAGGTTTTCATCGGCTAACTCACCCGCTGAGATATTCACCGCCAGGCGGAACGATTCAGGCACAAACGGACTTATGCGGGTAAAGGCATCACAGGCTTTTACCAGAATGCAGTGGGTTAAGCGGCTCATAAGCCCGGCCTGTTCGGCCAGCGGAATAAACACATCCGGTGCGACACGCTCATTGTCAGCGGTTGTCCAGCGCGCCAACACTTCCGCCCCCTCGACCTCGCCGCTGAGCAGATTAACCTTGGGTTGTAAATGCACGTCGAGCTGTCGGTTATCAATCGCTTCTCTTAGCATACTCTCCAGCGTCAGTGACGAGCGACGTGTTTCAGTCATGGATTCCTGATAAGCCTTTACAGTGCCCTTGCCTATCCCTTTAGCCCAGTACAAAGCAGTATCCGCCTGTTGGTAGAGTTCGGTGAGGGTAGCGGCAAAGGTCGGAAACAGACTAATGCCAATACAGCAATCCACATAAACCGGCACAGAGGAGTCAATATCGCTCGGATAGCTTACCTGCAGCCGCATTGAATTGGCCAGCTGGAGCGCTTCCCCAACATTGCTGATATCTTCGCAGTAAACCGAGAATTCGTCTCCGCCAATGCGAAACAGCCTGGCGCCGGCTGGCAGTACCTGAGACAGTCGGCGGCCAACCTGCATCAGCAACTTATCCCCCTTAAAATGACCAAGGCTGTCGTTCACCTGTTTGAAGTTATCCAGATCAATCAGTAACAGCGCAGCCTGGCGGAAGTCTGAAGCCTCATATTTGGTGGACTCTTCTAGCAGCCGTTGCAGCGCCCGGCGGTTAGGCAAACCAGTTAGTACGTCATGGTGAGCCATGTGCCGCAACTCTTCACGAACATCAACAAGTTCGGAGATATCCGTAAGCGAAACTGTGTAATTACTCGCTTGTTGATTTCGGTCCCGTACTGTTACCAGGGTAAGTAAACCAAAATGCTGCTTGTTACCAATATTCCAGGTCACCTCAGCCGACCAGGATTTGCTTTCAAGAAGTTGTGTCTGGACCTCTGGAAGACTGACCGGCGTTGAGAACAAATCAAACAACGGTTTATGGATTAACCCGCCGGCACGCGTGGCAGCAAAAAGGTGTTCCAATGCCGGATTTGTCGATACCACCTGAAATTCACTGTCGAGCACCGCCATCCCCTCGCGACTGTGCTCAACGACCGTCCGGGCCTGTAACAGTTGCTGTTCATTTTGCTCAAGTTTACGAACGATGTTGGCCGAGCTGGATAATAGCATTCGCCAGTCAAGCAAGGGATCGTTAAGGGCTTTTTCCATGCGGCGTTTGTTGGTTAGCATAAACAAAAACAGATAACTGCCGAAGGTAGTGGCAATGATGGCTTTACCGCTTAAATTACCAATAATCAGGCCAAACACCTCATTGGATACCCCCATTGCCAACACCGGAAACAGCACGCCATCCATTAAAATGACACAGACAAAGCCCAGGCTAAACGCCAGGCTGAACAGCAAGTGGTTAGTCAGAATTCTTTTTAAACGGTCGAAAACAAAAACCAGAAAATACAGTTCAGCAATAATAAGCAACGCGCCAAGCACAATTAATGGTAGCGATACTTCAAATAACCCTGCGGGGACGTTGAGAGGATTGAGCACTTGTGGCGCGTTGAGGGTTTCGGCTACGCTGGCAAATAGCAACACTTTAAAAATGGAGACCATCACCACCAGACGCATGATGATTTGCAAAATAAAGGGGTCGTTCTCTATGAATGCCATCATGATGCAGGCCATCATAAAGCCGCCATAAGCAATGGTTCCACCGGATAAACTGATATCACCGGGTAGCAGCACGGAATAAACTGCGCCAAGGAATCCCCCCATGATAAGCACCAGACTGACATAAATATAAAGTGATACCCGCCGGGTTTGCGGATTTTTCTCAAATGTCAGGAGCAACGGGAACAGGCAATAAATACCAACCTGAACTAACAGCTGTGCAAGCATTCAAATGCCACATAATTTACTTATCATGACTAACAGAATACCAATGAACCACAATAAGCACCACTGAGGATTACGAGAGCAGAGAAATGTTGCCTGAGGGGGTTGATTCAGGACAATAGAGGGAATGAAAGTTTGCAGAGCGCATACAAAAACAGGCCTTTCGGCCTGCCTGATTATCTGAAAAACAGATGACTAAACGGATTGAGTAGTCGGGCAATCCCCGACGTAAAATGAAGCGGTTGATCCACAATACTGAATACCAGACACCCTTCTGCCGCTTCTGATGCAGGGGCATGAGTATGCTCGCCGTTCAGATAAATAAAATCACCAGAATCATATTCGTTCATTCCGTCAGAGAACTCGCCATTAATGACCAGCGTCATCTCTGAGCCGCGATGAGTATGTTCAGGAACGGAGCCGCCTTTTTCCATATAAATAAAATTAGCCACACCGTCGTAACCCATATCCACCGGCGCTTGCCAGAGTTTACCGACCAGCGATGACCAATTGCCTTTTTTCTGAATCAAACGATGCAGGGTTTTCGGCAATTCAAACGTCTTACCATCCAACTCAATAGATGTGCTCTGAGCATCCATCCCCGATGATTTCCTGAGTGAAACATCAGGCGCCTCTGCTGCAGGCTGTTGCGTAATATTGGCCAGCATTAAATCAAACTGAGGATCGTAGCTTTCCACTACATTCTCCAGTTCTAAATGATCCATAGCAAACTCAGCCGTTTTTTCATCGACCAGTTCCTGGCAGTATTTACACATATCACAGTGGGCAGACACCATTAAAGACTCTGCTGGTGCCAGGGTTCCCGTCACAAACTGCTCAATGAGATCAGGGGTTGGGTGGAACTTAATCATAATCGCTTATCATACCTTTGAGACGCTGCAACGCAAGCCGGGTTCTTGACTTAACCGTACCAAGAGGGATATCCAATTCGTCAGCAATTTCCTGCTGTGACTTCCCGTCTATATAAATCGCCTCTAATACAACCTTTTGTTTCTCAGGCAAATCTTCAAACAAGTGCCCGATTTGCTCTAATGTTACCTGATCATCAAGCGCTTTCTCGTTTGCATCAGGTGTTTGCTCGCAAAGCACCGGCCATAAATCATCGGCGCATATATCTTCTTTGCGGTTTTGTACTTTACGAAGCATATCAAAGCGGATGTTTCTGGCGATGGTAAATATCCAGGTGGAAGGGGAACCTTTTTCGGAATTAAAAAGGTGCGCTTTTTGCCAGACATTGGACATGGTGTCCTGCACCAGCTCCATGGCTAACGCTTCGTTACCAAGCTGCTTAAGAGCGTATGAGCGGAGTCTGGGTGCAAAAAAACCGAAGACTCTGGCGAAAGACGCCTTGCATCTGTCCTGGGCTACCTTGACAAGGTAGTCAGACATTTCAACTGCACACTCTTTCGGTTCTACAGCGCTGTTTTCGTGTTCCAATGGTATTCCAACAAGCATAGTTTTCAGTCCGATTTGTTCCATATGTGCTAATGCATACGCAACAAAGGATGATCTGGATCAAAAATTTTTACCGCACCAAATCATTTATATAGTTTAGCACCTTATCGCAGTTTTGTTCGCTTAAAAACGCCTGCTTGTTGGCTGCGTCTACTGGCAGTAATTCCAGCCAGCGGTAGATCACCCATAAGGGTTCCGAGAACTTAAGCTCCGGATATAGCCGGGCAATCTCGGGATATTTATCATAAATGATTTGCAGCTTATCGCGCAGGGGTTCTATCACGCCATCGTCAATTTCCGCCGTCCAGTCAGTAATTCGCTCTACAGCACCGGTGCGTAAGCCGTCTTCTTCGGTAGCAATAGAATTGACCCTTACGCAATACTGGCCTTCAACCTTTATTCCTAACAGGCCGTCTTCGAGCAGGTCGAAGTCGATGATTTTGCACAGGGTGCCGATGGGGAAAATATGTTCATTCTTACTCAGGTCGCCGCGGGAATTGAGCATACACAATACAAAACATCCGTCACCGGCACAGGCTTCCTTAACCATCCGAACATAGCGGGGCTCAAAAATCCGCAGCGCCATGTGGCCACCCGGCAACAAGTGAGCAGATAACGGAAACAAGGGCAAAACGACATCTTGCATAATTAGTATCTTTGTCATAGTGGTTAACGGATTCACTGTCACATACGCCGGGGTTTCTGTTTTGGATCTTAAAAGCGCAAAGAGATTGTTGCAGCGGTGAAAATAAATGGGTAAATGATGATCTAAGGCTTCCCGATGTCGGTATTATCAAGCACAAACCCCAGTTATTACGGATTTTTTTGCAGTGACTTTTGAGGAACGCTTCAGACAGCTCTATGCTGATCTCGCAAAGATCAATATTGACGACCTTAACCAGGCTTACCATCAGGACATTGAGTTTGTTGATCCGGTAACAACTCACCGAGGTCTTGAGGCGGTTAAGGGCTATTTCGCAAACCTGCTGGAATCGGTCGACTCATGTCAGTTTAACATTCATTCTCTGCTTTGTACCGAAGACTCAGGGCCAGGCGGGTACAGCCATGTCGTTGAATGGACCATGTTATTGCAGCTGAAGAATAAACCAAACACTATTTCGGTGGATGGCGTTTCGATGCTGAAAGTTCGTTATGACAAAATCCACTACCACCGCGACTATTATGACCTGGGGGAAATGGTTTACCAACATGTGCCCGTACTCAGGTCTGTTATCGGTTATATCAAGAAGAAGCTCGACTCATGAAAACGATTCTAATTACCGGCGCAACCTCCGGCATTGGTGAAGCCCTTGCAAATCATGCCGCTTCGCGTGGTTATCAGGTAATTGCCTGTGGCCGCAATCAGGAAAAGCTCGACACGCTTGCAAAGCACCAGAACATTCAGTCACTGCAATTCGATGTCACCGACGAGCAAGCCACCGCGTCGGCGCTGGCCGATGTGCGCTTTGACATTGCCGTACTCAACGCCGGCACCTGTGAATATGTGGATTTGCCAGTCTTTGAGCCAGACATGTTCAGGCGGGTTCTGGAAGTGAATTTTTTTGGCATCATCAACTGCGTCAGTGCGCTGTTGCCAAATTGCCAGGCGGGTAATCAACTGGTCATAATCGATTCCATGGCAAGATTGTTTCCTTTTACCCGCAGTCAGGCATATGGCGCCAGCAAGGCGGCGGTTCATTATTTTACCCAAAGCATGAATATCGATCTCAAATCGATAGGAGTTATCGTTCAGTCGGTATCGCCTGGTTTTGTCGAAACTCCGTTAACCGATAAAAATGACTTTGAAATGCCAATGAAGATTACCGCGCAGGAAGCAGCTGAATCCTTGTTAAAAGGCATCATCAAACAACAGAGCAATATATACTTTCCAACCATGTTCGGGCTTATACTCAGAACGTTGTACCGCTTACCTGGCAGGCTCCAGGTGTGGCTTTCATCAAAATTACAATAAGAGACCTGGCGGATTTTCACATGAAAAAAAATATTGCCATTATTGGCTCAGGCATTTCAGGGTTAACCTGTGCTCACCTGTTGCACGAACAGCAAAACATTACTTTGTATGAAGCCAATGATTATATTGGTGGCCATACCGCCACTAAAGACGTGACGGTAAACGGGCAATCCCGGGCTATCGATACCGGGTTTATTGTTTTTAACGACTGGACCTACCCCAATTTTATTAAATTACTCACCAGACTTGGCGTGGAATACCAGCCTACCGAAATGAGCTTTTCTGTTCGCCATGAAGGCACTAACATTGAATACAACGGGCATAACCTGAACACCCTGTTCGCCCAGCGACGTAACCTGTTCCGGCCCCGGTTCTGGAAAATAGTAAAAGATATCGTGCGCTTCAATAATCTGTGCAAAGAGACCATCGAACAGGAGCAGGATACCAGTTCACAAACGCTGTCATCATTTATCAGGGAACATGGGTTTAGCGAAGAATTTAGTGAGCATTATATCTATCCGATGTGCGCGGCCATCTGGTCTGCCAGTCTGGAGCAAACCAAGGCCTTTCCGCTGACCTTCTTTTTACAGTTTTTCAATAACCACGGGTTGCTCAATATTAGCGATCGGCCACAGTGGTACACCATCAAAGGCGGCTCAAGGGAATACGTAGCGCCACTGGTAAAACCATTTACTGATCGGATTCGCCTGAGTACCCCGGTAAAACGAGTGGAACATAGCAACGGTGGCGTTGCTGTTACTTCGATGGCAGGGCAGACAGACCAGTATGATGAAGTGATTTTTGCCTGCCACAGCGACCAGGCATTAGCCATGCTCGCCGCGCCCACCGACGACCAGCAACGGATTCTCGGGGCCATCGGCTACGCCGAAAACGATGTCGTACTGCACTATGACACCAGACAACTGCCACAACGAAAGGCGGCGTGGGCGAGCTGGAATTATCGTTTAACCGGCGACCCGCAGGAGCAACAACGCCCTGCAGCGGTCACCTATGATATGAATATACTGCAACGGTTAGATGCCGAGGAAACCTTTTGTGTTAGTCTCAATACCCAGGACATACAAGCCGACAAAGTACTGGGCACATACCGCTATGCGCATCCGCAGTTCAGCCCGACAATGGTAAGCGCCCAACAGCAACGGCAGACCATTTGCGGGGTGGATGGCGTGCACTTCTGTGGTGCTTACTGGTATAACGGTTTTCACGAAGACGGCGTGCGCTCTGCACTGGACGTTTGCGAACGGTTTGGCGCCAGTCTGTAATGGAAAGCGCGATCTGCACCGGTATAGTGAATCACGAGCGGTTTAAGCCCACTCAGCACGCCTTTGAGTATGGCATTGCAATGATGTGGCTCAACCTTGATGAAGTCAATCACCTGGCGCACACCGTAAAGGGCTTTTCCAATACCGCAAGAGCCGCGTTCGAATTTCGACGCAGCGACTACCTCGGTGACCCGGCGCTGCCTCTCAAACAGGCGGTGATTGCCAGAATGAATGAGCTCAATAAATCCGAAGCCTCACTGACTGGCGATATTTTCCTGCTTGGTCAGGCAAGGCACTACGGGCTGTACTTCAGTCCGGTTAACTTTTATTTTCTGCGCCACAAAGCTTCCGGCCAGTTCACCCATATGCTGGCTGAGGTCAGCAATACGCCCTGGAATGAAAGGCATCATTACCTGGTTGATTTAAATAAACAGGAAAATACTCCTAAAGCTTTTCACGTATCGCCGTTTAACCCGGTGGATATGGTGTACAAGTGGCATATCCAGCAACCATCTGATGCCTTCTCCGTGGGCCTGAGTTGTTATAAGGAAAACAAACACTTCACCGCAATAATGCATTTAAAGCAAAAACCATTAAACTCAAATACAGTTAGAAACGTAATCAAATCAATACCGAATATGACACTAAGAACTGTCATCGGAATTTACTGGCAGGCGGTTAAATTATGGATAAAACGTACGCCGGTATATTCACATCCGATAAATAGTCAGGAATAACTCATGGCAAATAGTGAAACTGCGCTCTCTGCGCCCCTTACGTTTTCTTATGTTGAGCGATACAGTCGCCAAATCTTTATTAGTCTGATGCAATCTCTGCCTGAGGGGCATCTGGTGATTAAGGAAAATGGCAAACTCGTTGCTCAGTGTGGTAATCCGGCAAGCGATCTGCACGCCGAAGTCGACATGCATTGTCCAACCGTGTACAAAAAGCTGTTGCTTGGCGGTAGTGTGGCCTCTGGTGAAACGTACACCGAAGGATTATGGACCAGCCCGGAACTGACCAATGTTATCCGTATTTTTGCCCGTAATCTGCCCACACTCGACCGCTGGGAGTCCCGGTTTAAGTGGCTCAGTTTCCCGTTTGATAAACTGCAGCACCTCATGCGCCGTAATACTCACGATCAGGCCAAGAAAAACATTGCAGCGCACTACGATTTAGGCAATACCCTTTATACACACTTTCTTGATGAAAGCATGATGTATTCTTCGGCTATCTACCCAGATGTCAATGCTTCTCTTGCTGACGCCCAGTTTCATAAACTACACACCATCTGCAAAAAGTTACGTCTTACAGCCGATGACCACCTGATCGAAATTGGTACTGGTTGGGGAGGCCTCGCGGTCCATGCTGCCAAGCATTTTGGCTGTAAGGTAACCACAACCACCATTTCCGAAGAACAATTTGCTTACGCTAATGAGTGGGTCAAACGGGAGGGCCTCGAAGACCAGATCACCCTGCTCAAAAAAGATTATCGGCTGTTGGAAGGCACATATACCAAACTGGTTTCTATCGAGATGATTGAAGCAGTAGGCAAGCCTTACCTTAACCAGTTTTTCAACAAGTGCGCCAGCCTGCTAACCCCTGATGGTTTAATGCTGTTGCAGTCGATTACTATCGATGATCGTCGCTATGACAGTTACCATAAAGGCGTAGACTTTATCCAGAAACACATCTTCCCCGGTGGTTTCCTGCCCTCTCAGCTGGTATTAAATCAGCACATTAAGCAAGCCAGCGATCTTTCCATACGCGACATGCAGGATATTGGTCTCGACTATGCGCGTACTCTCAGAGATTGGTTTAACGCCTTTGTGGCAGCAAAAGAAAAGCTGGCTGTGCACGGCTATGACGAGCGCTTTGCCAGAATGTGGGAATATTACCTTAAATATTGCGAGGGTGGCTTTCTGGAGCGTTCCATCAGCACCGTACAATTAGTGCTGAGCAAGCCGCGTTACGTAGATGAGCTTACCCGCTAATCGGGTAAGCTTGTATTGATGGCCTGGTTACTGGTCTTGCTCCAGCACCGAGATAGGCTTCGAGCGAATTGGCTCTCCCTGATTAATGTTAATTTCTACCCGACGGTTGCTGGCCAGTTCTTCAGGTGTTTTCGGATCCTCAATCAGGGGCTCATTAGACGCCTTGCCCACCACCGACATTCGCGCTTCATCAAATCCCGGTGCCGAGCGCAGCGCTTCGGCAACGGCAACCGCACGTTGCGCAGATAAATCCCAATTAGAGCTGTACAGCTCATTGGAAATCTGTTGCTTATCACTATGTCCTGACACTTCTATCTGACCAGGCATATCAGCCAGGATCTCACCAATTTGGCGAATAACCGGGCGAAATTGCGGTTGTAAAAATGCCGAACCGGCAGAAAACGAGCCATTCTCACGAATGCGAATGGTGATCTGCTGCCCAAGGGATTCCATTTCAATAGAACCATCAAGGATTTGTTTTTGTAGTTGCTGGGCAACTTTTTTCATCATCTCAGCCACCTGCTCCTGATTAGCTGCCTGCTGGGTAGAGGCCGACTGATCGGTTGAGGTTTGTTGAGATTGCCCGCCGCGCTGCGTACCGCGCTGTTTCTGACGGCCCCCGGCTGAGTCTTCGTCGCCGGCCTGAAACTCCAGCATTTGCTGGGTCATATCAATGGTTTGCTGCTGAATCGTGTCAATCGGCGTCGGGTCCGGACGACCCGGGCGAAACTCCATGGCAATTACACTGGTGCCTTTTGGAATGTCTTTCACTTCAATTTTGTTTTGCACACCAAAGGCAAACTTCATGGAGCCGGCTATCTGTTTAAATTTAAGCACGTCCATTTCGGAGAATGCCAGCAGCAGTACAAAAAAGCACATCAGCAGCGACATCAGGTCGGCAAAGGTCCCCATCCAGGCGGGGAGACCTTCGGGGGGGCATTTGGGGCACTCTTCTTCCTGCGCCATAATCTTTACTCTTCTTCCGCCGCACCACGTTTACTGGCGGCGAGATAGTTTTTAAGGATCCCTTCAATGACCCGCGGGTTCTGACCATCGGCGATACCGACAATTCCGTCGAGAATCAATGACTGGTTGAGCTTTTCCTCATTCAGGCGATTGCTGAGTTTAGCCGCAATGGGCAAACAGATAACGTTAGCCAGAAAAGCGCCGTACAGCGTAGTTAACAAGGCCACCGCCATAGCGGGGCCGATGGCTTTGGGGTCATCCATGTTTGACAGCATCGCTACCAGACCAATGAGCGTACCAATCATACCCATGGCAGGCGCAACATCACCGAGGCCTTTAAAGATAGAAACACCAAACTCGTGGCGTTCGGTGGTCATAGAAATATCTTTTGCCAGGGTTTCCCTCACCACGTCAATGTCGTGACCATCCACCAGCATATCCACCCCTTTTTGCATAAAAGGGTTAGCAATTTCAGCTTCTTCGAGGGCCAGAAAGCCCCCTTTACGCGCCGCATCTGCCATCTCTACGACTTTCTCGATGAGATCTTCAGGCGTGTCGATTTTAAACATGAACGCCTTACCGGCGATTTTACCTGCACCAAAAAACTGGCCCAGCGTGAACTGCGACATAACAACAAAAAGACTACCGCAAAAAACGATCAGTACCGAAGGAACATCGGCAAACATGCTGAGATCCCCACCAAGGATCATGGCCATTACAATAAAGCCAATGCCGCCTAACATTCCAACCAGGGTTGCTAAATCCACTTGTTTCCCTCACTTCATCACTTATTCAGGGCGAAACTGAACACAGGTGTTAACTATAACTGCGAATTTTTCACAATGCCGTGCTGAGTCTGACAAAGTCATCCACACCAGCGAAGTTATTATAGTATTGAGCCGATTAAGAATAGTTACTATCACTCGATATCCTAACACTCAATACACTGTAGTCATTCTATCGGCAGTTATTTTTTTTTCTACACTGGTATCGTTATAGATTTTAAAACCGGTTATCACAAATCCTCTGCTTTACACTTCCATACAGTGCAAAACCTCGCTTACCGCAGCTAAACTATTTGACCCTCGCGCGGGCCTCGGTTAATGTGCCATCACTACGCAAAATGAGACCAGAAGAGGGATCCGTGAGCGATAAAGCCACTGCAGCCAGTCCATCATTTGAACAAACCATCAGCGAACTGGAATCCATCGTCAATGAGATGGAACAGGGCGATCTGCCTCTCCATGAAGCACTGAAAAAATTTGAACGCGGTATCGAGTTATCCCGCCTGAGCCAGAAGGCCCTGGTAGAAGCTGAACAAAAAGTCAGAATACTCACCGAACAAAACGGCGAAGCCGCATTACAGGACTTCGCGGCAGACAACGAGGACTAACATGCAACTTGCTCCATTGCATCAGCACATCAAGCAACGCCTTGATGCCAGCCTGCAAGACCTCATCAACGATCTGCCCGATGCTGCGCCGCGCCTTAAAGAATCGATGCTCTATGCCTTAACCAACGGTGGCAAACGGATGCGTCCGTTACTGGTTCACCTGGTGGGTAATATGCTCGACATTCCGGATAACGACCAGCGGGCTATCAGTATGGCCATCGAGTGTATTCATGCCTACTCCCTGGTTCACGACGATTTGCCGGCAATGGATGATGACGACCTGCGCCGGGGCAATCCAACCTGCCATATTGCGTTTGACGAAGCCACCGCAATACTCGCCGGTGATGCTCTGCAAACCCAGGCTTTCAGTATTGTTGCCGAACACCCTATGAGCGCGTTTGCCAACCATCGCCGCGCGCAACTGGTTGCGGTGCTGGCTCGTGCTGCCGGTTATTCTGGCATGTGTGGCGGCCAGGCCATTGATTTAGCCGCCACAGGCAAACAAATCACACTGGCCGAACTACAACATCTGCATCAGCTAAAAACGGGCGCGTTACTCACTGCCTGCGTGGAAATGGTATGCCTGGTAACCGAACAGCTCGATAGTACCCATCAACAATTGCTGTGCCGTTTCGCTAACCGTATCGGCCTGGCATTTCAGGTTCAGGATGACATTCTGGACGTCACCGCGAGTACCGAAACACTCGGAAAACCGAAAGGTTCAGATGAAGCCCGGGGCAAAAATACATTCCCTTCTTTGCTGGGATTAGACGGTGCGCGTGAGGAGTTGGCAAAATTACATCAAGAGGCGCTTCAAGCCTTGGACGGTTTGCCCTACAATACCGATTACTTAGTTGCATTTACCGATTTAATGGTGAGTCGCAGTCATTAACGGCCGCGACACACCCGCATAACGTATCAGAATAATAAATAATGACTCTAGATTTAGCGCACTATCCTACTCTTGCTCTGGCCCGTTCTCCCGAAGCATTACGCAAGCTTCCTCAGGACAAACTGCGGACCCTGGCTGATGAACTTCGCCAGTACCTGCTCACCTGTGTCAGTCAGAGCAGCGGTCATTTTGCCTCCGGTCTTGGCACCGTTGAACTCACCGTGGCGCTGCATTACATCTATAACACGCCCTTCGACAGGCTGATCTGGGATGTGGGTCATCAGGCTTACCCGCATAAAATTCTTACCGGCCGTGCCGAACAAATGTCGACCATCCGGAAAAAAGACGGATTACACCCTTTCCCATGGCCACCGGAAAGCGAATTCGACACCTTTGCGGTGGGTCATTCTTCTACCTCAATCAGTGCCGCACTGGGCATGGCCATCGCCGCCGACAAAGAACAACAGGGCCGCAAGGTGGTCGCCGTTATCGGTGACGGCGCAATGACTGCCGGGATGGCCTTTGAGGCTATGAACCACGCCGGCGATATCAGCAAAGATTTAGTGGTGGTACTGAACGATAATGAAATGTCGATTTCAGAGAACGTCGGCGCATTAAACAGCCACCTGGCCCGCCTGTTAACCGGCAACCTGTTTAACAGTATCCGCGACGGGGGCAAAAAACTACTGAGTAATGTGCCCCCCATCAAAGAATTTGCCAGCCGCGCTGAAGAACATATTAAAGGCATGGTAGTACCGGGCACCATTTTTGAAGAGCTGGGCTTTAATTACATTGGCCCCATTGATGGCCATGACATCAACGGTGTGGTCGACACCTTGCGTAATATGCGTAAATTTAAGGGCCCGCAACTACTGCATGTGGTTACTCGCAAAGGTAAAGGTTACCCCGAAGCTGAAAAAGACCCGATTAAATTCCATGCCGTGCCAAAATTTAATCCGGCCGACCAGACCCTGCCAAAAGCCAAAGCTTCCAAGCCCACTTTTTCGGCTATCTTTGGTAACTGGTTGTGCGATATGGCTAAACAGGATCCCAAGCTGATGGCGATTACGCCGGCGATGCGTGAAGGTTCAGGCATGGTTGCCTTTTCCCAGCAGTTTCCCGAGCAATATTTCGACGTCGCCATCGCCGAGCAACATGCCGTCACTTTAGGCGCAGGTATGGCCAAAGATGGCCTTAACCCGGTAGTGGCCATCTACTCTACGTTTTTACAACGCGCTTACGACCAACTGATTCACGACGTGGCATTACAGAATCTACCGGTGTTATTCGCTATCGACCGTGCGGGTATTGTTGGCGCGGACGGCCCAACTCACCAGGGTGCTTTCGATATTGCTTTCCTGCGCTGTATTCCAAATATGATTGTGATGACCCCGTCGGATGAAAACGAGTGTCGGCAGATGCTTTATACCGGTCATATGGCCAACGCCCCGGCAGCGGTGAGATACCCGCGCGGAGCCGGCAAAGGCATAACCCCGGAAGAATTCATGACAGCCCTGCCACTGGGTAAAAGCCGGACCCTGCGGACTGGTAAAAAGATCGCACTGTTAAACTTTGGTACGTTACTGCCCTTTGCCGAAGCAGCAGCCGAGGAACTGGACGCCACGCTGGTAGACATGCGTTTTGTGAAACCTATGGATACCGACGTGCTCAACACCCTGAAAGCCGATCACGAATGCTTCGTGACACTGGAAGACGGCTGCATCATGGGTGGTGCAGGTAGCGCTGTAAGCGAGTATGTGATGCAAAACCGGTTAAAAACCGTTTGTCTGACCCTTGGTCTGCCTGACAGCTTTATTCTGCAGGGCACCCAGGAAGAAATGTACGCTGAACTTGGCCTTGATAGCGCCGGTATTATTGCCCGGGTAAACGACTATCTGGCGTGATTATCCTGGCCAAATTAATCTAACCGGCACCGTGCCAGCGGCGCCGGTTACTCCGAGTGGTTTTATCATAACTCCATACCCTCTTCATTAGACAAACCTGATTCGTTTTCTATACTCTGAACATACCGCCAGATGGCATTGTTCAGGACGTTGTTATCACAGCTCAGTCAGCCGCTTTTTATCAGCAATTACCTGCTTATGATGATCTTGGCCATTTAGCCGAACAGGGTCATTACACGACACTGCCCGCTGACTGGCTGGTAGTGATTTCCGACGTAAAAGGCTCCACTGAAGCCTTGTTGCGGGGCAAATATAAGGATATCAATGCCATCGCAGTTGCGATGATTGTTGCCGTGCGTAACTGTTTTACCGATACGGCATTGCCATTTGTGTTTGGCGGTGATGGCGCAACTATCTGTGTGCCTCCGGGTAATGAGGAGCTACTCAGGCAATGTCTTACCGCCTGCCAGCAAAGGGCTATCAGCCTTCATCTGGATCTACGTGTAGCGTTGATCCCCGCCACTACCCTGTATGCGGCAGGCCATACTATCGGGATAAGTAAACTTAAGGTTTCGCCGCACTACCAGCAGGCTTGCTTCAGTGGTGGCGGCATCCGCTATGCAGAAAAGATCCTTAAAGACCCCGTGCTCAACCAGGCTTTTCTGATTGAAGGTGCCCAACCCAATGCTGACTACTCGGGTTTTGAATGTCGTTGGAGCAACGTAACAAGCCGCCACGGCGAAACCCTCTCGCTCATTATTGAAGCCAGTTCACCGCAACAATATGAACAGGTGTTACAACACTTACAACAGATTACCGGTGGCCGGGAACACTACCACCCGATCGCCTCCGAGCAACTTTCGTTTGCCTGGTCTCCCGCCCGGCTTGCCACCGAAATAAATATTCGCACAGAAACCAAATCGCTAATCAGCCGGTGTAAGTATTATCTGCACCTGGTGTTAATGAACCTGGTTGGCGGCTGGCTGATGTCACGTAAAGTGAAAACCGATGCCACCAATTGGGGCGCTTACAAGCAGGATTTAGTAGCAAACTGTGATTTTATAAAGTTCGAGGACGGTCTGAAAATGTGTATTAGCTGCACACCGGCGCAGCGTGAGGCGATTGTGGAGTACCTCAGCAGCCAGGAACAGGCCGGGCGGATATCTTTTGGTGTCCACGTGTCAGGCGCGGCATTGATCACCTGCATGATAACCGCTTATCAGTCAGAGCATATTCACTTTATTGACGGGGCGGATGGAGGCTACAGTCTGGCCGCGCTGGACTTAAAAAAGAAACGCGGCATGCAAGGCAAATAAGCACTAACCGGGCACTACTTTTCAGTTGAATAAGCCGCTTTCAGGTAATTCAGTTCCCGCTCAAAATGTTCGACCGCCATCTGACCCACAACAACCTGAAAATAGACCGCTTCTTCCCAACCAAAATACTTTCTGAGGATCACCTCATTTTTGCACACCTTGTCCAGAGGCTCTTTGAAACGATGTTTTCTTATCAACTCCTGACTGCCAACTGCACCATCTTTAATCGACTTAATATTATCGTCAGGAGAACCCAGTAGAGGACCTGACGCCAGCTGATTTAAAAAACGGGTATCTTTCATCTCGGCCGTCTTACCTGCAAGCTCCAGTTCATAGAAGCGGGTATAATTGGCAAGCTCTGACAACCGGGTTCTAAGCTCTGTATGCTGAAAAGCAAGAAAACTGTTATTGCCCAGCAATAACTCAATGTCACGAACAGAAAGCAGTATCTGGGAATAATTCATTACAACCGGAAACGTGGCTTCGATACTTTCTATCGAGCCGCCGTCAGCGCCACAAGTACGTAACGTTTCAATAACCCGCTGAACGGCAGGTAAACGCTTGCGGTAATAGTTCTGTACCGCTCGAATGGATTCTATGTTGTTGCTGACTTCCTGATTAACCCGCTGATAGGCGTCGTGATAAAGCGTTTGCTGCTTTTGTGTTTCGTTCCAGTTCGCTACCTGAACACCTATAAACACACCCACCACTACAATTACAAAATCGAGTAACACTGCAAACCAGTTTTGTTGCCTTACGTGCAAAAGAACGCGCCTGAGTAACATAACGGATCCTTGTCTTTGAACGATATTTGTTCAACTTACAGGTTTATTGCTGTCAGTGGTATAAGTATTTTGGGTTGGAATAACTTGTTAAGCGGTTGGGCTGGCTAAAGCCCAAAGAGAAACAGAATCGCATGAAGGCTGACACAGGCCATAATACCGGCCACTACGTCATCCAGCATAATGCCGAGACCACCGGCCAGGTACTTATCGATGGGTTTGATTGGCCACGGCTTCAAGATATCGAAGAAGCGGAACAACACAAAGCCCAACAGCACCGTAAGTGGCGATAGAGGTATCCATAGAAAGGTGAGCAAGATACCGGCCACCTCGTCCCAGACAATGGAACCGTGATCGTGCACCTGCATATCATCTGCAGTTTTACCGCACAGATAAATCCCTACAACACTGGCCAGTACTGCGGCAATCAGCAGTGCGTAGGGCGAAAGCCAGATAAACGGGATGAGCAATGGCAATGCCGCCAGCGAGCCAAAAGTACCAGGCATCAGGGGGATTAAACCACTGCCAAAACCCAGTGCCAGAAAGTGCACCGGATTTTTCATTGATACCCGCTTGCGTAGCGCTTTATCCATTAAAACTCGTGCTCGTAGCCAGTGCTTGCATCGAGCACGTATTTTTCATCGTACAATTTCAGGTCCAGCTGACCAGCATAACCATTGACCTGGCCAATACAGGTTGCTTTCACATTAGCGTTAGTCAGTGAAGTTTCCAGATTACCACGCTGCTCTTCGTTAACAGTAAAGACCAGCTCGTAATCGTCGCCGGCTGCCAGCGCGTAACGGTAGGCCTGCTGTGCTCCCACGGTTTCAAACAAAGCCGATGACACGGGCAGTCGGTCTACATGAACCGTGGCGCCGCAGCCAGACATCTTAAGAATATGGCCTAAGTCAGACACCAGACCGTCAGACACGTCGATGCAGGCATTAGCGGTACGGCGCAGGGATGTACCTGCCATCACTCTCGGAGTAGGATAATAATGACGATTAATCAGGTAATCACGGTGCTCGCCAACGGCTTCGATTTCCCCTTTAAGGATATCCAGACCAGCTCCCGCATCACCGAGATTGCCGGTAACATAAATCCAGTCGCCGGGCTTGGCATTGCTGCGGCGTAACTCGGTGTCTGGTGGTACAAAGCCCTGGGCAGTAATGGTTAATGCCAGAGGTCCGGTGACCGTATCACCACCAATCAGTTGCACCGAATAATACTCGGTTAGCTCGTACAGGCCGTTAACGAATTCGTCTATCCAGTTTTCATCATATGACGGCAACGACAGCGACAAACTAATCCACGCCGGCTCTGCACCGGAGGACGCCAGGTCGCTCAGATTAACCGCTACGGCCTTATAGGCAACGGAGCGCGCCGGGGCATCAGGGAGAAAATGAACGCCGCTGATTAGCGTGTCAGTGGTTACAGCAAGATGTTGGTTATCGGGTACTTTGGTCACAGCACAGTCATCGCCAATCCCGAGGATCACGTCTTTTCTAACGTGACCACGTTGGGCAAAGTACTGTTTTATCAGATCAAACTCTTTCACAGTAATCCGGAAAGTTGAGAAATTTAAAAGAAGGGCATCCTGCCCCTGATTTCAACGGTAGCTGGCTTAGCCGCGCTCATGAGGACGCAGGGTTTTTACCGCTTTGTCCAGCGCACCATTCACAAACTTGTGGCTTTCTTCAGCGCCAAAAGATTTGGCCAGTTCTATGGCCTCGTTGATAATTACTTTGTATGGGACATCGATTTGTTCGGTTAGTTCATAAGTGGCTAACCTTAAAATCGCTTTTTCGATAGGATCCAGTTCTTCGGGTAAACGACCAAGGTAGGGCTTAATCGTGCTGTCTAACTGAGACGCACTGCGCACTACCCCACGCAGCAAAGACTGAAAATAGTTCATATCCACTTTTTTCATGTCATTGCTGGTCGCCAGAGCGAGTTCAATCTGGTCGATCTGGTTTTGGGTCATTTGCCAGGAGTAAACGCCTTGCAGCGCTATTTCACGGGCCCGACGGCGAGGAGAAACTTTCACGTTAGTTTCCTTATGCCAGATCGTCTAGGGCAGACATAACATTAACCATTTCAAGCGCGCCCAGGGCAGCTTCAGAGCCTTTGTTACCGGCTTTGGTACCAGAACGCTCAATGGCTTGTTCGATAGAATCTGTGGTGATCACACCAAAAGACACCGGTAAACCGTACTCCAGTGACACCTGAGCCAGACCCTTGTTGCACTCACCGGCAACAAAATCAAAGTGCGGTGTACCGCCACGGATCACTGCGCCTAAGGCAATAATGGCGTCGAATTTTTTAGATTCGGCTAATTTTTTCGCTACTACCGGCAGCTCATAAGCACCAGGTACACGAACCAGTGTGACATCTTCATCACTGACTTCACCATGACGCTCCAGCGTGTCCAGTGCGCCTTCTAACAAACTTTCTACTACAAAGCTGTTAAAACGTGAAACAACAATGGCAAATTTCTTACCTGTTGCGCGAATATTACCTTCGATAACCTGCATAGCCCAAATCCCGTATGAATCCCGTGTCAAAAACGGCGCGAAGTATACCACAACAGCGCCAAAACCCAATCGTTAGTCGTGAATATACTCAACAACTTCCAGGCCAAATCCGGAAAGCGCGTGATATTTAATGGGTTTACTTAATAAACGCATTTTTTGCACGCCCATGGCGGCCAGAATCTGACTTCCCACACCTACTGTGCGCGATGAACCCTGCCAATTTTTACCTACCGGCTGCTCACCACGATCTTCTGCTGCAAAGCGTTGTAACTGCGACTCCAGGTCTTCTTCTTTACCCAGTAAAACCAGCACACCACCTTCCTCTGCAATTTGCTGCATGGCATCAGGTAACGTCATCGAGCGGGAAATCCCGCGGGTAGAGCCCAGCAGGTCGCTCAGGGTATTATGCAGATGAACTCGCACCAATGTTGGCTCTTCTGCCTTAATATCGCCTTTTTTGAGGGCGAAGTGGAGCTGATTGTCGATAACATCTTTGAATGTATGCAGTTCAAACTCACCGTATTGAGTGGGTAACTGACAGCTGGATACTTTCTTAATTGTGGTTTCGTTAAGGTTACGGTATTCAATTAAATCGGCTATCGTACCGATTTTAATATCGTGCTCGGCGGCGAATGCCTCAAGCTGTGGACGGCGAGCCATGCTACCGTCGTCGTTTAATACCTCAACAATTACCGCTGCCGGTTCACAACCCGCCAGTCTGGCCAGATCCACACCGGCTTCGGTGTGACCTGCGCGATTTAGGACGCCGCCTTCTTTAGCAATCAGCGGAAAGATATGTCCCGGTTGCACAATGTCTTTTGCCTGCGCATCTTTCGCTACCGCCGCCAGAATCGTGGTAGCCCGGTCAGCAGCAGAAATGCCGGTGGTAACCCCTTCTGCGGCTTCAATAGAAACCGTAAAGTTAGTCGAAAACTGAGCTTTGTTAAGGTCGACCATCAACGGCAGGTTTAAACGCTGACAGCGTTCTGCAGTCATGGGTAAACACACCAGTCCACGAGCATGTTTTACCATAAAGTTAATGGCTTCGGGGGTGACATGCTCGGCAGCCATGATGATATCGCCTTCGTTTTCGCGATCTTCGTCATCCATCAGGATGACCATCTTGCCTTGCTTGATGTCTTCAATTATTTCAGCGGTGCTATTAAGTGCCATAAATATTAAGTCTTGTAGGGTTATTTTTTTAGATAGCCGTGTTCGGCGAGAAATTCCAGACTGATGTCATTTTTTTTGCTGGCGGCTTTGTCGCCCAGCATCAGTCGCTCCAGATAGCGGGCGATAACGTCCACTTCCAAATTCACTCTGGTACCGGTTTTATAAGTGCCGAGCACCGTTTCCTGCAACGTATGCGGAATGATCCATAGCATAAACTCGCTGCCATTCACTTTGTTTACGGTAAGACTAACGCCATCAACCGTGATACTGCCCTTATGGGCAATGTACTTGGCCAGATCATCCGGCGCATCGATCCAGATTTCCACATAATCACTGTGTTGAATGATGCGGGACACCTCGCCCACACCGTCAACATGGCCAGAAACAATATGTCCACCGAAGCGCGAGCTTACCTGCATGGCTTTCTCCAGATTTACCTGGGTGCCCGGTTTATACTGGGCAAAGCCAGTCAGGCGGATAGTCTCGGCAGAAACGTCCGCACTGTAATGATGCGGGCTGTAATCAACAACGGTAAGACAAACGCCATTGGTAGCAATACTGTCTCCCAATGCCACATCGGACATATCCAGCTTACCCACGCCAACTTTAAGACGGATGGACTCTCCCTGGTCGACCATAGATTCGATGGTTCCGAGCGCTTCAATAATTCCAGTGAACATAATGTCTTCTCGTGTTCTTTATCATGACTTGTCGACGGCCAATTGATAGGTCAGCCGGATGTCTTCTGCTATATGTCTGATGTCGGTTAATTTCAAGTCCGGGGCCTCACTTACCTGCGCATAATCCGGCAGCGTGAGCATCGATACGCCTTTGTCGCCAAGCAGCTTTGGCGCCTGATAAACGATCAACTCATCCACCAGCCCGTTGGCCATAAAGGCCCCGGCCAGGCCCGCACCGGATTCCACTAGCACTTCATTAATGCCGCGCTCAGCCAGTTCAGTGAGCAGTAGATGTAAATCAATTTTTCCTATTGCGGACAACGGTAACTGACATTGCTCAACGTCCTGACTAAACCCCGCCCGAAAATGCTGGTTTACCAGCAGCACCGGATGGCCATCGTTAAACATCAGCCAGTTTGGCGTGAGCCTTTCCTGCGAATCAATCACCACCCTCAGCGGTTGACGTACCGTAGACACCGGATAGTTGTCGAGTTTAGCCTGCTCAGGCCGCACCAGCATACTCGGGTTATCGGCAATCACTGTGCCACTGCCGGTAATAATCGCGCAGCTTTGCGCCCGCAGTCGCTGTACATCACGTCGCGCCGCCGGCCCGGTGATCCACTTGCTCGCGCCGTTAGCCAGCGCAATTTTACCGTCCAGGCTGACACCTAATTTCACTCGTACCCAGGGCAAGCCCTGTTGCATCCGCTTAATAAACCCCGGATTGAGTGCCCCGGCCTGCTCGCTACAAACATCCTGGGTCACTTCAATGCCGGCGGCTTGGATTCGCTCAATACCACTGCCGCTTACTTGCGGGTTAGGGTCGGTCATTCCCACTACCACCCTTGCGACCCCGGCTTTTATCAGCGCATCAGCGCAAGGCGGTGTACGGCCAGTATGACTACAGGGTTCCAGGGTGACATAGGCAGTAGCGTCACGGGCATTGTCACCTGCGGCAACCAGTGCATGCACCTCGGCATGAGGCGTGCCGGCCTGAATGTGATAACCCTGGCCAATACAGATTTCATCTTTAACGATAACGCAACCAACACGAGGATTGGGAGAGGTGGTGTAGCGCCCTTTTGCCGCCAGTTGAATGGCTTTTGCCATCCAGTATTCATCGGTGGCGGGGCTGGGATTGAGGCGTTGCATGGGATTTAATCCCCCAGTCTGGCTATCTCTTCACCAAACTCTTTAATATCTTCAAAAGAACGATACACCGAGGCAAAACGAACGTAAGCCACTTTGTCCAGCTCTTTTAGGGCATCCATAATGAGATTGCCCAACAATTCGCTTTCGACTTCCCGCTCGCCGGTTGCCCGCAATGTTGATTTGAGTTGCAGTACACACTGCTCGATTTTTTCAGTGCTTACCGGGCGTTTTTCCAGTGCCCGCTGTAGCCCTGCGCGCAGCTTGTCTTCGTTGAAAGGCTCTCGGGTGCCGTCGCGTTTTATTACTCGCGGCATCACCAGTTCGGCACTTTCGAAGGTAGTAAAGCGTTCATGACATTCAGCGCATTCACGGCGCCGGCGCACCTGATGTCCTTCAGCGACTAACCTGGAATCAATAACCTTGGTTTCTTCGGCAGAACAAAAGGGACAATGCATAAACGCTCCTGCTTAGTAACCGGCTCAGCCAGTAACTACTGAGCCGTTATTCCCTGGATTAGGCGTATACCGGGAAGCGTGAGCACAGCTCAACCACTTCTTGCTGAACGCGTTCAACCACGCTCTCGTCGCCCATATTATCCAGAACGTCACAAATCCAGCTGGCTACCTGTTTGGCTTCGTTTTCGCCAAAACCACGACGGGTAATCGCTGGTGTACCGATACGCAGACCACTGGTCACAAACGGTGAACGTGGATCATTCGGTACCGAGTTCTTATTAACGGTAATGTTAGCACGGCCCAGGGCTGCATCGGCATCTTTACCGGTAATATCTTTATCAATCAGGTCTAACAGGAACAGGTGATTGTCGGTACCGTTAGAAACGATTTTATAACCGCGCTCCTGCATCACGCTTACCATCGCTTTAGCATTGGTAACGACCTGCTGTTGATAAGCTTTAAAGTCTGGCTGCAGCGCTTCTTTGAAAGCAACGGCTTTCGCAGCAATAACGTGACACAGCGGGCCGCCCTGGTTACCAGGAAATACTGAGCTGTTAAGCTTTTTATAAATAGTCTCATCACCACAGGCAGACAGGATCAGACCACCGCGCGGACCCGCTAAGGTTTTATGCGTTGTGGTAGTGACTACGTGAGCATGTGGCAGCGGGTTAGGATATACTCCGGCAGCAACCAGACCCGCTACGTGAGCCATGTCGACCAGCAGGAAGGCACCTACTTTATCGGCAATGGCACGGAAACGTTGCCAGTCAACAATGCCAGAGTAAGCAGAAAAGCCACCAATGATCATTTTTGGCTTGTGCTCTTCAGCCAGCGCTTCAACCTGTTCGTAGTCAATTTCGCCGGTCTCTTCGTTTAAACCGTACTGCACTGCATTGTAGGTTTTACCAGAGAAGTTAACGCTGGCGCCGTGGGTCAAGTGACCACCTTCAGACAGGCTCATACCCAGTACGGTATCACCGGCGTTAAGCAACGCCATAAAGACGGCGGAGTTTGCCTGCGAACCAGAGTGCGGCTGAACGTTAGCGTATTCAGCACCAAACAGCTGCTTGGCACGCTCAATGGCTAAATCTTCAACGATGTCTACGTGCTCACAGCCACCGTAGTAACGCTTACCGGGATAACCTTCAGCGTATTTATTGGTTAACTGCGACCCCTGGGCCTCCATTACTCGAGGGCTGCAATAGTTTTCAGAGGCAATTAGCTCGATGTGGTGTTCCTGACGTTGATTCTCTTTATCAATCGCTGCGGCTAATTCCGGATCAAAATCGGCAATGTTCATTTGGCGCGGTAACATGAAGGCTCCTTACTGCGTTTTGGGGTCGCGTAAAATCAGAGAGGCATATTCTAGTCATTTTACGTGCTATGTATACTGCTTTGTGGCTGATTTATGACAAATCCGAACAGTAATAACACAAAGTGGCTGTCAACGGCGAGTTACACTAAAGGACTGCGGCTTGCTCAAACGTGCTGGCCTGTCATGCAAAGAAACCATGACGGGCCATTGTCTAGCATACGTCAGCCGTTCTTTTCCAGCTGTTTTACACGGTCAAAAAGTTGCTCTAACTGGCGGTTACGCACCGCATTTTTACGCCATTCGCGATTGGTCATCGCCGGCTGACCAGATGAATAGACACCAGGCTCTTTAATGTCGCTGATGACCATGGTGTAACCGGTGATTTGCACCTTGTCGCAAATTGTCAGGTGGCCGCCTATACCGCAACCTCCTGCAATGATAACGTATTTGCCAATAGTCGCACTGCCAGCAATGCCGGTCGCCCCACAAATACAGCTGTGATCGCCAATAATACAGTTATGGCCAATTTGTACCTGATTATCGATAATCACGTTCTTACCGATAATGGTATCGTCCAGGGCTCCCCGGTCGATGGTACTTGAGGCGCCAATCTGGCTGTCATCGCCAATCACTACCGAGCCGGTTTGCGGTATAGGTAACCAGGTCCCGGCATCGTTGGCATAGCCAAAGCCGTCGGCACCAATCACTGTCTGGCTGTGAATACGTACCCGCTGACCGATTCGAGCACCATGGTACACCGTAACATTAGGATGAATGACCGAACCGTTGCCAATGTGCGAGCCACGGCTAATCACCGTGTGTGCGCCAATTACCACATTATCGCCCAGAACTACGTCATCTTCGATAACGCAATAAGGGCCGAGAGCTACGTTATCGCCCAGCTTAGCCGAGTCGGCCACAACGGCCGTTTTATGCTGGCCTACCGCCACACCCGGCGTGGTATCAAAGATTTGCGCAATACGGGCAAAAGCGGCATGGGGATTGTTATGCAATAAGCCAGGCAGCGGACAGTTTTCCGCTTCGTTGGGATGCAAAATAACGGCACCAGCCTCAGTCGACTGTAATTGAGAACGATACTTACCGTTAGTTAGAAATGAAATTTGGGAAGATGTTGCACTACTCAGAGTGCTGACGCCACAGAGCATAACTGAACCGTCGCCATGGACATCGCCACCAACCTGCTCAGCAAGTTGAGCCAAAGACAGCGTTTGAGGTTGTGCTGGCATGAAAAATCCTTCATTAATTCTAGGCATACCCGACAGCGGATGAATAGCGGCAATCAAGCCTGCCGGACATTAAACCTGTTTCCGATTGAGGTAGTTTACAAAAAAAAACACCGGTTGGCTCACACGTGATTTAAAAAATACCACTTTGTACTAACCTATAAGCCGCAGACGCCTACCAAGTGGCGGCGTCTTTGATTACAATAGCGACTTTCTAAAAAGCCAGGACCAAGCATGTCACAATACGTATATACCATGCACCGGGTGGGCAAGATTGTGCCACCCAATCGTCAGATTCTAAAAGACATTTCACTGAGTTTTTTCCCCGGCGCAAAAATTGGCGTACTGGGCTTAAACGGCGCCGGTAAATCTACGCTGCTGCGCATTATGGCCGGTGTTGACACCGAGATTGAAGGTGAAGCCCGTGCCCAGCCCGGCATCAATATTGGTTACCTGCCCCAGGAACCCCAACTGGACGAAACCAAGGATGTGCGCGGCAATATCGAAGAAGCCGTGGCAGATGTTGCCCATGCACTGAAACGCCTCGACGAAGTGTATGCCGCTTACGCCGATCCGGATGCCGACTTTGATGCCCTCGCTAAAGAACAGGGCGAACTGGAAGCCATTATTCAGACCAAAGACGGTCACAATCTTGAAAACGCGCTGGAACGCGCCGCCGATGCACTGCGTTTGCCGCCGTGGGATGCCGACGTCAGCAAGCTGTCTGGTGGTGAGCGCCGCCGTGTAGCACTGTGTCGTCTGCTGCTGGAAAAGCCCGACATGCTGCTGCTCGACGAACCTACGAACCACCTGGATGCCGAATCCGTGGCCTGGTTAGAACGCTTCCTGCACGACTATGAAGGCACCGTAGTGGCGATTACCCACGACCGCTATTTCCTCGACAACGTAGCGGGCTGGATCCTGGAACTCGACCGTGGTCACGGTATTCCATGGGAAGGTAATTACTCCAGCTGGCTGGAGCAAAAAGAGGCCCGCCTTGCGCAGGAAGAGCGCACTGAAAACGCGCGTCAGAAGTCTATTAAACAGGAACTTGAGTGGGTACGTACTAACCCCAAAGGTCGTCAGGCAAAAAGCAAGGCACGGATGTCACGGTTTGAAGAACTATCAAGCGGTGATTACCAGAAACGTAACGAAACCAATGAGCTGTTCATTCCGCCGGGTGAGCGCTTAGGTGATAAGGTTATCGAAGTTGAGCACCTGAAAAAATCCTACGGTGATCGCGTGCTTATCGACGACATGACGTTTACCGTACCTAAGGGCGCTATTGTTGGCATCATCGGCCCCAACGGTGCCGGTAAATCAACGCTGTTCAGAATGCTAACCGACAAGGAACAACCCGACTCGGGCTCAATCACTATTGGTGATACGGTAAAAATCGCCAGTGTTGAACAGTTCCGTGACCACATGGATGGCAACAATACTGTGTGGCAGGAACTGTCTGACGGTCAGGACATCGTGCGTATTGGCAACTTTGAACTGAACAGCCGGGCCTATTGCAGTCGCTTTAACTTCAAAGGCACCGACCAGCAAAAATTCATCAAGGATTTATCCGGCGGTGAACGCAACCGGGTGCATCTGGCTAAGCTGTTAAAAGCAGGCGGCAACGTACTGCTGCTCGATGAACCTACTAACGATTTGGACGTAGAAACTTTGCGCGCACTGGAAAACGCGCTGCTTGAGTTCCCGGGCTGCGCTATGGTTATCTCGCACGACCGCTGGTTCCTTGACCGTGTTGCCACCCATATTCTTGATTACCGGGACGAAGGCAAAATTAACTTCTACGAAGGTAACTACAACGACTATGAGACCTGGCTCAAAGCTAACTTTGGGCAGGATGTGGTTGAACCACACCGACTGAAATACAAGCGAATCAGTAAGTAAATCGGTCAAACCTGTGGCTATGCACTACACTAAAAAGGGTGCATAGCCAGTTTGTTAGTAGAGGAATCAGTTCTCCCATGCAACAAGAAAAACGCCATTTTCAACGGGTTGGCATTCATTTGTCAGGGCAGCTTATTACCTTAGAGGGTGTCAGTATTGAGGTAGAAGTGGTGGATGTATCATTGCAGGGACTGAGGGTAGCCGGTCTGCCAGCAGGGCTGAATCTGCCTGCTGCAGACAAGGTCGGGCTAAACTTTAAAGCCAATGAAGACAGCCCGCCGATATCCCTTAGCGGCGAAATAATCCGCCTGGAGCAAGCGCCGAACAACAGCGAGTCAAGCGAGGCCGGACTCCGAATTACTCATATTTCAGTAGACGATCTAGGCTTACTGCGGCGTTTATTGCTGCTTAACAGCGGTCAGGACGACCTTGACGCCAATGAGCTTGAATCCCTGGTCGACAAGATCACCGCGTCGCTGCCTTCAGACTAAGTGTCGAGCGCCTCCAGCGCATCACTCAGTTTGGTTACCGGGATAACAGTTAAGCCCGCGATTTTATTTTTCGGCGCGTTAGCCTTTGGCACAATAGCCCGCTTAAAGCCGTGTTTAACCGCCTCACTCAACCGTTCACTGCCATTGGGGACCGGGCGAATTTCGCCAGCCAGCCCTACTTCGCCAAAAACTATCAACTCCCGGGGTAAAGCGCGGTTACGGAAACTGGATATCATGGCCACTAATAAGGCCAGATCCGCGGCCGTTTCACTGACCTTTACTCCGCCTACCACATTCACAAACACATCCTGATCGTTCATCTGCACATTGCCATGACGGTGCATCACCGCTAACAACATGGCTAACCGGTTTTGCTCAAGGCCCACAGTAACGCGGCGCGGATTGTTGAGTTGCGAATAATCAACCAACGCCTGGATCTCAACCAGTAATGGCCGGGTACCTTCCCAGATGACCATCACTACTGAGCCGGGGGCCTGACTATCGCTACGACTAAGAAAAATCGCTGAGGGGTTACCGACTTCTTTAACCCCTTTGTCTGTCATGCCAAAAACGCCCAGCTCATTGACCGCCCCAAAGCGGTTTTTATGACTGCGCAGGGTTCTGAACCTGCCGTCACTTTCCCCTTCGAGCATCATCGAGCAGTCAATACAATGCTCAAGCACCTTCGGCCCGGCCAGACTGCCGTCTTTGGTAACATGGCCAACAATAAACATGGCAATGTGGTGCTGCTTGGCAAAGCGGGTCAGATAGGCGGCACTTTCCCTCACCTGCGACACACTACCCGGGGCCGACTGAACGTCAGAGACATGCATCACCTGAATGGAATCGATAACCATGATCTGCGGTTTTTGCTTTAACGCCAGATCGCAAATCGTTTCCACATTGGTTTCAGCCAGCATCATGAGCTTGTCATCGGGCAGACCGAGGCGCCTGGCGCGCATGGCTACCTGTTGCAGCGATTCTTCGCCGGTTACATAAAGCGCAGACTTTGTACTGGCCTGCTGACACATAACCTGCAGCAACAGCGTACTTTTGCCGGCCCCCGGTGAACCACCGATCAAGATCGCCGAGCCGGGAACAATACCACCGCCCAGCACCCGGTCGAGTTCTTTCAGCCCGGAGCTAAATCGAGGTAAATCCTCTACATTAATTTCGTTCAGGGTCTGAATTTGGCTGTGAGTCTGGCCCGCGTAGCCGGCAAAGTTTCCTTTCGCTGTGGATTTCGCCGGACTGACGACAAATTCGGAGATAGTGTTCCATGCTTTACACTCGCTGCACTGCCCCTGCCAGCGCGGAAATTCCGCCCCGCAATCAGAGCATACAAAAGCTGTTTTTCGTTTCGCCATAAATCAATTGGTTTCTGCAAATATAAGTATTATGATTTCGTTAACAAGGATGTGCTTCTGTTTACAGAACTCATCACTCAGGGAACAGCAGAATTACCTCCACGTTAATGTAGTCAGTTATTTTGCCGATAAGTCGTTAATATACTAAAAAGCCGTCAGGGACACAGCAAAACCTCGCATGAATCAGGATTTATCGCAGTACGCGCAGATAATAGAACAGCTTAAACCAATGGTGAAAGAACCCGAGTTCAATCAGGTACTTCAGCAGGTTGCTTCCCATGTTCCTAAAGAAAAGCGTTTTTTGATAAAAATGGAAGTAAAACGTCTGGCGCGCCCCTGCATGCGAGCCATCGATTTGCGCGGTCAGGTAGACGGCGAGTGTCGGCTATATGAATACGACGGCATCAAGCACTACCTGGACGACGTGGCCATTGAAGTGTTTGAACAACAGGTGCGAATGTTCGGCTTATACTGTTTTGGTGTTTATGAGGCGGTGCTGGCCACGGAAAACAATTTTCGGGTCATTCGCGAGAAAGCTGAAGCCCGCAATGAACAGGACGTCGAATTACCGGAAAAAACCAACAACAGTGTTTCGCAGTTTGATGTGCCTAATATCAACCTGCTTAGCTATGCAAAGCGCAATGAAGAGCGAATGAACTTTGCCGTGGCACTGGAAGTGTTCACCGAAACCAACAACAGCCTGCGGGCAACCAGCGTCGACATATCCACCAAGGGCATGAAAATAAAGCTCTCCAAAGAGCAACTCTTTAAGCCCGGTGAAAAAATCGGTGTGTATTTCCGGGGCCTGGAAACTGAATACTCGCTGGATAAAAAAATGGCTATCAAATATCAGGTAGTCAGTATTTCCCGTAAAAAAGAATTCCAGTTTCTGCAGATGAAACGCCTGCAGGACGCCCCTAACGGTCATTTCGACCAGTTCATCGACAAGTTTATTCATGGCAATAAACGGCGCTACAAGGTGAATATGGATAACACCATAGACGCCATTATTAATAAGTCCTGCGAACAATACTTCTCGCCCAGTTGTCCTACACTGCCGGTGTTTATCGAAGTTAAGGAAGGCCGGGCACGAGCACGGTTTGCCATGGCCAACGATTTAAACCGCCATATTCTGAGTTACTGGAACGACGAAGAAGACGAGTTACGCCTCGGTTATCTGCTCACCGCAGACCGATTAAAACAGTTGATTCAGAGTAAACATGCAGCCCCGGCGCTATATGTTTACAGCTTTAACCATATCCAGAATGGCAAAATTTATTTCTATTCCGCTTCCAGTGACGAACTGGCCCGCCACCCGGCCCTGAGTGATTTATTTATTGGCTTTGGCGCCAGAAAAGTAAGCTGGCGGGTATTTAAAGTCGGTATCGTGAAAGTGTCCCCTAAAGATGCTTACGCGCCGCTGTCACTGCCCGATGATGTCGGCACGAAAGTAAAACGCCAGAATGCCAAACCGGCTCCTCGCCTGATGGCACGGTTACAAAACCTGGCTTATGCAGTACAGATAACCGATATTACCTCCGACCGCGAGCAGTTGCAGTTCAGTCAGATTAAAATTGACCGCGCTCAGTTGAAGGCGTTGAAATTATTCGGTCATGCCCGCAATCGCCCGCCCGGAGAAATTAAGGCTTTCCGCTATAAGTTCCAGGAGCAGCGCATGGAAACCCGGTACCTGTTACGTACCGCGGTGCAGGTGCTGGCCAGAGGGCAAACCATCAATGGCATCAGTGAAGATATATCAATTAACGGCCTGCGCTTAGAAATCGACGGCGAGTATCACGGCGACCTGAATATGCGGGTGCTGGTCAGCCTGCCAAAGTTACAGGAGCTGACCAGTAAGTTTGATGTCAGCGACTTACATTATCGGGTGGTTCACATCAGTGGTGATAAGAATGTACTGCATTTACGTTCGGTTGCCGGCGAAGATGGCCTGCCTGCACGCCGCTTCTTTGCTGAACTGATAAAGAGCAATAAATCGTCACTGAAAACCTATCCTGATGAAGAAGAGATCCCGGGCATAGGCCATGCTTTACGCTGTATAAATGCCAAGACCCCGTCTACCCTGGCTTTTGTATTATCTAAGGTAGGCGGGCGCTACTTACCTCAGGTTGGGGTTTTAGGCAATGCCGCCAATCCCCGCCTGAAGACCCTGTTTGGTCACTTTGCTGAACAACGCAAAATGAACCTTGAGGTATTCTTCCGCGACCGCGCGTTGGATGCACCTTTCATTCAGCAATCCATCAAACAGGTAAAAACCGAACATTCCCCCGTTACCCGTGAGCTGTTCGTCGCCTTCCGGCCTGCAGAGAAAGAGCCGGCCGACGCCATCGACGCCCGCTACGAGCATCGTTTCAGCTCCGAGGAGTCGCGCCAGCAGTTTATAAAAAATGCGCTGACCACAGGTCAGTTTATCGCTATGGCAATCACAGTAACGGTAACAGGTAAGCCCGATCTGGAAATGCTCCAGTCGGAAATCAATTACATTGGGGTTTACGCGATACACCGGGCCAAAGAGCTCGAAGAACGCTTGTGGAGTATCAGTGCCTGCGTACACGCAGTGGACATCACAGACCAGGTACTGTTGCGGTTTGGTTTCGATGAGCACCGCATTGCCGAAAATCACAAAACGCCCAGTCAGCACGCCATTGAGCCAGGCGGCATCAAGGCGTTACTGAAAAGCTAGGCCGTTAGCCCTATTGTAAATAGGTTAACAGCGCGTCCAGACCGGAGTAACGGATTGCCACGTCGGCCTGGGCATTAACTACCGGCTTGGCTTCAAAAGCCACACCTAATGCCGCCACCCCCATCATTTTGAGGTCGTTAGCACCATCGCCCATGGCAATTGTCTGGCTCATCGGGATATCCCAGCGGCGAGCAAGTTCCTCGACGGTTTCTGCCTTAACCTGGGCATCTACAATATCGCCTACTACCCGGCCGGTGAGTTTGCCGTCTTCGGCTTCGAGTACATTAGCCCTTGATGCATCAAGCCCTAAGCGATTCTCCAGATAACCAGCAAAGTAGGTAAAGCCGCCCGAGGCAATGGCAATTTTCCAGCCATGCTGCTGCAGCACTTGCAGTAAGTTTTGCAGTCCGGGCATTAACGGAATGCTGTCGCGGATCTGTTTTAGCTGACTGACTTCCACGCCATCCAGACAGCCTACCCGGGAGCGCAGGCTTTCAGCAAAATCAAGCTCACCACGCATGGCTTTTTCAGTGACCGCGGCAACCTGTTCGCCGAGGCCAGCAAGCTTGGCGATTTCATCAATACACTCGATTTGGATCACGGTAGAATCCATATCCATCACCAACAGGCCCGGCTGAGTTAACAGCGGCGTGTTGCCACGCAATGCCACTTCACAGTGACACGCCTTCGCAGCGCCATCGAGCAGATCATGCAGCGTCTGCGTAGTGGCATCGACCGATTCCACATCAAAGCTGATTGCAGTACCGCCAATCAGAGCGCTGTGAGGGTGCAGTCTGAAGCTTCCTAGCTTCACCGCGGGTGCCATGTGTTGAGCTATCATAGCGAGCTGTTCCAGCGTTAATGACTGACCGCTAACGATAAGTTGCTGAACAGATTGTGCATGGGCCTCTGCAGCGAGTCCGATGCACGATTGATCCCAGCGAAGATTCTGATATTCTGCCAACGTAGCTGAAAGAAAGGCTGCGCTGGTCAATTGTTGTGTACTAAGCGTTGTTAATTCCAAAGGGCGAGTTCTCATCACTTGAGTTAGCTAATAGTCTGATCCTAACGGATACGCCGCGTTTGGGAAATGCATAGTTAGACTAAGTTGCACATTTTTAATCTTAAAAAAGGCTTTGCATTGCGTCCTATTACGTTCTCAACCGCCCACCGGCTTATTCTGCTGACCTTACTGATAACCGGTTTGTTTATCGCAGTGATGGTTGCCGTGACCAGCCAGATGAGTCAGTCATCGCCAGCGGAGGATCCCCTCGGACGTCACTATGAAAGGCTTATTCGCCCGGCGGTGGCAGCGTTAAACCAGGCGGAAATTAACCGGGTTCTGGCCAGTATGGCCGAGGATGAGCATATTCTTCGCGCTGCAGTATTCTCAGCCTCCGGCGAACGTATCGCTCAACAGGGCGTTACCACACTATTGCCACAACTGCTGCGGGAAGAGCCACTTCGTACAAGCTTCTTCGTGCCGGTAAAAGAGGATGATACGGTACTTGGTTATTTACACTGGGTGCGGGAGCCAAATAAGGCAAAGTAATTGGCGGTAGTCTGTTCTGTTACCACCTCCGGTGCTATGCCATGCAAATCAGCCAGGGCAGCAACCACCTCACCAATAAACTGCGGTTCATTGCGCGCCCCCTGCCGGCCGGACATGGGCATATCCGGCGCATCCGTCTCCAGCAACAAATGCTGCAATGGAATATTTGCCACCGTTTGCCGGGTTTTCTGAGCCCGCGAATAGGTAATGGTGCCACCGATCCCTAACTTAAATCCTGCATCAATATATTGCCTGGCAACCTGTTCACTACCGGAAAACGCGTGGATGACACCGCCATGGGTAAAGCGGCTGCGTTTAATAGATTCAAGTAATAAATGATGAGAGCGGCGATGATGCAAAATGACCGGCAGAGACTGTTCACTGGCTACTTCGAGCTGAGCTTCAAATAAAGCCTGCTGGGCCTTTAGCGGCGTGTCGATGGCACCATCGACACCAATTTCGCCAATGGCTACTGGCTTTATCATGGTTGTTTGTAATTGTTTACGTAGAGACGCAAGCGCGTCCTGAGGATCGTCGGGAAAGAAATAAGGATGCAGGCCAAACGCCACGTCGAGTTGGACGTTATCAGCTGCCATGTCGTGCTGGCGCTGCCAGCCTGATACCGTTGTGCCAGGGATTAAAATTCGCTCAACACCTTGTGTAACGGCACTGCTCAGCACGTCCTGCCAGTCTGGCTCAAACTCAGGGAGATCCAGATGGCAGTGCGAATCAATCATGGGGGGACCGCCGGGCTAGGGCATTAATCGCTGGATTGACCAGCTGTTATCAGCCTGCTTGGTATACTCGAAACGGTCATGCAGCCGGTCTTCACCGCCTTGCCAGAATTCGATTTGGTGGGACATCACCTTAAAGCCGCCCCAGAAATCCGGTAGCGGAATTTCCTTTTTAGCAAACTTTTCTTTCATCTGATGAAACTGTGTCATCAGCAGCTCGCGGCTGGAGATTGGCTGGCTCTGCTGGGAAGCCCAGGCTGCCAGCTGAGAATCTTTCGGCCGGGATAAAAAATATTTGGCGTTTTGAGCTGTGGTGAGCCTTTGCGCGGTGCCACAGATGCGTACCTGACGCTCCATGAAAAACCACGGAAAATGCAACGAAATACGTGGATTATTACCGAGCTCTTTGGCTTTGCGACTGCCCAGGTTGGTATAAAACACAAACCCTTCGTGGTCGTAGTCTTTCAGCAACACGATGCGCTGAGACGGCTGACCTTCAGCATCTACAGTAGCTACAGTCATCGCGGTTGGATCCGGGATCCCCGCCTCAATTGCCGCGCCCAGCCACTGTTTAAACAAGTCTATCGGATGGTCAGTTAAGTCATTATCGGTTAAATGCCCCTGACTGTACTGACGACGCATATCAGCGATACTCATACTCACCACCTGCTAAATTAATCTTCACCATAGCCTAACGAACGCAGCGCACGTTCATCGTCGGCCCAACCGGATTTCACTTTCACCCACAGCTCCAGGAAAACCTTATTGTCGAACAACCGCTCCATATCCAGTCGCGCCTGTTCACCTATGGTTTTTAAGTGTTTACCACCTTTTCCGATCACCATGCGTTTTTGTGTTTCACGCTCAACCAGGATCAGACCGTTAATCCGGTACACGCCGTTTTCGCCCAACTTAAACTGCTCAATCTCAACCGTGGTTGAATAGGGCAGCTCGTCACCAGTATAACGCATCAGCTTCTCGCGAATGATTTCAGCTGCCATAAAGCGGCTTGAGCGGTCGGTAATATAGTCTTCCGGGAAGTAAAACTCGCTGGCCGGCTGGCGCTGACGCACTAAATCACGCAACACTTCAACCTGTTTGCCCTGCTTAGCACTAAGCGGGATGATTTCCTCAAACTGATGCTTTTGTGCCAACACCTGTAAGTGAGCAATCAGCGCCTCAGGATTGGCCACTTTGTCCTGCTTGTTTACTACCAGAATAGCCGGCAGTCCGGATTGCTGCACGCGGTTCAGCACCAACTCATCATCGCTGGTCCAGCGGGTACCTTCTACCACAAACAAGATAAGACTCACCTCGCCCAGTGAACTGGTCGCCGCGCGATTCATTAATCGGTTGATAGCGCGCTTTTCTTCGCTGTGTAAGCCCGGCGTGTCCACATACACGGTCTGACAATCCGCTTCGGTATCGATACCTAAAATCCGGTGACGCGTGGTTTGTGGCTTACGGGACGTAATGCTTACCTTTTGCCCGAGCAACCGGTTTAACAGCGTGGATTTACCCACGTTAGGCCGGCCAACAATGGCCACCAGGCCGCAGCGGGTTGTGGGTTCAGGGATGTCTGGCAACTGCTGGTCAGTCATTATCTAATTTCTCCAGCGCGTTCCGTGCGGCTTGTTGTTCGGCTTTCCGCCGACTGGTCCCGGTGCCTTTCATAGGCTTGCCCAGCGATTCTATCTGGCAGTGCACCACGAAGGTCTGGTCATGATCCTTGCCGCTGATATCTACCACCTCATATACCGGTAACGGCAGCTTACGGGACTGTAAAAACTCCTGTAGACGGGTTTTAGCGTCTTTAGGGTGTTCGTTTGGATCGAGCTTATCGATGCGGCTTTGCCACAAGCGCAAAATGACTTCTGCTGTGGTATCCAGGCCAGCTTCAAGATAGATAGCTCCGAGGATGGCTTCCATGGCATCGGCAATAATCGAACTGCGTCGATGGCCGCCACTTTTAAGCTCACCAGGCCCCAGCTTTAATAGCTCGCCAACGTCGGCCTCACGGCCAAGCTCGGCCAGCGTATCGCCTTTCACCAGCGTTGAACGCATGCGGGTTAGTTTGCCCTCAGGCACGGTTGGAAAGCGTTTAAATAACGCCTGCGCCACCACCATACCCAGTACGGCGTCGCCCAGAAACTCCAGACGCTCATTGTGTTGCTTAGCTGCACTGCGATGAGTCAGCGCCTGCTGAAGTAACTCAACATTACTAAACTGGTAGCCAAGACGCTGCGATAATCTGGCATAGCGATCGATTCCGATCATTATTGAATGCCACCTACCCGGCTGAAGCGAACGCCTGATGGTACCCATGAAGGTAACCAGCTGTCAGGCGCACGATCAAATTCGAAGCTGATCCAGATAGCAACGGCTTTACCGACCAGATTTTCATCCGGTACAAAGCCCCAGTAGCGGCTGTCGCGGCTGTTATCGCGGTTATCGCCGAGCACGAAGTACTGATTTTCTGGCACGATCCACTCATTCATTTTGGTACCCGGCTGGGTATAGAAATTGGAAGGATGCGCTTCTGAAACCGGATGTTGCAGAATTTCGTGTTTCACGTCACCGAGTGTTTCGCTGATACGTTTCAGCGGGGCGAGGTTCTGAACAAAGTCACCACTGCTGACAAATTCCTGGGGCATCGCCTTAAACTCTGCACAGTTCTGGCCGCTATCGCAGGCAGGCTTGATAAATATCTGCTTATCACGATAAATTACCGTATCGCCGGGCATGCCAACTACCCGCTTGATGTAATCGACTGAAGGCTCTTCCGGATACTTAAATACCACAACATCGCCACGCTCAGGCGCGCCGGTTTCAATAAATTTATGGCGGAATACCGGGTCTTTTAAACCATAGGCGTATTTTTCCACCAGAATGAAATCGCCTACCAGCAGGGTTGGCATCATGGAACCGGATGGGATCTGAAACGGTTCATACAAAAACGACCGCAGCACCAGCACAAAGGCGATAACCGGGAAAATCTGTTGTGCAGTATCCACGATATAAGGCAATTTTTCCTCAGGCGGCAACGCTGACTCGCCGTTTCCGGAGAGTGCCACACCACGGGCCTTTCTTTTCGGTGCAAACGCAAGCGCGTCTATCAACCAGATTAATCCCGACCCCAGGGTCAGCACTACCAACAAGAGTGAAAAATAATTCGCCATTACTTAGATACCTTAAGTACTGCAAGGAATGCGTCCTGTGGAAGTTCCACATTACCCACCTGCTTCATCCGTTTCTTACCTTCCTTTTGCTTCTGCAGCAGTTTCTTCTTACGGCTAACGTCACCACCATAACATTTGGCAATAACGTTTTTACGTAACTGTTTTACTGTGCTTCGGGCAATAATATGGTTACCAATGGCTGCCTGAATAGCAATATCAAACATCTGACGCGGGATCAGTTCACGCAGTTTTTCCACCAGGTCACGACCCCGGTACTGCGCATTATCACGGTGAGTAATCACTGCCAGCGCATCGACCCGTTCACCGTTGATCAGAATATCCAGACGAACCATGTCTGAGCAGACAAACTTCTTAAAGTTATAATCCAGCGAGGCAAAACCGCGGCTGGTCGACTTTAGGCGGTCAAAGAAGTCCAGCACTACCTCAGCCATTGGTAATTCGTAGGTTACCGCAACCTGTTTGCCGTGATAACTCATGTTGACCTGATTACCGCGCTTTTCAACGCACAGTGTGATTACACTGCCGAGATATTCCTGGGGCACCAGGATATTAGCTTCTACGATAGGTTCACGAATCTCTTCGATATCATTCACTGCCGGTAACTTAGACGGGTTATCCACCTGCATGACAGTGCCATCCGTTTGCAGCACTTCGTAGTTTACGGTTGGCGCCGTAGTGATAAGGTCGAGATCGTATTCACGTTCCAGACGTTCCTGGATAATTTCCATGTGCAGCATGCCAAGGAAACCAACGCGGAAACCAAAGCCCAGGGCCGCAGAACTTTCTGGTTCGTAAAACAGTGAAGCATCGTTAAGGCTCAGCTTAGCCAGCGCATCACGAAAATCTTCGTAGTCGTCAGAGCTTACCGGGAACAGCCCGGCATAAACCTGCGGCTTAACCTTTTTAAAGCCCGGTAACATCTTCTCGGCAGGCGCCTTGGCGGTGGTAATGGTATCGCCCACCGGCGCGCCATGAATTTCTTTAATACCGGCAATAATAAACCCTACCTCACCGGCTCGCAGCACTTTACGTTCCAACGGTTTAGGGGTAAACACACCTATTTTATCCGCCTGATGCACCTGGCCGTTTGACATGATCTGGATCTTGTCTTTAACATGCAGCTCACCCTCGACGATGCGCACCAGTGACACAACCCCCTGGTAATTATCAAACCAGGAGTCAACGATTAGCGCTTTCAGCGGGGCATCAAGGGCGCCTTCCGGTGGCGGGATTTGCTTTACAATGACTTCCAGTACATCTTCAATGCCGATACCAGTTTTTGCCGAGCAACGCACGGCTTCCACGGCATCGATACCAATGATGTCTTCAATTTCTTCGGCTACCCGCTCAGGCTCAGCCTGTGGTAAATCGATTTTGTTCAGAATCGGTACCACTTCCATATCCATATCGATGGCAGTGTAGCAGTTAGCTACGGTCTGGGCTTCAACCCCCTGTCCGGCATCAACCACCAGCAGCGCCCCTTCGCAGGCCGCCAGGGAGCGGGACACTTCGTAGCTGAAGTCTACGTGTCCAGGCGTATCGATAAAATTGAGCTGGTAAGTTTCACCATCACGGGCTTTATAATCAAGCGTCACGCTCTGCGCTTTAATGGTAATTCCCCGCTCTCTTTCCAGATCCATGGAGTCAAGAACCTGTGCTGCCATTTCACGTTCGGTTAATCCACCACAATGTTGGATCAAGCGGTCTGATAATGTCGACTTACCATGATCAATGTGCGCAATAATAGAGAAGTTGCGAATGTGCTTATGCTGCATAATGCTTGGAAATTACCTGCAAATTGTTACGTTTAAACGTCTGGCGGGTGATAAACGATTACAATGACGCGTTCAGCCAGACACCTTCAAGGGTGCGGATTTTACCTACTTATTGCGCTAAAAGCGAATATCACGGCAACAAATCGTCACTGCTGCCGGCAAACTACAAGTCGCCCCGGCTAAACTGCTTGCGCTTTGTCGCTGACCCGACTGACAATAACCGGCTCAAAGCGGGCATTTCTGGCCCGGGACAGATACCGTGCAACCAGTTTTACGCTTGCGGCTGATAACAATACAGCGACAGCGAATACTGCCAATTCGTGCCAGTTTGTTAGTTGATTCAAGCCAATCACGCCACCAATCAGGGTAACCAGAGGCACGATATAAACCAGCCAGGAAGCCAGCAGGACCTTTTGTTCTGGGATACCGATCACCACCAGATCGCCAGGCTTAACCGGCAGTGGGCTGCGCATGGTCAGTGTTTGCTGGCGCGGTGTAAACGCTTTGGCTACTGCGCTGGTGCCGCAATCGTCACTTACCTGACACTGGCTGCAGCCGGTCTTCACCGACGCGCTGACCGTAATCAAGTCGTCTTCAACACCAATAACCGTCGCTGTCTCGGTAATCACTTTACTCTCCGGCTGCACCGATGGAATGGGCAATTTCGTAGGCAGTTTGCGGGGGTACTTTACCAATGATAGTGATTTGCACCTGACCATTGGTTAACGACAAAAACGTACTGGTTGAGTGGCGCAGCACTACGTCAGAATCGAGTGAATCCTGGGCGGGTTGCACATAAACCGACACATCTACCATGCCATCACTAAACAGTTTGTATTCTACCACCTGACCGGTCATGGCCAGACGCCGGGTTTCGCGTTTAATTTCTTCCATTCCTACAGGTAGAAATTTCACTTCCCACTGATGCTGTCGGGGTTTGGGTGTCATGGCCACCGCACCAGGTAAAGCTTGCGGGTTTATTCGGGAAAAATACGGCGACGGCTGCTCACTCACATTCACCGCGGTGACCTGAATTTGCTCCAGCAATGAGCCCTGTAAATCCACCATATCCAGCTTTAATAACATGCCGGTTTCTTCGTCGAGCCACACCTGATAGTTATAGCGCTTGTTGTCGCGACTAACGATACGTAACTGCTGGGCAGCCCGGCCGGAAACCCGGGTGCGGCCGATAGTAATGAACTGGTAAGCGTCAGTTAGCGCCGTTGGGTTGTACAATAAATCGCTGGGCAACGGTCCACTAATGGCACTGGCGTATATGCTGTAAGGCTGCACGTCTGGTTCGAACACGCTGACTACATTGCCAAGACGGATCATTTCCTGACCCGGTCCGTTTTGCAAATTGAGCTGCTCGGCTTCCAGACCATCTTCTAACACTGCATGTCGCCACAGATAGGGCGTCATTTCCTCACCGGCTCTGGTCAGTACAAACGATACTTCAAAATTGGAGGTGCGATTGATTTGGGCTAAGCGTTCCAGCCACTCTAAGCCGCTCAGATTTTGACGCGGGACTTCAGCGAGAGCCAGATTTGGTTCGGTTATCTGCTCAGGCTCGCTTTGCGAGTCTTGCTGAGCGTGAATTACCGCTGGCGCTGCAGAAATTAGGCTAGTTAGAAACAACAAACGCACTGCCCGGGCAGTGCGTTGCTTTACATCAAAGAATGCTTGCATAGTAATTAAGGCTGATTAGGTTCAGATTCCGCGGCCTGTTGAGATTGTTCTTCTGCCTGCTTCAGTTTAAGTTGCTGTTCGTGATCGGCAAGCAATGCGTTGATTTGTCGACGCTTCTGTAACAGTGCATCCGAATCGCCAGCGCGATTGTTTGGCAAAATGTTGCTCTGTTCAAGACTAACTGGTGCCATGCCAGCCTGTGGCATACCAGGAATAACCGGAGTCTGGAACGTTGTGAATGGTTCTTCCGCCGCAGGCTGTTGATTAACCTGCTGCACACCCAGAATCACAGCAGCAGCCACCGAGGCCGCCACGGCCAACTGTCCTGATTGACGAAGGAATGGCACTACCTTATTCACCACAGGCAGCGACTTCCATTTAGACTTTGGCGCCAACACTGTAGGTTCCTGCTCAAGCGCGGCTGCAACCTGGGCAGTAATATCAAATTCCGGCATCACTGAGGCTTCTTTACGTAAGCCGCTACGAATAACATGGTAGCTGCGCCATTTTGCCAGTGATTCACTATCGTTTTTAATGCTGTCAACAAACCCGTTGTCATCGAGTTCGCCGTCCATAAAAGCCGATAATTTTTCGTGTTGCTGCGTCATAAAGTACTTTTCCTGGTTACGCCTTGATTACTTTTCATCGTTATAAGGCAACCTTGTCAAAATCTACTGTACCTGATCCCGGCCCTAAAGCTCAATATCAGGTTTCCAGTAATGGTTGAATGACCTTATCAATAGCTTCCCGTGCTCTGAATATCCTGGAACGCACCGTTCCTACAGGGCAGGCCATAACATTTGCAATTTCTTCGTAACTCAGCCCCTCAATTTCACGCAAGGTAATTGCCATTCGTAAGTCGTCAGGCAATTTTTCCATAGCGCGAAACAAAGTCGCCTCTAATTCGTCCGACAGGACGCTTCGCTCAGGAGATGAATGCTCCTTCAGTGCATCACTGCCATCATAATAGTCCGCTTCTTCAGCATCGACATCACTGGCGGGCGGCTTACGCCCGATAGCAACCAAATAATTTTTGGCGCTGTTCACTGCTATACGATATAACCAGGTATAAAATGCGCTGTCGCCCCTGAAATTGGGTAACGCACGATACGCTTTAATAAACGCATCCTGCGTGACGTCTGCCACATCACCGGTGTTTTTCACATAGCGCGAAACCAAGTGCATCACTTTATGCTGATAGCGCGTTACCAGCAGATTAAACGCGTTCTTATCGCCTTGCTGAACACGTTCAACCAACTGTTGATCAGTTATTTGCTCGCTCATTCGAGCCATTTCTCCTACCGACTAAATCCCAAATAGCTCATGCAAGCAATTGAGTAGACTTCGCGTATTTTAAAAAGTTCGCAAAGAATGTGATCTTTTTTTCATTTCTCAAGCTAAACACCCAAAATATCGGTAAAATAGTTGCCATAGAGGCGTTTATTCTTTTACGTTTGCGCCGAGTTTTATTAGACTTTCCGAAAATCACGCATTGTGACCCTTACATTACATGAATTCAAACGCTTCTTCATCTGTAACTCCAGAGCAACCTGCTGACGCTAACGTTGAGCACAGTTGTGATGTTTTAATTATCGGTTCTGGCGCGGCAGGCATGAGCCTGGCCTTATCACTGGCCAATTACTGCCGCATTATCCTGCTTAGTAAGAGCGATTGTAACGAAGGCTCGACCCGTTACGCTCAGGGCGGTATTGCAGCGGTGTTTGACGAGCGCGATTCCATTGAGTCCCATGTTCAGGATACCCTGGAGGCTGGCGCCTACCTTTGCGATGAAGACGTTGTGCGGTTTACCGCGCAAAATGCCAAAAGCGCTATGGAATGGTTAATCGAACATGGCGTGCCCTTTGATCAGGAACAGGCCGATAACGGCGAAAACCGCTATCACCTCACCCGTGAGGGCGGACATAGCTTCCGTCGCATTCTGCATGCCGCCGATGCCACTGGCGAAGCGCTGCAAATCACCCTCAACGAAGCGGTATCCCAGCACCCCAACATTCATATTTTTGAGCGCTACAACGCTATCGATATGATTAAAAGTCAGGAAAACCCAGACCGCTGCAAAGGCGTGTACGTGTGGAACCGCAAGCGGGAACAGGTTGAAGTGATCCGCAGCCGGTTTATTACCCTGGCCACCGGTGGTGCCAGCAAGGTTTACCAGTACACCTCGAATCCGGATATTGCCAGCGGTGATGGAATTGCCATGGCGTGGCGGGCAGGTTGCCGGGTCGCCAACATGGAATTTAATCAGTTCCACCCGACCTGTTTATTCCACCCGCAGGCGCGCAACTTCCTGATTACCGAAGCACTACGTGGCGAAGGGGCCCGACTGGTTCACGCCGACGGCACGCCGTTTATGGAGAAGTTCGACGAGCGTAAAGATCTTGCTCCGCGGGATATTGTTGCCCGAGCCATCGACTATGAGATGAAACGACTGGGCGCTGACTGTATGTATCTGGACATTAGTCATAAACCCGCCGACTTCATCGTGAAGCACTTCCCGAATATTTATCGCAAATGCCGCTCGCTGGGCATAGATATCACCCGCGAAGCCATTCCGGTAGTTCCGGCAGCTCATTATAGTTGCGGCGGCGTGATGACCGATTTAAATGCGCGTACCGATCTGGATAACGTCTATGCGGTTGGCGAAGTCGCGTACACCGGCTTACACGGTGCCAATCGGATGGCGTCTAATTCACTGCTGGAATGTATCGTTTTTGCCCGTTCAGCGGCTGAGCATATTCTTTCCCGACTGGATGAAACGCCGCCTGAAGAGCCAATCCTCCCCTGGGATGAAAGTAAGGTCAACGACTCTGACGAAGAGGTTATTATTCAGCATAACTGGCATGAGCTACGGCTGTTTATGTGGGACTACGTGGGCATCGTGCGCACGACCAAACGGCTGGAGAGGGCAATTCGCCGGATTAAGCTGCTGGAACAGGAAATCAGCGATTATTACTCGAACTTCCGGGTCAGCAATAACTTACTGGAGCTTCGTAATCTGGTGACTGTGGCTGAGCTTATAGTGCGCTGCGCCATGCAGCGTCGGGAAAGTCGCGGACTGCATTACAATCAGGATTATCCCGAACGGGCCGAGAATGCAACGCCATCCATTTTAACGCCCATGCCATCTAATAGCTCACCGCAACCGGGTGATTTAACCAGCTTCGAGCACTAAACGCTGCAGGTGGCGGTGTCAGCCAACCTGGCCGGTGAAGTAAGTCTCCGCCTGCTCGCGGTCGCCAGAGACCAGCGAAAAATGGCTAGTCTCGTCGCCTTGTTCGCTGAACAACACGGCTTTGGCAGGCACAAACAGCGGCCGTTTAAACGCTAACCGCACTGCTTTGCCATTCAGCTCTGCCTGCTTATCCAGCACGGAAATGGCCTGTGCTCCACTGTACATACCATGCACAATCGCTCGTTTAAAGCCAAATAACCTGGCCGTCAGCGTACTCAAATGAATCGGATTCACATCGCCAGATACGCTCGCATAGCGGCGCACCATTGAAGCATTGAATGTTAACTCAGCAGCCTTTGGTGAGGTTTCACCAGGCGCAGCAATATCACTCTCGTAGGCGGGTAACGGGCCAGGCTTCAGTGGGGTTTGCATCAGGTATGTGCCGGTTGCACTGTATACCCGCTGACCGCGCTGGTTGCCGGTAACGGTGACTTCTACGGCCAATCCACGGCGATGCTGGAAAACGGTGCCAAACCGGGCCACCAGCTCACAGGGAATATCGGTGCGGCATTCAGCATACTCGTCCACGCGGTTCTGTAAATGTACCAGTCCCAGTAATTTGAAAGGGCTTTTGCCGTGGGCCAGCAAACGTAGTTGCAATGAAAGTCCTCGCACCTGCCAGTAAAACGGGTGCATCTGGTCAGGGTTTTCCCAGCCAACTAACTTACAGTATTTTTTATAGTGACGTGCGCTGGGTAAGAAGGTCTGCCATAACACCGGCGCGCGCTGCAGGCCTTCCAGTGATGACGGCGTAATATCAGCGGCTTTTTTAAAACCAGCCTGCAAATAAAGTCCTAACATTCAGAGTTGTCCTTGCCTAAACACAATCCTGGCGAGTCGGCGGTAATCTTTATCCCGAACCTGCCAGGGGAAAAGCCAGCAGGTTTCAAACCGTTGCGACTGCTGAAAATAACGCACCAGATACATTGCACCGGGAAGCAGCTTTGAGCGCGGGCTGATTTGCCAGCTACCAGCGTTATCCTGACGACCGGTAGTGACCGAATACCCAGCGCCGGCCTCATCTACAATCCAGGTCTGTGGGTGAGATTCAAAATTCAGCGGCCACAACATTGCCAGGCACAAGCTGATACATCCGGTTAGTAATGCCCACCACAGCGTCGGCGCTAGCACCAGAATAATCGCGACTGCCACACTGGCCAGCATCATTCGATAAACAGGCTGGCGCAGGGGCGGTTGCAGAAAAACGCTATACTTTGACCCGGCTGACAATCGTATCGACCATCCTGGCCAGCTCAGGATCCTGACAGGTCTGGTGGCCCATAATCCAGGCGAACAAATCCGGATCGTCACAGGTCAGCAACCTTTCAAACGTTTCCTTATCCTGTTCAGACAGATCGTTAAACGCTTCTTCAACAAATGGCAGTAACAGTACGTCCAGCTCCAGCATGCCGCGGCGGCAGGCCCATTTCAATCGTGCATAACGTTTTGCAGTAAACATAACCGGTTGATTGTGTAAAATAGTCATGGCGGCAAATATATCACGGTTAGATACAGGTTGATACTGGCCTGAAGGCGCCACTATCCCGCGTTGGTTTACTTATACAATTCCATGCGACCCAGTCTGTGCGTGCATTTCAGAGACTATCAGCCGCTTTTGTGCAGGAGGCTAGTCTGCCCAAAGAACAACTAATAATTTCCCCCTTGATCTTCTCTCTGATACCCCTCATATACACCAGCAGGTTAGATAAATCATCAGGCGTAAATATCACTATGCAATCATACTCCCGACTCCCTCCTAAGCTGGATGCTTTTCCCGATCATTTAGTTGTGGCTTTGCCGTCGATGGCCTGTGTGAGTGTCAGTGGCGATGATGCCAAAACCTTTTTGCACAGTCAGTTAACCATCGATATCAATAAGATGGCTGACGCAACCGTGCGCCGCAGCGCACACTGTGATTTTAAAGGCAAGAGCTGGAGTGTGAGTCTGGTGGCCAATGGCGCTTCCGCCCTTTATCTGATTGCAGGCAGCACCGCAGTGGGCGCTTCGGCAGAGCAGCTCAAAAAGTATGGCGTATTTTCAAAGATTGACATCGCCTCCGAAACAGAAAATTTTGATTTTTACCTGCTAAAGGGTAAGCAAGCCACCGCGTTACTGGAAGGCCATTTTGCTGCGTTGCCTGAAAGTCCGATGGCCATGGTCGAATCTGATTCAGGTTTCTGTATTGCTTTAGATTATCCTGCTGATACTGTTCTGCTTGCCCTGAAGAAAGACGCTTCGCCGGCATTCGCTCAAACGGTCAGCGATGCTGATTTACCGCTATTTGAGGAAACAGCAGCCACCGCACTAGACATTGCCAGCGGTATTCCCGCACTGATCAGCGAAGAACAGATTAATCAGTACGTTCCGCAGATGATGAACCTGCAGGCGTTGGATGCTATCGACTTTAACAAAGGCTGCTATATGGGTCAGGAAGTGGTTGCCCGAACCCGTTACCTGGGCAGGAACAAGCGGGCAGCAATGATATTTAAGTTGCCCGAGGCCTGTGATGAGATTGCCACCGCCAAACTGGAAAAACAGGCTGGCGAGCACTGGCGCTCAGGCGGCACCATCCTGCGCGCGGCGGTACTGGGTGAGGAAACCTGGCTCCTGGCCGTTGTTAATAATGATACCACCACCGAGGATAGCTTCAGACTGTCAACTAATCCGGCATTGGAGTTGATTCATTGTGACTTGCCGTATACGCTCTAAATAAGGCGCACGGCGTATATTTTTATTTTTACAACCTCCGAAAAGGCAGAGATTATGCAGATTTCGCAAAACAGTGTAGTAACCCTGCACTACACCGTAAGCACCGAAGATGGTACCGAGCTTGATTCATCCACCGGTGGAGAACCATTATCCGCACTGCTTGGCAGTCGCTTTTTAATTAGTGGTCTCGAAGAGGCCCTGCAGGGTAAAGCCGCCGGTGAAAAGTTTGATGTTACCGTTGCTCCGGAAAAAGCTTATGGTGAACGTCTTGATCACCTGGTGCAGGCAGTTCCGGCTTCAATGTTTGATGGAATGGAAGTAGAGCCTGGTATGCAGTTTCGCGCTACCACCGATGCCGGTGAGCAGTCGGTTATTGTGATAGAGAAAACCGATGACGAAGTGATTATCGATGGTAACCATCCGCTGGCAGGTGTCGCCCTGTCTTTTGAAGTGGAAGTTCTGGATGTTCGTGAGCCCACAGAAGATGAACTGGCCCACGGCCATGTTCACGGCAAAGGCGGTTGCAATCACTAGGCTTCGCCCGGAGCCAACCTGAAAGGGTTTAAGCAAAAAGGAGTGCAAAGCACTCCTTTTTTGTTGATAAATAAAGGCGTAGCGATTAAATCGCTTCGTCGCCCTGCTCAGAGGTACGAATACGAATCGCCTCTTCCACAGAATAGATAAAGATTTTACCGTCACCAATTTTGCCGGTTTTAGCCGACTTCAGAATAGTTTCAACGGCCAGCTCTACCCGCTCATCATCTAGTACGATTTCGATTTTCACTTTTGGTAAAAAGTCGACCTGGTATTCTGCTCCCCGGTACAGCTCGGTATGGCCTTTCTGACGCCCAAAGCCTTTTACTTCGGTTACCGTCATGCCGGCAATACCTACATCGGCAAGCGCTTCTCTAACGTCATCGAGTTTAAACGGCTTAACGATTGCTTCAATTTTTTTCATCGTCGTTTACTCATCGTAAATAGTAGGAATGGGTACACGTTTATGTTGTGTACGTTTATAAATATACAGTAACTTTTCAGATACTTCCGCTGCAACCGGTTTATTTTCGAGAAAATCATCGATCTGGTCATAAGTCAGCCCTAATGCCTGTTCATCGGCTTTCTGTGGCGATAAGGTTTCGAGGTCTGCGGTTGGTGCCTTATGAATAATTTTTGCTGGTGCGCCCAGATGCTCAGCGACCTGACGAACCTGCCGTTTACTTAAGCCAAACAGCGGAGCTAGATCACAGGCTCCATCACCATACTTGGTATAAAACCCGGTAATATTTTCAGCAGAATGGTCTGTACCCAGCACCAGGCCATCAACCATACCGGCAATTTCATACTGAATAACCATTCGGGTACGGGCTTTAACGTTACCTTTGACAAAGTCCTGCTTGCTCTCATCGGCTGGTAACAAACCCGCCGCGGTCAATGCCGAACAGGTTTCCTGGTGGATAGCATCGGCTCCGGGCTGCACGTTCACTGCAATAGCCTGAGTAGGCTGAATAAAATCGATCGACGCCTGGGCATCTTCTTCGTCAGCCTGAACATTATAGGGCAAACGTACCGCTACAAACTGGTACTTTTCATGATGCTCCTGATTGAGCTCATCAATAGCCAGCTGAGCCAATCGCCCCAGCGTACAGGAGTCGATTCCGCCACTGATGCCAAGCACCAGAGCATTCATACCCGATTGCTTGAGCTGTTGTTTTATAAACCCTACCCGTCGGGTAACTTCGTACGCCACATCAATTGTTGGCAGTACTTTCATTTCCTCAATAACCGCTTGTTTATCCATTAGATAATCCAGAGTTCTCTATAACTTGTATACAGTCTACGTTAAAAGGCGCCATGTTGTCATGCAGGCATTACACACAATCAGTTCAGCCAACCGAAACGTTGCAGACAGTTAGTCGGTTTACCAATAACAAGGTGTTTATTTTCATAAACAATTTACCTGGTTGTACGATAAACTACCCGCAGAATCAACAGTATGAAGATGTTTTCTATGCGCCACTCAGGCTACACGCTGATCGAACTTATGATAACCGTTGCGGTGCTAAGTATCATTGCCGGCGTGGTTGTGCCTGGCGCCCGCGGGTTCATTAACCATTCTATACTGACTAAAGAAATTAACGAACTAAGCGCACTGACCCGCCTCGCCCGCTTTAAAGCCATGGAAGAACAAACCGAAGTAGTGGTATGTCCTTCACAGGATTATACGAACTGTCTCAGCAACTGGACTTACCCAAGCATGGCTTTTTATGACGTGGACGGCGACGGTAAACGGAGCTCAAACGAAACCCTGCTGAGCTCCACCGAAAAGCTGCATGCCAGCGTTAAGATTGACGCGCCGTCCAAAGCACTTGTGTTTGACGTCAGAGGCGGCGCTAATGTCACCACAACGTTCACGATTTGCGATGACACCAGTAAAGCCGATAAGGCGGTTGGCCTGATTATCAATGGCTACGGTAAAATTGCCATCGCTCAGGATTCAGATGACGACGGCATTAATGAAAACCACACCGGCGCGGCATTAACCTGCAGTTAAATCCGCTTAGCAGGACCAGCAGTATTCGCTGCCGCCAACACTTCCATCACTGTTCTGATCCCAGGCTTTTCGCCCGTCACTAAAGTAATACAAAGTACCATCCCCCGCCTGAGGGCTGCCACTCACCGGCACCGCTCGCAGCTCATAGCTGCTGCCATCAGCACTGACCGCATGAATAGTCAGGGTGTATTTTTTCTTACCAGCCGGCTCTGTGGACGGCGAATGCGCTGCAAACACCGCGGGCGCTCCGGTATCACTACCGCCAGCGGCGGCGCCGGCATAACTGAACGTGGTAGCATAGTGGCGCTCCATTGCCGAGGCAAAACCCATCAGATCAGCCTGGGCAGTGCTGCGGTTAGTACTGACCAACATTGACTGGTACGACGGATAACCAATAGCGGCGATAATGCCAACGATGACCACTGCGATCATAACTTCAATTAAAGTAAACCCTGAGGGCTTGGTCATAACGTTTATTGCTCCACTTCGGTTGACCAGCTACCGCGCATGACACGTTGGTAGCGACCAAATATATTCTGACTCAGGCATTCGAAATCTGACACACAGGCCTCTTCGTTGCCATCTTCATCCACCGGCACAACCGCCGATACACACTCCGTGCCCAAACAGATGGTTGGATTGGTTGCATCTTCAATAAGGATCTTAGTATCAGGGGCAATACCGGTTTGGGTCAACGTTGCAAAGCGATCATTTTGGTCAAGCTCATCATCGCCGTTGAGATCGCCCACCGCGTTGCCGTCAACCAGATTCACCAGGTAAGCGCGGCTGTTACCGGCCGGCGGCGCACAGGCACTGGTGCTGCTCGCCGCGGGCACGTAACTGGTAAAAAATACCTTATAGTTAACAATCACGGGGGAAGAGAGAATTTTCTCCCCAGCAGTCTGCATTTTAAGATACCAGCCCTGTTTACTTTCATATTCAGTAATGGCCAGCGCCCGGGTCGAGTCATTGCTATTGGTCAGATGATGGCTGGTGGCATCATATAAGTCGTCTTCGGTAATGGTTGGAGGGAAAGTAAAATCGCCATTGGTATCAGGCAAAAATACGCCTGTGTCCTTAATCATATAAAAGCGGTCATTCACTATTTCATCAAGGGGGTTTGCTCGCCAACCACTGCCAACCACAACCGCGTAAAAATTGCTGCTGCCCAGAGCCACTTCAGCCACGTCAACACCATAATAAAAATGGCGGTTATCCGCATTCCCCGTGCCGGCTAAATCAGCAATCCGCTGGCCTTTAATAAAATCGCTGCCGGACTTACCGTTATAAACATCGAAGCGGAACACCTGACCGCCCATATCGGTGGCATAAAGGTGATCCACCAGGCCATCACTGTCACGATCGATAGCCGCGATATGACCCGGAATCGAATACTGCATGTCAGATAAATTAAGGTCAGCGCCGGTGTTTGATGCCTGCCACAACAAAGCGCCGGTGTCGGCGTTAAATATCATCACCGCATTGCCTACCGCATCCGCCGTTTTAACCTGATTAGTGTCCTGCGTTTCATCATAGCCGCCACCCACAATCATTACATTATAAGTTGTTCCGCCCATTTTCATTTTGGTAATAATGGGGCGTGACCAGGTTTGCCCCAGTTTTTCCAGCCCGGTGCTGCCCCCCTCAATTTTAAAGACCAGAGAAGGTGAGGTTTTGCTGGTGATATCAAATACGTAATAATCCCGGCCACCACGACGCATGCCCACATACAGGTACTTTTTATTGTTGAATTCACGTAACACCATATGGCCATCCAGCCCGTAAATATGACGATAGCTGGAGTTATCCTGATAGAAATCCTTGATATTGGACAGCAGGGATCTAGGCGTCACCGAGTAATATTCGGTACCGGTTTCTGCATCAAAGGCATGCAGGAAACCGTGATTGGTAGCAATAAATATCACCGAATCATCAACACCGTAATTGACGATCACCGGTTGAGAGTGAATGGGATCGCCCATTTGCAAACGGGATTCCGTAATGTTGCCATCACCATCGTAGTCTTTAATGTCGACGCCCCGTGTCCACTTAAGCAGGATCTCCCGCAGTCCCTGTGGATCGGCTTCACCATCAGTATCCATGGTGGCAGTAGTAATCGCACTGTTATTTTCATGTACCTGATTGGCACTTGAAACAATACCGCCCGGACCATCAAAAAAGTAAACATTGCGGGATAGCGGTAACAGCGATGCAGCACCGCCTTCCCGAACATCCGCACCGTCCTGAAACAGCGACCAGTAACTGTGCGAACTGTCGGCGAAGAAACCGGTATTGGAGTCAATCGCGGCCAGCCCGTTCTGGTCGTACACGGTATCGCCGGAAATGCGATACTTTTTCAGGTTACCCGGCCACAGGGTACCTTCGGCCGGTTTAAACAGTGCGTAATAAAGTTCGTCCTGGTGAGTCAGGCGGTTAAGCTGGTTTACCGCTACCCCGGGAGAAACGAATGTCGCATTCACATCTTTAACGGCTCTTAATATGGTCTCAAAGGCATTCAGCAAATCGGTTGAGTTATTCGCCGTATAAAAACCGCCACCGCTTTGCAATGCCAGTCGATACAGGAAATTATTAGCGTTATTGTTGGCCGCAAAGCCGATGGTATGGGTTGTCACCTTAGGGCCAATTACCGAGGTAGCGGCTTTACTTATGTTAGCCACTAAGTCGAGCCCACAGTATTCACCTGAACCTGCGTTCTGACACGTACTGTTAAGTAACGCCTGCACTTTTGCCGCACTGTGATTATTGTTAGCTTCGCCATCTGAGAGCAGCACAATGTGGTTATTGGTCTGGCACTGCAGATCGGTAACCGGGCTAATGTACTGTGCGCCGCTCGGTATGTACTCATTGATACAGTCATAATCGCTCAGATAGCTTGGATCGCAGCCGTAGGGTAACACCGAATCAGCACCGCTATAGGCATCGCGGTGACTGACCCGCGTGCTTCGACGTACACTGGAGGACACCGAGGAGTTACCGCGGGTTAGGCCATAGTCCACCTGCCGGCCGCCATAATACAATGCGGCTTCATAAAGGGTATCAACAATGGGCGTTAAGCCGTTGGCCGACAGATCATCAACCTGACTAATCAGCAAATCCCTGACCGATAAGCTGTTGCCAGCCGTAGCATTGCCGTTAAATTCAATGAAGAGCCGCGGAGCCCGGGAAGGTTTACCACTGTAGGAATAAGCGCCCCGTAACTCATCAAAGTCACTTAATACAAACCCCAGGGCATTGCCCGCCTGCCAGCCACTGCGGCCAACGATCGCGTTAATAATATTACTCAGGTCACCGGTCTGATAAGTCCTGTTGCGCCTGAAGTCAGGGATACTCCAGGTCACGCCTGCGGTTTTACCGATGTCCCGAAGGTCATTGCGACCGTGATTTCTGAAATTGCCAATGTCATCCCTGTCGATCCCTCTGATAAGCATGGTGGCACCGTTTCTGGTGTCCGTATCATAGGCGGTAAACTCCAGGTAAGCGTTGGTTAACGTTGCCCCCTGAGGAATATTCACGTCGGTAAAACGTAAACCTATATAGTTATTAGAACTGTCCCGGAAAGTCAGTTCGCGGCCGGTGGACTCCCAACCGTTGGTGGCTTCCTCAACGTTATCGTAGGAGTCAGCTATCTGGTATTGCGCACTGCCGGCAACACAGCCGGTGGCGTTGGTCTGGTCATAGGAAATAACCAGTTGCGGCGCGGTACCGGTGCCATCGTCATAGGCCATCACGCGGCGGTTGCTGGCAGTACTGGTCCCTTCACCATTGACCAGTACTGTCAGGGCATTGTTGCCACACCAACTGCTCTGATTAATGATTTCCTGGATAACCGGGGCAATATCCGGCGAACTGACTTCATCACCGTCAGACGGAAAATCATTGTCAGAACTCCAGTCAACCACAGCGCTGGTTTGTGTTTTACTGCTAATTGAACCGGCGGCGCCAGACAGCGCAGAGCTGTTACCCACCAGCTCTCCGGCAATGGTGATATTGGTGCTGGCGATATTGTACTGGGCTGAAGTAAACTTGAGGTAGGCAGAAGTAATTGTTGCCCCTCGCGGTATATTTAAATCGGCAAAACGAAATGCTGAGGTTACCGGGGTGGTAGAAAAGCTGATCACCACTTCATCTGTGCCGGTATAAACCGATGAGGCCATTTCGTAGCCGTCATTGTCCGATGCATTGGTTGAACTGCTTAATTGCGCATCTATGGTTCTGTCGATATCCGTGGTGGGGTAAAGAATAGGGCCACCGTGATCCGAAAAGCGCATCAACCCCGCATTAATATTAGTGGCCGACGCCAGGGCATCCTTCAGGGCATTTTGCACGCGTAACATGCGCGACTCAGTTCCACCGTCCTTACTGCCCATACTGCCGGAGGTATCCATAATAAACAGTACATTAGGATTATAGGTCTGCGCAGCGTTTGACGTACCGATAAAAATATCCAGGTCATCGCCACTGGCATGTTGCGCAACGACACACAGAAAAATGCTTAACAGCCAGGCCGGGGAAAATCGTTTCATCATTGTGCCTCCGATGAAGGACCAAAGACGGCTACGGTAAGTGAATTTGCCGTGATGGTTCGCTTGCCTTCAATTTGTCCGCAACCACGCACCACAAAAACGTGACAGCGCAGTCCACCGCTACCAATGACGTTACTTGAGCCGCGACAAGGTTTTTCTCTGACAAACGCCGTGCGTGACCAGCTGGCTACATTTGGCTGGTTATGAAAGTTGCCGGCAGCCGTGTTTTGCTGACCTTTTTTCAGGCCAGCACTGGTTAACTGTCGATTGATCCAGTCGGTATTATTAACGCACTCCAGCGTATCAGTCAGCGGATTAAATTCTACGCCCTGACGGGCGGCCGTGAGCGGGTCGTCCAGGTTCACGTCGGCGAGAATAATCTGGTCTTCGGCTTCAAATACCACACCGGCAATTGCCGCTTCGGCGGCATCAAACGTTAAGCCCTGAGCCTGCACGGCACTGGCCATTTTAGACTGCGACAAACTGCTGCTCACTGCGGCCACCCCTAATAAGGTGACACACAGCAGAATAATAAGTGCAAACACCAACACCATACCCTGTTGTGAGTTCTTCATAATACGGCACTCCCAACGTAATTGAGGCTATTGCGCAGTGCTACAGATACCGTGAATACCTGATAGTAATGCTGTTTATCCAGCGTTACCGGCGCTTCAGACAACAGCCTGACCTGGTCATTGGCGATGGTTTGTAGATTGGCAGGCGCGCTTTTAAGCAACAGCGCCAAACGAATAGACACTACCTGTTGGTTGGCCAGACGGGCATTGCTGAGTCCGCTGGCATCCACGTAAGTCACCACCCTGCCATCGTTGTCGTTTACATCACCAGACAAGCCATATTCCACTTGCAGGCTTTCTACACCGTCGAGTAATACAACTTCGCTACTCGGTGTCGGGTTACCACTGACGCCGCGTAAATAGCGACCGTTATATCCCATACATTTAAGCTGTTCATTTTCTACATAATAGTGATTGACGATATGCAACTGCTGAGGCGCAGTAGTACCGAAGGGATTGCCGGTACAGTCCTGCTCGGCGAGCAAATTGACCACCAGCTCGTCGCTGGCGGTGCCGGTTGCCTCGATACTGCCCAGTGTTGCCGCAGCCGCGTAGTCATTGGCAAGGGCTACCGGTTGACGCAATACAAAACTGGACTCAAGTACCAGATCGGTGGAGTTATCAATATTAGCGGTAGTGAGATCGTAGCGCCCGACCTCACGCAGCTCGTCCTGCAAGCGTAGTGTTATATACCGGCCATATTCCTGAACTTCGGCGATTGCCTGATTAAGCGAGTTGGTGGCGCGGGTGCTGACAAACACCTGGATGACACCGGTCAGAATGATTAGCCCCAGCACCAGGCTAATCATCAGCTCGATCAATGAAAAACCAGACTGGGATTTCACAGCGTGACCTCTTTTACCACGCAGGCTCGATTGGCATCAGCGCCAATGGCACAACGGTTGTCATTAGCAATATTGGTCTGGCTGTCGGCTTTGAGCGGCCAGCTCACAGCAATGGTTACAAGCGAGCCACTTGAACACGCCTTGGCATCACCGTTGTCGCGGTCGTTACAATTAACACTGATACGCATGTTCGGGTTACTGCCAACAGCCTGACAACTGGCTTCCCAGCCACTGAATTCGGCGATTTCTGCGCTGGAACAGTTACCGGTTCTGCAGTTTGGAACAGTGGCCGGTAAAGTCAGGCAGTAACACTGATAAAGGTTACTATCGTTACAGGTTAGGGTTTCAAAATTGAAAAAATCGGTATTAAAGAAGGCATCATCCACTTCCCAGCCATCGTCGGCCTGAGCGGGTTGTGCTGCACTGACCATCTGTTCAGAGACATAACGGGCAACCAGTTCAGCCTGGCTGCGACTGGCAGCCTGTACGTTGTTAAAAGTGCCGGTAAACTGCAGGGATGCCACGCCCAGCAAGCCGATGGTGAGCACAAACAGACTAACCAGAATTTCGACCATGCCGACTCCGGTTTCCTTGCCCAGACTGTAATGCGTTCGCTGCGCCTTACTCATTCATGCCTCCTGCTTAATACTCCATGTTACCCAAGTGAGAAGCGTATTTCTGATGTTTATGGTTAGCTGCGCGGTGTATTAGGTATGGGAGAGAATAACCTTCGACGAAACGCAACAAAAATCTTTTAAATTACCTGCTTATGGCCAGCTTATGCAGAGTGACTCACCCGCTACACTGATTTTTCAGACCGGTAATGTAAAGGATTGAACAATGAGGGTAAAGGTTCGTGGTTTTTCACTTACGCAATTGCTGATAGTGGTTGCAATCATCGCCATTATTGCCAGTCAGGGGCTAGTTGGCTTTGGCAATATGATTAAAAATGTTGAATTAAAAGGGGCTATTCAGTCGGTTTATTTTCAGATGCAGGGGGCACGCAGCCTCGCGGTTACCCGCCAGCAAACAGTAGTGGTGGATATGGTTACCGGCAATCAGTGGTGTATGGGCATTACCGATCAGCCTGACTGTGACTGCCAGGTCGTAAACAGCTGCACGGTTGAAGGCGTGGAAAAGGTCATTTCCTATCAGCAGTATCGTTTTGCTTTATTGTCTGGCTCTACCTTTACCCACAATAATCAGTCACGCTTTGCTGCGCCCCGCGGTCTTGCTCAGGGCTATGCCGGCGCTTTGACACTCTCTAATACTCTTGAGTCCTACAAAGTGATTGTCAGCAACACCGGCCGGGTGAGGATCTGTGCCCTCACCCAGCCAATCCATCCATACAAGATGTGCTGAGCGAGGCCGCTGTTATTCAAATAACTCGATGATCAGGTTGTAGTCTCTGTTCGAAGTCGAATTTAATCCCGTTGTCAGTCTGATCGTATCGGTGTTAGCTATAGACCCATCGGGCTGCTGAATCTTGATGCTTACACCATACCCCGGTTTAGACAGTTGGAACTGAATAGTCCCGGTCCAGTTTTCAGATACGTTGGTACAGCTGAAAAACGGCGTTGATCTACCTTTCGGGATGGTAATCGGACAGGTAAACTGACTCGGAGTAATAAACACCACCAGACTACTTAAATCCACATATTCCGCTTTATTAGTATTATTAGTCTCGCAACTCTTGGTGACGCCGGCTTGTGTAATAAGGCAACTGATATCGCCTATCAGGCCAAAGAATTTTTGCGTTCCGGATTTACTGTCCACCTCGATTTCAAGGGTGTTATCGGCTATTGAGTTATAGTATTCGAACGGCGATACGGGCGCTGTGCCGGTAATGCCCGCATTATTGGCATAAGCGGCCACCTGCGTTTTGGTAACACCGTCTATAAGGGCTTCAGCGCGGCCACGACTGTAAGTGCCATAGTAATTGTTGACCGGGTCAATAACGGTCTGAATAGGTTCATTTGTCACCGTTGCAACCGTATTATTGGCTGACTGCCAGTTAGACAATAGTGTCAGGTTTACATCATAGAAGGGAACGATGGCTTTCCATTCCGGATCGTTAGCAGCGAGCTTGGTTTTCACCGCCGCCAGATGTGAGCTGGTCATACGATCAAGGTATATCCCGCGGGCAATCAACTGATACCCGCCAGGTGGCACGAGAATGTCACGATCATTGGGTTTGGCCGGTGGCTGGCTACCGGTAATTTTACTGGCAATCACACCTTCAGTATAAGTCCGGTACCCATCTAAAGCCGTGGTAGTATTTAAATAAGTCGTTTCAAATTCAATAATGTCGATAAGTTGCCAGTCGGGGTAAAGCTCGTAAAAACCGTCTATACGTTTAAAACGACAGGCTTCTGTATATGGGTCGCCCACACCGGACGCCAGCGCAAAACTGCCGCCACCAAGGTTTTGATAATGGCCATGGGGCAACCCGCCTTCTGTACGATAATATTCTTCGTTGCTTACCATCGCTGCTGTGTCATGATGATCACGACAACATACATCGCACAACGCGGGCTGTTGACTGTTAGCCACCACCCCCACGGTTTTAGTTTCCTGACGGCCGGGTTGTACTACCATTTCATCGCCGTCAAGCACTGTCATTGCTGGCGTGTAACCGGTACCGGTGCCTGCCAGTTTGCAACTACAGTTAACCGTTAAAAAGTCTTCCTGCTCAAGCTTCTCGCTGATTTGCGCACCACTTTCATAGCGGATGGTTTCAAACTGCACCACATTATTGTCGCCCTTGTTGGAAATATCCGGTACCGGTTTACTGGTCTCTATACTCTCATTGTTACCCAGATCGTAAGAAATTACGTCTGGTGCCAGCCCCGGAGTATAGGCTACCTCCGGCTGAGTTTTGGCGTTATCGGTTTCATTGGAAGCCTGAAAACTGCGCCCGGCGGTGACCGGCGCAAAGTTACCATCCATAGCAACAGTCAGATTATTGCCGTCAATATCTGCCCAGCCCACCGTCACTGTCACCTGTTTTTGTGCGGGTGTAACGGGCACTCCCAAACCCAACGCGCCAAGTGTCGCCGCGTCCATCCAGGTATCTTCCACGCCATCGCCTGAGGTATCGACAAAATACTGATCGGCCACCGTCCAGCTGCGAACAAACTGGTAAGATTTACCGTCGGAGCCAATCGTGACATCCACTGGCCCCGACGCGATGGCGCCGCCGGCATTGTTGGCAATGTCATTATAGGCGCTTACCCCTGCGGTGGTTTCCACAACTTCGAACTGGCGGAGATCGTCAAATTTCTCCTGAGCCAGTTGCAGAGCCACCTGGCGCAAGTTGGTATCTGCATCGCTGCGCATATAGACTGATTGCAGGGTTACAAACCCTGTCACGCCCAGCATGATAATCAGTGATGCGATCATTACTTCAATAAGAGAAAAACCACGCGTATGCATACGACCTCCTAAAAGTCCCGCCAACTGCCGGGGACCCTGGCGACGCGCTGAAAGGCGTCATGTTGTTGTAACTGGTCCAGCACATCCGTGTCATAAACCGAATTATACGTACCATTGGCATGACCAACAGGGTGATTAGATGCCACCACGCCATTAACCCGGGCACCACCAATCATATTGATTTCAAAATCGGCCATCGTGGTGGGCTTACGAAACGAGAACACCATACCATTGATCTGGGCGCCACCGTTCATGGTCAGATCGCCATCGGTAACAATTAAGATCACCGGGTCCGCTGCGCTACCCACTACGGTACCAGCGTTAATATGACAGGTACCATCTACCCATATCAGACCCATCGATGCTGCTCCCAGCGTTGCACAACTGTTTAACAGCTGCTCAGCATCAGCACGTAACGAGGCCCATTCGGTCTCTGGTACGTTAAAAATATATTCCAGCAGGTCATCCGGAAAGTCGGGATCATTATCGAGGATATCGAGATCCTGGAAACCTTTTTCAGAATAGGGATCGCTACTGCAATTACCATCGGTGAATTCCTGCAAGCCACAAGTGGTACCGCTTCCGTTCGTCATATCCACATCCAGATCGGTCCAGATAGACAAAGGCACCCCTTCGCCGCCCCCATTAGGGTTGGCCACCACTTCAAAGTTGCCCCCCACATCCAGACCACCGGCAACAATCAGTGGAACATCCGGCGGATTAGCGATAACCGAATAAAGTAGCGCCTGCTCCTGCACTGCAACGGTAGACAAACCATCTGGTGAGGTGCCGTTTGATTGCAGGGTAATTAAACGCATGGTGGTGGACTCACGGGTAATCACCTGCCAAGCGCCCCCGACGGTATAGCTGCCCAGCCCTGGTAAGTTTTCTGTAAACTGAGCGCCATCCCAGCGTGGATTCTCGCTTAGAACACCCAACGCTTTCATCAGGCCAGCTTCAGCTATATTAAAGGCAAGTGCGCGGTTTTGCGTATTCAGTGTAATTTGATTTTCGAAGGATTTAACCCGGCCGGTATAGAGTGTTACCAGCGTAGCAAGCGTAAGCAGCAGGATAACCGCAGTAAGAATAACGGCGCCGCGTTGTTTGTGCGGTTGAGGACGTTTAGCTATCATAATTTCTCACTACCACTACCGTTCGGTACTCCCGGGAAAAGTTGTCATTGCTTGCCAGTTCGCCATTGAGCACAACCGTGATTGATGTGGTGGTAATACCATTATCCACCACCTGATTAACCGTAAAGCTTAAATTCGTTACATCAATCACATCGCTGTCGGTGAGATCCTCCCAGCCCGTGTCAATACACGCTGCGCCATTGCGCCTGATCTCAACCGTGCCGTCGCGCAGGCGGTAACCAAAATTTTCATCCGGTGCAGCGTTATCCAGTACGCCGTTATCGTTGCTGTCATAGGCGAACACAATACAGCTGTTTGCGGCTTCTCCCGGAAATTCACTCACCGAAATAGAACTGTTAAATGGCGACGGGTTAGCTTCTGGATCGGTTACCATGGCTACAGTACTGCCAGAATAGCCGGTTCGTCTTAAATCACTGAGCACCAGAGAGTAAACATTACCCAGCTCTTCATTCAGTCGTGCACTGTTAATTAGATTGCCGTTAACGCCAATACCGTATCCCACCAGCGAAGACACCGCCGCCAGCGAGCCAATGGCCAGCACCATAGCAATCATGATTTCAATTAAGGTATAGCCTGACTGTCGCTTGCCGTTTAACACGCAGGGTAACTCCCAATATCACCTTTCACATTACACATCGATACACGCCCGGTGGCGGCAATATTCATTCTGACGCTATGGTTAGCTTCGTCGCTAAACTCCACCGAAGCAGCTCCTTGCACAGCCATGCCGCGCACGCCATCAAACACCACCTGGTTATTGGCATCGAATGTAAGATTCTGCATCACGATTTGTTTAAAGTCTGCTGATCTGACGACCTGCTCCCGGCCGTCGACCGTACAGCTATTCACCACCGCACAATCACAATTGGCTGTATCGGTTAACCCAACGCACCAACTCGTGGTAGTGACGTTGGCATCAACCAGCATATCTGAACTTTGTCTGATGGCACTGCTTTTCGCCAGTTGCAAAAGGAAATAAGTATTCTCAACAGCCCCTTTTACCGCCATTTGCTTTTGTACAGAAACAACGGAAGGCGCCGTTACCGTTAGTACTACACTTATAATGGCGACAACGATTAACACTTCTATCAGTGACACCCCTTGTTGATACCTGGGTGAATACATAACATACCTTTTAATGAAATTTATAACGTTACTTTTCAGATTATTGAGTACACTAATAGCATAACAATCCGAACTCAGCGCCTTCTGACTTATGTTATTTTAGACCTGAAAGGTATGTCGCAGGGTATTTGATTCAATTAATGGGTATATGAGCACGATGCAAGCAACATTAAATGTGAAAGGTTTTACACTAATAGAGCTGATGATCGCCGTTGTAATAATGGGGATTCTGGCTGCGATTGCTGTGCCGGCGTATCAGGGGCAGGTAAGGGAATCCAGACGGGGGGATGCTCAGACAGCACTGATGCAAATGCATATGAGCCAGGAGAACTACAGGCTGCAAAATATTACCTACGGTGGCGCAGCGGATATCGGAATTCCGGCATCGGATTTTTATACGTTTAGTGTAAGTAACGTTAGCGCCACCACGTTTACACTTACCGCCACGGCGAAAGGAAGTCAGACTAATGATACAGGTTGCACAACCCTGACACTCGACGAATCAATGAATCGCACACCAGCGAATTGCTGGTAACACGACTTTTAGGGGAAATTGCTCGCAGACAATAAGCTGCTGCGAGCATAAGACGGGGAATTGTTTTAGCTTACCTGTTTAACCCGAAGTTCTTTGGGCACGGCAAACTCAATACTTTCTTCACGACCGCTTCGTTCACTGGCTTTTACAGCTCCCCAGTCGAGTAAACGCTGGATGACCCGTTTAACCAGTATCTCAGGCGCTGACGCACCAGCGGTAACACCGATATGCTCAACGCCATCGAGCCATTCACGCTGAATACAGTTTTCATCAGCTATCAGGTGTGCCTGTGCACCCATTTTGCCGGCCAGCTCGCGCAGACGATTTGAGTTAGAGCTGTTTTGCGCGCCCACCACCAGCAACACCTGGCAATCCTGGGCAAGCTCGCGTACGGCATCCTGGCGGTTTTGCGTGGCGTAACAAATATCGTCTTTACGCGGCCCTTCGATGGCCGGGAAACGTTCACGCAAGGCATCGATGACTTCGGCTGTGTCATCTACCGACAAGGTCGTCTGACTACAGTAATAAAGTGCATTGGGGTTTTTCACTTCCAGCGTTTGAACATCGTCACTGGACTCCACCAGGTAGATGCCGCCTTCGGGATTATCATACTGCCCCATGGTGCCTTCAACTTCCGGATGCCCGGCGTGGCCAATCAAAATACATTCAGTGCCGCGACGGCTGGCGCGGGTGACTTCAAGGTGAACCTTGGTAACCAGCGGACAAGTGGCGTCAAATACTTTCAGACCACGACGTTCGGCTTCTTTGCGCACGGCCTGCGAGACGCCGTGGGCAGAAAAAATCACGATGTTATCGTCTGGTACTTCATCCAGCTCATCCACAAAAATAGCGCCGCGCTCTTTCAGCCCATCGACCACAAACTTGTTATGCACCACTTCGTGGCGAACATAAATAGGTGGCTGAAAAATTTCCAGCGCCCGTTCAACAATGGTAATTGCACGGTCTACACCGGCACAAAAACCACGGGGATTAGCTAAATGAATTTGCATGGTACGCCCTTACTCAAGTCTAAGCGTTGATAACATCGATGATTTCAACATCAAAGATCACGGTTTGTCCAGCCAGCGGATGATTAAAATCCACGGTAACGGAGGTACCGGCGATGCTGCGAATGATCCCCGGCACTTCACTGCTATCGGGTTGGGCAAAGGCCATGATCATACCCTCTTCAAGGGTCATGTCGGCGGCAAATCGACTTTTATCCATATGATGGACGTTGTCCGGGTTAGGCTGACCAAAGGCGTCTTCGGGTGCCAGCTCAAAGGATTTTTTATCACCAGCTGACAGCCCCAGTAAACAGGCTTCAAAGTTAGGCGTTAAGCTGCCATCGCCCATCACCAGCTTGGCTGGCTTTTTATTTACACGGGTACTGTCGGCGGCTGAACCGTCGGCCAGTTTAAGGTCAAAATGCATGATGACCTGGCTTTTATCGCCAATCACTTTTGATGTTTCGCTCACGGTCACTCTCTCTACGTTCAGGTTAGTTAGCGCTACTGGTTGATGTGTTATCTTCTTTACTGGTTAGCATGTCCCAGATAAGCAGGGCAGCGCCAATAAAAATAGCACTGTCAGCCAGGTTAAATGCCGGCCAGTGCCAGTCATTTACGTAGAAATCCAGAAAATCGATGACATAACCGTGCACAATCCGGTCGTACACGTTACCCAGTGCGCCGCCCAGAATAAAACTAAAGGCTACCGGCAGCAGCTTTTGTTGTTTTGGCGTTTGCTTTAGCCACCACAGGATCACACTACAAACGGCTACGGCAATGGCAGTGAAAAACCAGCGCTGCCAGCCGCCTGAGTCATGCAAAAAGCTAAACGCAGCGCCGTAGTTATGCACATAAGTGAAGTTGAAAAACGGCGCCAGCTGGACTGACTCATACAATGCCATGCTGTCCATCACGGCGTACTTACTCCATAAATCCAGCACGACCGTGATCACGCTTATCCATAAAAAGCGCAGGCCGCTTTCGCTAATAAACTTAGGCATAGTGGCGCGTTTCTCCGTCACCATCCACGTTAGTTACGCAGCGGCCGCAAAGCTCTGGGTGTTCGCTGTGAGCGCCCACATCGTCGCGTACGTGCCAGCAACGCACGCATTTGTCACCACTGCTTTTCGCTACGGTTACAAACAGCCCTTCCAGTTCGGTAGCGGCAGCATCCGCTGGTTTATCGGCCAGTGCCGCTACCTGCACACCAGAAGTAAGCAATACAAAGCGCAGTTCATCGGCCAGTTGTTCCAGCTGGCCCTTAAGCGTATGGTCGGCATACAGGGTAACAGAGGCTTCCAGTGAGCCGCCCAGCAGCTGCGCTTTACGTGCCTGTTCCAGCGCCTGGTTTACCGCGTCTTTAACCACCATTACCTGTTTCCAGTAAGCGTCATTAAAGGTGTCATCCTGACCGAAGTCATTGAAGCCCTGATACCAGGTTTCGGTGAACACAAATTTCGCTCGGTCGCCTGGCAGTTCCTGCCAGATTTCCTGCGCCGTAAAGCTGGTGATTGGCGCCATCCAGCGCACCAGCGCCTCAACAATGTGATACAGCGCAGTCTGACATGAACGACGTGCAACGCTGTCGGCTTTGGCGGTGTACTGGCGGTCCTTGATGATATCCAGATAGAAACTGCCCAGTTCAATAGAGCAGAAGTGCGACAATTTCTGCGAGACCAGCAGCATGTCGTATTTTTCATAATCGGCGATGATTTCGGCCTGTAATTGCTTGGCCCGTGACACGACCCAGCGATCCAACGCAACCATCTCGGATTCCGGTACCGCATCGGTCTCTGGGTTAAATCCAGTGAGGTTAGCCAGTAAGAAACGGGCGGTATTACGCAGACGACGATAGTTGTCGGCCGCACGCTTAAGGATTTCATCAGATACCGCAATTTCACCGCGGTAGTCTGTTGAAGCTACCCACAGGCGCAGAATATCGGCGCCCAGCTTGTTGGTGACTTCCTGCGGCGCTACCACGTTACCCAGCGACTTGGACATTTTCTTGCCCTGAGCGTCAACCGTAAAGCCGTGGGTAAGTACCTGACGGTACGGCGCATGACCGTGCATCGCGGTAGAGGTCATCAGTGACGACATAAACCAGCCGCGATGCTGATCGGACCCTTCCAGATATAAATCGGCTTTAGCCGGGATATCGTCACGGCAGTCAACCACGAAGAAGTGGGTAACACCAGAGTCAAACCAGACGTCCAGTGTATCGGTAACTTTATCGTACTGGTCGGCATCACTGCCTAACAGTGCAGCATCATCGATATCCCACCAGGCCTGAATGCCGGTTTTTTCAATCTCTGCTGCCACTTTTTCAATCAGGCTGCCCGTTTCCGGGTGTAACTCGCCGCTGACTTTGTGGATATACAAAGGAATCGGCACACCCCAGGTACGCTGACGTGAAATACACCAGTCAGGACGACCTTCTACCATCTTGGTAATGCGGTTTTCACCCCACTCCGGGATCCACTCAGTGCTGCGGATTTGTTCCAGTGACTGCTGGCGCAGGCCCAGTTTATCCATACTGATGAACCACTGTGGCGTAGCACGGAAGATGATCGGCGTTTTATGGCGCCAGCAATGAGGGTAGCTGTGCTCGAAGTTAACATTCAGCACCAGGTTGCCACTTTCCGCCAGGGTATCGATAATTGGCTGATTGGCTTTAAATACGTGCATACCGGCAAACAGTGGCGTGTTTTCCAGATAAACCCCGTTGTTACCTACCGGGTTATACACTTCGATGTCGTAGTGCTTACAGACGTTAAAGTCGTCCACACCGTGAGCTGGCGCGGTATGTACACAACCGGTACCCGCATCGGTAGTGACGTGATCACCCAGTACGATTAACGATGTTTTATCGAGGAACGGATGCTGTAATTTAGCTTTATCCAGAGCCTGACCTAAACAGGTCGCCACGATTTTGTAATCTTCAACGCCGTAGCGCTGCATACAGCTTTCTACCAGATCAGTCGCCAGCATCAGCCACTGAGCATCATCGCCAAATTCAACCAGTGAATATTCTAACTCCGGATGTAAACTTACCGCCAGGTTGGCTGGTAAGGTCCAGGGTGTGGTAGTCCAGATCACTACGCCGGCTTTATGCTCGGTCAGCTCGTCGCTGCTAAGACCAAAAGCTGAGGCTAACGTATCAACATCTGCCAGCGGGAATTTAACGTCGATGGCCGGTGACATTTTGTCTTTGTATTCAACTTCGGCTTCGGCTAACGCAGAACCACAGTCGGTACACCAGTGAACCGGCTTAAAGCCCTTTTCCAGGTGGCCGGCGTCGATGATTTTGCCCAGCGCGCGAACAATATTCGCCTCAGAATCAAAATCCATGGTTTTGTAGGGCTTCGCCCACTCCCCCAGAATACCCAGGCGTTTAAAATCTGTCATCTGGCCGTCGATTTGCTTTTGCGCATAATCCCGGCATTTCTGACGAAACTCGGCTGCAGTGACCTTTTTACCTGGCTTGCCGACTTTCTTTTCTACCATCAGTTCGATAGGCAGGCCGTGACAATCCCAGCCAGGAACATAAGGCGCATCAAAATCAGCTAAGGTTTTGGACTTAACAATAATATCTTTGAGGATTTTGTTAACGGCATGGCCAATGTGAATGTTTCCGTTGGCGTAAGGAGGGCCGTCATGCAACACAAAAGGCGCTTTACCGGCTTTGGCCTGGCGAATCTGCTGATACAAGCCGTCTTTTTCCCAGCTTTTCAACATTTGCGGTTCGCGTTGCGCCAGGTTCCCACGCATTGGGAAGGCGGTTTCCGGCAAATTCAATGTGGCTTTGTAATCACTCATAGCTATTGTTCTATCCGTCCACGTTATCGGGAGTTATCCCGGGTTCAGACCTGCACCAGGTCGTCGTTATTCGTTAAAATTTGTTTAGCTTTGGCAACATCGAGGGCTATTTGCTCGCGAAGTGCTTCAAGACTGCTGAAGCGCTGTTCATCTCTGATTTTGGCCACCGGAACTACCGTAATATGCTGACCATAAATGGAGCCGGCAAAGTCAAAAATATGTACTTCCAGTTGCTTGCGCTGGCCGTTTACCGTAGGTCTTGAGCCTATATTGGCCACCCCCGTATAGAGCGTACCGTTGATATTCAGCTTTACTGCAAACACGCCGGTAATGGGTGTCTGACAACGGTTAAGCAACACATTGGCGGTAGGAAACCCTATCGTGCGCCCTTTTTTCTCGCCGTGAATCACCCGACCGGAGATAAAAAACGAACGGCCGAGCATAGTGTGAGCCAGACTAAAATTCCCCTCGGCCAATGCTTCGCGTACGGCAGTAGAGCTTATCCGGCAGTCTTCCATGCGATAGCTTTGGGTGCTCACCACCTCAAAGCCGAATTGCTGTCCGGCCTGTTCCAGTCGGGCAAAGTCACCCTGACGGCCTTTACCAAAGCGAAAATCATCGCCGACCACCAGAAATTTCACCCCCAGCTTGTCAACCAGCAGGTGTTCGATAAACTCATCCGGCGACTGAGCAGCAAATTGTGCATTGAAACGTACGCATAGCAGGCGGTCTACCCCCTGCGCTTTAAGTAGCTGATATTTTTCGGCCAGCGGGCTGATTCGGGCAGGCGCCTTATCCGGCGTAAAGACTTCTTCCGGATGCGGTTCAAACACCATCACAGTGGCAGGCAGAGATAGCCTGCGGGCTTGTTCGATAACATTAGCCAGCACCGCCTGATGTCCCAGATGAACACCATCAAACTTTCCGATGGTCAGTACACAGCCGTGATGATGATCTTTTAAATTGTTAAGGCCCCGGATTAGCTCCACGTTTTACAGCAACCTTTTGTTGAGATGAATATGCTACAAAGCCGGCGATTATAAACTACCCGGCCAGCAATACCAATCGCTAAAAGGCCTTGGATTTGAAATGACGCACGCGAATACCAAAACTAAACAGGCAGCCGCCAAACACGGCAACGGCCAGCAAAATGGTTAACGTAAGAGACTCGATTTTGTCGCGCAAGGCCAGGCCGGTAAAGTCGACGCCCTGCTGCATCCACAAAATGGCGGCTACCATGGCGCAGGTGGAAAACATCACACGAGCCACAAAGCCCAGAGTGAGGCGGCTCACAACATACACTTTTTGCCGGCTTAAACCGATATACAACAAAGCCGCATTTAGCGTGGCAGACAAACTGGTGGCTATCGCCAGGCCAACATAACCATAAGGGATAGCAAAAATAAGGTTAAACAACATGTTGGCGGCCATACACCAAATCCCAATCTTAACCGGTGTTTTAGTATCCTGACGCGAGTAATAACCCGGAGCCAGCACCTTAACCAACATAAAGCTAAGCAGGCCAAATGCATAAGCCATTAAACTGTATGAGGCCATGCGCGCGGTTTCGGCCGTAAAGGCACCACGCTGAAATATTACCGAGAGTATTGGCTCTGCCAGAAATCCAAGGCCCGCCGCTGCCGGGATCCCCAGTAAGCTCACCATGCGCACCGCCCAGTCCATGTTGCCGGAAAACCCCAGTTCGTCTTTTCCCACATGATTGCGCGACAGCGTAGGTAATATAACGGTAGCAATGGCAATGCCAAATAATCCCAACGGAAACTCTAATAAACGGTCGGAATAGTACAGCCAGCTTATCGACCCGGTGACCAGAAAGCTGGCAATAAACGTATCAAGCAGCAGATTAATCTGCCCGACCGACACTCCAAACAAGGCCGGGATCATCAGCGTTCTGACTTTTACCACGCCCGGGTCGCGCCATCCCCATTTAGGTTTTACCAATAAACCGGCGCGAAACAAAAATGGTAGCTGAAAACCCAACTGCACAATACCACCAACAAACACTCCCCACGCTAGAGCAAAAGCCGGCTCACTCATGGTTGGGGCAAGTAAATAAGCGCAGGCGATAATACATATGTTCAGCAATACCGGCGTAAAGGCCGCCACGGCAAACTTATTGATAGTATTTAAAATTGCGCCGGATAAGCCAGTTAGTGATATAAACGCAATGTACGGGAAGGTGATTTTGAGCATAGCGCTGGCCAGCTCAAATTTTGCGCCGTCAGGTTTGTCATTAAGATAATCAATAAACCAGCCGGCTCCAAACATGGCGGTAATCATCGGTGAAATGATCACGCCAATCAGCGCAGTCACAAATACAATTGCACCAAGAGTACCCGATACATGGGCGACAAACTGTTTGAGCTTTTGTTCATCCTGTTCGGCGTGGACCTCGGTAAGTACCGGGATAAAGGCCTGGGCAAATGCCCCTTCTGCGAAGAGGCGACGCAGGAAATTAGGGATCTTATTGGCGAAAAAGAATACATCAGCAGCAGCGTCTGCACCCATCAGGCGGGCAATCACAACATCCCGGACTAACCCCAACACCCGGGAAAGAAGTGTCATCGTACTGACAATCAGACCTGACTTAATTAATTTCTTCGACACACACTTCCCTTTCGGTGCCCTGCTGACACCCCAATCGACTTTTGTGCCGTTATTGTACCTTAAGTAACCACAATGAAATCAATGAATAATTGGGGATTACAGAGATATTTAGCTTTCTAATCGCTCCAGTTTGTCAATCAGCATCATCGACAGGTTAACGAAATCGGTTGAGGTAACGATACCGATGACATGGCTTTCGTCGTCCACCACGGGTAAACAGCCGTGTTTATTGCGCAAAAAGAATGGCGCGACCTCCTGGATAGTTTCCTCGGCTTTCACGGTATCAAAATCACACACTGCTACTTCCATGATATTGGTCTGCTTCTCATGCTGCTCAAGTGCCTCATTTCCGTATAGCACCATCAGACTCATCACTTTGGCTATCAGGCTTTTTTGCGTGACCACACCAATTATTTTTTGCGTATCTTTGTTTACCACGGGTAAATGACGAATGCCGCGATGGCGGGTGATATAGTGGGCATCGTGTAAGGTATTCCCTTCATGCAATTGCATTACCGGGCAGGTCATAATATCGGCAACGGTTAACATTCACCTACTCCTGTTATTTATTAGTTATCATTTCAGAGACTTACCGTTCTACTCTCGGTTTACTCCGATTACTGTAGACCATTATCGCCGGTTGTGCAGATAAGCTATTGACCTGCGTCAACGACCAATGTCAGCGAATATTTACTGGAGCACGGGGGCCATACTCAGGTATACTACGCGCCATGCGGAAGAAAGTTACATTTAGCTGCGATAAATTGTTTGACAATTAGCCGATAGCTAGGCACAATCCGCACCCTCGTTTTTGACATGAATTTTTTTGGGAGTTACACCTTGGCTAACATTAAGTCTGCTAAGAAACGTGCAATTCAAGCCGAAAAGCGTCGCCAGCATAATGCCAGCCGTCGCTCCATGACTCGTACAAGTATTAAAAAAGTAGTAGCGGCTATCGCCTCTGGTGATAAAGAAGGTGCCCAGGCTGCACTGTCTGCTGCAACTCCAATTCTTGACAGAATGGCTTCTAAAGGTTTGATTCACAAGAACAAAGCTGCACGTCATAAGAGCCGTCTGGCTGCGCAAATTAAAGCGCTGGGCTAATCACCCACTGACGTTTAGTTTAAAAAAGCGCCTTCGGCGCTTTTTTTATGCCTGTCATTTAACCTTCAACAACTCGTCATCGAATAGTCAAAGCTCCGTCACCTAACTGTCAAGCCACATCAGTAAAGTGCAAATCACTTTACCAGTTGCGATTGGCCGGGAAAATGTGATGGCAAAACTCCACTATAAAGCTGTATGGTTATCCGATATTCATCTTGGTAATAAAGACTGTAAGGCAGAATTCCTGCTTGAGTTTTTACATAGCATTTCGGTGGACACCTTATATCTGGTGGGCGACATCGTTGATATGTGGCAAATGGAAAAGCAGTTTCGGTGGCCGGATACTCACAATCAGGTCATGCACAAACTCATGCAAATGAGTAATAGTGGCACCCGCGTGGTGTATTTACCGGGCAACCACGATGCCCCCATTCAAAAATACTCAGGCATGGCCTTTGGTGACATTGCTATTGAGCGTGAACTGGTGCATACCACAGCCAATGGGAAGCGTTATCTGGTATTACACGGCGATCAGTTTGATGCAGATGTCACACTGGGCAAATTCCACGCCTGGATAGGCGATAAAGGATACGACTTACTGTTATTTCTTAATCGCTGGTATAACCGTTTCAGAGCCTGGCGTAACAACCACTACTGGTCATTGGCCGGATACATTAAAAAACACATCAAGGGCGCCAATAAAGCTATCGAACGCTACCGCGCGGCGGGTTGCCGTCACGCTGCAGAGAGAGGCCTCGATGGAATAATCTGTGGTCATATTCATCACCCTGAATCATTAATGGTGAATGGTATCCATTACATCAATGATGGCGACTGGATAGAAAACTGCTCGGCACTGGTGGAAGACAATAGTGGTGAACTCTCACTGATTCACTTTAACGAATATCTCAAGCACTCTGGTAACGTATCGGTACTGGCAGACTTTATAAAAACCGGCAAAGCAGCCTGATACTGCCCGGCGAATATGTAAAGGAACTGCAATACAACTGTGAGCATATCGTCATAAACGGTTGCTATCGTGTGGCGAAATAACCTGAAGTGTACTGAATATGTTTACTGTTGATGAATTGCTCAATGAGTACTATCCGCAGGTCGCCAAGCACAGCCTGCTAAGCAAACCCCTGCGCTTTGCACTGCGTCATTTGCTGCACGAAAGGGATATCGCAGACTTTGGACGGACCTACCCTCACTACCACGACATCGATTTTGTCGAGCAGGTACTCGAATACTTTAATGTCAGCACCTCAGTGCGGGACACCGAACGGGAACGCATCCCCTGTGAGGGCCGCGTGGTGCTCATTGCTAATCACCCGATTGGCTCCATTGATGGTCTGGCGTTAATCAAGCTGATCTCCGAAATCCGCCGCGATTTAAAGGTAGTAGCCAACCAGATGCTAATGGCCATTGAGCCCCTGCGGGATATGCTGCTGCCGGTTAACAATATGCAGGGCAGCACCCGCAAAGAACACCTCGCTGCCATTCATGAGCACCTGGCCAGCGACGGCGCGGTATTAATTTTTCCTGCCGGCGAAGTCTCCAGACTCAGACCTCAGGGTGTACGCGATACCCACTGGCACAATGGCTTTTTGCGCATCGCAAGGCAAGCCAAAGCCCCTATCCTGCCGATTTTTATTGATGCCAAAAATTCGCCGTTATTCTATGGTGTGTCCATGGTGTATAAGCCACTGGCTACAGCGCTGCTGGTGAAAGAGATGTTCAAACAGCGGCGTAAGTCACTGCCGATGCGCATTGGTGAGCTGATCCCCTTTTCCAGCTACCAGTCACTGAGCATCTCGCTACCCGATCAGGTAAAACTGTTTAAACGTCATTTATACCGTGTGGGTACTAACCGTAAGGGTATTTTTGCGACACAGGCAGCCATTGCCATGCCTGAAGACCGCAAGGAGCTCTCCCGGGCTATACGCCAGTGTGAGCACTTAGGCGAGACTTCTGATGGCAAACATATCTATTTATATCTGCATCAGGGCAGTTCGGTGATCATGCGCGAAATTGGCCGTCTGCGTGAAATTGCCTTTCGCGCTGTGGGTGAAGGCACTCTGCACCGTCGTGATATCGATAAGTACGATAATCACTATTATCACCTTATCCTGTGGGATGAAAGCGACTTGGAAATTGTTGGCGCTTATCGATTTGGTGATGCACGAATTCTTAGCAAGCCCGACCACCCAACGGGTTTATACTCAGCCACCCTGTTTGATTACGCACAGCATAACCCGCAGTTGTTTGAGCAGGGCCTGGAGCTTGGTCGCAGCTTTGTACAACCCCGCTACTGGGGAAAACGCAGTCTTGATTACCTGTGGTTCGGTATTGGCGCGTTCTTAACCCGCTACCCACATTATCGCTACCTGTTTGGCCCGGTGAGTCTGAGCGACAAATATCCGCAGCCGGCCAAGCAGCTCATTGTGCAGTTTTATGCAACCCACTTCCCGGCCAGATTTGGTGAAGCTGAGGCAAAGATCCCCTTTTCTCTGTCCACCGATACGCTGACTGAATTTAAAGGCGAGGACTACAAGAAAGAGTTCACCCAGCTTAAACATCTGCTGGCGAATATGGGGGTGAACGTGCCCACCCTGTATAAGCAATATACCGAAGTCTGTGAGCACGACGGAGTAGCCTTTCTGGACTTTAACATTGACCCGGACTTTTGCGACTGTGTGGATGGCCTGGTGGTGGTTGACACCGACCAGTTATTACCGAAGAAACGCAAACGTTATATTCAGTGCCATCAGTTCGATAAAACGGCTTAACTTGGATTTCTAAGGGCCAATGCTACTAGCAAAACCGTTGGCCCTGCCCTTCTGATATCTGGTATTACGCAAAAACCAACGGCCTTGCTATAGTAACCATTCAAGCCAACTTAGAGGGTTTAATGATATGGCAAGCATGGAGCGGGCTCAGGCAACACAGATCCACAACATTGAAAAAACCACCGGTAAATCACTCAGTGAATTAATTATGCTGGTGAATAATAGCGGCCTGACCAAACACACCGATGTGGTAAAAATGCTCAAGGCCGATTTAGGATTGGGCCATGGCAACGCCAACCTAATTGCCCACATGGCTAAGCAGGCGTCAAATCCCCCCGCTAGTGATACGCCGCCACTGGACCTCATCTATACTGGTAACAAAGCGCACTTGCGTCCTATCCATGAAGCGTTACTGGAAGCGCTTAATACTTTTGGTGCTTTTGAAACCGCTCCCAAGAAAACGTACATCAGCTACCGCAGAAGTAAACAGTTTGCCATGATTGGCCCAGCCACCAAAACCGCGGTGGAAATAGGCATAAACAGTCGCTCATTAAGTGAAGGCAATAGGCTGGAGAAGCTGCCACCAGGCAAAATGACGCCTTTCAGAGTGCGTATTACGGCACCAGAGCAGATTGACGATGAGCTCATAAGCTGGTTAAACACAGCCTACCAGGAAGCAGAATAAATATATATTTACAATTACTTACATACATCCAACGAATAAACAGCCGAAATTTAGATAGCATAGGGGTTTCAATCCTTTGACCTCTATATGCAGGATCCGGTATTCATGGAAGTGACCCCCCAACGTTATGCAGAGCTCGACTGGCTGCGCGTGATACTGATTGTCGCGGTGTTTATGCACCACGTGTTCATGCCGTTTAATGGCGATAACTGGCATATTACGAATAGCGAGTCGAGCAAATTACTCGACGATATCATGGTTTATTTTGAGCAGCTTCGGTTACCGGTCTTGTTTTTGATAGCCGGTGCCGGCAGCATCATTCTGCTCAACCGGATCAGCATTAAGGCATTTTTGCTGAGTAAGTCAAAGCGGCTGTTACTGCCCCTATTGCTGGCAATGATGTTTATTACGCCCCCTCAGGCTTATTTTGAAGCCCCGGAGCAGTATGCTTCACTGCTAGACGCCTACCAACAGCGATTGCTGATATTCGATAACAAGCACCTGTGGTTTATAGAGTTCCTGATCATATTTATGCTCCTGGCCATCCTGTTAAAAACGGCACTGAGTACATCTGCCGGCCAATCGCTGCTAGAGAGCTTTGAAAAGCTGTCGCATCGCCCATTTGGTCTTATGCTGTCTGGCGTGGTACTCGTATCTGTAAGGTGTTTCTTCAAGCTCTATTATCCCGAACAGGACGGGGCGATTGAAAACCTGTCGGTGTCGGTTTTCTATCTGGCATTTTTTATCACGGGAATGTTGTTTATGTCCCGCCAGGCAATCTGGCAGTCTGTCGCCCGCCATCGTCGAGTTAATCTGTATGGATTTATAGTCAGCAGCCTGGTGTTCTATATATACTATCTTGGTGATTTCAGCTTTATTGGCTCGCTTTCCGTCAGATGGCAAATCTGGTGGGCGTTAACGGCGTTACTCTCCTGGAGCGGCATGCTGGTTTTGCTCGGTTATGCCGGACATTACCTGAATCACTCCCCGGCCTGGTTGCGCCAGGCCAATGAGTTAATCTATCCGTTTTATATTTTACATCAGACGGTCATAGTAGTGCTCGCCTACTATATCGTTCAGTGGGAAGCTGGTATTGCAGTCAAATCATTGAGCGTACTGGTGCTGGCTTTTACCCTGACTGCCGGTCTGTGTTATTTTGTCATCCGTCCGACCGGCTGGCTACGGCTTGCATTCGGTCTGAAGCGACACACCTGAATGCGTTAATCCTCGATTAGTGCTTGATATTATTGGTCCATCAGGAAACACTTAACGTATCGATTTTAGGTTTGTTTAGCGGGTAACATCATTATGCTAAAAATTATTGTCTTAATCCCTCTTATCCTAAGCTTGCTGTGGTTTGGGTATTTAACGGCCAACAATTACAGTGTGGCTGACGGCAAACAGGGGTTTAAGTATATTCTGGTGATCTCTTCGGTCATCGCTGTCTTTTTCACCTTTATGTATTTTGTCACTCACTAACACCGGGTTTTCGGCTAAACATAAAAAAGCAGGTCTAAGACCTGCTTTTTGTTTATCTGAACAAAGCGTAACGTTTACAGGTTAACTGTTACATCAGCTGCTGAGCGTAATGAATCCACAAAGCTCTGGTAGTTAGCCTGGCTGTAATTGGTCATCAGCTGCTGTTTAAGGCTGGCTAGTTCTTCTTCACCCAGCGCTTCGGGCATGTTCACTGCCGTCAGGCGTACTACACCAACATCACCTGAACCCAGCTTAGCCACTTCGAGGTTGTTCCCCTCTTCAGTACTCAGGGTAAAAAGGGTGTCTACCAAATTACGTGGTAGCTCCGTGCTGTTACGAGCAATGGCTTCTTTACTTTGCCATTGTAGGGTGACATCACCAATGGTCAGTTCAGGTGACTCACCAGCCTGTACCTGCTCTACTACGTTGTCAGCCCACTCAGCTGCTGCCTCCTGCGCTTTACGGGCACGTAATTGCGCGAGAATTTGTGTTCTGACTTCATCCAGTGCCTGGGTACGCTGTGGCTCATGACCTACTACGCGGATGACTGCTACTTCGTCATTGCTTAGCTCAATAACATCACTGTTAAGCCCTTCGGCAATAAAGTCCGGGTCAAACATTTTGCTGGTTACGGCTGGAACGTTAAGCGCCGCAGGTACCGCTGAAGCAGTGACTAAGCCAGTTTCCTTAATTTTAGCATTCACTGCACCGGCAACGTCTTCAAGGGTATCCGGCACTTCAAACGCCAGGTTAGCCATTTCTGATTGCAGGGCAAAGAATTCATCGGTAGCTTTGTCAGTAAGCAGTTGCGCTTCAATCTCGTCGCGTACTTCTGCTAATGGAGTGACTTCTACCGGCTTCACATCGGTAAGCTTGATAATGTGATAACCAAATTCGGTTTCGATAACCTCAGAGGTTTCGCCAACGTTACTGATAGCAAAAGCGGCATCGTCAAACGACGGGTCCATCATTCCGGAAGTGATAAAGTCAAGGTCACCGCCATTCTCAGCAGAAAACGTATCAGCAGAATTAGCTTCGGCCAGCTCGGCAAAATCGGCGCCTTGCTCAACTTCGGCTAACAGAGATTCGGCTTTTTCTTTAGCCGCATCCTTGTCATCACCGAACTCGATCAGGATGTGCGATACACGACGCTCTTCAGTCGTTTTATACAACGCGATGTTGTTCTGGTATTCCTGCTCGATTTCCTCTTCGCTTACAGATACGTCAGCTTTCAGGTCTTCTACCGCCAGAGTTACATAGGCCAGGTTAACTTTTTCCTGGGTATCAAAGCGCGAGATATTTTCGTCATAAAACGCCTGAACCTCTTCATCGCTCAGTTCAACTGATGCAGCAAAGGGCGCAGAATCTACAATCAGATAATCGGCATTACGCGTCTGTCCCTGCAAGCGATGCGCTAAGCTCACTTCTTCGGGCAAGCTGAAATCACTGGCCTGAACTGCACGAGACAGTTGCTCGCGGGTCATTTGCTGGCGCATATAATCGCGGAAGTCACCAGGCTGGAAACCATTTTGACGCAACAGCATTAAATAGCGTTCATTGTCGAAGCTACCTTCGGTCTGAAACTCAGGCATCGCAGTAATAGCATCACGGATTTGCTTATCTGACACCCGCATGCCCAGCTCTTTAGCTTTCTGTTCAATTAATGTGTCGGCAATCAGGCGGTCCAGCACGTTCATGCGGAAATCACGCAGGTAGTTTTCATCGCTGAATAAGGCGCTGATCCCTTCACCAAACTGCGCTTCCAGACGGGCACGTTGTGCCTGATAGGCGCGTTCAACATCCTGCTGGCTGATTGGCTCACCGTTAACTTCAGCGGCGGCAGTGCTGCCTGATGAAGACACATAGCTGCTAACCCCAGCAAATACAAAACTCAATACGATCAGGGCAATAATCGCCATCGCCCATGGGCCTTGAGAACCTTCTCTGATCCTTTCTAGCATGACTCGATTTTAACTCCGTTGCATTACAACACTTCCGGCCGGTAGCTACCCGCATTACAATCGGGGGCCGACGGAACAAATAAGCGGGGATTATAGCTTAATACTAACCCCGATAGAATGCTGAACAGGCATTCCTTTGCTTACAGCAATAAAAAAGGCGATGGTAAACCATCGCCTTTTCAAAAAATATCTAATGCTTAGTTACAAGCGTCTTTCAGTGCTTTACCAGCTTTGAAAGAAGGTACTTTAGCCGCAGCAATTTCGATAGTCTCACCAGTTTGAGGATTACGACCACTGCGTGCAGAGCGCTCTCTTACAGAGAAAGTACCGAAACCAACCAGAGCTACCTGGTCGCCTTCTTTCAGCGCGTCAGTTACCGCGTCAGTGAAAGCATCCAGTGCACGGCCAGCGGCAGCTTTAGAAATATCTGCACCAGCAGCGATTTTGTCGATGAGTTGAGACTTGTTCACAATTAGATCCCCTTCGTTTGTTATTATGCTCTCGTCCGCAAAACAATAATCAGTTCATTGCTCAGACGTTATAGCAAGCTTGAAGATTAACATCAAGCTTCACTTTACAATTTTTTAACTTATTGTTGAATCGCTGCCATCCCTTTAGTGACAAGGCTTCAAGCGAATACAGCAGTTAAGGTAACACAACTTTTGGGACTTTGAAGCCCCTAAAGTTAAAAAAAACGGCTTTTGTCACACCATATGGATAAAAATTAACCAAAAGGTCCAATAATACCGCTGCTAAGCAGCATTGGCGCGCGCTTCAGCGGTGTTTACTGATGATTTATTCGCCGCCCAGTGCAACCGGTTTAAAACTTTCGAGCGGCTCTTGCAACGCAATATCCAGAACTTCGTCAATCCATTGTACCGGATGAATGTCCAGATCTTGTTTTACGTTATCCGGAATTTCTTCCAAATCACGCTCGTTTTCCTTTGGAATCACAACGGTTTTGATGCCGCCACGGTGAGCCGCCAGAAGCTTTTCTTTTAAGCCGCCAATGGCCAGAACTTCACCACGCAGGGTTATTTCACCAGTCATCGCCACTTCACATTTCACCGGGTTACCGGTTAACGACGATACCAGTGCGGTGCACATAGCAATACCGGCGCTCGGACCATCTTTAGGTGTTGCCCCTTCCGGTACGTGCACGTGGATATCCCGCTTCTCGTAAAAGTCGCCGTTAATACGCAGCTTCTCTGCACGAGAACGCACCACGGTCATGGCGGCGTGAATAGACTCCTGCATTACATCACCCAATGAACCAGTTGAGGTCATTTTACCCTTACCTGGAACCGAAGTGGTTTCGATGGTTAACAGGTCGCCACCAACCTGAGTCCAGGCAAGGCCGGTGACCTGGCCAATCTGGTTATTCTTGTCGGCTTTACCGTAATCAAAACGCTGCACGCCAAGGTAATCCTTAAGATTGTCCTGGGTGACCACAACTTTCTTGGTGGCTTTGTTCAGCAGGATATCTTTTACAGCTTTACGACAAACCTTGGAGATTTCGCGCTCCAGTGAACGGACACCCGCTTCGCGGGTGTAGTAACGAATCATGCCAATAATCGCTGAGTCGTCGATCTCGAGTTCGTTTTTCTTCAGGCCATTACGTTCGATTTGCTTGCCGATTAAATGGCGGGTAGCAATATTGAGCTTTTCATCTTCGGTGTAACCAGACAAACGAATAACTTCCATGCGGTCAAGCAAAGGTCCGGGAATATTCATGCTGTTTGACGTAGCAACAAACATCACGTCTGACAGGTCGTAATCCACTTCCAGGTAATGGTCGCTGAAGCTGCTGTTTTGTTCCGGATCGAGCACTTCTAGTAGTGCAGATGCCGGGTCGCCGCGCATGTCTGATGACATTTTGTCGATCTCATCAAGCAGAAACAGCGGATTCTTTACTTCTACCTTGGCCATTTTCTGGATCAGCTTACCCGGCAATGAGCCAATGTAAGTGCGACGGTGACCGCGAATTTCCGCTTCATCACGTACTCCCCCCAGAGCCATGCGCACGTACTTACGTCCGGTAGCCTTGGCAATGGACTGACCGAGCGAGGTTTTACCAACCCCAGGCGGCCCCACCAGACAAAGGATGGGACCCTTCAGCTTGCGCACCCGTTGTTGAACGGCAAGGTATTCGATAATACGTTCTTTAACTTTTTCCAGACCGTAATGGTCAGCGTTGAGGATCTCTTCCGCTTTAGCCAGGTTCTTTTTCACGGCTGAACGTTTGTGCCATGGTACGCTGGTGAGCCAGTCGATATAACTACGAACTACGGTTGCTTCTGCTGACATCGGCGACATCATTTTCAGCTTTTGCAGCTCGGCTTTGGCTTTTTCTTCAGCCTCAGCAGGCATTTTCGCTTCTTCGATTTTCTTGCTCAGCGCTTCAAACTCATCAGGCGCATCATCCAGCTCACCCAGTTCTTTCTGAATGGCTTTCATTTGCTCGTTGAGATAATACTCACGCTGGGACTTCTCCATTTGTTTTTTAACCCGGGTACGGATTTTCTTTTCAACCTGGAGTAAATCAATCTCGCCTTCCATCAGTGCCATAAGGTACTCAAGACGTTCGTTAACGCCTTTCATCTCCAACACTTTCTGTTTCTCGACCAGCTTAAGCGGCATGTGCGCGGCCATGGTGTCGGCCAGACGCGCAGCATCGTCGATCCCATTTAATGAAGTAAGTACTTCAGGCGGGATCTTTTTGTTTAGTTTTACATAGCCTTCGAATTGCGAAACCGCCGAACGTATCAACACTTCCTGTTCACTTTCAGGCAGGTCTTCGTCGGCAGTGCGGTTTATGCCCGCGATAAAATAAGGCTCAGTTTGGTTGTATTCTGCGATTTCGCCGCGAACATTACCTTCCACCAGTACTTTTACCGTACCGTCGGGTAACTTAAGCAATTGTAAAATGGTGGCAATGGTGCCTACAGAATAAATATCATTGGTATCGGGTTCATCGATCCCTGCATCTTTTTGCGCAACCAGAAAGATCTGTTTGTCGCTGTCCATGGCCGCTTCCAGGCAACGAATGGATTTTTCTCGTCCAACAAATAAAGGTATGACCATATGGGGGTACACAACCACGTCCCGTAAGGCCAGTACAGGAATTTCAATGCGATTTTCTCGCTCTGACGTCATACTTCTTCTCTAACTTTTTCTATTAATGAGTCTTTATATGGGGATAGGCAGACAAAGTTCAATCAGCCTAATAATGTTTTGTACTATTTTCAGCGTTGATATGCCGACTATTCAATACGTTGAATCTAAGATAGCGCAAAAACAAAGAGTTTTGATACAAAAAAGGCCCTTTAATTAGGGCCTTTTGCATTTTTCTTATTCACTTGCCGCTTTTTTATCAGCGTTATCGTAAATCAGGATGGGTTTCGATTCACCGCGGATAACCGTTTCATCGATAACCACCTTGGACACGTTGTCCATGGAAGGTAGCTCGTACATGGTTTCAAGCAGTACCGCTTCCACTATCGAGCGCAGACCTCGGGCACCAGTTTTACGCTGCATCGCTTTTTTGGCAATGGCAAACAAGGCATCTTCGCGGAACTCCAGTTCGGTATCTTCCATGGCGAACAAAGCACCATACTGTTTGGTAATGGCGTTCTTCGGCTCTTTCAGAATCTGAATCAGTGCTTCTTCGTTGAGCTCTTCAAGACTGGTCACAACCGGTAAACGGCCGATAAACTCAGGGATCAGACCGTACTTAACCAAATCTTCCGGCTCAACCTGTTTGAACAGTTCTGAGACGGCCTGTTTATTCTCCTTGGATTTCACTTCTGCACCAAAGCCCATACCGCTGCCTTGTGCTGAACGCTGCTCAATAACTTTATCCAGACCAGCAAAAGCACCGCCACAGATAAACAGGATTTTCGAGGTATCAACCTGCAAAAACTCTTGTTGTGGATGCTTACGTCCGCCCTGAGGAGGCACGGAGGCAACCGTTCCTTCGATCAGTTTCAGCAGCGCCTGTTGCACACCTTCTCCCGATACGTCACGGGTGATAGACGGGTTATCAGACTTACGGCTAATCTTGTCGATTTCATCAATATATACAATACCGCGCTGGGCTTTCTCTACATCGTAATCGCATTTCTGTAGTAGCTTCTGGATGATGTTTTCAACATCCTCACCCACATAACCCGCTTCGGTCAGGGTGGTGGCATCAGCCATAGTGAAAGGGACATCCAGCAATCGCGCCAGGGTTTCTGCCAGCAACGTTTTACCGCTACCAGTCGGGCCAATCAGCAGTATGTTACTCTTGCCCAGTTCTACACCATCATGCACGTCGCCATTACGCAGACGTTTATAGTGGTTGTATACTGCGACCGATAACACCTTTTTGGCGTGGTCCTGACCGATCACATAGTCATTCAGATGTTCGTGAATTTCCTGTGGTTTCGGTAACGCGTTTTGATTTTGCTTATTCGGTGAAATATCTTTTATTTCTTCGCGAATAATGTCATTACAAAGCTCAACACATTCATCACAAATGAATACAGAAGGTCCTGCAATCAGTTTTCTGACTTCGTGCTGGCTTTTGCCACAAAACGAGCAATACAGAAGTTTGTTATCGCTATCGCTGCCTTGTTTATCGCTCATAAATTCTTGCCTCTAGACTGCCCGGCAAACACAAAAACCAGTGCCGGGCTTATATAACTATACTACTTAGTGGCGGATGCGTCAGTTCGGTTTGTTAAAACCTGGTCTATTAAACCATACTCTTTGGCTTCACTTGCACTTAAGAAGTTGTCGCGATCGGTGTCGCGAGCCACGGTTTCGTAGTCTTGTCCGGTATGCTCAGCCATCAATCGGTTGAGTTTTTCCTTGATGCTCAGGATTTCACGGGCATGGATTTCAAAATCGGATGCCTGGCCCTGGAAACCGCCTAAAGGCTGGTGAATCATTACCCTCGCATTCGGCAGACAGTAACGCTTACCCTTCGCGCCACCTGACAACAGGAACGCTCCCATGCTGGCAGCCTGACCAACACATACGGTGCTGACATCAGGTTTAATGAATTTCATGGTGTCGTAAATTGCCATACCCGCAGTAACAGAACCACCAGGAGAATTGATATAAAGGAAAATGTCTTTTTCCGGATTCTCAGCTTCCAGGAATAACATTTGTGCCACGATAAGGTTGGCCATGTGGTCCTCAACCTGACCCACCAGAAAAATGACGTTTTCTTTGAGCAGACGAGAATAGATATCGTAAGAACGCTCCCCTTTCGCGGTTTGTTCAACAACCATGGGGACCAGTGCATTCATTGGATCTAACGGGCTTTGCATTATGCGGTTACCTTAAGTACTTACAGAAATAAAAATGCTCGGACTAGACCGAGCATTTAAACAGTTGCGTGTAGGTTAAGTCAATCTGGGAGTGCAAAATTACCCCTGTTTGTTCATAACCTCGTCAAACGGCTTGTTCACTTCGGTGACTTTAGCCTGACCAACAACCCACTCGATCGCTTGTTCTTCGAGTGCAACATTTTGCATTTGTTGCATCAGTTCCTGATTATTTTTGTAGTAATCAACAACTTCTTGTGGATCTTCATACGCAGAAGCCATAGTTTCGATCAGGCTGTCTACTTTTTCCTGGTCAGCTTTCAGGTCGTTTTGCTTGATGATTTCACCCAGCAGCAGACCAATGCTTACGCGACGCTGTGCATTGTCTTTAAACAGATCAGCTGGCAGGTCTGGTAGGTTTTGACCACCGCCCTGTTGGCTGAAACGCTGTTTAGCCTGTTCACGCAGTGCGTTAACTTCCTGATCAACCAGTGCCGCTGGCAGGTCGAGTTCGTTTTTCTCGAGCAGCTTGGCAATCACTTCTTCTTTAAGCTGTGTCTTAAGCGTCTGGCCTAATTCACGCTCCATGTTCTTGCGTACTTCTGCTTTAAGTGCTTCAACGTCACCGTCTTCGATACCGAACAGTTTAGCAAACTCTTCATCTACCTTAGGCAGTGTCAGGCCCTCAACTTTCTTCACGTTAACGGTGAATTGAGCTTCTTTACCTTTCAGCGCTTCAGCGTGGTAATCTTCAGGGAAAGTTACGTCAACAATAACTTCTTCACCCTTCTTCGCACCAACCAGGGGCTTTTCAAAGCCTGGGATCATGCGATCTTTACCCAGTTCCAGCGTAAAGTCTTCTGCTTTACCGCCGTCAAACTCCTCGCCGTCGATGGTGCCTACGAAGTCGATAACCATGCGGTCATCTTTACGCGCTTTACGCTTAACTTCTTTCCACTCGCCGTGCTGCTTCTGCAGAGTCTCTAACATGTTGTCCAGATCTTCATCGGCGATCTCAACAACTGTTTTTTCGATTTCAATTTCGTCTACACCTTTTACTTCTACTTCTGGGTAGACTTCAAACTTGGCAACAAATTCCAGGTCTTCACCGTCCTGATCTTTGGTCAGTTCAAATGAAGGCATGCCAGCAGGATTGATTTTTTCCTGCACGATGGCCTGATAGAAGTTTTGTTGCATAACGTCGCCAGCCACTTCCTGACGAACCGCTTGTCCGTAACGTTTCTTGATTACGCTTACTGGTACTTTACCTGGACGGAAACCGTTAATACGCTGAGTTTTCGCTAATTGCTGTAAACGCGATTTAACGGCGTTATCTACTGACTCAGCAGGAACAGTAATAGTAAGACGGCGTTCTAAACCCTGAGTCGTCTCGACTGAAACTTGCATTGTATTACCTCAACTTTGCGCCTAATACGCTTTATTTTCCAGCCTCTCGCCCGCCACTGAGATCAGTGATTAAAACTCAGGTAAGAGGTCGTTTCATCGCGCTATAATCTACGCGCTGCCTTAAAAAGACGCAGTAGTATACAGTTTGATAACATCAGAGTCGAGCACAAATCGGCGCTTTCTGTTTTCGCCCTTAACAGGTGGATAAAACAAGTGATTTTCGGGCACTCAAAGTTGGCAAAGCGAAGGTAAGCAATGGACTACCAATGCTTTAACATCGGTTGAATAAAAATTGTAGAGATGGTCGGGACTGCGGACTCCTGTCCTGCGGGCCAGCGCTAAAGCGCTGTTGCGCATTGTCGGGAACAATGTGTTGAACTGCTCCCCCTGACAAGGGGTCTGCGGCTTTATTCGCAGAACGTTTACTTGGATAGTTTAGAAAGATGGTCGGTGAGACAGGATTTGAACCTGCGACCCCTTGTACCCAAAACAAGTGCGCTACCAAGCTGCGCCACTCACCGACTTTAATCTGAGTTGCCAAGAACTGGTGTAAATGGTGCGGAAGGAGAGACTTGAACTCTCACGCCGTGAAGCACTGGAACCTAAATCCAGCGTGTCTACCAATTCCACCACTTCCGCGAGAAAATGGGGTGGACGATGGGACTTGAACCCACGACAACCGGAATCACAATCCGGGGCTCTACCAACTGAGCTACGCCCACCATTGAGGTGTTGCATTATACAAATAATAGTTGTGTTATGGTAACTATTATTTTCTTTTTCGCTATCTTAGTTGCCGAATTCGCGATGGCGCGTCCGGCAGGATTCGAACCTGCGACCCACGGCTTAGAAGGCCGTTGCTCTATCCAGCTGAGCTACGGGCGCTCGGCGAATCTTCGCTTGCAAAAATGGTCGGTGAGACAGGATTTGAACCTGCGACCCCTTGTACCCAAAACAAGTGCGCTACCAAGCTGCGCCACTCACCGAACCTGCGTATCGGCGTGAACTTCATCACCGCTACGGGGTGCGCATACTACCGGCTTGCCCCTACCTCGTCAAACACTTTTTTGCCCTAAAATTAACGTATGCTCACAAAGTCGACAACTCGATCTAAAATTAGTCAAATTTGCGCTCCTGACCAACAATTCACGTTTGTTGTTTTGCCTTAGCCGCTATACTTGTGGGAAAATATCCGCCTATCGTTTTTAATTCATAACTTCATTAAGCAGCCAGTAACTATGACCGCCCATTTGATTGACGGCAAACTTATTGCCAAACAAGTGCGACGAGACGTCGCTTTATATGTTGATTCACTAAAGCAAGCAGGCAAAAGGGAGCCCGGTTTGGCAGTGGTGCTGGTTGGCAGCGATCCAGCTTCACAAGTTTATGTTGCTAATAAACGTAAAGCCTGTGACGAGGTGGGTTTTAATTCCCGTTCTTATGATTTGCCGGCAGATACTTCACAACAACAGTTGCTCGACCTCGTCGATGAATTAAATGAAGACCCTGCTATCGACGGCATTCTGGTTCAATTACCGCTGCCTGCAGGACTCGATGCCGAACAAATTCTTGAGCGCATCCACCCCCACAAAGACGTTGATGGTTTTCACCCTTATAATATCGGCCGCCTGGCCCAGCGCATCCCGGCTTTACGCCCGTGCACACCTAAAGGCATCATGACCATGATTGAAGCCACTAAGCGTCCGGTAAAAGGGTTAGATGCGGTAATTGTAGGCGCCTCTAACATTGTTGGTCGCCCGATGTCGCTGGAGCTGCTGCTGGCCGGTTGTACAGTCACTACCTGCCATAAATTTACCCAGGATTTAAAAAGTCATGTCAGCCGCGCCGATTTAGTGGTAGTGGCCGTAGGCAAGCCCGCTTTTATACCGGGCGACTGGATCAAACCCGGCGCTATCGTCATTGATGTAGGTATCAACCGCACCGCTGCCGGTTCACTGGTCGGCGACGTGGAATTTGATAAGGCGGTAGAACGCGCAGGCTGGATTACTCCGGTACCCGGCGGTGTTGGACCCATGACTGTCGCCAGCCTGATTGAAAACACGCTGGAAGCCTACGTTAAATTCCATTCTTAATTCAAAACCATGACTTACAACCCCGAGACGCCAGCCTGCCAGCATGTGCAGCGCTGGCTTAATGATATGGTTATTGGCCATAATTTCTGCCCCTTTGCCCGCTTTGTGCGAGACCAGCAACGCATCCGCTTTGTAGACATCACCTCATCAGACACGGCCCGGGTGCTGGAGGCATTGCACGATGAATTTCTGCATCTGGATACCACCAGCCATACATCCACAACCCTGATGGTGTTGTCTGACGGCTGGCAGCAGTTTGATGACTACCTTATGTTAGTAGATGTCGCTCAGCAATCTCTGAATCACTGGGGCTATGAAGGGGAATACCAGCTGGCCAGCTTTCATCCCGACTACCTGTTTGCCGGGGAAGCGGAAAATGCGCCCAGTCATTTTACCAATCGTGCTCCTCACCCGGTGATCCACATTATTCGCGAAGCCGAAATGGAGCAGGCGCTCGCGCACCACCCGGATCCCGAGTCCATCCCGCAAACCAACATCGATACCACCGAAACGCTCGGCGAAGCAGCCCTGCGGGCTCAGCTTAAAGCATGTAAAGCACCCCGTTAAGACAACGCGGAGCGCAGGTTGTTAAGGACCGCCCGGCTGTTGCAATAACTCAGCTTTAGGGGTTAATAGCCCCCGCGCCTGAAAGTCTGTCAGCCGGAACATCCACTCGCTGAGAGAAGCCGCAACCAGATCGCCGGCCAGCAACAAAGAATAACCGCCTTCGTCGTCCTCCATCTGATAAAGCATCATGGTTAACAATTTACCGTCTCCGGCGGTGATATCGATGGTACGACGCAATTGGGTAGCAGCAGGCTCATTTATCAGTGGCGCGACACTATCGTATTCGAAATTAACGATGTCATTCAGGGTGTGAGCCAGAACGCCAGGATAGGCCAGTGGTAACTTATTCTCACTGAGCTGCCAGTTGCCCTCGGAGCCTTTATAAAGAGTAAAAGCCGGGTCATCATCGATAACGATGGACTTAAGTGTGGTAAGTCCGGCATCAATAACATCAGGCAACAACCACTCATAAGGCGTAAGCGGTAACGACAGGGTTTGGTCTATCAGATAACTCTGTTGCTGCGATGGCTCCCGCGCGTAACGGCCCAGGCCACTGGACGCCAGATTACCAATTAATACGCGCCATTGCTTAGTATCCGTGGCAATAGTCAGCAGGGTACTTTGTGCGCCCGGCTGAGTAACAGGCTCTACGCCAAGCAATGCATAGCGCGACGCTTTAGCGGTTTTCGGCTCAATAATATGCGCCCGGGACAGAGCACTGACGAAACCAGCCAGTTTTTCCACATCAACCGGAAAGGTCATTACCGAATCCAGGTGGGTAGCAAACCACTGCTCGCCTTCCCGACGCGCTTGAAACAGTGGCCCTTCTGTATTTTCGATAGATATTTGCGTCAGCGAATTACTTTGTGACGCCAGTCCGCCCAACAGTAAATGAGACTGAGAGGTCTGCTCGGGATGGCGTTCAACTACCAAATAATAGCCGGCACCCAAAGTCACTACGACCAGTAAAAATAATATAACAACACGGGTCATGATCCGATGGCCTCCAGTGTTTTCTTCCCTGCTCTGCGACGCAGCAAACGCGCCAGTCCCCACAGCACAGTTACCAGCAATAAAGGGCTGATGGCTATGTTTAACAGCTTGAGATAATTACCCAACTGGTCGATATCCCTTTCCAGCTGATATCGAACTTCCCGCAGTTCCCGGCGAATTTCGTTGCGTTGCGCAATAAATGTATCCAGGGCAGCCTGTTGTTCAGGAGTCAGCGTCAGCGCGCCAGACTCAGTCTGCACATTTTGCAGCTGGGCTAACTGTTCTTCTGTTTGCTGGAGCTGATTTTGCAGACGCTCTTCCTGTTCACGAAAGCGCGCTTCTGCCGCTACCTGCAATGCCTGCACCTGTTCAAACGGCCGTGCGTAGGTGCCCCGACCGCGAATACTGATCAGTGCATCACTGCCTGCCAGGTTTTCACTGGCGTTGATGATAGCGTCACCATTGTTGGCAAATGGCGTGTAAATAGTCTCACCAAAAAAATTCGCCTGCTGCACCCAAAAGCGGTCCGCCAGCAGGTCGGCATCGCTAAACACAATCAGGTTTAGTTTAGCGGTTCTGCTCACATGGGCCATATTAAGTTCACTGGCGGATTCTGTTGCCGGTGCCTGGGTAAACGCCGATGTCGCCGGACCACTGAACCTTGCTGCCAGAGTGATACGCTGGGATTCTGAACCATCAAGCATGCGCTGCAAGGCTTGTGGTTCCTGAGTCATAGCGTATTCAGTGCCATCCACTATCACCGCATCGGCAGACGAATAAGCCAGTGGAGTGAGGGTTAAATTACTGCCTTCAGCCAGCGTCAGAGGCGCGAAGGACGAACCGTTAACCAGCTCCAGATTGGCCGTAATTACATCCTCGCGATTAAGTTGCTCGCCGGTCAGCCCGATAATGCCGGGGTGGCGGGTTACCGCACCTTCAGGAGTACGAATATCCAGTCCCAGACGACCATCAAGTACCACCGAGTCTAGCCCTGCATTGATCCCCCAACTTTCCAGCAGGTTAAAGTCAGACTTGTTCGCTTCCAAAGAGCCCATCATAGCCATGGCATCCGACTCATAGTGGGGATCCACAAATAACAGGATCCGCCCCTGTCGCATGGCGAACTGATCAATGGAGTACTGCAATGCCTCACTCAGATTCTGCGGGTGAATAACCACCAGCACATCGGTATTTTCCGGAATTTGTGTAGCATCACTGCCAATGGTTGTGATGTCGTACAACTGACTTAACTGGCTGTAAAACGTCATGGCGGGCATCATCTGACCGTTCATCGGATTCTGTCCCCCCATCAGGTTGATGTCGGTAAGCAGAGTCAGCTGGACCGGCTCAGGTTCACTAAGCTGATAAATCAGTTTGCTGATATCGTATTCGAGGAATCGTTCTTTCTGCGGATCGAAAAAGTTAATCGTAAACTGATTATCGACCGCATTCGTGCCGGCCAGACCAAAGTAAATGGCATCGCCTACCGGGCCAAGGGTTGCTCCGGTCAGGCCAAACTGGTTAGCCCGGTCTTCAGCTTCTGAAAAAGGCTCAGGGTCGATAACATTTAAGGTAATTTTGCCATTTGCCCGGGATTCATACTCCTCCAGTAAACTTTGCACCCGGTTGGCGTAATTACGTAGCGACGTCATGCCCTTCGACGCAGTATCTGAAAAGTAAAAATTAAGGACGATGGGTTCATCGATATCATTTAATACCCGCTGGCTTCCCTCAGACAGCGAATACACCTGATCCTCGGTGAGGTCGATACGGTAGTCACCCAGCATTTCATTATTAATAACCACCAGCCCAAGACACAACACGGCCAGTAACAGAAGGGTTAAAAAAGCGATTAATTTCTGCATAGTTAATCCGCCTTTTTCTGTTCAATAACAATCAGGCTGGCATAGAGCCAAACCACCATAATAATGAAGAAATAGCCCACGTCATTCAGTGCCAGTACACCCTTGGCCATGGCTTCAAAATGGCTCAGAAAACTGAAGCTGGCGACGGTATCGAGGATAAGGTTTCCGGCCCATGGCTGGAAAGCATCCAACACGATGCTGCTCCCCGACACTACAAACAGGAAGCACACTACCACTGCCAGAATAAACGCTACTACCTGATTACGGGTGAAGGCCGACATACAGGTACTAATAGCCAGAAAAGCACCGGCCATAAGCCAGCTACCTATATAAGCGGCCACGATAATGCCGTGGTCGGGCTCACCAAGAAAATCAACACTGAGCCAGAGCGGAAAGGTTAGCGCTAATGCTAATCCGAGTACCAGCCAGGCCGCGATAAATTTACCCAGTACGGCTTCAGCCACACTGATCGGCAGGGTCATAAGTAACTCAATGGAGCCGGACTTGCGCTCCTCCGCCCAACTGCGCATGGCTATCGCCGGTACCAGAAATAAATACAGCCAGGGGTGAAAGTTAAAAAACGGGATTAAATCGGCCTGGCCCCGTTCGTACAAATTGCCGATAAAGAAAGTAAAGATGCCCGATAGTATCAAAAAGATAGCAATAAACACGTAAGCGACCGGGGTGGCAAAAAAGCTCGTAAATTCCCTTTTGGTGACAATTAAGATATTACCCATTGGCCACCTCCGCCGTAGTGATATCACGAAACACTTCGTCTAGACGGCCGGTCTCCAGTGTCAGGGTATCAACCGGTAAACGCCGCTGGGTGACATATTCATTAATGGCGTGGAAAATATGTTTGCCAGGCTCCGGAAATAAGGTCACCAGACCAGTCTTGCGGTCTATTTCCATTTCATCTACGCCGTCAAGTTCGGCAAGGCCGGAAATATCAGCGGCATAGCTAAGACGCAGGCTCACGGCATTACAGTAACGCGAGCGATGTCTGAGTACTTCCGGTGTATCGTCGAAACGTAATTGTCCCTCAGCGATAATCATTACCCGGTTACATACGGCCGCAACCTCCTCCAGAATATGGGTAGAAATAATCACAATTTTTTCCCGCGACAGATCTTCAATGAGCTGTCGGACATGGTGTTTCTGGTTGGGGTCGAGTCCGTCTGTAGGCTCATCCAGAATAAGAATATCCGGATCGTGCAAAATAGCCTGGGCCAGCCCCACCCTGCGTTTAAAGCCTTTGGAAAGATTGTCGATGGGTCGGTTCAACACATCACCGAGCTCGACGCGATGAATAACATCATACAGACGCTCTTTACGATGGGCGCCTTTTAACCTTCTGACATCGGCGATGAAGTGCAAAAATTGCCACACTGTCATATCCCCATACGCCGGGGCGCCTTCTGGCAGGTAACCAATATCCCGCTGAATTGCTTTTGCATCGCTGTCGATTGACCGTTCCTTTATAAAAATTTCTCCCTCACTGGGCGGCAGAAATCCGGTCAGCATTTTCATAGTGGTAGACTTACCGGCCCCATTTGGCCCCAGAAAGCCCACAATATTACCGGGCGCAATGTCGAAAGAGAGGTTATCGACTGCTTTAAAATGGTCGTAAAATTTAGATAAATTTTTTACCGAGATCATAGCCATCCTATATACGATCTACTGTTTAACAGTGCCTTTGTGCGTTGCTGTGATTTACTGCAAAAGACCAAGGTATGTGGTTAGTGCTATATATTGGCATACGCGGGATTTTCAATCATGTAAAAAATCGGCTAATTGATGACTTATCTGTGCAGCGGGCGAAAAAAAGCCCGCATGAAGGCGGGCTGAAAAGTGTTCCAGGGACTACCAGTAATTTGATAGCGGCGCTACTATAGCGAATAAATGTTTGAACTTTGTTTCAGTCTAACTACAAAAGTGTTGCAATTTATGTCCGAACCTTCTGCCTTTGGGTTAACTCCCATCGGCCATATCGCCTCACCATTTAAACAAAAATTTGCCATTCCCCGCCAACCCGCCCTGGCGAATGCCTGCGGCAGTGTGCGCCTATCGCCTCTTTTTAACGACGCAAACTGTCTGCGTGGTATCGAAACCTATTCACATCTGTGGCTGTTATTTTTATTTCACGAAAACCTCGACCAGGGCTGGACTCCCACAGTCCGCGCGCCTCGGCTGGGCGGTAACAGTCGTATTGGGGTGTTTGCCTCTCGCAGTACGTTTCGGCCCAATGGTATAGGTATGTCAGTGGTGAAAAATCTGGGCGCAGAGCAACTGAATGGCCAGTGGCAGCTCAACGTGGGCGGCATTGATTTGCTAGATGGCACGCCTGTAATCGATATCAAACCTTACCTGCCCTACAGCGATAGCGTGGCCGATGCCGAGGCGCATTTGCTTGATGAGCACCCGCTCCCCGCCAGAGAAGTACATTTCACGGAGCAGGCAGCAGCGCAGTTAAACGCCCAGCCTTACAGTGATTTACAAGCCCTGATAATCCAGTGTTTAAGCCAGGATCCTCGTCCGGCTTACCGACAATCACAAGACAACGATCCGAAGACTTATCAGGTCATTTTTTACGATCGTGACATACAGTGGCGTGTAGAAAACGGCAAAGTCCTGGTGACATCACTGGAACAGGTCTCTTAGGGCTATTTTAGCGCCCCTAACACTGCTAGAATACGCGGGTTTTGTAATCATCCAACGGGTATATGCCATCAATGCGCACTAGTCAGTATTTATTAGCAACACAAAAAGAAACCCCTGCTGACGCTGAGGTAATTAGTCATCAGCTTATGCTTCGGGCTGGTCTCATTCGTAAACTAGCCGCCGGACTATACACCTGGCTGCCAACCGGTTTGCGGGTGCTGAACAAGGTCGCCAATATTGTTCGCGAAGAAATGAATAAAGCCGGGGCGATTGAAGTGTTAATGCCGGTAGTACAACCCGCTGATCTGTGGCAGGAGACTGGCCGTTGGGAAGAATACGGTCCGGAGTTACTACGCATTAAAGACCGTCACCAACGCGACTTCGTATTAGGCCCTACTCACGAAGAAGTGATCACCGCGCTGGTTCGTAATGAAATCAGCAGCTATAAACAGCTGCCGTTAAACCTGTACCAGATTCAAACCAAGTTCCGTGACGAAGTACGTCCTCGCTTTGGTATTATGCGCGGCCGTGAATTCACCATGAAAGATGCTTACTCTTTCCACATCAACCAGGAATCATTGCAGGATACTTACGACGCCATGTACGGCGCCTACTGCAAAATTTTTGAACGCATGCAGCTCGATTACCGTCCGGTGATGGCCGATACAGGCTCTATTGGCGGCAGCGTATCTCATGAATTCCACGTACTGGCAGAGTCCGGTGAAGACAACATCGCTTTCTCTAACGGCTCAGACTATGCGGCCAATGTGGAGTTGGCACAAACGCAACAAGTCGAAAGTGCCAGCATAGAAGGCTTGCAATATGTACTGGTTCAGGCTGCCGACGAAGACGGCGAAGCCGATGCCAACAACTGGGTGCTGCTGATTCTGGCGGCCGGCCACACGCTCAACGATATTAAAGCCGAAAAGCTCAGCGGTATTGCCGCACCTTTGATTACCGCCAATGATGAAACCGTATCAGCTGTGCTTGGCGCCACTGGCAATGATATCGACCTGGATACTGTGAACATACCGGTATTTGCCGATTACGTAGTGGCTGCGGCACTAAAAGACGAAGCTTACGCTGCGAAGATAACCGCTGCCGACCTGCGTAACATCGAAGCGGGCGACCCATCTCCATGTGGTAATGGCACCATCGAAATTAAGCGCGGTATCGAAGTCGGTCATATCTTCCAGCTCGGAGACAAATACTCTGAAGCCATGGGCTGTGGCGTACTGAACGAAAATGGTAAACATGAAATCCTGAGCATGGGTTGTTACGGTATTGGTGTATCTCGCGTGGTTGCTGCGGCAATTGAGCAAAATCACGACGAGCATGGGATTATCTGGCCTGATCCAATCGCACCATTCAAGGTAGCTCTGATCCCCATGAATATGCACAAATCACAGCGTATTATGGAAGCCGCCGAAGCGCTTTATGCAGAGCTGACCGCCGCGGGCGTGGAAGTCCTGTTTGACGATCGTAAAGAACGTCCGGGCGTTATGTTTAAAGATATGGAGTTGGTAGGCATACCGCACAGTATCGTAATTGGCGAACGCAACCTTGATGAACAACTGGTTGAGTATAAAAATCGCCGCAGCGGTGAGAAATCTTTATTACAATTATCGGAAGTCACCGCGTTTATCGGCGGATTGTAGTATAACGGGGTAAGCCGTCCGGCGGATCCCGTTAGTTAAGGAGTCAGCATGCAGTTAACCTTCTATGGTGTAAGAGGTTCCATACCAACACCGGGCGCAGAGTATGTGCGTTATGGAGGCAACACTGCGTGCGTGCATATCGAGCTGAGTGACGGCACCGATATTTCCCTCGATGCCGGTACCGGTATTCGGCTCCTTGGCGATAAGCTGGTTAAAAAGCAAACCCCTATTCATATTCTGCTGACCCACAATCACTGGGATCATATTCAGGGATTTCCGTTTTTCACTCCCATTTATCAACCCGACCGTGAAATATATATCACCCCGGGGCAAACATCGCTGCCAGAAAATGATGCCATCATTAAACAAATGCAGGGCTCAGTGTTTCCGGTCCCCTTTTCGGCATTGCGCTCGAAAATTTCTATCACGCCGCAGCCAGAAAACATCGACAGTTGGAAGCTCAACGGTGCAACCATTGCCCGTTTGCCCATGAATCATCCGGGTAAAGGCAGTGCTTATTCGGTATCAGAGAACGGCTTTAAAGTGGCCTACATTACCGACAATGAGCTCTACCCTCCCTATAAAAAAGAAACCGATTTTCTTACCTTTGTGGAATTTGCCAGAAACGCAGATTTAATTATCCATGATGCCCAGTACATGTTATCTGACATGCCCGCCAAGAGTGGCTGGGGGCATTCGGTAGCCGAAGAAGCGGTGAAACTGGCCATGGCATGTAACGCCAAACGGCTGGCACTTTACAGTCATGATCCGAGCCGCACGGACAAGGATATCGATGACATCATCGACCACTGCAACCAGTACATCACCATCGCCGAATCGCCCCTGCAATTGATTGCAGCCCATGAGGGACTCACCATTGATTTTACCGCTGAGCCTTAATCGCTTCGCTCTTGGTCTGATACTGCTGACAACCTCAGCATTCGGCTATTGCGACGATAACCAGCAACAAAGCGACGTGGCAACTCAAGAGCAGCAGAGCGGACTGATTGCCCGGCCAAGCCTGTTTAAAAAACGCTTCGAAGCCGATAAAAACCTGTTAAATAATGCCTTTGCGATTACCCAGTACAAGCGCAACTATTTTCTGCCGTTTACTTATGTAGATAATCCCAATGCGCTGGGCAATGCCGGACTGACCGAAGATAACGTAGACAGTAAGGAAGCCAAGTTTCAAATCAGTGTAAAGCTGCCTCTATACACCCAGCCCGACTCCGTAGAGGGCGTTTATTTTGGCTTTACGCTCACCTCATTCTGGCAACTTTATAACAGTGAAGTATCCAAGCCCTTCCGGGAAACCAATTACGAGCCGGAAATTTTCTATCAGTGGAATACCGATATAAAACTCCTTGGTATCGATTTTAATGCCCTGCAGCTTGGCTTTAACCACATGTCTAACGGTCAGAGTGAGCTCCGCTCGCGCAGTTGGAACCGCATTATGCTGACCAGTTTGTTCAGCGATGCTGACGATATCTATTATCTGCGCACCTGGTATCGCATTCCGGAAGATGAAAAAACCTCGCCGGACGATCCGGCGGGCGATGATAACCCCAGAATTAATCACTATTACGGCCGCATTGAACTTGGCTATGGTACGCGCATTAACGGCTTTGGTTTATTTGCCCGCCTGCGCAATAACCTCGAGTTTGATAACAACCGCGGTAGCCTGGAGCTGTCTGTCAGTTACCCGGTGTCTCCCCGTTATGAAGTGGTACTGCAGTATTTTAATGGCTATGGTGATAGCCTGATCGACTATGATCGCCGCCAGAACCGTATCGGTCTGGGATTCCAGCTGGCGGCATTTTAGCGCTATGGAATAACCCCGGCCGCCCGGTACATCTGCAGATGCACGTCTACCAAGGCATTGATATCCCGCTGGTAGCCGCCGCCAATAACACAAGCCACAGGCAGGTTATGTCGACGACACCAGTCAAACACCATACAGTCGCGCTGATAAACACCTGCGGTAGTGATATTTAGCAGCCCTAAATCATCGTTTTCATGCACATCCACACCGGCGTCATAGATTACGGCGTCGGGAGCATACAGCCGTTCTGCTACACTCAGCGCCTCACCCAGCGTGGCCAGATAAGGTTCATCCGTCATCCCTTTGGGTAAAGGGAAATCCATATCTGACTGCTGCTTACGTTGGGGAAAGTTTTTCTCGCCATGCAATGATAAGGTGATCACCGCTGTATCATCCTGAGCGAGGAGCGCGGTCCCATCCCCCTGGTGCACATCTAAATCAATAATGAGGACTGAGTCTATGCCGGGGTTGGTGAGCATCTGCCGGGCGGCGAGATACAAATCATTAAATAAACAAAAACCGGATCCCCAGTCTGCCCCAGCGTGATGATAGCCGCCGGTAAGGTTAAGCGCCAATCCATGCTGCAACGCCAACTCGGCGGTTTTAAGGGTACCACCTACTGCGGTGAGGCTGCGCTTAATCAGTTGTTCAGACCAGGGAAAACCAATGCGGCGCATTGCCTTGCTATCTAATGTACCACCAATCAATGCATCAACATAACTGGCATCATACCAGGCGGTCAGTGTTTCCCAGGCTACCGGCGTTGGTGTTATAAACGCCGCGTCTGATATACCTCTCGCGCACAGGGCATCATGGATCCCCTGGTATTTTTCGATGGGAAAACGATGCCGGACCGGCAACTCAAGCTGACTGTAAATAGGATGGAAAACCAGATGCTGCAAAATACCAACGTCACCAAATTCTGTTACATGAGTTTGGTATTGTACTGCATTGGGCGGTTATCGGCTCAATGCAGAAACCACAGACATCACATTTTTTGACATCATGTTGATGGCTTCTGAGATATTATTGCTCTGTGATAAGGATTTATAATCTTCTGCAGAACTCATTACCCTGGCGATTACCCCATCCAGCTGTCGCTGAATGCTGCTTTGATCGTTCGCCGCTTCTTCCAGCACGCCGACCACGCTTTGGGTTTCATCGATATAACGCACCAGCTCATTAAGTAGCGCCAGAGCCTGTTGTGCGCTTTGAGCATTCACATCAGCATGTTGCTGGCCACTTGTCATCGCCGACACCGCTTTTGATGCATCAGCTTCAAAGGCACTTAAAATAGCGTTAATTTCCTGGGTTGACTGCTGCGTTTTGGCTGCCAGTGCCCGCACTTCGTCGGCCACTACAGCAAAACCGCGACCATGTTCACCAGCCCGCGCCGCCTCGATAGCAGCATTTAGGGCTAATAGATTGGTTTGATCGGCAATTTCATTAATCACATTGACCACGGTGAGGATACTGGCACTGCGGGCCTGTAACTCATTCACTATCTGACTGGCCGATGCAACGGTTCTGGCCAGCTCAGCAAAGCCTTTATTGGCGCGATCAAAGGTGCTATAGCATTCCTGCACCTGCTGCTGGGAATGGCCGGATGCCACAGACACCTGACTGGTAATGGTGACCAGTCCTTTAACAATTTCATCGAGCTTATCATTCGCCTGAGCCAGTGAGTCCGACGAGGTGTGCTGATCGCTGGCACCTTTTGCAATAGCGCTGCTGACATCTTCCAGAATGTCATGGGACTGACGAATCTGATGCTGAGCATCAGACAATATGGTCACCGTATCCTGCAGTTTGTTCTGTAAGTGACGGGTAGCACTGGCCACTAAACCAAGCTCATGGTCACTGCGATACTCAAGGCGATAATCGTAATCCTTCTGCTCCATTCTTTGCAGACAGGTAGCAATTTCGCGGGTAGGTTTAACAATGTTGCGACGCAGATTCGTAATCAGATAAACAATACACAGGCCACTTAATACAATCGACAAGCCCATAATTAGCCATAAACGCTGGCTGGTTTGCGCTGTTACCTGTTCTTTGGCCTGACGAGTTGCCTGGGCTATCTGGTCGGTTGCCTGTTGCAACAATTCAGCCGGTTCACGGTCGATACCTCTTACAAAGGTGTCGCCGGTATGCGGGTTATAGTCAGCAGCAACGAATGCTTCATACCCTTCCCGGTACTTCGCTCCCATCTGCTGGTGAGCTGTTAAGAAACGGTCAATTAAACCGGCCGAGTGAGCGTTTAACTCCGCGCCTGCCACCAGCTTACGCAGAATAGCCTGAACCTCTGCTTCCCTGGCCTGAAACCGAGACCAATACTTTTCTCTGTCTTTATCCGAGGCACCGCGCAATAACACATTTTTCCATTCCTGGACCTGGGTTTTAAACTCAGTCAGCGCTTCTGACACTAAGCGTTCGTGCACAACGTTGGTTTGTTCAACCTGCTCAATATCGCTCATTAACGAGAAAGCAATAGTCAAAGAGCCTGCGTTGAGCAGGACAAGAACGGCAATAATTGCCAGAACGGGGGTCATTATCAGACGATTGATACTGGTAAATCGTATCATTTAAATCTCCGGAAAGCGCTTGTTAAAACCATTGATTCACCCTCCGTGTGAAAGGAGCCTAATTACAGCGCGGCAATATGACAGTTGTGTGAAACCCTGTTCAAAAATAATACAACACAGAGTAATTAATACAACTTTAGTAGAAATCACCTGGCAACTGTTAAGGCCCATTATAAAAAAAGCCCCGCGTTATTCAGCGAGGCTTGATGTTAAACCGATGGGTAAACTATTCCCATTCGATGGTGGCCGGTGGCTTACCTGAAATATCGTAAACCACGCGGGAGATGCCGTCGATCTCGTTGATGATGCGGTTAGACACTTTACCCAGGAAGTCGTACGGCAGGTGCGCCCAGTGTGCTGTCATAAAGTCGATGGTTTCTACTGCGCGCAGTGATACAACCCAGTCGTACTTACGGGCATCGCCCATTACGCCTACCGATTTAACCGGCAGGAATACCGTAAAGGCCTGACTGACTTTATGGTAAAGCTCAGCATTATGCAGCTCTTCAATAAAGATAGCGTCTGCACGGCGCAGCAAATCACAGTATTCTTTTTTGATTTCGCCCAGTACACGCACGCCCAGACCCGGTCCCGGGAACGGATGGCGATACAACATATCGTATGGCAGACCCAGCTCTAAACCAATCTTGCGCACTTCGTCTTTAAACAGTTCGCGTAATGGTTCAACCAGACCCAGCTTCATGTCTTCCGGCAAACCACCCACGTTGTGGTGCGACTTGATTACATGAGCCTTACCGGTTGCAGAGCCGGCAGATTCAATCACATCCGGATAAATAGTGCCCTGCGCTAACCATTTGGCGTTAACCAGCTTGCCAGCTTCTTCATCAAATACCGCCACAAACTCGTTACCGATTGCTTTACGCTTTAACTCTGGATCCTCAATCCCCTCAAGGCGGGCAAGGAAGCGATCTTCGGCATCGATTTTAATGATGTTAAGACCAAAATGGTCACCAAACATATCCATTACCTGCTGCCCTTCGTTTAATCGCAGCAAGCCGTTATCAACAAATACACAAGTAAGTTTGTCGCCAATGGCACGATGGATAAGCATGGCAACTACCGATGAATCTACACCACCGGAAAGCCCCAGAATAACCTCATCATCACCCACTTTTTCTTTAATGCGGGCAATGGCATCTTCGATAATCGCATCCGGCGTCCACAGCTTCTCACAGCCGCAGATGTCCATCACAAAGTGTTGCAGTAAGCGCATGCCCTGACGGGTATGAGTCACTTCCGGGTGGAACTGTACACCGTAGAATTGCTTATCGGTATTCACCATGGCCGCATGCGGGCATGAAGGCGTCAGCGCAACCGTTTCGAAACCATCAGGGATAGCGATAACTTTATCACCGTGGCTCATCCATACATCCAGCAAGGCGTTTCCTTCAGCACTGATGGCGTCTTCGATATTGGCCAGTAGATCGTTTGACTTAACCACTTCTACCTGGGCATAACCAAATTCACGCTTATCTGAACCCTGTACTATACCGCCAAGCTGCTCAGCCATGGTTTGCATGCCGTAACAAACACCCAATACAGGAACACCCGCGTTAAATACATATTCAGGTGCACGTGGCGAGTTGTCTTCGGTAACTGATTCGGGGCCGCCCGACAGAATAATACCCTGCGGGTTAAACGATTTGATCTGTTCTTCTGTGACATCCCATGCCCAGAGTTCGCAATAGACGCCAAGCTCGCGCACACGGCGGGCAATGAGCTGAGTATACTGTGAGCCAAAATCCAGAATTAGTATGCGATGATCATGGATGCTTTGTGTCATGGTGTTTGCCTTAAAATAGAAAACAAGCAGGCTGGTATTAACCAGCCTGATAAATCAATCGATTCGTGTTGGTAAAGTTTAACCTAAACGGTAGTTAGGTGCTTCTTTTGTAATGCTTACATCGTGAACGTGTGACTCACCCATTCCCGCTGAAGTCACCCGTACAAACTGCGGTTTAGTATTCAATTCGTTAATGGTAGCACAACCGGTTAAGCCCATGGCTGAACGCAGGCCGCCCATTTGCTGATGGATAATGGTAGCGATTGGGCCTTTATAAGCCACACGACCTTCAATACCTTCCGGTACCAGTTTTTCTGCGTTGTCACTTTCCTGGAAGTAACGATCCGATGAACCATTACGCTGATTCATAGCCCCTAACGAGCCCATACCACGGTAAGACTTGTAATAACGGCCCTGATATAACTCTACTTCACCAGGCGCTTCCTCGGTACCGGCCAGCATAGAGCCAACCATTACGCAGCTCGCACCAGCGACCAGCGCTTTAGCAATATCACCAGAGAAGCGGATACCACCATCGGCGATAACCGGAATATCACGGTCTTTCAGTGCTTCCACCGCATCAGAAATAGCCGTGATTTGCGGAACCCCACAACCGGTTACAATGCGGGTGGTACAGATTGAACCCGGACCAATCCCTACCTTGATACCGTCGGCACCGGCATCGGCAAGCGCCAGAGCACCTTCGGCTGTCGCCACGTTACCGGCAATAATTTGCAGCTCAGGATAGGCTTCGCGAACCGTTTTCACGCGGTCGATAACACCTTGTGAGTGACCGTGTGAGGTATCAATAAGTAATACGTCAACACCCGCTTCAACCAATAATGCAATGCGCTCATCAGTGCCCGGACCAACACCTACCGCAGCACCAACACGTAAGCGACCCAGTGAGTCTTTGCAGGCATTCGGCTTGCTTTCGGCTTTCTGGAAGTCCTTAACAGTAATCAGACCGGTGAGCTTAAAGTTGTCGTCTACCACCAGAATCTTCTCGATACGGTGTTCGTGCATCAGCTCCAGCACTTCTTCAGAGCTGGCACCTTCTTTAACCGTAACCAGACGCTCTTTCGGGGTCATCACTTTATCAACCGACAAATCAAGGCGGTTTTCAAAGCGCATGTCGCGGCCGGTAATAATACCGATCAGGTTATTGTCTGCATCAGTAACCGGGAATCCCGAATACCCCATTTTTTTGCTTAACGCCTGCACGTTGCCCAGGTTATCGGTAGAACTTACCGTAACCGGATCGGATACAACGCCGCTTTCGTATTTCTTAACTTCACGTACATGCTTGGCCTGCTCTTCTGGGGTCATGTTCTTATGAACAAAACCAATACCGCCTTCCTGGGCTAATGCAATGGCCAAACGCGCTTCCGTTACAGTATCCATAGAAGCTGATACCATAGGGATATTCAGATTTACCTTGCGAGTCAGACGGGTTTGTAGACTGGCTGTGTGCGGGAGCACTGTGGAATGCGCCGGAACCAATAAGACATCGTCAAAGGTTAGCGCTTCTTGAGCGATTCGTAGCATGCAAAAACACCTGTATATTGAGGTTTAATTGCGGCGCAATTGTAGTGTTTTTTCACTTTCAGGTAAACTGTATTTGCATTAAAGCTGAGGTTTTTTCATTCAATGACAGTTTTCTCTGCCCCGGACGGGCAAAAAGTTCACAGCGTAACAACATTAAATCGCCTGGCGCGTAACATTTTAACCAGTGAGATTGGTTTGGTTTGGCTCAGCGCGGAGATTTCCAATTTTACCCGCGCCTCATCCGGCCATTGGTATTTTACCCTCAAGGACGATAAAGCTCAGGTTCGGGCCGCCATGTTTCGCTCCGCTAACCGGGTAGTTCGTAATCCGCCGCGCGAAGGAGACAAAGTACTGGTCAGAGCCAGTGTTGGCATCTATGAACCACGGGGTGACTATCAACTGGTGGTGGAAAGCATGGAGCCCGAGGGCGAAGGCCAGTTAAAACTGGCTTTTGAGCAGCTAAAATACAAGCTGCAGGCAGAAGGACTTTTCGACCCGTCGAATAAACAGGCACTGCCGAGTCATGTAAAACGGATTGGTGTGATCACCTCTGCCCATGGCGCCGCGTTACACGACGTATTAAGTGTTTTAAAGCGCCGCAGCCCGGCCACTGAAGTCATTGTTTATCCCTCTATGGTGCAGGGCGAGCAGGCCGCTGCCCAGTTAGCCCGTAATATCTGGCTGGCTAATCAACGCCAGGAGGTAGACGTGATCCTGCTCACCCGTGGCGGCGGTTCGCTTGAAGACTTGTGGTGTTTTAACAATGAATCATTGGCCCGCGAAATCGCCCGTTCGGCGCTGCCTCTGGTCAGTGCTGTAGGCCACGAAGTGGACGTGACCATCGCCGACTTCGTAGCAGATCTAAGGGCACCAACGCCTTCGGCAGCAGCAGAACTGCTCTCCATGGATCAGCGCGAAATACAAGCGCAGGTGCGCCAGTTACAACAACAGCTGACGCGCTCCTTTCATACCACATTGCAACGTCGTGCCCATCAGTTAGCCGTACTCAGCCAGCGCCTGAAGTCACGCCACCCGGAAGTGATGTTGCAGCAGCAGGGCCAGCGGGTTGACCAACTAACACAGAGAATGACCAGCCTGATAAACCAACAGCTCGCGCATGGCCAAACCGCTTCACAGCGCCTGGAAAGTCGCCTTGCGCGTCAGCATCCGGCCATTCAGCTGGATAAGATTAAAACGCAGCAGGTTTATTTAGATCAAAGAATGATGAAGGCAATGCAGCAACGGCTAGAGACCCACAAGCAGAAGCTTGCTACACTGGCGCACCTGCTACAGTCGGTAAGCCCTCTGGCAACCATGGCCCGCGGCTATTCCGCTACCTTAAAAGCCGACCAGGCTATTACCAGTATTACGGCGGTTAAAGAGCAGGACGAAATTATCAGCCGGGTCAGTGACGGTGAGATTGTCAGTGTGGTAACCGCAGTACATGCTAAACCCACCTTATAATGTCTCTCTTGTTAAGCGTGACCAGGCGTAAACAAGGACAGGTGAAGCACTTCTTATGGGTATTGTTGTTTGATTAAAATTTTTCGCCACGTTTTGTTCTGGTCGGCACTGTCGCTGACCACCGGCTGCACGAGCAGTGCTATAAAGCCGCCTGAACAGCCATTGCTAAGCGTCCCCGAACAAGCTCCTTTCGATCTGGCAGTTAATGTCTACTCTTCCTACATCAGTGACGAGGTTGAGCAGCAATGTAATGAGTCCGCGTTAACCAGTATTCCCTGCAAAAACGATGGCATTGCGGCTAATGACTTTTTGAAAAGCCTCGAAAAGCTCGATTTGTTTGCCGAGCTTAGTCCTTCAGTGAGCCGTCATGATTACGAATTGTTGATCGCTAATCAGGTAGCGGATATGCCTGCCGCGCAAGAGCCTTCATCGGCAGATGTGCCGCTGCAAAGTTATACAGAGTTTGCGGTGGAATGGCGCGGCGTTCATCTTGATAGCTTTTTAGTGCACTACTGGCATGACGGCATTATCCGCCCTCAGGATGTTGAACAAATCATCCTGCGTTGGAGTGAGCATGCCAGTCATAACAATATATTTTCAACACCGTTTCTTTATCAGGCCATGGGGGCAAGTGATTATTCTGGAGCTCTGACCCTCCCCGAACTTCTGGGTGAGTTTCAGTTAGCCCGTCAGTTTTTATATCCGGACCCGTTTAAAGGCGTGCTGGCCAGGTACCTTCACCCCTCTTTTAGCGAAGCTATTATGGATATCGCCATTTATCCGGTGTTAGCGCCGTTAACTAGTGATAGCCAGCAGCTTATCAGTCATGAACTGGAAGACGCGGTAGAACAGGCAAAGCAAATTGCCGTTGAGCGTGCCATGGCGATGGAAATAAAGAAACATCAGGAAATCTTTAGCCAGGGCGAGTCTTCATTGCAGGGCGTGATGTCAGAAATAGCCGCAGAGGGCGACAGTGGCGAGGCACTTTACGCCACGATTTATATCTTCCGCTTAGAAGATAAGTTCGTAAAATTCAGCACCACTTTCCCATCGCGGATTAGCGATCCGCTGGTGTCTGAAGCCTTGACTCAACTGGCGGTACCCGGCGAATCGGCACTGATGAAAGAATTGCGTAAGGCACTGTAGTTAGACACGCACAAAAAAGCCCTGCTTAGCAGGGCTTTTTTGTGGCTTATTTCTTTTTCTTGTGAAAATCCATCATGCGACGGCGTTTTCGTTGCTGGGCAAGCGTCAGCTGATTCTTCTTACCCTCGAACGGGTTAGCCCCTTCACGGAATTCAATTTTAATTGGCGTGCCCATTACATCCAGCGCTTTCCTGAAGTAATTCATCAGATACCGCTTATAAGAGCTTGGCAGATCCTGCACCTGGTTGCCGTGCACGACGATTACAGGCGGATTGTAGCCGCCGGCGTGGGCGTACTTCATCTTGATCCGGCGTCCTCGCACCAATGGCGGCTGATGGTCTTCCTGAGCCAGTTCCATAATCTGGGTCAGCATCGAAGTGTTAATTCGTTTTGTAGCACTGCGATAAGCTTCTTGTACCGACTCAAACAAATTGCCCACACCCGACCCATGGAGCGCAGAAATAAAGTGTAACCGGGCAAAGTCAATAAAGCCCAGGCGACGGTCCAGTTCGCGTTTGATTTCATCTTTAATGTCGGTATCCAGGCCATCCCACTTGTTCACGGCGATCACCAGCGAGCGACCTGAATTAAGAATAAAGCCTAATAGACTTAAATCCTGATCGGAGATCCCCTCGCGGGCATCAATCACCAACAGTACTACGTTAGCTTCCTCAATGGCTTTAAGGGTTTTCACTATAGAAAACTTTTCTACCGCTTCTGAGACCTTCTTGCGTTTACGCACACCGGCGGTATCAATCAGTACGTATTCGCGCTCGTCACGTTTCAGCGGAATGTATACGCTGTCGCGGGTAGTACCCGGCATGTCATAGACCACAACACGGTCTTCACCAAGGATACGGTTAGTAAGTGTTGACTTACCAACATTTGGTTTTCCCACAATTGCCAGTTTGATGGGTAAACTCTGCAGGTGTTTCAGTTGGTCTTCTGCGTCGAGTTCTTCCTCTTCGGCAGATTTGGTTACCAGCATTTCAGGGAATTGCTCATTCAGTGGCAGTAGTGCTTCCTGAATCAGTTGCGACACACCGCGGCCGTGGGCTGCGGCAATCTGATGTACATGGCCCAGGCCCAGTGAGAAAAACTCTGCGCTTTCGCTATCACCGTTTATACCATCTACTTTATTAGCCAGCAAAAATACGGTTTTATCGCTTTTACGCAGGTGATCGGCGATGAGTTGATCGGCAGGTAGCAGCCCCGCCCGGGCATCCACCAGAAAGAACACCACATCAGCTTCTTCAATGGCTTGTAGTGACTGCTGTGCCATTAAGGTATCAATACCTTCCTCGTCGCCTGTGATACCACCGGTATCAACCACAATGAAGTGACGTTGCTCATAGCTGGCCTGACCGTATTGCCGGTCACGGGTCAGCCCCGGGAAATCAGCAACCAGTGCATCACGGGTATGAGTTAAACGATTAAACAGCGTTGACTTACCCACATTGGGCCGGCCAACTAACGCCACAACAGGCAACATATCGGTGTTCCTTTAAGTTATAAACAAGCAAACGGCCGCGCATAAAGCGCGGCCGTTAAATTATATCGGAATATCCCGCGAATTGCAGGATAAGCGTGGTTACTGAGCTGACAACGCAGCAATTTCTCCATCGCGGGTAATGGTGACCACCAGGTCATTCACCTTAACCGGCGTCGCATAGATAGCTTCATCTTCATCGTCGCCACCTAAGTCGTAGCGGGCAATGAGTTTGCCATCTTCAGCATTTAACCAGTGCATTAGTCCCCAGCGGTCGCCAAGCACCAGTTGCTCGCCCATAATCAGTGGCGTAGTCAGGTTACGCTCTTTAAGGCCGCTCTGAGACCAGATTTCAACGCCATTACGACGGTCCAGGGCATAAACGATCGAGCGCGTATCAACTACGTAAATGCGATTACCGCTAACAGCCAGATCACGGTACGAGCCGTATTCACGTTTCCACATAATGCGGCCACTGCGCAGTTCTACTGCTGCCAGGGTGCCATCATAGGAAACGATATACACAGTGTTGCCGTAAACTACCGGCGCCGAGTCAACATCGATAATGCGCTCAAGTTCAGTAGCGCCCGCCGGAGCGGTAATAGCGGTTTCCCACGCAGGAATACCACTGGTCAGAATATTCACCTGCAACTTACCGGTAGGCGTGCCAACCAGTGCACCACCATTGGTGGCAACCGGCGCTGAAATACCCCGCAAGCTCAGCGGCGGCACGTCGGTTTCACTGCGCCACAGTTGCTCACCGGTTTTGGCATCCAGTCCAAATAACACACCGGCGCCGGTATTTAATACCAGGATCCCTTCATCCATCGCCGGTGTAGCCAGAATTTCACCTGGTACCGTGGTTTCCCACAACGTTTCGCCAGATTCATGATTCAGGGCACGGATAATACCATCTTCAGTGGCGACAAATACCATGTCATAGCCTGCTGCGATAGCACTGATTTTGGCCGATGCACCACTGCGCCACAGACGAGCGATATCGTCCCAAAAGGATTCATCCGGGAAAATAGCAAAATTACGTTCCCATACCACATCGCCGGTATCCGGTGTTAATGCCACCACCTCGCCATGACGCTCTGCTGCGTACACGGTATCGTTAGCGAACACCGGCTTTAAGCGCGAAAAGTATTCATCAACGCCGTCACCAATGGTGTAGCTCCAGACTTCTTTTGGGGTTATCTGGTTTTCAATAGGCGCAATACGGCGGATTTTGATTTCGTCTTCATCAGCAAACCAGTCTGTCATGGTGGCACAACCTGACAAGCCAATGATGGCAGCGGTTAACACGACCCGTTTAAACATACGGCCACACAGAGTTGATTGCTGTGAGATGTTTCGAGTATTTAAATTCATTCACTATCCTGCGCTAACTGCAAGGTTGTCTAGCTTCATTTGCAGTAATCGATTGTTAATATTTTTCTCCAAGGCAGAGGAGTAGGCTATGCGAGCCTTGTCAAAGTTCCCTTGCGCAGCAAAAATATCACCTTTCACTTCTTCAACCTGTGCAGTAAACGCTTCATCGTTTACCGACTCGATGGTTGCCAGGGCACTGTCATACTGTTCAAGAGCTAACTGAACACGTGCCAGACGCACATTTGCCACCTGCTTCAGACTTTCGTCTGCGGCACTGCCAGCAACGCCTTTGAGGTAAGTTGCAGCGCTTTCAAGGTTACCGTCGTCTACCGCCTGCTTAGCAGCCAGTAAGCCTGCCACGTTGGCATAGCCTGTAGCGTCGGCGTTGATTACAGCTTCAATCGGCTGACTATTTTCTTCGTTTACCAACGACTCAAGTGCGGCCTGGTAAGACTGAGAGGCGCTTTCCTTGGCAGCGATTTGTGAATCGCTGTAGTACTGCCAGCCAAATAAACCGGCTAATCCCAGTACTGCACCGACAATCAGAGACGTGCCGTGCTCTGACCAAAACCGTTTAATCGCCTCTACCTGTTGTTCTTCTGTAGCGAATTGTTCCATCTTAAAACCTCTTTATTTTGCTAACGGTTATACAGATAACACGTTATGTAAAGCAGCTGGCAGCTCACTGAGTGCCACATTAACCTGTTCGCCATTGCCACGTAGTGGTTTCAGGGTCACCTGGTGAGCAGCCATTTCTTCTGAGCCAATCAGCAATGCAACACTGGCTCCTACTTTGTCTGCCCGTTTGAGTTGTTTCTTAAGGTTGCCACCACCACAGTGCAGCATCACCCGAAACTGACTGTCAGAATCACGTAAAGATTCTGCGACCTGGCTGGCGTAGCCGCGGGTATCATCACCCAACGCGGTAACATAAATGTCGGCTGCTGGCTGGTTTTGCTCGATTTTCTCCAACGTATCGAGTAACAGCACCAGACGTTCCATACCCAATGCAAAGCCCACACCGGGTGCTGGTTTGCCGCCCAGTTGTTCAACCAGACCATCATAACGACCACCGGCACAAACCGTCCCCTGAGCGCCAAGGCTCTCGGTTACCCATTCAAAAACGGTGCGATTGTAATAATCCAGACCACGAACCAGACGAGGATTAATTTCATAGGCTACGCCCGCGTTGTCGAGCAGTTCACACAACAAGGCAAAGTGGGCTTTAGAATCGTCATCGAGATAATCGAGCAAAGAAGGCGCATCGGTTACCAGCGCCTGTACCTGCGGATTTTTGCTATCCAGTACGCGCAGAGGATTAGACTCCAGCCGGCGCAGAGAATCTTCATCAAGTTGCGATTCATGCTGTTTAAGGTAAGCAACCAGGGCGTCTTTATAATTCTGACGCGCCTGGTTTGAACCCAGTGAATTGATCTGTAAGGTAACATGGTCTGATATGCCGAACAGCTTCCACAGGCGGGCCGATAACAGGATCACTTCAGCATCGATGTCGGCGCTTTCCAATCCGTAGGTTTCAACGCCAAACTGGTGAAACTGGCGGTAACGCCCTTTTTGCGGCCTTTCGTGGCGGAACATCGGCCCCATATACCACAAGCGTTGTTGCTGGTTGTAAATCAAACCGTGCTCATTACCGGCGCGCACGGCACTGGCGGTGCCTTCCGGGCGTAGGGTCAGACTATCGCCGTTACGGTCGGCAAAGGTATACATTTCTTTTTCAACAATATCGGTGACTTCACCAATAGAGCGCTTAAACAGGTCGGTACTTTCGACGATTGGCGTTCTGATTTCCTGATAGCCATAACTGGCCACAACCTGCCGAATACCTGCCTCGACCTGTTGCCATTTACCCGACTCCGTCGGCAGGCAGTCATTCATACCTCGAATAGCCTGGATTGTTTTTGCCACCTGTTCTCTCTCAGCCTAATTAAAAGCCCCGCATTATAGGGGCTTTAGTGTTTAACCACAAACATTCTTAATTGCCAGCACCCGACACCGGGGTCATGGTTTTTCAACCACTGGGATGGCGTTGGCAGAATCGAGTATTGCCGCTTTGGCGCGGATGCGTTTTTCCAGTTGTTCAACCAGGTCGTCGTTCGCCAACCGCTCTTTCTGACGCTTACCGTCCAGGTAAAAGCCGCTCATATTTCGCGCACCGGTTAAGCCCAGATCTGACACTTCCGCTTCGCCGGGACCGTTTACCACGCAACCGATGATTGACACATCCATTGGCGTTAATACATCCTCTAAGCGTTGTTCAAGTGCATTCACGGTACCGATCACATCGAACTCCTGCCGCGAACAACTCGGACAAGCGATAAAGTTAATGCCGCGAGAGCGGATACGCAGCGATTTTAAAATATCAAAACCGACTTTGATTTCTTCCACGGGGTCAGCGGCCAGCGACACACGCAAAGTATCGCCGATGCCTTCTGCCAACAGCATGCCCAGACCTACGGCACTTTTTACCGCGCCGGCCCGTTGTCCACCAGCTTCGGTGATACCCAGGTGCAAAGGCTGCTCTATTTGTTTGGCCAGCAACCGGTACGCGCCAACGGCCAGAAATACGTCTGACGCTTTTACCGATACCTTGAACTGATCAAAATTGAGCTTATCGAGAATATCTACATGGCGCATTGCCGATTCAAGCAGCGCCTCTGGCGTTGGCTCGCCGTATTTTTCCTGCAGGTCACGCTCAAGCGACCCACCGTTAACGCCAATTCGAATCGGAATGTTTTTGTCTTTGGCACAATCCACTACCGATTTAACCCGCTCCATATTACCGATATTACCCGGGTTGATCCGCAGGCAATCCACACCATAATCAGCGACTTTGAGCGCGATTCGGTAATCGAAATGAATATCAGCGATCAGCGGCACACTAACCTGTTCGCGTATTTGCTTAAAAGCTTCGGCAGCGTCCATGGTAGGTACCGACACGCGCACTATCTCACCGCCTACGGCAACGATCCGATTAATCTGCGCTACGGTGGCCGCCACATCGGTTGTTGGCGTATTGGTCATTGATTGCACCGCAATGGGGGCACCATCACCAATGGGCACATTACCTACGTTAATCCGAATTGATTTTCTGCGTTGGATAGGACTATCAGCAAACATTATTGTTCCTGCATGGGTAACGAAAACTTCGCGGTGCGGGTAGGATCAAATCCAGACATATCTACCGCTTCACCGTCATAACTAATTTGCACGACATCAGGCGCGCCGAGCGTCACTTCAAATGGCGGCAGACCGCTCACCTGCATTTCATAGCCGGCCGCTTTAATTCCGTAAGCTATGGCTTCGCCACTGGCATCGGTAATATTCACCCAGCAATCGGCACTAAAATTAAACACCAGCGCTACTGGCTCACCACCTTCTGGCATTACCTGAGGTGATGCTTCGTCGTTTGTAGGAGGTGTTGTATCGAGCGACTCATCACTCATGGTGTCGACTGGCGAACTGGAATCTTCTGTCACATATTGCTGTGAAGGCTGATTGGGCATTTCAGTATCAGCATCCCCAGTGATAACCTCACTTGTAGGAGACTCATCTGACTGCGTTACTGCAGCTTCAGGTTGCGGCTGATTGCTTACCGGCGTCGGCGCTAACTGCTTCTGAGCACTTTTCGTTGCAGCGGGCAGCTCGTTACTGTCATTTGCTGGTTGTTGATACCACCACACAACAACCCCGGCAATCAGCACAATAGCAATACCGTAGGTCACCATCATCCAGCGATCATCATGCGCCTGTTTGGCAACACGACGCGAGAAGCTTTGTAACTTGGCCGGTGGTTTTGGCGTGGTGTGATACTGATTAAAAAGCGTTAAGACTTCTTCCGGATTAAGCCCCAGATTCTTCGCATAAAGACGAACATATCCTTTAAAAAAGGTGACAGACGTGGAATCATCGATACGATTTTGTTCCAGATCGTCGATGATACCAACTTTTAAATACAACTTATCAGCGATCGCCTGTTGAGTCAGGCCCTGCTCTTCCCGTGCTTCCCGCAATACCTGGCCGGGACTGGGTACGTCAGGCACATGCTGCTCATCAGCTTCAATGTGCTGCTCTTTGTCCATTTGTTACCTGCGTTAGTTGGTTTGTTGTGCTGGCGGCACCAGCCATAGCTTCATGCCGACATTAATAGACCCGTTTTCATCCAGTTTGTTCCACTCTTTGAGTGTATTCAGCTTAATGTTGTATTTCAGTGACAACCGGTAAAGATTTTCTTTTGGCTGCACAACATGAAAAAGGGTGTCAGCTTCATCCGCCTCAATGTCCTGCTTTGCTTCAACAACCGGTTCGTCGACTTCTGGTTCTTCAGTCACGACGGCAGTTTTTTGCGACACAGGTTGTGATGATTCTGCGAGTTCAGCTTCGCTGGTGTCGGTTTCTTCTGCCACGACGACAGGTTTTGGCGCTTCAGGTTGGCTAGATTCTGTTTGATTAGATTCGGTAACTGAAGCTTCGGTGGCCTGATTCTCCGCCTCTGGCTCAGCGGCTTTTTCTGGCGCAGGCACCGATACTACCTGAGACTGCGGCTTGGTTTTTACTTTAACCACTGGCTGCGGTACGGTTTTCTGACGCTCAATGTATAACCTGGCTAAGGGGCTGTTTGGATACATGCGCAGGAGCATATCGCCATAACCGTTGGCAGCGCGTAAGTCTCCCTGTCCTTTGGCAATCTCGATGGCCATCCACAGTGAATCGGCAGATACCCGTGCAACCTTTTCATAACGACGTAAAGTTTCAGCGGCTAACTCGTATTGTTCCGTTGCAACGTACATTTCGGTCAGAATAAACAGGGTTTTAGCGCGACCAGGCTGGTGTTTAAGTGCGCTATTTAGGTATTCTATAGCGTCTTCGCCTTCGCCCTGACTCTGCGCGCACAGCGCCATATTCTCGTAGGTTTCGGCGGAGTTAGCGTATTGCTTTGCATTGACGGCTTGCATGAAGAAACGCTTAGCTTCCTCATAGCGGCCATCCTGACATAAAAATGCACCATAACTGTTGGCTATGTTGGCATCCCGCGGTGCAAGGCTCATAGCGGTTTGATAAGACTCATCAGCGCGTTCGGACTCACCAACTACCTGATAGTAATACGCCAGACCATAATGGGTTTCGGCCAGACGAGGCGCAAAGGCCAGCGCTTTATCCAGATTTTGTTTGGCCTGTGAGTAATTACCGTTTTTAAGGTAAGTTAACCCCAGGGATACGCGGGTTTTCGCCGCTTCCTGTTGATCAAATTCAGAACTGAACGCCCCGGGCTGGGTTTCACTGACACAGCCTGTCAGGGCAATCATCAGACTCAAAACTATCAGTATTCTCATCGGCAGCGCTTACCTTATGTTTTTTCGATATTTTGTTATTGGGACATTTTTACCGAAATTGGCTCGCCCTTCATCTGTTTTTTCAACATTCTTTTGGTTCGGTCAACCACGTCACCTACTAACTGACCACAGGCGGCATCAATATCATCGCCCCGGGTTTTACGCACAATCACAGTGTAACCCTTTTCCATCAGGACTTTGGCAAAGCGATCGATGCGCGAATTGCTTGAGCAGGTATAAGGCGATCCCGGATACGGGTTAAAGGGGATAAGGTTAATTTTACAGGGCGTTTCCTTCATCACCTTCGCCAACTCATGGGCGTGGTCGGTTGAATCATTAATTTGATTCAGCATCACGTACTCCACCGTCACCTTGCCCTGATTTGCCTTGGATTTGGCCAGATAACGACGCACGCCAGCTAAGAACGCTTCAATGTTGTACTTTTTATTGATCGGTACAATTTCATCACGCAACTCATCATTCGGCGCATGTAATGAGATAGCGAGGGCCACATCAATCTGATCCCCCAGCATATCCAGAGCCGGCACCACACCAGAAGTACTCAGCGTTACCCGGCGCTTAGACAAACCAAAGCCGTAATCATCAAGCATGATATCCATAGCGGGTACAACGTTTTTAAGATTGAGTAACGGTTCGCCCATGCCCATCATCACCACATTGGTAACCGGTCTGGCCGAGGTATCGTTAGATAAGCCTAGCGTAGTAGCTACCCGCCACACCTGACCGATAATTTCGCTGACGGTAAGATTACGGTTAAAGCCCTGTTGTGCGGTTGAACAAAACGTACATTCCAGCGCACAACCTACCTGTGAGGATACGCAGAGGGTTGCGCGATCGGCTTCCGGGATCCACACGGTTTCAACTTCCTGCCCGCCGTCGAGCTTCAGGGCAAACTTAATGGTGCCGTCGGTGGCCTGCTGGTGATAAGCAATCTCCGGCGCTCTTACTTCGCACTGCTCGATTAACTTCGCGCGCAGCTGCTTATTGATGTTGGTCATCTGCTCGAAATCGCTGACGCCGTGCTGATAAATCCACTTCATGACCTGATCAGCACGGAAAGGCTTCTCGCCGATTTCTGCGAAATAGTCGCGCAATCCCTGCCGATTAAAATTAAGTAGGTTAGTTTTGGACATAAAGCGATATCAACTCTTCAAATTAGTGGCGTCGAACCGGTATAGAATACCACGAAAAAGATATTCGATCACAGACAGAAAAGGGAGCCGTAGGCTCCCTTTCGTCACGCATCAGGCTTAGCTTAGCGAGTGCGTGGGCAGATTTCTTCTTCTGAGAAGAAATACGCGATTTCGCGCGCTGCAGATTCTGGTGCATCTGAACCGTGAACCGCATTCTCATCGATAGATACCGCGTAGTCAGCACGCAGTGTGCCTGCCGCAGCTTCTGCCGGGTTAGTAGCACCCATGATTTCACGGTTTTTAACCACAGCGTTTTCGCCTTCCAGCACCTGAACCATTACCGGACCAGACGTCATGAAGTCTACCAGGGCGCCAAAGAAAGGACGCTCTTTGTGTTCAGCATAGAAGCCTTCAGCTTGCTCTTTGCTCATGTGAACCATTTTAGAAGCAACGATGCGCAGACCAGCAGATTCGAAGCGGTTATAGATTGCACCGATTACGTTCTTTGCAACGGCATCAGGCTTAATAATTGAAAACGTACGCTCAAGAGCCATTTTCTGTCTCCGGGTTTAATTGTAAAATTTTGGTCGCGAATTATAGGCAATCTTTCTGCCCGTGCCTAGGGGGGAACGGGCAAATATCAAAAAATCTTCATAAAGACGACGTTAAAGACGGGTTATCCGCCGTGCTGGGCGGCTAAATGTTGGATTTTACCCACGATGGCACGTAAGCCGTTGCCCCGGGTTGGCGTAATATGACGTTCCAGGTCGAGCGCTTCAAAGTACGCATCGATATCAAAGGCGGTAATCTCGGCCGGCGTTTTATCGTTATACGCTGCCATCACCAGAGCCAACAAACCGTGAACAATCACTGCATCACTGTCGACTTCAAAGTGGATTTTATCCCCTTCCATTGAGGTCACCAGCCATACACTGCTCTGGCAGCCTTTGACTAATCGCTCCGGGGTTTTCTGAGCATCATTCAGACGCGGCAGCGCTTTACCCAAATCAATGATGTACTGGTACTTTTGTTCCCAATCATCAAAGAATTCCAAATCTTCAACGATTTCCTGACTAGATGGTAACTGCATGATTTACTCTCGAATTAAAAAAACAGGCCGGCTTCCAGCTGGGCTTCTTCGCTCATTTTATCCCGCGACCAGGGCGGATCAAACACCAACTCGACTTTGACATTCTCAACAAACGGCACCAGTCCTACGCGGTATTCCACATCGCCAACCAGCACCGGGCCCATACCGCAACCAGGTGCGGTGAGGGTCATGTCGATAGTGACCTGCTTAGTGTCCTGATTAATGTCGACGTTGTAAATCAGGCCCAGCGAAACCAGATTAATCGGAATTTCCGGATCGTAGATGGTTTCCAGCGCGTCCCAGACCTGCTGTTTATCAATATTGCCATCGGCAGGCGCGGTAAAATTAAGGCTTTGTGGTTTACGGCCAATGGCATCGGCGTCGGTACCGTCAATACGCAACATATTTCCTTGCCACGTAACGGTATAGTTACCGCCTAAATCCTGGGTGATATTGACGAATTCGCCATCAGGAATGATAACGGTTTCGCCGGAAGGCACTTTGCGCGACTTCACTTCACGTTCGGTCACCACCATTTTTTGCTTCATAGGTACTCTTATCCGACGTTAAAGCTTTCGCCACAACCGCATTCATCCACAACGTTTGGGTTGTAGTATTTGATCACGCCATTTACGCCTTCCATCACATAGTCTATTTCGGTGTTCTGTAACAGTGATACAGCGTCCTTGGCGATGGCGACCGTTAACTTATCAGACACGTTAAGCACCTCATCACCTTCTACCGAGGCGTCGGCAAAATCGAGCACATAGGCATAACCGGTACAGCCACTGACTTTGGTCGATAAGCGAATTATTTTACCCGGCTGATTTTTCAGTTTGCCCTCAAAGTGCTTTATCGCACCCGGAGTGAGGGTAACAACGTCTTTACTGGGTACAAAAGTTTCTACTGACATGGTTTCTCTCCTAGCCCAACATGGTTTGAGCTTTGCGTAGGCCCGCAAAGAATGCAGAGACTTCTTCCAGCGTGTTATACAACGAGAAAGAAGCGCGGGCAGTGCCATTAATCCCGAGACGATGCATCAGTGGTTGCGCGCAGTTATCGCCAGTACGAATAGCAATCCCCTGGCGATCCAGAATAAAGCCGATATCGGCGGGATGCGCGTTATCCATCACAAAACTCAGGATCCCAATCTTGTCAGGTGCTGTGCCGATTAAGCGCATACCCTGAATATCCGCGGCCTGTGCCATGGCTGAATCAATCAGTTCCTTTTCGTGCGCCTGAACGGCGGCAATATCCAATTGGCTGAACCACTCAAGTGCCCTGCCCAGGCCAATAGCACCGGCAATGTTTGGCGTTCCGGCTTCGAGGCGGTTAGGTAACGCACCCCAGGTGGCACTCTGATAGGTCACATCGGCTATCATTTCGCCACCGGTTAACCATACCGGCCAGTTTTCCAGCACTGCCTGTTTGCCCCATAGCACGCCAATGCCGGTTGGGCCAAACACTTTGTGACCAGAAAACGCGTAAAAATCACAGCCAAGTGCCTGTACATCTACGTCGCCATGGGCAATCCCCTGAGCGCCATCTACCAGCACCAACGCGCCATAGGCCTTAGCCATTGCAGTGAGTTCTTTAACCGGATTAACGGTACCCAACGCATTGGACACATGAGGGAACGCCACCATGCGGGTATTGGGCCCTAGAGAATCTTTGAAGGTTTCAAGGTCAAGCTCGCCGTTGTCAAAAATCGGCGCAACACGCAGCGTAGCACCGCTTTGCAAACAGGCTTGTTGCCAGGTAACCAGGTTAGCGTGGTGCTCCATTTCGGTTACCACTACTTCGTCGCCGGCTTCCAGTTGCTGGGCGAGGCCCTTGGCAACCAGGTTTATACCTTCGGTGGTACCGCTGGTCCAGATCACTTCGTTACGGCTTGCCGCGTTAATAAAACGGGCTACCTGATCACGGGCCTTTTCGTAACGGCGGGTCGCTTCGTCGGATAACTGATGAGCGCCACGGTGAACGTTGGCGTTACACTGGGTATAAAAGTCTACCAATGAATCAATCACGACTTGAGGTTTTTGCGTGGTGGCACCGTTATCCAGATACACCAACGGTTTGCCGTCTATAGTTTGCGATAATATAGGGAACTCAGCACGAATTGCCGCTACGTCAAAACTCATTTAACCTCCATGCCCACAAAGCGGTCATGTAACTGAGTTAATAACCAGTCAGCGATATCTTCGTTGGGGATCTGATTGATCAGCTCCTGGATAAAGCCAAAGTTGAGCATGATTAACGCCTGACTACGACTGATACCGCGAGTGAGCAGGTAATACAGCGCTGTATCATCAATTTCGGCCACTGTGGCACCGTGGGCGCATTTAACGTCATCGGCATAGATTTCCAGTTCAGGCTTGGTGTTAATGATAGCCCGACGCGACAATAACAGGTTGCGGTTATTCAGTTCCGCCAGCGTTTTCTGTGCATCACGGTGAATATGAATACGGCCGTTAAACACCGCTTTGGCGCGATCGCCAACGATACCCCGGGCATTTTCCTCGGTAGTACAGTTAGGCACGGCGTGCTCGATCGTGGTATGCAAATCAAACAGCTCGCCTTCGGCCAGCAAATAAATCGCATTGATATTCGCGTTAGCAAATTCACCGGTGTAGATAACATCCACATCAAGCCGCGATAGCTGACTGCCATAGCCAATCAACGTGCTGTTAAGCCGGGCTTTTTCTGCCACCTTAAAATGACAGCCGCCTACGTGCATGGCTTGCTGCGTGAACATGGCAAACCGATAATGCTCAAGGTGCGCCTCGCTGTGCAGCACATATTCACTGAATGCGGTGTTAACACTGCTGGCATCACCGTAACCATCTTCCAGCACGGTGGCTCGCGCACCGGCTTCTACCTGCATCAGCACGCGCAGGTGTTGATCGCCTTCGTTACTGGCCAGTTGTGAAATGCGAATCGGCGTATCAATGGTTTTGCCTGCTGCAACCTTAATATACAGACCATCGGCCAGCAGCGCGTCGTTAACCTGACCAAATAAGTGCTTGGCCGGTTTCACGTCTGACAACAGGCTTTCGATAACTTGCTGTTCCTCAGCAGTTGCTGAAGAGAACCGCACGATTTCCAGCCCTTCCGGCAACGTGAGTGCATTCACGTCGGTGAGCAGTTCATTGCCACTAAACACCAGTTCGATTGCGCTTAGCTCGCCGATTTTCGGGGCGCTAAACTCGGTATTTCCAGGCTTAGCCAGTGATACGCTGCGTTTTTCTACCGGAATGAGCGGTGTAAAACGCCAGTCTTCCACTTTGCGTAGTGGCCAGCGAACTTTTTCCAGTTCAGCCAGCGCCGCCTGACGATGAGGAGCCAGCCAGTCCTGATGTGTTTGCGCCGTGGCGATTACTTCAGACAGCCATTGGCTCATGCATCGGCCTCCTCATAGGCTTTCCCCAGAAAGGCATAACCGGATTTTTCTACTTCCAGCGCCAGTGATGCGTCACCACTTTTAACAATCTTGCCGTCAGCGAGGATATGCACAAAGTCTGGTTTAATATAATCAAGCAGGCGCTGATAGTGTGTCACAACAATAAAGCTGCGCTGCCCGTCACGCTGGCTGTTTACACCATCGGCAACCACTTGCAAGGCATCAACGTCCAGGCCCGAGTCAGACTCGTCAAGAATACACAGCGACGGTTCCAGCAGGATCATCTGCATGATCTCGTTACGTTTTTTCTCGCCACCGGAGAAGCCTTCGTTAACACCCCGCTTTAAGAAATCCAGTGGCAGATTCACCTGTTTACAGGCCGCCTTGGCTTTCTTTAAGAACTCAGCAGCGGTCAGTGGCTCTTCACCACGGTGCTCGCGCAGTGCGTTAACCGATTCTTTTAGGAATTCCATGTTGCTAACGCCAGGGATCTCAACCGGATACTGGAACGCCAGGAATAACCCTTCACGGGCACGCTCTTCCACTTCAAGATCCAGTAAATCTTTACCGTTTAAGGTCGCAGTACCTTCGCTGACTTCGTAGCCTTCACGGCCGGATAACACATAGCCAAGCGTACTCTTACCGGCGCCATTTGGCCCCATGATGGCATGAACTTCACCAGGCTTAACGTCCAGATTCAGCCCTTTGATAATGGTTTTATCTTCAACACTGGCGTGTAAATTATCGATAGATAACATTAAATTCTTTACCCCACAGAACCTTCTAAACTAATTTCGAGTAACTTGCCGGCTTCCACCGCAAATTCCATTGGTAATTCTTTAAAAACTTCCTTACAGAAGCCATTGACGATCATGGACACCGCTTTCTCAGCGTCCAGGCCACGTTGCTGAGCCAGGAATAACTGTTCGTCACTCACTTTGGATGTCGTGGCTTCGTGCTCAACGATGGCTGACGGATTGCGGCTTTCGATATACGGGAACGTATGCGCGCCACACTGATCGCCAATGAGCAGCGAATCACACTGCGTAAAATTACGGGCGCCATCAGATTTTGGCCCCATTTGCACGAGTCCTCGGTAGGCGTTATTACTTTTTCCTGCCGAGATACCTTTTGAAATAATGGTTGAGCGGGTGTTTTTACCCAGATGAATCATCTTGGTACCGGTATCCGCCTGTTGGCGTCCACGGGTTAAGGCAACCGAGTAGAATTCACCAACGCTGTTATCCCCTTTCAGCACGCAGCTTGGGTATTTCCAGGTAACGGCTGAGCCAGTTTCTACCTGGGTCCAGCTGATTTTTGCGTCGTTATGGCAAATACCACGCTTGGTCACAAAGTTATAAATACCACCTTTGCCGTTTTCATCACCCGGATACCAGTTTTGTACCGTTGAATATTTGATGTTAGCTTTATCCAGCGCTACCAGCTCCACAACGGCTGCGTGTAACTGGTTTTCATCACGTTGCGGTGCGGTACAGCCCTCCAGATAACTCACATGGCTGCCTTCGTCGGCAACAATCAGTGTACGTTCGAACTGACCGGTGTTTTGCTCGTTGATTCGGAAATAAGTAGACAATTCCATTGGGCAACGCACGCCTTTAGGGATATACACAAACGAGCCATCCGTAAATACGGCACTGTTCAGCGCCGCGAAGTAGTTATCGGTACGAGGAACCACAGAGCCGATGTACTTTTTAACCAGCTCAGGGTATTTCTGGATAGCTTCTGAAATCGGGCAAAAAATAACGCCCGCTTCATGCAGCTTTTCACGGAAGGTTGTCACAACCGATACCGAGTCAAATACCGCATCAACGGCAACACCCGCCAGCATTTCCTGCTCATGCAATGGAATGCCCAGCTTGTTATACACATCCAGCAGTTCCGGATCGACTTCGTCGAGGGACTTTGGTTTATCCTTCATACTCTTAGGCGATGAGTAGTAAGAAATGGCCTGATAATCCACTTTAGGATAATCAACATGAGCCCAGTCCGGCTCTTCCATTTCCAGCCATGAATGATAGGCTTTCAGGCGCCATTCGAGCATCCATTCCGGCTCATTTTTCATGGCTGATATACGGCGGATAATGGATTCGTCCAGACCATTTTCGAAGGTATCAGACTCGATTTCAGAATAGAAACCCGCCTCGTATTGTTTCGATAGCGCCTGTTCGATTTGCTCGCTCATTGACTCATCTCACTGTTGTTGAACATTTCGCCGCGATAATCACCAAGTAGTGTCATAACTACATCAGTTCAGCGTTTTCGCCGTCACCGCGACATGGGTGCCACATTATATAATACCTGAGTATTTCACTCAACTATTCACCGGGAGCATTCCCGGGCCGTTTCTGCCTTCTGCCAAACCGAATCTGACGTCGGTTTGGTGCGGCAACGTGGTGCTTTGTGTGCACTGAAATCTGGGGGCCGCAATCTTGCCTGAATATTGGCTTAACTGCAATCTTAGCGGCTCCGACTTAGGTCTGAATAACGCACTGTGACAGGCGGCAGTGCTAACCTGCCTGTCTGACCTCGCGTAACGTTTTAACTGTTTCTATTACTCTCTGCGCAGCAAAACGGATGTCTTCTTCACTGGTGAAACGACCGGCAGAAAAACGCAAACCCGCATGGGCCAACTCTGCACTTCGGCCCAGTGCCGTTAACACATAAGACGGCTCCATGCTCGCCGATGTACAGGCCGACCCGGTGGAGATAGCAATATCATGCAGTCCCATCACCAGACTTTCGCCGTCTACGCCACCAAAACTGATGTTGATAATGCCCGGCACGCGTTGGGTGAGGTGACCATTCAGATACACATCATCAAGGCGGCTGACCTCCTCCCACAACAATTCGGTATATCCGCGTAATCTGGAAGCTTCTTCACTCAGGGATTGACCTGCAAGCTCACAGGCCGCACCGAAGCCAACTATCTGATGGGTCGGTAACGTTCCCGAACGCATACCCCGCTCATGACCACCACCATGAATTTGCGCGGCAATTTGCACTTTAGGCCGGCGGCGAACATACAACGCACCAATTCCTTTCGGGCCATAACATTTATGTGCTGAGAAAGACATTAAATCCACTGGCAGGGCTGTCAGGTCGATAGGCAACTTGCCCAGACTCTGCGCAGCATCCACATGGAAATACACCTGGTGCTCTCGGCACAACTCACCAATAGCGGCGATATTCTGGATAACACCGGTTTCGTTATTCACGTGCATCACCGAAACCAGTACGGTGTCATCGCCTATCGCCTCAGCCACCTGTTCTACCGATATTAATCCACAGGCATCGGGCGCTATTAGCGTAACCTTGGTCCCTTGCCCGGCAAGAAACTCAACCGTATCGAGTACCGCTTTGTGTTCTGTTGCCACGGTAATGACGTGCTTTTTTTGTTTTTCCGAGGCGTCAACCACGCCTTTAATCGCCAGGTTATCCGACTCGGTGGCGCCGGAGGTAAAAACAATTTCGCGGGGATCGCAATTGACCAGATCGGCAATTTGATTGCGCGCCACATCAACAGCTTCTTCAGCCACCCAGCCAAAACGATGGGAGCGCGAAGCTGGGTTGCCAAAATTGCCCTCCATCGTAAGGCTCGCAGTCATTTGCGCTGCAACCTGAGGGTCTACCGGCGTGGTAGAGGCATAATCTAAGTAAACGGGAGTATGCGCCATGACCTGTCTTTATAACTGAATACTAACCTGAATTTTACCGTCAACCGGCATTTTGTGCTTGTCCTGACGACCGGCGACTTCCTGTACGTCGCCCTTAGCCATTAATTCCCCGAGGCTGATGCCATCAAGAAAGTGGCTGATGCGATCGCTAAGGTCCTGCCACAGACTATGGGTAAGACAACGCTCGCCGGCCTGACAATCACCCTGCCCCTGACAGCGCGTGGCATCTACAGATTCGTCTACCGCTCGGATCACCTCGCCGATGGCGATAAGCTCTGCTTCCCGGCCGAGTTGATAACCACCGCCCGGTCCGCGCACACTCAGTACCAGACTCTCTTTACGTAAACGCGAAAAAAGCTGCTCTAAGTAAGACAGGGATATTTCCTGCCTGGCAGAAATATCAGCCAGTGATACCGGCCCCTGCTTGGAATGGAGCGCCACATCTAACATTGCCGTTACTGCGTAGCGGCCTTTTGAAGTCAGTTTCATAACCAAATACGGATAGTGAACAATGGCAAAATTGTTCCATACCTGAGTAAATTGGTCAAGTATAAAACCCTACTACTTACTCAGGTATTATGCTGTTCACCGATACACGCAAAAGCCAATTGAGTCAGCTCTTCAAATCTGTGGATCGAATTCGTCGTGATTCGTTTGTTTCGAATTAGGCACCACTGGGGAGATACCGGTGCTGGCGAAGTCTTCTGCGGTCATAGCGCTCAGGCGCTCCTTAGATACTTCGCCGCCCATGCCTTGAATCACCTGACACAGCTCTTCGATGCGACCATCCATAGCATGGATATGTTCCACCATAATACCCATGGCATTAGCCACCGGGTCAGGATTGTCAGACGCCACCGCGTACGCATCAAAACCGTACTTTTTGGCAATGGCATTGCGCTTTTCTTTACCGGTATCGGTTTCTTTGGCGGGCTGCAGAATGTGCCCGGGAATACCAAGCACTGTGGTCCCCGGTGGGGCATCTTTGACTACCACAGAATTGCTGCCGATTTTCGCCCCTTCACCAATAGTGATTGGGCCTAAAACCTTAGCACCCGCACCCACAACGACGTTATTTTCCAGGGTTGGATGGCGTTTACCGGCATTCCAGGTTGTCCCCCCCAGGGTAACGCCGTGGTAAAGGGTCACATCGTCTCCAATGTCGGCTGTTTCACCAATCACTACACCCATGCCGTGGTCAATAAAGAAGCGCCGGCCAATGGTTGCGCCGGGGTGGATTTCGATGCCCGTCAGCCAACGGCTGAAAGTCGATAACGAACGGGCCAGCCATTTCAACTCCAGCCGCCAGAGCTTGTTACTTACCCGATGTAACCAAACGGCATGCAGCCCGGGATAGTTGGTCAGCACTTCAAAAGCATTTCGTGCTGCCGGATCGCGGTGGAAAACCGCCCTGATATCTTCTTTCATTCGGCTGAACATAGCTATTTCTCTGCTGATTTATCCACTGATGCCAGGATACCTCGTAAGATATTCAGCTCCTGAGACTCAGGACGGGCACGGTTAAATAAGCGGCGCAGGCGGGTCATTACAATACCCGGGTGATTTTCATTGATGAAGCTGACTTTTCGTAACGTCGACTCCAGGTGCACATAGAAGCGCTCTAAGTCGTCGTTTAACGGATATTCAGTTTCTTCGGTTGCAATGGCTTCTTTATTTAAAAACGCCATACGTATTTCATAACACAGGGTTTGCACTGCAGCCGCGAGATTTAACGAGCTATAATCAGGATTGGCCGGGATGCACACATGAAAATGGCATTGCTGAAGCTCTTCATTTGTAAGGCCGTTGTTTTCACGACCAAATACCAGTGCCACCTGATAGTTAGCGACCTCTTTTATCAGTTTTTCACCACAACTGCGAGGCTCCAGCATAGGCCAGCTTAAGGTTCTTGAGCGGGCCGACGTCCCCACAACCAGGCCACAGCCGGCCACCGCTTCTTCCAGTTTATTTACGATTTTAGCATTTGCTAACACATCGCCGGCACCGGCCGCCAGTGCACTGGCCTTACCATCAGGCGGGCTGACCGGATCTACCAGATACAGGTTACTTAAGCCCATGGTTTTCATCGCCCGGGCGGTAGAACCGATATTGCCGGTATGTGACGTATTCACTAATACAATTCTGATATTTTCTAACATGCTTAAAAAAGTACGGCTGCAAATGGCGCAGAGTGTAGCATACCGCTTACACATTCTCACCGCTTAGCTGTGTATTTCGTCTGTGCTGGCATTGCATTGTAAAGTGGAACTGGTACACTCCGCGGCGTTTATTTTTTGATCTTTTACAATTGGTGGTTTTGTTATGCATCCGATGCTGAACATTGCGGTGCGCGCTGCGCGCGTGGCTGGCTCTATGATTGTCCGCGGTTTCGAAAATCGTGACGACCTGGTAAAACAGGTAAAGGGCGCGAACGATTATGTTACCCAAATCGACAAAGAAGCCGAGATGGCAATAATTCACAAAATTAAGCAGTCGTACCCCGACCATAGCTTTTTAGGGGAAGAAAGTGGCGAAACCGCGGGCGAAAGCGCTGAATTTCAGTGGATCATTGATCCCCTTGACGGCACCACCAATTTTATAAAAGGCATTCCGCACTTTGCCGTGTCGATTGCACTGCTCCATAAAGGCCGTATTGACCAGGGCGTAGTCTTCGATCCAATCCGTGGTGAGTTATTCACCGCCTCTCGTGGTCAGGGCGCGCAGTTAAACGGCTATCGCATTCGCGCCAGCAAAGCCCGTGATTTATCTGAAACCGTTTTAGCTACCGGGTTACCGTTTAAAAATAAAACCCAGTATGCAGACTACGCAATTCGTTTAAATAAAATCTTCCATGACTGTGGTGATATTCGTCGCGCCGGTAGTGCAGCCTTGGACTTAGCCTACGTTGCGGCTGGCCGCCACGACGGTTACTGGGAACGTGGCATAAAGCCCTGGGATATCGCAGCCGGTGAACTGTTAGTTCGTGAAGCCGGTGGCCTGGTAACCGATTTCAGCGGGAACAACGATCCACTCTTTAAAGGCGAGATTGTCGCTGGCAGCGTAAAAGTAGTTCAAGGTTTAGTTAAACATTTAAAATAAACCACTATGATACCTGAATAACAAAAGGCCACTTCAAATGAAGTGGCCTTTTTCAATTTTACGGTGAATATCACTAGCCGTTTAGCGAGGCCAGGTATTCTTTGAATTCGTCGCCCAGGCTCGGGTGGCGCAGCGCATACTCAACATTGGCTTTCATGTAGCCCAGTTTACTACCACAGTCATGACTCTTACCTTTCATGTAGTAAGCATCAACCTGTTCAACCTTCATCAATGAAGTGATGGCATCTGTTAGCTGGATTTCCCCACCGGCGCCCGGCGGCGTGTATTCAAGCAGTGGCCAGATTTCATGAGACAGCACGTAGCGACCCACTACGGCCAGATCAGATGGCGCTTCTTCCAATGGCGGTTTTTCAACCATGTCATGGATCTTGGCAGATTCACCAGGCTTAATGCTGGCACCTTCCAAATCAACGATACCAAACTTAGAAATGTTCTCTTGTGGTACCTGCTCTACCATCACCTGGCTTACCCGGCTGGTATTAAAGCGCGCGACCATGTCAGCCAGATTATCCTTTTTCAGGTTACTGGCATAATCGTCGATGATGACATCAGGCAGAACCACTGCAAATGGTGCATCACCTACCATTGGGTGCGCGCACATGATAGCGTGCCCGAGACCTTTAGCGGCACCCTGACGCACGTGCATAATCGTTACGTCTTTCGGGCAAATAGCCTGTACTTCTTCCAGTAACTGACGTTTAACCCGCTGTTCCAGCGTGGTTTCAAGTTCGAAAGAGGTATCAAAGTGGTTTTCGATGCTGTTTTTACTGGCGTGAGTGACCAGAATAATTTCTTTTAACCCCGCCTGCACACACTCGTTAACCACGTATTGAATTAGAGGTTTATCGACAACCGGCAGCATTTCCTTTGGAATTGCCTTGGTTGCTGGCAGCATACGCGTACCCAGGCCAGCTACAGGAATAACCGCTTTTTTTACCTGACTCATAGTTTATGTCCTTTTATTGATAGTCCTCGACCAATGGCGTAGTAATGCAATCCGTATTCCGACATGATTTTCGGATCGTATAAATTCCGGCCGTCGAAAATTAACGGAATGCTCAGTTTTTCTTTAATTAGGTCAAAATCCGGTGCCCGGAATGATTGCCACTCGGTACAAATCACCAGGAAATCAGCGCTATCCAGGGCAGCCTCTTTCGTTCCGGTTAATTTAAGGTCCGGGCGGCTGCCATAAATACGCTGGGTTTCTTCCATTGCTTCAGGATCGTAGGCCTGAACCGTAGCGCCTTGTTTCCATAACAGCTCCATCAGCACGCGGCTGGAAGCTTCACGCATATCATCGGTATTCGGCTTAAAGGATAATCCCCATAAAGCAATGGTCTTGCCTTGCAGGTCGCCATCGAAATGACCGGAAATATATTCAAACAGTTTTTCTTTTTGGGTGTAATTAACCGCTTCCACTGATTCCAGCACTTTCGCCTGGTAACCCACCTGATTTGCACTACGAATGAGCGCTTGCACATCTTTGGGGAAACAAGAACCGCCATAACCACAGCCCGGGTAAATAAACTGATAACCAATTCTTGGATCAGAACCGATACCACGACGCACATTTTCAATATCAGCGCCAAAACGCTCTGCCAGGTTGGCCATTTCATTCATAAAGCTGATTTTTGTAGCCAGCATACAGTTGGCGGCATACTTGGTCAGTTCTGCTGAGCGAATGTCCATCACAATGACTTTGTCGTGGTTCCGGTTAAATGGAGCGTAGAGTTCGCGCAGTTTCTTTTCCGCTTTCTCACTTTGGGTACCGATTATAATCCGGTCTGGTCGCATGCAATCGTTGACTGCCGCGCCTTCTTTTAAGAACTCAGGGTTAGATACCACATCAAAGGTTACCGCTTTCCCCAGAGATTCAAGCGTTTCACTAACCTTTGCGCTGACTCTGTCTGCGGTACCCACCGGGACAGTGGATTTGTTGATGATAATCTTATGGTTATGCATATGAGTGGCGATGGTTTCCGCCACTGCCAGCACGTATTTCAGATCGGCGGAACCATCTTCATCCGGAGGCGTACCCACAGCGATAAAAATCAGCTCTCCATGCTCGATACCCATTTTGGCATCGGTGGTAAAGTCTACCCGGCCGCCTTCATAGTTACTGGTGACCAGCGGCGTTAAGCCCGGCTCGTAAATGGGGATAAGGCCATTTTTAAGGTTATCAACCTTGGCCTGATCCACATCCACACAAACAACGTCATGGCCCACTTCAGCTAACACTGCAGCCTGTACCAGACCCACATAGCCAATTCCAAAGACTGTTACCTTCACTTGTTCCCTTCCTTCTAAAACTCAGCGGTGCCTGTGTTAATCAGGCATATCTAATAATAAAACTAAAACATTAAAGCATCATGACGTTACAGGCTCAACAGAAAACTTATTGGTCTGCCTTGTAGCAACCAGTTCGCTTGCGTAAGCCATCTATGAGGCCCTGTCGCATATAACGCCGGCGTTCCTTGCGCTGCTCCAAAAGCCAACCATTAATCACCCACCTGACTGGCAGGGCTACACAATTTCTGATTTTCCAGTAAAGCGGCACATAAGAGCGACGCAATAAAATGAGGATATTGCGATACTGGTAATAAAGCCGCACAGGACTTCCTACTTTAAACGTCACCCCCATAATGCGTTTACGGGACTCACCTTGTTTATGGCGCAATAAAGCATGTGTATCGCAAATAATCCGATAGCCCTTACGGTTGGCTCGCCAACACCATTCATGATCCACGCCATCTATGAATAACGCATCTTCCATCAAACCAATTTCAGAGAGCACTGATAAGGGGATGACCTTCCCGGACGCGATAATCTGCCTGCTGTGCAGGAAGCCATGCTCATCGGGTACAGCGCGTTGAACTTTTGCACGAACAACCTGGCCGTCAAATTCACTTACAATAGTGGGTCCATAAGCGGCCAGGTTGGGATAATAAGTCTGAGCTTCACCTACCCGCTGCTTTACCGTTTGCAGCAATTGCTCGATAAGCTGGCTATCCTGATCAAGCAACATGGCATAGTCATACTCGTACTGTTTAGCTAATAGCAAACCGATATTCTGAGCGCGGGCAATGCCTGCATTTTCAGGACAGTGCCTGAATTCGACTGAAGATGACAACCAATCCTGATGACTTTGTGGGGAATTATCCACAACTATAACTTGCCAGCCACCAGCCTCCAGCAACCGGATGTTGTTGAGCAGAATTTGTCGCTCAGGATGAAACAGAATGATAATGGCCGCGAATTTCAATGCTTTATTATTTTTTCAAGTAGGTGTCTGTCGAGCTTGTAAGCCATTTTGACAACCCCCGATGGCATCATCCGCAGGCCCAACACCATACAGGCGTAAAAAAGGTTGTAAGGTGTAAGACGTCGAAGCCAGCGCATCGCCCGGAAGCGGGCTCTGAATTCATTTAATGACTTTATCAGCCCGCGGCGTTTGTAAAAATCATTAACCCGTCGAAAGCGCAGCAACTTGTCTTTTAGATTACAAAAAATGTAGCCGGCCGCGGCGAGTTCAATCCAGAGAAAATAATCCTGGGTATTTTGCAGTGCATCGTCGTAACGATAGCCATCGGTAAACACTTTATAGCGAATACATACCGTAGGGTGATTAATGGTACACCGGCGCGGTAACAGCCGGGTAATTTGGCGATTGGTTTGTGGCATCACCCGCGCCCCCACCTGATGATTTTGCTCATTAATTTCAATCAGGCCGGTACCTAAAATGGCGACATGCGCGTGTTTGGTCAGATAGGTTATTTGCTTTTCCAGACGGTTTAGCTCGGAAATGTCATCGGCATCCATTCGGAAAAAGTACTGCGGCTTTAACGACAAAGACCAGTCTATAGCGAAGTTCATGCAGGTTGCCAATCCCCTGTTGGCGCTACCTTCAATGATCACCAGACGCTCATCGTCCTCAGCGTGATGCATAATGACCGCCAGTAATTCAGGCGAAATATGCCCGTCGATAACAATGACATAAAGGAAATCACTGTAGGTTTGCTGACGAATGCTGACTATTGCCTGGTCCACCCAGTCCGCGCAGTCCTTTTCGTAAACGGCCATAGCAACAATGGCGGGAATTTCATGCACCCGGTAGTTGCTGTGTTTAATTGAAAAGTTGGGAGTCAAGGTAAAATCCGGCTATCGACAGTAACGCGAAGTGTACCGGATTTTACAACAAATATGCACCATTGTGATGCAATTTATGCAGGAAGCAGGCGGCGCTTTACCGCACGGAAAAACCGTATAATTTTCCAGATATTCATGATTGCAGTGCTGTAAACCACTAACAAAGCCATGAACCCCCAGAACATGATGAACGCCGGCACCTGATACACTTCACCGAGGATACCAATAAGACAATATCCTGCGCCCATCAGGAGAATGGCGACCAGGGAACGGCGGGGGCTGAAGCCTGCCCGCATAAAGATATTATGCAGGTGCTTGCGGTCCGGTTTTAGCACTGACTGACCTTTTCTGGCGCGTCTGAACATTATGGCTGCCATGTCCATTAGCGGCAAACCAATCAGCCAAACGCCAGTAATCGGGCGTAGCGATGCGCCGGGCCCCTGGGTATGATCAACCAGTAACCACACAATGGTGAGGCCAACAAACATACTACCGGCATCACCCATAAATATTTTATTACCTTTAAAACCTTTCAGGCTGAGGTTAAATGCCAGAAACGGCACTATGGCAGCTATGATAACCAGCGGCTCCATAATCGCAGCGCCGTTGTCAGACAGTAATAGCAAACTGACAACGCTCAACAAAACAACAAGACTCATACCGCCGGCCAGGCCATCGATGCCATCAATCATGTTGATGGCGTTAATTACGCCTACCACGCATACCAGCGTAAAGAAGTAACCTGCAAGGCCTAAATAAACCGAACCGAAGCCAAAAATATCACCAAGAGAGGTAATATAATTTTGCGCACTCCAGGCCATAATGGACGCTACGCCAAACTGACAGACCAGGCGCCCTTTGGCACTTAAATCAAAGCGGTCGTCGAGCATACCAAGCAGCACTATGAAGGCAGACGCAGTAAAGAACAGCGGATTGTTTTTCATCCACACGTCAGTTAGTACGCTGGCCACGAGTACGGCAACAAAAATAGCTACACCGCCGGTTAATGGAACTATGCCATTATGGCGTTTTCTGTATGACGGCTGATCAACAAGCCCAAACTGATGGGCCAGGGGTGTCATCACCACCAGCAATATCAATGCTACAAAAAATGCTGTAAATAACGGAATAAACTGCAGATAGTCCATCATGCCTTACTTTTCTCCACAGAATCCTTACCCACCTGTTTTCTTACGCCCACACTACGAACAGGAAAATCCATTTAATTACTAACTCCGTTGAGAATATCGCCGAACCTGTAAATGGCTACACCAGCCACCAGAGGCTTCGTGGAGAGGTCACTATAATCACCCGATATAATAGTAAACATTAGTATAACTGACTACCCCCCAAATTAAATTTAAATTTAAACGCACATTTTTTACACAGCCGGCATAATATCTGTTCAGAGTTTACCCAGGCTGTTAATCAGTGCATGCCTTTTTGCTCGGTTATGTTATGCTACGAACACTTTTTAAATGGACGTATTACAGTCAGGCAATGAGAAGACAAGTTATAATATCCACTCTACTTTTCAGCACTATGACAATGCTGGGATGTGTGTCACAACCTCAGAGTGTCAAAGCCAATCTGCCACTGGTTAATCCAAGCTTTACGCATCACCTTAGCGGTTCAGGCGCCGGTTTACAGGAAAGTGAAGCAAAAGCTATTCCAGAGTTAAACATCAAAGCCAATGAGCCTATTGTGATCGATGGAAATAGCTACGCAGTTTCCAACGGTTATATCTCTGCTATGGGTAACCAATGTTATCGGCTGAAACGTCAGGGACGTTCAGGATCAACGGAAGTTCGTCCCATCTGTAACAATCAAACGTACTGGCTGCTATACCCGGCGTTGGTTTTTAGTAACACCCTATAAAGGTTTAATTCGCTTATGCGTATCTCTATTTGGTTAACGCTTACGGCTTTATCGCTATCTGCTTTCAGTGACGCCCAGGCACAAACAGCCGAGCAAATTCAACAAATTCAACAGCAAATGAGTCAACGTGGGGCCAATAATTCAGCTGCGGCCAGCGCCGGCAATTCAGGCGTTAACCCGGTACAGTTGTCTGCATCCCCCACCTTGCAAGGTAATAGTCAGACTGGTACCCGACCAAGCTCCGGCCAGTATAGTACGCAGCCGCGCAATGGTCTGGTATTACCAGGTGAGCCGACTATGGATATGGTTTTTCCCCTGCAGGAAGCCATGGAGAACCCGCCCTTCGCGGCGAACCTGTTTGTCGGAGGATTTGAATCAGAACGCACTAACTCGGTGAACCCTAATTATCTGGTTGCGCCTGGCGATCAGGTTTCGATCTGGCTTTGGGGCGCTGTCGATTATTCCGACGTGGCAACCGTCGATAGTCAGGGCAATATTTTCATTCCCAACATTGGTCCGGTTAATCTGTTAAACGTGCCGTCTAGTCAGGTCAATGCCACAGTTACCAGAAGCATCAAACAGGTGTATACCAACGATGTGAATGTTTATGTAAATTTACTGACGGCCACACCAGTTTCGGTTTACGTCTCCGGGCCAGTATTAAGACCAGGACAATATGCCGGTCAGGCAACCGATAGCCCGCTTTATTTCCTAAAGCGTGCCGGCGGGGTTGATTTTCTGCGTGGCAGCTTCCGCAAAATCGATATTTTACGAGCCGGTGAAGTCGTTCACTCAATTGATTTATATAACTTTGTTACCGATGGCGAATTACCGGCTATATCATTTCAAGACAAAGACGTCATTCTGGTTCGCCCTATTGGCCCAACTATCACAGTTAGCGAAGGCGCTAGAAACAGCTTCACCTTTGAGCTAAAACCTTCAGATTTAACCGGTGAAGCTTTGGTGGATTACGCAAAACCTGGCGACTTTATCAGCCATGTATCGGTAAGCGGCCTTCGTGACGGCGCTCAGTTTGCCCGCTATGCCCCGCTGACTGATTTTAAACAATTCAGCTTACGTCCCGGCGATCATGTCGAATTCAAAAACGACTATGAAGTACAAATTTACCCGATTAATGTAGCAGGCAGTTTCCGCGGAGCCTCAAGAGTAATGGTGTCCAAAGGGGCCAGATTGCATCAGGTGCTGAGCAATATTGAAATCGATCCGAACCTGGCAGACTTTAAAAACGTGTATTTGCTACGTGAAAGTGTCGCCGATCAACAACAGTCGATTATCAATCAGGCGTTGGATCGCCTCGAGCGGAGTATCTACACTGCGCCGGTACGTTCAACTGGCGAAGGCTCTATTCGGGTTCAGGAAGCACAGCTGGTAACCGACTTTATTGCCAGAGCCCGAAAAGTAAAACCGCTCGGTAAAGTAATCATCGCTGAAAACGATAATGTGGCGGACATTCTGCTGGAAGAAAACGATACTATCGTAATTCCTGCCAAAACCGATCTGGTCCATGTTGGAGGTGAAGTGTTAATGCCGCAGTCGGTAGTATTTAATCCGGATGCAGAGCTTTCAGATTATGTGGCCTGGGCAGGAGGCTTTAGCGAGAGAGCTAACGATGCACGTATTCTGGTTATCCGTGCCAATGGTATGGTTGATTTCTATGACGTTAATGATAGCTCAGATGTGGCAGCAGGCGATCAGGTGATCGTATTACCACGGGTTGATGCCAAAACGTTGCAGGCAGTCAAAGATATCACTCAGATTATTTACCAGATTGCTGTGGCGGCCAACGTAGCGCTGAACTAATGTCAGATATTGTAAGCGTCTCATTTCGCTCTCAGCTCAAAGTGTGGAAAAGTGTGTGTTTTGCACTTTTCCTGCGTGAGTTGCGTTCGCAATTCAACGATAAGTTAGGCTTAGCCTGGGGATTTTTAGAGCCATTTCTGTTTATCTTCGGTTTGTCTTATGCAAGAAGTTTTTTAGGCGGAGATGATGTTCATGGAATTCCGGTCTTCATGTTTATGCTGATCGGAATGATAGGTATCCAATCTTTCCTACAGCCCTTTCCAAAAGTAGCTGCTGCTTTTGGTAAAAACAAACCGCTTTACGCTTTTCGACAGGTCCAACCCATATCCGGACTGCTGGTTTCCGCATTTGTCGAGTACACCATAAAGGTTATTGTCGTAATCCTATCCTTGCTCACGGTTTATTTGATGGAAGTAGATTTAAAAATTCATGATCCATTGTTATTAATTCTACTTTTTCACCTCTTATGGGTTATGACAATAAGCATGAGTTGTTTGCTCGGAATCGCTTCATCTTACGTCCCGGAAGTAAAGAAAGTCGTAGGTTTGCTTACGCGCCCTTTGTTTTTTATCTCCTGTGTATTTTTCAGTTTGCAGGATATCCCTAAACAATACTGGCACTGGCTCGACTGGAATCCACTTGCCCATTTTGTAGAACTGGCTCGATACGCCTGTTATGAATCCTATGGAAGCTATGGTGTCAGTGTTAGTTACACCATAGAATTTACACTGGTCACCTTTTTCTTTGCCGTATCATTGTACCATCTGACCTGGAAAGGCCTGTTATCCCGATGACTATCCGTTTAATAAATCTGACCAAGTCATATCCTAGTCGGTTGGGCCCTCAGTATATATTCAGAAACCTCAACTTTGATTTTCCCACTGAGAATAACGTCGCAATTCTGGGGAAGAATGGGGCTGGTAAATCGACCCTATTTCGCATGCTGGCGAAAAGTGAATATCCCGATAAAGGTCAGATTTATACCAATAAATCCATGTCCTGGCCGGTTGCATTGGCAACCGGCGTACATCCGCAAATGACCGGACGCGAAAACGCCCGGTTTATAGCGCGAATTAATGATGTAAAGGATTTGGCATCATATGAAGAAGCGGTACAGGACTTTGCCGAAATTGGAAAACGTTTCGACTTACCGGTAAAAACGTATTCATCAGGTATGCGCGCAAGACTAGTGTTTGCCTGTTGCGTTAATATTCATTTCGATATCTACCTTATAGATGAAGCCACATCAGTGGGCGATCCGAAATTTCGCCGCAAGGCCAGAGAAGCTTTGGAAGTAAAAGCAAAAGAAGCCGGGCTTATAATGGTCAGCCACGAAATGGATCAGGTGCGGGAATTTTGTACTTCGGCGATCATCATTGAAGACGGCCAACTCAATTACTACAGTGACCTTGAAGAAGGTATCGCAGCCTACATGGAATAAATGAGCAGATAAATGAAACAAATACTAGATAATATTACCGCTCAACTAAAAAAGCGTCCGATCCTGTTAGTTGTCGTTCCCTGGCTGCTATATGCGGTGTATCTTACATTAATCGCAGCCCCAAAGTACGAGAGTACGAGTCAGCTGGTGGTGAAGTCTGCCGATGGCGCCAACAGCTTCGATCCCTCTTCAATGTTGATGAGTGGCGTTACCGGTGTCGCCAGTGCCAATGATAGCCAGTTGGTTGTCGCGTTTGTACGATCTGCCGACATGCTTCATTACCTTGACGAGACTATCGGGCTGCGTGACCACTATACGTCTTCGGCAGGAGATTTTATTAGTCGGCTCGCCTCAAATCACAGCGAAGAAGACTTTCTCGAATATTACCTGGCTAACACAGAAGTGGCTATCGATTCCAATACCAGTGTAATCCAACTTTCTGCCAGAGCTTACGATGCTGACTATGCCCAGTTAATCAGCCAGACCATCGTACTGCGCGCTGAAAAGTTTATAAATGAAATAAGCAACAACCTTGCAAAGTCACGGTTAGCTTTTGCTCAAAGTGAACACGACATCGTTGAAGAGAAATTACAAAATGCCAAATTGGCTTTAATCGATTTCCAAACCAAATATAACGTGTTGGACCCAAATGCAGAAGGAATCGCCATTCAGCAGATCGCGTTTTCTCTAGAGGCAACACTGGCTCAGAAAGAAGCAGAGCTGAATACGTTGAAGAGCATCATGTCTGACTCTGCACCGGAAATAATCTCCCTCAAGCGTCAAATAAGAGCATTAGAAGAACAAATTAGCAGTCAGAAAACGAAAATCAGTGACGCACAAAATGGGGAAGCAAAATTATCGATTAATCAATTGATGGCGCAGTATTCCAATTTACAGGTTCAGGCCGAGCTTGCCATGCAGGCATATGGCTCGTCACTAATGACACTTGAGAATGCGCGGGTCGACACTTACCAGCAAATACAGCACCTGGTGACTATCGAGTCGCCCACGCTGCCAGATTCTGCGGCCTACCCTAAAACGGTCTACAACCTGATATTGATAGGCGTCATGCTCATTATGGCCTTCATAGCGGGCCGCATTATCATCGCCACCATTAAAGAGTTGTAAGTCAAACGCTACAATCAGTTGATAGGCGATTCCCCGTCACGAGCCGTGCTTTAACTAAGGTAGCTTGTGTCGGGAATCATCCTCTAGTATAAGAGAGATTACCTGTGTACGAGCAGCTCCTGCCTGCAGACAGTGCACCCAGACGATAATAAATTTAAATAAAAACTATATGGAACTCTGTTGTGACAACAAAAACTTCTAACGACACCAGTTTTTTCGGCCATCCTAAGGGTTTGAGAACGTTATTTTTCACTGAAATGTGGGAACGCATGAGCTACTACGGCATGCGAGCTCTGCTCGTGCTGTTTATGACAGCCAGCTTGCAAACACAAGGCCTAGGCTTCACTGTAGCGTCAGCCGGCGCCATTTATGGTCTGTACACCGGGGCGGTGTATTTTCTTGGCTTACCCGGCGGCTGGTTTGCTGACCGTCTGATTGGCGGTAAAAAGGCCGTATGGTATGGGGGGTTAATTATCTTCGCCGGACACATTGTCCTGGCTGTCGACCTGCAAAACCTTTTCTTTGTCGGACTGATTCTTGTTGCTACCGGTACAGGCTTACTTAAGCCAAACATTTCTGCAATGGTTGGTCAGCAATATGGTGACGATGATAGCCGCCGGGACAGTGGCTATGCCCTATACTACATGGGCATAAACATTGGTTCTTTGATTGCGTATCTGGTCACCGGTTACCTGCAGGAGAACTGGGGCTGGCACTATGCATTTGGCGCTGCTGCGGTCGGCATGGGCTTTGGTCTTATTCAGTATTACTTTAGTAACCGCTCGTTAGCTACAGAGTCAGTAGAGCCTGCAAACCCATATGTTGGTGCCGCGAAACAGCGTGCGTGGTTAAGTGTATTCGGTGTGCTGGCAGCAGCCATTGTGGTGATTATTCTGGCACATATGGGCACCATCGTTATCGAGCCCGTCGCTCTTGCCGAAAAAGTCGCTATTATTTTCACCGCCATTTTCTTTGTCTATTTTGGCTTCATCTATTTTAAAGGTGAGTTAAGCGACAATGAAAAGCAACGTATGTGGGCACTGTTTTTAGTCTGTGTTGCCTCTGCATGCTTCTGGTCAGGCTTCGAACAAGCTGGCTCTTCTCTGAATTTATTTGCACAAAACTATACGGATCGCGCACTGGAAAGTGGCTCATGGCTGACGTCATGGTTTGGTATGGATGCTATACCTACGGTATGGTTCCAACTTTCTAATTCACTGTTTATTATTATTCTGTCGCCGTTTTTTGCAGCACTCTGGATTAATCTTGCCAAGCGCATGATTGATCCCTCTTATACTATCAAGTGTGCAATCGGTATTGTGATTATGGCTTCAGGCTTCCTGGTCATGTTTATGGCATCTCAATATGCAGCGCAGGGACTTAAAGTAGCGCCTATGTGGCTGGTAACAACTTACTTCCTGCATACCGTGGGCGAACTATGTCTTAGCCCGGTAGCACTAAGTGCAGTAAGTAAATTGTCGCCGAAGCGTTTTGCCGGTCAAATGATGGGCGTATTCGTACTCACCTACTCAATTGGTAATATTATTGCAGGTCTGCTTTCAGGTAACTTCGACCCTGAGAACGTGCAAGAAATGCCAAACCTGTATCTTCAAATCGCCCTGTTCAGTATTGCTATTGCTATTGTGATTGGTTTGATGAGCTTTAAGTCCCGGTTCTGGGAAAAAGCCGGTATAGGTGAAAAAGCGTAATAGTGACGCCTGTGTTTTAAACACTGGCTGTTTGCCATACAATAACCGCCGTGACGTCATGTCCCGGCGGTTTTTTATTAAGAGTACTTTATGCATTTATATTTTTCGACGCGTAATATTCCTGGTTTAGCTGGCCTGCCTTTGGCAGAACGTATGCGCCGACTGGAACGGGCAGCAAAAAAGCTAACGGTTCCGGAAAAGACCGTACTTAACATCCTTAAACTGCTGGTGATTGTACCAGCGTTTGCGCTACTCCTGCGCGTTGCAGCAGACTGGACCTCACTTTTGTGGGCATTGCTGGTTTTCCTGCTGTATCCCATTATTGTGAAACCTGTACAATACTCATTAAGCGCCAAATATTTAGAATCGTTGTCACACAAGGATAAGCAATGAAAACAATACTTGTTACCGGTGGAGCTGGCTATATAGGCAGTCACACCGTACTGCAATTACTGGAAGCGGATTATCAGGTAGTAGTATTCGATAACCTCAGTAATGCCTCAGAGGAGTCCCTTAAGCGCGTGTCAGCCTTAACGGGTAAAGCTGTGACATTCGTACAGGGAGATATCCGTAACACGGAGCAGCTTGATGAGGTATTCTCAAACCATGACATCGATGCTGTCATTCACTTCGCCGGCCTCAAAGCCGTTGGTGAATCGGTACAAAAGCCATTGGAATACTATGAAAACAACGTCTACGGCTCTGTCGCGCTGTGTGATGTAATGCGTAAGCACAACGTTAAGAATATTGTTTTCAGTTCATCTGCCACCGTTTATGGCGATCCGGTTTCGTTACCATTACGTGAAGATATGGCTACTGGTCAGCCAACGAATCCTTACGGTATGTCCAAGCTGATGGTAGAGACTATTCTGACCGATCTGTATCAGTCAGACGAAGCCTGGAATATCGTGTTACTGCGTTATTTCAACCCCGTGGGAGCACATCCCTCCGGTCAGATTGGCGAAGACCCCAACGGAATTCCTAATAACCTGATGCCTTATATTTCACAGGTTGCTTCCGGTAAACTTGTGCAACTGGCTGTGTTTGGTGATGACTACGACACACCGGATGGCACCGGAGTTCGCGATTATATCCATGTAGAAGACTTAGCCAATGGCCACTTGAAAGCCATTGAACGTCTTGACCTGAATATGGGACTGGATATCTATAATCTGGGGACAGGCCAGGGGTATTCCGTTCTGGAAATGATTAAAGCCTTCGAAAAAGCCTGCGGCAAATCTATAAACTACAAGATTGCACCGCGTCGTTCAGGCGACGTAGCAGCCTGTTATGCCGATCCCACCAAAGCGGCTACTGAGCTTAACTGGAACGCTCAGAAAACCCTCGAGGATATGTGTGAAAATGCCTGGCACTGGCAGTCACAAAACCCACAGGGCTATTAACCCTTAAAATAACAAAGGCGCTTAACGCGCCTTTTGTTTAACTGCCTAATTATCTGTTGCTTCGTCCAGTGGCTCACTTTCCAGATCCACATCGTCAAATAACGCCTCAAATTCGTCGAACTCTTCGGCTTCTTCCTCATCGGGCTGCGCATCGAGGTTTTTGCCATCCGTTACCCTGAACTCGAGGTTCTGAAAATAGATGTTTTTAACCTGCTCGTAAGGGTCTCTGGCGTTTTCGATCTGACCTTCCTGGCCAAGCAACTGAGCACGGGCTTCCAGCGCGCCAATGGTAAACCTTAAAACGTTAAGATTACCGGTCATCAGAGTCATAGGGAAATAAAGGTTATCCACGATATCCCCGGTAAAGCTGCGCGGATCGCTGGGCCCCCGGGCCGGCAACATTAAGAATGGCCCGCTTCCTACCCCCCACTTGCCGAGGGTCTCGCCAAACTCTTCTTCCTGCCGTTGTAAGCCCATAGCGCCTGCAACATCAAAAAAGCCTGCTACACCAACAGTCGAGTTAATAACAAAACGGGTAAAGCTATCAAAGGAAGGCCCTACCTTACCCTGCAAGAGGTTATTAAGCATATTGGCAGGCTCGGCCAGGTTTTCCACTGCATTAGAAAGGCCGGTACGGGCAAACCCCGGTACTACGGTCACGTAGGTGGTTGCGGCAGGACGCAGGAGATACTTATCGAGGATTTCCCAGTTAAAATCCCACACCACCCGGTTAACACTCTCCAGCGGGTCGCGTGGATCAGAGTAGTCAGACGACTTGCTGGCAGAGCTCGCCTGCGCGTTGGCCTGTGCTTGCTGCTCGGCATTATTGCTGGCGCAACCTGAGAGAAACAAAGCGCCAGAGAAGAGGAGAAATAACGAAAAGCGACGCATAGATAATGTCACATTAATTCCTTGTTGATTACGATGGTTTGATCGATAACTTTACCGGTTTCCACTGCAGTCTCCATCGTGCCTTCAAGATCGCCAGGTTGAGCAGGCGCTTCCTGATCGGCTGAAATACGGGCAATCAGGCGGGCTGTCGAAAGCTGCTCCAGTGAATAATTAGGCGCCATGGCATTCTCGCTGGTTAACGTCACAGTTAATGGTAAATTCTCTAAAGGTAACCTTAACACCGCAGCGGGCATTCGGTTATCACTGTTGGCATCCTGGGCAAATACAAATAAAAAACCGTTATCCGGCAGATTTGTTGCCAGCTCTTCACTGATTTCTACAGTCAGATTGAAGCCGGTGATAGCTTCTTTTGCTGGTTGCTCTCCATTTAAACTGGCCAACCTTTCAGTTAACTGCATGGCGATAGGACTGTCAGCGGGAAGCTTCCCCTCCAGCCTGGCAAGACTATCCGCTAATAACACTTTATCACCTAACCGGCCGGCCACAACTGCCTGCATTAGTACCAGGTTATCATTTTGTTGTTGCCCATCAATCAATGAGGCTAATAAACGCCGGGCATTTTCAAGCTGAGTTTTATCATCACTCATCATCAGTGCACGGGCATAGGTCATGCGCACGTTCTCGTCATCCGGCGAGAAATGCAGTGCTTTCTCCAGCGCCGCGTAGGCTTCTTCGGTCTGACTCAGGGCCATCCAGATACGACCGAGATACATCCATCCCTGACCGTCTTCAGGGTTTTCCTGCAGACGCTTGCGGATTGCCAGCGTCAATTGCTGAAAATCCTGCGGGGTAAAGTTTTCCCCCTGTCCATCAGCCAGCTTAGCACTAAGCTTAGGCAAAGCATCGAGCGCTGCCTGCGCGTCCTGTAAATGATCAATATTACTGGCTTTAAAATAAGCAAAGCCACCAACAAGCAGGGCCAACAACGCCCCACAAGCCAGCACAAAAGAAGCGTTGGCCGAGCCCTTAGATTCTGCCTGTTGCTCCTCTACCAGCGAAATTTTAATTTCGTCACTGGCCTGACGCATATCTTGCTCACTTAGCAGGCCCTCGTCGACTTCGCGTTGCAATTCCTTTAAACGCTCTTTAACCACGGCAATGTTAGCCTGGGTCAGATTTTCCTGTTCCGGACGCTGCTTTAACCAGGGTAAAACCACCAGCAGGATCAACATGGCTATCAATGCAACGACAGCCCCAATAAACATCCACGACATTACTTATCACCCTGCTTTAACATCGCCTCAGCTTTGGCCAGCTTAGCGGCCATGTCTTCCGGCGGTGTCGACTTACGCCGCACAATAACTATCACAAACGCCAGCAAGGCGAATAACACCGGCGCCAGCCACAACCACATGGTCACCGGCGTCACCGGTGGCTTATAGCTGATAAAGTCGCCGTAGCGGGTTTTCATGTAATCAATCACTTCATCACCGGATTTGCCCTGCTTAACCAGGTTATACACCTTGCGGCGCATATCATGGGCAATCATGGCGTCAGAATCGGCAATATTCTGGTTCTGACACATTGGACAGCGAAGCTCCTCGGTGAGTGACAAAAACAGCTGACGCTGCTGCGGTGTATCAAACTCATAGCTGTCTTCAGTCGCAACAACCGATGCAGAGATTAATAATAAGACCGTCAGAATTACTGTTTTCATTCAGCACTATTCTCCTGCGCCATTTCCTGTTGTAACTGCGCGTATAAGGGGCCTACTTTATTGTTCCAGACACGTTCGTTGATATCACCGATATGATGCATACGGATCACACCGTTATGGTCAATTAGAAAGTGCTCAGGTGCGCCGGTCACGCCCAGGTCCAGTGCCGTATCACGGTACACATCGAAAATATGAAACTGATAAGGATTACCAAAGCGGTTGGTGATTTCTTCCACTTCCTGCTGGACCCGGTTTAAGGTTTTGGTACCAAACTCCGGATCGAGGTCCTGATCGAAGTATAAACCTACGATGCTTATTCCTTCCTGTTCAGTAAGCTCAGTCAGATAGGGTAATTCTACCGCGCAGGTCACGCACCACACGCCCCATACATTCAGTAAAGTCACCTTTCCTTTGAATACCTCAGGCGTATAAGTTGTTTCAGGGTTCATCAGGTCCGGCAACGAAAATGCCGGCATCGGTTTACCTTTTACCTGGCTATCAAGCTCTCTGGGATCAGAGAACAAACCACTGAACAAAAACACCACCAACACCAGAAAAGCCAGCAAGGGCACGCCAAAAATCATTATCTTTTTCATGCTTTAGCCTCCTCGCCGGTTGCTACACCACTCACCGCAGCGCGCACTTTAGCAACTTTCGCCATACGATAACGTTTATCACTCATCGAGCATATTCCGCCAATAGCCATGATCACGGCTCCGGCCCAAATCCAGGTGACAAAAGGTTTGATATAAACCCTAATAGCCCAGGCACCATCGTCCAGAGGTTCCCCCATGGCGATAAACAGATCCCTGAAGATAGTCGAATAAATCCCTGCTTCCGTCATCGGCATACGCTGCACCAGATAAAGGCGCTTCTCGGGCTCAAGATGTACCAGCTTGTCGCCCGACTGGTAGACATCAAAAATCCCCACATCGGCGGTATAGTTAGGCCCGCTGCGTTGCTCTACCTTGCGAAAGGCAAATTCGTACCCCGACAAGGTGACGGACTCGCCCGGCATCATTCGAACGTCTCTTTCGACTTCGTAATTACTCACCAGCGTAATACCAATCAGCGTTACAGCAAAGCCCAGGTGACCAAGGATCATGCCCCAATGACTGGGCGTGAGCTTACGCAGCCGATCAACAGCTCTCAGACTCGTGTCCATGGCAGACACCCTTTGCACCACTTCCAGGGTCGTCGTAATCAGGATCCAGGCGCTAAGCACCAGTCCCAGCGCCGCCATGTAAGTGGGCGCATCGTAGGTAAAGTTAATTAATACCCCAGCGCTTACGCTTAAACCAAAGGCAATTAATAACGTTTTTTGTACCTGTGAGGCCGGCTGGTGTTTCCAGCGGGTCAGTGGCCCGAGGCCCAAAAACAATACAAAGGGCACAATCAGTAGCGTAAACATCTGATTAAAGAATGGCGCACCAATGGAGATAGAACCCAGTCCAAGTTCTTTATGCACCAGTGGCAGCAAGGTTCCTAACAAGACAACCAGAGTTGCTGCGCACAGGAACACATTATTCCCCATCAGCAATACTTCACGGGAAAATAGCTGGTAACGCCCCGGGCTTTTTAACTGCTGCGCACGTAGTGTATACAGCACTAAACTGAAGCCGGTTAATAACACCAGAATACCGAGAATAAAGAGTCCACGAGCCGGGTCGCTGGCAAAGGAGTGCACCGATACTATTACTCCGGAACGCACCAGGAAGGTACCTAATAAACTTAACGAGAAGGTGGCAATCGCCAACAACACCGTCCAGGATTTAAATGCTTTGCGCTTTTCAGTTACCGCCAGGGAATGCATTAACGCCGTACCCACCAGCCAAGGCATAAAGGAAGCGTTTTCTACCGGGTCCCAGAACCACCATCCGCCCCAGCCAAGCTCGTAATAAGCCCACCAACTTCCCAGCGCAATGCCTACCGACAGGAAACTCCAGGCGGCAATCACCCAGGGCCGGGACCATCTCGCCCAGGTTGAGTCCAGCTGTCCGGATAGCAGCGCAGATACCGCAAACGCAAAAGCCACAGAAAACCCGACGTACCCCATATAAAGCATGGGCGGATGAATGATCATACCAAAGTCCTGCAGCAGCGGATTCAAGTCCCGACCGTCTACCGGGAAATAAGGCAGCATGCTGTCGAAAGGATTGGACGTCAGTAGAATAAACAAATAAAAACCAACGGAAACCATGCCGAGCACTGCCAGCACCCGCGCAATCATAATTTGCGGGATACCGCGGCTGAACAGTGCCACGGCCACTGTCCACAATGACAACATCAGCACCCAGAGTAAAAACGAACCTTCATGCCCACCCCAGACGGCCGTTACCTTATAGTAAACCGGCAAACGGCTGTTAGAATTCTGCGCGACATAATTAAGTGAAAAGTCGTCGGTAACAAATGCATAGACTAAACAGCCAAATGCTAACGCTGTAAAACTAAACATGGCAATGGCCAGAGGACGGGCGGTGCCAATCATGGCATTGTGCCCTTTAAATGCTCCCCAAAGCGGATAAACCGACAGTAAAATGGAAGCAACCAGCGCCAGGGCGACGGCAATATTACCTATTTCGGGGATCACGAGCCTGTATTTCCTTGATTGGGGTTAACATGCTTAATGCCTTTCATCTTCTCGGCAAGCTCTGGCGGCATGTATTCTTCGTCATGTTTAGCCAGTACTTCTTCGGCTTCAATCACACCGGATTCCAGTAACACGCCAGTCGCAACAATGCCCTGCCCTTCACGAAACAAATCAGGCAGAATGCCGGCATAACGTACCGTTACCTGCGGGCCGGTATCGATAAGGTTAAAGCTTACTGCCAATGATTCTGAATCCCGGCTCACGGTACCCGGTACCACCATACCACCAATTCTCAGGCGCTGACCGACAGTAGGTTTAACCCCTTCTTTACCTTCAACGATTTCGGAGGGCGTGTAAAACAAATCGATATTGTCGGTTAATGCGAATAGCATCAGCGTGATCGCACCAACAATCAGTAAACCTATGCCACCAACGGCAGCGAGTCGTTTTTGTCGTCTTGGATTCATACTGCTTAACTACCTGTCTGTTGTGATTCAGATTGCAATGCCTGGGCTTTTCGCGCCGCCGCAATTCGGGCTTGCCGCGCTTGTTCTTCGCGGGCATTGCGCAACAACTTTTTATGGGTACTGGCACTGTCTACAACCACCCACAACAACGCCAGTAAAGACACACCAAATGACAGCCATACATAAAGGGCATAGCCGCCCATCGCCAGGAAGCCCTGTAAACTATCAAACTGCATGGTCATCTCCGAGCGCTCGCGCCGCCAAGTCTTTTACCCATGGGCGGTGATATTCTCGCCGAATGATTTCATTTTTCATACGCATTACGGTCACTGCTGCAATAAATAAGGCCAAACCCAGCAAAGCGATCAATAATGGCCACAGCATCTCAGGCGCAATGGAAGGTTTATCAAACTTACTGATCGTTGCGCCCTGATGCAGGGTATTCCACCATTCAACCGAATAATGAATGATGGGCACATTCACCACCCCAACCAGGGCCATTACCCCAGCTGCTTTCCCCGCCTGTTGTTTGTCTTCAAACGCGCCATACAGGGCAATCACGCCAAGGTAGAGAAACAGCAGAATCAGTTCTGAAGTAAGCCTGGCATCCCAAACCCACCAGGTCCCCCACATGGGTTTACCCCAGGCAGCGCCAGTAAACAGCGCAATAAAGGTCACAACCGCCCCAATTGGCGCCATCGCAATCATGGCCATAAAAGCCGTTCGCCATTGCCACACAATGCCCACCAACGCGGCAACCGCCATGGCTACATAGGTACTCATCGACAGAATGGCGCTGGGCACATGAATATAAATAATTCGGAAAGAATCACCCTGCTGATAGTCCTGAGGAGCAAAGGCCAGCCCCCAGATACTGCCAGCGACTAAGCACAGGATTCCCGGCCAGAGAAAATAGGGCTGAAGCGTTACGCAAAGTTGATACGCTCGCTCAGGTTTTGCATACGGATGTAACCACTTCCACATCAGTTTTGACTCACTTTAAGTGCATAAGCAATTGCAAAGGGGGCTGATGCCATCGCCAGCATTAGCATGGCGCCAATAATAGCAAGTTGTGCCCGGTAAGGTAATTGAAGTGCGGCAGAATCTACCGCCGAGGTGGCAAATATCAATAACGGAATGAACACCGGTATTAACAAGAGTGCCAACAAGACACCGCCACGTTGTAAACCTACCGTTAACCCTACTGCAATTGCCCCAACCAGCGACAACAACGGCGTGCCCAGCACCAGGGTTAGCATTAAGGCGATATACATATCGACCGTCAGGTTTAAAAATAGTGCCAGTAACGGTGAAAAAAGTGCCAGCGGTAAGAAGCTCACCAACCAGTGCACCAGCACCTTAACTGCGGCAATGGCCGCAACGGACTGACCACTCAGCATGTACTGCTCAAGCGATCCATCCCAGAAATCGTCACGAAACAGTCGCTCCATGGCCAGCAGGGAAGAGAGAATCGCTGCTATCCAGATTACGCCCGGTCCGATTTTCTGCAGAGTTACCGGCCCCGGGCCTATGCCCAGAGGAAAAAGCGTAATCACCATTAGCAAAAACATCAGCGGCTGGGCCAGCTCAGAACGCTGCCGAAAGGCCAGCGCCATATCCCGCTTAAAGATACCGTTTATCAACGTATTCATAACCGATACTCCAGCACTAACTCGGTAAATGGGCCTGCCTGCTTGCTAAGTGGTTGGTGCGAGGTAGTAATAATGGCGCCCTGGTTAGCAACATGCTCACGCATATGGGTTTCGAGTAATTCAATGCCATCGGTATCGAGCGCGGTAAAAGGCTCATCAAGGATCCAATAGGTCGCTTGTTTCAACCATAAACGGGAAAGCGCGACCCGGCGCTGTTGTCCGGCCGACAACATTCTTACCGGCACATCCTCAAGCCCTACCAAACCTAATCTGGCCAGGACTTCATAGGCCCGTTGCGCAATAAAATCCGTGCCGTGTTGTGCACACCAGAAGCGCAGATTTTCCATGGCAGTCAGTGCACCATTAATACCGGCCTTGTGGCCTACATAGATTAATTGCTGATTAAAACTGTCCCGCACTTTATCCAGCGACTCGTCATTGAGCAGTAACTGGCCACTTTCTGGCGCCGACAAACCGGTTAAGATCCGCAATAAACTGGTTTTACCCGCGCCGTTTGGCCCTCGCAGGTAGATGAGCTGGCCGGGCGATAAGCAAAACGACAGATCAGAAAACAATACTCTGTCACGCTTAATACAGGTTAAATTGTCTGCAGCAAGTCCTGCCAAGATGGATCCCGTTCTGTTAGCAAAAAAATCCGCCGCATTCTATCATAAACCAGCCGCTTCGCATCTTACCCATAGGGCGGATCGGCAAATTTCTGATCTATTTCAATCTTTGGCACGATTGACATTATACTTAACTGTTGAAACTGACTGCCGATAACGACTTATGCAATCATCCAATCTGCCCCCACAAGCAAACGCCGAGAGCAGTCGAGTCAACGCTGCAGAGTCAGCGAACGTGGTAACCAAAACACAGGCCGTTGCCAGAATTGCTCAGGTTTTACAGCCTGTGCAGGCTAGCGCCTCTGTCGCAGCTCAGATAGCAATGTCATCAGCCGGACAGGGGAAAACCAGCCACGCACCAGCCACTAATAACGCCAGCGTGTTCATGGCCACTAACCAGCAGCTTCTGCAGGTTAGTCCGGCTGTACGCCTGGCCAGCGCCGAGAACCTTCTGCTGGTGCGATTGCCGGCAGAAGCGCCGATTCAGCCGCCGCAAGGTTCCCCGGTCCCTGTTAAGACTCTATTGCCGCCGGATGCCGGATCGGTGGCATTGCCAACGTTACTAACGCTGTCGCCGGAAACTATTCGCCAACAGGTATCTCAGGCGCATTATCAGTCGCTAATGACGGCATTATCGCGGACCTTGACAACACCTGTCACGTTACAAGCCACCGTTATTCAGCAAGACAGTGCAACTATGAGGGTAAATGCCGGTGCTGAGCGGCCATTAATTATCGATATTCCATTAGCAAAAGCGACCAAACAGAGCAATACCTCATTAACTGGCCTCTCAATCAACAAACCTGCTTTACCGGCAACAGTATCGCTAACCGTTTCATTACGGCAAAATCAGCTACAGGTACAAATTACTCCGCCGTCGTCATCGGCACATACGGTACCAGCCAGTTCGCCGGCTCCGGCAGCAAGTGCACCGATAAGTGCAGCTCGCACAGTTAATGTACCGCTGAATTCGCCTTTGGCGAATAAACTCACCCAGGCGGTTACTCAGCAAATGCCACTTAATGTGGAGCCTCCTAAGCTGGCCAGTTGGGTAACTCAGTCACTCCCGCCTGCCGCAGCAAAGTCATTTCAGCAATTGAGTCCCATGCTCCCTGCGACAGTGAGCATAAAAGGCAGTGAAGTAACCATTGCGGGTAACAGGGCTCAACTTTTAGCAGTCAGTACAACATCAACCGCCCTGGTTACACAGTTCGCGCCCAAAGTCAGTTCTCAGCAAATGGCTCAACTTAATATACAAAGTATGAATGCCAGGAACATCTCTCAGGTTACGATTACGCCGTTAAACACCCAGCCTGAAACAACCGCCGGACAATCTGCTCAACAAACCTTGTCATCATCGGCGAAAGCAGCAAAAGTGGATATTAATCCGCTTCAGCATTCAATATTTCGTTCAGGCGTGTCGGACAATGTCACAGCTAAGCAAACGATACCGGCAGACGTGGATAGTATCGCTAAGCATAAACTTGAGCAGCTTCCTGCCGAGGTTAAAACAGCACTCACGCAATTTATCCGCTCTGCGAATCGAATTAATGTCAGTAACACGGACTCGTTGCAATCGAGTCTTAATGTAATTACTACTTCACTGCAAAGGTTCGCCAGTGCCAACCCTGCGCTGGCAAAAACCGTTAACTCAGTGATTGAACAGTTGCAGCTTAACGTATCGGCGGGGAACAAATTACCCTTGGCAGAATCGTCAGCGCTCAAGCCCGAACTCACGGGCTCATCTGAGCCAGTGCCTGCTAAAACCAGCACCGACTCGGTTCAACAAAGCACAGCGCTTAAACAACTACTCACTTCACCTGCATGGCTTCAGTCGCCGTTAACGCTCTCATCACCGCCGGCTGGGCAAAGTTTCTTAAACGGGCTTATTCAGCTATTACAGGTATCATTGCTGGGTAGACATTTTAAAAGCCATGAAGATATCGATCAGGCGCTTAACCGGCAACGAACCTCTGCGCCGAAAGGCAATGCACCAAACAGCCTGCTCGGTTCAATAACCGGCCGTCAGGTCAGAGAATTTGCCCAGCTCGACAGCCAGCAAAACCTGCTCAAGCAGCTTAAGGGTTTACTTGCCGGGCACCAAAGTGCCAAGCTCGGCAATATGGAGCAAACGCTACAAGGCAATGACAGTTTTTATTATGTGCTGCCCGGCTTATTACCCCAGCAAAAGCCGGCTGAACTGCTTATCCGTCGCGAGCGGGAACGCCAGCCGGAACAACAAAGCGATACCGCTCAAACCCAATGGCACCTCACGATGAAGCTGGATATTGGAGAACAGGGAGAGCTGCTCACTAAAGCGAAAATCCGTGATGAACAGCTTTATCTTGATATTTATTCGTCGAATCAGGCGTTGTTGGAAAAAGTGGGCGTAACTTTGCCGTTTTTGCTCAAGCGCTTTACACTGCTTGGTTTAACCGTTGAAGAGCATAAGCTTCAACTGGGTAAAATTCCGGATACCCTGGCCACCCGCCCCTATCAGATACTGGAGACACAGGCATGACCCGTAAAAGCAAACGCGCGGTAGGCATTAAATATAACGAAGCCGAACCGTCACAAGCACCTACGGTTGTCGCCAAAGGCTATGATGATCTCGCGGAGGCGATCATAGCCAGTGCGAAAGCTAATGGCGTGCTGGTTCATGAAGATCCCTACCTAAGCGAATTTTTGACTACCCTGGATCTCGGTCAGTCGATTCCTGAACCATTATATTATGTTATTGCCGAATTACTGGCTTATTCGTATGTATTACAGGGGAAAGTGCCAGAGAACTGGAAACAGGCGTTTCCCGGTATCGAAGAAAAAATTTAAAGGGTGCTATCTACAGACACTTCGCCGGTATTCGAGTTGTAGAATATCGAATAGCCAGGCTGCGCTACCAGATAAAAGGTACAAGTATTGGCATTATAAGTTGCCTGATAATCGGCGGAAGTATCCTCTGCAACGGAGGGTGATCCATCCAATAAGACGGCGCTCCAGACGGATGTACAGTCCCAGGCATTATCCAGCATCGGACTCGCTTCATAGGGCAGGTAGCTCTGCGCAGGCCAGCCATTGACATTTATGTCCATGAGATTCTCACCATTACCGTACAAATCAAGATTATCCACGGGTCCGGAGTTACCGCTGACGGCCCATTTAAGATGAGCCAGTTTGATCGCAGACTCAAAAGCTGTACCGGTTCCTTGAACAGATGCTGCGTGTGCGTCGTCCTGAAAGTCAACAAACCGCGGAAAGGCGGTAACAGAAAGCACACCAATTAAAATAATCACCGTAATTAACTCAATCAGTGTAAAGCCTGACTGTCGGGGACTACCGCAAAACATCGAATTAAACCAACCAGTTATAACTTGCTAAATGTGAGTCTACTGTAAACCTATGATTCACGAATGCCAATATTTTATTTGTCACACAAAAAAGCCCATCCAAATGGATGGGCAAGACTATAAGTTAGGCTTATAGGGGGAGTTTCCAACGGGTGTTGAAAAAGGTCACTGTTTTATTAAAGCGCGTCTTCAGGCTCTACATCGTCAGCTTTAATATCTTTTGATAACAGTAATTCTGCGCGGATCTTGGTTTCGATATCGTTAGCGATATCCGGGTTTTGCTTGAGGAATTTCACCACGTTCGCTTTACCCTGACCAATTCTGTCACCGTTATAGCTGTACCAAGCACCAGCTTTATCAACCAGCTTTTGCTTCACGCCCAAATCAATCAGCTCAGCTTCTTTGCAGATACCAGCGCCATACATAATTTGGAACTCAGCCTGTTTAAAGGGTGGTGCCACTTTGTTTTTAACCACTTTCACGCGGGTTTCGTTACCTACCACTTCGTCGCCCTCTTTTACTGAGCCAATACGACGAATATCCAGACGAACAGAGGAATAAAACTTCAGTGCATTACCACCGGTAGTGGTTTCCGGGTTACCGAACATCACACCAATCTTCATTCGGATCTGGTTAATGAAGATACACAATGTGTTAGAACGCTTGATGTTACCGGTGAGTTTACGCAGCGCCTGCGACATCAGACGTGCCTGAAGACCAACGTGGGAATCGCCCATGTCACCTTCAATTTCAGCTTTCGGTGTCAGCGCGGCAACCGAGTCAACAATCACTACGTCTACTGCCCCAGAGCGCACCAGCATGTCACAGATTTCCAGTGCCTGTTCACCCGTATCCGGCTGAGAAACCAGCAGATCATCAATGTTTACACCGAGTTTTTCAGCATATACCGGATCCAACGCATGCTCGGCATCCACGAACGCACAGGTTTTACCTTTTTTCTGTGCTTCCGCAATAACTTGCAGGGTTAAGGTCGTTTTACCTGATGACTCAGGACCGTAGATCTCAACTACCCGGCCACAAGGTAAACCGCCAATGCCTAACGCAATATCAATACTCAGTGAGCCGGTAGAAATAGACTCTATGTCCATTGCCTGGTTGTCGCCCAGACGCATAATAGCGCCTTTACCAAATTGCTTTTCAATCTGACCGACCGCAGCCGATAGTGCTTTAGATTTGTTGTCGTCCACCGAAAACCCCTCGTTATTCTGTTCTGATTGCGTTATCCGCAGTTGCTTTTACTGATGTAGCCGGTAAGCTGGACATCACTAAAATAATGACTGCATAATATACTGTATGATTATACAGTGCAATATGCTTTTTGCCTTTTCTTTATTTCATCACGCCTGGTTTATTTCGCAACTAGCCTGTGGTGCAGTGTTGTAATAACAAACTCAATGGCCTGGGTTCTGACCGCTTCACGGTCCCCTTCAAACTGGCGGCGGATTGTATCGGTTACACCGTTTAAGTAAAAGCCAAACCATACTGTCCCTACCGGTTTTTCTTCGCTACCGCCGCCCGGTCCGGCAATACCACTGATCGCTGCAGTACATTGTGCAGCGCTTTGCTGGGCGGTGCCTTCGGCCATTTCGCGCACGGTCTCGGCCGACACTGCACCAAATTTATCCAGGGTGTCGCCACTAACATTAACGAGGGTCTGTTTTGCCTGATTGGAATAGGTAACAAAGCTTTGATTAAACCAATCCGAGCTGCCGGCTACCGACGTTAACGCATAGGCCACTCCGCCACCGGTGCAGGATTCCGCACAGGAAACCGACCAGCCTTTTTGCCGTAGCACCTCACCAACGGCCAAAATCTGTTCAGCTAACGTATTAATATCCAGTTGCTGTCTCGAAAAAGTTGAAAATGACTGGCTCATAGGAATAATACACTCATAATATTGAGACCGTATTATTGGTCAAAACCACAATCGCAAGCAACCAGCAAGCCGAGGCATTCTTGGAATCACACACGCCAATGATGCGCCAATACCTGAATATAAAGGCGCAGCACCCCAATATTTTACTTTTTTACCGCATGGGCGATTTTTACGAATTGTTCTATGACGACGCCAAGCGCGCTGCCGAGTTGCTGGATATCTCCCTCACCGCCCGGGGTAAATCCGGCGGCGAGCCAATCCCCATGGCAGGTGTGCCCTATCATGCGGTAGAAAGCTATCTGGCGCGGCTGGTAAAAATGGGTGAATCGGTAGCGATTTGCGAACAGGTTGGCGACCCGGCTACCAGCAAAGGCCCGGTGGAACGCCAGGTACAGCGTATCGTTACGCCGGGCACCGTTACCGATGAAGCCCTGCTTGACGAACGCCAGGATAATGTACTGGCAGCCGTTTACAGCGTAAAAGATCAATTCGGCCTGGCCTGGCTGGATATTACCAGCGGCCGATTTTTAGTCAGTGAGTTCAGTGGCACCGACATGCTCACCGCCGAATTACAACGCCTCAACCCGGCGGAATTACTTTACCCGGAAGGTTTTGACTGGCTATCGAAGGTTGATCATATCAAAGGCCTGCGCCGCCGCCCAGAATGGGAGTTCGATCAGCAAACTGCTGAGCAACAGCTTAACAATCAGTTTGGCACCCGGGAACTCACCGGTTTTGGCTTAAGCAATGTTACCCTGGCCATCAGCGCCGCTGGCTGTATTCTGCAGTATGTTAAAGACACGCAGCGCACGGCCCTGCCGCATATTCGTGCTATCACTCTTGAGCAACAATCAACCCGGGTGCAACTGGATGCGGCCACGCGCAAAAATCTAGAACTAACGCGGAATTTATCCGGCGGTACAGAACACACACTGTTTGCCGTACTCGACAATACGGCCACGGCAATGGGCAGTCGCTTACTACAGCGCTTCCTGCATGCGCCGATTACCGACCGGGACGAGCTTAACAACCGCCAGCAGGCCATCGGCGATTTTCTTAATGGAGATTATCCGGCGCTTACCGGCCAGTTAAAACATATTGGCGATATTGAGCGGATCATGGCTCGCCTGGCGCTGCGCTCAGCGCGGCCGCGTGATTTTGCCCGTCTACGAAATGCCCTGGCCAGTCTGCCCGAGCTTCAACAAGGGCTGAGCGTATATAGCGCACCACTTATTAAAAGCTTAAGTGAGCAGATCAGTGAATTTCCTGAACTGTCGAACTTACTGAATAACGCTATTATCGATAACCCGCCTGTGGTTATTCGCGATGGCGGCGTAATCGCCTCTGGCTACAACGCAGAGCTTGATGAACTGCGGGACTTATCCGATGGCGCTACCGAGCTGTTGCGCCAGATAGAAACCCGGGAGCGGGAGCAAACCGGCATCAGCACGCTAAAAGTGGGCTACAACAAGGTGCATGGCTTCTTTATCGAAGTATCTCGTGCCAATAGTCATCTGGTGCCGGCCAGTTATATTCGCCGCCAGACCTTAAAGAATAACGAGCGCTATATCACGCCGGAGCTGAAAGAGCATGAAGATAAGGTGCTTACCTCGCAAAGTCGTGCGCTGGCGCTGGAAAAGCGCCTTTATGAGGAGCTGTTTGACTTCATCAACCCGCAGCTTGATGCCCTGATCACCAGTGCCGCCGCGCTGGCGAAACTGGATGTGCTGATCACTCTGGCGGAACGTGCGGAAACCCTGGAATATCATTGTCCCACTTTGTCGGATGTACCCGGCGTAACCTATCAACAAGGGAGGCACCCGGTTGTTGAGTACGTTATGGACTCGCCGTTTATTCCCAATCCGCTGAACATGGATAAAGACTCCAGGATTAAAATCATTACCGGGCCTAACATGGGTGGTAAATCCACCTTTATGCGTCAGACAGCACTAATTGTGTTACTGGCTTATATTGGCAGCTACGTACCGGCAGAGTCGGCCGAAATAGGCCCTGTGGATAAAATATTTACCCGTATCGGCGCCTCAGACGATCTGGCCTCCGGCCGTTCTACCTTTATGGTAGAAATGACCGAAACTGCCAACATACTACACAATGCAACACCTTATTCGCTGGTATTAATGGACGAAATTGGCCGCGGGACCAGCACCTACGACGGTCTGTCGCTGGCCTGGGCCTGCGCTGAGTATCTCGCCACTCAGTTACAGGCATTTACCTTATTTGCCACCCATTATTTTGAGCTAACAGAGCTCACTCATACCTTACCAGGCGTACAAAACCTGCACCTTGATGCCGTTGAGCATGACGACACCATTCGGTTTATGCACTCCGTTGAAACAGGCGCCGCCAGTAAAAGCTATGGCTTACAGGTAGCGCAACTGGCTGGTGTGCCCAAAGCCGTGATCAGTGCGGCCAAAACCCGGCTTCAGACCCTCGAAAGCCAGCACACCGTATCAGCCAGCGAACAAACGCTCGCCGCAGCCCCTGCCCAGCAGAGCCTGTTACCCGAAGAGCCCGCTGATTTACCGGCCAGAATAAGCGCCCTTGAGCAGGCTTTTGAAGAGGTGGATCCTGATGAACTTACGCCAAAACAAGCCTTAGCGCTAATTTATGAACTAAAACAGCTAAAATAGTAAAATTACCTAAAAGCCCATCTTTTCAAACCCGGTTAAACGGCTTCCCGAAAACGGAAGTCGTTTAAAATCAGTCCCCTTGTATAAAACACCAGGAAACAGTATCTTTTAGAGCTGTTATAATTGTGTGAAAGCGCCATATTGGGTATACTGTTGCGCCGTCTACAGTGTTGTTTAAAAACAACGTTTTACCCAAATATATAACCCAACGTCTTAGGTTTCGCATGACAAACTATATTTTCGTCACCGGTGGTGTTGTTTCATCGCTTGGTAAAGGCATTGCTGCTGCATCCCTTGCCGCTATCCTTGAAGCACGCGGTCTCACCGTGACCATGCTTAAGCTGGATCCGTATATTAACGTTGATCCAGGCACCATGAGCCCCATTCAGCACGGCGAGGTTTTTGTTACTGATGATGGAGCAGAAACAGATCTCGACTTAGGTCACTACGAGCGTTTTATTCGCACCCGCATGACCAAACGTAACAACTTTACCACCGGACGGGTTTACGAAGAGGTATTACGTCGCGAACGTCGCGGTGATTACCTGGGTGCCACCATTCAGGTTATCCCGCACATTACCAACGAAATTAAACGCCGCGTTATCGAAGGTGCACAAGGCCACGACGTGGCTATTGTGGAAGTAGGCGGTACGGTTGGTGACATCGAGTCACAGCCGTTTATCGAAGCCATTCGTCAGTTGGGTACCGAAGTGGGCCGCGACCACGCCATGTTTATGCATCTGACGCTGGTGCCGTATATGCCGGCTTCCGGCGAGCTTAAAACCAAACCTACTCAGCACAGCGTAAAAGAATTGCGCTCTATTGGTATTCAGCCGGACATTCTGGTGTGTCGCTCGGTAGGTGCTATGCCTGCCTCAGAACGCTCCAAGATTGCGCTGTTCACCAACGTTGCTGAAAAAGCGGTTATCTCACTAAAAGACGTTGATAGTATTTATCGCATCCCGGCCGCTCTGAAAGCTCAGGGACTTGATCAACTGGTAGTTGACCGTTTCCGTCTGGAATGTCAGGAAGCCGATCTGACCGAATGGGAACAGGTACTGTATGCAGAATCTAACCCGGTTGGTGAGGTTAACATCGGCATGGTGGGTAAATACGTTGAACTACCGGATGCCTACAAGTCGGTTAACGAAGCACTAAAACACGCGGGTCTGAAAAACCGCCTGACGGTAAATATCCATTACGTTGACTCACAGGACATCGAATCCAAAGGCACCCAAATCCTTGAAAACCTGGATGCCATTCTGGTTCCGGGCGGCTTCGGCGAGCGCGGTATCGAGGGCAAGATTGCAGCAGCCCGTTATGCCCGCGAAAACAAAGTGCCCTACTTAGGTATTTGTTTAGGTATGCAGGTAGCGCTTATCGAGTTTGCCCGTAACGTAGTGGGCATGGAAAAAGCCAACAGTACCGAGTTTGATCCTAGCTCACCTTATCCGGTTGTGGGATTGATCACCGAATGGCTCGACTCAGACGGCAGCACGGAAACCCGTGACGAAACCTCCGATCTGGGCGGCACCATGCGTTTGGGTAGCCAGTTATGTCACCTGATCCCTGGCAGCAAGGTGCACGCCGCCTACGGTAGCGAAGAAATTTACGAGCGTCACCGTCACCGCTACGAGGTTAACAACAATCTGCGCGATCAAATCGAAGCAGCAGGTCTCAAGGTGAGTGGTTTGTCCACCGATAAACGCCTTGTGGAGGTCATTGAAATCCCGGATCATCCGTGGTTTGTGGCCGGTCAGTTCCACCCGGAGTTTACTTCAACTCCCCGTGATGGCCACCCACTGTTTACTGGTTTCGTCGCAGCGGCGCAAACGTATCAGAAAGAAAATCATTAATTTATAAAACCCGGCACTGACTACTCCCGCAGTGCCATTATTATTGTTGAGGAAGAAAAAATGGCGAAGATCTCGCGTATCATTGGACGTGAAATTCTGGACTCTCGTGGTAACCCCACGGTAGAAGCAGACGTATATTTAGACTCAGGTGTTATGGGTCGCGCCTGTGCACCATCTGGTGCCTCTACCGGTTCACGCGAAGCACTGGAATTACGCGACGGCGATAAAGGCCGCTACATGGGTAAAGGTGTAGAAAAAGCCGTAGCAGCAGTAAACGAGAAAATCGCACCGGCCCTGATTGGCATGGATCCCGTGGCTCAGACTGACATTGACAAGACCATGATCGATCTGGACGGCACCGAAAACAAAGAAAACCTGGGTGCGAATGCTATCCTGGCTGTGTCACTGGCCGTTGCTAAAGCTGCAGCAACCGAGAAAGGCGTTGCCCTTTACGAGCACATTGCCGACCTTAACGGCACAGCTGGCCAGTACTCAATGCCAGTACCTATGATGAATATCATCAACGGTGGAGAGCATGCCGACAACAACGTTGATATTCAGGAATTCATGGTACAGCCGGTTGGCGCAAAGAGCTTCAAAGAAGCCCTGCGCATGGGTGCTGAGATCTTCCACAATCTGAAAAAAGTACTGAGCGCCAAAGGCCTCAATACTGCCGTTGGTGATGAAGGTGGTTTTGCCCCTAACCTGAGCTCAAACGCAGAAGCCCTGGCAGTAATCGTTGAAGCGGTTGAAAAAGCCGGTTACAAGATGAACGAAGACGTTACCCTGGCATTAGACTGCGCGGCCTCTGAATTCTACAAAGAAGGCAAATACGTACTGTCTGGTGAAGACAAGTCATTTGATTCAGAAGCTTTTGGTGATTACCTGGCAGAGCTGTGTGAACAGTACCCAATCGTGTCTATCGAAGACGGTCTTGACGAAAGCGACTGGGATGGCTGGGCCAGTCTGACCAAGAAAATTGGCGACAAGGTACAACTGGTGGGTGACGACCTGTTTGTAACCAATACCAAAATCCTGAAGCGTGGTACTGAAAACGGTATCGGCAACTCTATCCTGATCAAATTTAACCAAATCGGTTCATTAACCGAAACTTTAGAAGCGATCAAGATGGCCAAAGATGCCGGCTTTACTGCGGTTATCTCGCACCGTTCAGGTGAAACCGAAGATGCTACTATTGCCGATCTGGCAGTAGGTACCGCAGCGGGCCAAATTAAAACCGGTTCACTGTGTCGTTCAGACCGTGTAGCTAAGTACAACCAGTTACTGCGCATCGAAGAAGCGCTGGCTGGTAAAGTAGCTTACAACGGCCGTAGCGAAATTAAAGGTCAGTAATCTTAAGCTGGCGGGCAGCGTTGCCCGCCATCTTTTTGATGCTGTCCCCACAATTAGAACGCTAATGGCGCATTCCTCCGACCCAGCGTCACATCAATCCGACTTCTTTAATGCGGTCGGGTCAGACACATCCCAACGTATCATCGCTGAGTTGTGCAACGCGTTATATGAGCGCGAACTAGCGCTTATCGCCCAGCAAGGCCCCAACCAAACCAATTTACTGCGTCGTCGTATTGCCGGCCTGAGTCACCATGTCAGACGCACTGCCCGTTTTCTGGCGGCCAAAGCCGTGCCTTTGGATCTGGACGAACACAATGCCAGCTGGCAGGCCAGACAGGCAGCAAAAAACCCCGCTCGGAGTAACGACAGCGATAAAACCAATGCCTGGTTCGCCGAACATGCCAAAGTTGGCCTGGTAGTACCTGTATGGGTTCAGGAGTTCGATAATGAGCATATAGAACTCGACTCTATCGATCGGGTTCAGCCGGAAAACCAAACGCTGCATGTGAATAAATTCGGCTGGTTTGATTTTAGTGGTACGCCGGTAGAAAGCCCCGCCCGCTATACCGCCAGAGAACACATCACTCTGTCGCTGGTAAAGCCATCAAAAGCCATTATGACCGCGGCGTGCTGCGGCCACACCTGGAATCACAAAGGGCGCGCCTCGCCCCGTACACTCACCTTACGAGAAATCTTACTGGTCAGTACCCTTAACTGGCGAAAGTTCAGCGAACCGCAACGCTTCGATAATAAATAACCTTTAGTCTTTCATTCATCTGCTACCTGTAAGCTTGATACGCTGAAAGCGAAATGAATAATCTAATTTCCAGCATGACAGGAAATTTCATCCTAATTTTTTTGTTATGCAGTAATTTATAACTAAAATTTATACCGAAAATCAGAATCAGTGGTTGACCTGCTGCGGTTCAGGCTGTAAATTGTCGGGCATCGGAAAGGTCGCACATGCAGCACATAACAGGTTTAACCAATGCCGCGTACGTTTATTCTATCTCTTCTACTCCTTATGGCAGCCAGATTGCACGGGTAGATTGCGACCATCGAATCAATACATAAAACCCGTGCACAGCACGGGTTTTTTTTTAACTAAAATCAACGAGAGACAGCCATGACGAATCAGGTAAAAATATTTGATACGACCTTGCGTGACGGCGAACAAGCCTTGCCAGCCAGTTTAAGTGTAAAAGAAAAACTGCAGATCGCACTGGCCCTTGAGCGTCTCGGCGTTGATATTATCGAAGCTGGCTTTCCGGTGTCCTCTCCGGGCGATTTCAAATCGGTGCAAATGATTGCCAAAGAAATCAAAAACTCAACGGTTGCGGGTTTATCACGCGCCGTACCAGCCGACATTGATGCCTGTGGCGAAGCACTGAGAGTCGCAGACCAGTTCCGCATTCATACCTTTATCGCGACATCCGAAATTCACGTTAATAACAAATTACGTAAATCTCAGGATGACGTGGTAGAGATGGCTATTGCCGCAGTTAAACGGGCGCGCAACTATACTGACGACGTCGAGTTTTCCTGTGAAGATGCCGGACGTACCGAAATCGGTTACCTGGCCCGCATGGTTGAGGCTGTGATTGCAGCTGGTGCCACCACGGTTAATATTCCGGATACCGTGGGCTATACCACACCAACAGAGTTCGGCGGCATTATCCGCCAGTTATTCGAGCGTGTGCCTAACATCGATAAAGCTACGATTTCTGTGCACTGTCACAACGATTTAGGACTGGCAGTAGCCAACTCACTGGCGGCAATTGAAAATGGCGCCCGTCAGGTAGAAGGTACCATTAACGGTATTGGTGAGCGTGCGGGTAACAGCTCGCTGGAAGAAATCGCCATGATCCTGCAAACCCGCCACGCCTTGTATGGCCTGAACACAAACATTAACAGCAAAGAGATCAGCCGTACCTCGAAGCTGGTCAGCCAGCTGTGCAACATGCCGGTGCAAGCCAATAAAGCAATAGTTGGTGCCAATGCCTTTAGTCACTCTTCAGGCATCCATCAGGACGGTGTCTTAAAAGCGCAAAATACCTATGAGATCATGACACCAGAGAGTGTTGGTATTAACAAAAATAACCTGAACATGACCTCACGTTCCGGGCGTCATGTTATCAAGCACCGTTTACAGGAGCTGGGTTATAAAGATACCGATTATGATTTAGAAGCCATTTATTCGGCATTTTTGAATCTGGCCGACAAAAAAGGTCAGGTTTACGACTATGATTTAGAAGCGCTGCTGTTTTTTGATCAACAAAAACACGATCAGGCGCATTATCAGTTAACCTATTTGCACGCCACGTCAGGGAAAGAAATTATCCCCAGCGCCACCGTGCAGTTAAAAATTGGTGATGAACTGGTAACCCGCTGTGAGACCGGTAACGGTCCGGTGGATGCCTCGTACAAAGCCATTATGTCGATGCTGGGTCACAATGACCTGGAAGTGGTCGACTTTAAATTAGATTCTAAAGGCGAAGGTGCAGATGCGCTGGCATCGGTTAGCGTTATCACTGAATACAAAGGCCGCCGTTTCCACGGTCTGGGTCTGGCCACAGATATCGTTGAAGCCGGTGTTAAAGCACTGATTTTCGTTTTAAACAACACTTACCTTGCTGACCAGATTGATCAGCAGAAGAACCAACAAGAACGCGTAGCAGGAGTATAAATGAGCCAGTTTAACATTGCCGTGCTTGCCGGTGACGGCATCGGCCCGGAAGTGATGCAGGAAGCCAATAAAGTATTGGATGCCATCGAACAGAAGTTTGCCATCACCTTTAACCGTACTGCTTATCCTGTTGGTGGTTACGCCATTGATACCGAAGGTGAAGCGCTGCCAGCCAAAACCCTGCTTGGCTGCGAACAGGCCGATGCCATTCTGTTTGGCTCTATTGGCGGCCCTAAATGGGATACCCTGCCACTGGAACAGCGACCTGAGCGTGCGGCACTGTTAACCCTGCGCAGCCATTTTGATTTGTTCAGTAACCTTCGCCCGGCCAAAATTTATGCGGGCCTGGAAGACTTATCCCCACTGCGTAAGGACATCGCCGCCAGCGGTGTGGACGTACTGGTTATCCGCGAACTTACCAGTGGTATTTACTTCGGTCAGCCGAAAGGCCGCGACGGCGAAGGTGAAGAAGAATACGCCTTTGATACCATGCGCTATTCCAAGCGTGAAATCCGCCGTATCGCCGTGAGCGCTTTTGAAGCGGCTATGAAGCGAGATAAACGAGTAACCTCGGTTGATAAAGCGAATGTTCTGGTGTGCAGCCGCCTGTGGCGCGAGGTCACAGAAGAAGTGGCCAAGGACTACCCCGAAGTAGCCCTCGACCATATCTATATCGATAACGCCACCATGCAACTGGTTAAAAATCCGGCCCAGTTTGATGTCATGCTGTGTTCTAACCTGTTTGGTGACATCATTTCTGATGAATGCGCCATGATCACCGGCTCTATGGGACTGCTGCCTTCTGCCAGCCTGAACGAAGAAGGCTTTGGTATGTACGAACCAGCCGGTGGCTCTGCACCGGATATCGCCGGACAAGGTATTGCTAATCCTATCGCGCAAATCCTGTCTGCTTCGATGATGCTGCGCTTTAGTCTGAATCAGGCAGCCGCTGCCGACGCTATTGATAAGGCGGTAGTAGAGGTACTGGAAGCCGGTATCTTAACCGGCGAGCTGTTACCTGCTGACAAACGCGAGCAGGCCGCTTCCACCTCACAGGTTGGCGACGCCATTGTTAAATCTATTTTAGGTCAGGAGTAATTATTCATGGCTAAAACCTTATACGACAAGGTGTGGCAGGCCCATATCATCAGCCAGTTGGGTGATGACAGCCTGATCTACATCGATCGTCATCTGATCCACGAAGTCACCAGTCCACAGGCCTTTGCCGGTCTGAACGAAAAAGGCCGCAAGGTGCGCCGTCCGGACCGTACCTTTGCCACTATGGATCACTCAATTTCTACGCGCAGCCTGGCGCTGGATGCCTGCGGTCCGCAAAATAAACTGCAACTGCAAACGCTGGCCGAGAACTGCGAAGAGCACGGTGTTAAGCTGTTCCCTGTGGGTCACCAGAAGCAAGGTATCGTCCACGTGATGGGCCCGGAGCTGGGCTTAATCCTGCCTGGCATGACCGTAGTATGCGGTGATTCGCATACCGCTACCCATGGCGCGTTTGGTGCTCTGGCATTCGGTATCGGTACCTCGCAGGTAGAACACGTGCTGGCAACCCAAACGCTTAAGCAAAGCCGTGGCAAAACCATGCAGATCAAAGTCAACGGTAAACTGGCTGTAGGCATTACCGCCAAAGACATCATTCTGGCCATCATTGGTAAGATTGGTCACGCCGGTGCCACCGCTCACGTTATTGAATACTGCGGAGAAGCCATCGAAGCCCTATCGATGGAAGAGCGTATGACCATCTGTAACATGAGCATCGAAGCGGGTGCCAAGGCGGGTATGATTGCGCCAGACCAAACCACCTTCGATTACCTCAAAGGCCGTGAGTTTGCCCCACAGGGTGCCGACTGGGACGCTGCCGTTGAATACTGGAAAACATTATATTCAGACGACGATGCCGTGTTTGATACCGTGGTAGAGCTTGAAGCTAAAGATATCACGCCACAGGTTACCTGGGGCACCAACCCCGGTCAGGTTATCGGCGTTAACGAGCCGGTACCCGGCCCGGAGGACTTCACTGACAGTGTTGAACAGGAATCAGCCCGTAAAGCGCTGCAATACATGGGCCTGAAAGCTGGCGAGAAACTGGGTGATGTACCGGTTTCTCACGTGTTCATTGGTTCCTGCACTAACAGCCGTATCGAAGATTTACGTGCTGCGGCGCACATTGCCAAACAAGGCAAGGTAGCGCCAAACGTTACCGCTATGGTTGTGCCGGGTTCAGCAGCGGTTAAGCGCCAGGCTGAGGAAGAAAAGCTGGACGTTATATTTAAAGACGCCGGTTTTGAATGGCGTTTACCTGGCTGCTCAATGTGCCTGGGTATGAACGACGACCTGTTAACCGCGGGCGATCGCTGTGCTTCTACCAGCAACCGTAACTTTGAAGGCCGTCAGGGTCGTGGTGCCCGTACCCATTTGGTTAGCCCGGCAATGGCCGCTGCCGCTGCATTACGCGGTAAGTTTGCCGACGTCAGAGATTTTCAGGAGTAATTTATGAGCCAGACCACCACAGGCATTACCACCCTGACCGGCACCGCCTGCCCGCTTGACCAGGCCAATGTCGATACCGATCAGATTATTCCCAAGCAATTTTTAACCAGCGTCAGCCGCGCCGGCTTTGGTAAGCACCTTTTTCATGACTGGCGCTACCTGGACCTGGAAGAAAAAGAACCCAATCCTGAGTTTGTGCTGAATAAACCGGAGCATAAGGGCGCTGCTGTTTTGCTCGCCCGGGAAAACTTCGGTTGTGGTTCAAGCCGTGAACACGCGCCCTGGGCGTTAAGCGATTTTGGCTTTAAAGCGGTTATCGCGACCAGCTTTGCAGACATCTTTTATGGTAACTGCATGAACAACCAGCTACTGCCCATCGCCCTGAGCAGCAGTGAAATGGACGTGTTGTTTGCGGCCGTGGCAAACGATGCCAGTGCTGTGATCAGTATCGATCTGCCAGCGCAAACCGTATCAGTAGGTGATACCAGCATGTCATTTGACATTGCTGAACACCACAAAAATAATCTGGTAAAAGGCCTGGATGCCATCGGCCAAACCCTTGAACTGACCGACGATATCGAGTCCTTCGAAGCAAAGCAGCCTGTCTGGCTGTAACACGCAATACTAAATGCCGCTTATTTGATCCAGATGAGCGGCATTTTTATTTTTTTCATTTCATCTCCATACAGTTAGGCTATAGTTAGCAAAATGCACATTTACACAGATAAGCCGGCCTGGAGAGGAAATGCTACAACGAATTGCCATCGATGATTTAACCCCCGGAATGTACGTAAACCGGGTACTCGATGAATCAGGCAAGGTAAAAGTACGCTCCAAAGGTGTCGTCCGCTCAGACGCTGTGATTGCTCAGTTGCGCAGTAAAGGCGTGGAATTTGTCGAAATAGATACCGACAAAGGCAAGGCAACAACCCCTGAGCCCTCTTCCTCAATGGCTGCAGAACCAACCGGCGAAGTTCACTCAGACAGCGACGTTAACCATGATGTAAGCAGTGAACCACTTACCAGCGACGGCCTGAAAGCAGCCGAACAGCTGTTCCAGAAAGCCATGGCAATACAGCAAAATTTCCTCAACCAGTTAAAATCTGGCAAAGGCGCCGATGTAAATAAATTAAGTACACTAACCCAGGATATTCTGGAATGCGTATTTGAAAACCAGGCGGCGATGATCTGCTTATCCATGGTGCAGCGTGGCAGTGACAGTCTGCTGGAGCACTCGCTTAATTGCAGTATCCATATGGCCATTCTGGCCGACGCTGCCGGGTTTGATCAGCAATCAGTTGAGTATGCCAGCCTGGCCGGGTTGCTAATGGATACCGGTATGGTGAAGTTGCCGGCTGAACTCTGCGTGCCTGAAGAAAAACTCAGCGGCACCGATTTAATGATGTATCAGACCCATGTCGATGAATCCCTGGCAGCAATAGAACATAGCGATGACCTGCCGGAAATAGTGAAAGATATCGTCAGCCAGCACCATGAACGAATTGATGGCTCAGGCTATCCCAAAGGTCTCAGCGGTAACGATATAGAGCCGCTGGCTCAGCTCGCAGCCGTGGTTGATGAGTTTTCGCGGTTAGGCATGCCTGTCCCCTTTGGCAATGCTATGCCGACCAGCAAAGTACTCAAAGCACTGGCCAGCAACAAGGGCCTTGAACAAACGCTGGTAAACCGGCTGATTGGCGTTCTTGGCATCTACCCGATTGGCTCACTGGTGAAGCTGAAAAGTGGCAAACTGGGCATTGTCAGCCGGCGCAACCCATCTAACCTGTTACAACCGCAGGTGATGACGTTTTACAGCATCAACGGCGGCCATTTTCAGGAAGTTAAACGGGTGGATCTGGCCAAAGGCAGCGATGAGATAGAGAGCAGTATTGGCCCCGATGAATTTGCTATTAATCTGCCTAAATTTTTCAGTGAGGTATTCATACCACAGGCGAGTGAGTAAGCACTCGCCTGCTGAGAAATTACCAGTCGGTAAGCGCCGTCATGCTAAACACTTCACCTTCAAAACGTAATATCACCCGTTGCGCTTCAATATTAACTATCTGCACACGGTCGGCAATCCAGTCGCCCTCGCCCTTGTCGTCACCATTCACGCGCACCCAACGGTCAGCCGGAGCTGAGGCGTACATATGGGCACTAAAATCCATGGTTGGTAAACGGGTAAGTAAATGCGCTGGCAACTGATCGACACGCTGAATATCATCGTGTACCGTCACCACGGTTTCTGAAGCCGAAGGTTCTATGCCGCGAGCTTCCTCTTTTTCCAGATCGGTAAGCACTTTATTAAACCGGGCCATCAATTCTGGCGACACTGCCACCTTGTCACTTTCATTATCTTCGCTCACAGCACTTTCGTTAGCCGCAGGCCTGTCAGGTTCAGTAGCTTCAGGTTCTGGCGTTGTGATATCCCTATCGACTGCAGACACGATATTGGTTGCCGCTTGATCTGACGAACTGGTTTCTTCTGCTGTGCCGGCCGCGTCGCCTGAGGGCTTCGCATCCTCAATTACCGCTACCGGTGAGCTAGCTACTGTTGGCGGCGCTGCGACGACAGTCTGACTCACAACCCTTTCACTGACCGAGTCCGGACCATTTAATAACTGTTCAAGCATTGCGGGCCCTACGGCCAGGAAGTAGCCCGTGGCGCAACCTCCGATGGTCAGTAACAATCCCGTCATCACCGGCTTAACCAGGCGCTGCCATTGTCCGGGCAGGCCGTTAACCGTGGGTAAGAATAAGCTGCGGTTAAACTGATCGCTAATGGCGCTGTCTGTTTTTTGCGCACGGGTGTCGTATTGCCCGCGCAGTAGCGCCTGGGTAGGCGTTTGTTCGGTGGTCACCAACGCTTCATCGGTGCAGATCTCAACGGTTTGCTCCGGATCATATTCAATTTCCTGCACGCCCATTTCAATCAAGCCCTGGATCATGGCGTCGCTGGTAATAAGACCAGACTTTTTGATTTTCACCGGGCCATTTTGTGCCGTCACCTGCACAATCATCATGCCAGGCATCGCTTGCTCTATGGGGATGATCTGGTTCATGCCATTCCCCACAAATAACCGCCCACCATCGCGCTTAGGAAAATCCCTGCATAGATAAGAGTTTGCTGGCCGCGCAGGCGCTGCTGAACAACGTCTTCACCTAAAATCTGTTCTGCCGCTGCTAAGAACAGGTGCTTTTTCACTACCGGTTTTTGCTGGGTAAAAGCCAGGGTCATGGCCCTGTCGCAGAGCAGATTAATTACCCGTGGGATCCCGGCGGTAACGCGGTACATAGCACGCACCGTGGCAGCACTGAATACCGAAATATCGCCGTTGGCTACGCTCAGGCGATGATTCACATAAGCTTTTACTTCGTCAGCATTGAGTGGTAACAGGTGATAACGTGCGGTGATCCGCTGGGCTAACTGACGCAGTTCATTACGTTTTAGCAATTGCTGTAATTCAGGCTGACCAATCAACACCACTTTGAGCAGCTTTTCGCGATTGGTTTCCAGGTTGGTCAACAACCGCAGTTGCTCAAGCACTTCCGGTAACAGGTGCTGCGCTTCATCAATCATCAGCACGGTGTTTTTACCGGCGTTATGGTTATCTGCCAGTTTTTGCAAAATCTTATCGGTAAAGTATTTCAGGCTGGCCTGATTGGGATCGGTTTCAATATTAAGCTCATCGCACACTGTTGCCAGCAGTTCAATGGCTGATAAAGTGGGGTTAAGGATCATCGCCACCTGTGTCGAGTCCGGCAACTGTTGCAGCAACTTACGCGAAACCGTCGTTTTGCCGGTACCCACTTCGCCGGTTAGCATGACGAAGCCGCCACTTTCCCGTAACCCAAAGGTGAGATGCGCCAGCGCTTCCTTGTGGCGCGGGCTCATATACAGGTAATCAGGGTTGGGCGCGATGGAGAACGGATTATCAGTTAACCCGAAATATTGTAAAAACATGTTGTGCCAGCTGAACTGTCCATATGTTCGGTAAACTATCAGACTGTCGGTTGAAGTCAACAACACCGTGTTTTCAGGCGCTTACTCAGGCATAATACGCCCATCATTCAACAGCAGATTGTAAGCATGCAGGTTTATCTGGTGGGCGGCGCGGTACGCGACAAATTACTTCATCGCAAAGTCACCGAGCGTGACTGGGTAGTAGTGGGCGCAACGTCGGCGCAGCTATTGGCCCAGGGCTACACGCAGGTAGGTAAAGACTTCCCGGTGTTCCTGCACCCGCAAACTCAGGAAGAATATGCCCTCGCCCGCACCGAAAGAAAAACCGGCGGTGGCTATACTGGTTTTAGCTGCCATGCCACGCCCGACGTGACCCTCGAGGAAGACCTGCTGCGCCGGGATCTCACCATTAATGCCATGGCAGAATCCGCCAGCGGCGAACTCATTGACCCTTACAATGGTCAGGCAGATTTGCAACAGCGGTTGCTGCGCCATGTATCTTCGGCTTTTAGCGAAGATCCACTGCGGATATTCCGGGTTGCCCGGTTTGCCGCCCGCTATGCGTACCTGGGATTCAGCGTGGCAGAAGAAACCATGAAGCTAATGCAAACCATGGCCGCATCCGACGATATCCGCCAGTTGAGTGCTGAGCGCGTATGGCAGGAAACACGCCGGGCACTGATGGAAGATAATCCAGAAGTGTACCTTGATGTATTACAACAATGCGGTGCACTAACGGCGTGGATGCCAGAACTTGAGGCGTTAATAGCGGATGAGTCAATAACAGATTCCCTGCAACGTGCAGCAGCCTCTGAGCAGCCTTTAGCCGTGCGCTGGGCAACCGTATGCTGGCCCCTTGAGCAACCGGCATTAGATACATTACAAAAAAGACTCAAAGTCCCCAATCAGGAAGCCGACTGTGCGCAACTGGCGGCAAAAATTCTGCCTTTACTGGCCGGAAACATTCACCAGAGTGAGTGGCTACTGGACGCGCTCAATACCTGCGATGCCTGGCGTCGCCCGGAACGACTGGAGCGCCTGATGCCGCTGTTTACTGTTGTCTATTCTGCCCAAGGGCAGCATTTTAGAGCGGTATTCACCGATGCCCTGACAGCGGCCAATCAGGTAGATGTGAAAGCTATTATTACTGCCGGGCATAAAGGCCCCGACATCAAACAGCAGCTTAACCAACAGCGGCTAAAACAGATTGAACAGAGCATCACAAAGCACGGCGTTTAGCAGATTTAATGCTACAATAGCGCCATTCATGCGACAGACGTATTTTTATGACATTCGAACAACTAGAATTAGACGATGACCTGTGCCGGGCACTCGCCGATATGGGCCTGAGCCGCCCCACCACCATCCAGTCCATGGTGGTTCCTCAGGCCATGGAAGGTAAAGACATTCTGGCCTCCGCGCCAACCGGCACAGGTAAAACCCTGGGGTTCTTATTACCGGCCTGCCAGTTTCTGCTGGATTTTCCGCGCAAGCAGCCGGGCTCTACCCGTATTCTGGTTTTAACACCGACCCGTGAACTGGCACTGCAGGTTTACGAGCAAACCGTTGCCGTTACCCGCTACACCGACCTGATCTGCGGTGTGATCACCGGCGGTATTAACTACGGCACCGACCGGGAAACCCTGTCACAGAATCTCGATATTCTGGTTGCTACGCCGGGTCGTCTGTTTGAACATATCGAACAGGAATCGGCTGATTGCCGCGACATTGAATGTTTAATTCTTGATGAAGCCGACCGTATGCTGGATATGGGCTTTTCCGGGATAGTAAATCAAATCGCTTCTGAAGCCCGCTGGCGTAAACAGAATATGTTGTTCTCGGCGACACTGGAAGGCGCTGGCGTACGTCATTTTGCCAATGATTTGCTCAATGAGCCAGTAATCATCGAAGCCGATCCGCCGCGTCGTGAGAAGGCCAAAATTCACCAGTGGTATCACCTGGCCGATAACCTCGAGCATAAGCTCGCCTTAGTGGAAAAAATTCTGAAGGAACAAATCACCAGCGCCGTGGTGTTTGTTAAAACCCGTGAGCGTCTGCAATGGCTGCGTGAAAACCTGCAGCGATTGGGTCTCAACGTGTGTTATCTGCAGGGTGAAATGCCCCAGGATAAGCGCAATGCTGCATTAGCCAGCTTTAAATCAGGCAAACTCAACATACTGCTGGCCACCGATGTGGCGGCCCGCGGTATTGATGTCCCTAATGTCAGCCATGTCATTAACTTTGATATGCCTCGCAAGGCCGATGTCTATGTACACCGTATAGGACGGACCGGGCGAGCCGGGGCCAAGGGCACTGCTATTTCGTTGATAGAAGCCCATGATTTTGAGATGGTGGGTAAAGTCACACGCTATATGGATGAGCCGTTTAAAGCTCGCTTTGTTGAAGGTCTGCGCCCTAAACACAAAGCGCCGGAAAATAAGGCTAAGAAAAAGAAAGCCAAAACGTCCAAAACCGCCAAAAAGAAGAAGAGATAAATATTATGTCACTGCCTGCTAAAGTGGTACTGGCTACCGGTAACGCCGGGAAAGTCAAAGAATTTGCCAGCTTGTTTGCACCGCTCAATATAGAAGTGCTGCCGCAAAGTGAGTTCAATGTCAGCAGTGTGCCGGAGACCGGGACCACCTTTGTGGAAAATGCCATCATTAAAGCCCGCCATGCGGCGCAGGAAACCGGCTTACCTGCTATCGCCGATGACTCAGGCCTGGTGGTTGATGCACTGCAGGGGGCACCGGGTATTTACTCGGCACGCTACGCGGGTGAAGATGCCACAGACAGTGATAACATCGCCCGATTACTTAACGCTTTAGGCGAAGACAACGCAAACCGTACTGCACACTTTCAGTGTGTACTGGTAATGATGCGTCACGCTGACGACCCTATTCCGTTTATCAGTGAAGGTCAGTGGCATGGCAGCATTACCCGCCATCCTCATGGCGAAGGCGGTTTTGGCTACGATCCGGTGTTTTATGTGGATGAGTTTAAGTGCACGGCTGCAGAACTTGAAAAAGCTCAGAAGAACGCTGTGAGTCATCGTGGCCAGGCCATGCAGCAATTACTGGCACGTATCAAAGGTCTGTAATGCGGTTACCCCCTCTGGGCCTGTACATTCACATTCCCTGGTGTGTGCAAAAATGCCCCTACTGTGACTTTAATTCCCACGCGCTGAAAAGCGGGCTACCAGAACAGGAATATATCGCCCATTTACTGGCCGATTTAGAGCAGGACGCCCGCCTAACCGGTGAGCGGCCGGTAGAGACCATTTTCATCGGCGGCGGCACGCCGAGTTTGTTTAGCCCCGAGAGCATAGGCTACCTGCTTACAGAGGCGCAAAAACGCGTGCCCTTTGCGAAGGACATAGAAATAACTCTGGAGGCCAATCCCGGAACCATAGAGGCGGCCCGGTTTAAGGGATACGTAGCGGCAGGGGTAAACCGTTTTTCTATTGGAATCCAAAGCTTTCAGGCCCGGCATTTAACTGCGCTGGGACGTATTCACGATCCGGTTCAGGCCTTATTCGCTATTACCCAGGCCGAGCAAAGTGGTGTTAAAAGCTTTAACGTAGATCTGATGCACGGCTTGCCGGACCAGACCCTGCAAAACGCACTCGATGACTTAAACCAGGCTATAAACCAACAGCCAAAGCATTTATCCTGGTATCAGCTCACTATTGAACCCAATACGCCATTTTACTCCAGACCGCCGGAATTACCTGACGATGATATTCTGTGGGATATCCAGGCTGAAGGTCACAAATTACTGGCGGCGTCAGGCTATGAGCAATACGAAATATCCGGCTACAGTAAACCCGGTTACCAATGCCGGCATAATCTGAACTACTGGCGATTTGGCGACTACATTGGCATTGGCTGCGGCGCCCATGGCAAATTAACCAACATCGACAGTCGCACCATTACCCGCACGGTAAAAGTAAAACACCCCCGTGGTTACATGACACTTAACCGGCCTTACCTTGATCATCAGAATCAGGTTGAGGAAGACGATCTGGCCTTTGAGTTTTTCATGAATCGTTTTCGACTGGTGGAGCCCTGCCCGAAGGCCGATTTTGCGGCTCTCACTGGTACATCTCTCACCACGCCACAGCAAGACGCTATCGGGCAGGCTATCAGTAATGGCTTACTGGCTGAAACAGCAAACCACTGGCAGGTCTCCTCAATGGGTCGTCGATACCTTAATACCTTACTTAGCGCTTTTGTTTAAAAGCGCCGGCAGCAATCAGTTTGATTGCAAAAAAATTAGCTGAATCGGAAATTTACTCTACTATTATCTAGTAATAACAGAGCAACCATTTTAGTTGCTGCATTTTTTGCTCAACAGGGACGCCAGCAAAACCCGATAGTTGCCGGAGTAAGTATGTCCATTCAGCGTAAATTTCTTATTGCTATCACTGTGGTCATTGCCGCTTTTGCGGTGGTGATTGCGATTATTACTTCTGTTTCAGCCTCCTCAGAGGCTGAAGATAAAATCAGTCAGCAAAAAGACCAGTTATCGGCCAGACTGACAAACATTCTCACCGTTACAGACTCGTTGATGCACGAACGCGTAGTTAGCAGCATGAAGCTGCTAAAAGAACGAGGGGATGAAATGGGTATTCCCTCCCAGGGCGGTGAAGTTATGGTCAAACAAACCCCGGCCACCCAACTGTTTATTGGCGGCGAAGCACAAGCCAATAACTTCGCCCTGGTTGATGGGCTCACCGCCGTAATGGGCGGCACCGCTACACTGTTTAGCAAAACCGGCGATGATTTTATCCGGGTTAGCACCAATGTTATCAAAGACGGTGAACGGGCGATAGGTACCAAGCTGGCACCGCAGGGTAAGGCCATGGCACAGATCAAACAACGTAAAGCTTTTTATGGCGCCGTGGATATTCTGGGCAGCCCTTATCTCACTGCTTACGAGCCTATGTTTAATGCGGCTCAACAAGTCATTGGTATCTGGTACGTGGGCTATTCTGCCGACCTCAATGTTCTCGAAGAAGCCATTACCAAAAGCAAATTACTTGAAGAGGGGTTTGTGGCGCTGAAAGACAGCAAGGGTAACCTGCGCATGTTTTCTTCCCACGTTAATGAAGCGACGGTGAGTAACGCACTGGCTAACGGCGATGACAACTGGGATATCAGCATTATTCCTTTTGATAAATGGGGCTATGAACTCATCCTGGCCGCGTCCAGTGACGAAAAGTCATCATTAGTAGCTGGTGCAGTATTTTCAGTGTTATTGAAAATCATTGTTGCCAGTGTGGCGATTCTGGCAACCATATTCTTCTTAATCAATTATCTGGTAGGTAAACCTTTGGACGAATTTATCGGCGTTGTGAACGATCTGGCCTCTGGTGAAGGCGACCTCACATTCCGCTTTAATGCTAATTCCAGCGACGAATTCGGCCAGATGGCCAAGGGTTTTAATAAACTGCTTTCGCAACTACAGACCACTCTGAGGAGCGTAAATCAGGCCACAGACACCATGCTTTCCCAATCCCGACAACTTAACGACACTGCGGTGAAGTCCAGCTCGACGGTAACAGAACTAACCAGTGAAACCAGTGCCATCGGCGACGCCTTATCAACGTTGCAGGAAAATGCGGTCGCGGTCTCCACTAACATTAACCATTCTAATGAAGCCGCCGGCGCTGCCGACAGTGACACCCGAAACAGTGTTAGCGTGTTGTCAGCAACCATTAAAGACATTGAGGCCCAGGCACAAAATATCGATACGTCGGTTCAGGTGATCAATGAACTGGCTGCCGCCAGTGAACAAATCAGTGGCGTGATGGATGTAATTCGTAATATCGCTGAGCAAACAAATTTACTGGCACTCAATGCAGCGATTGAGGCTGCCCGGGCCGGAGAGCAAGGCCGCGGGTTCGCCGTGGTCGCAGACGAAGTCCGCTCACTGGCCAGTCGCACCCAGTCGTCTACTGAAGAAATTCGCGTAATGATTGAGCGCTTACAGCAGGGCAGTCGTGAGGCCGCAGATAAAATGCAGCAAAACAAAGACAATGCATTCGCTACCGTACAGGTGACACAAAATGCCGGCGAATCACTGGAGAAGTCACTGCACGCTGTGGCCACCATTACTGAGTTAAATCAGGAAGCAGCGACCATGGCCTCACGGCAGGCGAGTATCACAGAAGATGTGGCAAAGCGCCTGAGCAGTATTCAGAATGTGGGCAGTCAGAACAGCGATTATGCCCGCCAGGTTGCGCAAAACTGTGCGCTGCTGGTAGACGAAATCAGCAGCATGCAGCAACAGCTCAAACGCTACCGGTTTTAATCTGCAGTCTTCGCCTGATGTGCCATCAGAGCATCAATGATTTCCCGGTTAGCTGCCGGGAAGTCATCGTAATTCAGATTATCCAGTGCCAGCCATTTTCCTGGTTGGCCCTCAGCACCTGTGGGTTCACCGTTAAAGCCTGTTACTGTGTACACATGCAAACGCACGCATTTATCACCGTAATCATGCTCGATCATTAACAGCGGCTCACAAAAGGTGGTAGCAATAGCCACTTCTTCCTGTAACTCTCTGCCCAGCGCAGCTTCAGGCGCCTCGCCCTCTTCCACTTTGCCACCGGGAAATTCCCACTTACCGCCCTGATGCTTATCACTGGCGCGCAAGCAAACGTAGGTTTGGTTATCGCGTAGAATGACCCCTACCGCCACATCAATGTATTTCATCATTCGTTTCCTGTTCTCTATCCGCATAAAAAAAGCCGGTAACCTGCACAACACAGATAACCAGCCTTTTTGTTGTTCAGCGCTCTCGGCTTATTTTAATTTACCGTGGCACTGCTTGTATTTTTTGCCTGAGCCACAAGGGCATGGGTCGTTACGGCCGACTTTTGGCCCCTGACGCATGGCAGCCTGAGGGCCGCTTACATCTTCAGATGGCTCGCCATCGGCTTCGGCGTGCTGGAAGTTCTTAGGTACATCGTCGGCCTGACGACGCTGCTCTTCCACTTTCTCAACATCCGATTCAGCCCGAACCTGTACCCGGCTCAAAATCGTAATCACCTCAAGTTTGAGGCCTTCCAACATATTCGCGAATAACTCAAAGGCTTCACGTTTGTATTCCTGTTTAGGGTTCTTCTGAGCATAACCACGTAAGTGGATACCCTGACGCAGATGGTCCATGGCGGCCAGGTGTTCTTTCCAGTTGCTGTCGAGATTCTGCAGCATCACCGCCTTTTCAAACTGACGCAACACCTGCTCACCCACCATTTCTTCTTTGGCTTTGTAAGCTGCGTTTAACTCATCCAGAATCTTCTCACGCAATTTTTCTTCATACAATTTGTCGTCTGCATCGAGCCATTGCTGAATTGGCGCGTCCAGCGCGAAGTCTGCCTTAAGACGCTGCTCCAGTCCGGACACATCCCACATTTCTTCCAGTGATTGTGGTGGAATGTACTCATCTACCACTCCACCGATAACGTCTTCACGAATCGCCTGCACAGTTTCACTGATGTCCGACTCATCAAGCAGTTCATTACGCTGCTCGTAAATTACCTTACGCTGATCGTTGGCAACATCATCGTATTCCAGCAACTGCTTACGAATATCAAAGTTGCGTCCTTCTACCTTGCGCTGAGCGTTTTCAATCGCACGAGTTACCCACGGGTGCTCGATAGCCTCGCCTTTCTCCATGCCCAGGCGCTTCATCATGCTGGCCATTTTTTCTGAGGCGAAAATACGCATCAGGGCATCATCCAGTGACAGATAAAAACGTGATGAACCCGGATCGCCCTGACGACCAGCACGACCGCGCAACTGGTTATCGATACGACGTGACTCATGGCGCTCGGTACCAATAATATGCAGGCCACCGGCAGCCAGCACGGTTTCATGATCTTTTTCCCACTGCTCCTTTATCTTTTGAATCTGCGCTTCAGTGGGGTTTTCCCGCTTATCGACTTCTGCCTGCCAGTTACCACCCAGTACAATATCAGTACCACGGCCCGCCATGTTGGTAGCAATCGTTACCGCTCCGGGACGACCGGCCTGCGCAACGATATCGGCTTCCTGAGCATGGAACTTAGCATTCAGTACCTTATGGGGGATCTTTTCTTTCTTCAGAATACGTGACAGCAACTCAGAGTTTTCGATAGACACCGTACCTACCAGCGTAGGCTGACCGCGCTTCACGCAGCGGCGAATATCTTCGACGATGGCGTCGTATTTTTCCTGAGCCGTCAGGTAAATTAAATCTGCCTTATCATCACGCACCATGGCGCGGTTGGTAGGAATAACCACCGTTTCGAGGCTGTAGATATGATTAAACTCGAAGGCTTCGGTATCTGCAGTACCTGTCATACCCGACAGTTTTTCGTATAAACGGAAATAGTTCTGGAAAGTAATGGATGCCAGAGTCTGGTTTTCGTTTTGAATCTTCACGCCTTCTTTGGCTTCAACCGCCTGGTGTAAGCCCTCTGACCAGCGTCTGCCTTCCATTGTACGGCCGGTATGCTCATCAACAATAACGATGTTATCGTCTTTCACGATGTAGTCGACGTCTTTGGTAAATAGCTTATGGGCGCGCAAGGCCGCATTGACATGGTGCAGTAATGAAATATTACCGGCATCAAATAACGATTCTTCTTCGTTGAGCAGACCTTCACGTTTCATGATTTCTTCAACGTGAATCTGACCGTGCTCTGTCAGGTGAATTTGCTTGGCTTTTTCATCAATGGTGAAGTCACCATCGCCATGCTTACCTTCTTCGTCTTCTTTATCTTGTCTGGTCAGTTCAGGAATAATCTGGTTGATCCGTAAGTACAGCTCTGAACTGTCTTCGGCGGCACCAGAGATAATCAGCGGCGTTCGGGCTTCATCAATCAGGATGGAGTCCACTTCATCGATTACCGCATAATAGAGTTCTCGCTGCACCCGATCCTGGGGACTGAACGCCATGTTATCGCGCAGGTAATCAAAGCCAAATTCGTTGTTGGTACCGTAAGTAATATCTGCCTGATAAGCCTCGCGCTTCTGCTCCGGCGCTAGTCCTGGCACGTTACATCCCACGGTTAAGCCCAGATATTCGAATAAGCTGCGGCTCCAGTTTGCATCCCGTTTGGCCAGGTAATCGTTCACGGTAATCACGTGAACACCACGACCGGTGAGCGCATTTAAATAAGTGGGTAAGGTAGAGGTCAGTGTTTTACCTTCACCAGTCCGCATCTCGGCAATTTTACCGGAGTGCAGTACCTGGCCACCAAGCATTTGTACGTCAAAGTGGCGCATGCCATACACACGTTTACTTGCCTCGCGTACAGTTGCAAATGCTTCGATAAGAATATCATCGAGACTCGCGCCGTCTTTCAGGCGTTGCTGAAACTCTGCCGTCTTCTGCTTTAGCGCAGCATCATCAAGGGCTTCGTATTCTGCTTCCAGCGCATTAATGGCATTGACGTGCTTTTGTAATTTTTTTAATAGTCGATCGTTACGACTGCCAAATACTTTCCTGAGCATGCTTGCAAACATTGTGTTGGTATTTCCACTTCTGTGATTTATCAAAAACAAAAAAATCTGACCGGCAGATTAATCTGTCGCGTTACAATAGATTGATTGGCGTGTAATAGAGGCTTACGCTACTTTTTATAAACGTAAGGGAGTGGATCGACTTTTTGACCTGCTTTAATGACTTCGTAATGGACATGAGCGCCGGTAGAACGTCCGGTACTCCCCATCAGCGCGATAACCTGGCCTTTCGTAACCAAATCACCCTTATTAACCAGCAGAGTCTGATTGTGACCATAGCGCGTTACTAACCCATCGCCGTGTTCTATTTCCACGAGATGTCCGTAACCATACCGATCGCCTGACCAGGTCACTATGCCTGCCGCGGTGGCGACCACATCGTCACCCACTTCACCGGCAAAGTCTAATCCGTTGTGCATGGCCGGTTGTCCGGTAAAGGGATCCGTGCGCATGCCATAGTAGGATGATAACCATCCTGTCTCTATCGGGCGTCCCGACAAACTAATCTGTTCATCTATATGGTGCCCGGTAACCAATCTTTCAAGTGCGGCCAGTTGTTGCTGCTTATGCTTTAACTGACTGCTTAATTCTTTAATCGGCGATAATAATCGCTGTTCTTCGTCTTCCAGTTGGCTACTTATGGTAGCTGATGCCAGTCCGAAATCGCCTACCGACTGCTCATCCACACCCATTGCTTTAGCCAACACCTGGGTTTTCGCGTCTATTTTATCCAGCGAATTTTGCATTGCCATCAGTTGCGCCGCCAATGCCTTAACCTGTTCGTCGGTCGCGGCAGCAAGGGAGTCTACCTGCTGCTGTTCGGCTTCAAGAATATTCTGGGCAACTTTTACACGGGCAAGATTTTCAAAAGAAGAGTCGGTAGAACGGCTGGATACAAGAACAAACAATGACGATAAAACGGTAAGGCTCACGATCGAGCGCACGCTGATGCTGCGCCTGATGCGTTTATGTTTACCAATAAATGTCACTGTTAGTTTCATTTTGAAGTCTTATTTATCGTTCTGATCTGAGCCAACGGTGCATTACCAGTCAGCTTCATTCTTATGGTTCGCTATTCTAGCGACATTCGCCCCTATTAAACAACAAAAAAGCCGCCACTAGGGCGGCTTTTTGAGCATAAAGTATTAGGCCAGAGCGGGTTGCGCATAGCGAATTGGCGCTTCGTCCTGCGACTCATAGGTGATGTACTCCCAACAATCACGCTGAGCGAGTACCGCATTCAGCAACTTATTGTTAAGACCATGACCCGTTTTATATGCCGCTAACTCACCAATGATGCTGTGACCACCTAAATACAGGTCACCGATGGCGTCGAGAATCTTATGCTTCAGGAACTCATCATCGTAACGCAGGCCTTCAGGGTTCAGTACCCGGTAGTCATCCAGCGCGACAGCATTTTCCATACTACCACCAAGGGCCAGATTGTTAGCGTTCATGTATTCCAGATCGCGCATAAAACCAAAGGTACGGGCACGGCTCACTTCGCTCACATAAGAGCAGGAATCAAAGTCCATTACCATGTGCTGGCGAGTCTGGCTGATAACCGGATGTTCAAAGTCAATTTGGAAATCAACCCGGAAGCCATCGTACGGTCGTAGTTCTGCCCATTTATCGCCGTCTTCCACACGAACTGGTTTAGTGATCCGAATAAAGCGCTTAGGCGCGTTTAATTCTTCAATACCAGCCGACTGCAGCAGGAACACAAACGGACTCGCACTGCCATCCATAATCGGCAGTTCATTGCTGTTAACCTCAACAATGATGTTATCGATACCCAGTCCGGCTAATGCTGAAGCTAAGTGCTCAACGGTATGAATACTCACACCGTCTTCATTATTCAGACAGGTACACAACATGGTATTCCCTACCGCGTTGGCGCGGGAGTGAATGTCCACATGCGGTTCAAGGTCAATACGCCGAAACACGATTCCCGTGTTCGCAGGCGCAGGCCGGAGAGTCATCGTGACCTTGTCCCCTTTGTGCAAACCTATGCCAGTTTCCTGGACTGCATGTTTAATTGTACGTTGTCTAATCATGGCTTTAAAAAACACCTAACCTAAAGCGGCCGAACATTATAGTTAGCCATCACTTACTTGTCAAAAATATCGGTCATTTTATGAACAACCTTAACCTTTTGACCAAGCACCCTGTAAATTTTTGTTTACCGTTCTAGTCCGCTTGCTTACGCAGGAAAGCCGGAATATCCAGGTATTCAAGGTCATTGCCAGGCTGCGCATTTTCATCCGCTTTCAGCGCCTGATTGCCTTCAGTGCCACCTACCGCACGGGATTCACCGCTGGACTGGAACTCACGGGCTGAAGCACTCAGGCGTGAACCTTCAGAGCTCACCAGCGAGATATCGGGCTTACGCTCGGCACCAATCCCGGTTGCTACTACGGTAACCCGCAGTTCTTCGGTCATTTCCATGTCGATAACGGTACCCACTACTACCGTAGCGTTTTCGGAGGCGAACGCTTTGACCGCATTACCCACCGTTTCGAACTCGTCGATGGCGAAATCAGGACCCGCGGTGATATTCACCAGAATACCGCGCGCACCAGACAGATCGATATCTTCCAGAAGCGGGCTGGCAATCGCTGCTTCCGCAGCTTCTTCAGCACGGTCCGGGCCTGAAGCTGAACCGCTGCCCATCATGGCTTTACCCATTTCAGACATTACAGTTCGAACGTCGGCGAAATCCACGTTGATCAAGCCAGGGCGAGTAATCAGCTCGGCAATACCCTGCACCGCACCACGTAATACGTCATTAGCAGCACTAAACGCTTGTAACAACGGCGTACCCGGGCCCATCACTTTCAACAGCTTCTCATTAGGAATGGTGATCAGCGAGTCAACATTGCGAGCCAGTTCATCAGTACCCTGGTTAGCAAAATCAGTGCGCTTTTTACCTTCAAATGGAAACGGCTTGGTAACCACAGCAACCGTAAGGATGCCCATTTCACGGGCAATCTTGGCCACTTCCGGCGCAGCACCGGTGCCGGTACCACCACCCATACCTGCGGTGATAAATACCATATCAGCACCATCCAGCGCCTGGCGGATAGTTTCGCGATCTTCCTGTGCGGCTTCACGACCCTTGTTAGGATCAGCACCTGCACCCAGACCTTTCGTCACATTTGAGCCAATCTGCAGAGTGACATCTGCAGAAGAGCTACGTAACACCTGTGCATCGGTGTTTACTGCAATAAATTCTACGCCTTCAATGCTCTGAGACACCATGTGCTCAACCGCATTGCCACCGCCGCCACCGACACCGATGACTTTGATTACGGCTTCTTCGCCGTGGCTATCCATTAATTCAAACATACTTACTCTCCGGTTCTGTACGTCTTTATAACACTTGAGTTCACCTGCATCTTGAGCGTTCCATGACTCTCGCTGGCAAACCTAAGCGCCCCCTAAAATTTAAAATTCACCTTTAAACCAGCTTTGCACGCGCTTGAATAAACCATCCGCTACGCGTTGCTTGCTCGTTTTTTTATTATCTGCTTGCATCTTTCCATAGTGGAGTAACCCCACTGCCGTTGCGAAACTGGCATCGTCAGTATATTCCGACAAGCCAACCATATTCAGCGGACTACCCACCCGCACCGGCATTTGGAAAATTTCTTCAGCGATTTCAACAGCCCCTTCCATCTTTGCGGTACCACCGGTTAACACCAGGCCCGCCGCGATCTGCTCTTCAAAACCACTGTTTTTAATTTCTTTATGTATCAGTTCAAACAATTCCTGATACCGAGGTTCTATGACCTCTGCAAGAGTATGACGAGACATTACCCGCGCCGGACGACCGCCAACGCTTGGTACCTCAATACTCTCTTCCATGCTAACCATGTCTTTTAGCGCGCAGGCATAGTTAACTTTTATTTCTTCAGCGTTGCTAATTGGCGTTCTGAAGATTTTTGCAATATCACTGGTGATCTGATTACCGGCTAACGGCACCACCGCGGTATAGCGAATTGCACCATCAGTGTAGATCACAATATCCATTGTGCCGGCACCGATATCCACTACGCAGACACCAAGTTCCCGCTCATCATCTGTCAGCACTGCATAACTGGATGCCAACGCCGAAAAAATGATTTGATCGGCTTGCAACTCGCAGCGCTCGATACACTTCACCAGGTTTTTCGCCATATCGTCCGCACAGGTAATGATATGGGCCTCGGCTTCCATTCTTACCCCGGACATGCCAATCGGGTTTTTAATGCCCTCCTGCACATCAATGGTAAATTCCTGTGGCAATACATGCAGTAACCGACGCTCTGCCGCTATGGGTACCGAGCGTGCCGCATGGACCACGTTATCAACGTCTTCCTGAGTCACTTCCTGATTGTTAATCGGCACCATGCCACTTTCGTTCTGGCATTTCACGTGCCGTCCGGAAATCGACATAAACACAGAAGAGACCTGACAATCAGCCATCAGTTCCATTTCGTTTACTGCACTTTGAACAGACTTCACCACCAGGTTCAAATCGTTCACACCACCCTTATCCATACCACGGGCAGGATGGGTACCGACACCTACGATACTGATTTGCTCATCGTCGAGTAACTCGCCGAGGACGGCCTTTACACGGCTGGTGCCGATATCCAGTCCTACAATCAAATTACGTTCTGCCGGTTTAGACATATGCCGCTTATCTCTTATTAACTTTTAGTCTGATTAGTATCAGTTTCATTTTGCCAGCCTACGGCCAGCCCTGTGTCGTAACGTAAATCCACGTAACTGACACCCTTAGGTTGTTCACTCAGTAACGGGTAAACATCCACAAATCGTTGTAAACGATCAATAAACTCCTGTCGACCAAGGTTTATCTCAATGCCATTTACCAGTTGTACCTGCCAGGCAAAGCGCTCTGATAACGACAACTCTTCAATATCCAGTTGCCGGCTACGCAGTAACCGCTGCATGGCGTTATATCCTTCTAATGCCGTTTTCTCACTGCCGCCCGGGCCAAACAGGCGCGGTAAGCCTAAATCTTTACCCTCAGCGTTAAAGCTTTCGCCATAAGGGTTGAGCATTAAATCGTCATTCCATCTGGCTACCGGAGTTTGCTCCACCAGGTAAACCTTTAGCCGGTTAGGCCACTGCTTGCGTACCGACGCCCGGTACACCCAGGCCTGCTCTTCCAGCAGCCGGTGAATGTCGTTCACATCCAGCGCAAAAAAACTGCCTGGCTGTGACTGACGGATAAGCCGCTCCAGTTTCAGTACGTCCAGTTGTTCAAACTGCCCGGAGAAGTCAATGACCTGCACCGGTGCCTGTTGCTCGTCCTGCATCCAGTTATAGGTATGAATGCCACCGCTTATCAGCAACACCACCAACACGGCTAAAAAAGCAATGCCGCCCCAGGGCGCCTGGCGTTGTTCTACTGACATTCTCGGGTTACTCCATACTGGTTGCCAGGATAGCTAAAACTAAGTCAGTAAAACTAATCCCGGCTGCAGCCGCGGCCTTGGGTACCAGACTTTTCTCAGTCATACCAGGCACTGTATTGGCCTCAAGCAAATAAAACTCACCAGATTGTTTGTCCTGCATTACATCTACCCGCCCCCAGCCAGTGGCCGATAGCGCTTCAAATGCAGATGCACACAGCGTTGCCAGATAGTGTTCGTCTTCATCAGACAAACCGCTCGGGCAAAAATATTCGGTCGTATTATCCTGATACTTTGCCGAATAATCGTAAAATATATGCGGGGTTGACATGCGGATCGAAGGTAAAGCCTGACCTTGCACAACGGCAACGGTATATTCAGGTCCTTCAATATACTGCTCCAACAAGACTGTATTATCATATTTAAAGGCGTCTAGTATGGCAGTCGCGAGTTGTTTAGCGCTAGTCACTTTGGCCATCCCGATGCTCGAACCTTCCCGAGCCGGTTTAACCATGACTTTTCCCCCTAATTTATTCATTATAGCGCCGCATGATCCAGCTTCAAAGCGACTTTTTACAGCAATTTCATATTTCGCCGTGGGAATATTCAGGCATTGCCAGATTTGCTTACTGTGGATCTTGTCCATCGCCAGGGCAGAACCCAGTACCGAGCTACCTGTATACGGTATTTTGAGCTGCTGTAAAGCCCCTTGCATGCTGCCATCTTCGCCGCCACGACCATGTAACATTATCAATACACGATCGACTTTTTCATCTATTAATTCAACCAGTTGGCGCTCAGCGGTATCGAAAGCAATGGCCTCTACACCCGCCCCTTTAAGCGCTTTTAAAACAGCCTCGCCGGAGCGCAGAGACACTTCCCGCTCAGCCGAGTCTCCGCCATACATAACAGCAACACGCCCGAAGGCTTGCGGGGCATAAGTTTTAAACGCCATTATTGCTCCTCCTGCTGCATAATTTGCGGGTTTAACTGCATTGCCGCCAGCTTCCTGGCCAGCTGGCCAACGTTACCGGCGCCCTGCGTCATCACAATATCACCGTCCTGCAACTGATTAGCGAGAATCGCAGGCAGCTCACCGTACTCGCTGACATAAACCGGCTCTAACTGGCCACGGGCACGGATAGAGCGCGCCAGTGAGCGACTGTCGGCGCCATCAATAGGTTGTTCGCTGGCCGCATATACATCCAGCAGTAATAAGCAATCCACCTGAGACAGTACTTCCACAAAGTCTTCATACAAATCACGGGTTCGGGTGTAACGGTGTGGTTGATAAATCATTACCAGCCGTTGATTCGGCCAGTTGTTGCGGGCCGCTTCAATGGTCGCCGCTACTTCCGTTGGATGGTGGCCGTAATCGTCCACCAGAGTCACTTCTCCCACACTGGTATCAAACTGTCCAAGCACCTCAAAGCGACGGCCAATGCCACCAAAACCGGCCAGCGCGGCCTGCACTGACTCATCATCTATCCCTTCTTCCGTGGCCACCGTAATAGCGGCCAGGGCATTAAGTACATTGTGCTTACCGGTCTGATTTAACTTCACCGGCAGTGGCTCGCGGTCCGGGCGATGAACGGTAAAATGCGCCGAGCCAAAACTGTAGTGAATATCGGTGGCGTACACATCGTTATCTTCAGCCAATCCGTAGGTGATCACGCTGCGACCGATTTGCGGCAACAGTGAACGGATAACCTGGTCATCACCACACACTACAGCCTGTCCGTAAAACGGCAGATTATGTAAAAATTCAATGTAGGTGTCGGTCATTTTACTGAAGTCACCACCATAGGTTTCCATATGATCTGCTTCGATATTAGTCACCACACTCATCATCGGCTGAAGGTGCAGGAACGAGGCATCACTCTCATCCGCTTCGGCGATTAAATAACGACTGCTACCGAGTCGTGCATTAGTACCGGCGCTGTTAAGCAATCCCCCGATCACAAAAGTAGGATCGCGCTCGGCTTCGGCAAAAATGGTCGCAATAAGGCTGGTAGTAGTGGTTTTACCATGGGTGCCTGCCACCGCGATGCCATGACGGAAACGCATTAATTCAGCCAGCATTTCAGCGCGGCGGATAATCGGGATGCGTTTTTCCCGCGCATATTGAATCTCGGGATTGGCCTCGTTGATAGCACTGGATACCACTACAACGTTGGCATCCACCACATTTTCAGCGCAATGGCCAATGGCAATATCCGCGCCCAGCTCAGCCAGGCGCTCAGTCATTGCACCGGTCTGGATGTCAGAGCCGGCAATATCATAGCCTTCATTCAACAGCACTTCGGCGATCCCGCCCATGCCGGCACCGCCGATCCCGACAAAAAATATGCGCGTGATCTTTCGCATCTGGGGACTTTGAAAAGGCGTTTCCAATACCATCTACCGCTATCTCTCTTTGGTTAAAGCTTCACAGGCATCGGCTACCTGCTGAGCTGCATTGTAAGGTGCAAACTGTTTTGCGTTGGCGGCCATCCTGACACAGTCATCAGGATTTTCCAGCCAGTCACGCAGAATCACCGGTAATTCCTGGCTAAGTGCCGATTGTGCCACCACTTTGGCTGCATTCTGGTCGGCCAGATAGCGCGCATTCAGCGTTTGATGATCATCTACGGCATGAGGCAGCGGCACAAAAATGGCCGGTTTACCGGCACCGGCAACCTCTGCCACGGTTAATGCCCCGGCCCGACAGACAACAAAATCAGCCCACTGATAAGCCTCGGCCATATCAGTAATAAATTCATTCACGGTCACCGGCTTGTCGCCATAAGCACTGCGCACGGTTTGTTCGTTGCCTTTACCACACTGATGGCGAATCTCCAGTTCAGGAAAAGACTGGCAGATCACCGGCAGTTGTTCGTTCAGTGGCCGCGCACCTAAACTGCCGCCCACCACCAGCATACGCATGGGTTGAGAGGTCTGACGTTTAGGCTCAATCGCGAGAATTTCATCCCGCACCGGGTTGCCTACTGCCTGGCATTTTGCTTTAGCACCGGCGAAGTACGGAGCCGCCGAAGCAAACCCAAGCATGACTTTTTTCGCAATGCGGGCAAGTAACTTGTTAGTCATGCCAGGCACCGCATTTTGTTCGTGGATGACAATCGGGATACCGAGGCTTTTCGCCGCAACGCCGCCTGGCCCGCTGGCATAACCGCCCATCCCGATAACCACATCCGGTTGCAGTTTTTGCAGCACTTTACGGGCGTTAAACAAGGATTTAATCAGCGCCAGTAAGCCGGATAGCCGGGCAGCAATACCTTTACCACGCAACCCTTTTACCGGAATAAAATGAATCGGAAAACCATGGGCTGGTACCACCTCGGCTTCCATACGTTCTGCCGTACCCAGCCAGTCGATGTGCCAGCCGCGGCGCTGTAATTCATTGGCCACCGCTATGCCGGGAAATACATGTCCGCCGGTACCACCAGCCATCACCAGACAACGTTTATTCATCATCCGGCTCCTGAGATAAATCCTGGTCGTTAGCCTGAAGCGGTTTCATAGCGGCCTTCACTTTCGCTTTACCTTCCCGCTTACGGCCTTTATCCAGCGCCTGAACGCCTGCTACACGTAATTCAAAATCAATCCGCAACAGCACAGCCACGGTAACTGACATAATGATTAAACTTGAACCACCGTAACTCACCAGTGGCAGCGTTAATCCTTTGGTTGGCAGAATGCCGGCGCTGGCGCCAATGTTTACCGCAGTCTGGAAACTAAACCAAATGCCAATGGCATAGGCCAGAAAGCCTTCAAATGCCCGTTCACTGGCCAGCGCCTGATTACCAATTTGCAACGCCCGGATCACCAGCCACAGCATCAGTAACAGCACTACCATCACCCCGGTGAATCCCAGCTCTTCGGCTAGAATGGCCATGACAAAGTCAGTATGCGCCTCGGGCAGGAATTCGAGTTTTTGTAAACTATTGCCCAGTCCCTGACCGAACCAGTTACCCCGCCCGTATGCCATTAAAGACTGGGTTAGCTGATAACCGCTGCCGAATGGATCGGCCCAGGGATCCCAAAACGAGGTAACCCTCGCCAGCCGGTATTCTGAATCCACAATCAGGGCAACCACGGCTAACACTCCGGCAAACAGTAAAGCAAAAAACTGCCACAGTTTGGCTCCGGCTAAAAACAACAGTCCCATGGTGGTGGCCAGCATTACCACTACAGTACCCAGATCGGGTTGTGCCAGTAACAACAACGCCAGAATAAAGAACACAACCAGCGGTTTAATAAAGCCTTTCAGATTCTCTGTGACTTCATCGTAACGCCGGACCATGTAGCCCGCCAGGTAACAGAAGAAAAACAGCTTTGCCGGTTCCGCAGCCTGTACCGTAATAGGCCCGATTACCAGCCAGCGGGTAGATCCATTAACATTTCTGCCAATCAGCAGCACCGCTACCAGCAGGCCTATGGCTGCCAGTAACATATAAGGGTTAGTCACCCGCCAGAACTGCATGGGTAGCTGCACCGTAATCATGGCAGCAATAATGGCGCCAATCAGGTAAATACCGTGACGAATTGAGAAATAAAACGGATTGTCATGGAGCCGATCGGCAACCGGCATGGAAGCAGAGGTCACAATAATCAGACCAATAGCCATCAGAGCAAATGCCACTAGCACAATGCCGCCATCAAACGCCGGAGCACTGGTGTTTGGCTTATCGTGGCGCGCAGCGAAAAGACCGGCTAGCTGGGAAGTTACGGCATTCATGCTGATAACTCCTCGACCGCCTGCTGGAAAACCTCAGCCCGGTGCTGGTAATTTTCAAACATATCCAGGCTGGCACAGGCCGGCGACAACAGTACTGTATCGCCTGGTTCAGCCTGTGAAAACGCCTGCTGCACAGCCTGCTCAAGACTTTCAACATAATAGCCATGTGCAGCTATATTACTGAGCACTTGTCCATCTTTGCCCAGGGCAATGACTACATCTACATGAGCTGATAATACCGGTGCCAGCTCGCTTAAATCTGCGCCTTTCGCATCGCCACCGGCAATCAGAATCAATTTACCTTTTATGCTGCCGGCCAGCCCCTGCAGGGCTGCTTCGGTGGCGCCAATGTTGGTTGCTTTTGAATCGTCGATAAAACTCACGCCCGCGACTTCGGCAATTTTAGTGCAGCGGTGCGGCGCACTCTTAAAAGACTTAACAGCCTCGGCGGCAGCTTTCATATCCTGGCTAAAGACACTGACCAGCGCCAGTGCCGATTGAATATTAAGTGCATTATGCAAACCTACCAGCGCGGTATCAGCCAAAGCCAATAAAGGCAAACCGTTAAAAGTAATGGTTTGCCGGGCTGCATCCCATCCAAAGTCTTCGCTGGCCGGGGTCAGGCCGGTGGCTACTTTGGTCTCGACGGCGCTCATCGGCATGGTATTGCTGTCATCGCGGTTAACCACGGCTACCCGGCAATGGTCAAAAATACGTTGCTTGGCTTCACTGTATGCTGCCAGTGTATGATGACGGTCGAGATGATCCGCCGAAATGTTCAGTATCGCTCCGGCAGAGAGCGCTAAACTGCGGGTTGTCTCCAACTGGAAGCTGGATAATTCAAGCACTGAGATATCGGCTTTGTGCTGCAGTGAGTCCAGTGCCGGCAAACCTACATTGCCGGCAGCAATGGCATTAAAACCCAGTTTCTGCAGAATGTGCGTGGTTATCAAGGTAACGGTAGTCTTGCCGTTAGAGCCCGTGATACCAATTACCGGCTGCTTAACTGCCAGGGCAAATAATTCGATATCGCCAATCACGCTCACACCGGCTTGTCTGGCCCGTGCAACTTCCGGTAAATCGGTGGCGATGCCAGGACTTAATACCAGATGAGTGACGCCTTGCCAGTAATTTTGCGGCAATTCACCACAGATGATATCAGCGCTTACCCGGGCAGCCAGCTCCTCGCTGACACTGAAGCCGGCGCGGGTGTCCCACACTTTAAACGCTACTGACTGTTGTTGCAGATAGCGCACACAGGAAAGACCGGTCTGTCCGAGACCGGCAATAACATACTGTGGTAAACGCGCTGTTTCAGTCATAACCTATCGTAATTTCAACGTTGCCAAACCAATCAGTACCAGAATCAGCGAGATGATCCAGAATCGCACAATCACCCGGGGTTCCGGCCAGCCTTTTAATTCGTAATGATGGTGAATAGGTGCCATGCGGAAAATGCGTTGCCCGCGCAGCTTGTAGGAGCCAACCTGCATGATCACCGAGACGGTTTCCATCACGAACACGCCGCCCATAATAATTAGCACAATTTCCTGACGTACCAGCACCGCCAGCACGCCAAGCGTACCGCCAAGTGCCAGCGAGCCCACATCGCCCATAAAGACCATTGCCGGATAGGTGTTAAACCATAAGAACCCCAGCCCGGCGCCCACAATGGCGGTACACACAATAACCAGTTCACTGGTTAGCGGGATATGCGGGATATTCAGATAACCGGAAAAGTTAGCGTTACCGGTGACGTAGGCAAAAATAGCAAAGGCTCCGGCGACCAGAATTGTCGGTACAATGGCCAGGCCATCGAGCCCGTCAGTCAGGTTAACCGCGTTACTCGTGCCTACCAGTGCAAAGTACACGATGGCTATATATAAAATGCCCAGTTGTGGCAGTACCTCTTTAAAGAACGGTACCAGTAAGGCCGTTTCTTCCATGGTTTGCGCAGAGGAATACAGATAAAACGCGACACACAGGGCAATCACCGATTGCCAGAAATACTTCCAGCGGGCAATCAGGCCCTTTGAGTCCTTGCGTACCACTTTTCGGTAATCATCGACAAACCCGATAATGCCAAAGGTAACCACTACGAATAAGGTCACCAGCACATAGGTATTGGTTAAATCTGCCCAAAGCAGCACACTGATGACAATAGCCGCCAGAATGAGTAAACCGCCCATGGTAGGCGTACCAGACTTGGATAGGTGCGACTCGGGGCCATCGGTTCGCACCGTCTGGCCGATCTGCATCCGTTGTAACCAGCGGATCATTTTAGGACCAATAATGATGGCAATTAACAGCGCCGTCAGCGTACTCAGGATCGCTCTTAGCGTTAGGTACGAGAAGACATTAAAGCCAGATTCAAATTGTGTCAGCCAGTCGGCGAGCCATATTAACATGCTATTTTCTCCCGCCGACGACTAAGCTTTCCCAGCGGCGATTTCTCCAACGCCGCTATGACATTTTCCATCCTCGCGCTGCGGGAGCCTTTCACCAGAATCGTTAAGTCTCTTTGCTCATGGCCTAAATCCTGTTCCAGCGCCTCAATCAGAGCGGATTGCTCGCTGAAGTGATAACCATTGTCGCCAAAGGCTGTTGAGGCACTCTGACTCAGTACCCCGGAGGTATACAAACAGTCGATAAATTTCTCTTTAGCATATTCACCAACCTGTTCATGATAGTAACGGGCCTTTTCGCCCAGTTCCGCCATATCACCAAGGACCAGCACCCGCCGACCAGAGAAGCTGGCCAGGGTATCAATAGCCGCCTTAACGGATCCCACGTTGGCGTTATAGGTGTCGTCCAGAATGCGTACCTGCTCAGTGAGCGGCACTACTTTTAACCGTCCCCCAACCGCCTGCATATCCTGCAAACCATACTTAACGTCTTCGAGCGTAGCACCAACGGCCATAGTCAGCGCCGCAGCAACCAGTGCATTGCCTACGTTGTGCATGCCCGGCACAGCCAGGCGAATATCAGTATTGCCCTGCACCGAGTGCATCTCAAATGCCGCGCAACCATTCAAATCAATGGTAATGTCGGTAGCGTAAAAGTCGGCCTGGGCATTATGGTTATCCGGCGAAAAGGTTTGCACCGGCTGATATTTCAGTTTACCCAGCCAGAATTCAGCAAACTGACTGTCCTGGTTAACAATGGCCAGGCCTTTTTCGCCCAGCCCTTTAAAGATTTCGCTTTTGGCACGGGCCACCCCGAGTAAGCTGCCAAAGCCTTCAAGGTGGGCCGCTGCGGCATTGACAATGGTTGCCACATCCGGTTTCACCAGATCAGTGGTATAGGCAATCTCACCGAGATGGTTAGCGCCCATCTCCACCACCGCGTACTCATGTTCCGGAGTCAGGCGCAGTAAGGTGAGTGGCACACCGATTTCGTTGTTAAAGTTGCCAGCAGTCGCCAGCACATTGCCGCGCCGCGATAAGATAGCCGCGCACATTTCCTTAACGGTGGTTTTACCACTGCTGCCGGTAATACCAATGGTTTTAGGTTTAACTTCTGCTTTAACTGCCGCGCCAAGTTGACCTAGTGCCAGTTTGGTATCTTCAACATAAATCACCGGCAGTACGGTAGTCACCGCTTGGCTGGCAATAACGGCCGCTGCGCCGGCTTTTTCTGCGGCCTCAACAAATTGGTGACCGTCGAAATTCTCGCCCTTAAGCGCCAGATATACAGCCCCCTGAGTAAGGGTTCGGGTATCAGTGCTGACGGCAGATACAGTGCAGTCTTCGCCACTCAGACGACCTTTTATTTGCTCTGCAATCCACATCAAAGACCTGGTAATCATTTGCTGCACTCCTGCTGCAAACGGGTAATGGCTTCCCGTTCGTTATAGTTTATTTTTTGTTCGCCAATTATTTGATAACTCTCGTGCCCTTTACCTGCCGCGAGAATGAGGTCATTGCTGCCCGCATTGGTCAGACAATAACGAATAGCCTGCTCACGGTCGGGGATATCCTGCACATTTTCAGGGTGATTAAGACCAGCACGGATATCCTCGGCAATGGCCGAAGGTGATTCTGAGCGACTGTTATCAGTGGTGATCACCAGCTCATCGGCACCTTGTTCGGCAGCTTGCGCCATTAACGGCCGCTTACCTTTGTCACGGTCACCACCACAGCCAAATACACACCAGAGCTTACCATCGGTATGCAGGCGCAGGGCTTTAAGTGCCTGACTCAATGCATCCGGCGTGTGGGCATAATCGACGACCACATTGGCATGATCAGGAAATTCAAAAACTTCCAGGCGACCGGCGACTGCCTGTACCTGCTCAATGGTTTTCACCACATTGTCAAAACGCTCGCCCTGACAAAGAAGAGCGGCAGTGGCGCTCATCAGGTTGGCAATATTAAAGTGCCCCAGCAAATCGGTTTGTACCACGGTCGTCCCCCAGGATGTTGCGAGCCTGAACTGGCATCCATTAGGATGGTATTGCACATTTATGGCAAAACAATAGCGACCTTCTGGCATATCCCGGGCAGGTTCTGGCAACACGGCGGTCCAGACCTTCTGAATCGACTTATTAGCCTTTTTGGCCCAGGCTATACTTGCCTCGTCATTATAATTAAGCACCACCGAATGCAGGCCGGGCAAATCCAGTAAGCCAAGCTTTGCTTCTGCATAAGCCTCCATGGTGCCATGATAATCAAGGTGATCACGGGTCAGATTGGTAAACACCGCAATGTCGGTATTCACCTGTTTGAGGCGATTTTGCACCAGCGCATGAGATGATGCTTCATAAGCCACCTGATGGACTTCCTGCTGCACAAACTCGGCCAGTAAATACTGCATAGAAATAGCATCAGGTGTGGTATTACCGTTAGCTGGTGGCTTAAAGTCGGCATCGTCACGGTAAATACCACTGCCCAGCGTCCCAATTGACGCGGCGCGGTGGCCCAACAGATGTTTCATCTGAGTAATCAACTGCACCACAGAAGTTTTGCCGTTAGTGCCGGTCACTGCGATGGTCGCCAGTTTATTGGCCGGATAGTCGTAAAACGCAGCTGCCAGTGAGGAAAGCAGGTCTGCCAGCCCCCACACCTTCACAATAACCGTATGTTCACGCATCATGACCTGGCCGTGTTCACCGGCATCTTCTGCTTCAGCGAGAATAGCCCGGGCACCAAGACTGATGGCTTGTGGTATAAAGTCACGCCCATCACGGCTATGCCCTTTAACTGCAACAAATGCCAGCTTCGGTGTCACCTCACGGCTATCCAGCGTGAGTCCGTGAACCCGGATATCCGGTGCATTGATACCAAATTTAATCAACAGTGCATGCAGGCTTTGCATAAACGCGTTAACCACCATTGGTCGACCTCTCTACCACCTGTGTGGCACTTACCTGACGATCATCCGGTGCAATATTCAGCAGTTGTAACGCACCACCCATAATTTCAGAGAATACCGGCGCTGCGGTATCGCCGGCATGATAGAGATCGCCACCCGGTTCGTTGATCAGCACAACGGTGACCAGTTGCGGATCGTTTAGCGGGGCTATGCCGGCAAAGATATTAACGTACTCTTCACCGTAACCCCCGGCCACGGCTTTGCGGCTGGTACCGGTTTTACCCGCCACCCGGTAACCCGGGATCCGGGCTTTAACGCCGGAGCCATCTTCCTGAGTAACCGTTTCCATCATGGCCATAATGGCTTTGGCGTTTTGTTCGCTAATCACCCGCTCAGCGCTGGGCTTGTAAGCCTGGTTATCTGTATTTTTGACAATGTTAAGTGGCCGCTTAATCCCACCTGACGCTATGGTTGAGTACATTCTGGCTAGCTGGGCGGTAGTGACGGAGATGCCGTAGCCAAAAGATAAGGTGGCCAGTTCAAACTCAGACCAGCGGCTGCGTTCGTGAAAGATCCCGCTGCTTTCGCCGGGCATATTGATGCCGGTGTCCGACATCAGGCCCATGTTGTAATAGGTATCCAGCAGAAATGGTTTGGGTACCGACAAAGCCAGTTTCGAGGTGCCCATATTACTGGAATGCTGAATAATCTCTGCCAGGCTCAGTTTGCCGTAGTTGCGGAAGTCCTTGACCAGACTGCCACCAAGACGCATCCAGCCCGGCGAGGTGTCCACAATATCGCCCACTTTTACGGCGCCAAATTCCAGCGCGCTGAGTACCGCCAGTGGCTTTAATGAACTGCCGGGTTCAAAGGCATCGGTGATCACACGGTTACGCATCCGCCGCGGGGAGATATCGCTGCGGTCATTAGGATTAAACGATGGCGCATTGACCATCGCCAGAATGTCACCGCTATGCACATCAATCACAATGGCCGAGGCGGAACTGGCCTGGTAGTAGAGCATCGCTTCCTTGATTTCACGATAGGCCAGCGCCTGAATACGCTGATCGATAGTCAGTGTCAGATTGCCCGCGGCTTCGCCATCCTTGCTCTCCAACACTTCCACCTGGCGCCCCTTGGCATCACGGCGAATCTTACGGGTACCCGGCGAACCGGTAAGCCAGTCGTCGTATAACCGTTCGAGTCCCTCTATGCCTTTGTCATCCACGTTGGTGATACCGATTAACTGCGCGGCGACCTCGCCGGTCGGGTAATAACGGCGTGATTCCTTACGCAAATAAACGCCCGGGATTTCCAGTTTTTCGACATAATCGGCCATCGCTGGCGACACCTGACGCTGCAAATACACAAAGCGTCGTTTAGGGTTACCGACCTTACCCACCAGCTCATCAACGTCCTGCCCAAGCACTTCGGCCAGCGCCAGCCAGCGGCGGGTTTGATTGAGCCCATGTTGTTCATGAATAATTTTTGGGTCGGCCCAGATAGCTCTTACCGGCACACTTACGGCCAGTTCTACGCCGTTACGATCGGTGATGAGACCGCGATATGTTGGGGTATTGCGGGTTCGCAGGGTACGACTATCGCCCTGTTCAATCAGCGCATCCGGGGCGATGACCTGAATAAAAGCCGTACGTAGCGCCAGGATCAGGAAGACCAGAACAATGATGCCCACTACCAGCACGAAGCGCCACTGCATAGGACCCGGACGGGTATTAATTTTTGCCCCGCCAGCCCTGGCTTTGGAATTTTTTAATGTGATCGCCGTCATTTGATCCGCACCACAACCTCGTCATCCACATCAGGACGATGCATGTCGAGTTCCTTCTGAACCATGGCTTCGATTCGGTTATGCTCGGTTAGGGCACGTTGTTCCAGCACCAGGTTACGCCATTCCACGTCGAGCTGGTCTTTCTCCCGCATCAGCTCTTCCAGGGCAATATTTTGCTGGCGATTATGGTGCGTGCTGAGGATCACCGCCAGAGCGCTGGCGATAACCGCTATAAACAACAAAACCCGCAGCTTATGGCGGGTCAATTCGGTAACCAGGATGAGAAGGAAGTTAAAGTTGGTCGTCGAACCGGTCATCGTTTTTCCGCCACCCTGAGTACCGCGCTGCGGGATCGCACGTTGTGTTTGAGCTCTTCCTCGCCAGGCTTAATGGCTTTGCCAATAAGGGTTAACACTTTGTCGGCGTCGATTTCTGCCTGGGTTACCGGTAGCCCCGGTGGCAATGCTTTGCCCTTGCTCTGCTCCTTCATAAACCGTTTTACCAGGCGGTCTTCCAGTGAGTGAAACGAGATCACTGCCAGACGCCCGCCCGGACGTAAAATACCGGTTGCGGCTTTAAGCCCCACCCTCAGTTGCTCCAGCTCCGCGTTGATGTAAATTCGAATGCCCTGAAAAGTGCGGGTAGCCGGGTGCTTGAATTTGTCTTTGACCGGCATAGCCTGGTCGATAATAGTGACTAACTCACTGGTACGGGCCAGCGGTTGCTGCTGACGGTAGTTGACGATCGCATGGGCGATACGCTTGCCGAACTTCTCTTCGCCAAACTCTTTAATTACCTGGGTAATATCCTGCTCGTCAGCACTGTTCAGCCAGTCGGCGGCACTCATGCCCCGTGACGTATCCATGCGCATATCCAACGGCCCGTCGCGCAGGAAGCTAAAACCACGCTCGGCGTCGTCTAACTGCGGTGAAGACACACCCAGATCCATTAATACACCATCGATTTGCTGCGTCAGGCCCATTTGTTCAATGACTTCAGCCATGTCGCCAAACGCCGAATGCACAATCTCAAATCGTACGTCTTCTGCAAACCGGGCGGCGGCTTCAATTGCCTGGGGATCGCGATCAAACGCAATTAAGCGACCATTGCTGCCCAGCTGTTTGAGGATTTCACCTGAATGACCACCACGGCCAAAGGTAGCATCGATATAAATACCGTCTGGTTTGATGGCCAGGCCGTCCAGGCATTCCTGCAGGAGTACAGAGGTATGCGAAAACGATGCGGTCATAGTGAGAAGTCCTGTAAACGCTCAGTGAGCTCAAAGTTACCAGAACGCTCAACTTCCATATCTTCTTCGATACGTTTAGCCCAGATTTCTGAATTCCAGATTTCGAATTTATTTAATTGACCAACCAGCAGAATTTCTTTGTCTAATTTGGCATGATTACGCAGGGGTACAGGAATGAGCACACGACCGCTCTTATCCATTTCGCAGTCGATGGCGTAGCCGAGTAATAAACGAATCTTTCGTCTTTCCTGCTCAATGTTGCTGGAAAACTTACTCAGCTTGAGTTCGATTTCTTCCCATTCGGGAAGCGGGTAAAGCAGCAAACAGCTTTGTTGTGTGTCAATGGTGCAGATCAGTTGTCCGGCACAATCATCCAGAAGGGGCTGCCGATGCTTTGTCGGTATAGCCAGTCTCCCTTTGGAATCCAGATTGATTGCGTTAGCGCCGCGGAACATTCCCCTAGCCTTTTGTGTATTGATCTTATTATTCGTGTTTTATGAGATCTAATCTGCAAAACGTTGATTATATGATCCACTATTTGCCACTTTTACCCACTTTTGACAGTTTAGGTATCATTCCTCCCCACTGTCAAGCAAAAACGCGCCGTACAGGATGAGTAACTAAATGGGGGAAAATCCCTTATTTTCGGGCTTTGCGCTGAAGTGGCTGATTAGAAAGAAGGAAAAAGGGGGAAAAGTGGGAAAAACCACTCCCCTTAGAAGAAAAGCTAAGGGGAAGTGGGTATTTAATTCTAAAAAGGTCTGAGATCAGCGGCGAAAAAAAACAAGATTATACGCAATCTAACGCTAATCAGCATTGTTAACACTCTGCGCCTGTGTTCGCGACAACGAACTACTCAATCACTACACTTCAAAAACTGAACCTGGGCTCAGTAGTCTGTTTTTACTGGAAGTGGAACTATTGTGGTTCATTAATAAAAGGTTGGTGATTACAGAGTTATTAACGAGCAATGTTATGAAATAACTAAATTTAACAGACATTGATGTAGTAGTAGGGGTGTAGATAGTGGAGAAGCAAGCTTGGGAATTGGCATGGTTGCACTTGCTAATGGCATAGTTGCATCTGGACCTGTTGGCTGGGTTGGAGCAGGTGCTGCCGCAGCAACAAGCTTTGGCGGTGGACTTTTCTTTGGCAATGCGATCGCTAATGATGGTGACTGGGAGTGGCTATCTTTATAAGTTAGCCATGAACAAGTAATTTTACCGGCCTGTCTCCTATTAAAGATGCAGGCCCACATAGTGTAACTCTTTACAGGGGAAGTCAGGATGTTTAACGGTATAAAGGGTGGAGCCGGATTACAAAAAGCAATATTCTCAGGCTTTATCATCGGCGCATTTATTGACTTATTGCTTGACCAGTTTCCATTATTTTTTGGTTTTGTTCCCGGTGTTATCGCTATCGTCGGTTACTTTTACCTTTGCTTCAAATACGGCCGTGAGAACCTGAACTTGTAGTGTTTTACCAATTAGTCACGAGGCTGGTAATCACGCATATTCAGCGTGTTTTTGATCGCTGGGATCTTATCTTCGCTGTGATGATTAACATACAGCAGCGTGGTATTGCCTTCCCGGGCCAGTAAATCGAGCATGGCCAGCACCTTGGTGCGGTTGATCTCATCCAGGCCATTGCATGGCTCATCAAGAATCAACAGGCTTGGATGTTTCACCATCGCCCGCACGATGAGCAATAAACGCTGATCGCCAAATGATAATGACTGAAACGGCGTTTTCGCCTCTCGCTCCAGGCCAACCGCAACCAGCCATTCCCGGCACAGTAGGCGTTGCCTGTCGGAGGGTGTTTTGTACAGGCCAATACTGTCGTAAAAACCAGAACACACCACGTCTGCAACCGAGCAGTTAACCCGGTATTGCAAGTGCAAACTGTTAGAAATGATGCCGAGGTGTTGTTTTATGTCCCAGATGCTTTCGCCACTGCCACGCTGATAACCAAACACGTTTAAATCGTTGCTGTAGCAAAGTGGGTTGTCACCGGTGATTAGCGTCAGTAAGCAAGTTTTCCCCGAGCCATTCGGGCCAATTATCTGCCAGTGCTCACCAGGCGCAATAGTCCAGTTAAGCTGCTCAAACACCACATTGTCACCCCAGGCAACCCGGCCGTTATTCAATCTGACCAGCGGCGCATTAGGGTCGCTGCGCCGGGGCGCATGGCAATCGCTGTCGCGATCTGGTAGCTTTTCGACATTTTGCTGGATATGCATAATTTGTCTGAGCGGCTGCAGCGCGGCGTCATCAAGTGTGTCGCCTTCAATTTGCCAGGCGATGCGACCATTTTGTAAGAACAACAAACGCTGCGCCCAAACAGGAATTTCGCTTACCCGGTTGACTACCATAATCAGCGTACAACGGCTGCTGAGCTTATCAAGGTATTGGGCAAATCTGCTTACAGTTTCAATATCCAGGCCATCATAGGGCTCATCCAACACCAGCCAGTCAGGCTCCCTCAGCAGCTCTCTGGTTAATAACACTTTGCGAGTCTCGCCGGTGGACAGGGCCAGAAACTCCCGTTCAAGGAGGATGCTAATACCCAGTAACTCGGCCAATTCGTTCAGCACTTCTGTTACGCTTTGTTCGTCGGTAAGACCGTCCAGGATAACTTCTTTAGCCGTGCTGGGTACCGGTACCACATCAAGAATATCGGCGTCGTCTTTGCGGCGCTCTGCTTCAATCACTGCCTGTTGTTGTCCCACACTCACCCAGCCGCAACGACCACCTGATTGCCGTTCACCACTAAGCACTTTCCCTTCTCCGGCCAGCACCGCAGCCAGTACCGATTTACCACTGCCATTAAGACCACTGATAATGGTGTGCTGCCCCTCTTCGATAGTCAGGGTTGGACCTTCAACGGTTAGTGTCGCCGATAATTTTACGCTGGGATTAACTAAAGTGAGTGACATGAAAGGAGTTCCACAGGATGGTTCTGGTTGACTGAGTATCAATAAAAAAGGTGGGCTCTCGCCCACCCTTTTGGTTTTTTATGCCCTGCAGTGGCTTACTGCTGTGGCGCAGCCTCGGCTTGTTCTGCCGGCGCTGGCTCCATTTGCATGGCTTTGATTGGGCTTTCGGCATTGGTAGAAAGCTCAATCAGGCGGTTCAGCTGACCTAAAGAAAGCATCATGGCGTAGAGTGCGCCCATGAAACCAGCTCTGTGTAGTTCTACCACTTGCTCATCTGCCAGCTCTACCAGTTTCTTCTCATCAATGGTCAGGATGCCACCAACGTTGCGGCCCTGGCCGTTGCTGTACTGAACACGCAGTTGCATTGGGTTTAACAGATCCAGTTCAACCACTTTAGACACAAACTGCTGGGTCAGCATTTCGCTATTCGCCAGGTCGCCCAGCAATTGCTGGCGGTTGTTCAGGAAGTCAGATGGGTTGCCATCCTCTTTAAATAATGGCTGACCTTCTTCTTTAATCAGATCGCTGTCTTCATCAATGTAAACGCCCAGCTTGTCGCCGTCAGGACGCACGTCGAACGGGTAACGAACGATGTTCATTGGAATATGTGGCGCATTCCATTTGCCATCCTGTAAAAACAGGTTCTGGCCTGGCTCAATGCCCAACATTGCTACAACGTGATGTTTATTTGTTTTAGGATCCTGGATGAACACCAGTGGCATAGCGCCGGCTAATTGTGCAAATTCACGAATTGATGCCGCGGCCAGGTGGGTGTTTTTCGCGTATGGAAAAGCAGGATCTACCGCTACTTTCAGATCTTTATGTGTATTTTTATCCAGCGGTACGAAATTCATTGCCATAAGTACTATCTCGATTCAATTGTAATGTGTGGTCTGGTATCCGTATCAGACACCAACACCTGTTATTTTTTAGTTAATGAGGGTCTGGCGGCATTATTCAAGGGGGCGCATACCAACAAGTTGGTAATTTATTTACGATACCCGCTATGGCGCCGGTTTTATGCGTGGTTCATCACAGGTAGTCCACCCTGTGCAGGTCACACTTCCCGCCACCTGTTGCTTCTCAGATGCCAGACAACCGCCGGGCAGTATGGCGTATTTGAACTTGCACGTCCAGCCACCCAATAATCAGTCGGCTTGCAGGGTAACCCGCAAAGATGAATAAAATATTAAAGCAAACAAACACCTTTCTGAATAAACCACCAGGTGAGTAAATCAAAAAATCATGATAGGTTTATAAAAAAATACAATCTAACGTCACTTACAGGGATTTACACCATGAAGCACGCTTTCTTGCTGGGTAGTGTTACTGCACTCGCACTATTAACCGGCTGCCAGTCGACGTCTGCACCCGGTCAGCCGCCCAAAGGCTTATCCACGGCGCAGGATATTGCTCAACGTTATATTATTGTGGATGGCCACATCGATGTGCCGTACCGTGTACACAACAAATGGGTGGATGTCACCAAAGCTACCGAGGGCGGCGATTTCGATTATCCGCGTGCAGTCAGCGGCGGTCTGAATGCCCCGTTTATGTCGATTTACGTACCAGCCAGTCTCGATGACTCAGATGAGTCAACGCAGCTTGCCCATATGCTCATCGACAACGTCGAGGCCATCACCGCGCGTGCCCCGGATAAGTTTGCTATTGCCATGAGCCCGCAGGACGTGCGCGAGCAATTTGCCAAAGGATTAATTTCCCTGCCTATGGGGATGGAAAATGGCTCGCCAATCCAGGGCGACCTGAAAAACCTCGAAATCTTCCATCAGCGCGGCATTCGCTATATCACGCTGGCGCATTCCAGGGCTAACCATATCAGCGACTCATCCTACGACATACGCCGCAAGTGGAACGGCTTGAGCCCCTTTGGTAAAGAGCTGGTCACTGCAATGAACAACATCGGCGTGATGGTGGATATCTCCCACGTATCAGATGACGCCTTTTACCAGGCTATTGAAATCAGTCAGGCACCGGTGATTGCCTCCCACTCTTCATTACGTACCTTTACGCCAGGCTTTGAACGCAATATGACCGACGATATGCTGGTGAAGCTGGGCGAGAACGGCGGTGTGGTAATGATTAACTTTGGCTCCGGTTTTGTAACCAAAGAAGCGCGCATGTGGAGTGATAATCGCACTAAACAACGAAATGCCCTGATCAAAGAGTTTGACGCAGACAGTGAAGAAGTAGCGAATTTTGCTGATAATTACAGTAAGGAAAACCCTTACCCTTACTCCACTTTAGCCGATGTACTCGACCACATTGACCATGTAGTGGGCCTTATTGGCATTGATCATGTGGGAATCGGCTCTGACTACGATGGCGTTGGCGACTCACTGCCGATTGGCCTGAAGGATGTGTCGTCTTACCCGTCACTGGTACAGGGCTTACTGGATCGCGGTTACTCCGAAACCGACATCGCCAAGCTGTTAGGCGAAAACCTGCTGCGCGTATGGACTGAGGTAGAAACCTACGCAGCCGCGAATTAGCCCGGCACATAACACTATTTCACCGGGTTAAATCAGCAGCAAATGGGTTTACCCGGTGAAAGCAAAATCAGTATTTCCCTGTCTGATATGATTATCGTATACTCACGTTAGTACAGTTACCGGATTATTCAGTGCAACGACTACTTTGTTACTTTCTGCTAAGCATGCTGATTATTCTGCCGACCTCAGGTCAGGCGGAAAGCGTACGTATGGCAGAAACACAGGTAGTGCATACCATGCAGGCAGAAAACACTGATTGCATGATGCATCAACCGGACAATGAAATGGTTCATGCTGCGCATGCTGAACAGGCAGACGCCTCTTCAACAGCAGATTGCTGCCAGAACGATATCCAGCATAACTGTGCCCAGCAAGCTTCGCCCTGTGCTAAAAATGGCTGCCAGTGCGAGCATGCCAGTTCCCATTTAGTCAGTTATCTGGCCGGAATAGCTTCCCCCTTTATTGTTAAAACCGCTGCGCTCCAAATCGTCGGTAAACCGGTAGTGGCGTTTTCCGGATTCCCAACCTCGCTGTTTCGTCCTCCAATACGCCTGAGTTAACCAAACCTCTTTTCAGTGCAATGTCTGAGGCATTGTGACCGGGTGTCTGTACCCGCTTTTTTAAGGTTAACCATTGAGGCAAGTATGAAACTTCCTTCTTTATATGTCGTGTCAGCAGGCATTTTACTCAGTTGCTGGCAGTTTGTAGCCACAGCACAGCAAGCCCAACAGCCACAATTACCGCAGTTACTGTCGCAAGCGTTAAGTGAGGATTATGCCCTGGCACGCAGCCGACAGAGCGAACATGCTCTGACAACCCAGGGCAATGCGGTGCAATCCATGCCCGACCCACGGATCTCAGTAGGTATGCTCAATGTCCCCACCGACGGATTCGCGCTCAACGAACAGGCCATGACCCAGCTCAAAATGGGCGTCAGCCAAATGCTGCCCCGCGGCGACTCCGTCGCCCTGCAGCGGGATGCGCTGGCGGCCAAAGCAGCCGAACACCCGGCCCGACGCGACCTGCGTAAAGCTGAAGTTACCCGGGCTATCACACTGGCGTGGATTGACATTATTATTCTGCACAACAGTAAGGAACTGGTTACCGAACAGTTACAACTACTGGACCAACTGACCATTGCCGTTGAAAATAACTACGCCAGCTCTTCAGGTGCCAGTCAGTATGATGTGCTGAGCATGGAAGTGCTGCACACGGCACTGGAAGACCGTCTGGAATCGCTGACTTCTGAGCAGCAAACCGCAATTGCCGGTTTATCTAACTGGCTGACCCCAATGCAACAGGCCACGCTAACCAACATCGCCCCGAATCAGGCCGATCAGCGTTGGTTAACCAGCCTTATCGGCCAATCACTTTTACCTGCCAACACTTCGGCGCTATTGGAACGTTTACAGCAACACCCGCAGGTTATAAGTCGTAATGCCGTGATTAATGTGCAGAAGATAAAACAGCAGCAGGTAGAAACCAGTTTCGACCCGCAGTGGGAATTTAATGCCAGCTATGCCTATCGCCAGGATGCGACTAACAACACTTCCCGGGCTGACTTTGTGTCGGTCGGAATGAGTGTTGATGTACCGCTATTCTCCCGCAAGGTAAAACAAGCCGCTCTGGCAGCCACCGTGGCCGAAACAGAGAGCCTGGAAACCGAAAAACGTCTGGTGATCCAACAACAGCTCAGTGAGGTGAATCAGCTCTATGCCCGCTACCCTACTCTGCACTCGCGCATTAACCGTTATGAACAAACGTTATTACCGCTGCGTCAACAGCATTACGACGCCGCGCTTAACGCTTACACTACTGCCAGCGGCAACTTTTCCGATGTGATGCAAAGCCACCTGGCGCTGATTGATGACCAGATGAAATTACTCAATCTGCAAGGTGACATGGCCACGCTGATGACCCGGCTTAACTATTTTCTTAATCCAATCTCACCGCTTTGAGGGAGTTTTCTATGAACCGTTTTATTGTTCCTGTTATTGCCCTGATAGCCGGGGTGGGTATTGGTTATGCTTTATTACCGGCTAACGTCCCACAGGGTGAAGGTAATACCGCCGCCCCAAGCGATGGGGAAAAGGACATTCTTTACTGGGTAGCGCCAATGGACAGCAGTTACCGCCGGGATAAGCCCGGTAAATCGCCTATGGGCATGGATTTGGTACCCGTTTATGCCGGTGAAGCAAGCACCACACCGGGAACGGTGAGTATTTCCCCACAAATTGTTCAGAGCCTGGGGGTGACTACCGCTAAGGTCCACACACGCTCTTTATCTGAAACGGTTGCTGCCAGCGGCATTGTAGAAGTCGCCGAAGACCAGATTATTCATGTCCATCCGCGGGTGAGTGGCTGGGTAGAACGCCTTACCGTCACCACTGATGGTCAACCGGTCAACCAGGGCGACACCTTATACACCCTGTATTCACCTGAGCTGGTAAATGCTCAGGAGGAATATTTGCTGGCCCGCAGTCGCAATAACCGCTCACTGTTCAACGCAGCCAGAGACAGACTAACAGCCCTGCAATTACCGCCTAAGGTTATTCAGAATCTGGATAAAACCGGCAACGTACAACAGCAAATCGCTTTTGAAGTGCCACAGAACGGCTACGTCACTAACCTTAATATCCGACCGGGCTTTTATGTTACGCCAGGCACCACCATGCTGGCTATTGCCAGTCTGCAGACGGTGTGGATCACCGCCAGCATTCCACAGCGCTATGCCGACATGCTCAGTACGGAGCAAGATCTGAACATAACCTTACCGGCATTGCCGGGAGAGACGTTTTCAGCCCGGGTAGACTTTATCTATCCGGAGCTCGACAACAAGACCCGCACGCTGAAAGTGCGCCTGGTACTGGATAACCCGGACGGCCGGTTAAAACCCAATATGTTTGCCACCGTATCATTCGATACACCGCGTAACGAAAGCCTGAGTATTCCACGCTCCGCACTGATAAGAACTGCCGCCAACGACCGTGTGGTACTGGCACTTGGCAACGGTGAATTCCGTTCAACGGCCGTGGCGGTGGGTCGCATCACTGCAGACTATGCCGAAATCACAGCAGGCCTTGAAGAAGGGGATGAAGTGGTGATGAACGGCTTATTCCTGATTGATTCAGAAAGTGCCGTAGATGCTGACCTGTCGAGGATCTCTGGCGAGGAGGATAGCCAGAGTAATGACACTCAATGGGTCACCTTAACTATCGATGCTATTGATAGCGAGACAGGCACCGTGACCGCCAGTCACGGGCCTGTAGCAGCCTGGGACTGGCCTGGAATGACGATGGACTTCGCTATTGGCGACCAGGTTAGTGTGACTGATCTAACCAGCGGTATTCGCCTTGATGCCGAGCTGAATCGTAAAACTGATGGCATGGTAGAGATCACTGCGATTGATACCGACAGCATAGAATCGAGTGTTCCCTCGGCTACCGTTGATGGCACGATTAACCGTATTGATGAGCAAAACCACGCCATGAATATCTCCCGCGGCGCCATTGAAAAGTGGGGACGCGGGCCTGCCACCATGGACTTTACTCTCAGCAGTCATATAGACACGACAGACTGGCAGCCAGAGCAGGCAATCCGCTTTACGTTTGAAATCAGAGACGGCGAGTTTGTTATCACCCATATTGAACCTGCCATGGCCATGTCGCATGACATGGACCATGCCGGTCACTAGCAGGAGCCAGTCATGATAGCAATCATCATTAACTGGTCGCTTAACAATCGCGTACTGGTCTTGCTGGCAGCACTGATGCTCACCGCGGCAGGCATCTGGTCGGTGAAACAAACCCCGGTGGATGCCATTCCGGACTTATCCGATGTGCAGGTGATCATTCAAACCAACTACCCCGGGCAAGCGCCCTCTGTGGTAGAGCAGCAGGTCACCTACCCGCTCACGTCAGCCATGTTGTCGGTACCGGGCGCACATACTGTTCGCGGGTTTTCTTTCTTTGGTGACTCCTATGTGTACATCCTGTTTGATGATGACACCGACATGTACTGGGCCCGCTCCCGGGTACTGGAATACCTTTCCCAGGTAGCGCCTACCCTGCCAGCCTCGGCAAAACCCAGACTCGGCCCGGATGCTACCGGCGTAGGCTGGGTGTATATGTACGCGCTAAGCGATCCGAGTGGTCAGCATGATATCGATGAGCTCACCAGCCTGCAGGACTGGTACCTGAAATTTGCCCTGCAATCGGTGCCTGGTGTGTCTGAGGTAGCCACGGTGGGCGGTATGAAAAAGCAGTATCAGATTGTTGCCGATCCCTACAAACTGGACGCTTATAACTTAACCATGGCGCAGCTGGAAATGGCTGTGAGTCAGAACAATCAGGAAGTAGGCGCCTCGGTGATTGAGATGGCCGAAGCGGAATATATGGTCACAGTCAGTGGCTATATTGAAACCCTGCGCGATATCAGGCAGATAACCCTTGCCGTATCGGAATCCGGCACACCGGTAACACTGGCCGATGTGGCCGAAGTCAGAGAAGGACCGGCACCGCGGCGCGGCATCGCCGAACTTAATGGTGAGGGCGAAACCGTGGGTGGCATTATTGTCATGCGCTATAACGAAAACGCTCAGCAAACTATTGATGGCGTGAAAGCAAAACTACAGGACTTGCAGGCCGGTCTGCCAGAAGGTGTAGAGATCACCACGGTCTATGACCGTTCAAACCTGATTGCCAGTGCCATCGATAACCTGTGGGATAAGCTGCTTGAAGAACTACTGATAGTGGCGCTTATCTGCGGCCTGTTTTTACTCCATTTACGCAGCGCACTGGTTGCGCTGGTAACACTGCCGCTGGGCATACTGGGCGCCTTTTTACTGATGCACTGGCAGGGCATCAATGCCAACATTATGTCGCTGGGCGGTATTGCTATTGCCATAGGTGCCATGACCGACGGCGCCATTGTGATGATTGAAAACTTTCACAAACATCTGGAAAAAGCGCCACCAGACGCCAATCGCTGGGAGCTGGTGAGTAAAGCGGCCACTGAAGTGGGCCCGGCACTGTTTTTCAGTTTGCTGATTATCACGGTGAGCTTTTTGCCGGTATTTATTCTGGAAGCTCAGGAAGGGCGAATGTTTGCGCCCCTGGCTTACACCAAGACCTTTGCCATGGCCGCGGCGGCAGGTCTGGCTATTACCCTGATCCCGGTACTCATGGGTTACCTGATCCGCGGTAACATTGCGCCTGAGGAACGAAACCCGGTTAATCGCGTGGCCCAGGCAGCCTACAAGCCGGCGCTCAGAGTCGTATTACGCTTCCCTAAAGTGACTCTTCTAATAGCGATTCTGATTACGCTTGCCGGTTACTACCCCTTATCGAAGCTAGGTAGCGAATTTATGCCACCGCTCGACGAGGGTGACCTGATGTATATGCCCACCACCTACGCTGGCGTATCCATTGCTGAGGCCCGGGAAATTTTGCAACAAACCGACAAACTGATCCGTACCCTGCCGGAAGTTAAAACCGTATTTGGTAAAGTCGGCCGGGCTGAAACCGCAACCGACCCCGCCCCGCTGACGATGATTGAAACCTTCATTCAGCTTAAACCCAAATCGCAGTGGCGGGAGGGGCTGACCAGCCAGGATTTGCGCGATGAACTCAACAGCATTGTTGCTTTCCCCGGCCTGACCAACGCCTGGGTGATGCCCATCCAAACCCGCATCGACATGCTGGCCACCGGCATTAAAACGCCACTTGGCATTAAAATCTCTGGTCCGGATGTTAAGCAAATCGAAGCCATCGGCACCGATATTGAAAAGCTGCTGGGCGACCTTGGGGGCACTGAATCGGTCTACGCCGAGCGGGTTGCCGGCGCCCGGTATATTGATATAGATATCGACCGCCTTGCTATAAGCCGATATGGCCTGACTATAGCCGAGGTGCAGCAACTCATCAGTACTGCCGTTGGCGGCAAAACCATTACCACAACGGTGGAGGATATTGCCCGGTATTCGGTTAATTTGCGTTATCCTCAGCAATACCGAAATAGCCCGGAAGCGCTTGCAGGCTTACCCATCGTGACACCGGGAGGAGAGCGCATAACACTGGGGGATATTACGCATATTAGTATTGCCGAAGGCCCGCCCGCACTGAAGAGCGAAAATGCCCGGCTTACCGGTTATGCTTTTATTGATGTATCCGGCATTGATATTGAAAGTTACGTTAAACAGGCCAAAGGCGTTCTGGACCAAGAGCTTAACCTTCCCGCGGGCTACACGTTACAGTGGGCAGGACAGTATGAGTACCTGGAACGGGCCATGCAGAAGCTTACCTTTGTTGTGCCGATGACGCTGGCAGTGATAGTTATCTTACTGTTTATGAGCTTTCGCCGTCTCAGCGATGTGGTACTGGTACTCGGTACCCTGCCCATGGCACTTATCGGCGGCATCTGGTTGCTCTATGCGCTGGATTATCACCTTTCTGTTGCGGTCGGCGTTGGTTTTATTGCCCTGGCCGGTGTGGCCGTTGAAATTGGCGTCATTATGGTCATTTACCTTAACAGCACCTGTGCACATATTCGGCCAGCCGATAACGTGGATATTAGCGCCAGCTTGCGTGAGGCAGTTGAGGAAGGCGCACTTAAACGCGTGCGTCCGGTGTTGATGACGGTATTAACGGTAATGATAGGTTTATTGCCGGTTATCGGTGGTACCGGCACCGGCTCAGAAGTGATGAGCCGGATTGCAGCGCCCATGGTGGGCGGCATGGCCAGTGCGCTGGTGCTGTCTTTACTGGTGGTGCCGGCGGGCTTTTTCCTGATCAAACGGGCTAAACTCCGCTAGCCCTTCAATTTATACAACTTAGCGTGAACTAAGCCCTGCCTTTATGGCAGGGCAAACTCAACAAATCCGCGCAGGGCTCTTGCCATTGGAAAAAACTGAGGGTTAACCTGAGGGATAGCGCAGGTTTCGCTTAAATCGGCACGACTTTTATCAAAGTCCATTTTCTCCAGCAACAGACGATTAACCACCAGATCGGCATGACATAGCTGATACTGCTCATCGATGACATAAAAGGTGTTATCCGCATTCACATAGGTCAACAGGTTCTGGACGCCCTCAATAGGCGTGGTCTGATCGGCCTGGGAGTGGGCTACGAAAACAGGTACTTCTACCCGAGCCCCTTCTTCAAGACGTTCGCGGATACTGCGAATAAGCTCCATTAACTCAAGCCCGGCGAAACTGGCTACTTTAGGGTATTTTTGTGGATTAGGCCCGTTAGTCTGATAGTCTCCATCGAGTAACTTCGCCAGCGTTTTTATGCCCCACAGCTTTGACAGTGACTCCACGTTACCATTGAGCGCCAGTGCGCCAGAAAATAACAGAATGCCCTTCACATTCTCAGGATTAGACAGATAGTAGTCTACCGACAGCGCACCGCCGGTAGAAAAGCCGCCTAACACCACTTTATCGTTAGATTGCAAAGCCAACTCCACCACTTCTGCAAGGTGCGACTGCCAACGCTCGGCCAGTTGGTCATCTTCCATAACAGCATCAGCGTCTTTCAGGCCATGGCCAGGCAACAGCGGGGCAATAACGGTATAGCCGGAATGATAAAGTTCATTGGCAATTGCTGTGACGAAAAAGGGGGAGTCACTGAGCCCGTGGGTAAGCACCACAATGGGGCTGTCTGCCTGCTGAAACAAAATGAACGGCGCATTACCATCGCCTCTCAGGGCCGGCGAACACACCGCATACCGATTAGCCGAAGAACTCAGACACTTTTGCGTGCTACCAAGCTCCTGCTCGTATAACGCGGCAAACGACTTGTTCAGTGCAAACTGAGATTGCCCCATAGCCAGCGCAGAAAAACATAATGTAGTGGTCAGGCAGACCAGAGATAACAACGACTTCACTGGTTGACTCCATTAATATCAGCAAGGGCGCCTACTATGGCGGCCTTGCCTGTGAATTGCAATCGTTGGCAGAAAAACAATAGCGGGTTACCTTTCACTCAGGCGTAACATCAAAATAGCGGCGCGTTTTGCCTGGTCAGGCAAGGCACTGACCAGCGCAGTTTCATTTACCGTGTGTCCTCCCGAGCCACTCATGCCCAAACCATCCAGCGCCATTTCCACATACTCTGAAGTAAAAGAGACGTCCGCGGCGCCGGCATTAAGCGGATTCACTGCGGTGACACTGCCCTGACCAAGATCCTGACTGACTTTGCTGTAAATACCCAGCAGCTCGTGATTACCCGCTTTCGGCGATAAGGGCGGGTAGCCCTCACCAAACTCGATGACTGCACTGGTTTTTGGCAGGCTCTGTTTTACGATGGCCTGCATTTTATGCTGAACCCGAATTAACTGCTCCTGCGAAACCGCACGAATATCACCGGTAACAATGGCATGTTCGGCGACCACATTATTTTTACCAAAAGTGCTACCACTGTTGTTAAGTTTATCATGTGAAACCTCAGTGCCACCCATTATATTTCCTGGGTTAAACGTAAGTAACTGTTCACTTCGAAGCTTATCATAAAAGCTGGTTAAGATACGCGATGCTTCATAAATCGCCCCTGCTCCGACGGCGGGTTTAAATACCTGAGAAGAATGCGCCGGTGTGCCTTTAACCGTTAACACCCAATCCACGGAACCACGCCTCGAGACATTAGCGGTGGCTGGGTTACCATCACCATTTTCAAAGCCCAATGATATATCAGCCCATTTGGCGCTGTCGATTAAGGCTTTCTTAGACAAGGCTAACGGGCGGCCACTGAGCTCTTCGTCGCCGGTCATTACCACCATAATATTCATCGTCGACAACTTACCGGCCGCGTGCAGCGCCCGCAGCGCCTCGAGCATAATAATGTTGCCGCCTTTCATATCGGCAACGCCCGGCCCTTTAATATGCTTTTCGTCTACCCGGGTAAAGGTCTGAAACGGACTGCCAGGTTCAAACACCGTATCCAGGTGGCCAATCAGCAGCATTTTGGGGCCCTTGCCTCCTTCAAGCCTGGCAACCAGATGGCCGGCCCGGTTGAAAGCCTCGCCATCCTCAAACCAAACATCAAACCCCAGCGCCTCAAATTCCGGCATCAATTGGTCTGCCACTTTTCTGACCCCGGAAAAATTCATGGTACCGCTGTTTATATTGACGCTTTTTTCCAGCAAGATCATCGCCGCCTCTTTACGGCCATCAATATAATCGGCTATCTGCTGCTCATCGCCGGATAGCGCAGCACTGGTGGTTAGCGAGAACAATAGACCGGTGGCGCAGGTTAGTGTTGTCAGAAAAGAAGGTTTCAATGTGTTTGCCCCTGGATTGTTGTGTTTTTTCTACTATGGCAAAAACAGTTGACGATAACGAGGGGAATAACGATAAAAGGCCAGTAAAAACAGATTGCAGGTAAGCTTTTGACTTCAGGACCAGAATCGCCATACTGAGACTATTAAAAAACAAAGTCCAGCCTGTTAAGGATTACTCATGTCAAAGAAAGTGTATTGTAGCGCCCAGTTTTTACCCAAACCCGGCAAAGAAAAAGCGCTGTTCAAAGTGCTCCAGAGCCTCGAGCCCAATACGTTAAGAGAAGATGGCTGTATCCAGTATATCGTTACCCGCCACGTACCAAGCCCGTTCGCTGAAGGTAACAGCTTTCCCATTGCGTTTAATGAAATCTGGGCCAATATGGCCAGCTTCGAAGCTCATTGTCAGCGTCAGGAAATCAGCGACTTCTTTGCTACTTATTGTCAGGCCGAGGACGGTCTGGCAGAAGACTGGAACGTGTGTATTTATACCGATGAGCCTGAGGACTTCGACGCCCCGCAGCTGTAACTAAGTCTTTAAGTAAAAAAGCCCCTTTAAAGGTGGCACTGTTTACCTCGAAGAAAGAACAATAATTGTGCCCTTCTTCAGTGTTGTCATCGTCACTGGCATACATGGCAAACCAGAAGAAGCATCATGGATGAGGATTCAGTCGATGCGGCACAGGGACGTGCCGTCATTGACGGTCTGGTTTGCTCTGCCAGGGACGATGACGCTTTTCACTGATAAGGGCTACGGGGAGTCCAGAGTGGTTCACGGTCACCGGGTCGCATCACACCCTTTGGTCGCGGTCGGCGACACCGACAACAATCTGTAAACATCCTTGTTTCCTAGCTTATATCTATACAGGCAAAGCCCTACCTTGAGTAATAAACACCTACTGAAAACAAAAAACTCGCCGATTGGCGAGTTTTTTATCAGATTATTATCACGCTATTCGGCGAAATAAGCTTCCAAATCGTCGCTGCCGCCAATGTGCTTACCACCAATAAATACTTGTGGCACTGTGTCTCGACCGCTGATGGCTTTTAATGTCGTCAGTGTGGCCCCCTGCCCCATGACGATTTCTTCGTATTTATAGCCTTTGTGCTGCAACAGCGCTTTAGCTTTCGCACAATACGGACAGCCCGGTTTGGTAATAATTGAAACCGGTTCCAGTTTCACCGCATTAGGCGCAATGTAAGAAAGCATTGTATCAGCGTCAGATACCTCGAACGGGTCGCCAGGTTTATTCGGCTCAATAAACATTTTTTCCACCACGCCGTCTTTTACCAGCATCGAGTAACGCCAGCTGCGCTTGCCAAAACCTAGATCGGCTTTATCTACCAGCATGCCCATGCCGTCGGTAAATTCACCGTTGCCATCAGGTACCAGAGACACATTGTCTGATTCCTGATCCGCTGCCCAGGCATTCATTACAAAGGTATCATTCACTGAAACGCAAACGATTTCATCCACACCGTGATCTTTGAATGTGGCGGCCAACTCGTTGTAACGTGGCAGGTGAGTCGACGAACAGGTTGGCGTAAAAGCGCCTGGCAGGGAGAACACCACTACGGTTTTGCCGGCGAAGATATCGTCGGTTGTACGATTAATCCACTGCTCACCTTCCCGAATGGCAAAGGTAACATCAGGTACTTTTTTTCCTTCATAAGAAGGTTTATCAATGGGGTGTGTCATTACATTCTCCTTAACATTTTCGATAAGTATAACCCTAACCGTGCAGAGAACCAGCGGTAAATACCAATCACATTAATCACAATTAACGATTAAAAATAAAAAATTAAACGTAATTTAAAATAACCCTGACCGGCTAGGGTATACACATCAATCCCTTAATATAAATTTCAATGCCCGCCGTGAATGGATGCCGACATCCCGATAATCTATTATTTCAACAGGAATTAACGGGTGCTATCCGAGCATCCCGCAGTACATGAAAAAGGCAAAACACGTCGAAAGGGTGTGACGCAAAACCTCCGGTCTACGTCGAAAGATAGGATAGCGGGGTTACCGAACACTGTAAGATGACGCCGGCTTGCTTCCCCCCGACAAGCCAGCGACACTGACAGTCAGTTCACTTTTTTATTACGTAATTGCGATTACTTAATGAGGATTGAACAATGATGATTTTAGTTGGTGGCGAGAAAGGTGGTAGCGGCAAAAGCTGTCTTGCACAGAACATCGCCGTATATTTACGCTGTGAGAAAAAGGCCAGTGTACTGATGGTGGATTGTGACCCCCAGCGAACCACGTCAGACTGGGCACAGGAGCGAAGCAGCAACGAAGAGCTGCCCTCCATCAACTGTATCCAGCTTTATGGCAAGATCCGCAATGAGTTGTTAAGCCTTAAAGAGCGCTACGACTATGTGGTTATCGATTGCGGTGGTCAGGATAACCTGGCGCTGCGATCGTCTATGGCGGTTGCCGACCATATCCTGATCCCGTTGCGTCCGAAGCGCCGCGACCTGAAAACGGTGCCGCACATGGAAGACATTTTGTCGACCTGTAAGATGGTTAACCCACGCATGAACGCTGCTTTTGTTATTACCCAGTGTCCTTCGCTGCCGTCGTTGGCCTCGAGGATTCTGGAAGCCAAAGAAGTATGTCGCTCCTTTGAAGTGCCAGTGTTAAATTCTGTCACCTTTAGCCGCAACATGTATGACGACTCTGAGGAGTCCGGGCGTTCGGTGCTGGAAAGTGAAGCCGATGGTAAAGCTGCCGTGGAAATTCGCAGTATCATTGAAGAGTTACTGGCCCGACGTAAAGGGGAACAACATGAGTCTGATAAACCTGTCTCGCTCTACGCCGCAAGCTAGTCGTACTGCAACCAAAAATGTCAGTGCAGAGGAATTTATCCAGGACGCACTGCATTATGCCAGTGGTGTGGTAGTGCCCCTTGCCGCTGTTACAGAACGGCAAGCTAACGATTCGCACCACGAGCCAATGCGCAGAGCAACCTTTACGCTGACGCAGGAATGTATAGACCAGCTACAACAACTGTCAGAGCAGAGCGGTATAGCAAAATCAAAACTGATCAGACTTTGGATCCAGCGTTACGCCAGTTTAAATTTTGATTAAACGGAAGAAAACGGGCTTGCGCTATTGATTATTTTTTAAACGAACCTCAGAATAACAGTATAATAAAAGAGTAAACTTTAGTCTAAATACGACATGACAGCGCAGTAATGGAGTCGCGCGTCTTACGTCACAGGGCGGTGTAGAAAGTAATGATGTTAAACCGTGTAGGCCTGTTGCTGTCTTTGCTGTGTTGCTCTGTACCCGGATTAGCGCATTCAGTGCGCCACGTATCAATGGATGGACATGCGTTCTATGCCAGCGGATTTAATGTTGAGAAGCTGGTTAATCAGGGCGACACCCAGGAAGCCGAACGCCAAATCCGCGAACAATTAGCACTGTCCGAGTCAGAACAAAACCAACGAGCCTCTGCTACGGGCGCGCACGCCTTAGGGCACATCTCACTGATTAAGAATAATTACCCGCTGGCATTGCGGCAGTTTCAGCGTGCCCTGGACTTTTTTAAGGGCGCCAGAGAGCCGCTAGGTATGGCCGATTTGTATACAGATATTGGCAGAACCTATCGGGTGATGGGGCTATATCAGTCTGCGCTGGGTTATTTTAACCTCGCCAAAGACATTTATCATCAGCAGGGCCGCTACGACGGCATTGCCTTGCAACAGCTGGAAGTTGGTATTTCCCTGCGTCAATTAGGCCAGTTTGAGAGCGCTTTAAGTCAGTTAGAGCGGGCATTACCTTTGCTCCGACAGGAAAACAACAACCAGGCAACTGCGTCCACATTGATGCAAATCGCCCGGGTATACAGTGAAATAGATAAAAACGATGAAGCTATGCTGTATCTGCAGGAGGCCGCTGTGCTGATTAATACCCTGCAAATAAAAACCCTGCAAGCGGAGCTCGATTATCACCTTGGCCAGGTGAATATCCAGATGGGGCATTTTGAAAATGCCCGGCGCCACCTGGAACAGAGCAAAGACCAGTTTAGCCAGTTAGAAGCACAATGCGATGTGGCCAAAATAGACTCCAGTCTGGGTGATATTCTACTCAGTCAGAATCAGCCGGAAGCCGGCATCCAACTGCTCGAGTCAAAGCTTCAGCAAGCGACTGAATATAACTGCACTACCCTGCTGACCGAGCTGCACTTAAACCTGGCACAAGCTTACCTGGGCAAAGACAAACAGGCATTGACTGACCACATCGACCAGGGTTTGCAACAAGCTATCGAAAGAGGGGAATTACTCACTCAGGCCCGTTTTGAAGCGGTAAAAATGCAAATGCATGAACAGAGCGGAAATTATGCCGCAGCCCTTAATGCCCTTAAGCGTCAGCAACAACTGGAGAAACAAAGTCTTGAGCAACGCCGCTCATTGGCACTGTTGTACCTGCAATCGCAGTTGGACGTTGAGCGTCAGGCACAATCGCTCGAACTACTAAATAAAAACCAGGCCATTCAGCTGGCCAAAGCAGAACAGCAGGAACTGGAAGTGAGGATGCTATACGCGTCTTTATTTGTAGTCACCTTATTGGTGTTTTTAATCTGGAGCCGGTTTAACCACAGTCAGCGTTCGCGCTTTTTAAAGCGTGAAGTGCGCCGGCGCACCCAGGAGCTGGAATCTAAAAATGCCGAGCTGGAGAACGCCTACATTGCACTGGAGCGGGCCAGCCTGATGGATCCACTCACCGGTTTGTACAATCGTCAGTACCTGAATAACCAGTTACCACAGGAAATCAATCGCGCCCAGCAGGCGTATCTGTTATCCCGTGAGGGCACGCTTACCAACAGTCCCTCTGACATGATTTGTTTTCTCCTCGATATTGATAATTTTAAACACATTAATGACACCTACGGGCACATGGCGGGCGACCGTATCTTAACCGATTTGGCGAAAGTAATGCGTTCGGAATTCCGCCCATCAGACATGCTTATCCGCTGGGGAGGTGAAGAGTTTCTGGCGGTGTGCCGCAATACCAACCGGCTTGAGGCAGTTGCCCTGGCAGACAGACTACGCCAGGGGATCCATGATCATGATTTCCAGGTTAGTCAGCAGCACAGCGTCCATATCACCTGTTCGATTGGCTTTTGTGTACTGCCTTTGTACCCCAGCGAACCGGCCCGGCTCGACTGGGACTGCTATTTTGGTTTACTGGATGAATGCCTGTATGCGGCGAAACGGTCCGGAAAGGACTGCTGGATTGGCTTAACCGGTGAGAAATCAGATGCCCCTGACCGGCCAAAATCCTGTTTGGAAGAAAAATTTGATTTACCGCCGACCCGGATACAAACCTCTCTCAACCATTTATCAGCCATTAGCTGGGCGGAACATAATAGTTAATCAGCGCCGGCGGTCAACCGGCGCAACAGGTATTAAACGCCGGTTTTCAAATCTTCCAGATGGTACTTATCGATTAATGAATATAACGTTGGTCGGGTTACACCCAGTAACTCCGCGGTTTTAGACATATTCTTGTCGGCTCGCTGATAAGCCTTACGGATAGCTTTACTCTCGGCCTGCTCCCGCACTTCGCGCAGGTTAAGGATTTCGCTTTCAAAATCTTCCGAGGGCTCGAGCAGGCCCAGATCGTCGGCCTGAATGACCGTGCCTTCAGCCATGATTACGGCAGATTTGAGTTTGTTCTGCAGTTCGCGGATGTTGCCTGGCCAGCGATGGGAAAGCATGGCTCTTATCGCACCATCACTGAAGCTCTTGGCTTTGGCATTAAATTCTTCGCGATACTGATTCAGGAAAGTACGCGCCAATAATACAATATCCTGCTCACGTTCCCGCAGCGGCGGAATATTAATCGGGATTTCGCCAATACGATAGAATAAATCCTCACGGAAGGTCTCTTCCCCAACCATGGTCTGGATATCTCTGTGCGTGGCACAAATCACCCGAATATCCACCGGAATTTCATTTCGGCCGCCAACCCGCTCGATAACCCGCTCCTGCAGGAACCGCAACATCTTGGCCTGCAAGCCAATGGGCATATCACCGATTTCATCGAGAAACAGTGTACCGCCCTGTGCCGTCTCAATTTTACCTACAGTAGTTTTATTAGCGCCGGTGAAGGCACCTTTTTCGTAACCGAACAGCTCGCTTTCGAGCAGGTTTTCCGGAATTGACGCACAGTTGATGGCGACAAAAGGCTGGTCTTTACGCGGGCTGTGCTCGTGAATGGTGCGGGCAAAGACTTCTTTACCGGTACCACTTTCGCCGAGTAAAAGGGTGCTGATATCGGTACCGGCAATCTTTTCGGCTTTGCGCATCACGGTCTGGATAGCGTCACTATTACCGATAATCCGCCCCATGGCAGGTCTCGTCTTAGCCAGGATCCGGTTTTCATCTTCCAGCTTGGCCAGGTTCAGCGCGCGATTGATGAGCAGCTTTATCGTGTCAGAATCGATGGGTTTCTGATAAAAATCATAGGCACCAAAGTCGATGGCTTTCAGCGCATTTTCTTTATCGTTATTGCCAGTTACCACTATCACTTTGGTATTGGGCGCCAAAGCCAGAATTTCTTCCAGGGTTTTCAGACCTTCTGAGGCATTGGCCGGGTCAGGTGGCAAGCCTAAATCGAGAGTGACCACTTTGGGTTCAAACCGACGTAACTGCGCAATTGCGGAGGAACGATCGTCGGCGAAAACCACGTTAAAGTCGGTTAAACTCCATTTTAACTGCTTTTGAATACCTAAATCGTCATCAACTACCAGGATGGTGTCACTCATACTCTGTTTCCATTTTTATTCTGCTCGATATTGACGTATTTACTGAATGGGAAAGCCCAGGGTAAAGCAGGTGCCAACGTTCGGCTGGCTTTGCACCTGTAAATATCCGCCTATCGATTCCATATAGGTTTTTGCATCATATGCCCCGATGCCCATTCCCGCGTTACCTTTAGTGGTATCGAAGGGTTTGAACAGGCGATGCTTTATAAATTCTTCATCCATCCCCGTGCCATTATCCTCAATAAACACGAGTTGGTGTTGGCGCTCTGCGTCCAGTACCAGCATAACTTCAATTTCACCGTCATCGGCACAGGCCTGTTGAGCATTGCTAATAAGATGATACATCACATTAGCAAACTTATCCTGATCTACCACAACGTCAGTTTCTTCTTTTATCACTACCCGCGGTAGCGGTAATAAAGACTGACAACGTTTATCAACCACCTGCTTAATTAACAGCGACAAGGTGTGCGTGGCATCGGCGCCCCGTTCTTCTACCTGTTTCTCTGTAAGCTGGCGCAGCATCCTGTCCATCCGTGCTTTGGTATGATGCAGGGTTTCGAAGGTATCTTCAATAAATTCAGGGTTACCTTTGTGCTGCTCTGCATTACACAGGATTAAGTCTATCTGTGCCAGTACATTCTTGAGATCGTGCAACACAAAGGCGGCCATGCGATTAAAAGCCGCGAATTGTGCATTCTCTGCCAGTGATTGTGCCGCTTCATGCAGATAAATAAAATTAGCAATTTGGTTAGTTACGGCATTTAAATAGTCACGCACCTCCCAGTTGAGCGACACTTTTGGCCTGTCCACCGCGCACAGCAAGGCCAGTCCCCACATATTGCCTTCGCGGATAAACGGAATAACCAGTTGCAATCGGGTCGTTTCAACCGTTTCATTAGACAGGTTTAGCCCCTCATAAACATAAGGCTTGGTGCGATACTCATCGAGATCGATTAACCAGCCGGTTTTTTCACAGTAATCCCATAAAGGCTTAAGCGTCCCCTCGACCTCGGATAAAGGCATAAAATGATGGCTGCTTACCACGTGAAAACCCGGCCCCTGCTTTTTGATGAGTGCGCCGCTGTCGTAATTGATCGCTCCCATCACGCCTTCCAGTGCTACCTGGTACACACTGGGTAACGACTGATCGTTTTGCGACAGTACATTGGTCAATTTGACCCATTCTTCGCGATAATCGAACTGATTAGCAAAGAAGTGTTTGGTGATAAATACTTTAATGCGGGTGCGAAAGGTATTGGATAAAAACAGCGTTGCCAGCATAACCAGCGACAGCGCAATCAGTATAATCTGCACCGTGTAACCCCAGCTCCAGCCGAGGTAGCTGATAATGTAGCCCATGGCTGCCATGATAAAGAGATATACCCCGGCCACCAGCAGCAATGAGCTGTGCAGCACCACATCCCGGGAGATAAAGATATTCACGCCCCAATGCTTTATCCGCCGTGTGGCAATTACCAGAAACGGTAACATCAACAGGTAGATATACCCGCGGGCGGCAATAAAACCGGGCTCCACACTGGCGATCATGGTGGAGTTGGCGTAAAAGACAAACTCAAACAGATTGGTCGCGCCTAAATACAACGCCAGTGGCTTATACGCCCACTGATCCTGCCCAACCTGACGGTAAAGCACTTCGAGCAGAATAAGCACTTCCAGTGCTATCAGGGTTTGCATCAGGAAATGCCAGGTAATGTCCACCTGTATAAACCAGGGGCTTAACAATGCAATGGCCGGAACCAACAACGCAAATAAGGTGGCCGGCTGACGCAACACCTGCCAGATATTGGCAAAATCATTTTTCAGACAGCTGGCAATAAACAGCAACCAGATGCCCTGCTTGATCGTATCAGCCTGGAGCAGATGAAAAACACTTAACGGGCCGCTTAGCAAAGACACAAAGCTCAAAGACCAGAGCAGCGTAACCAGTGTGGCGAGGCTAAGCATATATTTAGCCAGCCCCGGTTTACGCACCGTAAACAGCAGTAACAATAATACCAGGTAACCAATACTATTCAGGCCGTAGCCGATATCTGCAATCATTTGTTGTCCTACTGTTACACCGGGGCAGTTGTGGTGGGTCGCAGTATTTATCGATACCGCCACAGAGAGGGACGTTTAACCCCCTCTATTTATTGGTTATTTTCTATCACAATCTGCCTGTAGCTTCCAGCTACCTTTTGCGGACAACCAGACTACCTATGGAATAACCGGCGCCGAAGGAACAAATAACACCAACGTCCTGACTGGCAAGGTCCTGATGATGCAGGGCAAAAGCGATAATCGAGCCCGCCGAAGCGGTATTGGCATACTCATCCAGAACTATCGGGGCTTCCTCGCTGTTGGCATCCCGGCCCAGCAGTTTTTTGCAAATCAGCGTATTCATATTGATGTTAGCCTGGTGTAACCACCAGCGATTAACATTGTCTGGCGTTAGCTCATGCTGGCCAAGGTGGCTGGCAATGTGCTCAGCCGCCATGGGGCAGACTTCTTTGAATACCCGGCGCCCAGCCTGATGAAAGAGCTTGTCCGGACCAAAGGGATCCACATCATTGGCCCGGCTCATATAGCCAAAATTCGAGCGGATATTATTGGAGTACACGGTTTTCGCTTTGGTGCTGAGGATATCAAAGGCGGTATCAGTATTGACCGTTTCGGCAGTTTCGAGAATGGTCGCCGTTGCCACATCACCAAAAATAAAATGGCTGTCGCGATCGGTATAGTTAACCTGAGGTGAAACCAGCTCGGGATTAATCACCAGTACACATTTAGCATTACCCGACGCAATCATTTCCCAGGCCCGGTGCATACCAAAGGTAGCCGCCGAACAGGCCACCAGCATATCAAAACCAAAACCATCAATACCCAGTTCGTTTTGTACTTCGATGGCAATCGCCGGGTAGGAACGTTGTGTGTAAGCACAGGAAACAATCACGGCATCAATCTCATCAGCCGTTTTATTGGCATCGGCCATGGCCAGTTTAGCCGCCTCAATGGCAATCTCCGCCTGATTAGACAACTCGCCTTCGCCCCTTTCCGGGATTTCCGGGCGCATCCGCTCAATGTCCAGCGCGCCTTCCTTACGATAGATATAGCGGCTTTTAATACCGGAAGCTTTTTCAATAAACTCGGTACTGGAAAACGGTTTGGCGGTCAGTTCGCCGGCTTCAATCTCGGCCTGATGTTTTTGATTGTAGGCCTCAGCCCAGGCGTTATAGCTTTCAACCAATTCCTGATTAGTAATTTTATAGGGCGGCGTCCACAGACCCACACCACTTAATACGACATTTGCGTTCATGTTATCGGTTCTCTTTAGCAAATGGCCTGTCAGCCCCGGCAACGGGCAATCAAACAGGTCCAATGAGTTTTGCTAAGCTTACCCCTTTGTCACGCAAATGTCATTGACCACTCTGCCGCGTGACAGACCGATACAGCCCCTTAAACTGTTCACAGTCTGAGCGAAGACGGGCTATTAGTCTAATTGCAAACAACAGCTAGCTTAAAACAGCTCCACGTCTACAATACTGCCTGCCTCATCGTCCTGGGACTGACTCAATTCACGCAACGCTTTTAAGCGTTGCATGATTAAACGCAGATTTTCAGTTGTCATTGCGTTATCAATCGTATCGTAGGCTTTATCAGTGCTCTTACGAAATAACTGCAACAGCTCGCTTTCCTGTTCTTCGGTCAAGCCGTATTCAAATATTTTGCTTTCAACAGAATCAACCAACTCAGTCAGGGTATCAAGGACCTGACGATTCTTTGTCTGGTTATCTGAATCTGCTTTTTTTTGTACGACTTCCAGCTCCTGAATCATTAAGTTCACTTCTTCAGTCTTAACAATGTCCCGATACTGACTCGAAGCGGCTTCCAGAATGATAGCCAAGTGATCTCTGAAGCGCCCTGCCTGAGCGGGATCATCCGGCATATTCTTAATAATTTGAGTAAAGGGGGGATAATTCAGAAACAACCGTTTGCCCCTGCTCATAATGCGCTCCGAATACTCCAGTCTGTCGAGTAACTCACGCTCCAGTGCAGAAATAGAAGCTTCAGTAGACAGTGCCTGACGGTATTCAATATCGTTCATTTCATATTTTACCTGAACAGAACTGCTGATCCCAAAGCTGGTGGCGGTTTTCACAATAAGATTTAGCAGCGAGGAAATACTACTGGTTTTCGATGCGGCTCTGAAATAGTGAATTAAAATCCCTTGCTCTGTGAGGTCGGAAATGACCGCCTGGATAAGTTGAGAATGACTCTCGGTACTGGCTTTATCTTCGCGTCTTTTTTTGCCACGCTTGACGATGGACCTCGCTTTTTTACGCAGCTCCTGTATTTCTATCGGTTTAATCAGGAAGTCATTTGCGCCTATTTCGTACCCTTTTAAGCGCTCCTCCATTTCACTGCTGGAGGTATGAAAAATAATATCTGACTGTTCTTCGCTAATAAACTCACGTAGTTTGACACACAACTCAAAGCCACTCATATCCGGCATATTTACATCGAGAATAATTAGCAAGGGAGGCTCCTCCATGCCTCTCAAAGCCTCGAGAGCTTCCAGCGGGGACGCCATGATCATAACGCTAAAATCGGCTAATGCTTCTTCTAACAGCGTGAGCGTGATGATGTCATCATCGACAACCACAATTTCATATTCATTCACTCTTTATCCAGTCTTCATGTTTTGCTCAACCTGAATTAAAGGTAGTAGAAAAAGACAAAATTTCGAGTTAGCAATTGTCAGGCATACATTTGCGAAACGTGGAGGTTAATTCAGCAGGATGCGAGGGTGCAAAACAACCCGGTTCTCTTAGGGCGCACCCTTAACCAAAAACCCCCGCAGCAAGTCGCAGGGGTTTATAGGTCAGGTAACCAACATTACATGTTTATCTGAGGTTATTTCTGGGTAACTGAATACACTGCAACCGTACCGCTTACTTCGTTACCTACAATCAGAGCAGGGCCGCCGGTTGGGCTTTCATCTGCGGCAACAAACAGCAGGCTCTCTGGTGCTAAGTCACCAATTGCATCACCCACAGCCAATCCTTCGGTAACGTCACGGTTATTGATATATTCAACAAAGAACGCATCATATGGGTTGGTGATGTCATAAACAAAGATGCCGCCCATACGCTCCAGACCGATAAATGCGTAAGTACGCTCACCGACCTGACCTACGGTCAGTGCTTCAGGCTCAGGCCCCTTGTTTTCAGAGCGTGAGTCACCTTCGTTTTCATCGTCACCATTATTAAAGGCACTACCGTATAATGACGCCGTGATGCGTTCAAAGTCATCGCCGGAATCAAATACGACTAAACCATTTTGATCCCAGATAGTGAATGACCGCGCGCCATAACTATAGGCAGCATCGTACAACCCATTACCATCAGCGTCACCCAGGGCATTGGTCACCCGCAGATCGTCGGCTTCACCGTTCATCTGCAGCGTTTCAAGCGCAGAGCCGGGCTCCGCATCGAGATCCTTAATTTTTACTTCTTCGGTAAACGCCAGGCATTCTCTGTCGTCCCAATCCTGACCACCAGCGGCAGTACAGTCTGTCTCACTCATGTCTTCAGAAATAAAGTATTCCCGCGCATCACCTTCGTTGGCAGTTAACAGAAAATCCGCGCCTTTCCAGCTAAACATGGTAATAGTGTCGGGCATATACACACCGTACAACCCTTCATACTGACCAAAACCCACTGCACCATCTTCCTGTACGTCGATGTTCAGCCCGGACCAGTTTTTGAATCCCAGACCCACCACGTCCATTGTCATCGTGTTCAGGTCAATGACAGCCACACCGTTGTTTTCCTGTAAGGTAACATATGCCATTTCATTGCTGGCCGTGATGTATTCGGGCTCTAAATCCTGGGCAACCGAGGTCGTAATAGTCACACCATTGATAGTGCGTCCGGCCGGATTAGGGAAATGCATCCCCATTGCCATTAATTCAGCTTTTTGGCCGTTGAAGTCAGTAAAATCGAGCAGTGTAGCCTCATCCGCAGGAACACCATCGGTTACCTCAATAACGGCTACTGAACCTTCCGGGTCAACAGTATAATCGCCGCTAGGTTCGCCTTCATTGGCTACCAGCACTTTGCTCCCATCCGGCGTAAACGTGACCATATCGGGTAGATTACCCACTTCTACAGCTTTTAATAAGGTGGGCGCAACAGAAGATACGCCGGTGTAGAACAGCACATAGCCGTTATCGGCCTTGGCGTCGGCAGGTACTGCCACTGCAAGTAAATCACCGGATAACGCAATACTGGTTAATCCGTCCAGAGCAACGCCGTCAACCTCGGTGGGCAACGTAACTTCTGAATCTACGGAAAGGTTTAAATCGGTAATCGGGCTGTCCAGCGGCACATCGGATAAGTCACTGATATCTACCAGCGCAACCGTATTTGAATCACTGTTAGTGACATAAACCATACCACTTGCCACATCATACTGAACAATTTCAGCAGCCCCTTCTGCTTCCAGTGATGCGCGGCCAATAACGGCCAGCTCAATGCCACGGGTTGCATCCTGACCATCGGCCCCCACCGGACCGGCTTCACCCTGAGGCCCTTGCGCACCATCAGCACCGTCATCACCATCCAGGCTACAGCCGGTTAACAGACCCGCTACAGCTAGCGCAAGTAAACTCGTTTTAAACATTGACGCTTTCATTGCATTTCCTTTCTTATAGTTAATTGAAGTATGCTTAGCAAAGACACTCACTGATCGAAACTTAACTATTTCAGCGTGTTAATCCTGCTTAAACGTCCAAGCGTAGAAAAGCCGAGTGACAGTTTCATGTCCCTAGAGTGACAGAAATGTGAAATCCCGAGTCGTAGCACGGCTGGCAGATTGAAAAAGGAATCAAATTGATGAAGTTATCCGCTTATGTACTGGCAATGGCAATGACTGCCAGCACCCTTGTTGGGTGTGCAACCTCACCCACCGGCCGCAATCAAATACTGTTATTTGGTAGCGACCAGCTCAATGCCATGGGCGCCCAGGCCTTTGACGGCATGAAAAGCGAAACCCCGGTTTCCAAACAGCCGGCTCAAAATAAGTATGTTCAGTGTGTTGCCGACACGTTATTACCCTACGTACCGTCAGGCGTTTATTCAGGCAACTGGGAAGTCGTGGTGTTCAATGACGATCAGGTTAACGCCTTCGCATTGCCCGGCGGTAAAATTGGCGTTTACACAGGCTTGTTAAAAGTGGCCACTAATCAGCATCAATTGGCTGCTGTAATCGGCCATGAAATCGGCCACGTTATTGCTCAGCATGGTAACGAGCGGATGTCACAGACGACCTTAATTCAAACCGGTTCACAGGTTGCCAATCAGGTATTGGCGGCCAATCAGGTGCCTTACAACGCCGAAATTATGGGCGCCCTGGGACTGGGTTTGCAGTTGGGTGTGCAGTTGCCGTTTAGCCGTACCCACGAATCAGAAGCAGATCTGATTGGTTTGCAGCTCATGGCCAAGGCCGGTTTTGCTCCCCGTCAGTCCGTTGATCTGTGGCGCAATATGGAAGCAGCCAGCGGTGGTGAGCGGCCAATGGAGATACTGTCAACACACCCGGCCCCTGACAGCCGGATTAAAAATCTGCAGGCTAATATGGATGCGGCAATGGCCGACTACCAGGCCAGCCCGACAAAAGCCAGTTGCAGCCAGTAATTCGCGGACAAAAAAACGGCTCTGAGAGCCGTTTTTTTATACCTTTAACAGGTTTATTCTGCGCTATCTTTCTTCTCGGTGTTGTCCGCTTCTTTGAAGAAATGCACATCCATTTGCGGATAAGGAATACTGATCCCTTCGGCATCAAAGCGAAGCTTTACAGCCTCGGTAAAATCTAATCTCACAGCCAGGTTATCCGACGCTTTAACCCAGGGGCGAACCGTGAAATTAACCGAACTATCGCCTAACTCAGCCACACCTATCAAACACTCAGGCTCTTTTAAAATGCGCTCTTCAGCATCTACCAGTTCGCGCAAAATGTTCTTTGCCTTAAGCAGGTCATCATCATAGCCAATACCAAAAGTCATATCACAACGGCGGGTTTCCTTAGCGGAGTAGTTCACAATGTTATCGCTGTAAATTTTACCATTCGGGATGATAATTTCTTTGTTATCCAGCGACGTCATAGTGGTTGTGAAGATACCAATATTCTGGACAATCCCCGACGTACCGGCAGCTTCAACAAAATTACCTTTCGAAAATGGCTTGAAGACCAACAACATGACACCGGCAGCAAAGTTTTTCAGAGAATCCTGTAAAGACAGGCCGATCGCTAAGCCCGCAGCACCGACGATTGCAACCAGAGAAGTCGTGTCTACTTGCAGTTGATCCAACGATGCAACAATAACAAACAGCATCAGGATTGCGGATAATATTGATTCAACGAAATTAATAAGCATTTCATCATATTTTGACTTCGCCATAATTCGGCGGAAGATCGACAACAACAAACCCACAATGATCCGACCAACGATAAATATAACGATTGCCATCACAATATTAATACCCCATGGAATGGCGTAGGTGTTGATGTACATATCGATGTCTTCTTGAGTGAACATACTAAAATTCCTTTATTGTTTAGCTAACAGTAAGTTACCAGTGTTCGTGTGAATCGCGCAACAGAATTGAATTTTTTGCGCTATAATTTCATTAAGTTGTCACACCCCCTGCGTACTATTTTTTACAGGTTTTAGTACTTAAATCGCTAATCGTTTGATTGCATTTGAGTTTTTAAAAAAGGCCGCCTGAGCCCTTTTTTTTACTGGATCTGCGGGCCGTAAACGACTATATTTTTTAGCGCAATTTTTCCAAAAGTTGGAAAATCGAATGCGCCTGAAAAGGTATTTAGGGTCATTCAGAAGTATTTGTAAGCATGCTTTTGCATCATGTCTGGTCTGGCATAGTGTTGCAACTGCTTATAACCAGTAGAAATTTTTTAAGGAATAGAAAATGTTACTACTTAGTTGTCTATTTTTGGTTGTGTTATTCATCCTTGGTTATGCGCTCAAAGGTGACAAGGGCAAACACACAGTACACGCCCGTCGCAACAAATCAATGGCGGTCAATCAGGCACAATCCATAAATACTTTTGCCTCGAAATAACAGTCAGCATCGCTGCAATGGCCCAGACTGTTGTAGCGATGTTTTGTTGTATTCCCCTCGCAATGAAAGCTAAACTATCGGCCGTTTCACTTTGGTAAGATAGTCTTTATGCGTATACCTCGTTTATTTCATCCCGACACCATCACTGTAGACAGTGAACTAACGTTAACTGCTGACGCGGCGCATCATGTAGCGAACGTTCTGCGTCTGAAAAGTGGTCATCCGGTAGTGTTATTTAATGGTGACGGTAATGAATATCCGGCGACCATTATTCTCGCTCAGCGGCGCCAGGTTGTTATCGAGGTGGATTCCCGACTGGCTATCGACACCCAGTCGCCTTTACCCCTGCACTTAGGTCAGGGAGTATCAAAGGGTGACCGTATGGACTTAGTTCTGCAAAAGGCCACTGAGCTTGGCGCAACAACCATTACACCCTTGATCACAGAGCGCTGCCCGGTAAAACTGGATGAGTCCCGCTGGCAGAAAAAAATACTGCAGTGGCAAAAAATTATTCAGGGCGCGTGTGAGCAATGCGGCCGCAATACGCTGCCGGAATTAAAACCGGTCACCGTGCTTAAAGACTGGCTGGCCGACTCCACCTTACAAACCCGACTGGTATTATCACCAGGCAGTCAACAGCGCCTGACACAGCTAGCCACAAACCAAGCTGGTTACCGCTTACTGATCGGTCCTGAGGGCGGATTATCCGATACCGAAGTGCATCAGTCACAGGAAGCCGGTTTTACCGCCTGCTCCCTTGGCCCCAGAATTTTACGCACAGAAACTGCCGCAATCACCGGTCTGTCTGTATTACAGGCAACGTTTGGTGATTTGTAATCGTTAATTCTGCGCCTGTAAGCTGCTAATTAATACGACCAGTAACCGCATAATGACTTGAATTAAGCGGTGATTACCTCCATTTTTGTCTTATATGACTAAAGAGAGTGCGCTATGACCTATACCGTTGGCGTGGTAATGGACCCCATTGCCAAAATAAAACCAGAAAAAGACACCAGTTTCGCAATGATGTTAGAGGCCCAGCATCGCGGTGCAACATTAATCTACCTGGAACTCAAAGATTTATATATCGACAATGGCGTGCCTAAAGCCATTGGTTACCCCGTAACTGTGAGAGATCAGGCGCAGGATTTCTACACCCTTGGCGCAGAACAACAGTATATGCTGGGAGATCTCGACGTTATCCTGATGCGCAAGGATCCCCCCTTCGACAGTGAGTTTTTGTATGCTACGCACATTCTCGATCTGGCTGAGCGGGCCGGCGCTCTGGTAGTTAATAAACCGCAGAGCCTGCGGGATTTTAACGAGAAGCTGTTTACTGCCTATTTCCCTGAGCTTATTCCGGATACGCTGGTCACCCGCAATGCTGCTCTGGTACGCCAGTTCCATGCCAAGCATAAGGATGTGATTTGCAAACCACTTGATGGCATGGGCGGCGCTTCTATTTTCCGTATTAAGGAAGATGGCACTAACCTTGGTGTGATCATTGAAACCCTGACCAATAACGGCCAGTGCCAAATGATGGTGCAGGCCTACCTGCCGGCCATTAAAGAGGGTGACAAGCGGGTACTGATAGTCAATGGTAAGGTGATGCCTTATTGCCTGGCTCGTTTACCTTCAGCAGGAGAAACCCGGGGTAACCTGGCAGCCGGCGGCACAGGACGACCTCAGCCAATTAGTGACAGCGACCGGGCACTGGCTGAAACCATCGCTCCGGTGTTGGTTGAGCGCGGGTTAATGTTTGTCGGGCTCGATGTGATTGGCGATCGCATCACTGAAATCAACGTTACCAGCCCCACCTGCGTTAGAGAAATCGAGCGCGCGTACGATATAAACATAACGGGCGAGTTATTTGACGCCATTGAAGCTAAACTTAACTAAGCCGTCGCCATTTTTGCAAATCGGCCTAACGAGGTACTGAACATGACTGAACTGAAAAATCTGGCTAATCATTTTCTGATTGCCATGCCGTCAATGGAAGACCCGTTTTTTTCTCGCAGCCTGACCTATATTTGTGAACACAACGAAGAAGGTGCTATGGGCCTGGTGGTGAATCAACCTACCAATATGACCCTTAAAGAGCTATTGGAACAGGCCGACAAAGACGCAGAAGTGGATGATGAGAAAGGTCAGCAAATCGTGCTGGCCGGCGGGCCGGTGAGCCAGGAGCGCGGTTTTATTCTGCACAGCCCTCAGCCTGGTTGGAGCTCAAGCCTCAACCTGACCTCAGAAATTATGGTCACCACCTCCAAGGACATATTAGGCGCGCTCGGCAATCACCGTGGTCCCGATCAGGCTATCATCACTTTGGGTTATGCTGGCTGGAGTGCGGGACAATTGGAGCGGGAAATTCAGGAAAACTCATGGCTGACCATCGAAGCCGATCCAAAAATTCTGTTTGATACGCCTATCCACCAGCGCTGGCAACTGGCGGTCAGCAGCCTTGGTATTGATGTCTGGCAGATCGCGCCAGAGGTGGGTCATGCCTGAGGCCGGGCAACGCACTGTTCTGGCATTTGATTTTGGCACTAAGAGCATTGGTGTGGCAATCGGTCAGGAAGTCACCGGCACCGCCGCGCCCTTAGAAGCGCTTAAAGCCCGGGATGGCATCCCTGACTGGGATAAGATTCAAAAAATCTATGATGAATGGCAGCCGCATATGGTAGTCGTGGGTTTACCCCTGAACATGGACGGCACTTCTCAGACCATGACCGAGCGGGCGCAGAAGTTTGCGAATCGCTTACATGGCCGCTTTAAGACACCGGTTACAACTTATGATGAGCGTTTAAGCACTGCTGATGCCAGAGCAACGCTTTTTGAATTAGGCGGTTATAAAAAACTGACCAAAGGCAAAGTCGACAGTGTGTCGGCCTGTTTGATTTTTACCAGTTGGTTTGAAAGCCTCTGGGATTAATTTTTACCCTACAAAAAACAATTCACGTGATCAATTAGCACTATAAAAATCATACTAAATAGTTATAGCCTTCCCCTGGAGCTTCCCTCACACTGATGAAAATTCCAACGGTAAGGGAATGGTTATGTCGATGTCTAAATTTATTGAGCAAATCGAGAAGCTGCTGCTGATCCTCATCATGCTGGCAACACTGGTAGCGGTAGGAGCAGAGATTATGCACATGGTTGAGTATCGCACCGTAGAGCTGTCAGACCTGCTGCTATTATTCATTTATGCCGAAGTCATGGGCATGCTGGCGGCATACTACAACAGCAACCGTATTCCGGTAACCCTGCCGCTGATTATTGCCATGACAGCCCTCAGTCGGATGATAATCCTGCAAAGTAAAGAGCTGGATAAAATTGTCCTGATTTACGAATCGGGCAGTATTTTGCTGCTTAGCATCGCTGCCCTGATCATGAGTATTAAAGACAAATTCAGTCTGGATAAACTGAAAAACCGGGTTATCAGGCAACCCGACTAGTGCTCATCAAACAAGCTTTTATTACGGATATACTTGCGCATGTAATGGTAAGTAATCGGCCGTAACAGCCAGCTTTGCAACGACTTTAAAAAGCGTTCGTGGGTCGGCGTATTCTCGTAAATCTGATCATCGTGCAGCCAGAGCATCTTGCCCACATGCCAGAAGTAATAGGGAAACGGCGGCATAAAGGTAACCATATCCAGATCGCAACAAATGCGATAGGTTTTATGATGCAACAAGTAGTGTTTATTCCAGGCCCGGGTGGCCACAGCCGGTTGACCAAAGGTAACCACACGTTTCACTGCTTTCTTATTCTGCCGCTCAAAGTAGTCAGCCATCAACACCGCTACCGCGCCGCCGGAAGAATGCCCGGTAAACGTAAAGCGTTTGCCCTGGAGGCGCAGCGGCTCCAGCACCTTAACCAGTAACTCGCGTAAGGGTAACGCTTCATTAATGGTTTTGGTGCTGGAAAACATGGGCTGATTGAGCAGCCGCTTGAATCCCCAGTGCACATAAAAATGGCGATCGACCTGCTTAATCTTAGCGGGTACAAACACCATGTTAGCTAGCCAGTCTCTGAGTCCCAGCGAGCCTCTGAACACTACGATGACTTCCTTTTTATTATCCGTCCACAGGATGCGAACACTCATGCGACCATATTTATCCACCAGTTGACGTTCATGAAAGGGCTCCAGCACCTTCTGGTAATTCTCTTCGGCATCAGGATAAGCAAGCTGACAAAGAATGGCGTATCGCTCGTATTGATAACGCTTGAGTTTTTTCATGGATTAGTCGACAGACGGCAAACATTGCTTTGATGGCACTAATATACGGGAAAGCGCCGCAATAAGTACACTCTGTTTGTGTTTAAGCTAACACTTGGGGGACTGGCAATTCCAACACAGATTAAATTCGGCGTCCTGAGGTTCGTGGCAGGTATTGCATACCCAGGCTTCGGCGCTGTTATCTTCTTTTAGAGAGGTTAAAACCCGTTCGGCAAACACCAGGTCATCGGCGTTAATTAACCACAGTTCCTGTTCCAGATCCTGCGCAGGCAGTTCGCCCATGGCGCCACTGATAAACTGATTGCGCACCACACAAGGGATCCCTTGTGTGGTTAGTGCATCGTAGTACTGCTGAATGACAAATGGCGTCACCCCTGATTTAAACCGGATCAAGGCTTAATCCATATCGATGGACACGCCGGATAACGAGCCCAGACCGTCACTTTGAGGATTATTCGAATCCAATTTAATCATCAGGCGCAAGTCATTCGGTGAATCAGCATGGTGCAATGCCTGTTCAAGATTAATACGCCCCGTCTTATAAAGGTCAAACAGGGCCATATCGAAAGTTTGCATGCCCTGTTCCTTGCCTTTTTCCATGGCCTCTTTAAGGCTGCCAATTTCATTGCGCTGAATAAGGTCCCGAATCAGTGGCGAATTAAGCAGGATTTCAATGGCTGCTACCCTGCCCTTACCATCCACGGTGGGAACCAACTGCTGGGCTACAATGGCGCGAATATTCAGGCTCAGGTCGAAGCGCAATTTGTCATGTTGGTCTTTGGGTGCTAAGTGCATGATCCGCTCAATGGCCTGGTTCGCATTATTGGCGTGTAATGTAGCCACACACAAGTGACCGGTATCGGCAAACGACATGGCATATTCCATGGTTTCCATCGACCGGATCTCGCCAATCAGAATGACATCCGGCGCCTGGCGCAGTGAGCTTTTCAGGGCATCATCGAAAGACTGCGTATCAATGCCCACTTCACGTTGAGTGACCACGCAATTTTTATGTTCATGCACAAATTCAATAGGATCTTCAATGGTTAGAATATGGCCGTGGGAATGGGTATTGCGATGGCCTATTAACGCCGCCAGTGACGTAGACTTACCAGTACCGGTTCCCCCCACAAACAGCACCAGCCCACGTTTAGACATAATAATGTCTTTAAGGACCGGCGGCAGTCCGAGATCCTCGGCATTGGGGATTTGCGTCACGATCCGCCGGATAACCATACCCGCCTGATCACGCTGCCAGAAGGCGCTGCAACGAAAACGACCAATGCCCTCCCGCGCAATAGCGAAGTTACATTCCTTGGTGGTATGAAACTCATCGCGCTGTTTATCACTCATGGCTTCATGGACTAATTCCAACGCGGCCTGATCGGTCAGCGATGTTTCCATCAGCGGCGTCAGCTTACCGTTAATTTTGGCGCTGACCGCAAAACCGGATGTTACGAATAAATCGGAGGCATCGCGGTCAACCATGTTCTGCAAAAGTTGATCAAGCATTGGCTTACTCCTTAAAACCCGGGACGTTGTTTATCAACCATCTTGGCCATGGCATCCTGCTGGGTTATCACGCCGGTAGCCACCAGACGTTGTAAGCACTGATCCATGGTCTGCATGCCATGGGACTGGCCGGTTTGAATAACCGAGTACATTTGCGGCACTTTATCTTCACGGATCAGGTTACGGATAGCCGGTATGCCCACCATGATTTCATGGGCGGCAACCCGGCCACCGCCAATTTTCTTGAGCAGGGTTTGCGAGATAACCGCCCGTAGTGATTCCGATAACATAGAACGCACCATGGCTTTTTCTTCAGCCGGGAACACATCGATGATACGGTCGATGGTTTTAGGGGCCGAGTTGGTGTGCAGGGTACCAAACACCAGGTGGCCGGTTTCCGCCGCGGAAATGGCCAGACGAATGGTTTCCAAATCCCGTAATTCACCCACCAGAATGACATCCGGATCCTCACGCAAGGCAGAACGCAGAGCGTTTGAGAAGCTATGCGTATCGCGGTGCACTTCACGCTGGTTGAGCACGCTTAATTTGTTTTCGTGAACAAATTCGATAGGGTCTTCAATGGTCAGAATGTGCTCGCGCTTATGCGAGTTAATGTGATCAACCATGGCGGCCAGGGTGGTACTCTTACCCGAACCGGTCGCGCCGGTAACCAGTACAATCCCCGTGGGCTGATTGATAATTTCTTTAAAGATGGCGGGCGCGCCCAAATCGTCCAGCGTCAGTACTTTACTGGGGATGGTACGTAAAACGGCGGCTGCACCGCGGTTTTGTACAAACGCATTAACCCGGAAGCGAGAGAGGTCTTTAACCTCAAAAGAAAAATCGGTTTCGAGATTTTCTTCGTATTCCTTACGTTGTTTGTCGTTCATTATTTCATAAACCAGCGCATGTACCTGTTTATGATCGAGCGGGTCAACGTTTAACCGGCGCATTTCGCCATCCACCCGGATAATCGGAGGAAGGCCTGCGGACAAGTGAAGGTCTGATGCGTTATTCTTAACACTAAATGCTAAAAGTTCGGTAATATCCACAGCCTGACTTCTCCATAACCTGTAGGTGAGTTGTATTAATGCAAACAATAGCAGATCGACTGATAAACGCACGTCAAGAAATCGATAACGCCATAGCGTCTGCTAACCGTAATCCTCATTCTGTCCGATTACTGGCGGTTAGCAAGACCAAACCCGTATCAGATATCGAGCTAGCGTATGAAGCGGGACAACGATTGTTTGGTGAGAACTACATTCAGGAAGGGGTCGATAAAATTCAGACCCTTAAGCACCTGTCAGACATTGAATGGCACATGATTGGCCCCATACAATCAAATAAGACTAAAATTGTGGCTGAGCATTTTGACTGGGTGCAGAGTATCGATCGTCTGAAAATTGCCAGACGCCTTAACGACCAGCGCCCCGAGAATATGCCACCATTAAACGTGTGTATTCAGCTCAATATAGAGCAGGAAACCACTAAGTCCGGCATTATTCCGGATGAGTTGCCGGCACTGGTACAGGAAATACTTAACCTGCCACGCTTATCCTTACGGGGAATAATGGCTATTCCGGCAGCCGATGTAACACCAGAAGCTCAGCATCAGACGCTCGCGGCCTTACAATCGTTGTATAATGATTTGGCGGCGCAGGTCGACACCGTGGACACCCTTTCAGTAGGGATGAGCGGTGATATGTGCGAAGCTATTACCCATGGTTCAACTATGGTACGAATTGGCACCGCTATATTTGGTGCCCGACAACAGTAAAATTAAAGGAGACTCATGCAACATCGTAAACTTGCATTTATTGGCGCGGGCAATATGACCCGCAGTATCGTTGCCGGACTGGTCGCGTCTGGTTATCCCAAAGAGGCTATTATTGCCAGTAACCGCTCGCGGCCAAAGCTTGATGCCCTGGAGGAAGAACTGGGCATTAATGTTACCCAGTCCAACGACGAAGCCTGCCAGTTTGCTGATGCCATTGTGTTGTCCGTAAAACCGCAAATGATGGCGGATGTGTGCGCCGCCATGCAGCAAAACACCGACTTTGCCGGCAAGCTTTTTGTTTCCATCGCGGCGGGTCTGCCGGTCGCCCGGTTACAGGAAATGCTCGGTGGTAACTATCCGGTGGTACGGGTAATGCCCAACACACCAAGCTTACTGGGCAAAGGGATGTCGGGACTGTATGCCGACGAAACGGTTGAACAATCAGACCGCGATTATGTCGCCGATGTAATGGGCGCGGTAGGTAAAACCCTGTGGGTAGAAAAAGAAGACGATATTAACGGCGTTATTGCAGCTGCCGGCAGCAGCCCGGCCTATTTCTTCTTATTTTTACAGGCCATGCAGGAAGAGTGTATGGCGCAGGGATTTTCTCAGGCCGACGCCCGCGTATTAGTGCAACAGGCAATGCTGGGCGCAGCCGAAATGGTATGCGAAAACCCTCAATTGGAGCTTAGCGAGCTGCGTGCCCAGGTCACATCGAAGGGAGGCACCACCGCTGCTGCATGTAATTCGTTGATCGACAGCGATTTACAGGGCATTGTTGCCAAGGCAATGCAGGCCGCCGTAGCGCGTGCTGAAGAAATGGCTACTTTATTTTAGATAGGAACAGGCAATGAGCGCTTCGGTTTTTCTAATCACCACCCTATTCAACCTTTATTTAATGGTGGTGTTATTGCGGCTTTGGTTACAGATGGCCAGGGCTGACTTTTACAATCCGTTTAGTCAGTTTGTGGTAAAAGCTACTCACCCCATCGTCGGACCGATGCGACGGATTATTCCGTCTATCGGCACCTTTGATGTCGCCACCCTGGTGCTGGCGATTCTGGTCGCGATGGCGAAGTACCTGGTGCTCAACCTGCTGTTTGGTGGCAACATTAATCCCGTTGGTCTGGTGATCATTTCATTACTCGATGTGGTCAAAGAGTTTCTCACCCTGGTATTCTGGGTGCTTATCTTACGTGCCGTACTGAGCTGGGTATCGCAGGGTCGTAATCCTATCGAATACGTGATGCAACAACTCACCGAGCCGTTTCTGGCCCCTATCCGACGCATTATTCCGCCGATTGGCGGGCTCGATTTATCGGTACTGATTGCGATTATTGCCCTGCAGGCATTACAGCTGGTTCTGCGTGATTACTTACCTTATTACTAAGCAGAGGTGAATTATGGGTCGACTCCGCGGTTTTTATAAACTGTTATTTGCGCTCCTGTTACTGCCGTTGGCATTTACTGCCAGCGCCGAACAAAAAGAGCAGTTGGGTGACTGGGACGTGCATTACATTGTAGTCAACTCGACGTTTTTTAGTCCGGAAATCGCCCGTCAGTACGGCGTGGTCCGCAGTAAGTACAACGCGCTGGTAAATATATCTGTGCTCAGCAGCGACACTCAGCAAGCGCAAACCGTGAGCATGCAGGGCACGGCAACCAACCTGCTTGGCACCGAAAAAAAACTTAACTTTAAAAAAGTTCAGGAAGGTGAAGCGATTTACTACCTGGCCGTGTTTAGTTTTCGCCATGAAGAAACGTACCGCTTTAATATCGAGATCCGCCGGGGCAACACGGTAGAAAAACTCAAATTTCAACAGAAGATGTACGTGGACTAACCCTTAGCATGTACCCCGGCGCGGTAATTCCGTTGCCGGGGTAGCGAAATGCAGACTCAATGTCATCAACCCGTAACGGAGAAGCCAGGGTGACGCGCCCAATACGGCATAAACTATCAGCCACAGCAAAACAGGCACAAAGCGGTTTTTTACATAGCCTGAAATCTCTTTTTACCATTAACCCTATTCCCCGTCCGTTATCGCTGATAGCCCTCTGCTCTTTTTGCATAGCTTTGCCACTGTTACTTGGCGTACTGAGTGACCACCTGGAAGCAGGCCTTACAGCATGTATTGGTGCGCTACTGGGTTTGTACAGTCCCTCTTTCAGCCCTGGTTACCGGGCCCGTGCGCTACTGAAAATGATAATCCCATTTGGCGCTTCCTTTACCCTCGGACTAATAACCGCTCACTATTTGCCCGCCTCCGCTTTTTTCCTCGGGCTGGTTGCGCTGATAGCTATCTACCTTGCTTTGTATAAAAAGATGCGCCCGCCGGCCGGTTTCTTTTTTATTATGGTGTGCTGCCTGAGCAAAACACATCATGTTCCAGCAGACCATATTCCTGCCATTGTCAGCGCTTTTTTTGCCGGTAGTCTGATGGTTACGACTGCCGTTTGGCTTCACGACCGCATAATGGTGAAAGACAAACCGAAAGAAGTCACCGGCCCGGCACAACCACTCTGGCAACCTGCTGCCTTCGTAAAAGCGCTGGTCGCCGGAATAACCATTGGTGGCAGTTATTATCTGGCCAGCCTGGATGGTATTGATAATCCGTACTGGGTGCCCATTACGGTTGCTGCCATCTTGCAGGGCCAACGCATGACCGAGTTCTGGCAACGCTCTTTGCACCGGGCCACGGGTACGGCGCTGGGCATGTTACTTGCTGCTGGTATTTTTGCCCTGTCTCCTTCGCCGCTGGTCCTGATCCTGTTGTTGTTTGTGCTGGCATTTACTATCGAAATGCTGATCACCAAAAATTATGCGCTGGCGTGTATTTTCATTACGCCGTTAACCGTTATCCTTGCCCACACCGCGCCGATTGGTTTCAGCGCCCAAACGCTGATCATTGCCCGCATGACGGATGTATTAATTGGCGTTGGTTTTGCCCTGCTGGCCGGGGTAATACTCAAACTTCTGCCGGTAGAAAACCGCTGAGCGGCAGTTTTCGGACTACCAAATTGCTTGTTTTAAGTGCCCTATCCATTACACTTTTGCTGGAAGAATAATCCTCTACATCAATAATAACGACGGAACTCACATTGAAAAAGTTAACGCAATCCCTGATCACAGGCGTTGGTTTGCTTGCTCTGTTTGGCTGTGCCCCCAGCGGGCAACAAAGCGCTGAGCCTGCCCCAACCTTATCTCTCGAACGCATTTATACTAATAAAGAATTTAACAGTGAACGTGCGCCCTATTTTCGCTGGCTGGATGATGGCAGCGGCTACACAGTACTCGAAGCGCGCAGTAAAGATACTCAGCAAACTGATGATGACAGCCACGGCGTAACCGGCAATGACATCGTTTTTTATCAGCCTGATGGCAGCGGCCGCAAGGTGCTGGTAACAGTAGAACAGCTCACCCCTGAAGGCGCTGATGACGCCCTGAGTATTGAAAACTACCAGTGGTCCGAAGACGGCAAATGGGCACTGATTTTTACTAACGGGCAAAAGGTCTGGCGGCACCGGACTCGCGGTGACTACTGGGTATTGAACCTGGAATCTGACTCACTCTACCAACTCGGTGGCGAGACACCCAAAGAAACGAGCCTGATGTTCGCCAAGTTTAGTCCGGACAGCCAGAAAGTGGCCTATGTGCAGGACAACAACATCTATGTGGAAACCCTGGGTAGCAAAAACGTCACCGCGCTTACTACCGATGGCAGCGATACCATTATCAATGGTAATTTCGACTGGGTATATGAAGAAGAGTTTTCGATTACCGATGGTTTTCGCTGGAGTCCTGACAGTAAAGCAATAGCTTACTGGCAGCTTGATCAATCCGGTGTTGAATACTTCACCATGATCAATAATACCGACTCGCTTTACCCCACCCTCACACGTTTTCCCTATCCCAAGGCTGGTGAGCAAAACTCAGCCGTAAAGGTGGGTGTGGTGTCACTTGCCGACCAACAAACTCACTGGGCACCGCTCACCGGCGACAATCGCGACCGCTATGTGCCGCGCATTAGTTGGGCAGGCACCAGCGAGGAAGTGCTTATTCAGGATGTTAACCGTCCGCAAAATACCAATGTGTTGCGGTTGTTTAACTGGCAGCAAAACACCCTGGAAACCATTTATACCGATAAGGACGATGCATTTCTGGAGTGGTATTACGCCGCCGAGTGGCAGGAAGATGGCAGCCATTTCGTTTTTCACAGTGAGCGCGACGGCTGGCGCCATCTATATCGTATTTCCCGGGATGGTAAGTCAATCATCGATTTAACGCCGGGTGAGTACGATATTGTGGACCTGATTACCATTAACGAAGCCACTAACAGTATTTACTTTACTGCCTCACCGGACGCGCCGGAACAGCGTTTCCTGTTTAAGGGTTCGCTGGATGGCAGCACCCCGGTAGAGCAGGTAACCCCCATGACATTTACCGGGAATAACCGCTATTACATGTCGAAGGATGCCAGTTATGCCATGCACACGCATAGCCGGTTTAATCAGCCGTCCAGCAGCCAGATCATCAAAACAGCGGGTCATGAATCTATCACGCAGCTCACCACCAACGATGAGCTGAAAGCTCAGCTGGCCAAAGAATCCCTGCCACAACACGAGTTTTTCCGGGTTGAAGCCAGAGACGGTGTCCCGCTTGATGGCTGGATCATGTTTCCGCCAGATATGGACCCAACTAAACAATACCCCATCATATTTTATGTGTACGGTGAACCCTGGGGCTCTACCGTTCAGGACAGCTGGGGTGGCAGCAGCTACTTGTGGAACAGCATGATGACACAGAAAGGCTTTATTATGGTGTCAGTGGATAACCGCGGTACCCGCGCACCAAAAGGCCGCGACTGGCGTAAATCGATTTACAAGAAAATTGGCAGTATCACCGTACGCGATCAGGCCGATGCCCTGGATGCGATGGCAGCGCGATGGCCTCAAATTGATACCAGTAGAGTTGGCGTATGGGGCCACTCTGGTGGCGGCAGCTCTACGCTTAACCTGCTGTTCAGACACGGCGAGAAGTTCCACGTTGGGTTAGCTCAGGCACCGGTGGCTGATATTCGTTATTACGATACCATCTATCAGGAGCGCTATGCAGGCAACCCTAACACCGATCCGGACAGCTACACACAAACATCGCCCATCACCTTTGCCAAAGACTTACAGGGCGAACTGTTACTGGTGCATGGTACTGGCGATGATAACGTACATTATCAGGGCACAGAGGCATTAATAAATGAGCTGGTGAAGCACAATAAGCAGTTTGAGTTTATGTCCTACCCTAATCGCAGTCACCGCATCAGTGAGGGTGAAGGCACAACTCTGCACCTGCAGACCATGAAAACCAACTTCTTCCTTGAGCACCTTAAGCCTTAAGCGGTGCCCCATGAAGTAAATATAAAAAAACGCAGCAAGGCATTACGCCTGCTGCGTTTTTTAGTTTAACAACGGGACTATTGCTCTTCGCGTAAAAATACCAGTTCCGACGCTGAGCTTTGCTCTTCGCTGAAATAATACCCGGCCGTGTCAAAGGCCTTCAGTCCGTCCACATCCTTAACCTGGTTTTGAATAATGTAACGGGCCATCAGTCCACGGGCCTTTTTGGCAAAGAAACTGATAATCTTGTACTGACCGTTCTTCTTGTCTTTAAACACGGGCGTAATGATCATGCCATCAAGCGCTGCTTTTTTAACCGACTTGAAGTACTCGTTAGACGCCAGATTAATCAGTACGTTGTCACCCTGAGCTTCGAGCGCCTCATTGAGCACTTTGGTAATTCTGTTGTCCCAGAATTCATACAGATTTTTACCGCGGGAATTCTCCAGCTTAGTGCCCATTTCCAAACGATAGGCCTGCATCAGATCCAGCGGTCGCAGTACACCATATAGGCCCGAAAGGATCCGCAAATGCTGCTGGGCGTAAGCGATATCATCATCACTTAAACTCTGGGCATCAAGACCGGTGTACACATCACCATTAAACGCAAACAGTGCCTGACGCGCGTTGTCGTCGGTAAACGGCACGCTGAACTCAGCAAAACGGTTGGCATTGAGAGTCGCCAGTTTATCGCTGATCTTCATCAGCGAACCAAGTTGAGCAGGGCTTAATTCCTTACACTCTTCGGCGAGCGACGAGGCATCATCCAACAGCTCAGGCTGGGTATATTCGCTAACCGGCACAGAGGACTCGTAATCTAAATTTTTGGCTGGGGATACAACAACTAACATGCTTTCTCCTATTTCGTTACCAACGAGTATACCATTGTTAATTACGTCAATCAGGCGCTAAAAATCGATTAGCAGGTTCAATAAAATGGGTCAGAACAAACCGCATAACAGGTTTTCCCTGTGTCAGTGCTTATGAAAACTGTACAGCGCTTTATTTTAAAGCGATAGCGCATCGTCAGCGGTTAACCTCAACCGAAGATTGTTATACACTGAGCAAAACACGTCATAAAAATTCAAGACGGCACCCTACAGCAAATTTAACCGGCCCGTACCAACTATACTGGTGGCACGGCCACCACTTATTCGGGATAGAACAGACTATGAGTAACCAGCTTGAATCGCTCCGTAAACTAACCACTGTAGTTGCCGATACCGGCGACATTGATGCCATTAAAAAGTATCAGCCAGTGGATGCGACCACTAACCCGTCATTACTGCTTAAAGCGGCCAGCCTGCCACGATATGCTGCGCTTATTGATGACGCAGTCAGCTGGGCCGCCAGTCAGTCTGATGATGCCGAGCAACAGCTTACCGACGCATCAGACAAGCTGGCGGTAGCCATTGGTAAAGAAATTTCTGGCAGCATTCCTGGCCGTATTTCTACCGAAGTGGATGCCCGTTTATCGTTTGATACCGAAGCCACCATCGCCAAGGCGAAGCGCCTGGTTCAGCTGTATGCAGATGCCGGTATCGACAAATCGAAGATCCTGATAAAGATTGCCTCTACGTGGGAAGGTATTAAAGCAGCAGAAGTGCTGGAAAAAGAAGGCATCAACTGTAACCTGACGCTACTATTTAGCTTTGCCCAGGCTCGTGCATGCGCAGAGGCCGGTGCATTCCTGATTTCCCCGTTTGTTGGACGTATCCTGGACTGGTACAAAAAAGCCACCGGTAAAGACAGCTACGCGGCTAACGAAGACCCGGGTGTGGTTTCAGTCACCAGTATTTACAACTACTATAAAGCCAATGGTTATAAAACTATCGTGATGGGCGCCAGCTTCCGTAACATTGGCGAAATCCTTGAACTGGCAGGTTGTGATCGTCTGACCATCAGCCCGCAGTTACTTGAAGAACTGGCCAATGCGCCGGGTGAAGTGGCCGCTAAATTAACCGATAACGGCGCAACTGAGCAGCCGGGTACAGCCCTTACCGAAGCTGAGTTCCGTTGGGACATGAACGAAGATGCCATGGCGACAGAGAAGCTGGCAGAAGGTATTCGCAACTTCGCAGCCGACCAGGAAAAACTGGAAACAATGTTAAAAGACAAGCTTGATAATTTGTAATACAATATTAACATTAAATTGAAATTATCAACCATCTTTACTGATTAGTTTTTGTAGGAAATAAGTATGACAACGCTCACGGAATCAGCCCAGTGGCAAACACTTGAATCACTGGCCCAACTGGTTAAAAAAGAACATATGCGTAACTGGTTCGCCAGTGACGAAAACCGCGCGGCTGAAATGAATGCAGAGGCCTGCGGTATTTATATCGACTTTTCCAAAAACCGGGTGACCAAAGATGTATTGAAAGCCCTGTTTGACCTGGCTGATGAGCGTGGTGTCGCCCAGCATCGCGACGCGATGTTCAACGGCGATATCATTAACAATACCGAAGGCCGTGCAGTATTACATACCGCGTTACGTAACTTTTCAGGCCGGCCAGTGATGGTCGACGGCGAAGATGTCATGCCGGAAGTGCTCGCCACGCTGGAGAAAATTGAGGCATTCACGCACAGTATTCACAGCGGTGAGCACAAAGGCTATACCGGCAAAGCGATTAAACACATTGTGGCGATTGGTATCGGCGGCTCTTTCTTAGGGCCTAAGATCATGACCGAAGCCCTTAAACCCTACCAGCAGGATGCAGTAAAAGTGCATTTTGTGGCCAACGTTGACGGCTGTCATATTACCGACGTGCTCGCCGGGATGGACCATGAAGATACCCTTGTTGTGATGTCTTCCAAGTCGTTCTCAACGCAGGAAACCCTGCAAAATACGCTAACCGCCAAAGACTGGTTCCTGAAACAAGGCGGTAAACAGGAAGATATTGCCAAGCACTTTGTTGCCGTATCTTCCAATGTTAAAGCTGCTACCGAGTTCGGTATTGCCGAAGAAAACATCTTCCCTATGTGGGATTGGGTTGGCGGGCGTTATTCCCTGTGGTCAGCTATTGGCCTGCCGATTTCCTTATACCTTGGCTTTGCCAATTTTAAAGGCTTGCTGGAAGGTGCTTTTGCCATGGATGAGCACTTTAAATCTGCTCCCAATGAACAAAACCTGCCGGTTATCCTGGCAGTGCTGGGTATTTGGTATCGCAACTTCTTTGGGGCGCAGTCCCACGTTATGCTGCCTTACTACCATTACCTGCGTGGCTTACCTGCGTATGTACAGCAGCTCGACATGGAAAGTAACGGCAAGATGGTGACTCAGGATGGCGATGCTATCGGTTACGAAACCGGGCCGATCATCTGGGGTAGCGAAGGAACTAACGGTCAGCACAGTTTCCACCAGCTCATTCACCAGGGGCACGGCGTTATTCCGGCGGACTTTCTGCTGCCATTAAACGTGCCTAATCAGGACGATACCCATCACGCCATGCTAGCCTCCAACTGCTTTGGGCAGGCACAGGCACTGATGCAGGGTAAATCCTTTGACGACTGCTATGCAGATTTAGCCGACAAAGGGCTGGACGAAGCAGAACGTAAACGTCTGGCTCAGCATAAAACCATGCCAGGCAACAAACCCAGTAACACTATTTTATTTGAAAAACTGGATCCGTTTACACTTGGCGCGCTGGTTGCAATGTATGAACATAAGGTGTTCGTACAAGGTGTTATCTGGCAGCTTAATTCCTTTGACCAATGGGGCGTAGAATTAGGCAAAGTCCTTGGAAATCAAGTGTTAGCGGGGATTCAGGGCAATACAGAAGCAGAGACTTTTGACAGCTCAACCCAGGATCTGATTAACCGCTTTAAGCAAGCCAATGCACCAAAATAAACATTACTGGTTATAATCTGAGCCAATAATGTGCAAAACAGAGGGAACCGCTCACGGGGTCCCTCTGTACATAAGAACACCACGGATTGTCATCACAGCGTCATAATTTGTTAATTAAAAGTAAACAAAACTATTTTAATCTAACGATAGCTGTGGTACAAAAATTGTCAGGGGTCAATAAAGACACACTGACAGTGTAGTTAGCGGTAATAACAAGGAGATCTCCGTGGATACTTCAGATCTATTTGCAATGCTTAACCTAGACGAAACTTCAACCAAAACCAAAAGTAAAAAACGAAAGTGGAGAGAAATCGAAGCAATTAAAGACCGGTATCAACTTGAAAAGGAACTCGCTGATATCGACATGAGTTTTGACCTGGCTTTAGAAGAAAGCGCACGCTAAGAATACACAACGACCACATCATTGATGTGGTCGTTTGCGTTTAGGGTGTCTGGTTTTTAAATCAGGCTATAAAGTGGCTTATTAACTGGTGGAATATACTAATCTGCATAGCGGTTAGTATTAATTATACCTGCCAGTTAATGGGTGACTTATTCTGGCTGCTCAAAAGCTGGTTAGTCTGGCTGAAGTGTTTACAGCCCAGAAATCCCCGGTGTGCTGACAACGGTGACGGGTGAGGAGAGCTCAGTACATAATGCTTGCTGGTATCGATGTGCATGCCTTTCTTCTGTGCGTGGCTGCCCCACAGTAAAAAGACCACACCTTGTTGATGGCGGTTAACGGCATCAATTACAGCGTCGGTAAAGGTTTCCCAGCCCCATTTTGCATGGCTGTGCGCTTTACTCTGCTCCACCGTCAATACGGTATTTAACAGCAAAACTCCCTGCTCCGCCCAACTGGTGAGTGTGCCATGTTTTGGTATCACAAACCCATCGATGTCGGCGGCCAGTTCTTTGTAGATATTAACCAGCGATGGCGGCGTTTTAACTCCCGGTAAAACCGAAAAACACAAGCCGTGGGCCTGGTCAGGACCATGATAGGGATCCTGACCAAGGATCACCACTTTCACGCTTTCCAGCGGTGTGTACTTAAGCGCATTAAACACGTCTTGTTGAGGCGGATAAATCACCTTACCCGCCTCGCGCTCAGACTCAACACGGGCCATCAGCCGGGTAAAGTACTCAGCTTCTTTTTGTGGCCCCAGGGCGTCCTGCCAGGTGGTCATTACTCGCCTTTGAGTAACGCAATCATATGCGCCTTTAAAGCTTCGTAGTCGGCTGGCAGCTCCGCTTCCAGGCTGTCCTGATTAGCACAATCGGCCAGCGGCTTAGGCAGGCTCAGCGGCGTACCTAATACGTTTTCAACGGTTTCACGGAATTTGGCCGGATGCGCAGTACCTAAAAATACGCCGACTTCATCGTCATTCAGGTCGTGGCTCACCGCACGGTAAGCAATGGCGGCATGCGGTTCAGAGGTATAGCCTTCTTTCAGCAACTGACGCATAGCAAGCTGCGTATACTCTTCGTCTACCGACTCACCGCGCAGGATGGCTTTGTCCACATAACCGCGCTCAACCAGCGCTTCAATGCGTGGCCAGTTGTTAGGCTGGCTGACATCCATGGCATTAGACATGGTCGCCACGGTGGCATTAGGCGCCCATTCACCGGTTTTCAGGTAACGTGGTACGGTGTCATTCAGGTTAGTTGCTGCAATAAAGCGTTTAATTGGTAAACCCATTACCCTGGCAATCATGCCGGCGGTGAGGTTACCAAAGTTACCACTGGGTACCGAAAAGACCGCCTTGCTGCGCTTGTCTTCAGGCAGTTGTGCTACCGCTTCAAAGTAATAACAGACCTGAGCTAACAGGCGGCTGATATTAATAGAGTTAGCAGAGTTAAGGTGCAGGCCCTCGCGCACGTCAACATCGTCAAAGGCGTGTTTAACCATTGCCTGACAGGCATCAAAGTCACTCTCAATAGCAACAGTATGAATATTATCACCCAGGGTGGTAAACAGCTTTTGCTGCAGCGGGCTGATCTTGCCTTTGGGAAACAGGATAACCACATTGATGTTGTCCAGACCATGGAAGGCATGGGCAACCGCGGCACCGGTGTCACCGGATGTGGCGGTCAGAATTGTGATGGGGGCGCCGTCACTGATGCGAGCCAGGCACTGGGCCATAAACCGGCCGCCAAAGTCCTTAAAGGCCAGTGTTGGGCCGTGGAACAGCTCCAGGGAATAGGTTTTATCATTCACCTGCTCCAGTTTGGCCGGAAAGGTAAACGCATCCTTTACGATTTCGGCAACGGTGTCTTCCCCTAATTCATCGCCAATAAAGGCCGACAGGATTTTAGTGGAACGCTCAACAAAAGGCATTGCCAGCAATTCATCAATGTTGTCAAAGCTGGGAATTTCAGTGGGGAAAAATAACCCCTGATTACGTCCCAGGCCCTGCTTTACTGCCTGCGCAAATGACACCTGTTCACTTGCGTCTTTTAAATTTACCAATTGCACTTCGTTATACCTTACTCTTGTTCCTGCTGTGATCCGGCGCCTTTCGCGGGGATACGGCATACATGGCTAAAGCCATCTTCATTTTGAATGTAGTTTTCGGTTAACCAGTTGGCTATATCGTTGGCCTGACGATAATCATCGCACACGGCAAACACGGTTGGACCAGAACCTGAAATCCCAAACGCCAGCGCGCCGTTAGCCATGCTGTAATCCCGGGCTTCATCAAACACCGGCAGCAGTGACTTACGGTAGGGCTCAGCAATCACATCCTGCATTACACTGGCAGCCATAGCATAGTCATCGTTATACAATGCATGCACAAAGATACCTAGCTGACGGCCAAAGGTGAGCGTATCTTTAAGCGGCACCGCATTGGGCAGAATATTACGCGCTGCGGAAGTGGATACGCTAATCCCCGAATAGCACACAACCCAGTACCAGCTTTTAACTACCGGCAGCGATACAGTAACGTTATCTTCCTGCCCGGTCATCAGCGTCATACCGCCTAAGTAGCAAGGCGCAACATTATCATAATGAATACTGCCGCTGATTTGCCCTTCCAGCTCACCCATCATCTTTAACAGGGTATTCTGGTCGAAAGGACGCTCAAAGTGTTCGTTCAGACCATGAAACGCCGCCACAATCGAACTGGCACTTGAGCCAAGACCACTGCCAATAGGCAGCGATTTAAGCAACGTAATGTGTACCGGTGTAGTGGCCAGGTTTCTCGCCTGCATGGCTTTCACAAAAAAGTGATAGCAGTCGGTAACGATATTCTCATCGGCATTGGCCGGCAGTTTATGCGCAAAGACACCGGCAACGGTGAGTCCGTACTCGTCTGCATCACTGATAATGACTTCGTCACCCAGTAAGCTACCATCCAATGGTTGTAAGGCTGCGCCCAGTACATCAAAGCCAAGGCTGATATTGCCTATTGATGCGGGTGCGTAAGCTCTGGTTGTTTTCATTTTTACTAATCTCTAAAACCGGTTAATACGCGTTTTGTTTCCATGGCATGGTACGCAGAATATCAGCAAACACGCCAGCAGCGGTTACCGTAGCACCAGCCCCGTAGCCGCGGATAACATAAGGAATAGGCGTATAATAATCACTGTGGATTGCCAACGCATTTTCACCATCTTTCACTGCCGCCAGTGGGTGTGAGCCGGGTACCGCCTGAATGGTGACTTTGCATTTATCACCTTCAATAGAGCCAATGTAACGTAATACTTTACCTTCCGCCGCGGCACTTTCAACCCGCTTGGCAAAGTCAGCATCAAGCCCGGGTAACTGTTCCATAAAGCTCGGCACGTCACAGTCTTCTGCAAACCCTTCGGGCAGCACTGATTCTATCTCAATGTCGCTCAGTTCAAGTTCCAAATCGGCTTCACGGGCCATGATTAACAGTTTGCGAGCCACGTCCATACCGCTTAAGTCGTCGCGTGGATCGGGCTCAGTAAAGCCGTTATCCTTAGCAATGGCGGTCGCCTGAGATAAGGTTAAGCCTTCTTCCAGCTTACCAAATACGTAGGATAAACTGCCCGACAGAATACCTTCAAAGCGGTGCAGTACGTCACCGGCAATAAACAGCTTTTGCAGGTTATCAATTACCGGTAAACCAGCACCAACCGTGGTTTCATACAGATACTGGCGGTTGGTTTGTAAAGCAGTTTTGCGCAGCTTTTTGTAATAGGCAAGGCTGTCGGTATTGGCCTTTTTATTCGGTGTGACTACATGGAAGCCATTTTCCATCATGTCGACATACTGACTGGCAATCGCTGCATTACTGGTACAGTCCACAATCACCGGATTCACCAGCGCATTGCTGTTTACAAAGTCATGTAAACGCTCAACCGAGAAGGCATCAGCCGATTCATTCAACTGGGCCTTCCAGTCGCCGTTAACATCCACACCCTGACTGCTCAGCAGCAGTTTACGGCTGTTAGCGATGCCGTATACACGAAGCTGAATGTTACGTGCCAGTAAGGTGGGTTGCTGTTTAGCGATCTGCCCCAGCAACTCAGCGCCTACTACACCACAGCCCACCAGGAATACGTCGATAGTATGCAGGTCCGAGAAAAAGTTCTGGTGAATAACCTTAACCGCTTTTTTAGCACGCTTGGCTTCGATGACCGTTGAAATAGAGCGTTCAGAAGAACCCTGGGCAATGGCGATATTGTTTACCCGCGCCTGAGACAGTGCATTAAAGAAGCGTGCTGCCAGACCTTTGGTGTGACGCATACCATCACCTACCAGGGTCACGATGGCTAATTCGTGGCGCACTTCAATGGGGTCAAGCAACTGGTTTTGCAGTTCCAGGGCAAACGCATCTTCGAGCAGATTCTGCGCGCGCATTGCATCTTTGCTGGAAATACAGAAGCTGATGGAATATTCAGAGCTCGACTGGGTAATAAGGCTGATAGATATATGCGCGTTAGACATTACCTCAAACACCCGACTTGCCATGCCAACCATGCCCTTCATACCAGGCCCGGCCACATTAAACATGGAGATATTATCAAGCTGAGAAATCCCTTTTACGCTGGTCCAGGTAGTGCTCGCCTCATTACTGATAAGCGTACCCGGCGCGCTGGGGTTTAAGGTGTTTTTGATTAAGCAGGGAATATGATGCTGGGCGATTGGGCCGATAGTTTTAGGATGCAGCACCTTGGCACCGAAATACGACAGCTCCATGGCTTCCTGATAAGTCAGCTTATCGAGTAACACTGCGCCTTCTACCTGATTCGGATCGGCATTGTATACGCCATCAACATCGGTCCATATTTCACAGCATTCAGCATCAATACAAGCGGCCAGCACAGCGGCAGAATAGTCAGAGCCATTACGACCCAGGGTCACTTTCTCGCCCTCTTCATTGGCGGCCACAAACCCTGGCATAATGAGCAGCTGGCTGCCATCGGTAACCACTTCACTGAAATTGGCTTTACTCAGCGACACATCCGCAATGCTATCGAGGTAATCGCCCTCGGCTAACACGTATTCTACCGGGTCAAGGATTTGGTTGCTGATCCCTTTGGCCGATAAGATGCCGCTAAACAAATTCACGCTGATGTATTCGCCCAGGCTCATGATGCTGGCGGTCACGGCATCCGGAGAGCGCCCTAACAGCGCGATACCTTGTAACTGTTTTTTCAGTCCGGCCAGGTGAGTAGTTATAAAATCGTTAATAGTGGCGACATCGAAGCCGGCAACCTGCTCGCTGAGTTCAGCGGCGATGCCCAGCACTTTGTCATTTAATTCGCCAAACAGAACCCCATAGTCTTCGCCCGCCGCAGCTTGCTCGCAAAGCGCACCAAGAGCGTTAGTGACGCCTTTCGGGGCAGACAATACTACCGCAGCTCCATTGGCCTGGTGGATCGTCATGCTAATCTCGGTCACTCGCAAATAACGTTGCGCATCGGCCAGAGATGAACCACCAAACTTTAAGACTTTCATTGAATGCTCCTTGACTGCATCGTGTTTTGGGCCTTGCCCATTTTCTTTACCGCAAAAAAAAACCCGCTCTTGTGAGGGCGGGCTTTCGTTGTCTGTTTGCTTACGCGCACTAGCCAGCGACCGCCCTCGTTGAGGTGGTAATAATCATGCCGGTGGTGCTCATAATCGTCTTCATGTGGTCAATTTGCCGTATAGACGTCTATATGTCAACAGCCATTTGCACAATTTTAGACCGTTCCCTGACCTTCTTGCGGCGGGAATCTTTATTTTGGGCGCGCATAATATCACGAGAGTACTGCTTCCGGCTATACCCTGTAAGCGCCTATTGTTGCCAGGCTTAACATCCAAATGAACGGCAAATAACTGTTGACCATAAAAAAGCCGCTCACTTCAGTAAACGGCTCCAGAGCAACTATCGGGCAACGCTCGTTCAGTTACTGAATAACACCATCAGCACGGCAAACACAAAACCTACACCAGCGATTTTAAGCCCGTTCTTAAACGGTAATGCGCGCGGGATAAACATCAGGAAAGCCGACACCACGAAAAACAGCAGCGCAATACCAAAGGCAATGTTCATAAAAAATAACGGGCTGTTGGTCGTTGCCTTGTGCAGCTTAACCATTTTATTCAGCGGGAAGGGGTAATCCTTGCTTCTAACGCGGGCTTCACCGGTTTGTTTGTTGTATTCGCCCTGAGCAAAGACAATTTTACCGTCTGTTTCCTGTTCTACTTTAAACCCGCGCATACGCAGTTGCTCGCCAAGCCCTTTACCGTTCAGTCCTGCTTCTAACTGACGATGAGAGGTTTGTTCAAACTTCAGAAAGTCGGTGGTACGAAAAATAAGTAGCACGCCGCTAAGCGCGTAAACGGCCATGATGCCAGCCAGAAAAAAGCCAATCCAACGGTGATACTGTCTGAAAGTATTATGAAATTTGGGCGACGCCATGAGGTCCTCTTTAAAACTCGTGATGCGGCAGAAATCTTGCCAGGGATTATTGAACAGGCGCTATTCTGCCGAAAATTTTCTGTCGAATACAGCGAATTAACCTTTCTTAACGCTAAACCCTAAAACCACTGCCCACCGATTATTCACACAACCAGTTAATGGCTTCGCGACTTTCGGTAAAATAGTTAATGTCGCCGCTGATAAACCAACTGCCAATACTGGCCATCAGTGCCTGCCAGTCGGCATTGCCTACAATGGCAATCTTTCTGAACTCACTGCCATGGCGCAGCCCTATTTTAAAGTCATCCCAGGCAGCGCGTAATTCCCAGCCCTTAAATTCGGTAGCATCAAAAAGCATTCGAACCTGCGGTGATTCGATTGTCTCCAGCGCCCCTTCCAGCAAAGGAGTAAACGCCTTGTAATCCTCGTGAGTTAACTTACCCACTGCCTTCATCGACACATATAGCGTGTTGTCAAACCGTTCTATACCAATAGCAATACCATGAGTAACCTGAGCAGCCATAACGCCTCCTTATACTTTAGTTTCAGGCTCAGTTTACTGCAGCGCACTACTATTCATGCTGATTTATATCAACATAACGCAGCAGGACGTACCGAACGAGGGCCTGCTTGTGCTATGTTCTGATCATCAAGTTCAGCCGGATAACGACAGTGGCAGATAAAGCGCAAGCCAAGAAAATGGCTTATCAGATAATGACCAGCTTCGACAAAAACTATCGCTGGTTCAGCCGTGTAACCCGGGGCGCCCAGGAGCGTTTCGAAAAAGGCCAGTGGCAGCAGGCGCTGGCAGCATCCAAAGAGCGCATCTCACTGTATGAACAAAGTCTGGCTTCGGCTGTCGCCGAGTTGTACGATTTTATTATGGATCACCGCCAGGACCGTGAGTTCTGGGAGCTGCTTAAAAAGGCCTTTGCAGAGCTGATTGAAAGCCATCCGCAGTATGAACTGGCAGAAACCTTTTACAACTCGGTCATTGGTAAGGTATTCCGGCATAAATCCATCGACAACACCATTATGTTTGTCACCTCGAGCCGCTGTTTTCTGGCTGGCCAGGACAAACATAAAGTGATCCATAGTTTTGATACCACCACCACGGTAATGGAAATGTACGAGTCCATTTTTGCCTGTTACCGGTTCAACATTGGCTTTGAGGATCGTGCCCGGGATATGCAGCAACTGGATGGCGCGCTGCGCCAACGTCTGAGCAAAGAAGAGCTGGCCAGCGTTACCGCGGTAGAAATGCTTAAACCGGTGTTTTACCGGGGTAAAGCCGCCTACCTGGTGGGCCGGATTTGCATGCCGGAGCGCACCGTTCCTTTCGTGATTGCCCTGCATACCAATGAAAGCCGCCAGATATATGTGGATGCTCTGCTCACCGAACGCCAGGATCTCAGCGTGATCTTCGGTTTCGCTCGCAGTTACTTTATGGCTGATACCCAGTTTCCCGGCGAGTTGGTGGCCTTTCTGCACGAGTTACTGCCAAATAAAAAACAATTTGAGCTGTTTATTGCACTAGGCCATTACAAACACGGTAAAACGGCGTTTTATCGGAACTTCCTTGAACACATGGATAACTCCGACGATCAGTTTGAAATTGCGCCGGGGATCCGCGGCCTGGTTATGATGGTGTTTCACCTGCCCTCTTATGGCGTGGTGTTTAAAATTATTAAGGATGAGTTTGCTGAAAGTAAAAAGATTACCCGTGAACACGTTATCGACCGCTACAAACTGGTAAAAATGTCAGACCGGGTGGGCCGCATGGCCGATACCCACGAGTATGTGAACTTTCGCTTTCCGCTCAGCCGGATATGCCCTGCTCTGCTTGAGGAACTTCAGGATACCTGTGCATCCAGCGTGGAGTTGACCGACGATGAGCTGATCATTAAACACCTGTATATCGAGAAAAAACTCACGCCGTTAAACTTATACCTGCAGCAGGAAACCGACCCGGATAAACTACACAACGCCATTGATGAGCTGGGTACCTGCATAAAACAAATTGCCATGGCCAATATTTTTCCCGGCGATATGCTGCATAAAAACTTTGGTATCACCAAACATGGCCGGGTGATCTTTTACGACTATGATGAAATTTGCTGGATGGATGAACGCAACTTCCGCTCAATCCCGAAATCGGATGATCCTTATGCCTTAGACACCCTGTCGGTGGCACCGAATGATGTATTTCCTGAACAGTTTGAGCACTTTATTGTGGGTAAGCGGCCGTTTAAAGAGATGCTTAAATCCCTGCACGGTGACCTCATGACACCAGAGTACTGGCGCGATGCGCAACAGGAAGTCTCCCAGGGCACCATCCATAATTTCACGCCCTATCCGGGCTCGCGCCGCTTCAAGCGACCGGCGCACAGTGAACAATAATCAGATTCCCGCATCTATGGGATAGCGCCATCTGCCAAAATGGCGCTTACATTGGTTGTTATAACAGCGTTACGAATAAGGCAACGCTAATGCCCAGTCCTTCCACAAACATGATGCTGCGCAGCTTGTCGATGTCATACCAATAGCAAAACAGGTATACAATGCGACAAATCACAAAGGCCACAGCCAGGTAGACGTGGGTTGTGCCAACCGTGGTTAATGCCAGTGCCGCCAAAGCCGCGGGAGCAAAATAGGTGATGGCCTCAAAACAGTTATAGTGTGCGGCATTTGCCCGTGCGCCAAAGCCTTCAAGGGCTTGCTGTTGACCACGTGGATGACGATTGTCGTAGCCACCGGAGCGTTGCATCGCCACCGCCAGTGGCACCTTGGCTAAAAACGGCATGACACAAACCAGCATCAGGCAAAGTAAAAAGATTGTCACCGGTGTTCCTCCTTTCCTGGTGTCAGAGTAGCTTTATTGTTGCTGCATAAATATCGTGACTTCGGCCATAACCAACCCAAACTTTTTCACGTAAGAGCGGTTCATCAAAGTGCCGTCGCCCATAGCCCAGAACCAATCATCGAAGGCCACCTGATAAGTGGTGTCGTCTACCGGTAAGTCCATCTCATACTGAAAGTTAAAAGCATTGCCGTAAGAGGTGCCCGTTGCCACACCCAGAATGTCTCCGGCCCGGCCTTCATAAACACCGTTGCCGGTTGGCGTTATCCGCCAGGTGCGTTGCATTGGCCCCTCGCCCACCTCATAGTTGAACGACTCGTCCAGCACCAGAGTGTCGCCATCCATACTGCCTTTAATGTCTACCGTAAAGCGTTGCACCACATCACCGGAGCGATTCTGAACAATGCCCCAGGCCTTCACATCACCCACAAAAAACGCTTCCAGCGACAGCGGCGGCGTGGTTTGCTGATACTTGCTGCCATCAATGGAGGCACTGCACCCGACTAATGTAAAAACTAACAGCCCTAAAGCCCAAATACGAAACATATCTATTCCTCCAACTCCAGTAATTTTGCTCTGAATTCAGGCTCGGTGGTTTGTGGTCCAAGCCAGATATTAAAAAACCATTCGCCAAAAGCCGGGTCCTCAACTTCGCCCACCAGCTCATCGTTGTGAAAAAAGCGCGTGACGCCAGCACTGGTTTTAATGCCGGTGATAGTGTCCTGCTCTTTTACATCAGGGAAAATCTGCCGCATCGTGTTCTGCCAGCGTTCAATGCGGGATTTGTCCGTCAGCCCTTGTTCGCGCATTTCTTTAATCGAGCGCTCGGCGATATCTTCACCGTCAAAATCGCGCAGGTAGGTAAGCGCCAGAGCAAACGACTCGCCGGGCTGCCATTTTCCCTGCGGGGCAAACAAACGGGCGTCATAGACGTCCCAGAACAGATACGAGTAGCGGGCCTCACCCACTTTGGCAGCGCCGGGTACCGCAGAGCTGACCAATTCAGGCACGCCGCTACCAGCCTGCGCGGTATAACTCAGTATGAAAAATGTCAGGGCGCCTAGCCGCTGCAGAGAACTTTTCATAAATACTCCGAAAAATCTGATACTGCTTATACCGCGGCAACCACATTCGTGATCACATTGACAAAATGCCGGTGATTGATCTTTATAATGGCTGGGATTACCCTGCCCTTTTTGTTACTGATAGCACTAGTCAACATGACCCCCGAACACCTGCAAAAACGGTTAGGACTCCGCCTGCCTTCTCCATTACAGCGTTTTACGCCAAACTGGCCGGGAGCAGAAAATGTCACCCTGTGGGTGAAGCGCGATGACCTTATCCACCCGATTATTTCGGGTAATAAGTGGCGCAAGCTGAGTCAGTTGTTGGCAGACCACGCAGCCACAACGCAACACATTGTGAGTTTTGGTGGGGGCTTCTCAAATCACCTGCACGCCCTTGGCTGGTGTTGCCATCAACTGGGTATTGAGTTTACGGCGCTGATAAGAGGCAACTATGGAGCATCGCCAACGCCGATGCTGACCGACCTTAGCCGCTGGCAGGCCAATATCCGCTACCTGACTAAACTGGAATACAAGCAACGTAATGAGCCTGACTTCATCGCCGGCCTGCGCAAACAATATCCCGGCGCCCTGCTCGTTCCCGAGGGCGGCAGCCAGCAGGCTGCGCTGGCGGGAGTCCAATCCATGCTGGCGGAATGTCAGGTTGCCTTTGATAAGATTATTACTCCTGTGGCGAGTGGCGCGACTCTGGCCGGGTTGATAAATGGGGCCGGAATAATTAATGAGGCAGGAATGCTTACCGGCTTCAGTGCCAGGCAGCAGGTATTGGGTATTGCAGTTCTTAAAGGGGTTGGGTATCTTGAGAATCTGGTAGCTCAATTTTTACCCGCTAAAGCAAGCTGCGACTGGCAGATTCTGCATCAGTACCATCACGGTGGTTATGCCCGCACCTCGCCGGCGTTACTGACTTTGTGTGAAGAAATGCAGCAGGAATATGCGATCCCGCTGGAACCGGTCTATTCGGGCAAGGTATTTTATGCGGTAAAAGCCTTGCTCGCCCAAGGCGCTTTCGCGGCCGGCGAGCAAATTATCATTGTGCACACCGGCGGACTACAAGGCGCCCGAACTGATCCTGACAGCCGTTCGTAACGTTACCAATTATGAGCATTAAACACTAACAGGGAGACTACATGAGTGACAATCACACCGTTTTTTCACGCCCCAGCCAGTTGTTAATCGACCGCTCGTTAACCCTGTGTAAATCACTGCTGCGAATGGAAAACTCCTTTTATCCCTTTGCAGCTATTTATGAAAACGGTCGCATAGGCTGTTTGTTCAGTGAAGACTTTGGCGTAGAAAATCCCGGTGAGATGCAAATTCTTGAGCATCTGCAATGGCGCATCATCGATAACATTACCGACAACGATGCCTACGCAACGTTAGTCTATGCAGCGCAAATTGAAATTAATGAACAGGAAGCCCAGGACGCCATTGTGATTACTCTGTGCGAACCTAATCGTCCGGAACGTTCAGTGGTCTATCCTTATTACCGTCAAAACCAGCGTGTCATCCTTGCACCACCACTGGTTGAAAAGTAATCATCATCTATAATTCTACAGCACGGCAGACGGTCAACTTTGCTTGCCTATTTTGTGCCGTCTGATAGCATTCAACGCAAATTTTAAATCCATTACAAAAGGGATAAAGACTATGTCTCGTGTTCTGATCATCGGCGCTGGTGGCGTAGCGGCAGTTACCGTAAAAAAATGTGCTCGCCTGCCTGAGTACTTCGACGAAATCTACCTGGCCAGCCGCACTGTTTCCAAGTGTGAAGCACTTCAGCGAGAAGTAGGTATCGACCGTGTGAAAGGCGTTTTCGCCGTTGATGCTGACGATGCAAAAGCCGTTGAAGCGCTAATTAACGATGTTAACCCTGATCTGGTGGTTAACCTGGCGCTGCCGTATCAGGATCTGCCCATCATGGATGCCTGTCTGGCTACTAAAACCGATTACCTCGATACCGCCAACTATGAGCCTAAAGATGTTGCCAAATTTGAATACAGCTGGCAGTGGGCCTATCAGGATAAATTTAAAGATGCCGGTATCATGGCGCTGCTAGGCAGCGGTTTCGATCCGGGCGTAACCAACGTTTACACCGCTTATGCGGCGAAACACTACTTCGACGAAATCCACTATCTGGATATTGTCGACTGTAACGGCGGTGACCACGGCCAGGCATTTGCCACTAACTTTAACCCTGAAATCAACATCCGCGAAATCACGCAGCGCGGCCGGTTCTGGGAAGACGGCGAGTGGAAAGAAACCGATCCACTAAGCGTACGGGAAGATCTGGACTATCAGAACATTGGTGTTCGTGCGTCTTACCTGATGTTCCATGAAGAGCTGGAGTCAATTGTTAAGCACTTTCCGTCTCTGAAACGCGCCCGTTTCTGGATGACCTTCGGCGATGCTTATCTGAATCACCTGCGGGTACTGGAAGGCATCGGCATGACCAGCATCGAGCCGGTGGAATTCCAGGGTCAGCAAATTGTTCCGCTGGAGTTCTTAAAAGCGGTTCTGCCTAATCCGGGCTCACTAGCCGAAGGCTACACCGGCATGACCTGTATCGGTACTTATATTACGGGTATCAAAGACGGCAAAGAAAAGACCATCTTCATCTATAACAACTGCGACCACGCGGTATGTAATGAAGAAGTTGGCGCTCAGGCTGTCTCTTATACAACAGGTGTACCGGCTATGATTGGCGCGATGATGATGCTGCAGGGTAAATGGCATAAGCCAGGTGTGTGGAATATGGAGCAGTTTGATCCGGATCCGTTTATGGAAGACCTCAACAAACACGGCTTGCCGTGGCATGTGCTCGAATGCGATAGCAGCCCATTCAGCAAATAACGGCATTGACGGAGACGACGGCGTGACCGATTTAACCCAACGCACTGATATTCCCTCCCCGTGCTACGTGCTGGAGGAAGCGAAGCTGGTTAACAACCTGGAACTGATGAAACGCGTGCAGGATGAATCCGGCGCCAGAATTATTCTGGCCCTTAAAGGGTTCTCCATGTGGTCTGTGTTTGACATTGTAAAGCAGTACCTCCATGGCGCTACCGCCAGTTCGGTGTGGGAAGCCAAACTCGCCAGTGAAATGGGCAAAGAGGTTCACGCTTATGCGCCGGCTTACAAAGCCAAAGACATTGCGGAACTGGCTGGGCTGGTTAATCATCTGTCGTTTAATAGTCTTACCCAATGGCAGGCGTATAAGGATGCTTTGCCTGGTGTTTCACTGGGCTTGCGCATTAACCCTGAACATCAGGAAGCAGACACGCCGTTATACGATCCGGCCGCACCGGGTTCGCGGCTGGGGATCCGCGCCAGCGAACTGGACGGTATCGATTTAAGCGGTATTGATGGCTTTCACTGCCACAATCTCTGTGAGTGCGACTCTTTCGCAACGGCTCGCACCCTCGATGCCATAGAACATCGCTTTGGTAAATGGCTGGGTCAGCTAAAATGGTTAAATTTAGGCGGCGGGCATCTGATGACCCGCGCCGGCTATGACGTTGACCACCTGATCAGTACCCTGAAAACATTTAAAGCCAAATACCCGCATCTGGATGTGATCCTCGAGCCGGGTTCTGCAGTAGCCTGGCAAACCGGGCCGCTGATTGCCGAAGTGGTGGATATCGTCAATAACGACGGGCCAATTGCGCTGTTGGATATCTCTGCCACCGCACATATGCCGGACGTACTGGAAATGCCTTATCGCCCGACGATATTGCACGGCGGACAACCCGGTGAGCTGGATCATGATATCAAGCTGGGGGGCAACTCCTGCCTGGCAGGTGATGTGATAGACACCTACAGTTTTGCCGAGCCATTGGCTATCGGTACGCGACTGCAGTTTGAAGACATGATGCACTACACCATGGTAAAAACCACGTTTTTCAACGGTGTGGAGCACCCGGCTATTGGCATTTTACGCTCCAACGGAGATTTTGAATTAGTCCGTCAATTCCATTACGACGATTTTAAAGCGCGCTTATCCTAAGCGCGTTCCCATAACTCCGATTTTAACGCCTTGTTAGCTTTCATCAATCTAACGCCCTAATTTGGCGGCACAATCGCGTGGGCTATACTACGAAGCGCCCCGCGTGTTTGTGTACCAGAGAGAACGAGGCGAGTGCCTTAATTTGATTGTTAGCTGCCACCTATCAGTAATGGTAACGACACGAGATAACCGTAATTGCTGCATCGTCTACCGCATAAACCAAACGGTTAGTGTCATCTATTCTGCGGGACCAAAAACCTGAAAGATTTTCTTTAAGAGGTTCCGGCTTTCCAATGCCATCAAATGGAGCGCGCTTTACATCAGAAATTAATTTATTGATACGTTTCAAGGTTTTCTTGTCTTGAGTCTGCCAATATACGTAACTATTCCAAGCTTCATCAGTCCATGATAAGAGCCTGTTACTCATCAATAAGTTCTCGCTGGGTCGTTTTTGCCGCTTTAAACTGTTCTATTGAACGATTTAAGTGTTCAGCGTTCGCTGGAGAACGAAGTAGATGAACGGTTTCCATAAGGCTGTTGTAGTAATCTAATGACATTACAACAGCATCTTCAGAGTCACGACGAGTGATTATTGTTGTATCTGCATCGTTGATTACATTGTCCAACACGGCTTTTAGACCATTTCGTGCTTCGGTAAAAGAGACAATTCTCATTTTGCACCCACTTGTACATTATATAAGACAAGTCTAGATCGGAAATGAGCACATGTACAGGATATTGTGCATTGCTGCGCCGTGGCAGCTAACACCTAGCTAAGGGGCCAAAATGTGGCGCTATAATGCCGAAGGCGCGCCAGGTTTTGGTCCCTCTTGAGCGCATTGTTAGGTACGTGATAATTCATAACTTTCCAGTAAGCGATATACAGTGTTCTGATGCTCATTGTTTAGAACACTAGTTTCTGACAATGAGCGCACAAGATAATACTCTTTTTCATTTCTTATGCTGCCACGGTTAGATATTTTCAAAAACTCCTTAAACGCTTTATTTTGCAGTGATAAAAGAGACGGTAAACCTGCATTTAGCATTTTGTTGTTTAAGAGTTCCTGATCTGACTTTGGCATATCTGAACACATTTCCAATGCGTCATTGGCCGCCATACGCACTGAAGTCAATGAGCCTTTCATTAGATTTATTTTGGAAAACACATCCTTACTGTCTGACTTGTCAGAATGAAAAATCAGCCCAACGAATTCGCAGAGAATTTCCTTTTCTGTTTTCATCAAGCACCTAGCTGTAACATAAACACCATAACCGTCAGAATAAAACTACCATTTTGGTGCTTATCAATTTCCTGATAGCTTCAGATTATCTTAAAGGTCCAACAGATAAAAGAATGCGGCTGTGATGGTGTTTTTTATCCAACATTCAATAAACCACTCCCTACTAAAATTGTAGTTTGGTGTAAAACGCGCGCCAGAGAATAAATTACGCTCTCTCGACAGCTACCATCGATTTAATTTTTGGCTGATAACTGAGCGCATAAGATTAAGCTAAATAATACCGTGCCCACGGCTTATACCGCTGGCAGCAATTTTGCCTTCTGCCAGTACCGTATCGTCGAGTTTAATTTTGAACGGGCTGTCAGCTTTGCCAACAATACTGTATTCAAACCCGTAAATATGGTTGTCATGAATATGCACCGTTGCTGAGCGGGCCGGTGAGACTAATTCGTAAACCCCGTTGTCGGCATGCTCATTGATGATATTCACCATCCAGTTACCGCGGTCCATATCGATATTGAGCGTTTTCTCAAGCATTCGTCATTCTCCGAAAAACGTTGTGTGTCACCTGAAATAACTAAAGAAGCACACTGCAACTGCCAGTGTGTAGAAATTTGAATTATTGAAATAACGGCCTTAGAACTAACAGCCGGATTTAGGACAAATCGTTAAATTTATTCTAGGGCCAAACCGGCCTGATACAAAGCGTTTTTCTTTAACTGATAATGATCTGCCACAATGGCAGCTGCTTTTTTCAGGGGTAAATCCTGCTTCAGGCGCTTGAGCAGCGCCATGGCTTCGCTGGGCAGCTCATCGCTGGCAGGCGGCGCGCCGGCCACCATAAGCACAAATTCACCTTTTTGATGTACTACATCGGCCTCCAACCAGGCGATGATACCGTCCGGTGTATCGCTGACGTAAGTCTCAAACGTTTTGGTCAGCTCTTTGGCCAGTACCAGATGCCGTTCCGGACCCAGGGCGGTTTTGATATCGTTAACGGTATCCAGGATGCGCCTCGGAGCCTCGTAAAATACGCTGGTGCAGGTTCGGTCGAGCAGCGTTGCCAGTACGTTCATACGGGCCTGAGTTTTAACCGGTAAAAAACCTTCAAAAATAAACCGGTCGGTAGCCAGACCAGAGGCGCTCAACGCCGTTATCGCTGCACAAGGGCCAGGCAGGGCGACCACATTAATGCCCTTAGCCCGGCATGCACGCACCAGCACAAATCCCGGATCGCTGATTAGTGGTGTTCCGGCATCACTGATTAACGCAACGGCTTCACCGCCGAGCAATTTATTGCACAGCATCTGAGTACGCTTTTCTTCGTTATGATCGTGCAGCGACAGGGTTTTCGCCTGGATAGAAAAATGTTGTAAAAGCTTCTGGCTATGACGGGTATCCTCCGCGGCAATCCAGTCTACCGCGCCTAACACGTCGATAGCCCTTTGGGTAATATCCTGCAGGTTGCCAATGGGCGTGGGCACAATGTAAAGGGTAGCGGCGGTCATAGGGTAAAATCCGGCAAAGCTGAAAGGCTGCCAATATACCTGTTTGTCACAATGGCGGAAACCTTTGTGTGGTATTCACTGGCCATTGGGCCGGAATTTAGATTAATCCGTAGATTTTAGTTATCAGTCAGTTAAACTGAGGGTTCAGGAATAATTATATGGAATCGCGGAACGTTTATGCGTCGATGTTACCCATGGTTACTGTTTGGTCTAAGTGTATCTTTGCTGTTAAGTGGTTGTGGTTCGACTGCACCCACCACCCGCGCCCCGGTGAAAACCTCAGTGCCGGAGGTACAAACCGAAGATAACACCGAGACTACGTTGACGCCGGTGATGATGGTCGCCCAGGCGCAGGATGTCTGGCAAACAACTGGCGATATAAATTTACGTAATGGTTACCTGCTGGATGCGGCACAAGCCTTTCTGGCTGAAGGTGCGCCGGCTAAAGCCAGTCAGATTGTTTACATGCTGCGCGATCAAATCCGCTTACCGGAACAACAAAACCGCTATCAGTTACTGCTGGTTGAACTGTACGGCAACGATCCCCGGGTAGGCAGTGCACAGCGTCTTGACCTGCTGCAATCCATAACCGCCTCCGATCCTGCTACCAAAGCGCGAAAGTTTGCTTTGATGGCAACCGATTATGCCCGCCTTGGTGAATGGCTGGCGGCCGCTGACGCGCTACTTAATAGTGATGAGGCCAACCCTGACCATGTGGCACAGGCCTGGCAATGGGTTAATCAGGCTTCGGCGCAGCAATTACAGGACAGTGCCCGCTTCACCAAGCTCCCCGCGTACGTTTCATTACGTCAGCTTATCCTCGAGCATGGTTTTGAGCCTGACGTGCTGAGGCAACAACTCGCCCAGTATCAGCGGGTATTTCGTAATCATCCGCTGGTTACACATTGGCCGGACAACCTGAGCAACCTTGACCAGCTAGCCCAGACTAATCGCGAAAATATTGCCGTGATGTTACCACTCAGTGGGCGTTTACAGGTTACCGGTATGGCGATTAAAGAAGGGATCCTCGCCGCTTACTTTAACGATGCCAGTGCTATGAATGCGACCCGGATCCCCCAGTTACAATTTATCGACACCAATGACGCAACCGCCGATGAGTTAATTGCAGCCGCTGCCGACGCAGACTGGATCATCGGCCCCCTGCTGAAAGAAAATGTCGATGCGCTGTTGCCGAAACTCAGCCCGCAACACCGTATTTTGACCCTGAACCGCCCTGAAGCTTCACTTCCGGCGCTGGGCGATGGCGAACAACAAGAGCTGCTGCCAGCCAGCTTCAGCTCACAGGTTTACTACGCCCTTGCCCCAGAAGATGAAGCCAGTCAGCTGGCCGAGCGGGTATTTACCCAGGGCCGACGTTCACCGGTGCTGGTCGCCTCAGAGAATACGCTTCACCAGCGTATGCAGGACGCCTTTCTAACCCGCTGGCAACAGCTCACCAGTGGCCTGGCAGCCAGTCAGCACAGTGCCCCTACATTGGTGACCTATTCCGACAACAATTCGCTGCGCGAGGGTATTCTGGACGCGCTGGACGTTGCTCAGAGTAAGGAACGTATTAAAGAAATACAGAGCTTCGCCGACGATGAACTGTATAACATGGCGCGTAACCGACGGGATATTGATGCGGTAGTGATTTTTACCTCACCGGAACAGACCGAACTGGTTAACCCGGTGATTGAAGCAAGCATCAGCCCCTTTGGTGGCGTTACCGTTCCGGTGTTTGCAACCTCCCGCTCCATCGATTATGCCCAGTCGCGCAATCAGTGGCGAGATTTAGAGAACCTGCATTTCCTCGATATGCCGTGGGTACTGCCCGACAACCCGGCCCCCGAACTGGCCGCTCAAACCGAAGCGCTTTGGCCGCAGCGCCCAACACCACTGCAACGCCTTTTTGCCTTCGGCGTGGATGCCTACAACCTGTTGCCGCGGATTAACAGTATGGCGTGGTTACCACAGTTGCAGTACGAGGGCCTGACCGGCGCGCTCAGTGTTAATCAGAACAATGAGATAGTGCGCAGTCTGCCAGAAGCCGTGGTCACTCAGGAGCGCGTACAGGTACTGGCTGAGTAATGTTATGGCACGTTGGATTGGTCACAACCAGGAAAAACGTGCCCAACAATACCTGCAACGGGCCGGCCTTACTTTGGTGGCCAAAAACGTAACTTATCGCGGTAGCGAAATCGACCTGATTATGAAAGAACAGCAAACCTGGGTATGCGTGGAAGTAAAATATCGCCAGCAGGATAGCCATGGTCATGCTGCCGAAACGATTAGTCCGGCAAAAATTCACCGCATGGGTACTGCGTTTCAACGCTATTTAAGTGATAATGGGATTAATTCCAATATGGTTCCCATGCGGCTTGATGCAGTAGTCATTGACGGTGACACCATCAACTGGCTGAAAAACATCGCTCAGTAGAGTCATGGGGCCTGTGCAGTTAAGAGAAACGATATATTTACATGATCGAAAATATCAAAGCGAATTTTACCGAAAGCATTCAAACCAAGATTGCGGCGTCTGAAATGCTGCCGCCAGCCATCGATAAAGCCGCCATGATGATGGTTGAAGCGCTTATCCGTGGTAACAAAATACTGAGCTGTGGTAACGGGGGGTCAGCCGGCGACGCCCAGCACTTTTCATCTGAAATGTTAAACCGTTTCGAACGTGACCGCCCCAGCCTGCCGGCGATAGCCATTACCACTGATACGTCAACGCTGACATCTATCACCAACGACTACAGCTATGATGAAGTATTCTCCAAGCAGGTACGTGCGCTGGGCCAGCCTGGCGATGTATTGCTGGCTATTTCCACCAGTGGTAACTCCCGTAATGTGATTAACGCTATGGAAGCCGCGTTATCACGAGACATGACCATCGTTGCCCTGACCGGTAAAGACGGCGGTGAGATGGCGGGATTCCTGGGTGAACATGATGTGGAAATCCGTGTTCCCTCTAACCGTACTGCGCGGATCCAGGAAGTACACCTGCTGGTCATTCATTGTTTATGCGAGTGTATTGATGACAGTCTGTTCCCGGCCCATGACCCCGATGGCTATTAAAGCTTTATTACGCAACATACTCACCGTTGGCGCTGTACTGATATTATCAGGCAGCCTCAACGGCTGTGCCGTTGTGGCAGTGGGCGCGGTAAGCGCTACCGCTGTATCGGTGTCCAACGACCGCCGCACGGCTGGTACCCAGTTAGACGATTTTAATGCACAAAATACCGCTTCCCGGCTGCTAGGAAAGCAGGACAACCTTAGCGAAACGGCCAATATTGAAGTGACCGTTTACAACAAGGTGGCATTACTTACCGGGCAGGCGCCAAGCCAGGCCGACATTAAGCAGGCCGAAGAGCAGGTCCGCAGCATTAATTATATCAATAAGATCCACAACCAGATCCGGATTGGCCAACCCATTGCCACCTCCAGTGAACTTTACGATCGCTGGCTGGCGACTAAGATCCGCACTAAAATTCTGGCCTCAGATAACGTGCCGACCTCACAAATCAGTATTATTGTTGAAGACTCCGAAGTGTTTTTAATGGGCCTGGTCACCAATCAGGAAGCTACCGCAGCGGTCGATATCGCCCGCCATGTAGACGGTGTCGCGCGGGTCATTCGTGCTTTTGAAATTTACTAGCAGGGCGAAGGCTTTCAGCAGCAAGTAACGCAGGCTTTTCCCTGATAGACAAAGTCCCGTAGTGCAATTATGCTAAAGGGAATTACTCTGACAATGTTGATTGGAAAATCGTGGATGTCCAGGTACGTCAGTCGCCAGACTGTTAAGCAAGTCGCCTTACGTGTAGTCCTTTACTCCCTGGCTGTATTTTTCAGTATCACAGGCAATACTGCGCCATCGCAGCTCAGCGATTATTTTAAAGAAGTCTGGACCACCCGCGACGGACTCCCGCACAACACCATCAATGCCATTTCACAAAGTGAAGACGGCTACCTGTGGGTAGGCACCTGGGAAGGGGCAGCCCGCTTCAACGGCCGTTCGTTTACTGTTTTTGGGCGCGGCGAACCCAGTGGCATGCCGGATGTCGGCATTCGGACCATCTACAAGAGTCGTCAGCAGAATTTAATTTTTGCCGGCGCCCGAGGCGGATTAAGTGAGCGTCGCCCGGATGACTGGCAGAGCTGGCAGCCTTTCCGGGTACTAATTAACGGCGTGGCTGACGATAAACAGGGTAATCTGTGGCTGGCAACTGAAGGACAAGGGGTCTACCGTCAGACAGCCCGCGGCGAACGGATCCAATTGACCACTCAACAAGGCTTACCGAGTAACGTGGTCTCCAGCATATTGAGCACCGATGATGGCAGTATTTGGGTGGGAACCGGGCGCGGACTGGTTCGCCTCAACAGCGAAGATGATAGTTTTGCGCTGGAACGGATCACCGGGCTACCTGAAGTCCCGGTGCTGGCATTAACGGCCTATAATAACGGCCTGTTAATTGGCACAGAACGGGGGCTTTTCCAGTATCAGGCCGGTGAGGTCAGCGTTTTTTCCCCACAGTTAATGAATTTGCCGGTCTCGGTGTTACTTGCCTTCGATAACCAAATCTGGGTAGGCACCACCGACCGCGGTCTCCTGCGCTACAGCGAAGCAGGTCTGGAGAGCCTCAATATGGCTGCGGGCCTGCCAAACAATCGGATCCTGTCTTTATTCCGTGACCGGGAAAACAGTATCTGGGTAGGCACCAATGGCGGCTTATTCAGACTGCGTGACGCACCTTTTGTCACGCTAACCACCGAGCAGGGATTAGCGGGCGATTATATTCGTTCGGTATTGTCCCACAGTGACGGCAGTGTCTGGGTTGGCAGCAGTCAGGGCATTAGCCGTATAACTGAGCAGGGTGTAGAAGCCGTTGATTTTTCAGCTTATAGCGACGGCCAGTCGGTGCTGAGTATGGTTGAAGGGCCCGATGGCTCGGTCTGGATAGGCACCTATTCTGATGGCGTCCTGCAGTGGCAGGACGATGCCATTGTGCAGCAGTACAACCGGCGTACGGGTTTACTGGCTAACGAAGTCCGCGCCATCGCCGTTACCCCACAGGGCGGTTTATGGGTAGGCACAGGTCACGGTCTGAACTATGTCGATGACAACGGTGTACGCAGCTTCACTTCAGAAGATGGCTTGCCCACGCCTTTTGTAATGGGGCTGTACTTACACGATGATGGTCGCCTGTTTGTTGGTACCGGTGGCGGTGTGGTTATTCGCAGTCCGAGCGGCGACATTGCCCCGATAAATATCAGTAACCTCGATGATGCGGAATATGCTTTTGGTTTTGCGCCGGATCCGGCTGCTGGCCTGCTATGGATGAGTACCGATCGCGGCCTGGTGGCCTATGAACTGGCCACAGGCCGTTTAACCATGCTTGGTCGCGACGCGGGATTGCCTTTCGATAAGGTCTTTCAGGCGGTCATCGACCAGAACAGGCATCTGTGGTTAAGCAGTAACCGCGGTATATTGCGCTTCAGACGCGAACAAATTGAGGATTACCTCGCCGGAAAGCGCGAGCAGGTTGATTACGAACTCTTCGGCGAAAGCGATGGAATGCAAAGCGCACAGGCCAATGGCGGCTCCATGCAGGCTGCCACTCTGGCTCAGGACGGCACGGTATGGTTTGCAACATCCAAAGGCGCCAGCCGGGTGAACCCCGCCGAGCTGAAGCGCTTTTCAGCCAATACCCCGCCAGTGGTCATTGAAGGCTTTAAGGTTAATGGTTCAGCACTGCCTTTATACACTGAAAAAGATATCGCTCCTGGCGCAGACCGAATTGAGATCCAATTTGCCGGACTGGGCTTTGTTATGCCCGAGCGAATTCAATACCGCACCCGCTTACAGGGATTCGATAACAGCTGGGTTAACCGGGACTCCAATACTATTGCGGAATACACTAACCTGCCACCGGGCGACTATCAGTTTCTGGTCAGCGCTTCGTATCCAGGAGGCGCCTGGGGCGAACAAAATGCCAGCTTCCGCTTTACTATTGCCCCTTACTTCTGGCAACAAACCGGCTTCTGGCTAGTGGTACTACTGACGGTTATCGCCACCGTCATTGTTGCTCACCGCTGGCGTATGAAAAGTCTGCGCCAACGCGCCGAGGAACTGAGTACTCAGGTGGCAGAGCAAACTTATACCCTTAAACAACAGGCCGATAATCTGCGTAAAGTCGATGAAGAGCGCTCGGCATTATTACTGGAAATCAAACGCCAGGCTGCTGAGTTTGAGCAGCAGGCCCGCTCAGACAAGCTAACCGGGCTCGCCAACCGGCGGGCATTCGATGAGTCACTGCAACGCGAATGTGCCCGTTCAAAAAGACGCAATCTGCCGCTGTGCCTGGCGCTATTAGATATCGATCACTTCAAGCAAATTAACGATACGTTCAATCACAGCGTAGGCGATCAGGTGCTTAAGCTGGTGGCCGAAGCCATTAGTCAGCATTGCCGGGAGGAAGACCTGGTTGCACGTTGGGGCGGTGAAGAATTCGCAATACTGCTGCCAAACTGCGATAACCAGGCGGCACAGGAGATTTGCGAGCGCATTCGCCAGGCCGTTAGCGAGACCGACTGCTCTGCCGTCGCTCCGGACATTGCCCTGACCATCAGCATTGGGGTCACGGCCTATCACAGCGACGATACTCTCGATAAGTTGATTTCACGGGCTGACAAAGCATTATATGCCGCTAAAGAAGCGGGCCGTAATCGACTTACCCAGATTTAAGCGGCCAGGCTTTAGTATTTTACCGGCTAACAACGACTGGCCAACGAGGATAAAGTGGCCTGCTACCGGCCATAGAGAAGCTCCTGGCAGGTGGGATGTATACCTCGCCTAGCGTCGATTGCATGAATATCACTATCAGTCATCACCAATAGTTCACCGCTTGCCACCAGACATGCATTGCCACTTTATCGTCGACATAATACTTTGGTGGTAGGGCACTACTGCTCAAATAACCATCAGCTATACTACCTACGCTATAGAGCGCAGAACTGGCAGGGGCTGGCGAATGGTCAGCCGTGTTTAGCACCATTTTCATCCCTATCCACTGACCAGCTTTGTCGACAATAAACCCTCATCCATATTGACTGAGTCGGCTAAAACGCCTATATTGTCGACATCATTTCTAACAGTGAGTCGTGAATTGTGAGTATCGCAGCCTTTGCTGAACAAGCGGTTACCAGTGCTGATAAAACGTTTTTACAGCTTCGGGTAGATATTGTTGAAGGAGCCATTCCGGCAGGCAGTAAACTCAGTGAGACCGAACTGTCGACAAAGTATCAGGTCAGCCGTGCCGTTATCCGTGAAGCGATTAATCGCCTTGAATCCTGTCATCTGGTTGAACGTAAAGCCAATGTCGGTGCACGGATTGTATCGCTAACGCCAGAAGGTTTAATCCAGCTGTACCAGGTTCGCGAAGCGCTTGAGGGCATGGCCGCTCGTTTGGCAGCAAAGAATATGTCGGACGAAGAAATTGCCGATCTCACTGCCCTGCTCGATAACCACTTTCAAACTGTAAAAGGCGGCGAGTCCTATTATCAGGAAGCCGGCGATCTGGATTTTCATTATCGGATTATACTGGGCAGTAAAAATCAACACCTAATCGAAGTGCTGGTTAACGGCATCTACCATTTGATTCGCATGTACCGTGTACAGCTCGGCATGGCCGGGCCGCGGGTAACTACCGCATTTGATGAACACAAACACGTGGTACAGGCGATTGCAAACCGTGACGAGGAGCTGGCCGAAATGCTCATGCGTCGTCACATTTTGTATTCAAAAAACAACATTGAACGCAAGTTGCTTCAATCCTAATCAACCTAAACCAAGAGAATGATTATGAGCGCAGGTAAAAAATTTCGTCAGGCACTGGCCGACAATAAACCTCTTCAAATCGTAGGCACCATTAACGCCTACAGTGCCATGATGGCAAAAGCCATTGGCCACAAGGCCATCTACCTCTCTGGTGGTGGCGTTGCCAATGCTTCTTACGGCCTGCCGGATCTGGGCATGACCTCATTAAATGACGTTATTGTCGACGTTCAGCGCATCACCTCTGCCTGTGACCTGCCGTTACTGGTCGATATCGATACCGGTTGGGGCGGCGCGTTTAATATTGCCAAGACCATTAAAGATATGGAAAAAGCCGGCGCCGCAGCCGTGCACATGGAAGATCAGGTAGCGCAAAAACGTTGTGGTCACCGCCCTAACAAAGAAATTGTATCAACTGCCGAGATGGTTGACCGTATCAAGGCAGCCGTAGATGCCCGCACTGATCCGGACTTTTTCATTATGGCCCGCACCGACGCCTTTGCCCAGGAAGGCCTGGAAAAAGCCATTGAACGCGCCAAAGCATACGTTGCAGCGGGTGCTGATGGCATCTTCGCGGAAGCGGTGAAAACCGAAGAACACTACCGCGCTTTCTCTGAAGCGCTGGATGTGCCAATTCTGGCCAATATCACTGAGTTTGGTCAAACCGAACTGTGGAATAAAGAAGAGCTGGGTGAATGGGGCGCCGCCATGGTGTTGTACCCGTTAAGTGCCTTCCGAGCAATGAATAAGGCCGCCGAAACCGTCTATACCGCCATCTTAAAAGACGGCGATCAGAAAGCAGTAACAGATATGATGCAAACGCGCATGGAACTCTATGATTATCTGGGTTACCACGAGTACGAGCAGAAGCTCGACGCGTTATTCGCAGAAGGAAAAAACAAGTAAACCATTAACCGGCTGACGCCGCCCAATCGGATTTTGCCATCCGCACAGCGTCAGCCCGAATATATGTACTCTACAAAAATTACATTAGGAGATAAACGATGGCTAAAGTACTCAGTGGTGCAGGCTTACGTGGTCAGGTAGCCGGTAAAACCGCATTATCAACCGTAGGCGTTTCAGGTTCCGGCCTGACCTATCGTGGTTACGATGTAAAGGACCTGGCCAATAACTGTCAGTTTGAAGAGGTTGCCTATCTTATCCTCAAAGGCAAGCTGCCAAACCAGACCGAGCTGGATGAATACAAAGCAAAACTGAAAGGCATGCGCAGTCTGCCACAGGCCCTGCTTGATGTACTGGAGCGTATTCCTGCTGATGCCCATCCAATGGATGTTATGCGCACCGGTTGTTCAATGCTGGGTAACCTGGAAATGGAAAACGACTTCAGCGAACAGGATGAAATCACTGACCGCATGCTGGCCTGTTTCCCTAGCATCATTTGCTACTGGTATCGTTTCTCTCACGATGGCGTGCGTATCGACGTAAATACCGACGACGACTCCATTGGCGCGCATTTCCTGCATATGCTGCATGGCAAGAAACCCAACGAACTGCACGAGCAGGTCATGCATGTATCACTGATCCTGTATGCAGAGCATGAGTTTAACGCTTCAACCTTTACCGCTCGCGTGTGTGCTTCAACCCTGTCTGACATGCACTCCTGTATTACCGGCGCTATTGGTTCGCTGCGTGGCCCACTGCACGGCGGTGCCAACGAAGCCGCCATGGAACTGATTGAAAACTTCACATCACCTGAACATGCTGAAGCCGAAATGATGGGTAAACTGGAACGTAAAGAGAAGATCATGGGCTTCGGTCATGCGATTTACTCAGAGTCTGATCCGCGTAACGAAATCATTAAAGGCTGGTCTGAAAAACTCGCCGCCGATGTGGGCGATACCGTACTTTACCCGGTTTCTGTGCGCTGTGAAGAAGTCATGTGGCGCGAGAAGAAACTGTTCTGTAACGCCGATTTTTTCCATGCTTCGGCTTATCACTTTATGGGCATCCCCACTAAGCTGTTTACGCCTATCTTCGTGATGTCACGATTAACAGGCTGGGCTGCTCACGTTATGGAACAACGTGCTGATAACCGCATTATCCGCCCCTCTGCAGACTACACCGGCGAAGATCTGCGTCCGGTGCCTGCTATCGCAGATCGCGCTTAAATCCTTATTGCCGCTTCGTGACCGTCGAAGCGGCAGTTTTGCTACGCTTTAGGATACGTCATGAATACCGAATACCGTAAAAGCCTGACAGGCACTAATCTGGACTACTTCGACGCGCGTGAAGCCGTTGACGCCATAAAACCCGGTGCGTTTGATACCCTGCCCTACACCTCCCGCGTGCATGCAGAAAACCTGGTTCGTCGTTGTCCGCCAGACCAACTTAAAGACTCCCTTATCCAGTTAATCGAGCGCAAACGCGACCTCGATTTTCCCTGGTTCCCGGCCCGCGTGGTGTGTCACGACATCCTCGGCCAGACCGCACTGGTTGACTTAGCCGGCTTGCGCGATGCCATCGCCGAAAAAGGCGGTGATCCGTCCAAGGTAAACCCGGTGGTGCCTACTCAGCTCATCGTGGATCACTCACTGGCTGTAGAACACGCAGGCTTTGAAGAAGACGCCTTTGAAAAGAACCGCGCCATTGAAGACCGTCGTAACGACGACCGCTTCCACTTTATCAACTGGACCAAGACCGCCTTCAAAAACGTCGACGTAATCCCACCCGGCAACGGCATTATGCACCAGATTAACCTGGAGAAAATGTCACCGGTGGTACATGCGAAAGACGGTGTTGCCTTCCCGGACACCCTGGTTGGTACCGACAGTCACACACCACACGTTGATGCGCTGGGCGTTATCGCTGTAGGTGTAGGAGGTCTGGAAGCCGAGAGCGTTATGCTGGGACGCGCCTCATACATGCGCTTACCTAACATTGTGGGTGTAGAACTAACCGGTAAGCCACAACCTGGCATTACTGCTACCGATATTGTACTGGCGCTTACTGAATTCCTGCGTAAAGAGCGTGTCGTCTCAGCGTACCTTGAATTCTATGGCGAAGGTGCCGCCCACCTAACCTTAGGCGATCGCGCCACGATCTCTAACATGACGCCGGAATACGGTGCCACGGCGGCGATGTTCTACATTGACGACCAGACTCTGGATTACCTGAAACTTACCGGTCGTACCGCTGAACAGGTCGAGCTGGTGGAAACCTATGCAAAACAGGCTGGCCTGTGGGCCGATACGCTTACCGAAGCCGAATATGAGCGCGTACTGACCTTTGATTTGTCATCAGTGACCCGCAACATGGCCGGCCCGTCTAACCCGCATGCACGTTTGGCTACCAGCGATCTGGCTGCGCGCGGCATTGCCGGTAAATGGGAAGAGCAGGAAGGCCTGATGCCCGATGGCGCAGTAATCATTGCCGCCATCACCAGCTGTACCAACACCAGTAACCCGCGTAACGTAGTGGCAGCCGGTCTGTTAGCCCGTAATGCAAACGCGAAAGGCCTGGTGCGTAAGCCATGGGTAAAAACCTCACTGGCACCAGGCTCCAAAGTCGTTAAGATGTATCTCGAAGAAGCCAACCTGCTGCCTGAACTGGAACAACTGGGTTTTGGTGTAGTAGCCTTTGCCTGTACCACCTGTAACGGCATGAGCGGCGCGCTGGATCCACGCATCCAGCAGGAAATTATCGACCGCGACCTCTATGCAACCGCGGTACTTTCCGGTAACCGTAACTTTGATGGCCGTATCCATCCTTACGCCAAGCAGGCTTTCCTGGCCTCGCCACCGTTGGTAGTGGCCTACGCGATTGCCGGTACCGTACGATTTGATATCGAGAAAGACGTACTGGGCCACGATCAGGACGGCAATCCGGTTACCCTGAAGGACATCTGGCCGACAGACGAAGAGATCGATGCAGTAGTGAAAGCCTCTGTAAAGCCTGAGCAGTTCAACAAAGTCTATGAGCCAATGTTTGACCTCTCGGTTGACTACGGTGACGACATCGATCCGCTTTACGAGTGGCGTGAAATGAGCACCTATATCCGTCGTCCGCCGTACTGGGAAGGCGCTCTGGCCGCCGAGCGTACCTTAACAGGGATGCGTCCGCTGGCTATCTTGCCCGACAACATCACCACTGACCATTTATCGCCGTCGAACGCGATTCTGGCGTCGAGTGCTGCCGGTGAGTACCTGGCCAAGATGGGCCTGCCGGAAGAGGACTTCAACTCTTACGCCACCCACCGCGGTGATCACCTGACAGCTCAGCGAGCAACGTTGGCAAACCCTAAGATTTTCAACGAGATGGTCCTTGAAAACGGTGAAGTGAAACAAGGCTCACTGGCGCGTATCGAGCCTGAAGGTAAAGTCACCCGCATGTGGGAAGCCATCGAAACCTACATGGAACGTAAGCAACCGCTAATTATCATCGCCGGTGCCGACTACGGTCAGGGCTCGTCTCGTGACTGGGCGGCAAAAGGGGTGCGTTTAGCCGGCGTAGAAGCCATAGTGGCGGAAGGCTTTGAGCGAATTCACCGTACCAACCTGATTGGTATGGGCGTATTACCGCTTGAGTTTAAGCCGGGCACTACCCGCAAGACGTTGAAGCTCGACGGTACTGAAACGTTTGATGTCATTGGTGAACACACCCCAGGCAACACTCTTACGCTGGTGATCCATCGTGCCAATGGCGAAACCGTTGAAGTACCGGTAACCAGTCGCCTGGATACCTTTGAAGAGGTTTCCATTTATTCTGCTGGCGGTGTACTTCAGCGTTTTGCCAAGGACTTCCTGGAAGCCGAAGCAAACTAATCTGATAGCAGGGGGCAATGCGCCCCCTTTAGCAGTTAACAACCTTTTAGTGAGAGACTCATGGCTTTTGCACCACAAATAAAAATTCCGGCCACCTATATGCGTGGCGGTACCAGTAAAGGCGTGTTTTTTAATCTGGCCGACTTACCTGAGGCAGCGCAACAACCCGGCGCTTATCGCGACGCTATGCTATTGCGAGTGATTGGCAGTCCGGACCCGTACGGCAAACAAACCGACGGCATGGGCGGCGCCACCTCTAGTACCAGCAAAACCGTTATTCTGAGTAAAAGTGAGCATGAAGGGTACGATGTGGATTACCTGTTTGGTCAGGTGTCTATCGACAAAGCCTTTGTGGACTGGAGCGGTAACTGCGGTAACTTAACCGCTGCGGTAGGCGCTTTTGCGGTAAACAATGGTTTGGTGGATGCTGCGCGTATTCCGGACAACGGCGTTGTTGTGGTTCGTGTCTGGCAGGTGAATATCAGCAAAGCCATTAACGTCCATGTGCCCATTACCAACGGCGAGGTGCAGGAAACCGGTAACTTCGAGCTCGACGGCGTTACTTTCCCGGCTGCCGAAGTAAAAGTGGAATTTATGGATCCGGCCGATGGCGAAGGTGATATGTTCCCCACTGGTAACCTGGTGGATGAACTCACCACACCGGAGTTTGGCACCCTGAAAGCCACTATGATCAACGCCGGCATCCCAACGATTTTTGTTAATGCGGCGGATATCGGTTACACGGGTACCGAGTTGCAGGACGACATAAACAGCGACCCTATAGCACTGGCTAAATTTGAATCCCTGCGCGCCCACGGCGCGGTAAAAATGGGCCTGATAAGCACCGTCAGCGAGGCAGCCGGTCGCCAGCATACGCCTAAAATCGCGTTTGTGGCACCTCCTAAAGAATATACCTCATCAAGCGGCAAGCTTATTGAGATTGACGACATTGATGTACTGGTACGCGCCCTATCCATGGGCAAACTGCACCACGCCATGATGGGCACGGCGGCCGTAGCGATTGCCACTGCAGCAGCTATTCCCGGCACCCTGGTGAATGATGCAGCCGGCGGTGTAGATCGCTCTAACGTAGTGTTTGGCCACCCATCTGGCACTCTGGGTGTTGGCGCAGAAGCGGCGTTAGTTAACAGCAAATGGACTGCCACCAAAGCGGTGATGAGCCGTTCAGCGCGAATTCTGATGGAAGGTCGCGTGCATATCCCCGAGCCTCAGGTTTAGCTTTAGCGAACCCGCTGTGTACGTAACCCGTGCCCAGCGACGCTTATGATTTCTCTGGGTGGCCAGCTACTATTGGGCATGGGCTGGTCACCCCTTTTCTTTTACAACACTGGCAATCTGCTTTTTTAAAGCGCACAATAACCATTCATCAGCGTAGTGGAGATGGACATACCTGGAGATGGAATATGGCAGGTAAATTTAATAAACACGGCTCTCTGAGTGTTGCCATTGACGGCAGACTGATTGCGTTAAATGGTGAAGGCCCCTGGAATGCAGAGTCACTGCACTTATCTGACGATAAGATCATGCAGAACCTGCGCGCAATGTATGGCTCCCCCTGGGGCGTGCTGGCCATTTTTCGTGGCGAGGCCGTATACGTGCCCGAAGCATTCGCGTTACTTCGCAAGCAAATTAAAAAAGAAATTAACCTCGGCCGGGTGGCCACGGCAGTGGTGTTTCAAGACGTAAACTCGCCGTTGTTGTCAAAGCACCAGTTTGAATCGATTTACGAGATGCCAGGCCATGAAGTGGCATTTTTTGATTCTGCCGACGACGCCAAAACCTGGTTGAATTCACTGATTAATCAGCAGCAACAACAAGCTTAAAAACGGTAAGCGATTGAGGCCAGTGGCTGCCAGTCCTCACCGTCATACAGATAGCTCGCACCCAGCACGATGCCAGGCTTATTTTTACCCGCAAAGTAGATTTTAATGCCTGTGGAGCCACCAAATTCATGATCAATATCTCCGCTGTACGCGTTGCTGGTGGAATTCATCCCGCCATAGGCACTGACTGCGAAGTACTTATTGAGAAAAACACTTGCCCCCATGCCGCCGCGAAAAGACCCACCGGCTTCAGATGACCCATCAACTCCCACGGTGGCGAATATTTCTAACGGTTCAAATGGCGTTTGCAAGGCTACCTGGGAGCCGATAACGCCGTACTCCCAGCCAATACCCGCTTCGGCCCGCAGACGCTCGGCACAGTGACCGGCAAACGAGGTTAGTAACAAGATAACAAACCCAATCCTTTTCATATCGCATCCTTGTAATTGATCGTATCAATCGTCGATGGTTTGCTCTTTTAACCAGTCGTGCAGTTTTTCCATGTCGTGAGGTACCGCCATTTGCAGCTCCTCTACCCAGTCATGCACATTTTGCCACCAGGCAGGGTGGTCGCCCTGCTGTATTTGATTGGCGATTCGTTGCACCCTTGCCAGGCCAACAGAGCTGGCTGCTCCCTTGATTTTATGGGCCTGAGCGCACACTTCCGATTTTTCGTCGGCGCTTAAGCTCAATTGTAGAATTTCCATATATTCGGGCATTTTTTCGTGGAATACTTTCACACTGGCGCGCACCATGTCTTCGCCAATGGTATCCACCAGCATCTGTAGCAACTCCATGTCCAGAATATTGGTCAGCAGTTTACTGCTGTCGAGCTTCTTACGTGGCGGCGCTTCAGGGGCCGGCTGATCCACCTCAGATTCGGCAAACAGCATGTTGAGTACTTCAACCACCCGGCTCTTCTTAACCGGTTTCGCTATCACGTCGTCCATTCCGTTTTGCAGATATTCTTCGCGCTTTTTAATCACATTTGCGGTAAGCGCCACGATTGGCGTTTGCATAACCAGATCTTCCTCGTGCAGTGTGGCTGCCACATCAAAGCCGTTCATATCCGGCAACTGAATATCCAGCAAAATAAGGTCGTAGGTAGTTTCTCTTGCCTTATCGATGGCTTCCTGACCGGTCATGGCCACATCCACATGCTGGCCTAACTTCTCCAGCAATGCCTTGGCGACCATTACGTTAAGCTCAATGTCTTCAACCAGCAGAATATTGAGCCCGGTTACCTGTAATTGTGCCACCTGCATCGGACGGCTGGAAACCTGTAACGGCAGTTCAACGATAAAGCGAGTGCCCTTGCCCTGCTCGCTCTCAACCCGGATATCACCGTGCATCAAATCAACCATCTGCTTACAAATTGCCAGCCCGATCCCGGTGCCGGTAGCCGATTGATGGTCAGGATGATCCACCTGATAGTACATGGCAAAGATCTTATCGATTTCACTGTCCGGAATCCCCACACCGGTATCTTCAATGACATAGGTTACCAGCGAGATATCGTTATCCGGACGGGTGGCCGAAACGGTGAGCGACACGTGCCCTTTCTGGGTGAACTTGACGGCGTTGAACAGAATGTTCCACAGGATCTGACGTAACCGCGTACCGTCTACTTCCACTTGTTTAGGTAACGGTTCAACGATATTAGTGATCAGCTCCAGCGATTTGTCTTTTGCCAGTAAACGAATAATCGAGCTCAGTTCGTCGGTGAAGTCGCGCAGTGATACTGTTTTAAGCGAGAGTTCCAGCTTATCGCGGTCGAGCTTATCCAAATCAATTATATCGTTGAAAATATTGCCCAGCGTAATCGCACTGGCATAAATGGTGCTCACCCAGCTCCACTGTTCTTCGTTAAGCTCAGTATCGCGCAGCATACGGCTTAACCCTACAATGCCGTTAAGCGGCGTTCGCAGTTCGTGGCTGATGGTGGCAATAAAACGGGTTTTGTCGGTACTGGCTTTAGCTGCCGCACTTTCCGCCTGTTTACGTTCTGTCATATCACGGCCAAACGCGAGGAGGCCCAAACGGGTACCATCATGATCGAAAAACGGCACCTTGCGCATTTCAAAGCAACGACGGCGACCATCAGCAAAACGTAACCACAATTCTTCGGTAATACTGGCATTGGCTTCCAGTACTTCATGATCACTGGCCACTACCTGGCGGGCCAGATCTTCTTCATAGACATCGTGCGGCGTTAAACCGAGCAGCTCTTTCTCGGTTTTCCCGGTCATCTGTTCGGCAACCCGGTTACAGCCGGCAAAGCGCCCTTCTTCGTTACGGTAATAGATCAGATCAGGCGAGGCATCAATGATAGAGCGTAGCAACGTGGACAGGCGTCGAGCCTGGGCCTCTTTCTCCGACTTATCCTGGATTTCTTTTTCCAGTTCCTTAAACACCGTTTCCCGTTCTTCCTGGGCGTGTTTACGTTGTTCTATTTCATGGTTGAGCTGACGGATATTGTTTTGCAGTTCGCGGTTGAGAAACACATCTTCTTCACGCAGGTGTTCGAGCTGGCTGACCACTTCTTTTAAATTCGTTCGCGAATGTTCCAGTTGCTTTACCAGTTCACTGAAGAAGTACAACACCCAGGGCGCCGACAACATGGTAAGGATAACGGCGCTGATAAAGTCATCAGGCTGTACGTCACTACCAAGGCTCACGCGGATGACATAAGAGCCGCCCACCGTAAATGCCAGCGTTAATACGACAAACAATACACTTAGCTTAATAGTGCCAAAGCGCTCTACAAACTGCGCAAAACGTATCGCCCAGGAATCATTCGGAGTTTCTTGATGCATAACTGAAATACTTCGTTGTTTAGTGCCGCTATCCTAGCAGGTCTTAGCGACATTCGCATAGGTTACTGCGCGGCGAAAAGCCGATAAAATAGCCTTACAGTAACTGTTTACCTTTATTCCCCTGCAATAATTGTCTATGCAACACTGGGCTTTTGCAGTAATTATTGGTTTAATGGGTTCCAAGCCTGCCTTTATAATAGGTTCAATCCAACCGCACAGCGGACACCACCTGGTAAGACTGATGCGGTAGCCTTGTTCACTGCTGTCTATGAAGCAGCCGGATTAATTTAAAATAAACATTCATCGTTGCTTGCGAAAACTGGGTAAATACCCAAATAATACGACTTTTTATGCAACTTAAGTTGTAGGCATATAAGCCGGATAATGGTTTCCCAGCTACGCTTGAGTATTTTTTTTCGATTTTTTTTGCGTCCAAGAATAGACCTAAGCTATTGATATTTATATACAACAAAGATTGTATACGATTTCATAAAACCCGGCCCACACATTCCGATTGATTTTAGGAATCAATATCGGTATTTTGTACGGCCCGCTTGGCAATAGTGCATAAAAATGCGGTACATGACTGGTATCCACTAATAATAATTAACGACAAACCGGCGCAGACTGATTTTTCTATATTTTTCAGTTCATTACGCGTTGTTACGACGTTGCAAAGCCACTTCTGGCCAAAAATGCAGCGCATACCTTGCCCAGTCTAAGGTTTAAGGAGTTAAGAGAATGAGTTTATATAATCCCAACGATTCACGGGATAACTGTGGATTTGGTTTGATTGCCCACATAGAAGGTGAGGCCAGCCATAAGCTGGTAACTACTGCTATTGAAGGGCTTGACCGCATGCAACATCGTGGCGGCATTGCCGCAGACGGCAAAACCGGTGACGGTTGTGGTCTGCTATTACAAAAGCCCGATGCCTTTTTCCGCATGATCGCAGAACAGCATGGCTGGAAGCTCAGCAAAAAATATGCTGTGGGAATGATTTTCCTTAATCAGGACGAAACACTGGCGCAAGCTGCGCGGGAAGTCGTTAACGAAGAGTTGCAAAAAGAAACCCTTGATGTTGTTGGCTGGCGTGAAGTGCCGGTTAATCACGACGTACTGGGCGAACTGGCATTAACTGGTGTACCACAAATCGAACAGGTATTTGTTAATGCACCGGCCGGCTGGCGTAAGCGTGACCTTGAGCGCCGTTTATTTATGGTGCGTCGTCGGGTAGAAAAACGCCTCGAAAACGACCCTGACTTTTATGTTGCCTGCCTGTCTGGCCTGGTAACCATTTATAAAGGTCTGGTAATGCCTAAAGACTTACCAGCCTTCTATAAAGATCTCGCCGATGAAAATCTGAAAAGCAGCATCTGTGTATTCCACCAGCGCTTTTCTACCAACACATTGCCTAAATGGCCACTGGCACAGCCTTTCCGCTATCTGGCACACAACGGTGAAATTAATACCATTAAAGGTAACCGCGACTGGGCAATGGCCCGTACCGGTAAATTCGCTACGCCACTGATCCCGGATCTGAAAGACGCGGCTCCTTTTGTTAACACTGAAGGTTCTGACTCTTCGTCACTGGATAACATGCTGGAACTGTTCCTGGCCGGTGGTATGGACTTGTTCCGTGCCATGCGCTTACTGGTGCCACCAGCGTATCAGAACAATGACACCATGGATCCGAAACTGCGTGCATTCTACGAGTTTAACTCAATGCACATGGAACCCTGGGATGGTCCTGCCGGTATCGTAATGACCAACGGTCGTCACGTTGCCTGTAACCTCGACCGTAACGGTCTGCGCCCGGCGCGTTATGTGCTGACCAAAAACGGTTTTATTACCCTGGCCTCAGAAATTGGTATCTGGGACTACGAGCCTGAAGACGTAGTAGAAAAAGGCCGTGTTGGTCCGGGCGAAATGCTCGCAGTCGATACTTATAACGGTAAAATCTGGCGTTCAACTGAAATTGATGACGAGTTGAAAGACCGTCACCCCTACCATGAGTGGATTGAGAAAAACATCCGCTCGTTAACGCCGATTGAAAATATGGATGCTTCACTGATTGGTCAGCGGGTATTCAACGACGATACCATGGCGGTGTATCACAAGCTGTTTAACTACAGCTACGAAGAAATCCATCAGGTTATTAAGGTACTCGGTAAAGACGGTCAGGAAGCCGTTGGCTCAATGGGTGATGACACGCCAATGGCAGTGTTATCTTCCAAACACCGTACCCTGTACGATTATTTCCGTCAGCAGTTTGCGCAGGTGACTAACCCGCCTATCGATCCGCTGCGGGAAAACCACGTAATGTCACTGGCGACCTGTATTGGTCGTGAGCAAAACGTGTTCAGCGAAACCAGTGGTTACGCCGATCGCGTATTATTTAAATCGCCTATTCTGATGTACACCGATTTAAAACAGTTACGTGAATTCAATCCTGAACACTATTATTCAGAAGTTATTGATCTGCAGTATTCACAGGATGAAGGCCTGAAGAAAGCCATTGAGCGTGTGTGCCACGAGGTAGAGTACCTGGTGAAACAAAAACGCGCCGCTTTTGTAGTGCTGTCAGACCGTAACATCAAGCCAAACAAGCTGCCTATCCCTGCCGCGATGGCCGTTGGTGCAGTACACCGCCGCTTAGTAGACCAGCAGTTACGTTGTGACGCTAACATCGTGGTAGAAACTGCTTCTGCCCGTGACCCGCATCACTTCGCCGTACTGATTGGTTTAGGCGCTACCGCGGTTTATCCGTTCCTGGCTTATGAAACCATCGAACAGCTGTGCGAAAAAGGCGAGCTCGACGTAACCGCTATGCAGGCAGTCTTGAACTACCGTAAAGGTATCAATAAAGGCCTGTATAAGATCATGTCGAAGATGGGTATCAGTACCGTGGCGAGCTACCGTAGCTCGAAACTGTTTGAAGCCATCGGTATCAGCCATGACGTGATGCAAATGTGCTTTAAAGGGGTTACCTCCAGAATTGAAGGCGCGTCTTTTGACGACTTCCAGCAGGACGCCATTAATCTGTCACGCGTTGCCTGGTTAAAGCGCAAGAAAATGTCCCATGGTGGCTTACTTAAGTATGTTCACGATGGCGAATACCATGCGTACAACCCGGATGTCGTAAAAACCCTGCAGAAAGCTGTGGTTAGCGGTGAATATGCCGATTACCAGCAATACGCAGCACTGGTTAATGAACGTTCCCCGTCTCATCTGCGCGACTTAATGAAAGTGCTGCCAGCGGGTGAAGCTGTGGATATCAACGAAGTTGAATCAGCAGAAAATCTGTTCCCGCGCTTTGATACCGCAGCAATGTCTATCGGTGCACTGAGCCCGGAAGCCCACGAGGCACTGGCAATTGCCATGAACCGGTTAGGCGGTCAGTCAAACTCCGGTGAAGGTGGTGAAGATCCGAAACGCTTCAACACCGAAAAGAACTCTAAGATCAAGCAGGTTGCCTCAGGCCGTTTTGGGGTTACACCACATTATCTGGTGAATGCCAATGTCATCCAAATCAAAGTTGCACAGGGTGCAAAACCGGGTGAAGGTGGTCAGTTACCAGGCGATAAAGTCAATAAGTATATCGCGCAGCTGCGTTTCTCGGTGCCAGGCGTAACCCTGATTTCGCCACCACCGCACCACGATATTTACTCTATTGAAGATTTAGCTCAGTTAATCTTCGATCTGAAGCAAGTGAACCCAACCGCACTTATTTCAGTGAAACTGGTTTCTGAGCCAGGTGTAGGCACCATCGCAACCGGTGTTGCTAAAGCCTATGCCGACCTCATCACAATTTCTGGCTACGACGGCGGCACCGGTGCCAGCCCGTTAACGTCAGTAAAATATGCCGGTAGCCCGTTCGAACTGGGTCTGTCTGAAACACAGCAGGCATTGGTTGAGAATGGCCTGCGCCATAAAGTACGGGTGCAAACCGATGGTGGTCTGAAAACTGGCCTTGACGTAATCAAAGCCGCGATTCTTGGCGCGGAGAGCTTTGGTTTCGGCACGGGCCCAATGGTTGCCTTAGGGTGTAAATACCTGCGGATTTGTCACCTCAATAACTGTGCAACCGGCGTAGCAACTCAGGATGATAAACTGCGCAGCGACCACTTTATTGGCCTGCCAGAAATGGTCATGAACTACTTTAAGTTTGTGGCGCAGGAAGTCCGTGAAATCATGGCTTCCATGGGCGTTCGTAAGTTCGACGAGCTGATCGGCCGCACTGAATTACTGGAACTGCTGGATGGTTATACCGCTAAGCAAAACAAACTGGACCTGTCACCCATTCTGGCCAAACCGGTTGCTGGTGAACACACCCGTTTGTTCTGCTCTCAAACAACCAACGCGCCGCTCGATAAAGGAGTACTTAACGCAAAAATGCTTAAGGATGCCAAAGAAGCCGTTGTTAAAGGTTGTGGTATTAACTTAAGTTATCCAATCCGCAATACCGACCGTTCTGTTGGAGCATTACTGTCTGGTGAAATCGCCAAACATTACGGCAACCACGACATGGAAGAAATGCCCATCACCGTTACCTTTAAAGGTACCGCGGGTCAGAGCTTCGGTGTCTGGAATGCCGGTGGTCTGAACATGTATATCGAAGGCGACGCCAACGATTACGTGGGTAAAGGCATGACTGGCGGTAAACTGGTTATCTATCCGCCACGCAAAGGCGAATTCAATGCCCACGAAAGTGCCATTATGGGTAACACCTGTCTGTACGGCGCAACCGGCGGTAAGCTGTTTGCCGCTGGCCGTGCCGGTGAACGCTTCGGTGTTCGTAACTCTGGTGCGATTGCGGTGGTAGAAGGTGTTGGCGACAACGGTTGTGAGTACATGACCGGTGGTATTGTGGCGGTACTGGGTCCGGTAGGTATTAACTTTGGTGCCGGTATGACAGGTGGTTTCGCTTATCTTTATGATGAGCAGGGCGATCTGAACAGCCGTGTTAACCAGGAGTTGGTTGAAGTACTGGATATCGACGATAAAGTCATCCTGGCCGAGCATTTACGTGGCCTGATCAACCAGCACTATGAAGAAACCGGCAGCCAGTTCTCTCTGGATCTGCTGCACGATTTCGCCAATACCATGAAACGCTTTAAGCTGGTTAAACCAAAAACCAGTGATGTGAAAAATCTGTTGGGCCATATTAGTCGTTCCAGCGCGGAACTGCGCATTCAGGCGCAATAGAGGGGTTAGAAGATAATGGCTAAGAATGTATATCAATTTATTGACGTAGAAAGGATTGATCCGCCGAAGAAGCCGATAATGGATCGTAAAAACGGCTTTGCTGAGATCTATCATCCTCTGACTAACTCACAGGCAGAAGGCCAGGCAGATCGCTGCCTGGACTGTGGTAACCCATACTGTGAATGGAAGTGCCCGGTACATAATTATATTCCTCAGTGGCTGGCACTGGCTAACGAAGGTAAATTTATTGAGGCTGCCGAGCTGTCTCACCAAACCAACAGTTTACCGGAAGTGTGTGGCCGGGTTTGCCCGCAGGATCGTCTGTGTGAAGGTGACTGTACCTTAAACGATGAGTTTGGTGCGGTAACCATTGGTTCTATCGAAAAACACATTACCGACACCGCCTTTAAAATGGGTTGGCGTCCGGATATGAGCGGCGTTACCTGGACCGATAAGAAAGTGGCTATCGTAGGTGCAGGCCCGGCTGGCCTTGCCTGCGCAGACATTCTGGTGCGTAACGGCGTAAAGCCTGTGGTATTTGATAAATACGAAGAAATTGGTGGTCTGCTGACCTTCGGTATTCCGTCTTTTAAACTGGAAAAAGACGTAATTAAACTGCGTCGCGAAATCTTTACCGAGATGGGTGTCGAGTTTGTAATGAATACCGAAATTGGTAAGGACGTACCGTTTCAGGATCTTATTGACCAGTACGATGCCGTGTTTCTGGGTATGGGTACTTACAAGTCAATGAAAGGTGGCTTCGATAACGAAGGCGCCGACGGTGTTTACGAAGCCCTGCCATTCTTGATCTCAAATACCAATCGGGTCATGGGTCTGGAAAAAGACGCCGCCGACTTTATTGATATGAAAGGCAAAAAGGTTGTCGTACTGGGTGGTGGTGATACCACCATGGACTGCGTACGAACCTCAATTCGTCAGGGTGCTGCGCAGGTAACCTGTGCTTACCGTCGTGATGAGGCAAGCATGCCCGGCTCACGCCGTGAAGTGGTGAATGCCCGGGAAGAAGGCGTTGAATTTGAATTTAACGTCCAGCCACTCGACATTGCTGTGGATGAAACCGGTAAAGCCATAGGCGTTAAGCTAGTGCGCACCGAGATGGGTGAGCCTGATGCAGCAGGGCGTCGTCGCCCGGTTGTTGTGGAAGGCTCTGAGTTTGTTCAGGAAGCAGACGCGGTCATTATCGCTTTTGGTTTCCAGCCAAGCCCGGCACCATGGTTTGCAGACTACGGTATTATTCTGGACGAAAAAGGCCGCGTTCGCGCGCCGGCAAAAGGCCAGTTCGCTTATCAGACATCTAATCCGAAAATCTTCGCCGGTGGCGATATGGTTCGCGGTAGTGATCTGGTGGTAACCGCTATTGACGAAGGCCGTAAAGCCGCCGATGGTATCCTCGACTACATCGGTGCCTGATATAGCCTGACAACAAGCTAAACAAAAATGGAGCCTAAGGGCTCCATTTTTTTGTCTGGGCTTAGCTACTCACGAAGAACAACTGTAATGCGAAACGCCGCCAGCATCAAAATATTCAGCAGGACGCAGGCGATAATAACTTGCCTCAACGTTTTCAGACTGCTCCTCATAAGGGGCGGATAACACTTTCTGCAGTTCCCTTAATAAAGTGAAGTCGCCCTTTTCAGCCTGTTTATAGGCCGGGACTACCAACCATTCCCGCCAGGTGTATTTGGGGTTTACCCCTTTCATTCTGGTGGTGATTTCAGCATGACTCATGCGGTCGTCGAGATGTTGATGCCAACTCTTCAACCATTCATTCCACTGCTGTTGCAGTGCCTCATCCACCGGCTGATAGAAACACTTTGTTATCGCTGTAACCTCATCGGGCAGCTGACACAGCTCCCGAAACAGCATGGTGTAGTCCACTGACGTACGCACCATAAGTTTGAGCAACGCCATTACCAACTCAGGCTTGTAAGCTTTAAGGCCCAGCTTAGACGCCCACATGCCGGCTAATTTACTTTCCATCATGGTAGCAAAGCCAGCGCGGATAGCTTCCAGCTCATAAACCCGGTCTGGTTCGTCCTGAAGCAGCGGTGCCAGTGCCCCGCAGAACATCATAAAGTTCTTCTCGGCAGCTGCGCTTTGATTAAAGAAGGAAAAATGCCGGCCTCCGCCCGTCCAGGGCTGATAAACGGGATCAAACAATTCGCAGAACCCGAAAGGACCATAGTCCAGGGTAAAACCACCGGCGGCGCAGTTGTCACTGTTAAAGTTGCCCTGACAATAGCCAACCCGGATCCAGTTCGCTACCAGCGAAGTGAGACGCTCCTGGAAGATTTCGGCCAGTTGTATGATCTGTTCTGGCAATGTCAGGCTGGTGTCTATTTCAAGAGAGTACTCGCGCTCTATCAAATGGCTTACCAGTGCGTGTAATTCAGCAATAGCCTCGGGATGATGTTGACTGGGTGCCCGACGAGCAAACAGCTCCAGCTGACCCACTCGAATAAACGACGGTGCTACGCGCGTGGTAATAGCCACCGGGTTGGCCACCATCACTTCGGGCTCAAAAGACGACGATCCTTCGTAATACCACGGCCGGTCAACGGTTTCAGAATACGACATGACCAAACTGAGAGAACGAGAAGTAGGAATACCGAGACTATGCATATGCTCCTGGGCCAGAAACTCCCTGACACTGGAACGTAATACTGCACGTCCGTCTGCGCCCCGACAATAAGGCGTACGCCCACCGCCCTTAAGTTGCATCTCCCAGCGCTTGCCGTTAAACAGTCCCTCAAATACCGACATCGCCCTGCCATCCCCATAGCCATTGCCAGTGCCAAAGGGGCATTGCTGGGTATATTCAGTGCCGTAGATAGACAGAGCATAGCCCGTTGCCCAACCGGTCTTACGCAGAGGCTCAGGGGCCTGAGAGAGGTCACCGGAGAAGAAGCGAACAAACTCTTCGGTGACTGCCAGCTCGTCATCCAGACCCAGCTCGCGAAACAGGGAGTGGCTGTGCGCAACATAAGCAGGCGCTTTTAATGGCGTTGGCAATACCGGCACATAATGACCACTGAACACTTGCCGCGGCTGATGATCATTACCATCGGATGTAGCCTGGGGGTCTGCCTTGAGAGACGCTAAAAAAGAATAATCGGCGCAGGCCGCCATGTCATTCAGAGTGGTAATTGAAGCAGTTTTGTCTGGCATTATGTCATACCTCTTGTCCACCCACGGCAGCAATCACTGCCGCGGACTGAAGAACACGCCCATAATTGAACATGCTGAAGTGAATTGCACTGGGGTATTGTGCATTATGGTAAGTAGTATGGAAAGCCTTCACATAGTCGCTCTGCTCAGCCGTATTAATGTGATTCGCACAAGTGTTGGTTTCTTTATTAGCCGAAAGCGTAACGGACAATGTAGAGCTTATTAACCACAAAACGTAACAAATATGCTCTAAGTGTCAGCAACAACATGAGGAATGATGGTCGACAGGCGTTGAGGCTCAACAACCTGTGCATCGCATCGGGAATTATACTTATTGTCCCTTTGCAATACTTTAATTGAGGCCATTGCAATTGCTTAGCGTTAAGAGCTCTCCTATAGTAACAGTATGTATAAAAGTAAATGTCAGACTATGAAATTCACGCCGCGTAAACTCATTCTGGTAACCAGCCTGATGGTGATGGCTTCGTCGCTGATGGCAACCGACTCAATGGCCACCACGGCTCCGCAGTCACAGCCACAAATCACTAGCTGTCCGACTGAGTTTTTTGCCGTCAAAATTCACGAGGACGCCAGGCAGTGTCAGCCTTTTGACACTGAAATGCCGGCCTCCATGGTTTACTTTATTGGTGATACACCCGACGCCATTGTGGCTTTCTATCTGGCGCTGATGCCAGACTTGTCACTTAAAGGCGAACACAACAAACATGTGTTGCTGGTCAATGATGCGCAGAATGTACGCGTGGTGGTGTCACCCGATGGTGATGGCGCTCAGGTAGATATCCTGGTGCTGGGTTCAGAAACACCCGATCCTCTGGCCAGTCTGACCAACGACTAATTTTTATTTCCCTCGCTTGCCAGTGTTTCGAATAACTGGCACCGCCTTTGCAATTTCTCTGACAAGTTTGTCCTGCCGCCCGGGTATGTCATTTTATTGACACTCGTGCGCATTGAATTGTTGAGGAAGCGTATGGAACTTGCCATTATTTTGTTTATGCTGCTGATAGTTGTCACTGTTGGTGCACTTAAACTCTCTGATCACGGTATGAGTTTTCCCTTTCGTAAAAAACAACAGCTTTTTACTCAGGTAGAGCATACCTTTATCAATTTGCTGGAACAGGCCGTTGGCCGTGAATTCAGAATTGTCTCACGGGTTCGCCTTAACGACTTGCTGGCAGTAAGAGACAGCACCAATAAACGTCAGGCTCGCCATGCACTGCTGCGCGCCGGCAGTAAGCAACTCGACTTTGTGCTATGTCGTCGCGACGACATGACACCGGTACTGGCCATTGATTTGGTCCACAAGCAAGGTAAAGATGGTTACAAAACCCAGCGCGACTGGTTTGTGTCTGGCGCCCTGGATGCGGCCGGCATTCCCCACGCCCGCTTCAAGGTGAAATCCGGTTACTCGGTAGATGAGGTCAAAGAGTGCGTGGAAACCAAGTTGATCCCACTGCGCAAACAGCAGGCCAAACTGGCCGCCAGCAAAATGAATCCTCCACAGCCAACGCGCCCTACCCGGCCGCTGCGTTCCAGTCGCCAGCCTGGAGGCGAACAGGTTGCGGCGTAATATGAGTCGCTGCGTAATGTCAGGAATAATGAAAAGGGCCCGGCGGGCCCTTTTTGCATTTTATAATGCGGTTATTTTTTACATCTTTGCCGTTGAATATACCACGGTGAGATGAGCGGGGATATTAGCACTGGCCGGCACAAACGCCACTGTGTCCTTATGACTGGATACATAACTAATTAATTCATCCACCGTCGATATTTCCCTGGGCGGACGAGAGCGCCCACTAAAACGCATCTGCGACCAGTACGATTGGATCCGCGACTCGGTTAAACCGATTATCTTGGTGTTAAATACCGCTCTGGCAAGCGTTTGTGGTGGCAGCGACACCGGTTCAAGCACCACATCGCTGGCATTACCCATAAACAGGTTGCGGATGTCGACCTTGTCCAGTTTTACTTTCTGGTTGTCGATGTTGGCGACTACCATAATGTCGTGCTCCTGCGCCGGGGCGTTTACAGCGTACAGCCCGAACACGGAAACCATTAACAGCGGTCTGAGAAGATGTGTTATTTGCATCAGAAGACGAACTCCATACCCACTTGATAGAGGTTCACCCGCTCATCGAAGGCTTCTCTGTCATTCAACGCCTCAAAGGTTGAAATCCCCAGGGCTCCCCGGTAATGGGTTACCTCGGCTTTAAATGCCACCCTCACCCCGGCATCCCAGCGCACACCAAGCGTTACGCTTTCCAGGTCCGCAGCCTGGGTTCTGGCAAAGACAGTCTGATAGGCGTAATAAAGTTGATCAAGGTCCGGTGCCAGGCCCAGCGGAATGTCGGTTGCCGCTGACTGCGGATTAGTTGCCATGTCGGCGTAAGTCAGGTGTACGGTAAATGGCTGGAACACCAGTCCGCCCTGCACATAATAACTTTCAATATTCGGCGCCAGTACGGTATCAGATTCAATTTTCATCCATTCCCAGGCAAGGTTATAGTCGAGTTCATCCAGTGCCAACCCCAGCTGGTAAATATCAAACTCACCTTCCATAGTCAGAGAGTCGGCACTTGCAACAAAGCCAAAGCTACGGAGTTGATCGGCAAACGCGGAGATTTCGGCCAGATTCACACGAAAATCGGCGGTGGTATAAGATGCTCTGAAACGCAAATTAGCGTTGTAAACGCCGCTGAAAACAAGCCCGGTCAGGCCATCAATATCGGTGGCATAGCGACGTTCCTGAAACTGGGTATCACCATTAAAAGAGCCGTAATAGCCTTCAACTGAACCACTGAAGTTTCCCATCGCAAAGTTATGGATGACGCTGGCACCATCGTACTGATTAAATAAAAAGGCACTGTAGAGTTGCTGCGGCGGTGAAATCCATGGATAAGCAAACCCCACATCGATGACGTCACTGTAATGATAAAACGGGGTTCTCATCCGGCCGCCTTTTACCAGCCAGTTATTGTGTGGTATATAGCTGACGTACAACCACTCAACCCCGGAGTCACGCTCACTGTTAGTGTGTGCCAGTAGTTGTGAGGTTATCGAAACGTTTTCCAGTAAATGATAATCCACCTGTAACGCAAGCAGCGTCTGTTCCTTAAGCGATAGTTCATTCTCGTAGCCTTCGAAAGACACATCAGGATCATCAGTAAACCCGGCTACCACCCGGCCAAAACCGGAGATTTCCAGTTTTTCATTGCTTGCCAGTGCCGCCGGTAAAACCATCAGACAACTACAGAACAAGGCAGCAGTCAATTTGTGGTTAAAATTTGCGTTCATAGGTTTGAAAACAACCAAATCAAAATACCATTACAGACCAATGCGAGGCTATGGTGCCGATTGACCTTCCTTTAGCGAATCCTTGTGTACCCGATAACACATTCATATTACACTTCGTCCCTAGCGTATATAGTAGTGCATCAGTAAATCCTGCGCACTCATTTCCCAGTTAAATAAGCAATTTAAAGGCAGATTATGAAAATTGGTATCCTTGGCGCCATGGACCAGGAAGTCGCCCTGTTAAAAGAATCTCTCGACCAGTTACAAACAAAGGAAATCGCTCACCTGACTTTCTACACCGGCACCCTGCACGGCGTTGATGTGGTACTGGTAAAATGTGGTATCGGCAAGGTAGCCGCCGCAGTCGCCACTACCATTCTTATCCAGTCATTTGAACCGGATTTCGTGGTTAATACCGGCTCAGCGGGCGGCTTTGATACCAGCCTTGAGATTGGCGACATTGTTATTGGCAATGGCGTTCAACACCATGATGTGGACATTACGCACTTCGGTTATGAACCAGGCCAGTGTGTTGGTATGCCAACTATCTTTGAGTGTGATGAGCAACTCATTACCGCAGCAGAACAAGCTGCCGCCAGTACGTTGCATGTAAAAACAATCCGCGGCCTGATTTGCACCGGTGACTCATTCATCGGTACAGATGAAGCAGCCGCACGGCTGCGTGAAGCCTTTCCTGCCATCAGCGCATCGGAGATGGAAGGGGCCGCCATTGCTCAGACCAGCCACATGTTAGGCACGCCGTTTCTGGTGATCCGCTCACTTTCAGATATCGCCGGCAAAACCTCTACGGTTTCCTTCAATGCTTACCTGGAGACCGCAGCAAAGCACTCCGCAGAGCTGGTGATGGGAATGATAAAAGTCATGACCGACCGCACATCCGGCGCCTGATTCAGCCCGATGATTGCCTTGCCGCCCCCCATCACACTGTCATTGATCATTACACTCAGCGTGATCCTGCTTGATCGGGTGTGGCGGATACCGTCTCAAACGCATCCTATGACACTCTATAGGATGCTGGTAACGAATCTGGCAGTTAGGGTCTGTCCGGCTCCCTCCGCACCGCTATCGCAGCATTATATTAGTGGTACGCTGGGTATTGTGGTGTTAACCCTGCCTTTTCTGGTGGTGCTGGCTTTTGTGCTGAGCCTGGCCGAGTACACCTGGTTTTTTGATGCTCTGGTGCTGTTCTGCTGCGTAAATTTTTACCCGGTACGTCGCCAGTATAAGTTGATCACACAAGCCCTAAGCGGCAATAAAAAGCTGCTTGCCCGCGAACGCCTCAGCGTGCTGGTTGCCCGTCAGACAGATTCATTATCTGATATTGGCATCGCTAAAGCGGCTATCGAAAGCTATTTACTGCGCTTTATGCAGCAGTTTGTAGGTGTGCTGTTCTGGTTTTCACTGGCCGGCCCGCTGGCCGCCCTGACTTACCGGCTATTGCTGGAGTTTCGCTGGCAATGGCATCGCAAAAAACACCAGTTCAGCGCATTTAGTCTGCCGGCCTACTGGTTAAGTCAGGCTATGATTATTATTCCCTATTGTCTTGGTATGTTGATTATTCTTTTAAGCACTTCACCGCTTGGTGCCATCAAGGGGCTACGGCACGCGACCGAACGGGATTTAACCTCTTTACTGCTAGCGGCATTTGGCGGCGGCATGGGGATCCAGCTCGGTGGCCCGGCCTTTTACGACGGCATCAAATTGCGTCATTCCCGAGTGGGTGGCTCCCGTCAGGTGCGCTTTTCTGATCTGACCTATGTGTTGCGAGCCATCAACCGTCAGACCTGGCTGGTTACCGTGCTGCTCACTCTGCTATTAATACTTTGCTGGCAATTAAAATTATGAAAAAACAGCTCCTCTGGCTATTACTGCCAGTACTATTAGCTCCCCTGCATGCGCTGTCTGCAGAACGCATCGTAACCCTGTCTCCTCACCTTACCGAATGGGTTTACAGTTTATCTGCACAGGACCGTCTGGTAGGGGTAAGCGCCTTCAGTGATTACCCGGCACAAGCGGCTGAACTACCGGTTATCGCCGATTATCAGGGCGTGGATTTCACTGCACTGATGGCTCTCGAGCCTGACCTGGTGCTGGCCTGGGGCGGCGGTAACAAACCCCAGGACCTTGCCCGTCTGAAAAGTCTCGGGCTTGAAGTTTACATTTCCCAGCCGCAAACGTTAGATGATATAGGCATCGAGTTACTCGAAGTCGCAGCACTGACCGATAAAACCGATATTGGTCAGACACTGGTCACCGACTACCGCCATGAGCTTGAACAAATTAAGCAGCAATACCAGCATCTCGCCCCGGTTAAAGTATTTTACTACATGTGGTCACAGCCGCTGATGACCATCGGTCAGAGCGCATGGGCCAATAAAATTCTGGCCAGCTGTGGCGCTGAATCGGTTTTTATAGACTCTCCCATCGACTACCCTGAAGTGTCGGTAAAGCAGGTCTTATTGCGTCAACCGGCATTACTGATTGCGGCAAGCGATCAGTCGGTAGAGACGCTTGAACATTTCTGGACACCGCACCGGTCTGTTATTAAGGCACCGCTTGTTACCGCTGATGCTAACGCCCTGCACCGCTTTACGCTGCGAATTACCCAGGCGATAGACACCCTGTGCCAACGAATCGACAGTTACCGACAATAGGAGCGCGCATGCGATTACTTACCTTAACTCTGTCTCTGCTAAGTTTACTGCTGTCTGCTGCCGCCTGGGGGCATGACGCTATCCCGGACATAAGCCCTGCAAGCCTGCACAACAACGGCTTTGAAGGCCTGATTATGGATGTGCGTAGCGCCGAAGAGTTTGCTGAAGGTCATGTTCCTGGTGCGCTCAACGTTCCACATTCCGAGATTGCCTCTCACCTGGCCGCACTCGGCTCTATCCAAAAACCGGTGCTGGTTTATTGTCGTTCCGGGCGTCGTGCAGGCATTGCTCTGAAGAAACTGACCAACCTTGGTTTTGAGCAGTTGTATCACCTGGATGGCGATATGCAGGCGTGGCAGAGTGAATCACTGCCGGTTGAACAATAGCCCTCAGTGACAGCCCCCAACTCACATCCTGGCATAGACATATTGCGGCTTTGGCGGCATCATAGCGGTCTTGTTGCTCCACGCGTTTTATTATGACTATTGATATTTCAACGCCGGCTATGTTGTTCCCGGCGATTTCCCTTTTGCTACTGGCTTACACTAACCGTTTCCTCACCTTGGCGTCGTTAATTCGCCACTTTGATAAGGGCGAAGACAATGAGAGTACCCAGGCGCAAATCAAAAACCTGCGCAAGCGTATTCACTACATTAAACGCATGCAGGAAACCGGCGTGTTCAGTTTTTTTCTGTGCGTGTTGTCGATGCTGGCCATTTACCTGTCGTATCAGTTAGCCGGTAACTGGCTGTTTGCCGCGAGTCTGGTTTTTCTACTTTATAGTCTTTGGCAGTCGGTGCTGGAGATCCGGATATCACTGGATGCCCTCGACGTACACTTACAGGGAATGGATCTTGGCAAAACTAAAAAATAGCACTGACATTACCTATACAGCACTCACTCCGGACCACTTTGCCGCGGTCCTTGAGCTGGGTAACCGGGTGCAGGGCGAAGGTTATCTGAATCTGGATAATTTAACCGATTATTACCTGCGCGGCTTAAAAGACGGCATTAATGCTGGCATCGTTGCTTTTTATCGCGACCAGTTAGTCGGCTTTCGCCTTACCTTTGCCCAGGGCCAGTGGGATATTGATCAGTGGGCAACACCGGCGGAGTGGGACGTGGATCCCGCAACGGTTTGCTACTTTAAATGTAATACGGTGGACCCGGCAATGCAGGGTTACGGGATTGGCTCCACGTTGCTGAGCAAAGCAGTCGACGCCGCTCAGCGCCAGGGCAGCAATGCGGGCCTGGCCCACATATGGCTGGCCAGCCCGGGTAACAGCGCGTTTAAATATTTCAGTAAGAATGGCGGCCGCCTAATTAAAGAACACCCCAATAAATGGCAATATGCGGCCATGTACGAAGGCTACGACTGCCCGGTCTGTGATTCACTTTGTGCCTGCGTGGCAGCGGAAATGCTGCTGACGTTTAGCCAACAGCAATAACGTAGAAAAGTGCGCTGCAAAACGCAGCGCACCAGAAGCTTATGCCAGGGTGACACGGGCAAACTTACGCTTACCTACCTGATATACCTTTTTACCCGGTTCAGTGAGTACCAAACGGGTATCAGTGACTTTTTCACCGTCGATTTTTACCGCGCCCTGCTTAATCATGCGCATCGCGTCAGACGTTGAGCCAACCAGTCCGGCTTCTTTCAGCAGGTAACCAATCGCTACTTCACCGTCGGTTAATGCAACTGTGACTTCCGGCATGTCATCAGGAATGGCATTTTTCTGAAAGCGCTGAATGAAGTCCTGGTGTGCAGCTTCAGCGGCCTGTTCAGAATGGAAGCGGGCAATGATTTCTTTCGCCAGAGTAATTTTAATGTCACGCGGATTCGCGCCATCCGCCATTTGTTGCTTAAGCTCAGCAATTTCGTCCAGCGGCTTAAAGCTCAGCAGGTCGTAATAGCGCCACATCAGCTCATCAGAAATGGACATGATTTTGCCGAACATCTCATTCGGCGCATCGGTAATGCCAATGTAGTTGTTTAACGACTTGGACATCTTCTGCACGCCATCGAGGCCTTCCAGCAACGGCATCATCAGTACCACCTGTTGAGACTGGCCCTGCTCTTTTTGCAGTTCACGTCCCATCAGCAGGTTAAAACGCTGATCGGTACCACCAAGCTCAACATCGGCTTTTAGTGCCACAGAATCCCAGCCCTGAACCAGCGGATATAAAAATTCGTGAATCGCAATAGGCTGCTCGTTGGCGTAACGCTTTTTAAAGTCATCACGCTCAAGCATTCTGGCCACAGTCTGACTGGCTGCCAGCTTGATCATGCCTGCCGCGCCCAGTTGATCCATCCACTCTGAGTTGAATCGAATTTGCGTTTTCTCCGGGTCCAGGATTTTAAAAACCTGCTCCTGATAAGTTTTAGCGTTAGTAAGCACTTGCTCTTTTGTAAGTGGCTTACGAGTAACATTCTTACCCGTCGGGTCACCAATCAAGCCGGTAAAATCACCAATCAGGAACACGACGTTGTGGCCTAATTGCTGGAAAGCGCGCATTTTGTTGATCAGGACCGTGTGGCCTAAATGCAAATCCGGTGCGGTCGGATCGAATCCCGCTTTAATGGTTAGCGGCTTGCCTGACTTTAATTTTTCGATCAGGGCATCTTCGGGCAATATTTCGTCAGTACCCCGTTTAATTTCGGCCAGGGCTGCTTGCCAGTCACTCATTTTTCTGCTTCCATCTAACTTCATTCTGGGCGGGCATTTTACGCGCGCCGACCGTCTATTAAAACCCTTTATGCACTTTCTGCGCCCTACAACGCGATTATTTGCCGTTTTGAGCCTCTGATCCTTTGAATTTTGCTTGATCCCTCTAGCATCTCAGGGCCGAAACCGCTATTCTCAGGCTGTTATGAGAAAGATATATAGACCTCAATTACTCACTGATTTATTTAAGCAAATGCCGCGGCCGCACCGTATTGGTCTGGTAGCAGCCAGTGCATTTGTTGGATTACTCATTCTGCTGCCATCTGAAAAGGTGGAAGCGTCGCGCCATACCGAGTCGCTGATCCTGGAAACCGGCAAACGTTATCCCCTGTCGATGACGTTAACGCAATCCGATGTGCTCATTGAGCAGGATGATGAACCCCAGTGGCAAACCTACACGGTGAAAAGCGGCGATACGCTGGCCAAAATATTCAAACGCGCCGGATTAAGCCCTAAAGATACCTATGCAGTGAGCCATGCAGGTGAACAGGCAAAAACCCTGGTAACCCTGCTCCCCGGCGACAAGCTGGATCTCAACGTGATTGATAATCAGTTTGCCGGTTTACGTTATGCCCTGTCGCCTACCGATACCCTGTATATCGAACCTCAGGAAGACAGCGACGAACTGCTATCCCGTATCGATAGCAAACCGGTAGAAGTGCGTCACAATTTTGCCCAGGGCGAAATTACCTCAAGCTTCTGGAACGCCGGTGTAGCCGCTGGTCTCACAGATAACCAGATTATGCACCTGGCCGGTATATTTGGCTGGGATATCGACTTTGCCATGGAAATCCGGGCCGGCGATACGTTTAACGTAGTGTATGAAGAACGCTACATCGACGGCGAGTTTGTTGGCTATGGCGACATTGTTGCCGCCGAGTTTGTTAACCAGGGTGAAAAATTCGCCGCCATTCAGCACGAAGACGGCAACTACTACACTCCTGAAGGCCGCAGTATGCGCAAGAGCTTCCTGCGCGCGCCAATCAACTTTAAGTACGTTAGCTCCAACTTTAGCAAGGCACGTTTTCACCCGGTTCAAAAGCGCTGGAAAGCGCATCGCGGTACCGACTATGTTGCAGCCGTAGGCACTCCGGTGATGGCAGCCGGCGATGGTAAGGTGATTGAAGCCAGCTACAATAAATACAATGGTAATTATGTATTTATCCAGCACGGTGAAAAATACACCACAAAATACCTGCACTTTAAAAAGAAAGCCGTGAAGAAAGGTGACATTGTAAAACAGGGTCAAACCATAGGTTATCTTGGTAGTACCGGGCTGGCATCAGGCCCCCACGTACATTACGAGTTTTTAGTCGACGGTGTGCATCGCAACCCGCGCACCGTCGATTTACCCAAGGCGCTGCCTATCGACCCGAAACAGCGCGATGCCTTTATGCAAATCGCCGAGCAACGCCTCGCTCAACTCGGCACTTCACGCCGTATAATGCTGGCCATGCAATAAACCCATGGCCTACTATATTGGCGTGATGTCGGGAACCAGTATGGATGGTGTGGACGCCATCCTGACTGATATTACCGATACTTCCATCGCGCCAATTGCCGCAGTTTCAATACCTTATCCAGCCGAACTTCTCGAACAGCTGCATCAGCTTTGCACTGTTAGTCCCAACGAAATCAATCATCTTGGTCAGGCCGATCGCGCCGTAGGCCGGGTATTTGCCGAGGCAGTAAACAAACTGCTGGCAGAACAGCACTTATCACCGGCGGACATCCGCGCCATTGGCTCCCATGGTCAAACCGTGCGTCACTATCCCGATGGCCCTCCCGGCCGCCAGGACGACAATGGCTTTACCCTGCAAATAGGCGATCCTAATACGATTGCCACGCTTACAGGCATTGATGTGATCGCTGATTTTCGCCGTAAAGACATAGCCTATGGCGGTCAGGGCGCGCCACTGGTACCGGCATTTCACGCCGCAAGATTTGCCGAAGCCGGCCAGCATCGTGCAATAGTGAATATCGGCGGCTTTGCCAATATTACCGTACTCGAGGGCGTTGATGCCGGGGCGATACGCGGCTTTGATACCGGGCCAGGTAATACGCTGATGGACGCCTGGTGCTTACAGCACCTGAATCAACCCTTCGACCGTGACGGTAACTGGGCTGCCAGCGGCACGGTTAACCAGCCATTATTGAATAGCCTGCTCGCCGACCCGTATTTCTCGGGTACCGGGCCTAAAAGTACCGGCCGGGAATATTTTAATCTGGTCTGGCTACGCCATCATCTGCACGCTCTGGGTGCCAGTATTGCCCCCGAAGATGTTCAGGCCAGCCTGCTGGCCCTGACGGCCAATACCATCGCTAATGCAATACGCACGCTGGAACAGGTAAAACAGTGTTATGTGTGCGGTGGCGGTGCGTTTAACGGCCAGTTAATGAAACAGTTAGGCGAACTACTCCCGGACTGCACAGTAACATCCACGGATAGCCTGGCATTGCACCCGCAGTGGGTTGAGGGCGTTGCTTTTGCCTGGCTGGCGTGGGCCTATATGCACCGTGTACCGGGTAATGTGCCGAATGTCACCGGCGCATCGCGTGCGGTGGTGCTTGGAAGCATGACACTGGCTGATTAAATAAGCTATCAGAATCGCAAAGGAAAACGGATAATGCGTAAACTTGATGAAACCGACATAGCCATACTGGCCTGTATCTTCAAAGATCCCTGCATTACCAACAAAGCCATTGCCAGTCATGTTGATCTGGCGCCGTCTTCCTGCCTGGAACGCATCAAACGCTTGCAAAACGAGGGGATAATTTTAGGCGCCCGCAGCCAGTTTAATTACACTTTACTGGGCGGTCATATTCAGGCCATGGTAGCGGTCCGGCTGGCCTCTCACAATCGCGATACCGTTGCTCAGTTTCAACAGCAACTTGTCGAGCAAAAAGAAGTGCTCAGTGTGTTTCATATGGGCGGTGAAAATGACTTTTTACTGCATGTGTGTGTACCCGATGCATTGCATCTGCGCGACTTTATTTTTACTCAGGTAACCGGACGGGATGAAGTGATCCACGTGGAAACCACTCTCATCTACGATCACGTTACCAGCAACTCCCTGCCCTACTTCGAATAAACTAAAAACCACCTTGCTGCGTAGTAACTAAATTGGCGCATGAGCGCAACATTTCACTACAGTGCAAGGAGACTTGATGACAGCACCGCATTTATTATCCCCGGTCACATTTGCTGGCCAGACGCTGAAAAACCGTATGGTACTTGCCCCGCTCACCCGTGGCCGCGCTGGCCCGGACAGGGTTCCGAATAAAATTATGGGCGATTATTATGTGCAGCGCGCTTCAGGCGGCCTGCTGATCAGCGAGGCCACCAGCATTTCGCCAGAGGGAAATGGCTGGGTGGATGCACCGGGTATCTACACCAGCGAGATGACGGCCGGGTGGAAAAGTATTACCGACAGAGTACACGCCGCAGGCGGTCGTATGGTGTTGCAGCTGTGGCACACAGGCCGGGCCTCGCACAGCGACTTCCATGACGGCGAGTTGCCTTTTTCTGCATCGGCGGTAGCCATCAACGATGGCGATGGAATTTACACCCCAAAAGGCAAAAAGCCCTTTGAAGTGCCGCGCCCGATGGCTGTTGAAGACATTAAACGCACTGTTGAAGATTATCGCCAGGCTGCTATCAATGCCAAAGAAGCTGGTTTTGACGGCGTTGAGGTGCATGCAGCGAATGGCTACCTGATTAATCAGTTTCTGGATAGCCGCAGTAACCAGCGCGACGACGACTATGGTGGCAGCCTGGAAAATCGTTATCGCTTCTTAGCCGAAGTCATGCAGGTAGTACTCGACGTCTGGCCTGCCGAGCAGGTTGGTGTGCGCTTATCCCCTAACGGTGTGTTTAATGATATGGGCGCCGACGACTACAAAGAAACCTATCTGTTTGTGGCTGATAAGCTCAATCAATTGGGGATCGGCTACCTGCATGTGATGGACGGTCTGGCGTTTGGTTTTCATGAGCGCGGCGAAGCCATGACCCTGCAGGAGTTCCGCCATGTATATAAAGGATTACTGATAGGTAACTGTGGCTACGATAAAGACACCGCCGAACAACGCATCAGCAGCGGCGACGCCGATATGATTGCCTTTGGCCGCTCTTGGATCACTAATCCGGATCTACCGGTCAGGTTTGCTAATGATTATCCGCTTGAGTCATTTGATGATCCGAGTCACTGGTACGGTGGTGGTAGCGAGGGCTACAGCGACTATTCAGACTATGAAGAAACCGCTGGCATCGACCAGGCTGAGAAGCTCGTATAACCTGGCAATTAAGTATCAATGGGGTATCTGCCGATACCCCGTTTTCTTTTCTCGGAAATTACTTCAGCATGTCTACCAGTGTCGGTTGCGAGCCGTAATATTGAGCGTGAACGTCTGCCGCCACGCGCTGGTGTAATTCGTCCAGTCGCGCCGCCGCCATAAAGCCATCACTAAACCCGGGATAAATCGGATCGATCGCCTGCTTTAGTGCCAGCACAAAATGCGCAATGAGTGATTTAACACAGTCACAGCCCATAGCAATACGCATGGTGGTTAGCGCTATACCGGCCCTTTGCTGCTCAGCCCGACTCATTTCAGAATGTGAGGTTAGCGCCGGGCACAGGATCAACGTGTTAGTCTGTCCAATACTTATCTGGTGGCCAAACGCCGGTTCCAGCGAATCAAAGAAGCGCGCAAATTGCACCCGGTCGAGTTCCGGCAGATCGAGCTCAGCCGTAAACAGCGCGCAAGGCCAGCCATGGCTGTGTAGCTGTTCGCGCAGGCCGGCATTTTCGTGGTGACTCAGGGCATGGCTGTTTACTTTAATCTGTGGATGGGAGTCGAGGAAATGGGTAAATACCTGGGTGTTTATTACCTTGGTTAGCATCCGTTGAGTGAGCGTTTTCATGCCGGTCAGCACATCAAAAGCCTTTTCTGAATCAAGGAATGCGCCCTTAATGTAATACACGTCCCAGAACAGGGTTTGCGACCAGTCGACGCCCTCACAGCGGGTGCCTTTGGGTTGGAACATACGGTGATTTTCGCCAATGACTACGCCTGCTGTAGTGGTGCCGGTACCACAGATATCCTTGGTATAACTATGCACCACATAGTCCGGCCGGCATTGTTTATCGGCATGTTGCAGGGGCTTATGCAGCACCGGCGTAGCCAGCGTGGAATCAAGCATTACCAGCAGCTGCTGTGCATGGGCCAGTTTACAGATACCCGGCACATCCAGCACCAGACCATGGGGGTTGCAAGGCGATTCAATATACACATGCAAACGACTACCGGCTGCCAGCTTATCAGCATACTGCTGTTGAACCTGGGCAAGATGATCGGCAAATTCATCTGCGGTATAGCCGTCGAACCAGGCCAGTGTCACGTTTAAGCGGTTCTCGCGGGCGAAGAAATCATGTAGCAACTGATACACACCACCATACACATTGCGTGACACAATCAGAATATCACCGTGGCTCAGTACGTTTGATAACAGCGCATCAATAGCCGCCATACCGGAGTTGAAGTTCCAGGCCAGATAAGCGCCACCCTGATCGCCGGCCTCCAGATCCACAATGGCATTGGCCAGTGAGATATTGGTCGGATTCATTAACCGGCTGTATATCTGATGCGTTGATTCTTTACCTTCAAAGGCATCTTCTATCCACTCCGTGCAGGCATATACATAAGTTGCGGTTTTCACCACCGCAGGTGTCGCCGAGAACAGCGCCGGCACGTTGTCAAAAATAGGATAGTGTTGTGGCGCGGATTTATTCAGACTTTGCCAGGTCTGCCGAAAAGGGTTTTGCAGGGTATCAAGTACTTTAGCTATCTGAAACGACAGGAACTTTTTAGCATTGAAATAGCTCAGCTTGTCGGTTTGATCTAACCTTTCAAGGGTATCTCGTGTAACCTGCCAGAGTTGCTGGACACCCTGCTGCGCACCATACAGATGTCGTGCCGTATCAGCCAGCGCCTGACCGTAAGCGGTATCAGGACGAATGTTAAAATGCGCCAGTTGTTCCTCTACCAGTTGCTCTACCGAGTTAGCGTCGCTGGTATGACGGCGGGGCGACAGTGGACGACAGGTCTCCACGGATAACGATTGGTTTGATTTCATATGAGTTCCTTTTTGCTTTAAACTGAATATAATTCGGATTTAAAACAAAATTAAGGAATATAATTCACATAAAAATCACAAAAAGGAAACTTTTCTTTACTTATGGCCACTTCTACGTCATCTGCCACCTGGCAATTCAGCATCTTAAGCCGCGACTACCAGGTTTACTCAGAGCTTCTTGCACCACTGTTGCCAGATAACGTCCGCTTGTCGGTTGCCACCGATCAGCCTGAACAGTTTGATTGCCAGCATGTCCAACTGGCGCTGGGCGATCCCGATTTGCTGGCCCGGGTCGTTATCCAATGCCCGCAATTATGCTGGCTGCAATCCACTTTTGCCGGTAATGCGCCGTTATTACGCGCTGGCAAACGGGATTATCAGCTCACCGGAGTAAAGGGGATATTCGATCAGCAAATGCGCGAATACGTGTTTTCCTATTTGTTGTATTTTGCGCGCAATATTGAAGGCTTTGCCCTGGCGGGACAGGCACCGGCGAATAAATGGCAGCCGCCGGAGTTCGACGTCCTGGCAGGAAAAACCCTGGGTATCGCCGGGGCCGGTGACATTGCCGCGAGCCTGGTGGATGTGGCAATGGTATTTGGTATGAAAGTGGTGGGGCTTAATCGACGTGGCAGCGCCACAGCCGACTACACACAGATGTTTACCCCCGATAACAAACTGGAATTTGCCGCCGCCTGTGACTTTGTGCTGAGCCTGCTGCCAGACACACCCGCGACCCGCCATTTCATCGACGCGGAATTTTTAGCAGCCATGGCGCCGCACAGTATTCTGATAAACGCCGGAAGAGGTGTGGTGGTAGACGATGCCGCCCTGATCCAGGCGCTTTCTACAAAGCAGCTGCGCGCAGCGGTGCTCGACGTGTTTGTAGACGAACCTTTAGCCGACGATCATCCTTACTGGACATTGCCCAATGCTTACGTCACCCAGCATACGGCGGCTATTTCCAGAGAGCAGGACGTGGCGGTAATTTTTAAAGGCAACCTGATTCGGTTTCTTGAAAACGCCCCGCTCATCTACCTTTTCGACTTCGACCGGGGGTATTAAACCCGCGGATCGGTTGTGGCGATATCGGCCTGTGTGTGCTGCTGTTGCCAAAAATCCTGTAGCGCAGGATAAGCATCGAAGCTGGCTAATTCTCTGAAGGTTACCCAATCTAGTAAACAGAACAGGCAGATTGCCGGATAATCCCATTGTGAGAAATGACCTGCCTCTACTTCGCCGTTAAGCGTCGTCAGCAAGGTGTCGACCCGTTCGTTATTAAGCTTGAAAAACAGCTTTTCCGGCTGGTTGGCAATGTCGGACCGCTTAAGCATCATCAATTGCACAAACGTATCGTTGGCCGCATCAATCAGGGTCAGACGATTTTCTTCCAGCCAGCTTAAAGGGGCCAGCGCGAACTTTTCGCTCAGATAACGAAACACTACTCTGGAGTCATAAATGATTAACTCGCCGTCTTCCAGCATTGGTACTTTCAGGGCCGGATTCTTGGCTCTCAACAGTTCGCGGCCCGGCCCCGCAAAGATATCCATGTTGATAAACTCATAGTCTTTACCGGATAAAAATAAGCGAATGCGACGAACATAGGGCGACGTGGTAGAGCCATAAAGTTTCATAGAGTTATTCCCTGTACTAAAGAAGCCATAAAGTAAAAAGCAGCCCTGAGGCTGCTTTAAATAATCATTAAACGCTGAAGCTGGCTCCGCAGCCGCAGGTGGTGGTAGCATTCGGGTTATTCACCAGGAACCGCGAGCCCTCAAGGCCATCCACGTAATCAACCGTGCCGCCCACCAGGTACTGCAGGCTCATTGGATCGACCACCAGAGTGACCTCGTTCTTTTCGATGGCCATATCGCCTTCGTTCACTTTCTCATCGAAAGTAAAACCGTACTGAAATCCCGAACAACCGCCGCCGGTAACATAGACCCGCAGTTTCAGGTTCGGATTTTCTTCTTCTTCCACCAATTCGCGAACTTTCAATGCAGCCGCGTCTGAAAAATCAATGGGTAACGCCATTTCTACTGACATATTCACCTCAATCCTGGGCCGACAACACTCGGCAATTAATCGCGCTATTATCTAATACCTGAGTAAATACATCAACTATTGTCAGCGGCGTTCTGACCGCCGCCAACCAGTAAATACACTTCGCTTTGTATACGCAATCTGCCAGTAGTGGGTTTACTGTCGCCGGGTTTATGACTAAATTTGACAGACAGGCTGAAGAAGGTGATTGCCGTGCGTCGTATTTTACTCCTTGCTATCGCAGTATTTGTTACCGGGTGTACCTCCAATGTTACCCGCTCGACCTTAAGCGGGGATTATAAAGCCCTGGCCGATGAGGGACAGCAAACGCCGGAACTGTTATCACTGCCCACCAATGAGCTGTGGGCTTATTGTCAGGGCTTTGTGAAAAGCCGGGTATTTACACCCATTGACGGCTGCTTTAACGAACTCGACAAGCGCTTTGAAAACGCCGATAACACCTTACTGTATATGGTACAGGGCTGGTTTGATACGCAGTTTATTGCCCCCGGCGCATTTGGTGAGGGTATGCTCACCGAACTAAAGCTCGAAGCGGCGATGGCCAGAGGCGATGTAAAGAACACCGATCGGCTTGCCAACTCACTTTACAACCTGACTACCTCCTACGCCTACCCGCTGGCGGTCACCAGCACCGACTATGCCGACAGATACCCGCAAATTGCCGGCTACGACGAAAGTGGCTATAGCAATATCTACCGCCTGAAACATCAGGTGCTGGCACTTGGTACTCTGGGCTTGATGGCTGCCCGCAACAACGAGCCTGAACTGGCCGGCCGTTATGCCAGTGAGATCGCCGCCATAGACGCCTCATCAACCAACGCAGCACAGTGGCGATTGCCCCAGGCTAAAGCGCTGTGGCTGGGCCGGATCTATCTAACCCTTGGCGATTTTGAGAAGGCCTATCAGGCTTCCATCATCGAGAAAAACGCCATGTATGAATTTCTCGACGGCCTGACGACCGCCCTCGATGTGATTGGCCCGATAATGTATGCCGCCATGGTAGATGCCTACGGCGATACCGATTATAAAACCGCTCTGAATTTTACCGCTGAGTTTGAACCGCGCTTTATGCGCCATCAGGCAGAGCTTGAAACCGGCCGCCTCGCCGCGGCACAGGAAGGTTATCAGGCCATCATTAACGAGCCTAAAGTAAAAGGTTTCGGCACCGTATACTGGCAGGCTATTTATGGCCTGGGCCGCATTGCCGATTTACAGGGCAATAACCGTCAGGCTATCGATTATTACAAACAGGCAATTGAGATTATTGAACGACAGCGCAAAAGTATGGATACCGAAGCCGGACGCATTGGTTTTGTTAACGACAAGCAGGCCGTATACGGTGATATGGTGTCGTTACTGGTAAAAACGCAACGCTTTAGCGAGGCCTACGATTATGTGGAACGTGCCAAGGCCCGCGCCCTGGTGGATTTACTCGCCACCAAACAGCGTTTTGGCAGCCAGTTACCGCCCGCCACCGAACAGGCTCTTGCGTCTTTACAAGCTATCGAACAACAAGCACTAGTGAACAATAGCGGCATCACCAACGAAGCCACACGCGGTATTGCCGTGCAATTAAAAGCCATAGAACAACATACGCCGCAGCTCGCATCCCTGCTCACCGTATCACCGCCATCGCTGACCTCGATACAAAACCGGTTAGGCAAGCAGGAAACCCTGCTGCTGTATTTTTTCAGTCAGGGGCGGCAGCCCGAGTTATTTACTTTTGTGGTCACGGCCTCATCCCTTGCCGTGCATTCTCAGCCATTACCGGCACTTGAAAAGACTATTACGTCACTAAGGAGTGCTATTAACCAGGCTGACAGCGATGCCTGGCAGAAAGAGGCGGCGCAGCTTTACGGCCATTTAATTGCCCCGGTCGCCAATAAACTCAGCGCTGCCGGAACGCTCACGGTTGTGCCTCATGGCGCGCTTCATTATCTGCCGTTTACCATTCTTACCGCCCCTGATGGTCGCCTGCTCAGTGAGCAGTTTGGTTTGCGTCTTTTACCCGCAGCCTCGGTATTGCAGTTTGTCGATGAGAAGGTGGCCGGCGAGCAGTTGCTGGCCCTGGCTAACCCGGATTTAAACGCGCCGGAGTTGGATTTGCCCGGCGCTCAGCGCGAAGCACAGCAGATCAGTGAACTCTGGCCACAAAGTCAGATTTACAGTCGCACTCAAGCGTCTGAAAGTTTATTAAAACAACAGTCGGCGAGTTTTCAGATTATCCATCTTGCCTCCCATGGTGTGTTTAATCCTGATGCGCCCTTGCAGTCGCGGCTGTTTCTGGCTGCCGATGCTGCCAACGATGGCCTGCTAACCGTGCCTGAAATCTATGATTTAAACCTTAATGCCAACCTGGTGGTACTGTCGGCCTGCGAAACGGGCCTGGGCGATATCTCTGCCGGAGATGATGTGGTGGGCTTAAACCGGGGTTTTCTGTTTGCCGGAGCCAACGGTATTGTCAGTAGCCTCTGGCAGGTGCCAGATGAAGCCACCACCTATCTGATGAGCCGCTTTTACACCTATTTGCAGTCTGAGACACCGAGTTCAGCCCTGGCAGCCGCGCAGCATGATACCCGCGCGCTTTACCCGCATCCCTTTTACTGGGCCGCGTTTCAACTAACCGGCGGCCAATAAGCCGCCGCTAAAAAGGAGTTTTCGGCCTTGGCCAGCGCAGATATCGCCACGCAATACGAACAATTAGGTTTCGTGTATCAGCCCGCTTTTCTTGACCAACAGGAACTTAAGCAATTGCGCCGGATCACCGCGCGCTTTCACCAGCACTGGCTGCAGGAAAATCAAAACTTTTACCGGCAACGGGCGATTAACTCAGCCTACCTTACCCATGCCGGGCGCATGTCAGACGAAGACCTCCACGCAATGTTTACCATTATTGGCTCGGCCAAAATGGCCTTAGTCGTTGAGCCACTATTGCCCGATGGTGCAGCATTTATGAATACCCAGTTATTTTTTGACCCGCATAACCCGCAGCAGAAAAATTACTGGCACCGGGATACCCAGTATCTCTGCTCACCCGAAGAGGAGCAGGCCCAGCTTGGCTCAACTCGTGTATTGCATTACCGCCTGGCGCTTTATGATGAACCGGGTATCGAGCTAATTCCCGGTTCGCACAACCAATGGGACAGTCCGGAAGAACTCGACGTCCGCCTGGCTCGCAATGGCCGCGAGTCCTATCACGATTTACCCCGTGGGCAGCAAATACCATTAAACGCCGGCGACTTGCTGATTTTCGATGCGTCGATGATGCATCGCGGCTTATACGGCAATAATCGTTTTGCCCTGGATGTGCTGTTTTGCGAAGTGCGCGAGGATCTGCTGCAACATGTGGATGCGAATTGTTTGCCCGGCGAGGCTATCCTCAGCGAAATCGACTACCCGGCGCCTTTTGAAGCCAGTCTCAACGCCCTGCGACAAACTCCGTAACAATTTAACCCGGCACGGATATTTCACCGCTTTTCGTCGGTGGTATAGTAGGGCTACGTCAATCCCGGTTAAGTAACGTTACTACTATGGAACATCCGTCAGTCACTAATAACCCGCTTTATTCACAGGAGCTGCCCTGTCTGGGTGAACTGCCAAGCGAAGCGATCTCACCCGGTTACCGCAAACTGAACCTGATGGTCACGGTAGTTATTTCGCTGCTGGTGTTTACGGTACTGCTGATTGTGGCTTATCAGCCCTGGTTTACTCTGCCGGTAAAACTGGAATTTTCCTTAGGCGTTGCTGGTGCGATCACTGCCCTGCTTGGCGGCCTGATATTTACTTACCACTACTTTGCCGACCGGCTGATTTATTACACCCTGCGAGAGCAGGACATCGTGCTGTTTAAAGGGTTGATCTTTAAAAAGGTCATCTGTCAGCCCATGTTACGGATCCAGCATATTGATATTCAACGGGGGCCTCTGGAGCGTTTGGCCGGGCTGGCGACACTCAAAGTCTACTCTGCCGGTGGCAGCGACCATACGCTGGCTATTCCGGGACTGCCCGAAGAGACAGCCGAGAAAATGCGCCAGTTTGTGTTAAACCATTCAGATCTCACCCGGGATTAGTCGTGACAAGCTCAACAGAGTCTGTGCAGACCACGTCAGCCGAGTGGCAGCGGTTATCACCCTGGTCGGTTTTACATTTCCTGTTTTTGCAATTAAGGCAGTCGGTTAGCTTTGCCATCTACATTATTCCTGCCTACGTGGTGGGTGGTCATAAACTGATTGATTCTGAGTACTTCCCCCTGTTGCTGCTGGCAATGGGCGCGGGCTGGGCTATTTCGTCGGTGCTCAAGTATTACTTTTTTCAGTTTACGGTAACGGATAAAGGCATCGCCATCCGTTCCGGTGTGCTCGACCGAACCTTTACCGATTTGCCTTATGAGCGGATCCAGAATGTGAAGTTCGATCAGCCCTTTTATTTTCGCTTTAATGATTTACGTATCGTCACTCTGGACACCGCCGGCTCAGCTAAACAGGAAGCTCTGTTTGCCGGGGTTACCTCAGCGTATGCCCGGTTCGTCAAAGAAACGGTAATGCGCGCACATCGCCAGCAGTCTGCAACCACTACAGAGGAATCACCGGCCTCATCGACCTCCGACGAACAGCTACTTAACGAACGCTCCATTCGCGACCTTATTTTGCATGGCATTACCAATAACCGGGTGTGGATTGTGCTGGGCACCCTGGCGCCTTTTTATGAACAAATCTCCGGGTTTATTTTTCGCCAGATGAATGCTCTGCGCCCTCAGGCGGAAGCCTGGCTTGGCGAGCAGGTAGTGGCGTTGTGGTATGTAGGGGTAATGAGCGTACTGATTGCCATTGTACTGCTGATCCTGATGGCGCTCTTTTCCATAGGGGGCAGTGTGTTGATGTTTTATGGCTACCGCCTCACCCGGCAAGGGGATAAATACATCCGCAGGAGTGGTCTGCTGAACCGTCAGGAAGTCAGTATGAAACGCTCGCGGGTGCAGATTGCCCGTCAGCAACAAGACTGGCTCGACCGGCTACTCGGCCGGGTAAACCTTTATTTTGAGCAAAATATCACCGGCAGGACCAACCCTAACGAGCTCAAGGCCACTCATAAGCTGCTGGTGCCCTCAGTGACGGTAGCCGAATCGGATGAGCTAACCAGCAACGTCTTCTCGGCGCAGCAGGCCCGGCATGTGAACTTTGAGCCAATTCACAAACGCTACTTCTGGCGCCAGTTAATACTGTGGATCCTGCCCCTGACCGCCCTGGCAGGTTTCGTCAGCTTCAAGGTACTTGGCCCGACAGGCGCTTTGCCGACGCTGCTGATATTAAGTGCTATGGTCACGCTGACATACCTTCACTGGCAGCGCTGGGGAATTGCCAGCGACGCTAGCTATATTTATGTTCGCAAAGGTATTATTGGCATCGACTACTGGTGCTTCCCGTTGGCTAAGGTGCAACAGGTTGAAGTCAGACAGAGTCTGTTTATGCGCCGTAGGCGGCTCAGCACCTTAGGTTTTGTGCTGGCCAGTGGCAGAGTCAAAGTCCCCTTTGTTGCCACTGATTTTGCCTCACCGCTGATTGAAAGGGTATTGTATGAAGTCGAGGTGAAAAAGCCCGCCTGGATGTAACTTCCCTGACCGAAGAGGGTAGCTTGTCTTACTGGTCGGCTACCAGTATTTCCTGCCAGTTGTAGCTGCGCTGGTAGTCTCCCCGGCGCCGCTTAAACTGATAAACGGTCGTAGTAAACTCGATGCTTTCAGGCACGAAATTTTCCGGCAGTTGCAGATATAAGGTCACGGGCTGGAAATATTTAAAGCCGTAAGTCACATTACCCTCAGGCAAAATTGCATTGTCGTCAGAGGTAAGAATCCGATGTTTACCATTTTGGATGCCCGTAACCGCGACTTTAAGATCGCCACGAACAATTGCACTGACTGCGCGTTGCTGCAGTAACACCATGGTCGCTTTAAAATAGCCGTCGGTTGTGGTTGGAAACAGCTCCAGACCATCAATAAAAAAGCCGTCCTGAGTGGTTTCAGGAGCAACCACATGTTGATAAAACGCCTTATCTTTTTGCAGGTTAAACACCACTTCTTCCAGACGCACCACTTCCTGCTTAAGCTGCTCAGCACGCATTTCCGCCAGTTCCAGCTTGACATCAAGTTGATTAGCCTGGGTCTGGAGCTGTTCATTCTCAGTTTGCAGGTTGCTGATGGAGTGTTGCAGTTGCCGGGTTTCATCAACTAACTGGCCACGCTCGGCGTTGGCAAGAAACATCCCGAATACCAGCATGGCCAGCATACTGGCGCCTAACAGCAGAACGGTGCGGGTCTGACCCAGCTTCTGGGGTATTTCAGATAAGTGCATGGCAATCACTGTGGAACTAAAAACCGAACTTTGCCCGTTTTACCGCAATTATTCAAATATTCCTCGGTTTATGGCCACCATTGGCAGGCCATTACTTTGCAAACCAACTACTTGTGATACTATTTAGCTATTCCTCACCGGCGTTCCTAATTTATGCAATTGCGCGCACTGCGACAAGAACTGGCTCACCCCCGCACTTCCGTTCAGGTATGCTTGCTGGGGATCATCGCCGGTGTCACGTCAGCGCTGCTGATTGTACTTTTTCGTTTAGGCATCGACTGGCTACAAACCTCCGGCGTGAGTCTGTTACAGCAATGGGGGTTAAGTGCTAAATGGGTGTGGGTAGTCATGCCCATTTCAGCTGTAATGGTTATTTTGCTGATTGCTTTTCTCACCGGCTTTAAACACTACCGGCTGGGCATACCTTTTGTTATTCACCGCGTAAAACAACACTACGGCCATATCCCCTGGCGCACCACCGTGAATCAGTTTTTTGGTGGAATGCTCGCCCTTGCCGGCGGTTTTGTGGTGGGCCGTGAAGGACCGTCCGTTCATCTTGGCGCGGCGGGCAGTAGTTTGTTTGGTCAGGCGCTGAAATTGCCACATAATAGTATTCGTACGCTGGCCGGTTGTGGTATTGCAGCGGGCATATCGGCCTCTTTTAATACTCCCTTTGCGGCGGTCATTTTTGTCATGGAAGTGGTATTAAGAGAATATAAAATCCATGTTTTTGTACCGGTCATGCTGGCAGCAGCCTGTGGCTCGGTGATCACCCGGATCGTGTTTGGTGAAGGCAACGAGCTGGCCTACTTTTCTTTCTCATCATTCAGTCAGTGGTTGTATCTGTATCTGATTGTATTTGGCTGTCTGCTCGGCGTACTGGCTACGTTGTTCAATCAGTTGCTGATGTCGGTGATGCGGGCCTTTCGTAAGGTGTCCATGGTCTGGCGGTTGTTACTCGCCGGACTACTGACGGCTATTGGCGGCGCCTTATTACCCGAAGCTCTTGGTGCCAGTTTCGAGGACGTCAACGCGTTGTTCTCTACCCATCCAACGGCGCTCATCCTGCTTGAAATTCTGTTAATGAAATTCCTGCTGGCCACCTTTGCCATCGGCCTTGGCATTCCGGGCGGCATTATTGGCCCGGTAATGGTGCTGGGTATGTTGTCTGGTGCTGTTTTGTTGCTGCCCGTGGCACACTGGTTACCACTGGAAGACTTTACCTCCAGCTTTGCCCTGCTCGGCATAGCCGGTATGCTAACCGCGGTACTGCACGCCCCACTGGCCGCGCTGTCGGCGGTGATGGAGTTATCTTACCGGCCGGAGATCATCTTACCCGCTATATTAGTAATTGTGCCGGCTTACGTTACTGCCACGCAGTTTTTAGGTAACCGTTCTATTTTTATTCAGCAGCTGGATTTTCAGAAGCTGCCCTATGCCATTACCTCGATTCGCGAGGCGCTGGAGAAAACCGGCGTTCTGGCCGCTATGGAAAGGGACTTTAAGCTCTTTTATGATGCACCGGAAGCGGCACTGGAAAAAGTGCTGTCGAATAATCCAACCCAAACGGTTATTCAGCAAAAACGCTTTGAGCAGGATATTAACTACTCCTGGGTGCACTATGATGTCAGCTTGGATCGCCACGCTCACCCCATTAGCTATCAGGCGATGCAGGGCGTATCAGCCCAGGCGACCCTGGCGGAAGTCTATGAATTGCTGAAAAGTACCCGCTCCGGTGCGGTGTATATATTTGAGGATGATCCAGCCAAACTTACCGGCGTAATTACCTGGAACCGCTTGCAGAGTTTTCTGCAGCGTGCTCAGTTTTAATAAGAGAAAAGACAATGACAATACTGTGGTTAAAAGCCCTGCACATTTTTTTTATGGTAGCCTGGTTTGCCGGTATCTTTTATTTACCCCGCTTGTTTGTTTACCATGCTGAAACTGATGAACAGGCAGTTAAAGATCAGTTTAAAGTGATGGAACGCCGCCTGTGGCTGTTTGTTACCCCTTTTGCGCTGTTTACCTTGGTATTTGGTCTGGCTCTCATCTACACTTACGGTTATGCATGGTTTGCCGCATCGACCTGGTTGCATATAAAGATAGTACTGGTGGTTTTGCTGTACGTTTATCATTTTTACCTGTGGTCACTGGTTAAACAATTTGCGGCCGATAAGATCGCGCATTCGTCGCGCTATTTCCGTATTTTAAATGAAGCACCTGTACTGATTTTGCTCGCCGTGGTATTACTGGCAGTGGTAAAATTTATTTAGGGCAAAACCGGTATTAAGCCCTGCTAACCCACACACCTAAATGGAAGTCGTGGTGTTTAAAAGGACCAGTTTAAATGGATATTAACAACCAGTTGCTGAAGGAACTTCTGCATAAAACCGACATAGCCTTTCGCGCCCTGATGGATGAACCTGCTTCTTCTGAACGCCAGTCAGCTTACGACGAGGCAAAGATGGAGCTTGATCGCTACGTGGTTAAGTTTCGCGAACAACTCCAGTACCGTAACAGTCAGAAAGTCCGCTAAGCGCTACTCTCAGGTTGTCTTCGGGACCACCTCAAACTGATTAGGCAGAACCTGTACTAATTCGCCGCTAATCGCAACGTATTCTTTTAACATTGGTGGCAAACTGGCTGCCAGACGAGGCAGACCGTCCGTCAGTTCCTGGCGCTTTTCAGGCGGCGTTTGCTGCAACCTCGATTGTGGATCGGCCAGCGTAGTAAATAGCTTTAAACAGCGGTTTAGCCGGCCAGAAAGCGCTGGCATATCCAAAGTTTGCTCACTCATTTGCCAGGCTTGTTGCCATTGTTTTTCCAGCTGCTGATGCGCCGTTAACAGGCCTTTCAGCCACTGTTGTAACTCGTCATGTTGCAACCCATCGCCGCGCCACAGATACTCTTCAGGCAGTAAACGCTCCTCTTTACGCATGCTGTCCAGCGTATCCCGTAACCGGCCCATCAGATAATCGGCCAGCTCATCGGCCTGTTGCTTGCTGATAGCGGTATTCACATCGGCCCGGATCACCCAGGGCATCCACTGCTCCGGCATGGGGATTTCCGGGCAGGCGGCGACGCCAAAAATAAGTCCTTGCAGATACGCCTCTTCAGGTAGTACCGCTACCATTGCCAGTTTTTCATAGTCAGTCTTGCTGCCAACCATGCCATTCCCCTGAGATACTAAATGGTGTTAATGTACTTTCACCGCTCACAGCACTTGTGCCCGTACATCCAATAATAAGAAGAGTGTAACATGTCGCAACGTCGAACCAAGTCAGGGTTTATTATTGCCGCCGCCTTTATCGGCCCCGGTACCGTATCCACCGCCAGTCTGGCCGGTGCAAACTTTGGCTTTCATCTGGTCTGGGCCTTAGTCTTTTCGGTGGTGGCCACCATTATTCTGCAGGACATGGCGGTAAGACTCGGCTATGCCACACGCTCAGGTATGAGCGAAGCGTTAAGAACTCAGATTGCTAATCCGTTTATCCGTGTGCTGTTGTCATTGCTTGTTGTCGGCGCCATAGGCATTGGTAATGCGGCCTATGAATCAGGCAACCTGACCGGTGCGGCCATTGGCCTGAATAGTATTGCCGGTATTGGTATTCCGGCGTGGAGCTGTCTGCTCGGCGGTTTAGCCATCGTGCTGCTATGGAGCGGCCATTACAAGTTAATCGAAACCGTACTGGTGATGCTCGTTGCCATTATGGCCATGGTATTTGTAGTTACCTTTGCGGTGAGTGAACCAGACTGGGGAGCAATGGCCGGCCAGTTATTCGCGCCGGTAGCCTCCATGGACAGCATTACCACCATTCTGGCTCTCATTGGCACTACCATTGTGCCCTATAACCTGTTTCTGCATGCCAGTCTGGTTGCCCAAAACGAGCAGGATGGCTCTCAGCCTGCCGGCTACTATCGTCGCCAGTCGGCGCTGGCCATTGGCGTTGGAGGCCTGATAACGCTGTTTATTATGGCCACCGCCATGCAGGCATTTTACGGCCAGGCAGAGGCGCTGAATGCCGGCAATCTGGCCAAACAACTGGCGCCGCTGTTAGGTGACTTCGCTGAACTGTTTTTTGCCCTGGGCATGTTTGCCGCTGGCTTAACCAGTGCGATTACGGCGCCCCTCGCGGCGGCGTATGCCGTGACCGGGGCATTGAACAAACCATCAGACATGCGTGGTAAATGGTTCAGGGCTGTCTGGCTGAGCATTATTCTTATCGGCGTCGGGTTTACTTTAAGCGGTACCAAGCCTTTAATGGCAATTATGTTTGCCCAGGCGGCGAATGGCTTGTTGTTACCGGTTATTGCACTGCTGTTATTATTTATGATGAATCGCCACTCGCAGCTAGGGCGGTTAAAAAATCACTGGAGTGCCAATGTGGCCGGGCTGGCTGTGGTGGGGTTAATTGCCTGGCTTAGCTGGCAGAAATTTATATAAACAATGGGGCTCCGATAGCTATCGGGCCCCCGTTAAATTATTCCCGCCAAGCTAAATTAGCGGCTCAGCCGATCAAGAATATCTTTAAGCATGGCACGACTGCAGCCAAAGTTGATCCGGAAGAATCCTGGCTCACCAAAGTCACGACCCGGGGATGGCCCCACGCCTTTACTCTCACACCATTTCAACACGTCCTCAACACCCAGGCCGGTTGCATCAATCCAGGCCAGGAAGGTAGCCTCTGATGATACTACCTCGAGTCCGTCAATGGCATTGATACGTTCAACCAGATAATCCCGGTTACCACGCAGATAAGCAATCTGCTCTGCCAGCCAGTCGTCGCATTGCGTGAAGGCTGCCTCGGTGGCTACCAGTCCCATTACATTTGCCCAGGGCACAATACCCGCAGCACCCTGAGTAAACTTACGACGTAAAGAAGCATCCGGAATAATCGCAAAAGAGGTACCCAGGCCAGCCACATTAAAGGTTTTACTGGCCGCCATCAGAGTAATACTACGATTAGCCAACTGCTCAACACGACCAGCCGGAATATGACGCACGCCATCTTCCAGAATCAGATCGCAGTGGATCTCATCAGAACACAATGTCACATTATGACGGGCACAAATTCCCGCTATGGCATCTATCTCTGCCTGAGTCATTACTGAGCCAACCGGATTCATCGGGTTACACAGAATCATCAGCTTACACAGCGGATCGGCGGCCTGTTCTTCCAGCGCAGCCAAATCAATAGTCCAGCGTGCGGCTTCCAGTTTGGTGGGAATATCTATCCGCTGGGTGTTATTCAAGCCCGGCGCTGCCAGTAAGGGCGGATAATTTGGCGTTTGGATAAGCACCTTATCACCGGGCTCACAATAGGCCTTAATGGCCACATTAAAGGCCGGTACCACACCGGGAGTCCAGACTATCCAGTCTGTTTCGATAGCCCAGTCGTGCTTGTCTTTTAGCCAGCGCACCACGGCCTGATTAGCCGGCTGATGCTGAGCTGGCAGTGAGTAGCCTAAATTGCCATACTCGGTTTGTTGTTGTATCGCTTCAAGAATAGGCTCTGCACAGCGAAATTCGGTATCGGCTACCCAACAGGGGATTACGTCCTGCCCCGCGTATTTTTGCCATTTGAAAGACCAGAAGTCACGACGATCGGGGGTATTATCAAATTGACTCAATGTTGCTACCTTTTAATTCGGAGTAAGCGGCATACACCACTATTTTGCATATGACGACATAGTTTGCTTGATCAGACTCACCAGCTTTTTGCGCACAATGGGCTTTATCATATAGGCAACTGCACCCAGTTGACGGGCAAGCAATTTGGTTTGTCTGGATTCATAGGCGGTCATAAAGATGAAGGGAAACATTAAATCTGCCGATCGAACGTCCCGCAATAAGGCCAGCCCATCAAATCCGGGCATCACCATATCACTAATTACCATGTCGAGTGAATCGGATGTTTGTTTAAGCAGGAATTCACGCGCCAACGCACTGTTGGAAAAGCTAACAACATTTACCGACAGCTCGGTCTCCAGCACATCTACTATGAGTTCGAGTGTGATTTCGTCGTCGTCAATTACAGCGATATTAAGTGGTTGCATGATCCATCTGTAAAAAAATAATCAGACTATAATTCTAATAGAAAAAGGCCGATTGTGTTAACAACCGGCCTTTTTACTTGAACCATTCAACGCTTCACTTGCAAGCAGTAAATTACTTCGGCGCGCGTGATGCCCGCTTACGATCGTTTTCGGTCAGCAGCTTCTTACGAATACGAATGCTTACTGGCGTAACTTCTACCAGTTCATCTTCGTCGATAAACTCAAGCGCCTGTTCCAGTGACATCTTCACCGGTGGTACCAGAGTTTGAGCTTCGTCGGTACCTGAAGCGCGAACGTTAGTCAGCTGCTTGCCTTTTAACGCGTTTACGGTCAGGTCGTTGTCACGGCTGTGAATACCGATAACCATTCCTTCGTATACTTCAACACCGTGTCCGATAAACAGACGACCACGTTCCTGCAGGTTAAACAGGGCGTTGGTCAGTGCTTTACCGTTAGCGTTAGCAATCAGTACACCATTCTTACGCTTACCAATCACACCGCCTTTGTGCGGGCCGTAGTGGTCGAATGAATGGTACAGTAAGCCCGAGCCCGAAGTCAGCGTCATAAAGTCAGTCTGGAAACCAATCAAGCCACGGCTGGGGATCATAAAGTCGATACGTACCCGACCTTTACCATCCGGTGACATGTCGGTCATTTCTGCTTTACGCAGACCCAGTTGCTCCATGATAGAACCCTGATGCTGCTCTTCACAGTCGATGGTCAGGGTTTCAAACGGTTCCATTAACTGGCCGTCTTCTTCTTTGATGATTACTTCCGGACGCGATACCGCCAACTCGTAACCTTCACGTCGCATGTTTTCGATCAGGATACCTAAGTGCAGTTCACCACGTCCTGATACGCGGAATTTATCCGGATCGCTGGTTTCTTCAACGCGCAGTGCAACGTTGTGTACCAGTTCGTCCTGCAGACGCTCAAGGATATTACGTGAAGTGACGTATTTACCTTCTTTACCTGCAAACGGCGACGTGTTGACCTGGAAGGTCATGGTTACCGTTGGTTCATCAACGGTTAACGCCGGTAATGCTTCAACAGTGTTGATGTCACAGATGGTATCTGAAATTTTCAGCTCGCCCAGACCACTGATAGCGATGATGTCGCCAGCGGTAGCATATTCTACTTCGTGGCGTTGCAGGCCAAGGTAGCCGTAAACCAGGCCAACCTTACCGTTACGTTTCTTGCCATCAGCACCAACAACAGTAACCTGCTGGTTAATCTTAACGCTACCACGCTTGATACGGCCAACACCGATTACACCCACGTAAGAGTTGTAATCAAGTTGCGAAATCTGCATCTGCAGCGCGCCTTCGATATCAGCATCCGGTGGTGACACCTGATCAACGATAGTCTGGAACAGCGCAGCCATATCTTCTGCTGGCTCATCAGCGTCCAGTGACGCCCAGCCATTCAGTGCTGAGGCATAAACCACCTGGAAATCCAGCTGGTCGTCGCTTGCGCCCAGGTTATCAAACAGATCGAACACCTGATCCATTACCCAGTCGGGACGCGCACCCGGCTTGTCGATTTTGTTGATTACCACAATTGGCTTTAAGCCCTGGGCAAATGCTTTTTGCGTTACGAAACGCGTTTGCGGCATTGGTCCTTCCTGCGCATCAACAAGCAGCAGTACCGAGTCAGCCATTGACATTACGCGTTCAACCTCACCACCGAAATCGGCGTGTCCGGGAGTGTCTACGATATTGATGCGGTAATCGTTCCAGTTAATGGCGGTGTTTTTCGCCAGGATGGTAATCCCACGTTCTTTTTCAATATCGTTAGAATCCATCACACGCTCCTGCGCCTCGCCTCTGGTTTCTAAAGTACCAGATTGCTGCAGCAGTTTATCTACCAGGGTAGTTTTACCATGGTCAACGTGCGCGATGATCGCGATATTTCTTAGCTTATTGATGTCAGTTACATTCATTGAATTTCAACCCGCAAAACGCTCCCACGCAGCATCATTACCGATGCAACAAAGAGATTTTGCAATTTTCTCGTACAGATAAAAGGAAATGAGCGCGGATTGTACAGAAATTCTCGCTGCATTGCGCATGTTTTTTTGGTTTAAACAAAAATTAATCTGTTGATTAAGCCTGCGGGCAGTGAAAGAATGCTAGAAGGAAACAAAGCTCTGCTGACACTTCCCCTTGCACCAAAATAAAACACAAAATCACCATAATGGTGCATTACATAAGTTATGCAAATTGACGACAGCCCGGAATATTGCGTTGTTCAGCCTTTACAAGTAGCTGGCATGAATATCGCTTACGATTTTTCCACCTGATGATTCGGCTCCCCCGAACATCAACTTTACGAAACAACCTGGAGGACACGATGTCAATTGAGAAGGCATTAGAATTAATTAAATCAAGCGAAGCCAAGTTTGTTGACCTTCGCTTTACCGACACTAAAGGTAAAGAGCAACATGTCTCTATTCCTGCATCATGCGTAGATGACGATTTCTTCGAAGAAGGTAAAATGTTCGATGGCTCTTCAATCGCAGGCTGGAAAGGCATCAACGAGTCAGACATGATCCTAATGCCAGACTCTGAAAGCGCGGTTGTTGACCCGTTCGCTGAAGAGACTCAGGTTAACATTCGTTGTGACATCGTAGAGCCATCCACAATGGAAGGTTACGACCGTGACCCTCGCTCTATCGCACGCCGCGCCGAAGAATACCTGAAATCTACCGGTATCGGTGACACTGTTTTAGTCGGTCCAGAGCCAGAATTTTTCCTGTTTGATGACATCAAGTTCCATACTGACATGTCTGGTTCTATGTACAAAATCGACTCTTCTGAAGCAGCCTGGAACTCAGGTTCAGAATTCTCTGACGGCAACATGGGTCACCGTCCTGGCGTTAAAGGCGGTTACTTCCCGGTTCCTCCTGTAGATTCAGCTCACGACCTGCGTGCTGCAATGTGTCTGGTTATGGAAGAAATGGGTCTGGTTGTTGAAGCCCACCACCACGAGGTTGCCACTGCTGGTCAGAACGAAATCGCTTGCCAGTTCAACACGTTGGTTAAGAAAGCTGACGAAGTGCAAATCTACAAGTATGTCGTTCACAACGTTGCCCACGCATATGGCCAAACTGCGACCTTTATGCCTAAGCCTCTGGTTGGCGATAACGGTTCTGGTATGCACGTTCACCAGTCAATTGGTAAAGACGGCAAAAACATCTTCGCAGGTGACAAGTATGCAGGCCTGTCTGAAGAAGCGCTGTACTACATTGGTGGTATCATTAAGCACGCTCGCGCAATCAATGCTTTCTCTAACCCGGCGACTAACTCTTACAAGCGTCTGGTACCAGGTTTTGAAGCACCAGTAATGCTGGCATACTCTGCGCGTAACCGTTCAGCGTCTATTCGTATTCCTTACGTAACCAGCGATAAAGCGCGTCGTATCGAAGTACGTTTCCCTGACCCAGCGGCTAACCCATACTTAGCCTTCACTGCTATGCTGATGGCTGGCCTTGACGGTATCAAGAACAAGATCCACCCTGGTGATGCAGCAGATAAAGACTTATACGATCTGCCGGCTGAAGAAGCACTGGCGATTCCAACAGTATCAAGCTCATTAGAAATGGCGCTTGAAGCTCTGGATAACGACCGTGAATTCTTAACTGCTGGCGGCGTAATGTCTGACGACATGATCGACGCTTACATCGATCTGAAGATGGAAGAAGTCACTAAACTGAACATGACAACTCACCCTGTTGAGTTCGACATGTACTACAGCGTATAAAACGTTGTATTAAGATATATACCAAAAGCCCGCGATTGCGGGCTTTTTTTTTGCCCGTAAATCACTACAATCAATAACATGCTGAGATTATTTTTAATGCTTAGTTTGTCTGTCACGCCAGGCTACGCTCAGGAAATCTACAAAGTTGTCAATCAGGACGGCTCGGTGACCTATACCGATAAACCGGTGGTCAACGCAGAACCGGTCGAACTTGGCCCGGATAACCGTATGAGCCTGCCAGTGCCGCAACCGGTTCAAACCGCCACAACAAGCAGTAAGGCCAGTAAACCCAAGCCGGTTATCGAGGTGGTTCAGCCTAAGCCTGAGGCTACAGTGCGTAATAACGCCGGTAATATGACCATCGCCGCCAATGTGAGCAATGCTGACAAGCAGGGTAAATTTAAGCTCTATATCAACGATACTCTGGTAAAAGAACAATCCAGCGCGGTGTTTAAGCTGCAGGGAATCAATCGCGGTGCCCATACATTTTATATTACCCACACAGACAATACGGGCAAGACTCTTGCATCTACCTCACCACAAACTTTTTACCTGCATCAGGCATCACGTTTAATCAACAATTAGTAAAGTGGTTATAACAGTGCAATCAAGGGATCCCGCGCACCATGGGGGGTCAATCAGACTTTTAATCGGAAAGTCGTTGCACGCCTGATAGCAGCCTGAAATAATAAAGCACCATCTTGGTGCAACTGGAGAAAGCCCGGCATGCACGCCACGCCGTTTGATACCAATAACTTGCTCGAAAACCTCAACACAGTGCTGGTTGTAATCGATAACTCACTGCGTATTGTTTATGCCAACCATGCCGGACAGGCGTTGTTTGCAACGGGCACCAAGCAACTTTACGGTCAGCCGCTGGCTGATTTCTTTGTGCCAAACACCATCAACAAAGCCAGGCTACGCGCCGCTTTTCGTCGCGGTGAAGACTTCACCGAAAATGAAATTAAATTGTATTTTCGCGATAATCGCGTGGTGCTTGCCGACTTAACGGTAACCAATCTGAGTACCGAAGATGGCCCTACACTGCTGTTCGAAGTGAAAAAAATCGATCAGCAAAAGCGTATTTCCCGGGAAAATCAGCAACACGCCCAGCACTATGCCGCCCGCGAATTGATCCGCGGCCTGGCCCATGAGATTAAAAACCCTTTAGGTGGCATTCGCGGAGCTGCCCAACTGCTAGAGAAAGCCCTCGAATCTGCCGAGCAAAAGGAATTTACTCAGTTAATCATTGAGCAGTCAGATCGGTTGCGCAACCTCGTAGACCGTTTACTTGGGCCGAACTCACTGCCCCGTCTGGAATGGTGTAACCTACACCGACCGCTGGAAAAAGTGCGAAGCTTAATGAAAGCCGATACCACTCAGGCGATTGCTATTACCCGTGACTATGATCCCAGTATCCCGGAAGTGCGGGTAGACCCGGATATGCTCCAGCAGGCAGTACTTAATATTGTGCGTAATGCGGTGCAGGCATTACGGGATTCCAAAACGCCAAATCCACAAATTCGTCTGGTTACCCGCATTGAAAGGCAACTGACTATTCACGGCCACCGCCATCCGCTGGCGGCGCAAATTAAAATCATCGACAACGGCCCGGGTATTCCCAGCGAAATCCGGGACACGTTATTTTATCCCCTGGTAACCAGCAAAGACTCTGGTTCAGGACTGGGCTTATCCATAGCCCAAACACTTGTGAATCACCATGATGGAAAAATTGAAGTTGATAGCCGACCCGGCCATACAGAGTTTATCTTATCCCTGCCAATCGACCGTAAGGAGTCACAATAATGAATACTGAGTCTGTATGGATTGTTGATGACGACAGCTCTATCCGATGGGTGCTGCAAAAAGCCCTGCAAACGGCCAATATTGATTGCTGTAGCTTTGAAAACCCCCAGGACTTGCTGTTGCAGCTCGAGTCAGGACACTACCCTGAAGTGGTTGTATCAGACATTCGGATGCCGCAAATGGACGGCATGACGCTACTAAACGAGGTGCATCAGATAGCCCCCATGATCCCGGTGATCATTATGACCGCCCACTCCGATCTGGACAGCGCAGTAAACGCCTACCAGAGCGGCGCGTTTGAATACCTGCCCAAACCCTTTGATATCGACGAAGCGGTGACACTGGTAGAACGGGCACTGGTGCATGCCAGGGAACAATCACGGACCATTCAGGTCCCGCAGCAGGAGTCGGCTACTGAGATCATTGGTGAAGCTCCGGCCATGCAGGAAGTCTTCAGAGCCATTGGTCGTTTGTCCCGCTCATCGATTAGCGTATTGATCAATGGTCAGTCCGGTACCGGTAAAGAACTGGTAGCGCACGCTTTGCATCGTCACAGCCCGCGGGCCGCGAATCCGTTTATTGCGCTGAACATGGCGGCGATTCCGGCCGACCTGGTTGAGTCGGAATTGTTCGGTCACGAAAAAGGCGCTTTTACCGGCGCGCAAACAGCCCGGCAAGGCCGCTTTGAACAAGCTAATGGCGGCACGCTGTTTCTGGATGAAATCGGTGATATGCCACTGGATGTGCAAACCCGGTTATTACGAGTCCTGGCCGACGGTCAGTTCTACCGCGTAGGCGGCCATCAGTCGGTCACGGTGGATGTCAGGATCATCGCCGCTACCCACCAAAATCTTGAACAACGGGTCGCCGAGGGCAAGTTCCGTGAAGATTTATTTCACCGGTTAAACGTTATTCGGATCCATATCCCTTCGTTATCAGAGCGTCGTGAAGACATCCCGCTACTTGCCCATCACTTTTTACGCCGGGCGTCCAAAGAATTGGATGTGGAAACCAAGGTGTTGAGTAAAGAAGCCGAAAAAGTCATGGCGCAACTGCCCTGGCCCGGTAACGTGCGACAACTGGAGAACGTTTGCCGTTGGTTAACCGTTATGGCATCTGGCCAGGAAGTGTTACCGTCAGACTTGCCGCCGGAAATTCATGCCGATAACAGCGCTGAAAAGAATGCGCCACAAAGTGGCGACTGGACAGAGTTACTGTCAGTCTGGGTCGACAAACAGCTTAAGGATGGTCAGCACAATATCCTCGATGATGCGCTGATGACCTTTGAGAAAATCATGCTCGAAAGAGCATTGCATTACACCCACGGCCACAAGCAGGAAGCCGCCAAGCGCCTTGGCTGGGGACGTAATACGCTCACCCGTAAGCTCAAGGAACTGGATATCGAGGGCTAATTCAGGCACTGAGCCGGCAGGCAGTTTATAGCCTTCGGCTCGAAATTTATTCGGCTAGCGGGTTAGCACCCGGGCCATTGCCTGATTAAAGTAATTCAGCCAGGTGGAATTGAACTTATTCTGGTTATAACGGTTTAACGCCACCACTGCCTGCTTTTTGGAGTACTGCGGTTTATCCTGACGTGACTGACAGTGCGTCATGGAATCAAAGGTATCCAGAATGGCCAGCAATTTGGCGCCATCACAGATATCATCATCTTTTAAACCCAGCGGGTAACCACTGCCATCGGCACGCTCGTGGTGTTGCATCACAATTTTACGGGCCATGTCCCATTGCTCAAGATGCTCCAGCAAGCGCGAGCTTTTATAAACATGGGAACGCATCAGGTTAAATTCATTGTCGGTGTAAGCCTGTTGCTTGTGCAGCAGCTTTAATGGCATAAACGCCATGCCAAAGTCATGCACGTAACAGGCAACGGCGAGCTGATCTTCTTCTATGGGATTACCCGCAATATCATTCACATATAACGCCAGCTTGGCTATCCGGTCGCCCTTACCGACCCATTCCTCAGAGCGTTTTTCGATGGTTTGCATCAGATCGCGAAAGAACAGTATGTCCTGGCGCTTTTCTGCGCTGATATCTTTAGGTACACCGGTTTTAGACAGCTTAGGCTCACTTGGCTGTACCACTTTTTCTGTTTCTACCGGACTGTCTGGCTCGGCCTGCGCTCGCGGCTGATCCAATTCCGGATTAAGCAGCAGTACAGCCTCACCAAGCAGCCGGTCATGATCACCCTGATTCTCCGGCGTGATACGGGTAATGGCCATAATCAACTGTTGATACAAAACACCGTCATATTCGGCTTTACCGGCAGCGATAACGCTTTCAACAAACTGTTTCACCCTATCCATGGTCAGCAACACCAGGTCGCTCATGATGCTGGTGTAGTCCACCTGCCCTTTACGCAGGTAATCCAGTAAGTCCTCAACATGTTGCAGTAACGGGATGATAGGAGAAAAGTTTACCAGCCCCAGGTCGCCCTTAATGGTATGCACCGAACGAAACAAGGCCCGCTGAAGTTCGTTATCCTCGGGCTTGAGTTCCAGTTCGATTAAGGTCTGTTCACTGGCCTCGTATAGCTCATTAATCTCTTCAATCAGATCAGTGAGGATCTCGGGCTCAAGGTCTTCAGGGATAAATGTCTGCATTGTTTAGACAACTCAAATGATAAATGCCGCTTCATACTGCTAACCAGTCGCCAGGCCTTCTCAACAGTTCCGGTGGCGAAAAACGACATTAAAACTATGTTTATATGACATTTAGCATAGCACGAGATTTTTGATCTTGGATACTTTTAGACCCTCCGGGCATGAACAAACAGAGCGTTACACTGATCTTAAAAAACAGACTGATCGGACATGCAGTGTGCGTGTAAACCGTTATAATCTCTGGCCAAATTTTGTAACAGGTAAATAAGTGTTAGCACTCATCCGAATTCCAGTCGTACTGGTGGCTTTTTTATTCCTCAATGTACTGGTCCTCATCGTCTGCCTGGCCAGACCATTTCACCGCGATAATGTCTACCTCGCCGGCCAGCTCTACAGTCAGATAGCCAGATTACTGGGGCTGAAAATCACTATCCGGCGCCCGCCAGGCCTTGATACCGACAAGTCTTATGTGGTGGTGGCCAATCATCAGAACAGTTACGATATTATCACCATATGTAAAGCCGCTTTTCCGGGTGTGGTGACCATTGGTAAAAAGAGTCTTAAGTGGATCCCCATCTTCGGCCAGATGTACTGGCTGAGCGGTAACATTATGATCGACCGTAAAAACACCGCTAAAGCCCTGGACACACTGCAGTTAACCGCTAAAAAGATCACCGAGAATAACCTGTCTGTGTGGTTCTTCCCGGAAGGAACAAGATCCTATGGCCGCGGGATCCTGCCTTTTAAAGTCGGCGCTTTTCGTTTAGCCATTGCTACCGAAACGCCGGTGATCATGGTCACAGCCAGCAACCTGCACGATAAAATAAAGTGGAACCGCTGGAATAACGGCGAGCTGATCATCGACATAAGTACTCCCCAACAGCTTGATACCAGCCGCTCGGCGAAAGGTTGGATGGCTTTTTATCATTCCGAAATGGAAAAAAAGTTTGTTGCTTTAAACGACGAAGTCGCCGAAAGCGATAAATCGCGATAAAATAACAAAGTACACTCTTTTGCTAATCAGGCTTTTATTATGACTCAATATGACGAACGTACTGAATGGTACGAATTCAATCAGGAAACTATCGATGCGCTATTGAGCGACGGCAGCGAAGCCGACGCTACTTATACCATCGAGCATCACATGGCCTGTAAAGACTTTGATCGTCTGGAGAAAGCCGCGGTTGATGCCTTCAAGGCCGGCTTTGAAGTAACTGATGCCGAGGAAGTATACCTCGATGACGGTGGCACGGTATTTTGCTTCGACATTATTGCCGAGCGTCAGTTAAACCGCGAGCTACTCGATACTGACATTGACGCCCTGCTACAAATTGCCGACAAGCATCAGGTGCACTACGACGGCTGGGGAACCTACTTTATTGGTGATGGCGCCACCGGCGAAGAAGAATAACCCTGAAGTAATGCATATACCCCGCAAGCGCAATGCTGCGGGGAATGTATTCGGTTAGCTATTAGCGTTGCTTAGCTAACCAGCTACTCTTATATAAATTCACTTTTGATTATTCAACCCTGCCAAACTTACCGGCTGCAAAGTCCTTTCGGGCCTGAATAATTTGCTGCTCGGAAGCCATCGCGAAAGGCCCTTGCTGAATAAAGTGCTCTTTTATTGCCCGACCGGAAAACAGCGCAAAGCGCGCTTTACCCGTTTGCCGGTTATGCAAATTCAGCGGGGTGTCGGTATTGCCTATGGCAACCGACTCGCCCTTGTTAAGGGTAATAGCACGATTAGCAAAGATGACCTCGAAAGAGCCCTCTACCGCATACAGCCAGGTGTTGTGTGCCAGTTCGGGCTGATAGGCAAACACAGAGGACGGATTAATGGTTCCTTCCAGAATAGTCATATCCGCCAGTGGTGCGGTGGTACCAACCACCCCATTACAACGCCCCATGGCTATTCGTACCCGGCAGGAGGCATTTTCTATAACCGGCATGTCCTCCCGCCTGACTAATGTCGAATCTGGCGCGCCCTGTTTCATCTTATCAGGCAGATTAACAAAGACCTGCAAGCCATGGGTTACTGAGCCCGGCCGTGGGGATTCGTCGTGAACGGCGCCACCAGCGGCCGTTAACCAGTACAAATCGCCTGGCAGTAAATCAAAGTCGTTACCCATGGAATCACGATTGTGAAACAGCCCCTCACTGTCTTCAAATAATAATGATACCGCTGCAAGCCCTGCGTGAGGGTGAGCACCAAAGGTAGGTTTATTCATGGTGTAATGATCCACCATTATCAGCGGATCCATGAGGCCTGCATAATCGGTATGACGAAAGCTATGGGCTGAGAATCCGCTGCCCACCTCGAAATAATGCCCTTTACTGACATCGGATACTTGTAAGCCTGCTTCGCTCAGGGGCGACTGAATGGTATTTAACATTGTGTGAGACATGTGAGAGCTCCTTATACTTGACGATACCATTCTAAACATGAAACATTTGAACGATATATAGCCAATAATAGAAGAAACTGTTGCAAATTCGGAATGATTAACCATAAATTTGTTGGCGCGGAGAGTTCGCTATGATCGATCTTAATGATTATTACTACTTTGTGCATGTGGTTGAGAAGAAAGGTTTTTCCGCCGCGGGCCAGGCGCTGGGCGTACCAACTTCGCGGCTAAGCCGGCACATTGTGCAACTGGAACACCGGCTTCAGGTAACGCTGATTCAGCGCACCTCAAGGCAATTTCATGTCACTGACGCAGGACAGCTGTTCTACCGGCATGCCAGAAGTATGGTCTCAGAAATGGAGGAGGCGGAGGCGGCCATAAAAATGGCCACCCATTCGCTCTCTGGCAGTGCCAGTATCAGTTGCTCAGTTGGCGTGGCACAATTTGCCCTGCAAGGTTTGCTTAGCCGTTTTTTGCAGGAGAATCCCAAAATAAACGTATCTCAGCATGTCTCCAACACCCCGGTGAATTTACTGGAAACCGGCGTAGATATGGTTATCCGCGGCCATATGGATACCTTGCCCGACTCCGACTTAACTCAGCGCCCATTAGCCCAGGTAGAATGGTGGCTGTTTGCCAGTCCGGCCCATATTGAACAATGGGGTGCGCCGGCAACGCCTGCTGATTTGATAAAAAGAAGGGCGCTTAAAGTGGGTTGGCAATCCACTAACGCGGTGTGGACGCTGCGCCAGCCAGACGCCAGTGAAGTGGCATTGCCATTTACCCCGGTACTGTGTAGCGATGACATGAGTACGTTAAAGCAGGCAGCGAAAGATAACCTTGGGATTGTGGCGCTGCCTGCTTATGCCTGTAAAGACGAGCTGGCCGCTGGTCAGCTGGTTCGTATCCTGTCCGACTGGACCGCTGGTTCTGCTCAGCTTAGCCTTTTGACGGCGGGAAGAACGAGCCTGAGTGCACCGGCGAGGTTATTAAAAGACTATCTGATTACACATTTAAGTGAATATGTTGCCGTATAACCCTGCCGGTAGGATTTTACCGATTCACCTGATGGCACACCGCGCAACCACCGGCAACCTTACCAGCAAAATAGTAGCGGGGCTCAGCCAGTGATGCGGCACCTCGTGCTTTGTCGACCTTAGCCACAAAGTCACGCATAAAATCCTGCATGTAAGGGTGATTGGATCCCGCATCCACGCTTTGCAGGCCAGACGCAATGTTTTCAATATTGTTCAGCGCTGCCATCACTTTTTCGCGCTGATTTTCCTGCGCGGCAGGATCGCTGCTATCTACCGGTGCCAGAGCAATATCCAACAGGCGAATTTGCGCCGCCATTCTGGCCATATCGGTTTTGATATCCTGGGGTTCGATATAATTAAAATCAGGTGGGTAAGTGACTTTTCTGACATCAGACAAGTTATAACTGCAGCCTGCCAGCAATGCTGTAATAACAACCGCTGCGCCAGCCAGCTTCCGGTGCAAAATAGATAACCGCATAACATCAACTCCTCTTTAGCCTATAGCAAAGCTAAGCCGGTAAGGGATGTTATGCAAACATCAGCGGCGATTCAGTTGACCTGCAACAATAAATGCGTTGCTTTTATCCGGTTGCCGCCGATGTTTTATACCAAACTGTAGTAAAGGTTTGGTATGACTACCTTTTCATTTCTGCCATGATGGCAGCGAGCTGTTCTACAGCCTTTATCGACTCCTGAGGGTCAATGTTTGCCAGCGGATTATTAAAATCGCCCTCAGCGCCGGCCTGCACCAGCAACCCATCGCGACGCGGATATACTGAAGTGTGCCGGTCGAAGTACTGAATGCCATATTTTACTTCCGGTTGCGGCATTAACTTGCAGGTTTGCCCTCGCACCGGAATGATAGAGTCATCGTTTAGTAAAGCCTTAGCGCCATACCCGGTACAATTAACTATTACAGATTCATCAAATTGCTGAAAATCGGCCATTGATGTCAGGGTTCGGTCAATGATTTGGCCGCCGCTACGATAAAAAAGATCGAGCAAATACTGCGAGTAAGCGCTGATATTAAACATCAATAGAGGAAATTGTCTGACGTGGGGAGTGGCAAAAGGATTCTGCGATGGCGATACGTCCCGTGCTTTGGGGTTTAAATCACTGAGTAATTCCTTACGGTAATTCGGATAGGCCGGTTCGCCCGGAATATTGTACCCGCCGTGATAATCAAAGGGTTTGTCAGCCAGACGGAACATGGTAGTCCACTCCACCGGATTGCCTGCCAGCCCTAACAGCGTTTGAAAACGCAGGTAAGAAATCCTGGCCATCCATTGCCAGCGCTCGGCAAAGGGCTGAGCATGGGCTAATGTGACAATACGTGAGTCCGGCGACCAAATCCCGGTGGCATAAGAAGAACGTACATAAGGCGGTTGTTCTTTGGCATAAATCGTTACCTTATATCCCGCTCGCTGACACTGAATAGCCGTGGTCAGCCCTACGGCGCCACAGCCCACAACGGCTACCGGCGTTTGTTTATCGGCATTGATCAATGATTCTGCCAGCGCGGCAGTACCCCAGGATAATGACCAGCCACTGCCGCCGTGACCGTAATTATGAATGAGAGTCTTATTGCCAACAGTTTCGGTTTCTATCCGTGGTCCGGTTGCCCGAAAAGGCCGGGTACAAACGTTGGTACTGATGATCCGATCCGGATAAGCATTGATTGGGGCCAGTTCCGGAAGTGATAAAGGTAAGCCTGCGGGCGATAAAGGTAAGCCTGCGGGCGATAAAGGTAACTGAGAAGAAGCTGGTTTGGCGGTGACACAACCACCAAGAGTTGCTGCGATACCAGAGCCTGCGGCTCCCTGAAGAAAACGACGACGATGCATGAGGGCTCCATTAACTTCCCGCCTGATACAGGCAGGATTCAATTAAGTCCTGATGTCAAAAGTGCAAATGCTAAGGGTATGGTCTTTATGCCATTTATCCCCAGATTACCCAGTCACCCGCTGGTAAACAAGGTTAATTGTCGTGGTAGGCGGGGATCTGCCTCTAACGAATCGATTTTCCGGCACCTGGACAGTGCGCAAAGATACTTGCGAATCCTCAACCAAAACGGCTACAGCCAGTGCATGTCAGGTGCCAAAAAACCGTACTATTTTACTTAAATAAGCTTATTTTAAGCCGGTAAGCTTACCGTAAATAAGTAATTTCACCCTCTTACCTGCCAGCCAGAGTGCATGGTTACTGCACTAATAAAAGAGCTGCTCAACAATTCCACAGCTCCGTCAAAAACTTGTCATTTCTCTGTAGCAAAGCACTTATAGTGTTACCTGCACTTCAGGACAGTAATCCAAAAATATCAAGCAGGAGCAACACACAGATGAAAGCAAAAATCCTGTTGCCTCTAGTACTCGGCCTACCGGTATCAGCACTCGCTGATGACCTGTTTATTTCCGAGTACATAGAAGGCAGCTCAAACAATAAAGCGATAGAAATTTATAATCCCACAGACACTGCCATCGACCTGACAGGCTATCGTCTGGAAATCTATTCAAATGGCAGTACTTCTGCCGGTACCACTATCGCCTTATCAGGCATGCTCGCAAGCGGCGATGTATACGTGGTCGCTGATGATGATGCAGATACCGCCATTCTGGCCGTTACCGACCAGACCAGCACGAGCTCATTCTATAACGGTGATGACGCGGTACTGCTGGTGAATGGCACCGCAGTGGTAGATAGTTTCGGACAACTAGGGGTTGACCCGGGCAGTTACTGGGAATCTAACGGCGTCAGAACACAAAACAGAACCCTGGTTCGCAAAGCTTCGGTAACTGCCGGCGATATCGTTCCTGAAGATGCTTTTGATGTTTCACTGCAATGGGAACAATTCTCTGAAGACGACTTTGCCAACCTTGGCGCTCATAGCTCAGATGGCGATACTGGCGGCGGTGATGACGACGAAGATTTAACTGACGTGTGCACAAACTGTCCGGACCTGGACAAAGTAGCAGACGCTGCAACCTTCGATCCGGTTAGCTATTACGCACCGGTACAAACCGAAATCGACGCCAACTCGCCGGTCGAATTTATCAAAATGGCCCTCAACACGGTTATCAGCGCCGACCATACGGTGCTGACCTACAGCGAAGTCTGGACTGCACTGACCGAAACCGACGAAGATCCGGCAAACCCCGACAACGTAGTGTTGTTCTATTCGGGTATATCACTACCGAAAACCAGCAATCAGTCTGGCGTGAACAATAACGATTTCTGGAATCGCGAACACGTATGGCCTAACAGCCATGGCTTTAGTAGTGACTCCTACGAGGGTTATACCGACATTCATCATCTGCGTCCTGAAGATGTAACGGTAAACGGCTCCCGGGGTAACCTGGATTTTGATTACAGCGACAGTCCGCTGGCTGAAGCCCCGGAAAACCGCATTGACGGCGATTCCTTTGAGCCTCGTGACGCAGTAAAAGGCGACGTGGCGCGCATGATGTTGTACATGGACGTGCGTTATGAAGGGTCTGGTAGCGATAGCACCCCTGATCTGGTGCTGGTTAACCGCACTACCGGCCCGGGTGAAGCCGCTTTAGGCCAACTGTGCACCCTGATTGCCTGGCATAATGCCGATCCGGTTGATGCAGCGGAAGCACAACGTGCAGAGACAATTTATGAGTATCAGGGTAACCGTAACCCGTTTGTGGATCACCCTGAGTGGGTAGAGTTGCTGTATCCGGCTGACAGCTGTAATGACGAACCTACCGACCCTGAAGAGCCACCAGTGGATCCGGAAGACCCGCCAGTCGGCGGCGCCAGCCCGCTTATCCTGAGCGGTGTTATTGACGCCGATTTAAGTGGCGGATTACCGAAAGCCGTGGAAGTCTTCGTGACTCGTGATATCGCCGACCTGAGTGTTTGTGGTATCGGTTTCGCCAATAATGGTGGTGGTACGGATGGACAGGAATACACTTTCCCGGCTGACTCTGCCCTGGCAGGCGAGCGCATCATCGTAGCGTCAGAAACTTCGCAATTTGGCGCCTTTTTTGATAGCACACCAGACTACAACAGCGGTAGCGTATCCATCAACGGTGATGATGCCATTGAACTGTTCTGTGACGGTGAAGTCGTCGATGTGTTCGGTGATCCGGATGTAAACGGTGACTATGAGGCATGGGATTACACCGATAGCTGGGCATACCGCAAATCCAATACTGCGGCCAGCTCATCCTTTAATGTAAATGACTGGATCCTGCCCGGACGCTCTGCGTTAGACGGCGAGAGCACCAATGCTACGGCAACTACGCCTTACCCTTATAAAACCTTTACAGCTGTGCAGCCTGAACTGTTTATCTCTGAATATACCGAAGGCAGCGGCTTTAATAAGGCTCTGGAAATCGTCAACCTTGGCTCGCAAAGCGTTGATCTGTCGGCGCACAGCTATGTGATCAGTGTGTACTCAAATGGCGGTAACAGCCCGTCATTCAGTGTTACCCTGAGCGGTAGTATCGCCCCTGGCGATGTATTTGTGGTTTCTCACCCTGACGCTGACGCACCACTTCCTGAGGTTTCAGATCAGGAAGCATATTTGAACTTTAACGGCGACGACGCGGTAGTCTTCTTTAAAGACGGCGAAGTGATTGATGCTATTGGTCAGGTAGGCGTGGATCCGGGTTCCCAGTGGGGCACCGGTGATACCAGCACTAAAGACAACACCCTGCGTCGTCTGCTGTCGGTAACTACCGGCGACACTAACGCAGACGATACCTTTGACCCGTCTCTGGAATGGCAGGGTTTTGCCAATAACACCCTTGATCACTTCGGCATTTATGGCGATGGCGACCCGGGCGATCCTGGCGAACCCGGTGAAGAGTTTGGCCTATGTTATGACTCAGCAACTTACATCAGTGCGGTTCAGGGCAATGCCGATACCTCACCACTGAGCGGACAAACCGTGATAGTGGAAGGTGTGGTAACCGCTGTATTCCCTGATTTAGGCGGTTTCTTTATGCAGGAAGAAGACGCCGATCACGATGCCGATCCACAAACCTCTGAAGGTTTGTTTGTTGAACTGGCAGACCTCCCCTCTGGCCTGCAGACATCAGACGTTGTCCGCGTTCAGGGTAATGTGGAAGAACAATATGGTCGTACCATTTTGTCCACTGTTACCGAGTCTGCTATCTGTGGTACCAGCACTGTAACAGCAACAGTCATCAGTCTGCCTCAGGACAGCACCGACGGCTTTGAAGCAGTAGAAAATATGCTGGTTGTGAACGACACTACCTGGGATATCTCAGACACTTACAGCTTCATTCGTTTTGGCGAAATTCTGGTCTCAAATGGCCGTCTCTACAACCCAACCCAACTGTTCGATGCAGGCAGTCAGGACGCTGTTGATTACGCCGACTTTAACGCCCGCAATCAGTTAATCATCGACGATAATCGCGATGGTTCTGACAATGCCGCGCCACTACTGTCTATTGGTGATGTTGGTCCATACAATCCGCTGCGCGCTGGTGACAGTGTTACCCGTGTTGAAGGGATTATGGATTATGGCTTCAGTGCTTACCGTATTCGCCCGGTCACTGACGTTACCGTGGTAAATACCAATGTGCGTAATGACGCGCCGGTTATTGCCGACGGCAACCTGCGGATTGCCAGTTTTAATGTGCTTAACCTGTTTAACGGCAATGGTGACGGCTCAGGCTTCCCAACCAGCCGTGGCGCCGACAGCTTCTCTGAATATGAGCGTCAACTGGCTAAAATCGTTAATGCGATTGTTGCTATCGATGCCGATGTGCTGGGCTTAATGGAAATTGAGAACGATGGCTATGCCAGCACCAGTGCCATTGCACAACTGGTTGCTGCGATTAACGCACAAATGGGCGCTGGTACCTACGAGTACATCAGTGTGGGTAACGGTATTGGCACCGACGAAATTGCGGTAGGCATTATTTATAAGCCTGCGATAGTGACGCCGGAAGGTGCGCCTGAACTACTGACTTCAGCAAACAGTATCGTCGATACCGACGGACCGCTGTTTGATGATTCACGTAATCGCCCTTCACTGGCTCAGGCATTTGTTCACAGCGAAACCCGCCAGACCATTGTAGTGGATGTTAACCACCTTAAATCCAAAGGTTCAAGCTGTGGCAGTGGTGACGATGATACGTCTACCGGCCAGGGCAATTGTAACCTGACCCGCACCCGTGCCGCACAGGCGCTGGTTGTCTGGTTGAACGACACCTTCCCGGATATGCCATTTACCGTACTGGGTGATTTGAACAGCTATGGCATGGAAGATCCGATCCAGGTACTGACCGAAGCAGGATTAACCGATACTGCACGCACCATTCTGGGCAATACAGCTTACAGCTATACCTTTGACGGTTTAGTGGGCAGTCTCGACTATCAGTTGGCTAATGCCGCTATGGGTGAGTGGTTAGTCGATGCTACCGAGTGGCATATCAACGCTGACGAGCTGAGCATCCTGGATTACAACGAAGAATATAAAACTGCGGACTTCCTTAATGAACTGGTGTTCCGTGCGTCGGATCATGATCCGGTAGTGGCCACTTACCAGTTGGATATGGCGCCATTGCCAGGCGACATGGATGGTGACTTCGATGTGGATATGCTTGATATCCGTGCTTTCCAGATGGCTATTGTGCGCCGCCAGCCGCTGGGCAGTGAATATGACTTTAACAATGATGGTCGCGTAAACATGCGTGATCTGGTTGCCATGCGCGCGCTGTGTACGCGCCGTGGTTGCCGTCCTTAATTGAAAATGGAGTAACGGATAATGAAGAAGTTTTTATTAACCCTGGCCAGTCTGGTTGCGTTTAGCAGCCAGGCGGCGGTCATCTCGGTAGACCTTGCCGATAGTGAAATTGCCGTGGGTGACACCACCACGGTAAACATTACCGGTGAGTTCGACAGCCAGACTGAAGCCTTTGATTTTGCTTTGCTGAGCGTGTTTTTCGATAACAGCTCACTGCTGGTTGATAGCCTGAGTCTGACGTCAGATCTGCCTTCAGACGATGTGTTTTTTGACCCTTATGTGGAATTCTCTGAAAATGCGGGCGATGTCACCATGGGCTGGTACAGCTTATTTGCCGGCACTTATACTAACCCAGCGCCATTTTCACTGTTCAGTTTTGACGTAACGGCTACGGCTGAGGGTGTGTTTGATTTCACTTTCGATTCAACAGACCTGCTAAGCTTTGATTTCTTCGACTCAGCTACCTTCGCTCCTATCTCTTTTGAGCTCAGCGAAGCCAGCTTAACCGTCACTGATGGTGTAGCAGCTGGCGTTTCCGCACCACAAACAGCCCTGCTTTTAGCGCTGGCGTTAGGCGGTCTTGTAGTCGCTCGTCGCCGCAGCTAATCAGGCGTACCTCAAAAATAAAAGACCCCGCCTTTGCGTAATGCCGATCAGTTAAGAAATTTATACTGATCGGTTGACCGATCTTTCTACGGG
>JAAFAI010000026.1 GCA_018222405.1 Gammaproteobacteria bacterium | reverse complement strand
GACACTATGCCGTAGCTATTTCATTATTTGAATGTGTGGATTACCGGACGTTTACTATTCACTCCTTTGGATTCAACGAAGCAAATAATTAGCCAATCATAACCTGTTGATAATTTGGGTTTATTGGTTTTCGGCAAATGATCAAGGTGTTAAGTTTTTAACTGTGAAGGAAAAAATTACACATAAAAATCAGTAGTATTGGTCACTTAAGTTATTGAGAATAACGTCCGGTGATTTAATTCGATATTGTTTATGAAGTCGTTTAATTAACGGCTGATGTGAAACGAGAAAAGCGTTAAATTCAGCCAGCAAGTCGGTATGGCTTATTGTTGCTAACATAAAAGCCACGCCGTCGTGGGGTAATTCGGGGTCCAGTGTAAATTTACCAAGAGACGGCTGTTGAGAAGCGATATGCTGAGTGACATGGTATTCAAGGTTGGCTGCATCGGCCTTGTTCTGAGCGATGAGTTCCAGCGCATTGAGGGTATTGTTAACCCGGATGAGGTGAGTCAGCTGGTTATCTACTCTCGCCTGCCAGTTAACCGGAGTAAAGCCTAACGGCATTGCCAGCCGGCGAATTTCGTCAATTCCGGCACCCACTTTGCCCGGGCGGACAATCGTCCCTCCCAGTGCCCTTGTTACTGGCTGACTAAAGGATTTAAGCGTATTACTGATTATCGGGTTGTACCATTTGGGGTTATCCGGGTAGATAAAATCCACACTCCCTTTGGCCAGTTCCTTTTGAAGTCGGAGAACCGGCATAGAAATATACACAAACTCGTGTTTGGTTGTGGCTCTGAAAGCTTCAAAAATCGCCCAGGCCAGACCTTTATCATCTTCTGAGCTGAAGTCGTAATGCGGGTAATAATGAAAATTCTGCGTACCGATAACAATGGTATCGGCGCGGCTAAAGCTTCCTGCGATAAGAAAAAATAATATTACCAGGCGGCTTACAACGAAAGCTATACCCTTAAAGCTATACATAACGAAGTGTGTTTAGATACATCCATAGCCCTAGATTACGGCAAAGGCTGTGTATTTTATATACGTTTTTGTCGATATATACGTATTTTCTTATGTGAATCGCAAACTATCACTAATGAAAGTCCCTGGAGTGCATCAGCAATTGCTCAAATTTATCACTGTGATCGATAAGTTTACCGGCAATGATATGGGTTACGCCTTCTTCTGAGCGTTCTAATATTCCCCGTACTTCAAGGATCTTACTGCTGATAAAGGCTTTTTTCTGTAACCGTGCGGTACTCTGCCAAACCACCACATTCAGATTACCGGTGTGATCCTCCAGTGTCATAAAAGTTACCCCGCCAGCCGTGCCAGGCGCTTGTCGGCCAACTACGCAGCCTACTACTCGTATGGGTGACTTATGCGCTTTGTTGAGGATCTCATTGGCCAGTGTCAGGTGGGGCAGGGGATGTTGCTCTAAAAGCAGCCTGACAGGATGCTGCGCCAGAGAAAGATTAAGCGACGCGTAATCTTCAATCAGGTCTTCAACCGCCGTTGGCGCTAACATCTGTGACGTGCTTTCACTCTGATCTTTCAGTAAAGGCAGTGTCATTTGTGAGTCCATCAGCTGCCAGCGCGTATTAAACCGGTCTTTTGCCAGCGTTTGTAAGGCGTTGGCACTGGCCAGTGCAGACAGCTCACTTCGGCTGAGGCCAAGGGATTTAATCTCAGTCAGACTGGCAAAGCCTTTCTTCGGGCGTTGGGATATCAGTGTGTTTATGGCTTTACCAGACAAGCCGTTCACTTGTCTGAGGCCCAGTCTGAAGTGGTGACCATCAATCACAGTGTGATCAATACTGCTTTTGTTGATATCAACCGGCAATGCATAAATCTGATGTCGGGCTGCATCCTGAATAAGTTGTGCCGGTGAATAAAACCCCATTGGCCAGCTGTTAAGCAAACCAACATAAAACTCTACCGGGTAATAGTATTTAAGCCAGGCTGAGGCGTAAGCCAGTACTGCAAAAGACGCAGAGTGTGACTCCGGAAAACCGTATTCGCCAAAGCCACAAATTTGCTCAAAGAGCTGCTCGGCAAACTGCGGCTTATAGCCTCTCTGGGTCATGCCGTCTATTAACTTGCTTCTGAACTGGCGTAGCTTGCCATTTTTCTTCCAACTGGCCATGGCCCTTCGTAGCTGATCCGCTTCGCCGCCGGTAAACCCTGCGGCAACCATGGCTAACTGGATGACCTGCTCCTGGAAAATTGGCACCCCCATGGTTCGGCTTAGTACCGACTTCACTTCATCAGAAGGGTAGCTGACCGGCTCTTTACCGTGCCTTCTTAACAAATAAGGATGCACCATGTCTCCCTGGATCGGCCCGGGCCTGACAATCGCTATCTGCACCACCAGGTCATAATAAGAAACGGGATTTAACCGGGGCAGCATGGACATTTGCGCACGCGACTCAATCTGAAAAACACCCACAGTATCGGCCTTGCAAATGGATTCAAACACCTGCTTATCACTGCCATGGGCAGAAATAAAAGGAATAGATATATCCTGCTGGTAACGCGCTTTGATCAATGAAAAAGTTTTACGTATGGCGGTGAGCATACCCAGCGCCAGCACATCCACCTTTAGCAACCCCAAAGACTCCAGATCGTCCTTGTCCCACTGAATAACACTGCGCTCTGCCATGGCGGCATTTTCAACCGGTACCAGCTCGTAAAGGGGGCCAGCAGAAATCACAAAGCCGCCTACATGCTGAGATAAATGGCGCGGAAAGCCAATGATATCTTCCGTTAGACTAATTAACTGCTTAACGGTACGGCCGTCCTGATCAATGCCCAGCTCCTGCAACTGGCTTTGCCAGCCAAGGGTTCGATCGCGAAGGTTAAATTGCTTAAGCCAATAACCAAGCAATGATTCGGGAAGCCCCAACGCCTTGCCAACTTCCCGAAACGCACTTTTAAATCTGAAGGTCGAAACACTGGCTGCCAGCGCGGTTCGCTCACGGCCATACTTGGCGTAAATATACTGGATAACTTCTTCACGGCGTTCATGTTCAAAGTCCACATCAATATCCGGCGGCTCGTTACGCTCTTTGGAAATAAAACGCTCAAACAGCACGTTTATCTGGCGCGGATCCACAGCGGTTATTTCAAGGCAATAACAAACAATGGAGTTCGCCGCAGAGCCCCGGCCCTGATATAAAATGCCGCGGCTTTTGGCAAATTGCACAATGTCGTAAATGGTCAGAAAGAAGTATTCAAATTGCTCCGAATGGATCAGCGCCAGCTCTTTTTCGATGGTTTCTCTGATAGAATCAGGCACACCTTGCTTAAACCGTTTTTTAATCCCAGCTTCCACGCAGTGGCGAAGATAGCTGGTTGCTGTATGGCCGTTGGGCACCAGCTCGCTGGGGTACTGATACTTAAGCTCATTAAGATTAAACTGACAAAGGCGGGCAATGCTCACACTCTCGCTTAACCACGCCTTAGGATATAAGCGGGTGAGTTTGGTAAGTGTTTTAAGGCTGCGCTCCTGATTGGGCAATCCATCGCGGCCTAAATCGGCCACCGTACTGCGTGTGCGGATAGCATGCAGTACATGCTGGGTGTGCTGGCGGTCGGGGTGATGAAACAGCGCCTGGTTGGTGGCCACCAGAGGGAAACTATACTCTTCACTGAGCGACATTGCCGCGGCGAAATGCGTGTTATCATTACCGTTTAATAAACGCGATACACCAATCCAGCAGCGCTCACTGAAAAACTTAGCGAAAAACTCAGCCCATTGCCTGTCATTGTCGTTATATGCCGGTAACCAGATCGCCAGGCACGACTTAACCGATTTGAGATCCCATTCTGATAAAGCGTAATGCCCTTTTTCACTACGCCGCCGCGCATTGGTAATGATTCGGCAGAGCTCGGCATAAGCGGTTTTATCCGGGCACAGTAAGCATACCCTCAAATCCGGCGCCAACCGAAACACGCTGCCTACAATGAGCTTTATGGGTAAGCCATTCGCCTTGATTTCTGCGTGGGCTCTGACCACCCCGGCTACCGAACATTCATCGCTAATGGTAATGGCTTCATAGCCCAGAAAGGCGGCAGTATTAACCAGCTCTTCGGGATGAGAGGCCCCTTCTAAAAATGAGAAGTTACTCTGGCAAACCAGTTCAGCAAACATAATCAGCCAAAGTACCCGTGTACATACCAGTGCTGTTGGTCGTCCCGGTACACCCAAAGACGCTGACCTTTACCGGTTACGGCTAAAAAATAGTCCCGCTTTACCGGGTGATCATCCCACCAGCCAGTTTGCACCCGCTCCGGCCCGTAAAGAATTTGAGTCTGCTCGGTCAGCGGTTGAGGCTGAACCATCAGCCAGGCCGGTTGCTGGCCGTTAGCTTCTGAGTTGACCGGTGCATTATGGAGTGCGCAAGTCTGTTGCACAGCATAATCCTGGCGGTGCTCATTAACCTGTTCAACTGTTTTCACGCTGTCGCTGCCAAGCCTGGCCAGCAGTTTGCCCAACAGCATATTTTCCGCGTGTCTTGAGTAGGTGCTTTGCAATAACGACAGGTTTTCCGGATCAAACTCAACCAGTTGATCACAGGTTAGGGTTAGCGAGGTGACCGGAGAGTCGAGCTTCAGTTGCTCAAGCTTTAGGTCGATAAGCATTTGCCATTCACTTAAATGATGATGAGCGGCACCGGCGTTTACTACAAACTCCAGGTTTTCGTGCTCCCGCTGCTGTAGTTCAAACTGCAGGGTGTCGGTGGCCAGATTGCGCTTTTGCAGGTATGCACAATTATTGGTCAGCACCACCGAAATGTAACGGCTTAGCCGCGGTGCAGACTCCACCGCATAAGGCAGCTCCAGGTACTGACTGAACAGCTTTCGTGGGTGAAACAAGCTGTAAGGCGGCTGCTTTACGCCCTTTATAGCCAGCAGGTAAGTGATGATCTGGTTATTAAAGCGTTTACCAATTTCCTCCAGCGGTAACGCAATAAGTTGCCCCAGCGTGCGAATACCAATTCGGTTTAACTGCTCGATTTCTTTGATAGGGAGCTCTGTGGCCTGCAGCGAACAGTTTTTAAGATGATTATTGGCCAGATCAGGTTCCGCCTCTACCCGGTTAACGCAACTGCGGGCCAACACACGGGCAATTTCGATGGTGACCCCAGAGCCAAACTGAAAGTGCACTCGCAGGGCAGTTAACGTTCGCTCACATAACGCCATAAAATTATCCAGCCCCTGATAATAACGCACCAGCGGGCTCAGATTAATGGCGATACCATTGCTGGCAACACAGACAATATCGGAGGCAATCGCATAGAGGGTGGTCGCCAGGTGCTCTAGCTGACTGCTTTCGCTATTGGCAGAATATTCAATAATCCAGGTTTGCGCATGGATAGCGGTTACTTCTGCTAAGCCCATACCCGGCTTAATGCCAGCACTGATGGCCGCTGCCGATAACTGACAAACGGTATTGTTGGTTCCGTCAATCACTACCGTAGGTCCGGTTTGCTCAGGATGCAGCTGCTCAAATAAATCGAGCTGTAACCGTGGAAAATGCAGATAGAGCCAGTGCATCAGACTAACTAACTTCGTGAATAGCAGTTGCAGGGTTGTTACTGTAGTGCCTGAACGCGTTAACAATAGCACTGTTAGATGCCGGGAGTGGATGTTCAATGGCAATATGCTGTTGCGGCCAGGCACCGCTTACCCGGTGTAAATGAACAAACCATTGCCGCGCATCGAAGCTCAGCGCCATATCAATGTTTACCGGCAACGCGCCTGGGCCCATGTTGCCGGGATGGACCAGTACCACCAGGCAGTCGTATTGCCTCGCCAGTACCTGCAGGCGTCGGGCCGCCTTCGGTTCTATCTGAGCAAGGTACATCACCACACAACAACAGGCCTGACTACGGATTGCCTGTTCGCAGGCCCACAGGGCATCCGCTTCGTTAGTGGTGTTAACTACCCAGGATTGTTGCTGGTACGGCGTTTGAGACAGCCAGTTTGGGTTTAAATGTAATCGGTTGGGTAACCAGAGAATACGCTTTTGGGTACCGGCTTTTTGCAACAGCACATTATTCAGCAGTTGCAGTTCGCCTTGTCCGGCAAGTGCTCTGATACTTATTGCGCCAGCCGCAGGCACACCGCCTGCGCAGGCTTTATCCAGATTAGCCTGGCCAAAAGGCAGCCGCACTTCGTTGCCATCGGCACTGTGGCGATGGTCCCGACCCCGAAAAACCAGGGGATGTTTAACAAGCGAACTGATAGATGCTGACATAATAAAAATACTGTTTATTTATACAGTATTTTAGTCAAAAAAAACGCCTCTGCAAGAGGCGCGTGGGGTTTGTTAATTATTCGGCTTTGCTGCTTTCGGTTTTGGTAGGCGGAAAGCTAAGGCCGCGGCAGGCGATAATAAAGCCATCGAGGGTGTTTTTACTCCAGGCCATGCGGATATCACTGGGCTGAACCTTAATCACTTCTCGAAGCTGCTCCAGGGTTACTTCCCCATCCTGTAAAGCGGCATTGAGGGCTTCTTCAACCGACATGCCTTTTTCCATGCAATACACCGCCACGGCGCTGATTTTCTCAAACATCGGTTGCAGTGTTTCATAGTGCTTAGCGTTTACTAAACCACGTTTGTGTGAGGCGTCGAGACGTTCAGCCAGAAAGCTCTGAATTTGTTGGGCGAGTACCACCATACTGCCGTTAGCATCGCTCATCCGTCTTGAAGTGGCTTTCAGGCTGTTCTGGCAGAGCTGCAGTTGCTTTTGTAAGTTCTGAACTTTCAGACCAAAAAAAATCAATAACAGAACCAGCGCAGCAAAGCTTGCAAATATCAGCATGTCAGAAAAATCCTTGTGTCAGTACAGGCCCGCAGGGTTAATCTTTCTTTGGGGTATAAATAGGTCCGGGGAACGCCGTTACCTTATCCGATAACTCGGTGATTTTGGCACTACCTTGTTTTTTTACCTGGTCGATTCTAAGCACATTATGCATTGGAATAAAAGTGCTGGTGACATCGGCAAACTCGGTTTTGAGTTTTTCATGGGAGGGATCCACCACTATGTGACTGTGGTTATCCCAGACAAAATCGCCAATTTCTACAAACCCGAATAATCCGCCCTGGGAGACCTCCCGCACATATAGTTCATAATGTTCACCATTACTCACAAACTGTACCCGGTAGAGCATTTTATTGTCGGCCATTTATGTTCTCTTTACTACTGCTGATAACACTAGCGCCGATTATAAGGTGAGATGGGTAGTCACTCCAAGAGGAGAAAGCACAATAGTTATTGCGAAATAGGCTGCAGCAAGGCGCGGGTGGCGATATGTAACTCCTCTTCGCTTTCCGCCAGAATGCTGTTGATAGCAAATCCCTGCACGAAACTGGTGAGCTGTAAGGCTACCGCCTCAACGTTGATATGAGTATGAACGGTTTGCTGGCGCTGGGCTTGCTCCAGGCAGCCAATAAACGCCAGCTGCAGTTTGTCGAGGTAGTGACGGCCCAGTGAGCGGATATGATCATCTTCGCTGCCTAACTCGGTTACCATATTAATCAGCAGGCAGCCGCGGCCATAAATATGTTCAATGTAAGCGGCAAAGAAACGTTCAATAGAAGCCAGCCCCTGATGATCCTCAAGGTGTGCAAGTATAGGCGATAGTTTGTGGGTCTCGTAATACTCAAGAGCGGCGTAAAGAAACTTTAACTTGCTGCCAAACTCCAGATAAAACCCCCGGCGATTAAACTCAGTACGGGCGATAATCTCATCCATTACAGCGCCGTTGTAACTGTGTTCAATAAAGATATCTTCTGCTTCGCAGAGAATATCATCCAGGTTGTAAAGCGATGTGCGAGGCATAATAAAGTCAGCGTTTTAATCTAAGTTAACTGTAGTTTGCCTCGCATGGAATGCAAATAAACGGTTGCTCTCAGTCTGCATTCGTAAGCATATGTTAAATGAAAAAGGACTGCTTAAAGCAGGCCCAGTGTTCATTAAAATACTCGGTAGGTTTACGCTGAAAACCACTGCGGATAAACTGGTTGATGCGGCCGTCGGTAAAACAGATAAGCGTGTTAGCTATGAGGCCTTCATCGGCGGCAAGCTCTTTACCTTCGCGCAACCTGCGTTCGCGTAACACCTGCTTTAACTGGGTTTCCAGACGTTCGAACAGTTTGGCAATGCGTAGACGCAAACGTTCCTGCTCACCCATCAGTGCATCACCGTTCAGGATACGGGTAATACCGGGGTTCTTTTCAGCAAAACCAAGGATAAGGTGCAGAATGAGCTGACAACGGGCTGCCGCATCTTTCTCTTCATTGATAATTTTATTGATGCGCGAAAACAGGGTTTCCTCAATAAACTCAATTAAGCCTTCAAACATCCGGGCTTTGCTGGGAAAGTGACGATACAGCGCGGCTTCAGATACGCCTACTTTTTCAGCAAGCTTGGCCGTGGTTATACGCTGACCGGGGCTGGTTTCCAGCATTCCGGCGAGCGCCTGTAGAATTTGCGCTCTACGGTTAGTTCGTTTTGCAGCAGGCATAATAAAAGTGCTTCCTCCACCATATTATTGAGTGACAACAGTTTCCACTTTATTGTGAATTATAATGACAGTGTGTCGTTTTTTTCTTGATATCGTTCAATGACTACGTTCAACAACGCCAGCGCGAGTTCAGTTTTAGGCCGGGCGGTTAAATCACAGCGCCCATCCGGCCAGAACACCTGTAACGCATTGGCGTCACTGTTGAATCCTAAACCAGCAACAGTAATATCATTCGCCGCAATCATATCGAGTTTCTTATCGGCCAGTTTCCGTTTTGCATAAGCTTCAACATCCTGGCTCTCTGCAGCAAAACCAACGCAAAATGGTGGCTTAGGCAAGCCTGCTACTGTTTTTAGGATATCAGGGTTTTTTACAAAAGTAAGTGTTAACTCATCGGCATTTTTCTTGATTTTATTATCCGCCACATTTTCTGCCCGGTAATCGGCAACCGCAGCCGTTGCGATAAAAATATCCTGACTGCTAACCTTGGCCATTACGGCTTCGAGCATCTGCCCGGCACTCTCTACATTAATTCGCGTTACCCCGTCTGGCGTAGGCAAAGCTACCGGGCCGGCTATCAGGGTTACCTCGGCGCCAAGGCTTCGGGCCTGTTCGGCAATGGCAAAACCCATTTTGCCTGAGCTGTGGTTAGACAGAAAACGCACTGGGTCCAGGCTTTCCCGGGTTGGGCCGGCGGTAATCAACAGACGCTTGCCCCGTAACGGCTGCGGCCTGTTGAGTAATGTTATTAAACACTCAACGATTTTTTCTGGTTCAAGCATCCGGCCAGGGCCAATGTCACCACAGGCCTGGGCGCCGTCTTCAGGTCCAAGAATGTGACTCTCGTAGCTACGTAATAACCGCAGGTTGTGTTGTGTGGGTTTGGCTTTCCACATTTGTTGATTCATAGCAGGAGCAATACACACGGTTGCCGGGGTGGCCAGGTATACGGTGGTCAGTAAGTCGTCGGCAATGCCATGGGCAAGTTTGGCCATGGTGTTGGCGGTGGCCGGTGCTATAAGCAGAATATCTGCCCATTTAGCCAGCTCAATATGGCCCATCGCGGCTTCTGCGCTGGGGTCGAGCAAATCAGTGCTCACCGGAAAACCTGACACAGCCTGCAGCGACAACTCGCTGACAAAGTGCCCGCCAGACTGGTTGAGGATCACGCGAACCTGCGCGCCCTGAGCGGTTAATTTACGCACTAAATCCGGGGTTTTATAAGCCGCTATGCCGCCGCTAATTCCCAGTACTATTTTTTTACCTTGTAACGTCATGTGTCTGTGTCCGACCAGCTAAACAGGGAAAGATTAGCATGCACCGCACCTGGTGTGTAGCGAAAACCCGGCTCAGGTGCAGTAGTTGGCCGGCAACTTTTCTCTTAGTCTGTTGAGGTTATCAACGTTACCTTACCGAGAGATGTTATGACGCTGACACTCCATCACTGGCCACTCCAGGAACGGCCCCGCGAGAGACTGCTTAAACATGGGCCACAACAATTATCAGACACCGAGCTGCTGGCGATTATTCTGCGCAGTGGTACCCGCGGGCTTACCGTACTGGAGTTAGCGGGCACGTTACTGGCGCATTTTAGCAGTTTGCGCGGCGTGATCTCCGCTTCCAGTAATGAATTATGTGCGCTGCCGGGCATTGGCAAAGCCCGCTATTGCGAGCTTCAGGCGGCCATGGAAATCTGCCGGCGCCAACTGGCGGAGCCATTATATAAACGCTCGGTATTTCATTGTGCCGAAGATGCTAAGTTTTACCTGCGGGCTGAGCTGCGCGACTTAAAACAGGAAGTGTTTGGCGTGTTGATGCTCGACAGCCAGCACCAGCTGATTATGTTCAGAAAGCTGTTTTCCGGTACTATTAATGCGGCAGCTGTTTACCCCCGGGAAATTGTCAGGCAGGTGATTGCCGACCACGCTGCAGCCATTATTCTGGTGCACAACCACCCTTCAGGCAATCCCACTCCCAGTGAAGAGGATATTCGTTTAACCCGGGAGATTAAGCAGGCCATGGCGCTGGTGGATGTTGAGGTGCTCGACCACTTTATTGTGGCCGATAATCAGGTGTGTTCTCTGGCCCAACAGGGCTTAATGTGATCAACTCAGTCACCGGTGTGGTACAAAGGTTTGAAAATTTATACTTTAGTTTGTTTTTTTATACCGGTATATTTTATCTTAAGTTGTACTTTTTTACGCCAACCCTAGTGATCTGTCGGTAAAAATGCTTTAGTATGATCACTTGGCGGATATCCCATAGAAAGGACTAAACATGAAAAAATCATTGCTTATTACGCTGATCACTGCCGCTATGGCAATGTCTGCGAATGCACAACAAACTGGCGATGCAGGTGCTGCTGGCGCTGGTGGCTCAACTGGTGCTGGCCTGGGTGTAGGCGGCTTAGGTGCTGCTGGTATTGCTGGTGGTGTTATCGCCGCAGCAGTAGTTGGCTCTGTTATCGCTAGTAACGACACTAATACTGACACTGGTACTGGTGGTGGCGGTGGCGAAACGCCAGACCCGGATCCAGAGTGTTCTGCTGGTGACGACCTGGTAGATGGCATTTGCTACAACGTAACAAATACCCTGACTACTACTGTTACTAACGGTGTAACTACTACTATCACTGTACCAGTAACAACTACTTATTTGCCTACTGTTCCTCAGTAAGCGAAAACAGTTTTAGAAAGCCGCCTGTTGGGCGGCTTTTTTATTGGTTATGGAATTACATTAGGCTGAACCGAGTCTTTCATGTCTGTTGCAACATTTCTTCGATTTTTCATCATGGTAGCCGTCAGTATTCTGCTGGTTGGTTGTTCAAATATTAACAGGTTGTACCTGGAAACCCTGCGTCTGGCTTTTTTTGAAGAAGGTCCCTCGTTATCTCTGCAACAGGTCAGAGAAAGTAAGGTTGATTTCCTAAAAGTCCTGCATGGTGAGCGTTTACCCGTGTACATGGCGCTGGCCTACATTGAGGACGGGCAAAATAAATGGGTTTCGGCCGACCACGTTGTGGTGGCCATGGATCAGGATAAAATTATCCGTATCTCCGGACTGGATGTCGACCTGCAGTATACCGATAACCTCCAGGGCAATCCGCTCAGAGCCACCTCGCAACTTTCAGACACTAGCTGGCAATACCATATCGATGTGGAAGAACACCACTATGGCCTGCCAGTGGACTCTCATTGGCAACGCGGAACCCCACAACAGGTCACGTTTTACGATAAAGCATTCACTATTATTCCAGTTACCGAAACGGTTTCTATCGACATTGATAAACCCTACTGGACCCATGAAGCCAGCTGGCAAAATGTCTACTGGCTGGAACAAACCAGCGGGCAGATTATTTACAGCGAACAGAAAGCCACGCCAAATTCTGATCAGATGAAAATGACATTTGTGAGCCGTATCGCCCGCCTGATAAACGCCCGGGAGGCAAACTGATGTTGCGTGTACTTTGTATGATGCTCGGTTTGCTTTCTTATTCAGCCACTGCAGATATCGCAGTGACCTTTAATGTGGCCGGCCAGATATATACCTTCGACCGTCCGGTGCGCCTGGCCACGGTATTGTCTATCGTTGAACGAAAACCTACTCAGTACTGGGCTAACGCAGCGGTATATCAGTTAAGTGCGCCTGAAATAGAGCAGCAGCGGGCAGATATTCTGCAACAACTGGCAGCGCTGATCCGTGAGCAGTCTAAGGGCAGTTCCGAATATCGCCAGCTCTCTGCGTTGTACCAGGAAATAGGCAGCTGGCAGCTGATGCGCCGTCTCAACGTGATTGTTGATTATGATCAGGCGCGGCTTAATCCTGCACTTAACCCGCAGTTCAATACCGGTGAGTACTATATTCGTTTTAAGCAACGCTCACAGGTGGTTCGGCTCACTGGCATGGTGCAACAGGCTACGGCATTACCGTTTAAAACCGGCTTTACCGTGACTGATTATATCGACAGCGTCGATATGGCGGCCAATGCCCATCGGGATATTGCCTATTTGCTCGAACCCGATGGTGACGTGAAAAAGCTTGGTATCGCCTACTGGAATCGTCAGTTTGTTAAACCGATGCCCGGCAGTGAAATATTTATACCGCTTCAGGATGAGCTGTTTTTCGACCGTATCGGTCCGCTCAACGATAAAATCGCCCAACTTATGATGCATAGGATGTAACCTTGGCTGCTCCGCGTTTTTCTTTCTCTTTGTCGACTCTGGCACTGGCTTGCATGGCTGCCGTGCCTCAGACCCGGGCTGACGAATCCGATCAGCCAACGACTTACTCAGTCACCCCCAGCCAGATGGTGCAGGGTGGTGTAGGGCTCTGGCAAACGCCAACGGCCCGAATGATGCCGGAAGGCGCCTTGTCGATGAGTTACACCGACAACCAGGAATACCGCTTTATGTCGGTCAGTCTGCAGTTGTTCCCCTGGATGGAAGCTACCGCTCGGTACACCGACGTGCGTACCCGGCTATACAGCAATGTCGACGACTTTAGTGGCGACCAAACCCTTAAAGACAAAGGTCTCGATGTTAAATTCCGCCTGTGGGAAGAAAGCTACTATTTACCCGATATCTCGGTGGGTTTCAGAGACTTTGGCGGCACCGGCTTTTTTGAAAGCGAGTTTGTGAATGCCAGTAAAGCGGTAGGACCATTCGATTTTCACCTTGGTTTAGGCTGGGGACATTTAGGTTACCAGAATGACATCACCAACCCTTTTTGTGAGCTCAGAGACAGCTTCTGTGAGCGCCCGGACGGCTTTTCTGGCCGCGGCGGTAAGGTTGATTACCAGAACTTCTTTAAAGGGCCCATGGCGGTATTTGGCGGGGTAGAGTATCAGACTCCGCTGGAAGGCCTGAGTTTCAAAGCAGAGTTTGAAGGGAATAATTACCAGCAGGACCGCGCCGGTGCCCTAGAGCAGGACTCCCGCTGGAACTTTGGTGCTGTCTACCGCTGGAATAACTTTGATTTTTCACTCAATTACCAGCGCGGTAATACTATCGGCTTTGGCGTGAGCTATAAGCTGAATATGCATACTGTTAGTCAGGTCAAAATTGATAATCCACCGCGTGAAATTCAAGGCATCCGACCGCCTGAGAACGCTGCCGCCGTGAATCGCCAGAAACTGTTTAACGATATGCGCCGCCACGGGGGCTATGTGATAACCGACCTTGAAATCGACGATGACCAGGCGACTTTTTACGGACTGCAAGCGGCCTACCGCGACCGTAATGAAAGCGTCGAGCGGGTTGGCCGTATTCTGGCCTCAGAACTGCCGGAATCAATTCAGCAATATCACCTGGTTGAACAAAGCAATAATATCCCGATGGTGGATACCGTTATTGATGCCGCTAAGTTCCGCGAACATGCGACGTACAGCGTGCCAGAGAGTAGGGTAGAAGACACCTATCGGCGTGTTTCACCCACCCAGCAACAGGTTGATGCCTACGAGCCACATCGCGCTACCGGTGCCTTTTTCTCCACCAAGTTTTTCTGGACGCAGACCTTCGGTAACCCGGAAGATTTTTATTTATACCAAATCGGCTTGCTGAGCAGTGTGGGGTATAAGTTTAATGACCATCTGGGGATCTATGGTGGGATCCGCACTACACTGCTGGATAACTTCGATAAATTTAACTTTACCGTAGATGCCGAAGAAGCGTTTTTGCCGCGGGTAAGAACCCGGGTTCGTGAGTATGTTACCGGGCCAATGATAACCCTGGATACGGTGTTTATGCAGTGGTCAGACAGACTGGCCGATAATTGGTATTACCAGGGCTATGGTGGCTATCTGGAAACCATGTTCGGCGGCGTGGGCGGCGAAATTATGTATCGCCCCATCGACAGTAACTTTGCTTTCGGTGTGGATATCAACTACGTGAAACAGCGCGACCCGGATAGCACAACGGCCTTTATGGATTATTCGGCGGTAACCGGTTTTGCTTCGGCTTACTATCAGCCTGATTTTCTCCCGGATACGCGTATCAGAGCCAGCGTAGGGCAGTTCCTGGCTAAGGATCGCGGTATCAATATCGATTTCGCCAAACGCTTCGACAGTGGCATTGTGGTAGGCGCATTCGCTTCATTTACCAATGTCTCGTCGGAAGAATACGGTGAAGGCAGCTTTACCAAAGGCTTTTATGTATCCGTGCCGCTTGATCTGTTTATTCTGCAGCCGGCTACGGGTCGCGGTCAGTTCCCATGGGTACCGATTGCCCGGGATGGCGGCCAGATGCTGAACCGTCCGGTGCAGCTGATCGGCACAACAGAAATGCGATCGCCATTCTTGGATTAGCCGCTGAAACAGGGTATAAATGCCGATCTGAAGGATCCGGTTGGCGGTTTTTTGCTCAGGATCGCAGGTTTTTCTGCATTAGTGTTGAATTCGGCGCAGATTTGCTGTATAAAATGCGCCCTCTTATTTAAAGGTTAAGACGTCATCAGACCCGACACCCAAATTGCTGGTGGGACCGATTGGCGAGACAAAATTCGTTGTTCTGGAGACAAATAATGTCAAGAGTATGTCAAGTAACAGGTAAGCGTCCTGCGGTAGGTAACAACCGCTCTCACGCTAGAAACGCGACTCGCCGTCGCTTTTTACCAAACCTTCAATCTCACCGTTTTTGGGTTGAGAGCGAAAACCGCTTCGTTAAACTGCGTCTGTCTGCTAAAGGCATGCGTATTATCGATAAAAAAGGTATTGATGCTGTATTAACAGACATCCGTGCCCGTGGCGAAAAGATCTAAGGAAGCCAAATCATGCGTGATAAAATTAAATTAGTTTCTTCAGCTGGTACTGGTTTCTTCTACACCACTGACAAAAACAAGCGTAACATGCCGGGCAAAATGGAGATCAAAAAGTATGATCCCGTTGTTCGTAAGCACGTTATGTTTAAAGAGGCCAAAATCAAGTAATAAAACTTGCTTTTGTCTCCACGAAAACCCGGCCGTTGCCGGGTTTTTTGCGTGAATGTCTGCAGTATATCTCAACAGGTAACTAAACTATGGCAAGACTGTCCAAACGAGGATTCAATAATGTGGTGATATTCGCCATGTTAGGCATGATATTCCTGTTTAATCTGGACCGTTTTGTGCCGGAAAGTCAGCAGCCTGTCAGCTTACCGCTGCTGCCGGACAACGCCCATGTGCTTAAAATTGAGCAAAGCGGCTTCAAGCTGGAACGGGTTGGTCAGCAGTGGCGCTGGAATGGCGTAAATAAAACCCTCAGCAGCACGCCTGAGGCGCAAATCAGCCAGTGGCGTAATGCCGTAATGCAACCAGCCAAGCCGCCGCGGGAAATTACCCAAACCGAGCCATTAATAGCCGTTGTCTGGGTCGCCGGAGCCTCGCAGGGACTGGTTTATGCTTTTGTGGCTAAGGATCAGAACCTCTGGGTACAGTTTGATCAGCAGTGGTATACGCTCGACAACATCCGACTGTCGCAACTGTTACCCTGGCTGGCCGATGAGCAGGAAATGTAATGCCTGAGTTACCCGAAGTAGAAGTCAGTCGCCTTGGTGTTGCCCCTTTTCTTGAAGGGCAGGTAATCCGCAATATTATTGTCCGCGATCGCCGCTTGCGCTGGCCGGTGCCCGAATCACTCGCTGATGCGATTGGCCAACAGGTTACGGCCGTTAACCGCCGCGCTAAATACCTGCTTATTGAGCTGGCAGGTGGCGGGCGGATTATTCTGCACCTGGGAATGTCTGGCAAACTGCGGGTTCTCGATGCGAACGTCGCACCGGTAAAACATGATCATATCGACATTGTGCTGGATAGCGGCAAATGCCTGCGGCTTAACGATCCCAGACGCTTTGGTGCCTGCCTCTGGCAAGCCCCCGGCGAACCGGCTCCGCAGCAACTGGCTCACCTGGGCCCGGAGCCGCTGACAACCGATTTTGATGCTGAGCGCCTGGTGACGTTATCGCGCAATAAGCAGGTGGCTGTTAAGAATTTCATCATGGATAACGCGGTTGTGGTGGGAGTAGGGAATATCTACGCCAACGAAGCGCTGTTTATGGCCGGTATCGATCCACGCCGTAAAGCGGGCAAGGTCAGCGCAAAACGCTATGCGCTGCTGACCATCGCTATTAAGGAAGTACTGGCAAAAGCCATTCAGCAGGGCGGTACTACGCTTAAAGACTTTACCCAGACCGACGGTAACCCGGGCTACTTTAAACAGTCTCTCAACGTTTACGGGCGCTCTGGTGAGCCATGCTTAACCTGTACAACGCCCATTAAAAGCCTCACCATTGGTCAGCGTAATACCTTTTACTGCCCGCAGTGCCAGCGCTAAGCGCTGGGGATTAGCCGTGTAAGCGCTTTTCCAGCGCCGCTTTAACGGCCGGATGACAAAACTGAGCCACGTCGCCATGATGCAAGGCCACCTCTTTCACCAGCGTTGAGGAAATAAACGAGTTTTCTTCCGAAGGGGTAAGGAAAACACTTTCCAGGTCCGGATTTAACCGCCGGTTCATATTGGCCAACTGAAACTCATACTCAAAATCGGCCACCGCACGCAGGCCGCGGATCAGGATAGTGGCGTTCTCGGTACGGGCAAACTCCGCCAGCAAACCGGAAAAACCGATTACGGTGACATTGTCCAGTTCGCTGGTCACCGTAGAGATCAGCGACACGCGCTCTTCCAGGCTGAATAACGGCTTTTTGCTGGGATTGGCGGCAATCCCCACAATCACTTCATCAAACATGCGTGAAGCCCGTTCGATGAGGTCGGCGTGGCCGTTGGTGATAGGATCAAAGGTCCCGGGGTAGATAGCTCGTGTGTGCATAATGTTTAAGTGTCGTTGGTGTTATCAAAACAGTAACCAGAATCGGCGGCGGATGCAATTGCCGGCAGGTTACTTGCTGCGGTTGTAACCGGTTTGCAGGTTTTGCCAGTTATCTGGCGTAAAATGATATCCGGCATACTTGCCATGCTCTTTGTGTAAGGAACGGTTTAAACGACTCAGATTACCGGCCTTCCAATGGTCACCGGCTTTCTCGGCGCATTTATCAAAATCAATCAGCCAGAACTTATTGTCCCGATCGATCATAATATTGTGAATGTTAAGGTCGTGATGATAGATCTGGTTATCGTGTAACTGCCTGATCAAGCGCCCTATTTGCTGCCACTGTTGGGCAGTAAGTGGCTTTGCCAGCAAATGCTCGTGCACTTCACAACTGTGCGGAATACGTTCCATTAAGATACTGGCTTCGTAGCTGATGCCATAGCGGCTAACGCGCCCGGCCAGCCCTCTGGGCACTGGCAATCCAGCCTGGTGCATCTTTTTGAGCAGGTTGAGTTCACGATAGGGGCGGGTAGTGGTTAGCCCGCTGAAAATAAACCGCCTTTCAGACACATGCCTCACCAGACCGCCCCGGCAATAATCCCTCAGCACCATTTGCGCCGGTTCATCAATCAGGACCGCCTGACCGCGCCCGCTGTTAGCTGTGGCAGACTGCTGCCAGTGCGACTGCTGTAACCATTCAGGAGGAGGAACAGGAATGCCAAATGCTTCGCACTGGTCGGCGCAAAGTAACAGGGTGTCACGACCTGATGTGTAGGTTTCTATGGCTTGCAAGGATAATTCTCAGTATTAAGACTTGTTAAATCATGCTGATTGTAATCAAATTAGCGGGGTTTATCAGTGCTAGTTGGAAGATTCTTTGTCAGGCGTATTAAAACTCCCCCAAAACGCAAGAATATGTATTCTTAGATTGTCAGCCATTGGCGATGTGTGTCATGCCGCGGCCATGGTTAATCGTATCAGAAGTGCCAGACCTGACATCCGCATTACCTGGATAATCGGTAAGATAGAGTACCAGTTACTTAACGGCATGGACGGCGTGGAGTTTGTTATCTATGACAAGAAAACCGGCCGTAAAGGGATGCAGGCTATTCGCCAGCAATTTAAAGCACAGCGTTTCGATGTACTCTGTGTAATGCAGATTGCACTGCGCGCTAATCTGCTTTCCCGTGCTATCAGAGCTAAAGTGCGTTTAGGCTTTGATAAGTCCCGCAGCAAAGAAGGCCACAGCCTGTTTATTAACAAACGCATTGCCCGGCAGCAGCATCCCCATGTGCTCGAGGGTTTTATGGCGTTTGCCGATGCCATGGGCATTGAGCCGACAGAAAAGCCTGCCTGGCAGTTGCCTTTGAGCGAGTCAGATCTGGCTAAGGGCATTAGCTTAAGGCAGCAATATGGCAGCTTCGGCGTTATCTGCCCGGCTGCGTCTAAGGCAGAACGTAACTGGACAGCTGAGGGCTATGCCGCGGCTGCTAAGCATCTGGCGGATAAAAACCTACCGGTACTTCTTTGCGGCGGACCGGGGCCGCTCGACAGGACCATCGGCGATGCTATCCTGGCAGCCGGCGCTCCCATAAAAGACGATCTGATTGGTAAAACCACCCTCAAAGAGCTGGCCGGTGTGCTCGCTGAGGCGAGTTTGGTTATCGCCCCCGACACCGGCCCTGCCCATATGGCAACGGCAGTTAACACGCCGGTCATCGGCCTGTACGCACATTCGAATCCGCGCCGCACCGGCCCTTATAACAATCTGGCCGATGTGGTTTCGGTTTACGACCAGTGCATTGAACAACAGGCTGGCAAATCCTGGCAGGCTTTACCCTGGGGACGGCGGGCCAAAGGAGAGGATCTGATGAGCATGATCACCACCGACCAGGTGAATGCCGCTATCGATACCGTACTTAACCGGCTAGAAGATGAATAAAACAAGGCGTTCATTGCACAAAAGTTATAGTAATAAACACTTTAAAAAATCCAATTCTTTTCTAAACTTGTAATTGGGCTTTTCCAACTCAGGAAAGGCACTTCGCGGCAAGAAGGAACCTACGCAAATGACTACCATATTAGTTAAGGCGTACATTTGAAAGTTTGGATTTTAAAAGCGTTCTGCTTCGGCGCCCTATTGTTATGGATAGGAGTACTCTGGACAGCAACTGCTCGGGCCGAGACACCAGCACAGCCCATCGCTGTGGTGGTTAATCAATCCGTTGATATTACTTCGCTAACACCCGCACAACTTCGCATGATCTTTGCCGGGCGTACCCAGTTCTGGCCTGACGGAAGTCGGATCAGGGTATTCGTACTGCCGCCCGAAAGTGATACGCATCAGTATTTTTGCCGTCAGTTACTCAATATTTATCCCTACCAGCTCGAACGGATCTGGCAGCGGGTGGTGTATTCTGGCCAGGGCGAGGCCCCTAAACCCATCGACACCACTCAGGCTATGCAAGACATAATCGGACAAACGCCCGGCGCCATTGGTTACCTGTCAGCACCCGGGCAGATAAATAAAAATATCAGGATGATCACAGTAGGAGAGCCGTTATGAAGCGTTTTACGTTGAGTGTAGGGGTTCTGTTACTGCTTGTTACTCGTTTTAGCGAGGCTAACCACGACGACTTCTCCTGGCACGGCTTTGTTGCACAGGGGCTTACCAGTTCCACCGACAGCAATTACATCACCACCGGCAATGAGATAACCACCGAACTAACCGAAATAGGGATCAACGGCTCCTATGTAATTAATCCTTCTCTGAGCGTGTCTGGTCAGTTAGTCTACCTCGACGGCGGCAATCGTTTTCGTCAGGGCGCCCGTCTCGACTATCTATTTTTAGACTGGCGCTTAACACGCTTGTTTGACTGGCAGGTTAACGTGCACCTGGGACGTTATAAAAATCGTCACTGGTGGTATTCGGCCACCCAGGATGTACCGCAAACCCGCCCCTCCATTTCATTGCCTCAGTCTATCTATTACGATGGTAATCGCGATCTCGCCCTCAGTAGCGATGGTATCGCTCTGCAAAGTACTAAAACCAGCAGCAGTGGTACCTGGGAAGTGCGCTGGAGCTACGGGCGTTCACCATTGGCCAGAGAAGATACCAAAAAGCTGCTCAGTCCGCAGGCACAGGGGCGGGTAAAACAGGATTTTACCCATCAGTTCAGTACCTACTGGCAGCCGCAATCCATGCACTGGCAGCTTGGCTTTAGTTTGTTGCAGTCTGAGTTTACCTATGACCCCGCCGCAATGGATATCCTGCTAAACGGTAAGTCCGGTATCGACCGGCTCACCCTGGCCGCCCGTTACGACAGCGAAAACTGGGAACTCACTATGGAGTTGCTACGTGACCGCCTGATGTATGAGGGAGACTTCACACAGGGGATCAGGCTGGATGTGGATAAAACCGGCGAGGGCGGCTACCTCCAATGGCGCTATTTTTTGCAAAACAACCTTACCGGGCTGGTGCGATTTGATACCTACGATGTGGATCGTAAAGACCGCCATGGCAATCAGCTGGCTTCTAACCCCTTTGGTGCCATTCCTGAACATTATGGGTATATGGATACACTGACCCTGGGCCTGAGCTGGGATATTCAGGCAAACCTAAGGCTTAGCGGTGAGTTCTCCCGTACACACGGTGCCGGCCGGCTGACGGCCGTGGTATTCCCTGATGCGCTGGTTTACGCCAGGCCCTACTGGAATGCGTGGTCTTTACAACTGATGTACTGGTTCTGAGCCAATGCAGAAAACCGTCTCACTCAGTTATAAAGTGCTGGCTATTATGTTGCTGGTAATCATGCTTGTTTGCTCGCTGGTGGTGAGCTTACTGTTATACCAGGCGGCCAATCAGGAACAACAACTCAATCAGGCGATTTTATCGCGGGACATTACCCGCTATCACCAGCTGTCTACTCTGCTCAATGACCGTTTATCAGTCTGGGTTGAAGGTCTTAAGTACATCAGCGACACCCCTCCGCGAAACACAACCGAGCTGGTAGATACCTTCAGGCGAGCTGAGGATTTTCTGCTGCTGCAATGGGATGTGAGTAATTTATGGGTCATCGACAATCAGCAGCAAGTGGTCTATCAGCAAGGCGAGTATTTGCCGGATGATGTGTTTGGCATGATAGAGCGGACCTTTACCGAAGCCCGGCCAATTGCCGGTGTGCATTGCCACGTGATGTGCGAACAGATAATCAGCATTCCGGTGATGATCAACCGGCAAACCACTAATGTGGTGGTAATGAGTACCTCACTGCAGGAGTTGCTGGCCTTACTTAGTGAGGCCACCCAGGGAGCGAGTCAGTCCGATCTGGTACTGGTGAAGCACGCAAAAGGCAGTAGTGCTCAATCTGACAGATACTTTATTAACAGTATGGTCAGTGAAAAGCAGGAGCGCTTTATGCGCGATATCCTGGGCGCGATCCCGCCGTCGGCCAGTAAAACCAGGTTAATCACCAACGGCCACGAAGTTACCGTAAACGGGCGCGCCTATCTGATCACGTTACTGCCACTCTATCAGCATGAGTCTAACGGCCATTATCTGATGTTTACGCATGATATTCATGAGCGCAAGCAAGCCTATAAAAGCCAGAACCGCATTATCTTTTTTGGTGGCGTAGGTCTGGTGCTAACCTTCGTGCTGTGTATGTTTGTGCTATTGCGGCGCTATGCACAAAAGCTCTCGGTGTTGGCTAATATGCTACCGCTACTGGCGCAAAAGCGTTTCGAAGAGTTTAAGTTACAGCAAAAACGCAGCTTCACCCGTAAAAAATGGCTTCTCGATGAGCTCGATACCCTGGGTGAGGCCGCCGTTGAACTGTCGGATAAGCTGGAGTCTTTGGATCAGCAAATGACAGTGAACACCGCCAAGCTCGAAAAAATGGCCATGTTCGACAGCCTGACCGGCCTGCCTAATCGCAATATGATGACCTTTCAGATCAACAAACAACTGGCGGCACTGCAGCGCCAACCAGCGGGTATGGCCTTATTGTTTATCGATCTGGATAACTTTAAAAAGGTTAACGACAGTCACGGCCATCACTTTGGCGACGAAGTAGTAAAACTCGCCGGTGAAAGACTTTCCAGAGTGATCCGCGAAAATGATCTGATCGCCCGGTTTGGTGGTGACGAATTCGTGATCCTGGTAACCGGGCTCGATAAGGTTGAGCAGGTGAATATTGTTGCCGACAAGCTGATCGAAGAGTTTGTTGAGCCCATGCGCATCAGCGAGCAAACCTTTTATATCAGTATCAGTATTGGCGTGGCCTACACTTCCACCTCAAAAACACGGGCGCTGGAGCTGATGCGTCAGGCCGACACCGCCATGTACGAAGCCAAGCTGGAGCGCGGCTCCAGCTACCGCTTCTTTAATCCGTCGATGAACCAGAAAATCGTTAAGCAGGTGGAGCTTGAGAACGAAGCCCGTATTGCCTTAAAAGAACAACAGTTCTTCCTTGCCTTGCAACCGCAAATAGAGCTGGTCAGCAAGCGACTCATCGGCTTTGAAGCCCTGCTGCGCTGGGATCACCCACAGCGCGGCCTGGTCCCACCGGGCGACTTTCTGCCCATGCTCGAAAATACGGCAATGATGTCTGAACTGGATTTTTGGGTCATGGAAAAAGCTATTGAGCTACTCTCGCGACTGGCAGGTAATGGCTACCGTAATGTAAAAATGGCCATTAACCTGTCGGCGGCGCAGTTTGCTAACAGCGCGTTGCTACCCTACCTGATGGAGCTTATTGAGCTGCATAAAGTGGACGCGCGCAACATCGAATTGGAACTCACCGAAACCGTGCTGGTGGCTGATATTGAGCGCGCAGTGGAAGTGATCCAGCAGATCCGTGCTCTGGGCTGTAAAATTGCCGTAGATGACTTTGGTACCGGCTATTCGTCATTGAGTTATCTGAAAACGATCCCCAGCGACATAATTAAGATTGACCGTTCTTTTATAGCTGGCATGCTCGAGACCGAAAGCGATCGCAATATCGTCAGCTCCACCATCAGCATGGTGCGCAGCATGGGGCAGGAGATTATCGCCGAAGGCATTGAACAACCCGAGCAGTTATATCAGTTGGCCAACATGAGCTGCCAGTACGGGCAGGGCTACTACATTAGTAAACCCATCAAAGAAGATGCCCTGTGGGACGTGCTGCAAACCAAGGTTTATATGGGGCGCTGGCAGCTCTAGCCTGTCGCTGCATTGTGAGGCGTTACCGAGCGTCCTTAAAAGTTTACACTTTGTGCGTGCAGAAACCTGCTGCCATGTTTTGTGGCATAGGCAGTATCACCGGCTCTTCGGTACAATACGGCTCTTTTATCCAACCCTTTCGGCCAGGAGTGCTTGCATGTCAGCATCTTTTATTTCTCATCTCGAACAACAGCTTAACGCCACCCGTGAGGATGGGTTGTATAAAGTAGAGCGGGTGATCACCACTCAGCAACAAGCCGACATAGCCACCCAGAGCGGTGACCACGTTATTAACTTTTGTGCCAACAACTACCTGGGTCTGGCAAATCACCCGGCGCTCATTGAAGCGGCCAAGAGTGGTCTGGATTCCCATGGCTTCGGCATGGCCTCAGTACGCTTTATTTGCGGCACCCAAGACATTCATGAAGCGCTGGAAGCCAAAATCAGCGATTTCCTGGGTACCGAAGACACTATTTTGTACCCGTCCTGTTTCGACGCCAATGGCGGTTTGTTTGAAACCCTGCTTGGGCCGGAAGATGCCATCGTGTCTGACGCGCTTAATCACGCCAGTATTATCGACGGCGTGCGCCTTAGTAAAGCCAGGCGCTACCGCTATGCTAACAATGACATGCAGGCGCTGGAGGAACAGTTAAAGCAGGCGCGCGAAGACGGCGCCCGGTTTATTCTGATTGCAACCGACGGCGTGTTTTCGATGGACGGAATTATCGCCAACCTGAAAGGCGTGTGCGATCTGGCCGATCAGTACGACGCCATGGTGATGGTAGACGATTGCCATGCTACCGGCTTTCTCGGCAAAAACGGCCGCGGCAGCCACGAATACTGTGACGTGCTGGGACGGGTAGATTTAATTACCGGCACCTTAGGTAAGGCCTTGGGTGGCGCTTCCGGCGGCTATACCTCAGGCAGCAAAGCGGCCATTGAGTGGCTGCGTCAGCGTTCGCGCCCGTACCTGTTTTCAAACTCTGTGGCACCGCCAATTGTGGCAGCGTCCCTGAAAGTGTTCGACATGATGGCCGACGGCCATGAATTGCGAGCTCAGCTGTGGCGCAATGCCGAGCACTTCCGCAACCGCATGACTGAAGCCGGCTTCACACTGGCAGGCGAAGATCACGCGATTATTCCGGTAATGCTCGGTGATGCCAAACTGGCTAACCAGATGGCCGAAAAACTGCTGGAGAAAGGCATTTATGTAATTGGCTTTTCTTATCCTGTGGTACCCAAAGGCCAGGCCCGTATTCGTACTCAGATGTCGGCCGCCCATACGCTGGAGCACGTCGATAAAGCGGTAGATGCATTTATTGAAGTGGGTCGTGAGCTGGGAGTGATTGCATGAAGTCGTTGGTAAAACAGCAGCCAACCCGCGGTATCTGGATGCTTGATACCGACAAGCCGGTAATGGGTCATAACGACCTGCTGATCAAAATTCGTAAAACCGCCATTTGCGGCACCGACATGCACATTTACCAGTGGGACGACTGGGCCCGGAAAACCATTCCGGTGCCTATGGTAGTGGGCCACGAATATGTGGGCGAAGTGGTCGACATGGGTCAGGAAGTGCAAGGCTTTAAAGTGGGCGACCGGGTGTCTGGCGAAGGCCATATCACCTGTGGGCACTGCCGTAACTGCCGCGCGGGTCGCCGTCACCTTTGCCGCAATACCGAAGGAGTAGGTGTAAACCGTGCCGGTGCGTTTGCCGAGTATCTGGTGATCCCAGCGTTTAACGCGTTTAAAATTCCGGATAACATCAGCGACGACCTGGCCTCTATCTTCGACCCCTTCGGTAACGCCGTGCACACCGCGCTGTCGTTTGACCTGGTGGGCGAGGATGTGTTGATTACCGGCGCCGGCCCAATCGGCATTATGGCAGCCGCGGTAGCCCGCCACGTTGGTGCCCGCCATGTGGTGATCACTGATGTAAACCCGTATCGCCTGAAACTGGCCGAGAAGATGGGTGTAAGCCGTGCTGTTAACGTAGCCGAAGAATCGCTACAAGAGGTTATGCAGTCGCTGGGCATGACCGAAGGCTTTGATATCGGCCTAGAAATGTCTGGAGTCCCGGCGGCCTTTCGCGATATGCTCAATAACATGAACAACGGCGGTAAAGTTGCCATGCTTGGTATTCCGCCGCAGGACGTCGCCATCGACTGGAACCAGGTGATTTTTAAAGGCCTGGTGATCAAAGGGATCTACGGCCGGGAAATGTTTGAAACCTGGTACAAGATGGCGAGCTTACTGCAAAGTGGCCTGGACATTTCCCCCATCATTACGCATCAGTTTGCCATTGACGACTTTCAGCAAGGCTTTGATGTAATGGGTTCCGGAGAGTCAGGAAAAGTCATTCTTAACTGGCAATAAAAGTATTATGCAACCATTCCAACACATCTCTATCGCCGACGTCGCTGAACAAAAAGACGATCTGGTTATAGCCGATATCCGCGATGCGGGGTCGTTTCAGTCTGCGCATATGGAAGGCGCCATTAACCTGTCGAACGATAATCTGGCCGCATTTATGGAAGCCACCCCCAAAACTGCACCGGTAGTGGTGGTGTGCTACCACGGCGTAAGCAGCCAGCAGGCCGCGCAGTTTCTGGCCGGTCAGGGCTACGAAAAGGTGTACAGTATGGATGGCGGCTTTGAAGGCTGGCGTTTAGGTCAACCGGTGGTTAGCGACTAATTGTGGCAAAACCACTGATTGCAATCAGTCAGCTGCGTTACGCTGACTCACTGGCCAGTTACCTGAAATCCCAACAGATCCCGGTGCAGGTTCATCACGTGCCGGAAGAAAACCAGTACGTGCTGGTGCTGGATAACGATAGTGACCATGTTCGCGCCCTGGAAATTTGCGAGGCGTTTATTCAGGCCCCCAATGACCCCAAATATCAGCAGGCGGCCTGGCAGCACTCCGAGCGAACCGATGTACCGGTAGAGCAGTCACAGGGCAGCAGTATGCGCCGCTGGCTGGTTTCCCTTCGCCGTGCGCCGGTCACCGGTGTTATTCTTATCCTTTGTACCCTGATATTCGGCGCTTCACTGGTGGGTCTGTTTCAGCCTATTGCCGCCGCGCTGATGATAATGCCGCTTGGTAATCTGCTGCAAAGCCATGAATGGTGGCGCCTGTTAGGGCCGGCCTTTATTCACTTTAGTGTACTGCATTTTATTTTTAACCTGCTGTGGTGGAGCATGCTTGGTTCCCAGGTAGAGCGTCAGTTTGGCAGCAGTTTTATTATCATTTTGTTTGTGGTGACTGCGCTGGTGAGTAACCTGGCCCAACTGATAGTATCCGGGCCGAATTTTGGTGGGCTTTCCGGTGTGGTGTACGGCCTGGTGGGCTTTGTGTGGATCACCGGCTGGCTAAGGCCACAATGGGGGCTTTATCTGCCTAAAGCCATTGTTGGCTTTATGCTGGTATGGTTGTTATTGGGCTTTGCTGATGTGCTGTGGGTCAATATGGCTAACGCGGCGCATACTGCCGGCTTAATCTCAGGCTGTGTAATGGCCTGGCTGCTGACGCTGGGCAGCGGTAAACCTGCTGCCCGGTAGGTTGAACCGCTATTTCTGGTGCAGGTACTTGGTAAAGATAATGTCTTTAATTACCTTGGCCCCGGTTTCCTGCAGCATATGATCCTGCAGCGCGGCCAGCACGGCGCGGCGAATGTCTTCACGGCCGGTAAGTGATTTAACCTTCTCTTCCGGCTGACGACCAAAAATCTCAATGGCGGTAGCACGCAGCAGCGGCATATGGTGTTCTACCAGTTCGAGCTGGTCGACATCCGAAACCATAATTTCGATCATTACCCGTACATAGCCCAGCTTGGTGGCATTGGGGCCCAGATAGTTAGTAACAATCTCAGGCTCAATACCAATGTAGGCATAAGACGGTTGCTCCTGTGCTGAGGCATTAGAAAAAGGCGCGAGCATGCCAAGTAACACAATCAGCCGAAGAAACTGCTTCATTAAGGTTATCCATAAAATTCAATTAGCTAAATTCTAGTTGAGACAACCACAGCGCACAACCTAACTTTAGACTAAAGGCGGATGGTGGATTGTTTCGGCGTTGCAGGCAATGCTAAACTTCCGGCGTCTTCACTGCGCGCTGGTATGCCAAAACATGACGCTGACCCTGCAAAACTTTCCTTACTACGCCAAACTCATGCGGCTCGATAAGCCCATTGGTATTTATTTGCTGCTGTGGCCAACCCTGTGGGCATTAATGCTGGCTGCAGGCGGTATGCCGCCGCTGAAAGAGCTGATTTTATTTTCTCTGGGCGTAGTGGTAATGCGTTCTGCCGGTTGCGTAATTAACGATTATGCCGACCGCCACGTGGATGGCGCGGTAAAACGTACCAATGAGCGCCCGCTGGTGGCCGGGCATGTCACCGAGCGTGAAGCCTTACATCTGTTTGGTGCGCTCATCCTGATTGCCTTTTTGATTGTGCTGCAACTGAGTTGGGCTACCATTTTGCTTTCCTGCGTGGCGCTGCTACTGGCCTCGGCCTATCCGTTTATGAAGCGCTATACCTACTTGCCACAGGCTGTATTAGGTGCAGCCTACGGCTGGGCGATTCCCATGGCGGTGATGGCGGTAAGAGGCGACATCCCGGCGTGGGGCTGGTTACTGTTTGTAGCGAATCTGCTGTGGACTATTGCTTACGACACCATGTATGCCATGGTCGACCGCGACGATGATGTGATTATCGGCATTAAGTCGAGCGCCATTTTGTTTGGCCGCATGGACAAACTGATTGTAGCGCTGCTGGAAGTGATCACCCTGTTGTTACTGGCGGCAGTGTTTATGCTCAATAATCTTGGCATATTTGCGTATGCCGGCCTGGTGGGCGCCGCTGCGCTGTTTATTCATCAGCACTACAATATTCGCCACCGCCAGCGCGAGGCCTGTTTTAAGGCCTTTTTAGATAATCACTACGTAGGGCTGGTGATTGCGCTGGGGCTGATTATGGATTTAATTGTGCTGGGGCAGGCTTAGTCGTCGGCTTCCAGCGCGGCCAGGCGTACTTCCATGGCTTCCAGCTTTTCCCGGGTTTTAATTAACACCTGGGTTTGAATATCAAACTCTTCGCGGGTCACCAGATCCAGTTTGGACAGTTGTGACTGCAGCACCTGTTTAATTCTTCCTTCGGCTTCTTCGGCCATGTTTTTAACGCCTGGCGGTACCGAGTCGGCAATCTGGCGTGCAATATCTTCAAGTTTTTTAGGATCTAACATGGCGTTTCCTTGGCAAATACATAAATTGTCCGGGTTATTCTAAAACACTTCCTCCGCGATGCAATACAATCAGTACTCGGATTCTGGGCATGGGTCGATTACAATACCGCCTTTACCCTTGCCATTTCCCTTTGTTGTTGAGAATACCCGTTAATGAAGCTTAATCCCGCCCAAGAATCTGCTGTTACCTTTGTATCCGGCCCGTGCCTGGTACTCGCCGGTGCCGGTAGTGGTAAAACCCGGGTGATCACCAACAAAATTGCCCATCTGGTGCGCCAGTGCGACATGCCGGCCCGCTATATCGCCGCAGTAACCTTTACCAATAAAGCGGCACGGGAGATGAAAGAGCGGGTAGGGCAGACTCTGGGCAAAGTAGAAGCCAGAGGCCTGAAAGTCTCCACGTTCCACACCCTGGGCTTAAATATTATTAAGTCAGAAGTAAAAGCGCTGGGCTTAAAGGCCGGTTTCTCGCTGTTTGACGATAAAGACAGCATGGCGCTGCTTAACGACCTCACCGCCCACTCACTCGACGGCGATAAAGATCAGCTTAAATTACTGCAAAGCTGTATCTCTAACTGGAAAAACGATCTGTTAACCCCGGAGCTACTGCTAAAGCAGGCAGTGAGCCAGGGTGAAAAAGAGTTTGCCGAGTATTATCAGCAGTATCAGAACCATCTGCGTGCCTACAACGCACTGGATTTTGATGATTTGATCATGCTGCCCACGCTGCTGCTCAAAGTGGATGAAAAAGCCCGCACCAAATGGCAGAGCAAAATTCGCTACCTGCTGGTGGATGAGTATCAGGATACCAACACCAGCCAGTACGAGCTGGTAAAGCTGCTGGTGGGCGAACGGGCCCGGTTTACCGTGGTGGGCGACGACGACCAGTCGATTTATTCCTGGCGTGGCGCCCGGCCGCAAAACCTGAGCTTACTGCAGGAAGACTTTCCCCGTTTAAGAGTGATCAAGCTGGAGCAAAATTACCGCTCCTCAGGGCGTATTCTGCACTGCGCTAACATTCTTATTCAGAACAACCCGCACATGTTCGACAAAACCCTGTTCTCGGCCCTCGATTACGGTGTGCCGCTACGGGTGTTAATGGCTAAAAACGAAGAACACGAAGCCGAGCGGGTGGTAGCGGAACTGCTGGCGCATAAATTTACCAATCGCACCAAGTTTAAGGATTACGCGATTTTGTATCGCGGTAACCACCAGAGCCGCCTGTTTGAAAAGCTGCTGATGAGTAACCGTATTCCTTACAAAATCAGTGGCGGGATGTCGTTCTTTGGCCGTACCGAAGTGAAAGACATCATGGCTTACCTGCGCTTGCTGGTAAATCAGGATGACGACAACGCCCTGTTACGGGTGATCAATACGCCCAGCCGGGGCATAGGCCGCGCCACCCTGGAAAAGCTGGGTAACTTTGCTAATGAACTCGGTGTGTCGATGTTCGAGGCGGCCTGCCACGACAACCTTAATTCAGTACTAAGCGGCAAAGGCTATCTGGCCGTACATAATTTTGCGCGCTGGATTGTGTCGCTCTCCGACGAAGCGGTGCGTGGCGACACCGCAGCAGTACTCAGAAACATGATCCGCGCCATGAGCTACGAAGAATGGCTCTATGAGCACAGCACCAGCCCCAAGGCCGCCGAAATGGGCATGGCTAACGTTAGTACGTTGTTTGGCTGGGTAACCGATATGCTCGAGGGTGATGAGCTTAACGCACCCATGACCTTACCCGAAGTGGTTAACCGCTTAATCTTAAGAGACATGATGGAGCGCGGCGAAGAAGAAGCCGAGGCCGACCAGGTGCAGCTGATGACCTTACATGCCTCCAAGGGTCTGGAGTTTCCCATTGTGTTTCTGGTGGGCATGGAAGAAGGCCTGCTGCCGCATCAGAGCAGCATTGATGAGGATAACGTGGAAGAAGAGCGTCGCCTGGCTTACGTGGGGATCACCCGTGCCCAGCGCGAGCTGATTTTTACTTTGTCGAAAGAGCGCCGTCAGTTTGGCGAAGTTATCCAGCCAGAACCCAGCCGTTTCTTATACGAGCTGCCAACCGACGATCTGGAATGGGAAGAGAAAAAACGTAAGGTAACGGCCGAAGAGCGCCAGCAAAAAGGCCAGGCCAGTATTGCCAATATCCGCGAGATGCTGGGTAAGTCTTAGGCGCTCGACTGGTTCAGCGCTGGCAGTAATTGCGAGCTTTCCAGGTACTTGCCCTGGCCATAAATACACTCAATTTCGGTTAACGCCTCAAGCTGGGAGTAGCTGTCGATACCTTCGGCAATCACGTCGAACTTGAGGTGCCCGGAAATCAGCATAACCGACTGGATCAGCTTTAAATTACGCAGCGAACGCGGCAGTGATTTAATAAAGCGGTGATCAATCTTGATGTAATCAAACGGGTAAGAGAATAAATAACTCAGCGAGGCCAGGCCGCTACCAAAGTTATCCAGCACCAGCGTAACACCGGCGCGTTTGAGCTTTTTGATAGCCGGTAAAATGTATTGTGAGCGGCGGTTCAGATCGTTTTCGTCGAACTCAAATACCAGTGCCGCAGGCGATACTCCGGCTTCACTAATGACGTTAAGAATTTTTTGTACCAGTGAGCTCTGCAATAAATGGTTAATGGATACATTCACCGCAATTTTAGGCTCGTAACCTACCCGTTCGGCATCTGGCCAGGTTTTCAGTAATTCGCAGGCAGCCCGCAACTGATACATATCCAGTTCCAGAATTAAGCCACTTTGCTCAGCCACCTGGCGGAACTGCTCGCGGGAGATCTTACCCAGCGACGGGTGCACCCAGCGCACATAAATTTCGTGATACAGCGGTTGCTTGGTGTTGAGATTAATAACCGGCTGCAGGTAGCATTCAAACTCCCTGTCGCGCAGTGAACGGCGAAATTCGTTTTCCAGCTCCAGCTCTTCCAGCAGACGCTCACGCATACTCTTATCGAATATAACCAACCGGCCGCGGCCCAGCGATTTTGCCTGATACATGGCGGCATCGGCGTCGCGGATCACTTCATCGGCGCTGCGGTAGTAGGTTTCTACATGGGCTATCCCGATACTGGCGCCGGAATACATCTCTTTGTCGTCGAGAATAAACGGCTCCGAAATCGAGTCGATAATGCGCGCGGAGATTTCTTCCACGTCGGAGGTATACTCAAAATTATCCAGTAGCAGCACGAATTCGTCACCGCCGTGCCGGGCCAGTAAATCGTGGCCCCGGATACACTTGGTAATACGCTTGGATACCTCAATTAAGAATTCATCGCCGGCATGATGGCCAAGGGTATCGTTAATAATTTTAAACCGGTCTAAATCGATAAACAGTACCGCAAACAGGTTTTCCGGGTGGCGCTGTTTATTGGCAATGGCCAGCTCCAGACGGCTGGCAAACATAGAGCGGTTAGGCAGGTCGGTAAGGGTATCGTGATGGGCGTCGTGGATCAGCTTACGCTCGATTTCCTTACGCTCTTCAATTTGCTGGCGCAACACATCATTAGCGCGGTTAAGCTCGGTGGTGCGCTCTTTAACCCGCTCTTCCAGCTGTTCGCTGTAGGCATGCATAGCCTCGGCGCGGAATTTACGCTCCAGTGCAACGGCAATATGGTGCGACACAAAGCGCATTAACTCTAAATCGCGCGGGGTGTACTTGGCTGATTTACCATAGGTTTGTACGGCAATCACCCCATACACCTCGCCATCAATAATTAGCGGCGAGCCCAGCCAGGAGTTGGCCTGCTTTAAAATTCGCTGGGCTACGGTAACGTCGATTTCGCCGTCTTCAGTGAGCGACAAAATACGCGACGGATCAATCAGCTCCGCCTGACCACGGCGAATAACAAACTCGGTTAAGCCAAAGCCTAAGGGCCGGGTTCCCGGCGTATCATCCTGAGTATCACTAAAATAGGGGAAGTTCAGGAACTGCTTAGTATCATCGAGGATGGCAATATAGCAGTTAGGCGCGCTTATCAGCCGGGCAATAATTTCGTGCAAGCTGGAGTAGAAAGAGTCCATGTTGCGGCTGGCAGTCGCCGACAGTTCTGATATTTCAAATAAGGCCTGCTGCAGCGCTTCGACTTTCTGGCGTTCGAGGATTTCTTCCTGCAGGTCGTCGTTGATCTGGCGCAGCTGGCGGGTGCGCTCACGAATAGTGCGCTCGGTAAGCTCGCGGTTTTTTACCCGGTCGACGGTGGTGACAATGTGCTGGGAAGCAAACAGCAATACTTCCAGATCTTCCTGGGTGTAACTCACGTTATCGTCGTAGGTTTGTACCACCATGGCACCAATCACCTGGCTACCGCGTTTTAACGGCACGCCTAAAAGCTGGTGGGGCTGACTGCCAATCAGCTCAACTTTGTGGTCTTTATCAAACTCGTCCTGGTTATCGTTGCGGTAAAAAACATGATTGCCGGACTCAAGAATATAACCGGTAAGGCCTTTTTTAAGCTCTTCGGCGGGCAGTTGCTTAACCACCTGTTCATCGAACTCATCAACAAAGTAGGCCATGTCCACCATGGCGGTATCAGGCGAGTAAAAGGCAACAAAAAAGTTTTCCGCATCCATAAAGTCGGCGATGATTTCATGAATAGCAGGATAGAGGCGAGACAGGTTACTAACGGAACTGGCCAGCTCTGATATGTTAAACAGCGCTTTCTGAACTCTTTCAGCACGCTTGTATTTATCAGTTAACTGCTGCAGCTGCGGGATAAGCTCTCTTAATTCCGCTTCTGACAACTCGTATTTTGTTGACTCAGATGACATAAAAAAACAGCAGCCGGCAATCCGCTAGAGTAAAACGAATAACTTACTCTATTGTGGATAATTTTGCCAGAGCTTTGGAGGGAATGTACTCACCAACAACCTGCTGTTTTGGTGTCGAAATGCGCCGAAGTTGCGCAAAACATGCAGGTTGTCAGTGTTACCGAGCGTTATAGCTCTTCGGTCATGTACTCAATGGCTGCTTTGATGTCGTCATCGCTACAGCTGGCACAGGTACCACGAGGAGGCATGGCATTGAAACCGTTAATCGCATTGGCTAATACAGCGTCGAAACCTTTTTCCAGGCGAGGCGCCCAGTCGGCTTCGTTGTTTACACGAGGCGCACCCAGTACACCGGCAGCGTGACAAGCAACACAAGCTTTGTTAAATACGTCTTCACCCGACAATGCACCGGCAGGTGCAGCGGCCGCAGCGCCTGCAACGTGCACAGAGCCAACTGGCTTAATACGCTCTTTGATCGCCTCGTCTGACATTTCCTGAGCGTTTACCGCAAAAGCTGCCAGTACTACAGCGCCCATACCTAACCACGTTTTTAATTTCACAATCGTCTCCAGGCAATTTTGGTCTGAAAAATAAATAATCCGCATGATTATAAAGGTTAATCCAGCCGCGACAACTGTTTGAGACTAATTGATTAGTCCTTATCCGACAAAAAGCCAATAAAAAACGCTTTTTTGCCGCTGTGTCGCTTACGGGCAACCATTTTTACTGCCCGGCAGCCATTTTAGATGACTTTTCGCCAAGCAATTGGGCCATGGCAATATTCAGCAACTGTTGCATTTTTTTGCCAGCCCGGCCAACACCGGCTTCGTTGGCTCCAGGCACCTCGGTTTGCACGGCCAGCGTAAACTCCCGCATGAGCTTTCCATTTAGCTGCAAGATCACATGCGCCAGTAAAACCGTTTCGCTTTGGTTGCGGGTTTCACTGGGCCCGGCACCAATTTTCTGAAAGATGCGCCATCTGCCACCCGTTAATTCATCCAGCACCGCCTTTGCCGAGGCGTCAGAGCCTGGCGCCAGCGCATTAGCAATGGCACGGGCCAACAGTACGCCGATACCCGCCTGCATGCCGCCGGCATCGACCACCGAATTACTATGGCCATTACCATACAACAGCATATCAAGGTGAGAAGTCCTAAAGCCCGGTAAGCGGGTTTGTGGCTCTGAAGTATGGGTAACCATGCGCTTTAAAAACTCAGCCTGGGCCAGCGTTGTCATGGGCTTATTACCGGTTATACCGCACTCATCGCAGCGATACGCTTGATAAAAAGGATCGTCGCTGGCCTCTTCAAACGGCTCCACAGCCAGTTTGTTGCGTAAATCGAACTGCCAGTCGGCTGAGCTCGGCGCAAACGCAGTAGGGCCATAGGCGCCCCGAAAGCGAATGGCCGGATTGTTCATGTTAAGCCATTTGTCATGAAACAAACCGGTAAGAACTTCCCGCCCGGCAATGTTCGCAAAGTAGGTGGCAATGGCATTGGAGTTACCATCTGCCTTACCCGAGGGCGCATAACTGTTAATACTGGTGATCAGATCGCCCAGCTTTACATCACCCACCAGAGTAGAAGCACTCACTTCCCGGCCAATCGTCGTCAGCGCCCCGGCAAAAGCCATAATTTTAGAAGAGCTCCAGGGCTCATAAAGCACATCCTGGGTATTGGCATTCGCCAGATAGCGATAACCTGTTCCATCGGGCGTAGCACCAAAATCAATCAGGGTAATTTTGCCCAGTGAGGCCGGCACATTAAAGTAGTTCCAATCACTGGCGACCCGTTCTTCCCAGCCAGGAGCGGTACCAGACTGCTCAACAGTAAAATAATCGGGGTTTGGTTTGCGGCTGCGCATAGTCGCGCCTGGCATCATGTTCGCAATGCAGTCGGGCACGCCGCAATCAGACGTGTATTGTTTGGGTAACAGCGGTGGGGCGCTAAACACGTTATGGTAAAAATCCAAATCGCTTTGCTCATCAGCCAGGGCCGAGAATGAAACCAGCGCACCCAGAAAACCACACAAAATAACCTGCCAAATTCGAGACATACACTTAACATCCTTTATTGTTAAAACCAGACTAAGCCAATTCAGAACGCGAAGCAAAAGCCAAATTTGCCGGTTTTTTAAACATCAGCACCAGCATTTTCATTTTTTACTGTAAATTAACCAGATGAACTCCTATAATGCGCCACTCTAGACGGTTCCTAGCCGTTTACCAAGTACGCACCCGTAGCTCAGCTGGATAGAGCGTTGCCCTCCGGAGGCAAAGGTCAGAGGTTCGAATCCTCTCGGGTGCGCCATTTTCAAAGGCTACAGCCCGAATATCTTCTTCTAAAGAATCCTTTTTTGAAATATGTAGCATATGTGTAGCAGGTTATAGCTTTAACACGATTGTGCTCTCAAACAAGCTCTGTTAAATTGAAAATATCAAATAAAAGGATTTATAAATGAGCGCGCAATATGCGAGATTACTAGATGACTACGATCTGTCAGTACATTTTTTAACGAATGTACTTGGTTTAGATAATGCATCTCTAGTTGGGTTAAGAATCACAGACGTTGATGAGTTAGCACAAGAAATAATGGCTAACGAAAAGGTAGTGGTCGCTACTAGAAGTGACAGTACTTTAAGTAGCCCTAGAAATAGAAACAGAAAATATAAGAATGAAGATGTTAGAAAGGAACTTCGCTTAGCCATTCTGCGAGAGCTCATAAAGCTAGATAGACTCGATGATGATGATGAAATTAAGCTCGGAAATGGTGGCGCTAAGCCCCGGGGGGAGATTGGAAAATCCAAAGATGCGTTCATTATTACGGGACTTCCCGCAAGCGGCAAGTCAGGAATTGTAAATTTTGTCGCGGACGAATTTGGGGCTTACGTAGTCGATTCCGATTATGCCAAACGCAAACTACCTGAGTTTAATGTTTCTTTTGGTGCAAACTTAGTTCACGAAGAGTCTCAGGTTATAACATTCGGTACGGAAGACGAAAAAGATCTTAATTTTTTTGATTATTGTGTTTCTAAGGAACACAACATTATCATTCCTAAGATTGGACATGACCATGTCTCTTTAGAGCAGCTTAGAGACAAACTGATCGCATTTGGTTACAAAGTACACTTAACGTTAGTTAGCTTAGATCGTTGTGAATCTACCAAGAGAGCACTATATCGTTACATATCAACATCACGATATGTACCGCTTTCACTCGTGTTTGATTGTTATGCAAATGATCCAATATTGTCCTATTATAGAACTAAAACATGTGAGAAATGGTCTTCTGTTGGAAAGATTTCGTCAAATGTTGCTCGTGGAAGTATGCCTCTTTTGATTGAGGCGAGCGAAAGGAATCCTGCTTCGTTATTTTTAAAAGGTTAGCAAAATGAACTTTGAAAGAGAGTACAACAAAAAAATAGAAGAATTAAAAAGACAATTTATAGCTTCTAGTGCTGCTTCATCTAAAAGAGAAATTAGCAGAGAAGAGAAAAAGATTTTATCTGATTATATTGAAAATGTTTATCTTCAAGAAACTTTTGAATCACGACTGATTGCAGGTAAATCGGATGACTTAGAAGAGATGCGAGAGCGATACAACGCTTTTTAATTAGATAAATTTGGAGAAGTAGGTGACATCGGAAGTAGTCATTTTTAATAATCAAGGGATTGCTCTTGCGGCTGATAGTGCCGTCACCATCGGCCACCAAAAAACGTATAATTCGGCAATAAAACTTTTTAGTTTATCTGTTAAAGAACCTATCGGCATAATGGTTTTTGGTAATGCTAATATACTTTCTATACCTTGGGAAGTTCTGATCAAATCCTACAGAAGCGTTCTAAGCGATAAGTCTTATGACAACCTGTCTGAATATGCAACTGACTTTATAAATTACATTTCTAACTGCGGCTTTTTTAGCGAAGAATCACAAGTCGATTTTTTAACTAGAAATTTGCGCGGCTATTATTCATCTTTACTTGATACATTTTTTATTGAAATTCATCAAATCTTCGAAAGTGATGGTGAAATAGATCTAAACACTACGGAGAATGTTTTTTCTAAAGTTGTAGATGAGTTTTTATTGGATGCCAATCATAGAGAATTTTGTAGCAAGTTCGACATTAAGTCAAAGAGGCGCTCTAAAGCAAGTGTTAGAAATGTTGCAGAATCAACTATATCTAAAGTCTTTGAAAATCTACCCATATCGAAGAAAACACGAGAAAAGCTCATCGACTTAGCTGCTCTTCTTATGATTAAATTTATGTTTAGTAACAAAGATCTCTCAGGTTTGGTGATCGCAGGATACGGAAAAAAAGAAATATTCCCTCAAGTAGCGACTTATCAAATAGCAGGCATGTACGATAGTAAATTAAGGTACTACCTAGATGAAGAAAAGACCTATTGTGAAAACAATGATGGCTCATCTGCAATTCTAGCTTTTGCTGATTATCAAATGGTTGATACTTTTATGAAAGGTACTAACGATGAATTGCTCGGTTTCGTGTTCGAATATATCCGAAACACACTCGAAGGAATGCCTGAGTTGATTTCCAAAATTTATAAGACAAGATCCCTTAAGCCCAATGAGAAATACTTGGAAGCTGTGCTTGAGATTGTTAAAAATTGCTTTCGATCAATTCAGTCTCATACAGACATGAAACACACTAGTCCTGTAATGTCTATGGTTGCAGCTTTGCCGAAAGATGAGCTGGCGGCCATGGCTGAATCGCTGGTAAATTTGACAGCTTTTAAAAGAAAAGTGACTCATGTTATTGAGTCTGTAGGCGGTCCTATAGATGTGGCTGTTATATCTAAGGGTGACGGAATGGTGTGGGTGAAAAGAAAGCACTATTTCCCGCCAGAATTGAATCATAGCTATTTTGAAAATTATGGAAAATAAGAAATTTAAGTCATTTGAACAATGGTCAAAAACATTGTTGCCCAATCGAGTTAAGCACGAAAAATATGTCAAAGAACATTTTGACGATTCAAAAGTTGCTGAAATACTCGCCTCTAAGAGCATTAGAGATATTATTGATAAATTAGATAGCTAGTACACTTATTTACAGAACTCCAAGTAAATGCTAATTCGCCATATATGTATGCGTGTCGGTATTTCTTGCCCTTTGTGGATGATTCCCTTTAGTTTTCTAGTTATGAGCCCGTCAAACCAGCTTTGCTTGATCTGGCCCGTTTCCGGGTTCACTTCTTCTTTATATAGCAGCCTCACAGCTTGCTCAGTGCGTTTTACGAATAATCCGCCCACTACTCTAGGTAATCCGCAAAATTGCCGTTATCTATATCTATTAGCTGATGGTGGGCCAGAACATCCTCTAAATGTCGTAGCTTTGTGTCCAAATTGCCATAGAGAAGCGCATTATTCGAGACAAAAAAGATATTGAAATTACGTTGAAAGCGATAGTTTCGGAAAAGGAAGGTTATTTTGAAATTGATTTTTAAAATCTTGGTAATGTGCTTAGTTGTTGCAACTTTCGGTTATATTGTCATTTCTATGTTGCATGGAGTAACGCCGGAAAGACTTATAAATCCTGACCGTTTTAGGTTTAACTTTACTACGTGGAGCCCTACATTAACCTATTACTTTGTTGCTGCAATGATTAGTTTGCCAAGCTTGATTGCATCAGCACTTGCGCCAACTAATACTAATCACAATGATAGAATCAATCAGATTTTTAATTTGACCGAATATGAGAGGAAATCATTATTCGACTCAGTAATGTCGCACTATACGAACGTTGCAACTGTTGGTCTTTTCATCACTTTAGCGATTTATTACGCAAAGAATTTTGTTGATACAGCTTCCTTACAGGTAACTATTGCTACAGTACTTTTTGCTGTCACTCTTATCCTGTACATGATATTTCTTAGTAAGCTAGTCATTAAGTTTAATAGTCTGAATTGTTATAGGGCTGATGCTTCGAATCAAGAAAATGGAGAAACTATGAATCCATCTTTCATGACGAGGATAAAGCCCAAATTAAAATGGATAGCTTTTTTGATCTTTTTTATGGTTGATTGTTTTTTTATTCATACAACAATTGCATTGCAACAAACGAAGATACAGTGCCATTTTGGCGCTAATGATGAAGCATATAGCTGTAAGTAAAAATTAAATTTTGAGGTTAATAAGTATGAAGCGTGTAGCAAATTCTGTGGTTTGTTAAGTTTTTACAGTTAAATAGCGGCTTCTACTATTTTGGAAGTTGATTTTCGACTTGATGTCACGAATAAAAAAAGCACAGGCCTATTTTTTTAATGGATTGATTTTAACCCACGGCTAACTTCGCAGTCTGTTGCCACATGAAACTTGGCATAGGTGTTCTTAGCTTCCAGTTAATATTCATCGGTTGTGAGCCTGTGTGGGAGACATAGTCAACTTCACCGAAGTTAACGAAGCCCATGGTCCGGCCGTATTCGTCTTTTGTTTGCTCTCTCACAAATAAAAATAGTCGTTTGCCAATTTTCTGATGATTAATGTATTCCTTACCTTTGCCGCGATCGGGCCTTGCACTATTTTGCGATTGCCAGTGAAACAGGTGCTCGTTTATTGCATAGTCGTGATACATAGTTGTTGGTGAGAATTGCTTTTCGTTTTTGTTCAATGTTACGAACATCAATTCAATATTGTCACTTTTTATGACAAATACCCCCTCACGAGCTGGAGGTTGACGTTCAAAAGTCGTTGTGCCAAACCCTATCAAAATCTGCTCCCTACTATATCGAGCATGAAGTTTTATAGGAACGTTTGGTAAGTACTCCATTATTGTTTGCTGATGTTTTATTTGCTGTATTTGCCAATCAATTACTTCTGTTAGCTCTGATATAAAACCAATTTTCCCAAGTTCATAAAGGCTTTGCTGTAATGTCTCAAAATCGCATTCCGGACCGGTTTTTTGCCAAAAGTCATAGTGACACATCAGAGCATATCGATTAACGCTACCCTTTATTTTAAAGCTGTTTTGGCATAACTGTTTGAGAAAGCTCAAATAGGCATAGTCATCACAGGTGAGAATTCGATTATGGATAGCCTTTCTCAGCAATTTGAACGTTTCTCTATCCGATGTGTTCTTATCAACATTATTTCTTGATAGTTGAACTAGGTCTGTCCAGCAGGTGCGCTTATATAGTTCATTTAAATCCAACTCCGGGTATTGCGTTAGGAAATTGGACAAGGTTAGGGGCAGTGTTGTGTGTTCAGGAAACTGTCTGATCAAGGTTATTAGTCGTCTTTGAGTAAGGCTCGCCTGACGTATGTTACTCAGTACCATTTCTTGAGTTCGCTTAGTCATTTCTATGCGACAACCTAAGGGCACATGTGGGAAGCCTTGTTTTATCTCTTCGCTTATCGCGCGATTACTCTTACCAACTAGAGCTCTAAATTTATTGGCGAAGTCATACTCTGGTCTTGAATTGCCTACAAAATCTAGAATTGTGCAACATTCCTTGCCATCGGCTAAACGCAAGCCACGCCCCAGTTGTTGCAAAAATATGGTTAAGCTTTCAGTCGGCCGTAAAAAGAGTAAAGTATCGACTTCTGGTATATCCACGCCTTCGTTAAAAATATCTACTACGCATAACACGTTAATCGAGCCCGCACGCAAGGCTTGTTGCTTTTGCTGGCGCTCCTGTCTATTTTCACTGGTTAAAACGTCAGCACTGATGCCTTTTAATAAGAATTGTTTACTCATGTACTTCGCGTGTTCTTTGCTTACGCAAAAGGCCAGTGCTCTCATCTTGCTGAGATCTGTGATGATTTCTTGCAGGCTAAGTAATATTTTTTCGATTCGTGATTGGTTATTTGTGTATACGTTGGTTAATTGAGAGACATCATAACGCCCGCGGCTCCAGGGAATGTTACGTAAGTCTGTGTCATCATCAATGCCGAAGTATTGGAAGGGGCAAAGGTGACGACGATTAATGGCTTCCGGTAGGCGAATTTCTGCGGCTATAACACCGCCAAAGTCGGCTAGGATATCGCCTCCATCATGGCGCTCTGGAGTTGCTGTAAGCCCCAACATGATAGTCGGGCAGAAGTAATCGATAATTACCCGATAGCTGGTTGCTGTGATGTGGTGTACTTCGTCGATAACGATATAGTCGTAGTAATTCGAAGATAGGTTTATATCAGTAATTTTACTATTGAGTGTTTGTACCGACGCAAATAATTGACGATAGTTCGTGGGGGTATTTCCGCCTACCCACAACTCACCAAAGTTGTTATTTCTTAAAACGCCGCGATATGCCGCTCTTGCCTGTTTTAATATTTCTTCTCTGTGCGCAATAAATAGAAATTTTGCTTCTGGCTTTGCTTTTACGAAATTTGCAAAATCAAATGCCGAAATTAGAGTCTTACCCGTTCCTGTAGCTGCTACCACTAAATTACGAAACCGCTCATGCACACTTCGTTCAACAGCAAGTTGCTCAAGTATGTCGTTTTGGTGAGGGAAAGGTTTCACGTCAAAAAAATACACTGCATTATTTTCTTGCACGCCGCGCTGCTGAGACAAAGCTGCTTTCAGTTTTTCACTACTTACATCATCACTATTAAACATTTCGAAATCATCGGAGGCCCAGTAAGTTTCGAATGTACTGAGTGATTTTTCTATAATGTGGGGAATTTCTTGTGACGTAATTTTTAAGTTCCACTCTAATCCATTGGTTAATGCCGAATGTGACAGGTTGGAGGAACCGATATAACCGGTATGGTATCCAGTATTTCGAAGAAATAGGTAGCTCTTGGCATGAAGCCTTTCCCGTTCGGTATTGTAGCTAAGCTTAACTTCTGTATTTGGTAAGCTCGCGAGAAACTCTACAGCTTTAGCGTCAGTCGCTCCCATGTATGAGGTGGTTATGATCTTTAATTCGCGGCCACTTGCCGTAAATTCCTCAAGTTCCTTTCTGAAAATGCGGATACCGGCCCATTTTATAAATGACACTAACCAGTAGATTTTATCTGCTGACAAGATTTCACGTTTAAGCTCAGACTCAAGGGATAGGCCTGCATTGCTACCGCAAAATAATTCACTTTGCGTTAGGCCGGTAAGCGGAAATATCTCTTTAATGTAGTTTTTTAAATCCGCTGAAACTGGATTTTCTAATTCATATAAAGCGGTTAGAATTTTTCCCTGGCTATTCAGCAGATTATCTTCGATAAAATCATCTTCTTGCATCCGGCCTTTTAGCCAAAGTAGCAGCTGATTAGCTAATTCTATTTGTTGTTGGATTCGATTGTCCCCTGATGGAATAGAGTCAATGGCGTATTCGAGGATCTGAGATAGGAAGCGCGATAACCAGATAGATGCTTCGCTGCTATTTAGTTCGCGTTCTCCAACATAAAACCTTTGTCTGTCTAATCGTTGTTCGATAAGTTGTGTGATTAGCTGCTCGTAAATTCCGACTTGTTGCATAAGTTCCTTTTATTTCGGCAGGTTGAGTAAGTAAAAAACCATAACAATTAGCCTGACTCTTGTGGGCAAACGTACTTTGCAATTTTATCGCTTTGTTCGTATTGTGCTGAATATATTAATTTAACTGGATTGTTTTGAACAAACTAGCAAGGAAGCAAGCCTTTGTCCGAAAACATTAAATACTATTCAACTCATGCAGAAAAACTCGCTGATCAATATAACAGCGTAGCGTTTGAAAAAGTACATGGCGACTGGCTTTCTGAAATACCTGAAAAGGGCTTTGTGCTGGATATTGGCGCAGGTTCCGGTCGCGATGCTCGCTTTCTTGCTGATAAAGGTTTGAGTGTTGTTGCCGTTGAACCTGCTGATGGCATTCGTGAACGGGCCCAACAATACGTAGTTAATCAGCCGATACATTGGTTGAATGATAAGCTACCAGAGCTTACTCAGGTGTTCAGCCTGCAAACAAAGTTTGATCTGATTTTACTCAGTGCTGTCTGGATGCATATTGTGCCTTCCGAGCGAGAGCGATGTATTCGTAAGCTCAGCGCCCTGCTGAAAGCCAATGGCAAAATCATTATTTCGCTGCGCCATGGCGCGAACCACGACGAACGTACTATGTACCCGGTCTCGGCAGGTGAGCTTTCGGGGTTTGCCCGCAAGTTTGGTCTGTCATTTCGGCTGCTTAGTGATCAGGCTAATGCTGACGAGTTGGGGCGGGATGATGTTTACTGGCAAACAGTAATACTTACCTTACCTGACGACGGTTCGGGGGCATTCCCCCTGCTGCGCAACATTATTGTTAACGATAACAAGTCTTCTACGTACAAAGTTGCGTTGCTGCGCACCTTACTAAGAATTGCCGAAGGTCATCCCGGTGCGGTTATCGAACGCACCAAAGAGCATGTAGTATTGCCGGTTGGTTTGGTCGCTCTCTACTGGATAAAACTCTTTAAACCGCTGCTCGATCACTTTGAAATTCCCCAAAGTAGCAACCGGAGTAAAGGGTTGGGCTTTGTTAAAAAGGGTGGGTGGCAAGCGCTTCGCTCCTTTACAGCCAGTGATTTTTACGTTGGTGCTACCTATCTGAATGCTGATACCGCGCAAGCGGTATATCAAACGCTGAAAGATGTAACGTTCACCATACGGGATATGCCTGTGCGATACATTACTCTGCCGGGTACGGAGCAAGGAGTGTTTCATGTTGAGAGTAAACGCACCAGTAAACCTTCTGGTGGCGTTGTTCTTGATGCTGACTTTATGAAATCCTTCGGGCGTTTTTATATTCCGGTAAGTATCTGGGATTCACTGGCCAGATTCAGTGTGTGGATTGAGCCCTCACTGGTAAATGAGTGGGCGGCATTAATGCAAACCTACACGGCAAAACGGGCGATGGCGTTCTCTCAATCTGATTTGCTTAAAGCGTTAGCCTGGGAAGATCCTCGCAGAACCACAGCGCGGGTAAGAAGCCGGGTAAACACCTTGCTTGAGAGTGAAAAGGTAAACTGTTGCTGGTCGGGGAAAAAGCTGGTGGCAGAGTATGCTATCGACCACGCTATGCCATTTTCCCGATGGCCGAATAATGATTTATGGAATTTGCTCCCTGCAAAAACGCACATCAACGCCAGGAAATCAGATAAATTACCCAGCTCCGCCCGTTTGCAGCAAAACAGACGAATCATCACAGACTGGTGGCAACAAGGTTGGTCTGACAGTGCGGATGAGTTTTTTACTCAGGCTAATCTCGCGCTGCCGAACCTGCCTGATAGTAACCGTAGTTTTGAGGATGTCTTCGATGCGCTCACATTACAGCGGGACCGAATCAAAGACTTTCAGCAACTCGAAGAATGGTAATGTGAGCCTCATGCAGAAAGATCTGTTGTAAATCTAAAGCTCATCTGATCGCCTCATTGCCAGTTGTTCTATCTGATGATTTATCCGCTCCAGAGCAGAACTATTAAGTATAGTTTTTCTCGTAAGACTGTAATACTTGGCCAGTGATTTATGGTTCATTACTGGTACGGTTGGCTTTTGTTTGTTTTCAATAAACCAGCCTGGGATAACTACCAGGGGGTTGGTGATTACTTCCATGCCTGTGCTTTTACTTAACTCTTTAGACAGCCAGGTTGCCTGACGAGTTGCTTGTTCGATTATTGCGGTGTCGGGGCCATGAGGAAATTGGATCTTGTTACCTTGCACTACCAACTTGTGGGTTTGTCTTGAGTTTTTGATATTCGGCTTTCTTCTTCCTTTGGTTTCAATCGCCAACACACCACCGGGGTAGGTAACTACGTGGTCAATATTAAAGTTTGGCCCTTGAATATCATGAAAGACTCGAACATTAGGGTCCGTAATTTTTGATAATGCGTAAGAAACTGCCCATTCTGCTTCGATGCCGAGTCTGATATTTCGGAGCTTGGTAAAAGCCTGTACTGCTTTAACTAAAGCGTAAACTGCAACAATGGAAAAGATACCCGCGTAGAGCCACCATTGTCCAATTTTACTTTCGAATCCAAGCAGTCGGGCAAGTGTTGGAATGGAGAAAGGTAGCTGAAAATATATGGCGGACATGAAAGTCCACTGCAGCATATTAAACGTTTCATCTCTTTGATTTTGAATGAGGGTAAAGGCCGGGACTCTGATCATGTCAGAATAATCGAAAGGAACCCGAGATCGTTTATGAAAGGACTTGGCAATGACGGCAATCGCCGAGAAAATAATAATAAAAGGCAAAAATGCGATCAACAAAACGATCAGTAGTTCCATCTATACATTCCTTGAAATATTACTAAAGTCGAGTCTACAAATCGGTTGCTTGCAAAGCAAAATATAATAAATAACCAACGTTTATTAAGACATACGTATTAAATACTCCCTGATGACCGTTAAACATATACCCTCTAAGCTTTCACCATCGGAAAATTGTTAAAACCAGCCCGCAACCTCGCTAAATCCGATATAATCCAGGCTGATATTTAAAGTGGAGTTTTGTAATGCGTGTATGTGGTGTAGAACTGGCCGGAAATGATGCCAACATTGCCCTGATGAATCTGGAAAATGGCCTGATTCAGCTTCCTGACTGCCGTACCCGTAAACTGAGCTTACAGAAAGCCGCTACTGCTCATGAGCTTAAGTATTTTCAGAAATCCTTCGCGCAGCTGGTGCAGGATTATAAAATTGAAACCATCGTTATCCGCCAGCGCCCGATGAAGGGCAAGTTTGCTGGTGGCGCTATTGGTTTTAAATTAGAGGCGGCGCTGGAATTGCTAAACGGGGTGCAGGTTATCGTGATTCCGCCCACCGAAATCAAAACGGCGTTAAAAGAAAGTCGCGTGTTTATAGAATTCAGCGAGACCGGCTTAAAAGGTTTTCAGAAATCTGCGTTTGAAACTGCGCTGGCTTATATGAGTCAGCATCTGTAACGCTTCCCCGCCAGGTCTGGTTTTTTCTGAATAAAGTGCTCTTGTAAACGTTGGTATAACCTCTTTATCATAAGTGAAAGCGTTCAGGTTTTTATTGTTCCGCTACGCAAAGTACGTTGCGCCAGCAGTTCGTGGTGAAGCCACTGTGATAGCCAGGCTATAACCAGATACCGCTATGCTTTCAGAAAGGTCGTAATTTTGCGCAGACAGGTAAGTGTGCGTTCGGTAATTACTTCGCCCACCTCAACGTCAAAAAGCGCATTAGCCTGCTTGAGGGTGTTATTAAGTGCTGTCTCTACGTTGTCGTCTAAAGAGGTCAGGATAGCGAATGTTTGATCTTCATCTATGCCTTGTTTTTTGCCGTGCTCTGGCCAGTGCCGTGGCATAATTTCATGCCATTTGTAGTGCGTATTTTTGCTGTGGACTTTCATTGCCATCTTTATTTTCTTTGCCTGGATGTTGCCCTGACCAAAATAGGGGTAAGCACTTAGCACATCGTAGAAGGGTGTAAGCCGATAACCATCCTGGTCCAGCGCAATGCTAAAGTTCTTTGCATGCCCATCAATCGCCGCAAGTAACCAAAATACAATTTGTACCCGTAAAAATTCGAGCCTGTCTTCATAGGCGTTTCGTGAGCCAGACAGCAACGCCATAATTTTTCCGGCGCCCGGGCCACCGTTTTCCTCATACTTTGAGCCACTCACTTTTCCTAATGCCTGACACATGTCTTCCTGGGGAAGTCGGAAAATGACATCTTCCTCAACTCTGCGATCGAAGCGCTTCACTAGCAGTACTTTCTGGTCTTCAAACTGCGCAATGTCACAATTTGCGACGGTCAAACCTAAGTTTTTCATAAAGGTTTGGCAAAACCACTCGTTGTCTACGCTTGAAGATAAGTCTATTCCTAAACTTTCGTGATGAAGAATGGGGGGTTTGAATATATGCGTGGTAGGTGTTGCGCCGTGTGGCCGGCACCAGTTGCCTTCCCACAGGGTAAGCGCGGTCTTTTCCTGGGCACCGGCAAGAGAAATTCTGAAATCATCATCTGAGTTCATCCCTAACATTTTTTCAATGCGGGTCTCTCTGATAATTTGTGCGATTGCGTCCTCAGACAATGGCGTGAGTGAGAGCGCAGGCATTTCTCCTGTGGCAGGCACCTGTGTGAATGTGAGCGCACCAACACAGTCTTTTCCAACCTTGGCTAATAAATCAAAGGGCCTGGCGCTCTCTGCACCTAAGCGGTCTTTCATATGGTCTCTGATGGTGGTTGTATCGGGTAGTAAATTGTCAAAATAAGCATGTACTGCATCTCCTGTTATCTCTGCCCTTTGCATAGGCAAGCTAAGAGAGATGGCACGGCCGCCGTCTACGTCTAACCACTCCGGGGAGTATTTAAAGCTCATACGGCCATTTTTTAAATACAACTCACCTACCGGAAATCCGTTCATAGAGCAGTAGAGTGTGCGGGTATGTGATTTTCGCCCCATTAGAATCTCAGTGATTTCTTCGCGTAAGGCGCGGCCGTTGCAGACACTTCTTTATTGGGCTGATTGCCGATATTCAATTCTAAGTCCAGCGCCGCACAAAGTTTGATCAGCATCTCGACAGAGACTTTTTCAGACTTTGTTTCGTAGTTAGAAATATCCCTTTGATAGACGCCGATACGCTTAGCTAAATTAGCTTGCGTCCAGCCTTTAGACTTTCTGCTGTCCCTGATAACGGCACTTAGATCTTTTGGCGTGTTTATCTTCACAGTAATCTCTTATGCACTATATTGTATAAATAGATTTTATACAGAAATAAGGATAAAGCAATTTTATTCATAAATGTGTATAAAATTTTAATATACAAAATTCTGAATGAAATAAATTTATACATGACCCTGTATACGAGAATGAGTCAGGAGTTAAACTCGTCAATTTATTACTCAATAGATCACCGACTCTTAAGGCAAATGCGTTAAATATTCCCTAATGCCGTTTGAGTATGGCCTACTTAAAACTGCCACTCTTCCCGCTTGGCCAAAAAGAAATCCAGAAATACCCGTACCTTTGCCTGTGTAGGTGTTGATGGGTGGTAATAGGCGCAAACCTCGGCATCCTGCCACCAATAGTCTTGTAGCACCGGGGCGAGTTTATTTTGCTGTAGCAGGCGTTGAATGTGGCCAGATTCCACCGGTGCGTTTATGAGCCCCAGGCCTGCTTCGGCCAGTTCTACCATGCCGGCTACGGTTTTTATCTGGCAGTGCGGTGTGGCGTAAATGTGCTCGCCGTTACTGTCTTGCAGCACCAGTACGTTGCTCGGTTGGTTATACAGATAACCGATTACCTTATGCTCTGCCAATTGGTCCGGGTGGTCGGGCGTACCATGAGCTTTAAGATAAGCCGGGGAGGCAAATACCCCGTATCGGGTTTTCCAGATGGTGCGGCGTTTTAATCCCGGGTATCTGTCGCCCAGGTAATCACCTACCGACCAGAACACATCATAGTCGTCATCGCGAATATTGATCAGCGATTCTTTCACATCCAGCGACAGGGTGAGCTCTGGGTATTGGGCAGTAAATTCGGCCATCCAGGGCACCAGGGTTTCAGTAACTACCTCATTGCTCTGGCACAGCACTCTCAGCTCACCGCTTACTACTGTGGCTTTGGTGAGGCTCCACTGCATGAGCGCCTGATGTTGTTCCAGTAAAGCCTCGCTTTTGTGCTTAAACGCTTTGCCAAACTCGGTTAATAGCAACTGCCGCCGGGAACGAATAAACAGAGCCTGGCCAAGCTGTGCTTCCAGCTTAGCAATTTGCTTGCTGATAGCCATTACGGTTTTGGCTTCTGACTCGGCTACGCGAGACATATTGCCCGTTTCGGCAACCTTACAAAATATGGCGAGATCTTTAGGATTAATCATTGCGTAAACTAAAAGTATAAGTAACTCTAATTTTTAATATATTTATTTATCAATTGCCACTCTTTAAGCTGGTTTTACTCAATTTTTGGTGCAGAGAGGGCAAATAAGATGACATTACATTCAGGCGAATGGCTGGTACTGGCGATGATGGCTGGCATGGTGTTGTACAGCTTGTGGGAAGCGGATAAAAATAAACTGGCGGTTATCGCAGGGCGTAAAACCAAACTCGCCATGTATAAAGAAACCATCGGGTTTTTATGGTTGCCAACCAGTGTTCTACTGCTATTACTCCCGTTCAACATTGTGTCGGCAGAGCGTCTGGGGCTTACCTGGCAAAACAGCTGGCCTAACTGGGCAGGCGCAGTATTGGTACTGGCTGGGCTGGCTTATATGTGCTGGCATATTCGCAGTATTCGGCCTGGTACACCGCAGTATCAACAGCTCTTTGATGCCATGCAAACCCACAGTTGGTTAATGCCTGCCAATAAGCGTGAGCTGTATTGGTTTACGGGCGGGGTGTCGATGTCGGCCGGTATTTGCGAAGAACTACTATTCCGGGGCTTCTTTCTGGCGGTGTTTGCCGGGCCTCTGGGCGTGTGGGTGAGCCTGGTGCTGGGCAGCTTTTTATTTGGCTTATGTCATCTTTATCAGGGCTGGGCCAATGTGCTGCGAACCGGCGTTATCGGTTTAGTGTTGGGTATTATCTATGTGCTTACTGAGTCGCTATGGGTGGTGATTGCCTTACATGCGCTAATGGATATCTTTGGCGGGGTGTTAGGGTATGTGGTGCATAAACACGGTAAGTATGAAACTGAGGCAACCACAGTTTAACCCTGTAGAAAAACCAATCTTTGCACTTTCTACTACTGATTTTGTATTTTCTAACCCTGAGTACAGCTTTGTCATTGGCGCCTATCATTTATGGTTAACGCTGCTAATTTCTGGTTAGGAGGCTGTAATGGATAACAGAGCAATTCATTTAATCATGTTCACCCTGTCGGCGATATTGTCGCTGGCAATCAAATTAAATCGTGAAGTCTACATTGGCATTAATGGCGGGCTGGATGTTCTGCTGGGGTCGGTGATGAGCTATCTATATGTGGTGATCTTGGTGTCTGGATACGTTACCTTTGCTCATTCTGTGACTAACAGAAAACTCCGCAACTGCATTATAAGTATTACCTGCGGGGCGTTGTTGTGGGAGGTTCATCAGGCTTTCATTCCAGAAATGTATTTCGACTGGAAGGATATTGTCGCAACGCTACTAGCATTTACTGTATTAATGCTGATCCAGCACTATAAACCGGTGGGCAATTCTGTGCATAGCTCTGCAGCGATTGGCAATGGGTAGCATGTCGGGGAAGTCCTCCGCGGGTTTCGCGCGCAATTTACTGCACGCTTCCCTCACCGTGTAATAGCGTTGTGCAGGTTTTATGCAGTTAAAATTGGGCGGTCAGGCCGAAGTAAAAGCTGCGACCCGGGGCGGGCTCGAAATAACCCCGACTGCTTACTTCCCGGTCGGCATTAGCGTTTACTCTGACATTCGAAAAATACATCTTATCGAACAGATTACGCACACCGGCCTGAATTCGCAAAGTAGAAGTAACATCATAGCCAACCCGGCCGTTCACCAGCCAATACTGTGCTATTTCCGTTGTATTGCTGTTTTCTGCATAGTAGTTACCGCTGAATGTACCTTCCAGTTCCACTCGCCATGCATTTTGTTGCCAGTTGAGCTGATTAACCCATTGAATTTGGGGTAAGCCTGGCATCCGGTTGCCATCCAGGTTGTCGCCGCTGAGTGCGGCAAAGTCACCAAACTCATAGCGGGCCAGTGTCAGCGCGCTTCGCCATTGCCAGTGTTGGTTAAGTTGCCACTGAAGGGCCGTTTCAAGGCCATGGCGATTGGTCTTGCCGGCATTTTCATAAAATGCCCTACCGTCAATCTCGTAGGCAATGAGTTCGTCGGTAACGCGGATGGAAAACAACGCTACATCATAACTTAAATCGTTGTACTGGCCGCGCCAACCGAGCTCAAGACTCACGGTATCCTGGGGTTTTAAGATGGGATTGAAGCCGCTGCCCTGCGGGTTGGCAAACTCAGTAAAGGTAGGTGACTCATAGGCTGAAGCAACATTGGCGTACCATTGGTGTTGCGTGCCTGGCCGATAGCTTATACCAATGTTGCCATTCCACTGGCGATAGTGGCGCTCGCCTGAGCCTACCGCACTAAGGCCGAGCCGGTCGTTTATCGACATCGCAAGATCATCATAACGCACGCCGGTGGTCAGGGTGAGGGTGTCAAAGAGCAACCAGTCGACAATGGCAAATACGCCAACTGAAGTGGCTTGCTGCAATTCATCTGCGGTTTGCTGCGTGACAACTTTATCCGGAGTGACTCTAAACCGGGTGCGGTCGTCTTCCTGACGGCGTATTTCTGCGCCTGCGGTATACCTTACTGGCCAGCCTGCGTTCTGCCAGTCCTGAGAAAGCTCAATACCGCCGCCATAAAACCAACGGTCGTACCTAATCAGACTGCTGCCAGGAAAGGGTAGCTGCTGGGTAAAGTTGCGATGGGTAGCAAAGGTATTGGCAGACCAGCTGCCATGCAAGATGTCCTCATCGTGGTAAACCAGTCCGATGGTTTGCTGTGCCACTTGCTGCCCGCTGTTTAGTCTGCTGGCCATAAAGGTAGCCTGGCGTCGATCTGAAGTCACTTGCGCGGCGGTAAGGCCTCCCGGATCCTGTGCTTCAGGCATATCCATCAGCGAGGTGATTATCGTAAAGCTTTTAGTGTCACTGAGGTCCCAGCGCAGTTTACCGCGCAGGGTACTTTTCTTTACCTGACTTTGTTCCCGGTAGCCGGCAAAGTTAAGGTGGCTCATGCTGATAACCGCGTCGATGTCGTTCTCGCTGGTGCCAGCCTGCAGGTTTACTTTATAAAAATCATGGCTGCCGACATTCAGGCTGGCATTAACTCCTTGCAGGCTATCGCCGGTCACAGTGGTGATATCAATTGCACCGCCAGCACCATTACCGTACTGCACCGCTGCTGCGCCCCGGATAACCTGTAATTGTTCGACGCTGTTTAAATCAATATCATCCACCTGGGTTTGGCCATCAGGCAATGTGTAAGGGATGTCATCAACCTGCAATTGCAGGCCGCGCACACCAAACGGAGCGCGCGAACCGAAACCGCGGATGGATATCCGCAGGTTTTGAGCAAAGTTATAGCGATTCTGAAAATATACGCCAGGCACAAATTGAAGCGCTTCGTCTAACTGCAGTGCTTCCTGCAGTTGCAGTTCCTGCCAGGCATCGAGTAGCGAAACTGCCGCAGGGGTAGCAAAGAGATCCCGTGATAATCTCGTTGAAGTTACCTTTACTACTTCAATATCTTCAGCTGCTGGTGGTCCCGCAGAGGGTGTTACTGCTGCAGCCAGCAGAGGCGGGCTCATGAGAAGTAGGGTTAGTGAGGTCATTAAGTGATGCTGAGTCATATTGGCCTTGCTGATTCTGTCGTTAGTTGCCGATGTGTCGCGAACAGGTGAGTTCACGCAGTCATCGCTCTATAGGGGTTATTGCCGTTTTGTGGGCAGGGGATCAGGGACGAAAGCGAACATGTTCCCGTTGCAGGTCCTCTATGCTGCTGCAGCCCATGAGTCGCATGTCGCGTTCAATTTCAGCCTGCATGAGCTTAAGGACCCGCTCCACACCTGGCTGTCCGGCCGCCGCCAGTGCATACAGGTACATCCGCCCTATTCCCACCGCTTTAGCGCCTAGCGCCAGTGCTTTAAGTACATGTGAGCCACGCTGCACGCCGCTGTCAAAAAGAACGTCGATATCATTGCCTACAGCGTCGACAATTTCGGCCAGTTGATCAAAAGAGCTGCGTGAGCCGTCAAGTTGGCGTCCGCCGTGATTAGAAATCACGATACCGGTGCAGCCAATATCTACGGCACGTCTGGCATCTTCAACGCTCATAATGCCTTTTAAACAAAACTGACCATCCCAAAATTCAACCATGTCAGCCACATCCTGCCAGTTCATTGCCGGGTCCAGCATATTGGTAAAATAATCACCGATAGAGCTGCTGCCGCCGTCCATGTCAATATGGGCCTGAAGTTGTGGTAGGGAGAATTTTTCGTGGAGCAGATAGTTGATGCCCCAGGCGGGTTTACGGGCAAATTCAACCATGCCGCCCAGGGTCAGACGAAAGGGTATCGAAAAGCCGGTACGTAAATCCCGCTCCCGATTGCCACCGGTGATTGAGTCTACCGTCAGCATCATAACTTGTATGCCACTGGCTTTCGCCCGTTCCATCATGGCCCGGTTAAGCTCGCGGTCTTTATGAAAATAAAACTGATACACCTGGGGAATATCAAAATCCTGTGCAATTTTCTCCATCGACACGGTGCCCAGCGACGACACACCGAACATGGTGCCAAACTTTTCGGCGGCGGCCGCAACTGCATATTCACCTCGGTGGTGATATAACCGTTGTAGGGCGGTAGGAGAGCAGTACACAGGTAATTCAAGCCGCTGACCCATCACCTCGATACTCAGATCAACATCTTTGACACCGCGAAGTACCCCGGGAATTAAATCACACTGATTAAAGGCTTCAGTGTTACGCCGCATGGTTACCTCGTCATCGGCACCGCCGTCGATGTAATTATAGATTGGGCCGGGCAGGCGTTTTCTCGCCAGGGCTCTGAAGTCCTGATAGTTGTAGCATTGGTTTAAGCGCATAGCGTGTTACTGCCTCTGTTCGTTACTGCGATAGGGGTGGGGGCGAAGGTGAGCGTTGCTCAGTAGATCCCCGATCGGCCTGGATGTATAAAAACTGGTTAGCCGGAATATTGTGAAACGTACTGACACTTCCTGTTTTGTCTGGCCATTCAATAGTAATGATGTCGGCCTGGCTGGCGTCACCCAAACCAAAGTGCAGGGTAGACGGCGCACCGCTTAAAAATCCGCCGCCTGCGCGTACTTCCTGCAACTGGGTAGTGTTGCCGGTAGTCACATGCACTTTAGCGCCCAGTGCCCGGGTATTTTGCGTACTATCGCGCAGGGTAATGGATAAGTAGTTGTTGCTGGCGTCATCGTTGTGACGATTGGCATACAGTACCGGTCGCTGTTCGTGGTTACTGACCACGATATCCACATCACCATCCCGGTCGTAGTCCATGCAGACCACGCCGCGGCCAGAAAAGGTATCGGTGATCCCCCACTGACGACTGCGCTCTGTGAATGTACCGTCCTGATTAGAAATAAACAGCCGACTCGGGGTATTCTCAAACTCAGCCATGGCTTGCTTCAGGCGACGATACGCCAGCGGGTTACCAAGATGGCGGCTGAGTTGTGGCGGCAGATCAAAGCCGTTAACGTGAAATAAATCCAACCAGCCATCGTTATTAAAGTCGGCAAAGCATGCGCCCCAAGCCCATAGCCCTTCGGCCACACCAGCCTGTGTTGTTGCATCCTCCAGCCGACCCTGGTGATTGTGGTACAGGCGGTTACCACTGACCCCCCAGCTACCTTCCGGCTTGCCGTTCGGGTCCCAGATACTGCTAACAAACCAATCCAGGTAGCCATCGTTATCATAGTCTGCAACGGCAGCCCCCATGCCATTTTGATCTGAGATCTCATGGGTGTGGGTCTCTTTAGCAAAGGTACCGTCGCGGAGGTTTTTATACACCTGGCTGGTTTCAAAATCTGCTGCAAACAACAAATCCAGCCAGCCATCATTATTGATGTCGGTAAAGTTAGCGGTAAATGTAAAGTCTGCATTGCCTACCAAATCTGTGAGGCCTGCCTCTGTATCCAGGCCTTCAAACCAGATCCCCTCCGAGCTGCTAATATTGCGCCACAGGTGGGTTGGCTGTTCGCCGCCCAGTCCGGGGCCGCGCCAATGGTTGGTCAGCATGTCAACGGTGCCATCTTTATTTACATCGGCAAAAGCAAAAGACCAACTGGTAAGCTGTACTTGTAATCCGATATCAGCGGCAGCATGCAACTTTTGTTGCGCATCGTTGAGGTATAACGTGGGAAGCTGGGAGTCTGGCAACTGCATCTTTTGACCGGTGATGGATGGCAGTTCGGGCTGTAGCAGATTAGAGGTGAATATATCCAGATCGCCGTCGCCGTCAATGTCTACCATGGCTGCACCGTTAGACAGTTCAACGCTGGTTAATCCCCACACTTTACTGACATCGCTAAAGGTGCCGTTTCGTTCATTTTTATACAGTACGTCCGCTGCCGCGTCGCCGGTTGCAAAAAATAGATCCGGCCAGCAGTCACCATCAATATCGCCGGCCGCCAGTCCACCGCTAAAGATAAGGCGTTGTGCCGAAGACAGGGTATAGTTCTCCCAATTGATGTGATGTTTGTGAGCTAACCCGGCACTCACAGCCACTTCATCAAAGCGTTTGGCGCTTTGATGGCGGCTAGGGTGCTTGGCGAGAGACTGATGCGTCGGCGCAGAGCGGGAACAGCCAAATCCGTCATCGTTACTCAACGCAGCAGGGAGCGCCGGGCCCGGGACCTGATGAGGCAGACTGGTGTGAGTTGCCTCCAGGTGTATGGCTACAGGTTGAGGGGGAGGCATATGGCCGCGAAATTCTGCTACGAGGCGGTGCTCGTCAGGGGCTGGTGCATTGCTATCAGGTACCCATTTCGCCATACAGGCTCTATCGGTAATACAAGGATCGGTAAGGCTGGCTAGAAAGGCCTTTAAATCGTCTAGCTGCGTTACAGTTAGGGTCAGGCCGGCAGGCAGCAGGCTGCTGCCTGCAGCTTGCTCCAGGTTAAGCTGAGCCAGTGCACCCTGGGTGTGTTGTTTACTGTCGCTGAGCAACCCGGCTACGTGCTTCAATTGCGGGTTGTTAGTAAAACTAAAGTCAAACTGACTAACCGACTCATCCGGTGCCAAATGATGCGCAATGATGGCATCAAGGTCCGTGAAAGCGCCAGCGTGAGTGTAGGGGGCGGTTGCCGTCACGTTTAGTAGTGAAGGAGTACGAAATCCGTATCGGTCTTTGTCTTGTTGTGTTACGCCGCGGCGGCCAAAATCTTCCCCATTGGGTTGTTTACCACGTCCAATCTGCACCGCAGCAATATTATGAAATTTCTCATCTGTAAAAATTGGCGGCGTATGGCAGTTTATACAACCTGCACCGCCCTTATCCGGACTGGTTAGAAATAGCTTTGCGCCGCGCTTCTGACTGGCCGTCAGCGCGTTGGTTTTACCGTTAACATAGTCAAACCAGGGGGCATCCAGCAAGATTTGAGTAGACTGATAATAGGAGATAGCAGTTTCGATATTGGCAAATGTAATCAGCGAATTCGGGCTGCCAGTGGGTGAGGCGAAGGCCTGCCGAAAGAGCTGCAGCCACTGCTGTACATTTTCGCTTTGTTTGAGCCGTTCGATCAGCGCGTGGCGTACCCCATCGTTAGTACTGTCGGCAGCAAAGGTATGGCCACGCATTTCATCGGTGGATATCACCGGGAAGCGCACCTGAGTGGCGAGTAAATCGCGTCCTGCAGAGCTATCGCCCTGCCACAAATTACTATCCGGTGTCCGGTGGCGCTGATCTTCACCATGGGAGCGTAAGGTCGGATCAAGAACAAAAATGCGCCCGTCATAAAACATCGAGCGGCTGTATAATGACGCGTTAAACGTGGTTTGAGAGTGTCTGGCAACATTGGGTGTACCGTCAGCTTTTGGATCGGCCGAACGCTGCCAGTCATGCCAGCGTCCGGGTCCTACCCAATTGTCATTATACGGTGACTCGCCAACCGGCAGGCTGAGGCTATCGCCCCCGGCAAGATATGGATGATGGCAACTGGCGCAGGCAACATCCTGATTACCGCTGAGTGATTTACTAAAGAACAGCTCCATGCCTAACCGAAACATTGGTGTTTCAGTTGACGGCGAAACAGTATCAACCGTAAATGCATAAGAATCACTCAAGCTGTCTAACAGTTTGCTCAGCGCCTGCTCTTCATTGGCTTCCAGCCGCGCATTGCCACTGGCGCTGAACAGCGTAAGCAGTGTTACCATATATACCTTACCGCGACCAATGAGCCCCATTACCTTTTCCTTTCTTGCCTTACTTAATAGCGCTAACTGCGCTGCAACTACTGCCGCGCAAAAACTGGTTATTCACCAGCCGAATTTCCAGGCCATCAGCAGACGGGCGGATGCGGTTTATCTTTACATCGCCCTGATAGAGCGTGCGGGTTTCGCCTTGTTCGCGACCAATATCTTTGCAGTTCGGGCTGTAATAAGCGGCATACTCGGTTTTTTCTGCCTGCTTTTTCTCGAACACGGTAACCACTCCGGTGCCACATTCCGCCATTGCGTAGATATCATCATCCTGTGCGTATACCTGTACAGGTTTTGCTTCTTCGTCATTTATCCAGTGAATATGTTTATCTGGCGTACGGACAAAAAAGCCGCCCTGGCAACTCACGCCTGTCATTGGCTTAGCGGCACTGATTGCCTGGCTGCAAAACAACGTCATTAGCAGACCAGTGGTAACAGGAAGCATTAATTTATGTTTGTTGTTCATGGGGGGTCTCCGTTATCTGGGGGGCTTACCAAAGCCAATCCAACTATTAAAGTTGCCTGCCACCACTATTTCGTCATTCTCAACTTTGAGCGGTAATGCGGGCAGGTTTCGCGGTGCCGGGCCGGCCATCACAACTCCACTGTCTTTGGGGTTAAACACAGACTGGTGGCACGGACACATGTAGTTTTCCTCGTCTGTCATCCAGCCGGTAACCGGGCAGCCAGCATGGGTACAGATGGCTGAATAAGCCACCACACCACTTGCCGATAGTGCCTTGGTGTCATTGGACAGCTTGCTCTCGGGGAGCTTTTGCAGCAGCACCTGGTTGTAGCGCGAGCCGTCGCGGACAATGTTATTCTGCGCGTCGTAGGGCAAAATTAGCTGTTGTTTGTCGAGTTCGGCCAAATCGGATAGTTTTATAATCTGGCCGCGTTTGCTTTTACTGAAATACGTCAGTCGGTCGCCGGGTTGTGGTGGCAGTCGCTCAGGTCGGTTCTGAGCAGCTGACAGCTTGCCGCTGACAGAGAGGTTGGCAATAGGAATGGCAAAGGCCAGGTACTTCAGCATGTCCCGACGAAAGCCATTATCTGGTCCATCATAATCCGCCTGGCAGCACCGGGATTGCCTGGCATTGTCAGATGTACGATTTGTCATAGGATACCTTCTTACTTCTTTATTGAATCTGTTTATGTACAACGAACCTGGAAGCCGGCGCCAATGCGCCGACTTTCGTGACCTCAAAAAGGCCTAATCCGGCAGTGCAAAGACCCAGATCACCCCGCCCTCAGGGACATCTGCGATCCATTCACCAGATTCATCTTTGTCGGCCAGAACACTGTTGGTCCAGTGTGCGTCTACGCCATAGCCAGCGGTAATAGCGATATATTGCTTACCATCAACTTCATAGCTCACAGGGGGCGCAATAGCCGTTGAGTTAAGCGGGAATTCCCACAATACTTCGCCGCTTTCGGCGTCAAAGGCGCGTAGTATCCGGTCGTTAGTACCAGCACCAAACACAATGCCGCCTGCTGTCGATAGCACAGGGCCCCAGTTCATGGTTTTGCCAAAGTCGTGCTGCCAGACTTTTTCGCGGGAATTGATATTCCAGGCCTGAAGTTGACCTACACCCTTGTTAGGGTCATCAAGGTAAACATCGAGGTCGGGAATATCGATGCCAGCCCAAAATTGCCCGGATGCAGGTTCAACATCATCCTGAAATTTGCCGAGGAATGAGTTACATACGTTGTCATTGGCCGGCACATAAACCATGCCGGTTTGCGGATTATAAGATTCGTAAGGCCAGTTTTTACCGCCCCACAGACTAGGGCAGTAATCCACCCGTTTACCCGTGACCGGAACATGATCATAGTCATAGGTAGGGCGACCGGTTTTTTTATTGAGCGATTTAAAGGCGTTATTTTTAACAAAGGGTTTGCCTTCAACATAACCTATTTCACCGTCGTCACTGCGCTCCAGCCAATACATGTAGCCATTACGCTGAGGTGAGACCAGGCCCTTAACCGTTTTGCCATTTTGTTTAAAATTAACCAGCATTGGTGCATTCATGGCGGCCCAGTCCCATGAATCATTGTAATGGTACTGGAAATGGCCTTTGATCTTTCCGTTGTCCGGGTCCATGGCAATCGATGAAGCCACATAAAGGTTATCCCCGGGACGCTGATCACCGAGCCATGGTGAGCCGTTACCCACTCCCCAGTAAAGTATGTCGGCCTCTGGATCGTAGTTACCCGGCATCCACATGCTTCCGCCACCATATTTCCATGCGTCGGGGCGTTTTCCTTGTTTTTTCCAGGTTTCATGACCTGGCTCACCCGGACCTGGCACGCTGTATGTGCGCCATGCCTGTTCACAGGTTTCGGCGTCCATCGCTTCTAAAAAGCCCCGCACGCCATACTCGCCGCCAGACGGGCCGACCAGTATTTTGCCTTTCACCGGAGTGGGCGCCGAGGTGATATAAGCCCCGATACTCCAGTCACCAATCTGCGCCTGACAAATGCGTTCCCCGGTTTTGGCATCCAGCGCATTCAAAGTACCATCAAGTCCGGCGACATAGACTTTGTCGTCCCATAAGGCAATGCCGCGGCTGGTGTTATGCATCACCGACAGATCATAAGGATTGTCATGCTTATAGCGCCAGTAAACCTGCCCGGTTTTGGCATTCAAAGCGATCACGTGATTGTAGGGTGTTGAAACAAACATGACGCCATTATTGACCTGGGCGGGTGCCTCATGGCCGGAGTCCAGGTTGGTGGAGTAGGTCCAGACAGGTGTGAGTTTTTTAACATTCTTTTTATTAATTTGCTGAAGTTCACTGAACATCCAGCCTTCGTAATTCCCTTTGGGTAGCAACCAATCTTTGGGGTTTGCTTCGTTTAACCGCTTTTGCGTGACAGGTGTGTAGTCTTCAATTTCTTTTGTTAGCTTGGTCAGACCGGCGGCTGATGCATATGAGCTAACCATGATACCTGCTAACCCCAGACAGCAACTAAGGTAGCTCAGGTGTGGAGCACTGGTTTTTTTCATTTTTTACCTCTGAAAGTCGTTTTGTTCGAGCAGAATGCCTGAATCAATTAACATGCCAATAACATTTTCCGATGGTTATATTCTTAATTTGTTGATTTTTATAAGTTTTATTGAGGTGGGCTGTTTAGTTGAAAAAATTAAGTACAGAAAGTCGTTTGAGCGAAGAAACACCTGTCGCAGCGTTAATGCAATAATGAGACACTTTTCGGTTGCGGTTGGCAGACTCGCACTCACCAATAGTTGCCGAGCCGTTTTGCCGTACCTTCCCTGTAGGGTTTTTAGCTACTAAGCAAAAACAACCAAAAAACAATAAATCATTGTATTTGTTTTATTTTTTCTTTATTTAATGGTCGGGCGGCTAACGGATCCACATCAATGTGGCGGTATATACAAGAAAAAATGCAAATTTGAAAAAAATGTTACAAAAATTGCATCATTACGTTAATTTGATAAGGTGTTGAATAGTTGACCAGGGGAATTGCCTGAGGCTACTAGTACATTGCCTGTAATAAACTAAGAACGGAGTACGACGGTAATGATGAAACAAACTTCGCAATCTATGGACGTTAGTGGGGCTGAAACATTTATGTCGGCCGAATTTCAGCTTCGAAATATTCAGCCTACAGAACCGATTTCCCGCTCTTGGCAACGTAGCTTGCTAAAGCACGGCCTTGATCCGCATGCGACCAACGAGGTTGAAGTTTTATCGTCCTCAGAGATGCGATTGCAATTGCAGCAACAGGAAGACTACTTAAATATTGCCCGGCAGGGGCTAACTGGTTTATCCAAGCGAATTGCTGATGCAGGCTACTCGGTTGTGCTTACCGATGCTACAGGGTTAACCCTGGCGACCAATCTACCTAATCGGGAAAAAGTCCGCAGCAAAGAGTCAGGATTACTTATCGGGGCGCGTTGGGCGGAAGATCAGGTAGGTACCAATGGTATTGGTACCTGTCTGATTGAAAAAGAGTCGATTATTATTCACCGGGATGAGCACTTTTATCCCAGTCACAGAGACTTAAGTTGTTCCGTTACCCCTATATTTGATCCCATGGGGGAATTACGTGGCTGCCTGAACGCGTCATGTCTTGGTGCTGACAAAAACAGAAGTAGCCAGTTTATGACGCTGCAAATGGTCATGATGTACGGGCGAATGATTGAAAACAGTTATTTTCGCAAGACCTATCGGAATCAGATGACGTTGAATATCCGTCCGGCGGAAAGCTTTTTCGATTTGGCGCAGGAGCAGCTATTAGCGGTTAACGAAAGGGGCGTTATCTCCGGGGCAAATCGCTCGTCATTTTTTGAATACTCGTCACTGCTTCCAACTGATCAACTGCTCCCGGGGAGCCGGTTACAAGATATCATTGGTATTTCTATTGATGAGTTACTTACCAAAACAAACGGCGGTAGCAATGTTATAAAGGTTTATTCGCCGCTATTACTGGAAGAGATTGAGCTGGCATTGCGGGTGCCTGGCTCTCGTTCGATGGCATCTGCATCGGTTCGGACTGCTGCTAAAGTAGCTGCTCCCTTAACATCAGGAAAGCATCCTTCACTGAACGAATTAAGTGGTGAAGATCCACGGATGCAAAGAATCGCGCGACAAGTTCTGCAAGTTATTGATAAAGACATTCCAATATTAATTACCGGCGAGACCGGCACGGGTAAGGAAGCCTTTGCCAGGGCGATCCATGAGGCCAGTTCGCGGGCCGGCCATGCCTTTATCGCATTAAATTGTGCTGCCATCCCTGAAACGTTGATAGAAAGTGAGCTATTTGGATATCGCAGTGGCAGTTTCACTGGCGCCAACAAAAATGGTATGAAGGGCAAGCTGGAACTGGCCAATGGCGGAACCCTGTTCTTAGATGAAATCGGCGATATGCCTGTGCAATTGCAAACACGCTTGCTACGTGTACTGGCAGAGCGAGAAACAATGCCATTAGGTGCCACCGAACCGACGGCTTTGGACTTGCAGGTTATTTCTGCCACCCACCAGGATCTGCGAGCGCGAATAGACCAAAAGGAGTTTCGGGAAGACTTTTACTACCGCCTCAATGGCATGGCTCTGAAACTGCCACCGCTAAGGGAGCGTACCGATAAATCAGCTATTATTGCCAATGTAGTAAGACGAGAGCTACAGCACCTGGGTGACTATCAAATAGATGAAAAGGGTCGCCAGGCGCTGGAAATGTATCACTGGCCTGGCAACATACGCCAGTTAATGAGCGTGTTGAAATATGCCGCTGCGGTGAGCGAAAACAATTTGATAACGCTTGATAGTTTGCCAGATGAGATTCTCGATCATCATTCGCTGGATGCGTTAGATACGGAGCAAGAGACTGGCGTTGTCAAAGAAAAGGCTTTGTCTAAGTATGCAGGCAGTCACGAAGGTCAGTTATTATTAGACACGTTAAAAAAACACCGGTGGAATATTACAACGGTGTCAGAAGAGCTCAATATTTGCCGTTCAACGGTCTACCGAAAAATGAAAAAATACAATATTGTACAGCCCAACGATATTTACTAATAATCTGAGTTATATTCTCTGAACCGTTAATTATCAATAGGTGATTAACGGTTTTTTATTGCCGTAATTAATTGTTGCACTATGCTGCATATGGCGTGCGACACTAGTTTGATTTTTAAGAAAAGTTATTTTTCAATAAAGTTCATATTGATTTAAAATTCCTTTTAAATTAATGGTTAAACTTATTTTTTACAATTTAATTACAATGGCATGTTCTTTGCCATCCCTTATTTGCGAATGAATGTTTAAATTCCAAACAGGGGACACAATAAAATGCAGTTTAATAAAATAGTACTAGCCACTTCTGTCTTAGCGCTGACTTATTTTAGTCCGGCTTCTTTTGCGCAGGAAAAAAGCCGGATTCAGTTGTCTGGTGCGGTGATGCAAAGTTGGCAGGCAGGGATGGAAGTTGATGGCGCAGCAGCGGACCCGGGCAATGCTAAAACTGACTCTGGCTTTCATCGTTTACGCTTTGCGTTAAATATCAATGCGCAGTTGACAGACAAGCTCTCCGTTTTTGCCGAACTCGCCGAGGAGCCCAACGACTGGAATAACGGCAGCGCTGCTATCAGTCAGGATTTAGCGTGGATACAGTATCAGATTAATCAGGAGGTGGGTGTCAGGCTGGGAAATATGATCGCCACCACGCAAAACTTCCTGCGCTATTCTGATGGTGCGGCAGTGCAAAGTAACCCATTTGTTGGCAATAGTCTGGTAGACATGATCACTGCAGAAGAAGGTTTGTGGTTGTATGGGGTACATAAACTGGCAGGTGGCAGCAGTATTACCTGGGACGGTACGTTGTCGACACCGGACTTTTTCGCGGACTTTTCCGACGGACGAGGGTACAACTACGGCTTACGCGGAACCTATAATTTAAGCAATGGTTTATCGTTTGCAGCAGGTGTTTTTTCTACCAATCATGAGATGAGTGCTGTAGAAGGGAAGACCGCTGGCTCGTTGATTGCTGTGGGAGACGGCGATAACTATCAGTTTGCCAGTTCGGCACCGAATGCCAGAGTAACCCACCCGTTGATTGTGCCGGGCGTTGACGCCTTTATCTGGCAGGCTGATGTCCAGTACATGACCGATACAGTTATGTTTCATGCCTTGTACGGGAGTGCAAAAGACGATTATAGCTGGGAAAATGGCCAGGGGGCGTTTCAAACCAGCTATGTAGAACAGGAATCTGAAATGAAGTTTTGGTCTGTAGAAGGGCGCTATATGATTAATTCAGAGTTTTATGTTGCGGCCCGTTACGCCGAATCAGATAACGAAAGTGTTGGTATTACCGGCAATAACACCGCAAGCCGTTTGCAGTTGGGCGGCGGCTGGTGGATGAATGATTTCACGTTATTCAAAGCTGAATATGTTACGCAAGAGGAAGAACAGTATTCCGGAGGCGGTACTGCAGCATTCGGTGCTGCTGGTGGAGCAGAGTGGGACGGTATTATCGTAGAGGTCTCAGTGACGTTTTAATCTGTTCATTGCTTTATGAGTATATAAAAAGCCGCAGCATCACCTGCGGTTTTTTTATTTTAAATTTAGTTGTTTATCATAGGTTGGACATTAAGGATTCGCTGAGACCAATCCATACTTCAAGCGCCCGG
>JAAFAI010000025.1 GCA_018222405.1 Gammaproteobacteria bacterium | reverse complement strand
CCCGTAGAAAGATCGGTCAACCGATCAGTATAAATTTCTTAACTGATCGGCATTAGGCTTTCGCCGGCTAAAAAGTTGCTCCCGAAGAACGTACAAGAGCCACTTTGATGCTGAAACTGTATGATTAATCGGAGCCTTCCTTAACCAGCCCCTGTTCTTTCATAATTGCTTCGATTTCTGGCACGCTGGCCGGATCGTCAATGGTGGATGGCACTGCCACCTCCTGGTTCGAGGCAATCTGGCGCAATAATTTACGAAGTATTTTGCCAGAACGGGTTTTCGGTAAGCGTGGAACCACCACCGCGCGCTTAAAGCAGGCAATCGGGCCAATTTCTTTTCGAACCATAGCAACCAGCTCTTTTTGCAAGTCATCCTCGTCGATGTCGAAACCATCTTTGAGCAATACCAGGCCAACCGGCTCCTGCCCTTTTAAGGCATCATGAACGCCAATAACACTACATTCGGCAACGGCATCGTGGGCCGCCAGGATTTCTTCCATTTCACCGGTAGATAAACGGTGACCTGCCACGTTTATGACGTCATCGGTTCGGCCCATAATAAAGACATAGCCTTCATCATCCTTGTAACCGCCATCACCTGAGCAGTAGTAACCCGGGAAATCGCTGAGATAACCTGATTTAAAGCGCTCAAAATCGCCCCAGATAGTGGCCAGACAGCTTGGCGGCAAAGGCAACTTAATTGCAATAGCGCCTTGCTCCCCCGCGGGCAACTCATTACCACGAGCGTCCAACACCTGAACGTTAAAGCCAGGTGTAGGCAGGGTTGATGAACCTGGCTTTGCGGGTTTCGCTTCAATCCCCATCAGGTTGGCGCAGATAGCCCAGCCGGTTTCGGTTTGCCACCAGTGATCAACTACAGGCTTGCCGGTTTTATCTACCGTCCACAGGTAGGTCGGCGGATCGAGGCGCTCACCGGCCATGAAGATAGTTTTTAATGAAGAAATATCATACTTGTTAATTTCCGCCGCTTCCGGATCTTCCTTACGAATAGCCCGAAAAGCCGTAGGAGCGGCAAACAACGCTTTAATTTTGTACTCGTCGACCATTCGCCAGAATGCGCCGGCATCCGGTGTGCGTACAGGTTTGCCTTCGTAAACAACAGTAGTGCAACCATGCAAAAGCGGGCCGTAAACGATATAGGAGTGACCCACAACCCAACCCACATCCGATGCGGCCCAGAACACTTCGCCCGGTTGCATGTCGTAAACCGCCTTCATGGAATATTTTAATGCCACGGCATGGCCGCCGTTTTCACGCACAACACCTTTTGGTTTGCCGGTGGTGCCAGAGGTATACAGAATATACAGCGGATCTGTGCCTTTCACCGCTACGCAATCGGCGGGTGTAGCTTTCGCCATTGCCTCTGCCCAGTCGATATCCATGCCTTCATGCATAGCCGCTTTGGCTTGTGGGCGCTGCAGTACCACACAACACTCAGGTTTATGGGCCGATAGCTCAATGGCTTTGTCGACAAGCGGCTTGTATTCAATCACCTTGGCCACTTCGATACCGCATGACGCCGTCACAATCAGTTTTGGCTCAGCATCTTCAATGCGCACTGCTAATTCATGCGGCGCAAAACCGCCAAATACCACTGAATGGATAGCACCAAGGCGGGCAATCGCCAGCATGGCAACCACGGCCTCAGTGATCATTGGCATGTATACTACAACACGATCGCCTTTCTCTACGCCCTGGGCTTTTAGCACCCCGGCAAACAGAGAAACTTGTTCCTGCAGCTGTGCGTAGGTTAGTACAGACTTACTGTTAGAAACCGGTGAATCGTAGATAATGGCTGGCTGATCGCCACGGCCGTTTTCAACGTGATAATCAACGGCCATGTAGGCAGTATTCATTTCACCGTCGTCAAACCAGTGGTAGATACCCTCGTTGTCCTGGGTAAGAATGTCCTGTGGTGCTTTAAACCAGGGCAGAGCTTTGGCTTGCTCTGCCCAAAATTCGGCGGGTTGCTCAATTGAACGCTGATATTCTGCTTGGTATGACATACAAATTCACTTCCTACACTATTATTATGCGGTTTGAAATCTTCACTGAAAACTTCTATATGCTATTACAGTAATAGAAAATGGGCCGTTTGCGCATACGACCATTGGCTTATATGTCGACAACTTTAGACTAATTGCGCTTTTTTTAATCTAAATCAATTTTACTCAGTGAGCTGTTCATAATAAAGTCGCGCCAGGCTTTCTCAGGCAGCGGTCGAGAATAAAAATAGCCCTGAAAATATTCGCAGCCACGTTGGCGCAAATACTCTCTCTGGAACTCGTTCTCGATACCTTCCGCCACACTACTCACTCCGAGCGCATGGGCCAGGTCGATAATCGAATTCACAATCGGCACTTCGTCATCGTGGAAATTAATTTCATCCACAAAATAGCGGTCTATCTTAAGTTCTGAAATGGGTAATTCTTTCAGGTAACTCAGGCTGGAGTAACCGGTACCAAAGTCATCAATAGAGAAAGAGAAGCCTAGTTCGCCCAACTTATCCATGCGCTCGCGCACTAAATCAATGCTCGATACCAGCGTGGTTTCGGTAATCTCCAGCATCAGCGTATCGGGTGCTAGCCCCCATTTTTCAATAAATTGCGTAATGGTTTCGGCAAAGTCTGCGCGCACAATATGGCGGCCGCTGATATTCACCGCGATGCGGGTATGCTTACCCTGCTGCTCGCAGTCATGGAGTAAGCGGCAGGCTTCGTTTATAACCCAGTTGCCTATGTCTATGATAGCGTCACTTTCTTCCGCTACCGGAATAAACTCTACCGGACTGATCATACCCAGTTCCGGGTGTTCCCAGCGGATCAGTGCCTCAGAGCCGATAACCTCATTGGACGCGTTAAACTGCGGCTGCAACATCAGATAAAATTCGTTGTTCTGCAATACCCGCTGAAAAGAGTGGGTGATGGTGTTATAGCGGTTGTAATCCTCAAACGCAGCGTTGTCGAGGGTTAACACACTGCCCGGCCCTTGCTTCTTGGCACGCTTTTTACCGAAGGAAAGTACGCCGTTGACCTTTTCGTAACTGGCTTTCGATGCCTCTAACCGGCAGGAGGAAATGGCGGCGGTAACTGAATGAATTAAATCATCCACCTCGATGGGCGTCACAATGGCTTTGTGGACCTCCCACTCCAGGGTATTGATGACATTCTCGTTTTCACGATTTTCACCATCAACCGGCGCGGTTGAGAGGATCAGAAAGTTATCACCAATACCGCGATAGACCTTTAAGTCCCCCTCAATCGCTGCACTTATGCGCTGCGCAATGGTGGCCAGGATTCTGTCGCCCACATGCTTGCCAAAGCTCAGGTTGTACTGAGTGAAGTTATCCATGTCGATGAGACAGCAATAAATATCCAGGGCGTTGAACTGTGAGGACGCCTGATTAAGTACCCGTGCCAGGTCCATTTCGAAGGAACGCATATTCGGCAACTCAGTAAGATCATCAAAATACGCCGTCTTATAGATCTCTTCCATGGCCTTCTTGCGCTCGGTAATATCTTTGACAATACCGATAAACTGGCGCTGCCCGTCTTGTACCACTTCTGACAGGGAAAGCTCGATGGGAAACACCCGGCCGGATTTATGTAAGCCAGGCAGCTCCCGTCCTACACCAATGATTTTTGCACGGCCGGTTTCCAGGTAATGATTAAGAAACTCGCTGTGGTATTTGGCATACGGATCAGGCATCAGAATGCTGACATCCTGACCCATTATTTCCTCAGGTTCATAACCAAAGATTGTCGACATTGTTTTATTTGCGGTAATGATAGTGCCGCTGGTATCGATAGTGACTACCACGTCGTTTAAGTTGTCGAGGATAGCGGTAAGGTAGGCCGCATAATTGTATTCTGTTTCCAGTAGCCGGTACTGTTCGGTGATGTCCTCCAGCGCGCCAAAAACCTGAGTGACCTTTTTCCCGGTGTAGCGCGGCTTACCGGTGGCTTTAATGCGCAGTACCTTACCATCGGCGCGGCGTAGAAAGCCCTCATGGCAATATTCCTTTCCTTCGCTTACCACCTTATCAAACGATGCCATGAAGGCTTTTTTGGTTTCCGGCGGAAAGTAGGCCATGGCCGTCGAAATAGAGACCGGCGAGCCATTAGGTAAACCGTAAATCCGGAACATTTCATCGGTCCAGGTAATTACGCCACTGGCTAAATCGATTTCCCAGCCACCAGTTTTGGAAATGGAACCAATTTCATTGAGGAGTTCAAGTTTTTGATTAAGCTGCGTATTAGTGCTGATAACCGGACATTTATAGGTGTGCGCCCGCTCAAGGGCTAGCTTCAGCCGTTCAACAGCCAGCTCCATAGCCAGCTCAGCCTGCGTGGCAGACCCGCCTTGTTTATCCAATAAGAAAACCAGGCCTCCCGCCGCACTCGTATCTTCGAGCAGCAGCACTTTCGCTACGCCCTCAACGTTAGCGAGCAGATTACTGCCGTTGACCCAAAACTTATCAACCTTTTGTGACCCATGACTACGACGGTCGAACTGTTTAAACAACAGTTCAAAATCTGTGACATCAACGGTTTCACCGTTATTCATTAAGAATAGGAGGTTTGCCGGTTCGCCCTGCTCATTCAGCGTAAACACGCCAACGCCTGAGCACTCAGACTTAGAAACTGCCTGCTCTGCAATAGTGAAAAAATCGAGTTCGGATACCTTTTCCAACATGAGGTGTCTGATGCGTCCTGCTAAAATTTACGGTTACTATTCAGCCGCTAATAATCGAGCCCGATACTAAGCTTAGAAAACTATCCCTGAATTACAACAAATATAGACGTTATAAAACGGCCGGCCACAATAAATTTCGAATCTTTGCAGAATACTATCAATCATAAATATTAAACTAAAGTATCGATTTATCTAAATTTCCACTCTGGTTCGCAAATCAATGAGCCTCAGTATCTTGTAACCCGCAGCTCAGCTATTCAAACTGAATAGGCAGATTCATACTCAGGCACGGACTCTTTACTGCAGGAAATAAAAAAGCCGGCTGATGCCGGCTTCCTGAATAGCACGTAGATGAGCTTATATTACTCTTTGTAATCATCGTGGCATGACTTACAGCCACCGCCCAGTGCGCCTATCGCCTTGCCATAGCTGCCTTCATCACCTGACATTGCCGCTTTTTTGATGCCGGTGGCAGCTTCTTTAAATTTAGCAATCTTAGCCATAACGTCTGACTCATTGCTAAACAGAGCTGGTTTGGCTTCGGTATCCACGTCAAAACCGGTGGTATCTACCAGCAGATAGTCAGCCATCATATCGGCCAGCTGCTCCAGACGCGTGGCATTAGTTTGCATTACCTCGGTATCGAAGGGTAATGCGCCTTTAGCCATACCAAACATAGGTGATGCGTTGCTCTTTACCAGTTGAAACAGTGACTGACGATACTCCACTGCTGCTTCTGCCTGTTTTTCTGACTTTGCAACGGTTGCTGCATTAGCCGCTGTTAACATGCCTGCAGCCATTAGTCCCACTGTAAATACCTTTACTGATTTCATTTCCTGGTCTCCGGTTATTAAAGGATCGCCTTGGTAAGCGTAATTGTTATTACTGTTTTTTATACTGGACAAACAAAAACGGATCAACAAGGGTTGATCCGTTAAATGTTTAATTTTAAAAGCCGGATGACTAATTAGTCAGGTCATCGAAGAACTTTTTAACGCCGTCAAAGAAGCCCTGCTCTTTGGGACGGTGCTTGGCAGCATCTGTGCCCTTGCCCATTGATTCGTCCAACTCCTTAAGCAATTCTTTCTGCTTGGATGACAGATTCACCGGGGTTTCCACCACTACCTTACACAGCAAGTCACCAATCGCGCCACTGCGTACCGACTTCACGCCTTTGCCACGCAGGCGGAACATTCTGCCGGTTTGCGTCTCAGGACTGACTTTCAGCTTCACTTTACCGTCCAGCGTTGGTACCTGTAGCTCGCCGCCCAGCGCCGCTGTGGTAAAGCTTAGTGGTACTTCGCAGTACAGGTTATTACCATCACGGGTAAAGATATCGTGATCGCGCACGTGTACCTGAACATATAAGTCGCCTGCTGGCGCGCCGCTTTCACCGGCTTCGCCTTCACCGCTTAAGCGGATACGATCGCCGGTATCCACGCCTGCCGGCACTTTAACCGACAAGGTTTTGGTTTGTTCTTTACGGCCCTGACCATGACACTCATTACATGGATCGCTGATGATCTTGCCGCGACCTGAACAGGTAGGACAGGTTTGCTGAACCGCAAAGAAACCCTGGCGCATCTGTACCTGCCCCTGACCATGACAGGTTGGGCAGGTTTTAGGGCTGGTGCCTTTCTTCGCACCGGAGCCATGACAAGAGTCACAGGCGACTAAAGTAGGTACGCGAATTTCGACTTCTTTACCGCGTACGGCTTCTTCCAGAGACATTTCCAGGTTGTAGCGTAAGTCTGCACCCTGACGTGCACGTGACTGACGACCACGGCCACCGCCGAAGATATCGCCAAATACATCGCCAAAAATATCACCGAAATCAGCGCCACCACCAAAGCCTGCGCCACCGCGGTTCGGATCAACGCCAGCGTGACCATACTGGTCGTAAGCGGCGCGTTTCTGGCCGTCGGTCAGTACTTCATAGGCTTCCTGAATTTCCTTGAACTTTTCTTCAAGTTCCTTGTTGCCCTGAGTACGGTCAGGGTGGTACTTCATAGCCAGTTTTTTGTATGCTTTTTTTATCTCGCGCTCGCCGGCACTTTTGTCCACGCCAAGCACTTCGTAGTAATCTCGTTTCGACATATCGCTCGCTATTCCTACCCGTTAACAGCAACGCAGTGTGCATTGCCCATTTACTTAATTGTTACTATACCCATTTCAGCAACCATGTGCTTCAGATAACTGCTGGCCATGGCGGCCTTCAACATAGTTTGTGGAATGGGTATTACATAAAAAGGCGCAACAAGCTGTGTGCTGCTGCGCCTGATGGTAACGCTAACCGGCGGCAGACCGCCGGTATTTCGTGTTACTTACTTTTTATCGTCGTCTTTGACTTCTTCAAACTCAGCGTCAACAACGTCATCGTCAGGCTTGCCCTGGCTTGCACCAGCATCCGCGCCTTCAGCACTGCCAGCCGCTGCCTGCTGTGCCTGAGCCGCTTCCATCAGCTTCGATGATGCCTGGATAAGCTCCTGAGTTTTCGCTTCGATTTCCGCTTTATCTTCGCCTTTCGCTGCTGTTTCCAGCGCGCTCAGGGCTTCTTCGATAGGCGCCTTATCGTCGGCACTCAGAGCTTCACCAACTTCTTCAAGTTGCTTACGGGTAGCGTGGATCATACCGTCAGCCTGGTTGCGAGCCTGAATCAGTTCTTCGAACTTCTTATCGGCTTCTTTGTTCGCTTCCGCGTCGGCAACCATTTTTTCGATTTCGTCTTCGTTCAGACCAGAAGACGCCTGAATGGTGATCTTCTGTTCTTTACCGGTATCTTTATCTTTCGCAGATACGTGCAGGATACCATCGGCATCGATATCGAAAGTAACTTCGATTTGCGGCACACCCCGCGCCGCCGGGCGAATACCTTCTAAGTTAAACTGACCCAGTGACTTGTTGCCCTGTGCCTGTTTACGCTCACCCTGTAGCACGTGAACCGTTACTGCAGACTGGTTATCTTCTGCGGTTGAGAAGGTTTGCGATTTCTTAGTCGGAATCGTCGTGTTCTTCTCAATCAGCGCTGTCATTACGCCGCCCATGGTCTCGATACCCAGTGAAAGCGGGGTAACGTCCAGTAGCAGTACGTCTTTAACATCACCAGACAGTACACCACCTTGAATTGCAGCACCTACTGCTACCGCTTCATCAGGGTTAACATCTTTACGTGGCTCTTTTCCGAAGAACTCTGTTACGTACTTCTGTACCAAAGGCATACGGGTTTGACCACCTACCAGGATGATGTCGTTAACATCGCTTACAGAAAGATCGGCATCAGCCAGAGCCTTCTTAACCGGCTCAAGTGACTCTTTCACCATATCTTCTACCAGTGACTCAAGCTTGGCACGGGTCAGTTTGATCGCTAAGTGCTTAGGACCTGATGCATCTGCTGTGATGTACGGCAGGTTTACTTCCGTTTGCTGTGAAGAAGACAGTTCGATTTTCGCTTTCTCACCCGCTTCTTTTAAGCGTTGCATCGCCAGCGGATCTTTACGCAGGTTAATGCCCTGATCTTTGTGGAACTCGTCTACCAGGTAAGTAATTACACGGTTATCGAAGTCTTCACCACCTAAGTGCGTGTCACCGTTAGTCGCCAGTACTTCAAAGGTGTGCTCGCCGTCTACTTCATCAATTTCGATGATAGAGATATCAAAAGTACCACCACCTAAATCATAAACCGCAACAACGTTATCGCCTTGCTTTTTGTCCATGCCGTAAGCAAGTGCAGCAGCCGTTGGCTCGTTGATGATACGCTTAACTTCCAGGCCCGCGATACGACCAGCATCTTTGGTTGCCTGACGCTGAGAGTCGTTAAAGTAAGCAGGAACAGTAATTACCGCACCTGTTACTTTCTCGCCCAGATAGTCTTCGGCGGTCTTTTTCATTTTCTTCAGTACTTCGGCAGAAACCTGCGGCGGCGCCATTTTGTCGCCTTTCACTTCTACCCACGCATCGCCGTTATCAGCCTTAGCAATTTTGAAAGGCATGATGTCGATATCACGCTGTACTTCTTTATCTTCAAAACGACGACCAATTAAACGCTTAATAGCGAATAATGTGTTTTCCGGGTTTGTCACAGCCTGACGCTTTGCAGACTGGCCAACCAGGGTCTCACCGTCGTTAGTGTAAGCGATAATTGATGGCGTGGTGCGGTCACCTTCCGCGTTCTCAATTACTCGCGGTTTGTCGCCGTCTAAAACTGCGACACATGAATTCGTTGTACCTAAGTCGATACCAATGATTCTACCCATTACGTGTCTCCGTATAATTCTGTAATCTTGCAAAATTAGTGGGGTTATTCACCACCAATTTCAATACCTGTCATTAAAAAATATCTGTTAAGCCTGCGTATCCACACCGCTACTTGGTGCACGCGAAACCATTACCATGGCCGGACGCAACAAACGTCCGTTTAATTCGTAGCCTTTTTGCATCACTGCCATCACCGTGTTTGGCTCATGGTCAGCGCTTTCCTGCATCGACATAGCCTGATGCAGTTCTGGATTGAACGCCTCGCCTTGCGGATCAATAGGGGCCATTCCAAATTTTTCAATCGTGCTAACGAAAGATTTTAGGGTCATCTCAACCCCTTCAACCATCGGCTTGATAGCTTCGTTTTCGGTATCTGCCATTTGCAGACCACGTTCGAGGTTATCAATCACTGGCAGCAGTTCACCGGCAAAACGCTCCAGCGCGAATTTGCGGGCTTTTTCTACTTCACCATCGGCACGACGGCGGGCATTATCGGCTTCTGCTCGAGCTCGCAACACGCTATCTTGCTGCTCGGCCACTTTGGCTTCAGCCGCCGCCAGCGCTTTTTCCAGGCTGGCAATCTTTTCTGCCGTTTCGTCAACAACTTCGCCAGCCAGGGCTTCTTCGGGAGTTTCGTCCTCTACCACTTCCACCTGCTCAGCATCAACTGCCTGGGCGTCGGTTTGGGGTTCTACGGTTTCATTTTGTTCTGATTGCACGTCGCGCGGCTCGCTCATGCTTTCCTCCACAAGTTAAATTGGGTCGTTTTTCACATTGAGGCTATTTATGGGGGTGGTTTGACGCCCTTCAAGGGTATCCACAATTTTTTTATGGTTTGGAGCAATTTTCTTTACCTGTTGCCGGTCGATGGTCGTTCTGAGCACCCGATCAGGAGCCTTTTACCGATAAAAAAAGTTTACAAAATATCAACATGCACAGGAATTGTGCTAATTTATCTGCGCAGCAAATAAGGGCTATTCAACATGCTAAACATTTGGAGTGTGAGCGCTATCGTCCTGCTTTATCTGGCAGGTTTGTTCGCGCTGGCATTTTGGGGTGACAAAAAAATTGATAAACATAAGCAGCATCCCGTCCTGTATAGTTTAGGACTCGGGGTTCACTGTACCTCCTGGGCGTTTTTTGGCACCACCACACAAACCACGCATTATGGCTGGCCGGTGTTTCCTACTTATGTTGGCATTGCGCTGGTGATGCTGTTTGCCTTTCCGGTATTAATTAAAATTACCCGTATTTGCCAGCAAAACAGCGTAAGTTCACTTGCTGACTTTATCAGTTTGCGCTATGACCGCTCGCATAGCCTGGCGGCACTCATTACCCTGCTGTGTTTTGTTGGCGTAGTGCCTTACATTGCCCTGCAACTCGACGCCATTACCGAAAGCATTAACCTGCTCACCGCAGATGCAGACAGCGGCTCAGGCACGGTAGGTTTATATGTGGCGGCATTAATGGCGCTGTTTGCTATTTTATTCGGAACTCAAACTCTCAGTCTTACCGAGAAACACCCGGGTCTGTTAGTCACTATCGCCGCCGAGTCGATGATTAAGCTTATTGGTTTGTCTGTGGTGGGCATCTATGTGTGCTACGGTTTGTTCGACGGATTATTCGACCTCGTAACCCAGGCCGCTCAACACCAGCCCGGGCGTGACATTCTGTATGCCGATACAAGCTGGGTCGTTTATGTTAGTCATATTTTGCTGGGCATTTGCGCGATGTTTATATTGCCCCGCCAGTTCCATATGAACTTCGTTGAAAATAATGGCACCGGAGAGTTAAAAACAGCTCGGTGGCTGTTTCCTTTATACCTGGCAGGCATGACGCTCTTCCTGCTGCCTATCGCGCTGGCTGGTAGTGTGCTCCTCGACCCTACTTCCGCTCAGTCTGACTCTCTGGTACTGGCCATCCCACTGCACGAACAAAATCTCACAGTATCGGTGATTGCCTTTTTAGGCGGCCTGTCGGCTACCACCAGTATGATCATTGTGGCCACCCTGGCGCTGGGGATCATGATCGCCAACAACCTGATCACGCCGTTGTGGTTTAAGCTCAAACTAAAAAAACAGGCCCGCCACAAAATGGAGGCCAGCCAGTTACTGAATATTCGCCGGCTCACAGTTTTGGTAGTGTTATCAGTCGCCTTTTGGTACCACGTAAATATCAGCCAAAGCGCGCCACTAGTGAAAAGCGGTATTATTGCCATGGCCCTGCTATCGCAGATGTTACCCGCCATGATGTTTAGCCTGTACTGGAAAAAACGCAGTAAAACCGCCGCTATCAGTGGCATGCTGGCCGGCTTTATTGGCTGGGTTGCCTGGATGCTTTACCCCAGCCTGCTGTCCAGTTATTACTTTAATCCCATTCCCAGCGATCATGAGCTGGCCACCAGCTATGTGCTGAGTCTGGTTATTAACTGCGTGGTTTATGTTTTAGTTGCAGCGCTGCTGCCTGCGGCAAACGCCAACAATGAAAAAGAACACCTGAAGCCTCATAGTCCAGCAGAAGAGCCGGAGCTGGCTATCCCGGTAAGCGATTTACTGTCGCTAACCGAACGGGTGCTGGAGCCCGGTGTTCATGGCACGCTGGCCAGGCAACTCAGTGATAACGATACCGGCAACAGTCGTCAGGGCTATGCCAGCCAGGGCCTGCTGGCACGGGTAGAAAAACTGATGGCCGGACAAATTGGCCACCCCAGTGCCCGTTTGCTGTTAACCGCTATTGCCGACTCGCAGGGCCGAGGATTTTCTAACCTGGTGCACTGGGTAGAAGAAGCCTCACAAAGCTTTCAGTTTAATCATGAAGTGCTGATGTCTTCGGTCCAGCATATCCAACAAGGCATAGTAGTTCTTGACCAGAGCCTTAATATGCTGGCCTGGAATGACAGTTACCTTGAGATGTTCAACTACCCCTCTGGCGTGGTAAAGGTAGGTATGCCAATCAAGGACTTGCTGCAATATAACGCCCGCCGCGGCCTGTTAGGCGAAGTGGGCAATATGCAGGAAGAGATCGACAAACGCGTGCAATACATGGCAACCGGCAGCGAATATAAATATGTACGTAAGCAGGCCGATGGCCGGGTGATTGAACTTAACGGCAGCCCCTTACCAGGCGGCGGCTATGTAACTACTTACAGCGACATTACTGCCTACATCAAAATTCAGGAGCAACTGGAACAGGCCAAAACCGAGCTGGAAGCCCGGGTGGCACACCGCACTAAACAGCTAGAGGTTGCCAAGCAGGAAGCCGACCAGGCTAACCTGAGTAAAACCAAGTTTCTGGCCGCCGCCGGCCACGACCTGATGCAGCCGTTTAATGCCGCCACGCTGTTTGCCTCAATGCTGGTGCAAAAAACCTCCGGCACCGAATTGCACACTATGAGTGAAGGTCTGCTGCACTCTTTAAACAGCGCTGAATCGCTGCTGACTTCACTGCTCGACATGACCCGACTGGAGTCTGGACGCCTGACGGTACAAAAATCACATTTTGCGCTGGATGATGTGCTCGCAGGCCTGGTAAATGAATTTAAAATCATCGGCGAGCAAAAGTCGTTAACGCTGCGCTATGTACCCACCAGCGTGAAGGTCTACTCAGACCCCAAACTACTGCGACGTATTATCCAGAATCTGTTGTCCAATGCCGTACGCTATACCGATAGTGGCACTGTTTTACTTGGTGTCCGGCATCGCACCGGGGACAAGATAGACATCGCGGTAATTGACACAGGCCCGGGGATCCCGGAAAACCAGTTGCAGGATATTTTTAATGAATTCCACCAGCTCGACCAGCAGCATAATCAGGGCCTGGGACTGGGTTTAACTATCGTCGAGCGTATCAGTCAGTTACTGGTTCACCCGGTGCGTGTTGCCTCACAAACCGGTAAAGGCACAACGTTTAGTATTACGGTTGAACGCTCCTACGAAACTATCCAACGCCATACTGAGGTGGTCTCAGACAAACGTTCGGATACTGTTAAGTTACTCGAGGGGCAGCGCATCCTGGTAATTGAAAATGATGAACAGATAAGTAGCGCCATGGAAGCTCTGCTTTCTGACTGGGGAGCTAATGTAATCGTTGCCAAAACAGCGACTCAGGCCCTTGCGCTGAAGACGATACCCGATTTGATGCTGGTTGATTATCATTTGGATCATGGCGAAACAGGCATTAACGTTGCGCGCCAGTTGCGCGAACACTGGCAGCGTGCGGTACCCGGTATTCTGAATACCGCTAACCGGCATGACGGTGTTCGCGATGAAGCACGTGAAGCAGGACTGCTGTATTTACCCAAGCCGTTGAAACCCGCGGCGCTCAAACGTATGCTGAAACAACATAAACTGACCAGTGGCTAACCCAGATTATTCAGTACGGATAGTTTTTGACAGGCCACTCGCAGCTATTTGTTCATAGCTGTTGAGTGCCGCCTGTGCATGTTCTTTCATTAACGCCTCGGCTCTGGCCCCCTGACCCGCGGCAATAGCCTGAACAATGGCATGATGCTGCTGGTGAGCATAGTAAAGCCGCTCATACTCTCTTTCGGTTTGCTCCGGATTGAATACCAGTGCATTAACCGAGGCCATGGGTAAATGTTCATTGATTTGCAAAGCCGTGGCAATCGCGTGATTCTGACTGCCTTTCACCAGACAATCATGAAACTGACGATTGATTTCCACATAAGCCTGAATTTTAGCTTCGTTAAAAGTGCGCTCGGCAAACAGCTCATCGCCGGCTTTAAGGCATTCCTTCAGCGTGCTTAACAGCGTCGGAGCCAGGCCTTTTTCCACAATCTGGCGCACCGCAAGGCCCTCAAGCACCCCTCTGACCTCCACAGAGCCGGCTATCTCGTCATTAGTAATTTGCCTTACCTGATAACCGCGCCGGGGCAGCTTGGTTAACAGACCCTCCTGCTCCAGTGCCCGAAATGCAATTCTCACCGGCGTGCGCGAAACACCAAGCAATTCTGCAGTGGGAATTTCAGCTAACCTGTCGCCCTGGGCTAGCGCCCCCGACAAAATTTTATCCCGCAGGATACTCAGCACGGCATGTTTGTCTTTCTTCATTTTTATACATCCTGAACTTTTGCCTACCGGCGTTAACCGGAAGGTCTAGTTTGCGGTGTAACCGGTTTGTAAACAAGCACTCCGATGATATTAAAAATGGATCCAAAATAAAAATTAACGCACAGAAAAAGCCATAAATTAGCCATTTATTCCTTTTTCAACTCATAAATTGGATCCAAAACGAACAAAAAGACTAGAAACATAAAATTAACATTGTTAACATTGGATCCAATTTGACGAACAAATCAATACAAGGATCCCTGCATATGAGCCACTTTATTCGCAACGCCTGGTATGTAGCAGCCACCAGTGATGAGATTAACGCAACCCAGCCCCTGGGCCGAACTATATGCAATATTCAAATTGCTTTTTTCCGTGACAGCAAACAACAAATTCAGGCGGTTGAAGATTTTTGCCCTCATCGTGGCGCCCCGTTATCACTGGGCTACGTAGAAGGTGACAACCTGGTTTGCGGATATCATGGCCTGCAGATGGGGGCTGACGGTAAAACCCGCAGCATGCCCAGCCAGCGGGTTGAAAACTTTCCTTGTATCAAGCCGGTACCGGTGGTTGAACGCTATGGCTTTATCTGGATCTGGCCGGGCGATAAAGACGTAGCTGATGACAGTCTGATCCCTGAACTGCACTGGGCATTGGATCCAAATTGGGCATACGGGGGTGGTCTCTATCACATTAAATGCGATTATCGCCTGATGATTGATAACCTTATGGATCTGACCCATGAGACCTATGTTCACGCCAGTTCCATTGGCCAGAAAGAAATCGATGAAACACCGGTGAAAACCACCATGGAAAATGGCCAGGTGGTAACCAGCCGGTTTATGGAAAACATCCTACCACCACCGTTCTGGCAAAACGGCCTCAGTGCCAATGGACTGCCCACCGACCAACCAGTTGACCGCTGGCAAATTTGTCGCTTCGATTTACCCAGTCACGTAATGATTGAAGTAGGTGTGGCTATGGCTGGGCATGGCGGTTACCAGGCACCGGCAGAGCAAAAAGCCGGCAGTATCGTAGTCGATTTTATTACACCGGAAACCGATGGCACCATGTGGTATTTCTGGGGCATGGCGCGCAACTTCAAAGTCGATGACGAAGCGCTGACAGCTTCTATTCAGGAGGGTCAGGGCAAAATCTTTGGTGAAGATCTGGAAATCCTTGAGCGACAGCAGCAAAACCTCGATCGCTTCCCGGACCGCCAGTTATTGAAACTCGATATTGATGCCGGCGGCGTGCAGGCCCGGCGCATGATTGAACGGACCATGAAAAAAGAACAACCCGCCGCCACTAACGGAGTAGCCTGATATGAACCAGGTTATCGTATCGCAAAAAGTGGCTGTTACCTCGCGGGTCTGTTTATTGACGCTTAGCTCTCAACAAGGCCAGGTATTACCTGCCTGGTCGCCGGGTGCGCACATTGATGTATTCTTACCCGATGGCATGATACGTCAGTATTCTCTATGCGGTGCGCTCGATGCCCAGCATTATCAGATTGCCGTGCAACTGGAAGAACAGGGTAAAGGCGGCTCCCGCTATATTCATCAATCCTTACACAGCGGTGCTGAACTGACCATCAGTGAACCGCGCAATCACTTTCCGCTGACTGAGGGGCAAAGCCCCTGCCTGTTTCTGGCTGCCGGTATCGGGATTACCCCGTTTATCCCCATGATTGAAGCGTGCCTCGCTGGCAACCGACCATTTAGCCTCTATTATGCTATCGCCAACGGGTCTGATAATTTGCTCAGTGAACAGTACACTTCGCTGGCAAATGTTCATATTCACGATAAAGCGACACAGGGAGTCCGTCTGGATATTGATGCGCTACTCAAAGCAGCCCCTGCGGACAGCGATATTTTTGTCTGTGGCCCGAATGGATTTATTAACGACGTGCTTAGTCTGTCGGCGCAGCAAGGTATCGACTCTGCACGGCTACATCGTGAGTTTTTTACCGCGGAGCCTATCGATCATTCCAATGACGGCAGCTTTGAGGTGGAAATTGCCAGTACCGGCCAGGTAGTCAGTGTTGGTAAGGATGAGTCCATGCTGGAGGCCCTCGAGGACAGCGGCTTCTTTGTGCCTGTTTCCTGCGAAGAAGGCGTTTGTGGCACCTGCATCACCCCGCTACTCGGCGGTGAAGCCGATCACAAAGACGTGTTTTTAAACGACAAGGAAAAAGCACAAATGGACCGGGTTGCCGTGTGCTGCTCCCGGGCTAAAACACCGCGCCTCATTCTGGATCTCTAACCCTGACTCTGGCGACGATAGGCAGCGGGGCTCAGCCCCGTATGCCGCTTAAAGAACTTATTGAAATAACCCGGTTCGTTAAACCCCAGTCGCTCTGCAATGTCGGCAACCGCCGTATCGCTGAAAATCAGATAACGTTTTGCTTCGCTGATGAGTACATTGTGGATCAGCGCCAGCGCGTTAGAGTTAAAGTACTGTTGGCAGATTTGATTGAGATGAGCCTGGCTAACACCAATTTGCCGGGCATACCAGGCCACCTTATGTTGCACCGTAAAATGCTGGCGAATAAGTTGCTGAAACTGTCTTAGTTTGCGCTCTGGTTTACTCAGACTGCCCTCTTCGGCCCTGGCAGGTTGCATGCGATGCATTAAGATCAGCAGTTGCTGTAACAGGGCCTGCAACATACTCCCCTGGTGCAGGGAGGCGCTGTTGGCCTCTTGCTGAATAGCTGTGCAAAGAGCCTGTAAGGCGCTGCGATACACTTCATGCACCGGCAGTACAAACGCTTCTGCCAGTGTTTCTACTGACTCGCCTATGTTTTGTTCAACCTGGCGCAGCATCGGCGAGGCCACCGATAGCACAGTCCCCTGAGAGTGCGATTGCCAGTCAAAGCCATGCATTACACCATCCGGAATGTATAACAATGCCGGTGCCGTAATCTGGTGATGTTCGTCATCGAACTGTACCTCCACACCGCCTTCAGTGAGCACAAAGATTTGCGTAATGTGTTGGTGACGATGGGGATGAATCTTCCATTCATGCCGGGCGCTGCGTTGCGTTAGCGGCTCACAGTATAAAAAGGTCTGATGCCAGAAGCGCCCTTTTTCACCGTACAGATCAACAAACTCTAAGTTACCCAACATTTTTATTACAATCTACAAAATTAACCATTAAATATCTAATTTAACCCTTATAAAGAAAGAATATCTACATAAAATACAATTATCAAATCAATAAGGGGCTCACATGAACTGGCAAAAACAGGACTACGATGACATTCCCGGCACTTACGTGTTCGATGGTCAGCGGGCGCATCCGGCTTATGCAATCAACAAATTGCTGTATACCTTTAACGATGAAGCCTGTCGGGCGGAATTTGACGCCGACCCGGCGGCCTATTGTGACAAAATGGGCGTCACCGGCGAATACAAAGAAGCCGTACTGGCGCAGGATTTTCTGGGCCTGTTGCGCCTGGGCGCCAATATCTATTTCCTGGCCAAAATGTGTATTCCCCGAGGCGTGTCGGTTCAGGACGCCGGCGCCGCCTTTCAGGGCATTAGTACCGAAGAATTCCAGCAGCGTCTGCTCGATAAAGGCAACGGGCTGAGTGACATACTGGCGAAACGAGGAGACTACTGGAATGGCTAAAATTATTGGCGGGATCACCAGCTCACACATTCCCGCGGTGGGCAATGCAATCTCACAGGGGCTCACTCAGGAGCCTTACTGGAAACGTTTTTTCGACGGCTATGAACCAGCCAAAGACTGGCTAAAAGAGGTTAAGCCAGATTTGGTTATCGTGGTTTATAACGACCATGGCCTCAATTTCTTTCTGGATAAGATGCCAACTTTTGCCCTGGGTTGTGCCGACATCTACGAAAATGCCGATGAAGGTTGGGGATTAAAACCGACGGCACCGTTTACCGGCGATGCAAAACTGTCATGGCATATCGCCCAATCATTGGTTGAGCAGGAATTTGACATTTGTACCTGCCAGGAAATGAAAGTCGATCATGGTTTTGTTAACCCCATCCGGGCATTGTTTGGCGATCACGTAGACTGGCCGGTAAAAGCCATTCCGCTGGCAGTCAATACAGTACAGCATCCGGTGCCTTCCGCTGCACGCTGTTTAAAGCTGGGCCAGGCGCTGGGGAAAGCCCTTGAGTCTTATCCGGAAGATACCCGGGTAGTTATCCTTGGTACGGGTGGTATGTCCCACCAGTTACAGGGCGAACGTGCCGGGATTATCGATGTTGAATTCGATTTGGAATGCATGGATAAGATTGCCACTGAGCCTGAATGGATGACTCAGTTCAGCAATGCCGAAATTATTCGCCGTGCTGGCAGTGAAGGTATCGAAACCATTATGTGGCTGGTGATGCGCGGTGCGCTGAAAGACGACGCTAAGGTGTTGCACAAGCATTACCATGCGCCTATTTCCAATACTGGTGCCGGCGTATTAGTGCTGGATAATCAGTAACCGGGTCCCCCGTCACTGGCCGTTCAACTAGTGGCGGCCGGTGACACCCTGCTTTACTCTTCCATGTTCATCATTTGTTTAAACAACACGCCTGCCTGGGTGCGGTTGATCACCTCAAGTTTACGCAACACAGCCGACGCATGCTGCTTAACCGTGGATTCAGAGATTTCCAGCTCATAGGCAATCTGCTTGTTTAACAACCCATCGGCCATCATGCGCAGGACCTTAAACTGATGGGGCGTCAGCTGCGCCAGTTTATCTGCAAACGCTTTGTCCTGCTGATTCTCCAGCGCTTCAATGGCTTCGTTGATGTTTTCCGGTAACCATTGTTCACCATCGAGCACATGATTGACCGCTTCGGCAATTTCAGCCAGCGGGGTGGACTTCGGAATATAGCCACTGGCGCCTAAATCGATAGCCTTGCGAATTAATACCGGATCTTCTTCTGCCGACACTATAACCACCAGCACGCCCGGAAACTGCGTGCGTAGTGTAGTTAAACCGGTAAGGCCCTCATTGCCCGGCATATTCAGATCGAGAAACACCAGTTCCAGTGAGTCATCGGCCTCTATTGCGCTGTAAGCTTCAGAAAATGATGCCACTTCGGTAATGTTGTCACCCACGATATCCACCATAGCCTGGCGCATAGCCGCGCGAAACAAGGGATGGTCATCAGCAATTAAAATACGCGTATCCAAAACTTCTACCTGACTCAACAAAGCGTTATTCATAAAGTTAAGTGTACCGCAAAAATCATAGTGTTAAGAACAAAACGGCCAGCAAAGGCTGGCCGTTTACATTTTTACTGTTAATCGGGCTCTGCCTGATCAGAAGCGATAGCCAACCGTCAGTTGGATAGTCATCGGGTCACCATAGTAACCAATCAATGTGGTGTCACCACCTAAGCCGGGACCATAGCTACCGTCTTCGTTACGGGTTACGAAGTCATAACCACCCACCAGGTATTCCTCGTCGGTAAGGTTCTTCGCATGAATACCGCCGTACCAGTCACCTTCGATGCTTTCCCAGTTCACGCTTACGTTCACCATGCCGTAGGCATCCTGGGCAATCAGATCGCTGGTTTCAAACAACAGGTAATCATCACGATAGTAGTAGTTAGCATTAAAGTTGAAGTAACCCATGCTGGTATCCAACGCATAGTTGGCAGCTAGGTTAAGCGTGTTTTCCGGCGTGCTGGCCAAACCGATAAGTGGCGGCACGGCGTTGTTTTCCTTGATTTCAAAATCAATGTAACCGTAAGCCGCCGACAACGTCAGGTTGTCTGAAGCCACATAAGTCAGCTCCACTTCGGCGCCTTTAGCTGCGGTTTCAGCGGCGTTGCGCAGGCGTTGTTCCAGCGCAGTTGGATCATCACTGCCGCCCTCTATACCGATGTACTGACGATCACTGTGGTCGTAGGCAAACAGTGTAATGTTTGCCCGGAAAGAGTCAGTTACGTCACTCTTCATACCCACTTCGTAAGAATCCACCACTTCTGGCTCTACACCAGGTTCGTTGGTCGTGGCGCGCGGATTAAAGGTACCTGATTTAAAGCCCTGCGAGTAGCTGGCAAAGAACATGGTGTCTCTGCTCATCTGGTATTCCACACCAACACGTGGAGTGAAACGAGACCAGCTTTCAACTGCGGGGGAGTCGAGGACACCATCACCATTGCTGTCGCTGCCAAGAACCTGCGGCACCAAATCTCCATCAGGTCTGACATAACCTGGGATCCAGCCTGATTCAGGGTATACATTGTCAAATATCAGACCATTATTAACCACGGCCTGTTTTTCTTCGTCGGTATAACGAGCGCCTACGGAAACAGACAGCTTATCGGTAATGTCGTAGCTCATCTGCCCATATACCGCCCAGCTCTCACTGTTGTTGCAGCCGGATACTTCACGAGTCAGACCTGGGGTGCCAAATGCAGCACGGCCGAGTAAGCCCAGTACCGCTTCGAACTGGCCGCAAGAAGTACCGTCATAATAGTATAGACCGCTTACCAGAGTGAAATTATCACCCAGCAGATTAGCCTGCAGTTCGTGGGTATCATTTTCGTCTTCGTAAATCGCAGGTACATCAAAAATATCTACCGCAGTATTATCAAAGTCGATATTGGTCGGTGAATAACTTTCGCGATGTGAACCAATATATTTCAGTTCCAGATTGTCGCTGGCATCATAACGCATCAACCAGCTGTAGCCTTCAAGCTCAACTTTGTTCCAGGTCGGTAAGCTGGTGTATGAATCATATACCGAATCCGGTACCGGTGCGTCAGTGACGATACTTGGTAATAAACGATAACCCCCTTTTGCATTAGAGGTATCTTCGGTTTTATCCCAGCCGAGACGGAAGAATAAATCGTCGGTGATGTGTGCTTCCAGGGTTAGCCGTGCAGCCCACAAATCTTTGTTGTAGTTTTCGCGGTTCTGACCTTCCAGCGCGCTTTGTAGAAATTCACCGTAGCCATCACGATTCAGGTTGGCATAACCAAAGCCCAGATACACTTTATCCTGAACCAGTGGATACTGACCGGTCACTTTTACGTCTTTACGGCCATAGTTACCGACTGTTCCTTCGATATTAAAGGTTGGTTCACCGACCATATCCTTGGTGACATATTTTACCGCGCCACCGATGGTGTTCTTACCATACAGCGTACCCTGTGGTCCACGCAGTACTTCGATACGTTGTACGTCAAGTAAGTCCAGCACAGCCCCCTGAGGGCGGGCAACGTAAACATCGTCAATATAAATACCAACGCCTGGCTCGTAACCCCACAGCGGATCCTGCTGACCCAGACCGCGGATAAAAGCGGTCAGTGTAGAGTTAGTACCACGACTGGTTTGCAGCGTGGTATTAGGTGAGAATTGTTGCACTTCTGTTAAAACGCTGATCCCTTTATTGCCAAGTTCAACAGCGCCCAGCGAGGTAATAGCAACCGGAACTTCCTGCAGGCTTTCAACCGTTTTACGGGCAGTAACCTCGATTTTTTCCAGTTTACCTTTTTCGATTCCGTCTTCAGAATCCTGTGCAAAAGCGGCTTGTGAGCCTAGGCAGGCCAGCGTTACCGCCGTAGCGCAGAGCGTGCGGCTAAAATTTATTTTATTACCGAATGTGTGTTTCATAGGGTGTCCCTTGTTTTAATAAATCAAAAAATCTTTCTGAAGAACGCGGTCGAGTTAACTGTAGTGACTTTTAACAATTTCGTAACTAGTACCATCGTACTATGGGCAGATTTGTTAATGCGAGCCACACTTTGCACCACTGATGAAGAGTCTGCGGTCACAGATTTCAATCAAAGGAAAGTAACATTATGTTGAGTTTACTCGGACTGGTTGGTGGACTGGGACTGCTTATCGTACTCACTATCCGCGGCATGAATTTATTCATTGCGGCGCCGGTGTGTGCTCTGATTGTCGCGTTGACTAGCGGCCTTCCCCTGTTTACCGGCGATGCAAATTTCGTCACCACTTATATGAGTGGTTTTGCAGGCTTTATTTCAGCCTGGTTTTTTATGTTCTTACTGGGGGCGATATTTGGCAAATTCATGGAAGATACCGGTGCAGCAGATTCTGTAGCCCGCTGGATAGTAGGAAAACTGGGCTTTAAACACGCTGTTGTGGCGGTGGTGCTGGCTTGTGCGATTTTAACATACGGTGGCGTAAGTCTGTTTGTGGTCGCTTTTTCAGTGTACCCCATGGCACTAAGCCTGTTTAAAGACGCCAATCTGCCCCGCCGCTTTATTCCGGCAACCATGGCGTTTGGATCGGTGACATTCACTATGACCTCAGCAGGATCACCGGAAATTCAGAACTGGATCCCGATAAAATACCTGGGAACCTCACCTTTTGCCGGCTGGGAAGTCAGCCTGGTGGTGGCTATCTTTATGGCATGCTTCGGCTATTGGTGGCTTAAGCGAATGATAGGTAAAGCCATTGCTAAGGGTGAAAAGTTTGAGGAACGAGCCTCCGATCCCAAAGTACCGGTGCGCGATCTCCCCCACCCGGTAACCGGGGTTATCCCTTTACTGGTCGTTCTGGTACTGAGTTTCTGGTTGCACGAATCACTGGCGCAGCTGGCGCTTATCGTGGCCCTTTCCGGTGGTGTTTTAACCCTGATGCTGATTAACTTTCAGTATTTTCACGACCTTTCTAAAGCGGTTAACACGGGGACCACCGGAGCCCTGGTCGCTATTGGTAATACCGCAGCCGTAGTAGGCTTTGGCTCTATCGCCAAAAACACCGAAGCTTTTCAGGCAACGGTAGAGGTAATGGCCAACCTGCCCGGTAACGAACTTATCGGTGCCGCTGTGGCGGTGAGCGTCATTGCCGGTTTAACCGGTTCCGCATCGGGTGGCCAGGCAATTGTATTGCCCTTGATAGGTCAGCACTATATTGACCGCGGTGTTGAGCCTGAAGAATTACACCGTATTGTCGCCATCTCCTCCGGCGCACTGGACTCTTTGCCGCATAATGGTTACGTTGTGACCACTATTCGGGCAATTTGTCATGAAACGCACAAAGCCGCCTATGGTTCTGTGGCGGCGTTAACCGTTGTCGTACCGCTCATTGGTTTAGCGATGGCTATCGCGCTGTTCAGTTTGTTTTAAGGAGTCACCATGGCACGGATATTCTTATTATGCTGCACACTTCTGCTGGCCCTGCCAGCAGTGGCTGCGACAGCTGAAGAAGTCTTACTCACCAGCAAAAAACGCTTTAGTATGCCTTCTTACACAACTGTTGGCGGACGAACTATCAAGTCGCTGCAGGTAGGCTGGGAAAGCTACGGCAAACTCAATCAGGCCAAAGATAATGTGATACTAATTACGCATTATTTTTCCGCCAACTCCCATGCAGCCGGTAAATATCATCCCGATGACGCAGCGCCCGGCTATTGGGACGCTATTATTGGTCCGGGTAAAGCCATCGATACTAACCAGTATTTTGTTATCAGCGTGGATAGTCTGGCCAACCTCAACGCCAACGATCCTAATGTGATCACCACCGGCCCCGCCAGTATCAACCCCGATACCGGAAAGCCTTACGGCCTCGATTTTCCGGTAGTCACCATAAAAGACTTTGTTAACGTGCAAAAGGCGGTGTTGGAAAGTCTGGGGATCAGCAAACTGCACGCCGTTATCGGGCCTTCCATGGGGTCCATGCAGGCTCTGGAGTGGGCGGCCAGTTACCCCGACTGGGTGCCACGGATGGTATCGGTGATTGGCACCGGTGACAGCGACGCCTGGACCACAGCGGCTTTAGAGCAATGGGCCATTCCTATTCGGCTGGATAAAAACTGGCAGGACGGCGACTATTACGACAGCGAACCGCCTGTAGATGGCCTTGCTGCAGCGTTGATGTTAATCACCCAACAAGCTCTGCATCCGGTGTATTTTAAGCAGCAGGGTGACAAGCTCAATTATCATCCGTTGGAAACCGGGCCGTTAAGCAGTATCCGTAAATCACACAGTATAGTGACCTGGTTAACTGAAAGAGCTCGTACCCGGGCTGAAAAAATGGATGCCAATCATTTACTGTATCTGGTTCGCGCCTGTCAGCTGTTTCTTGCCGGACACGGTGACTCACTGAGTGAGAGCCTGCGTTCGGTGAAAGCGAAAACCTTATTTTTACCGGCCGAAAATGATTTATTATTAATGCCTTACATGGCACAAAAAGCCCACGACGCGTTACAGAAACAAGGCAAGGACAGTCGCTATGAAGAACTTAGCGGCAGCCTGGGCCATTTCGATGGTGTGGTAAGCATTAAGCAAAAAGCCGATGCAATCGAAGCTTTTTTACAGTATTAACAAGGACATTAATTAATGAAAACAACCTTAAAAACGGCTTTGGGTGTTGGCCTTATAGCTTTCGCGCAAGGCAGCATTGCTCAGCAGGAAAGCAGCTTGCAGCTTGATACCGATGCCATCACAGTGTCAGGTTTATCCTCAGGCGGCTTTATGGCCACTCAGTTTCACCTGGCGAACAGCGATAAGGTCACCGGCGCTGCTATGCTCGCTTCCGGCCCTTATTTCTGTGCCCAGAACGATATTGCTATAGCCCTTGGCCAGTGCGTGGATAAAGTCAATTCACCGCTTGATGTTGAGGCACTGAGTGCGCAGGCCAAAATCTGGGAAAAAGCCCGTAAAATTCCACCGCTGGCTAATTTAAAAGACGACAACGTGTGGTTGCTGCACGGCACCGCCGATACGCGGGTCAACTCAGCCGTGAGCGACGCCTTGTATCAACAGTACCAACAGTGGGTGCCTGCAGAGCAACTGACCTACGTCAATGACAAGCCTTTCTCTCACGTGTTTCCCACCGTCGATGCGGGAGGTAGTTGCCTGGACTCCGCTTCGCCTTACATCGGTAAATGTGAGTATGATGCAGCGGGTGAGTTGCTAACAGCCCTGTTAGGTGAACTAATTACCCCTGATGACGTATTAGAAGGTAAAGTAATTTCTTTTGATCAACAGGAAATTGCTGGCGATGATGCCAGTACGCTGGCCGATAAAGGTTACGCCTATATCCCGGCATCATGCAGTAACGGCGAAGCCTGCCGCGTACATGTGAGTTTCCATGGTTGTAATCAGTATGCAGAAGCCGTTGATTTGGCTTATGTGGAGCAAACCGGTCTAAACCGTTGGGCCGACGATAACCAGTTAGTAGTGATTTACCCGCAAACCCGAAAATCATTAATCATGCCAATGAATCCGCAGGGATGTTGGGATTGGTGGGGGTACACGTCAGACACCTACGCAACCAGTGAAGGTCCGCAAATTAAAGCGGTAAATGCCTTTATTGATTTTCTAGCCACACGCTAAGGATTATTTTCTATGTCATCTTACAATGTATTTATTACCGGTGGTGCCAGTGGTATTGGTTATGGTATTGCCGAATTTTTAGGCGCTCAGGGACACACTATTCTGGTGGCCGACATCAACGCCGACGCCGCCGCTAAGGCTTGTCAGAAACTGGCCGACAAAGGCATTAAAGCACTCCCTGTTGAAATAGACGTCACCAACGCAGAACAGGTAGGCGCCCTACCCGCCAAGCTCAAAGAGACGCCGGTCGATATTCTGGTTAATAATGCCGGTATTCAGCACGTATCCAAAATTGAAGACTTCCCACCTGAAAAGTGGCAAATGCTGATCAATATTATGCTGGTTGGCCCGGCGTTACTTACCCAGGCGTTTATGCCTGGTATGCGCGAAAGAGACTTCGGCCGGATTATTAATATTGGCTCTATTCACTCAGTCGTTGCCTCCCCGTTCAAGTCGGCTTATGTTGCGGCAAAACACGGGTTACTCGGCTTTTCGAAAACCATTGCGCTTGAAACCGGTGACGCCAACATCACGATCAATACCGTGTGTCCGGCTTATGTGAAAACGCCGCTGGTAGAAAAACAGATCGCATCACAGGCTAAGGAAAACGGCATCACCGAAGAAGAAGTGGTGAATAAAATTATGCTTGAGCCAATGCCGAAAAAGCAATTCATCAGTCTGGAAGAACTGGGTGAAACGGCGGCCTTTTTGATGAGCAGTGCTGCCCGCAACATTACCGGCCAAACCATGATTTTAGATGGTGGCTGGACCGCCAGATAAACCCCGGTCATAGGAGCAGGAGGTGCTTAATATCGCCTCCTGCTTTATTTTGCGCATAAGGTTGTGGTAATGTCGCCTCAGGAAGTGGGGAAGACTAACAACATGCCATACAACACCGTTGGATTAATCGGTAAAGCGGCCCACGAAGGTGCCCATGTAAGCCTCAATGCATTAGCGGATTATCTACGCGCCAAACAATGCACTATTCTTGTTGAAGAAAGCGTCGCCCAGGAGATGGATGGCGATGATTTCACCGTTTGCGACCTGGTCTCTATTGGCAAACAAGCCGACCTTGCTGTAGTGGTTGGCGGCGATGGCAATATGCTCGGCGCAGCACGCGTACTCTCCCGCTTTAATATTCACGTGGTGGGCGTTAACCGCGGTAATCTGGGTTTTCTTACTGATATTCACCCGGATGAAGTGGTTCAGCAAATGGATCTCATCTATAACGGTGAAACCATGGTTGAGCAACGTTTTCTGCTGGAAGTAGAAGTGTATCGCCACGAGCAGCTAAAAAGTAACAACTCAGCGGTTAACGAAGTGGTGCTGCACCACGGCAAAGTTGCCCACATGACCGAGTTTGAAGTGTTTATTGACGATCAGTTTGTGTTTAGTCAGCGTTCCGACGGGCTGATCGTAGCAACTCCCACAGGTTCCACAGCCTATTCCTTATCTGGTGGCGGCCCCATTTTAATGCCACACCTTGATGCACTAACGCTGGTACCCATGTTTCCGCATACCTTAAGCAGCCGGCCCATTGTGGTTGACGCTAACAGCACTATTTCCATGCGGGTATCCAAAGCCAACGTAGACAGCGTACAGGTTAGTTGCGACAGCCATATTGTCCTCCCGGCCCTGCCCGGCGACGAAATTCGGGTCAGAAAAAGCAACGACAGACTGTCGTTGGTACATCCTGCCGGTTACAGCTATTTTAATGTACTGCGGAAAAAACTTGGCTGGGGCAGCAAACTGTTTTAGCTCGCTGCCAAGCTGAAACTACCGGTGAGCGAACCACTTAATCCAAAGTAGCGCTATACTCGTTAAAGTAAATAACGTTAATCTGCTGATTATTTAGCAGAATAACCCGCTATTTTGCGGATACTGATGAATTAACGGAAGTCTGAGCGCCATGGATCTGCCTGCCAACATGCCCGATATCTATGCTGAAGTCATTGTAGACTCTTTTGCCAGCCTGCATGGCGGGCGTAAGCGCTCCTCTGCCCTGCTCTATTTTGCCAACCTCGGAGCACAGTACCAGTTCGATTCCGGCTTTTCCTTTCAGGGTGAACTATGGCTCACTGATAACCAGTCGATTTCAGATGTGGTAGGCGATGAACAGGGTATCAGTAATATTGAAGCCAGCGAAGCCGGCCTCCATATAGGCACCCTGGCGATGGGTTACAAGAGCTCGTCTTTTTCGGCTCTGGTTGGCGTTTATGACATTAATTATCACTTTGATGTACTTCAAAGCGCCAATCTGTTTGTACACAGTGCTTTTGGTATGGGCTCCGTATTTGGTATCAGTGGTCCTAATGGCCCGAGCACTTATCCGCAACCGGGTTTAACCGCCAAGTTTGGTTATCAGCGCGGTAAGCATTCGATACAATTTGCTGTCGCTGATGGCGAACCCGGCGACCCGCTTTTTTATTATCATACGGCCTCTCAGGAAGAAAAACGCATTAACCTGCTGGTTGTAAGCGAATACGCTTACGAGTCAGCACAAAGTAAATTACTGGCCGGATGGTGGGGTTATAATGATGACTCCGTAGTGCTGCAAAATGCCGGCGCCAGCCGGGGCAAAAACAACGGTTTTTATTTGCGCACCGAATACCGTTTTAAACCATTACCCTCAGAGCACCAGATCACCGTGTTTGGTCGGGCCGGCGTTGGCGCCAGCAAGTTTAATTTTTTCGATGAATTTTACTCTGTTGGTTTGCAGGTAAGGGGGCAATTGTGGAGCTTTGGTGATGAGAAATTCGGCCTCGCCATTGCCCACGCACGAACCTCAGATGTAAGGTCTCCTGAGTATGGCAGCGATGAAACCGCGCTGGAACTCACCTATGCTGCAACGTTTAATAACGGCCTGACTGTTCAGCCCAGTTTGCAATGGATTGGCTCACCGGGAGCCGCTCGTGAAGCGGATGACGCCGTCGTTTTAGGTTTACGTTTAAGCTGGAGCTTTAACTAAATCGTCTGCAACCAGGCAACAAACTTCCTGGTTTCCATAGCGCTTTGCAGCGGCACGTATTTTTTATTGTGGCGGTCTTCAAAGGCTACGTTGAATTTGTTCACGGAAATATTGGATATAGGTGGTTTTACACTAATGCGTAAACCATTAATTGTTTGAATCATAGCGTGTCTTATTTTTTTAATTATTGGAAAAAGCAGATCTGAATGGCGGGTGGTCGAACAGAAAAAAGGAGTTAGTGAAGTAAAAAGGCTGATTATTACCAGCCTTCAAAATCGTTAGCTTTATAATGCAATCACATTAGAAGCTTGTGGGCCTTTCTGGCCCTGTTCAATAATAAATTGAACTTGCTGGCCTTCTGCCAGTGACTTGAAGCCTTCAGAAGCGATAGAACGGAAATGAACGAAAACGTCTTTGCCGCCGTCATTAGGTGTTAAAAAACCAAAGCCTTTATCGTCATTGAACCACTTTACTACGCCGTTTACAGGATCAGACATAATTGAAACCTTTTATTAAATATTAAGTGCGATGGCGTGCCATCGGTGAAGCTATAGATACGAAGAAAACATTTACCAGTAAAGCAAATGTAAATACAAGTTCGACTTAATTGAATAAAAGCAGAAAAAGAGACGCATAATGCAGTAAGGGATAAAGCTTTAACTTTCTAAAGCCAGGACAAGGTACGCTAATCCCGCAGGCAAGTAAAGCGGTTTATTTTTTATTATTTTAGTCAGTCGCTGAGCCCTCTTCTACAATCCGCTGTAGCAATGGCAGTTACGGCAGAACTCCTAAATTCCTAAGCCGTAACTGCCCGGCCCACTATTAATCCTCATACAGGTGAGAATAAATCACTCTAAGGGTACGCTGCAGATTTTGTTTAGCCATAGGCCAGTAAATGGAAATATTATCAATATTGTCATGGTTACAGTCTGCACTTAATCGCGACTCCATGTCTTTTAATGGCGCCGAATTAATAGTGCTGATGACACTGATTAACCGTCTGGATCCCATGAGTATGGCCCGGTGGTCATCAGCCATCACCGCGTCATCCATAATCCGGGTAGCCTCTGCGAGTTTATCCATCAGACTGGTTAACGATGTCGCCATTGAGCTTACCTGATGGCTGCTTTGCAGGTAATTCAACAAATCAAACCAGGTATTGGGATCCGGCGGCATTGCCAGGTCGGCAAAGTCGGGCTTTTCGCGCACCTGCACAGTGGCTTCCTGGGCCTGTTGCAACTCAACCTTCTGTGCTTCTACCAGTGCTTTTTCCTGCTCCGCCAGTTTGGACTCGCTGTCTTTGAGTTTCGCCTGAGCTTGTTGTAACGCTTTCTCGCGACTCTCGAGCTGTGATTTACGCTCACTGAGTTCACCTTCCAGCGAGCTGAGCTGTGCATGTAAATCTGACTGGGACGAATTCTGCTGGGTTAACGATTGCTGTGACGCCGCGTATTCGCGCTGTACCGTTTCCAGTTGCTCGGTGAGCAATTGCTGCTGCTGCTCGAGCTGCTCGATACTGCTCTGGCTCGATTTCAGGGCTGACTGCTGCTCCTGCACTTGCGCCTGAAGTTTTGCTTCCTGCTCTTCCTGCTGAGCTAATTTTGCTTCTAGTGCCTGTGCCTGCTCTCTGGAGCGGTTCAGCTCCTGCTGGAGCTTCTGTTCTTCGCTTTGGGTTAAAGAAACCTTTTCTTCGGCATCAGCCAGTTCATTCATGCTTGACTGCAGCTTGTTTTGCATCGCAGAGTTTTGACTCTGCGCTTCTTCAAGTGCTTGCTGTAACTGCTGTTTCTGCGCTTCAATTTCTTCGTGATGCTTACGCCACTGCTCATCACTACCCAGCATCATTTCTTTTTGCTTAGCCGCGCGCTGGGCGACATCGGCCATTTCCGATTTCAACTGCTCCAGCTTGTTTTGCTGTGATTCGCGCTCAAGCTTTTCAGCTTCCATTTGTTTCTGACGATTATCCAGCTCCGCTTCTGCAGCAGCCAGTTTAGCCTGCTTGGCGGCTAGCTCATTAGCCAGGTTTTGCTGCTCTTTCTGCCATTTTTGCTCGCTTTGCTGGATTGCCTGCTGTTGCTGAGTGGATTGTTGCTGCATTTCACTGAGCTCTTTCTGCAACTTGGCAAAGATAGCCTGCTGACGGGCTTTTTCCTGTTTTTCCGCCTCAGTTTGTTGTTTGGCTTCTGATAGGATTTGCTCAGTTTGCTGTAACTCCGCCTGCTTGGCCTGCAGTGCCTGCTGCAGCGCTTCATGTTCAGCCTTACGCCGGGCATCAGCTTCAGCTACCTTCGACTGCTGCTCTGCCGAACGACTCTCTATATCAGCCAGTTCATTCTGCAGCTGTGCCAAGCGTTCCTGCTGGGCGGCTTTTTCCTGTTTATCCTGTTCGGCCTGCTGCTTGATTTCAGCCAGTGCCGTTTGTGTTGATTGCAGCTGTGACTGTTTGGCCTCGAGCTCTTTTGCCAGTTGTTCGGCGTGGGCCTGCATATCGCCTTTCTGCTGGGATGACATCGCCTCGAGCATTTCCATCTCGTGCTGCAAGTGGTCGATATGGCGCGCTTTGCCCTCGGCTTCAGCCTGCATTTTCTGATAGGCCATCGCCAGCTCCCGGCGTTCCTGCTCTGCCTGTTCACTCGCTTTACGCTGGTTGGCCAATTGCTCACGCAATTTTTCCGATGCTTCACTGGAACTGGTTAACTGTGATTGTAAAGCGGCTATCTGCCCGCTGACATCACCAATCTGCTTGTCTTTATCTTCAATGGAAGCCTGTAAACCGGCGATTTCTGCCACATAATTTTCAACCGCTTTTTGTTGCTCGGCCTGCTGTTGTTCAAGGCGCAATGTCTCTTGCTGACTCTGCTCCAGTTGCTGTTGCGCCTCGCGATATTTACGCTCGCTGTATTGCAGCGCATCGGCTATCTGGTTGCGTTGTTTTTCCAGACTGCCCACTTTCATACTGGAGCGTTCGAGCTGCGCCTCTAGCGCAGCATTAGCCTGCTGACTTTCTTCCAGCATTTCACGGTTTTGGGTGTAATCAGATTTCAGGCTGGCCAGATGCTCACTGATATCTTTGTGGGCTTGCTGGAGCTCTGAGATGGTTTCAATTTTTTCCGACAGGGTAACTTCGGCATCCTGTAATTTAAGTTCGGCCTGCGCCAGCGTTTGCTCCGTTTCTGCCAGGGCTTCCTGCTGTTGCGCCAATTGATGCTGGCTACTGGCCAGTAGCTGTTGTTTGGCCTCAACTTCCAGCTCTGCCGCCTCACGAAGTTTAACTGCCTCAGTTCGGGCCGCTTTGGCTTGTTCAATGGCCCGCAAGTCAATCCAGATACATATTATGCCCTGTAATTTAGCGTCTCTGAGAATAGGAATGAGCGTAAGTTCGCAGGGTAACACGCGCTGCTGATACTGATGTTGCCAGCTCAGGGTAACCACCTGACCGCGGCTACCAACGGTTTCCAGCTTTTGCGAGAGGGTTTCTGTATTGGTTGTTGCGCCATGCAGCTCGGGGGCCGTTAACTGCAGGCCCAGCATTTCCTCTTCATCCTGAATACCAAAGAAAGCACAGGCGGCAGAGTTAAACTGCGTAAAGCAATCATTGGTTAGCAGAGCTACCGGCACACTGGCGTACTTCACCAGGCGCTCAAAGCGACTGTTAAGGTAATCCTGCTCTTCACGGCTACCAATCCAGCACACATATTCTTCAGGGATTTCACTGATTTTGTTAGCGTGCAGGGTTGTCGAAAAGGTTTTGTTGGTGCCACATTTTAAGCGGGCCGGAAACTCTCGTGCCTGATCGTGCCTGTCCAGCCGCTGAGTTAACTTATCGGTTTCCGCTTTATCCGAGAACAACTGATAAAATGACTGTGACAGTAGTTGCTGGCTGTTCATGTCCAGCTGACGGCAGAGGGTTTGGTTAACTTCTTTAATATCGCCTTCGCGGTTAAACACCGCGATACCCATTGGTGAATGGTCGGTAAACATACTCAGGCGATCTTTGGCTTCTGCCACATCATGGGTCAGGGCTTCCACTTCGGTACGATCCTCGATAATCCCCATAGCAGCACCCGACTCTCCTGCCAGTGCCTGCAATACCACATGCAAAGACAGGCGTTGCCCGTCATCTCTTTCTACCGTTATAGCCTGACGACTGGTCGTCATTTTATCCCGGGTTTGATGGAGGGCCTTAAAGGCTTCATCAAACTGCTTGAGTTCGCTAACCGGTTTACCCTTGATGTACATTAAGTCGGTTTCAAACAAACTCAGAAATGCCCGGTTGGCATCGACAAACTTGCGCTCAGCATCGAGTAAATATACCGGCTGTGTAGCAGTGGATACCAGTGCATTAAAACGCTGTATTGCCACGTCACGTTCTGTTTTGGCGCGGGTTATCTCCCGGCAATCCGCTACTGACATATGCGCAACAGGTGAATCAGACTCAGCAGTATGCCCTGCCAGAGCTCCACATAACGTAACTGGTATAAGGCTGTCATCTTTAGCCAGCAAAGACGTACTGACCTCGAGCAATTCGCCGCTCGCCAGACGCTCCAGCGCGCCATTGAGCATTTGCTGATCGCGAGAGTCTACGCGCTGCATAAACTCTTCAATCGGCAGCTCGCCGGATTCGATACCGAACCAGTTGGCCAGACTTTCGTTGACTGTAAGCTGTTGCGCAGCCAGGTCAATTTTCGCCAGGCCCAGTTTCTGGCTATCGAATAGTCCAGTGACATGGTCAAGCATTGCGGCAGAATCATCCAGCCGCTGTTGGTAATCCTGCACATCCTCAACAATGATCATCATATGCGCTTCTGCCGCCTGGCTGAGAGCAGGATTTATACGCAAGCGATATGCCCTCTCCCGCTGACCCAGCACACACTGGATAGACAGTTCCCGGCTGGCGCCGCTGGCCTGACTAAGTAATTGTTGTGCTTCGACCGGCAACAAATCTGCCAGCCCTTTCCCTTTTACTGTATCGGCGTTTTGGCCAAGTAAATATGCACCTGTTCGATTAGCATAAGTCACTGTGAATGCTTCATCTACCAGAATAACTCCGACACTAACTGCATTTAAGCGCTCCTGCTGTACGGTGAGCAGTGAATTAGCCTGGTTAAGCTGTTTATTCAGCCGGCTTCGCTTGAAAACACCAAATAAAATAACCAGTAACAATAAGCCTGCGCAGGCCATGGTGGCATAGGCCAGCAGGTTAAACTGATCCGGCGACAACGCCTGTAGGGAAGACGGAAAGGCATAAACATTGGGTGCCACAGCACTGAGCAGTAACAATCCTTTGTTGTGAAGATAATTTCTCTGGCAACAGGCGCTCATAATCTACATTCGACAACGTGATTAGGGTAAAAATTAAACTATACGCCAGATTTACAAAGTTGCTATGTACGATTCTTTAAAAACGTTTAAATTTGTATACGTGAAAAATATTAAGCCGTGTATTTTCAGGTACCTGATATTTACCCACTGATGAAAGGTATAAATAGGCATTGATATAGCCAGGTTTAATTAACTACACCACAAATGTTACCCTGCTATAGCTTCTGTAAAAACTTTTTTTATAGCATTATCAGCCTCTTGCCAGATTAATCATGGGAATTGCGCTAAGCAGCATTTATCTCACCAGAAATACTGTATATATTTACACGTACTGTATATTCATCTAGTCAACTGTGAGGCATTTATGTTATCGCATTTATCGGTTAAAAACTTCGCTGTAGTAAAAGAAATCAACATTGCCTTTGAGAACGGCATGACAGCGATGACCGGTGAAACCGGTGCAGGTAAATCCATTGCTATAGACGCGTTAAGCCTATGCCTTGGTGAGCGAGCCGATGCATCGGCAGTAAGAAAAGGCGCTGATAAGGCAGAGATCATTGCTTATTTTTCGCTGCTTGACGCGCCTTTGGCGAGAGCCTGGTTGGATGAGAATGACGTTGTTCTGGATGACGATCCCAACACCTGCTTTATTCGTCGACTGATCTCGAAAGAAGGCCGCTCAAAGGCGTTTATTAATGGTGTGCCGGTTGCGCTTCAGCAACTGAAACAGTTGGGGCAGTTTTTACTGGCGATCCACGGGCAGAATACTCACCTGCAGTTATTAAAAGACGACGTACAACGCAAACTGCTGGATGATTTTGCCGAGCACGGCCCGTTACTCTCCGCAACGGCATCGGCATACAAGCATTGGCAACAACTGGCAAAAGAACTAAGCGCTCTGGAACAGGCTGCCCAGCAACGTGCCGACAGAGAGCAATTGTTAAGCTATCAGGTAGCTGAGCTGGACGAGTTTGCTCTGGCGGAAGGCGAGTTCGGTGAGCTTGAAGCTGAACACAAGCGCCTGAGCAATGGCCAGACCCTGCTCGAGGAAGCGCAAAAGAGCTTTTATCATTTATATGAAGCCGACGAATTTAACGCGTTGTCGGCTATCCAGACCAGCATTGATAAACTCAGTAATCTGGAAGATCACGACCCGGCATTAACCCCCATAGTGGCAATGCTAAACGAAGCTGCCATTCAGGTGGAAGAATCGGCCAATGAGCTCCGCAGTTATTGTGATCAACTGGAAATCGATCCAATGCGTTTGCAGCAGGTTGAAAAGCGCTTTGCCCAGGCCATGGAACTGGCCCGAAAGCATCAGGTTATGCCCGAAGCGCTGTACGAGCATCACCAGCAACTAGCTGAAGAGCTGGCCGGTCTGAGTGCTGATACTGAAAGACTGACAGCTCTGCAGGAAGAGCTGGAAAGCAGCCATGCTGAGTATATTGCCGCCAGTGAAAAACTTTCACAAAGCCGCTGTGATGCCGCTGGAAAGTTAGCCGGGATGGTTCAGACTCAGATCCGCACCTTAAACATGCCCCATGCAGAATTCTATATTGATGTGACCTACGGTGAACAGGCACGTCCTTCTGCAATGGGTATGGATACAGTGGTAATGAAAGTGGCGACGAACCCGGGGCAGCCGCAGGATCGACTGGATAAAGTAGTATCAGGCGGGGAATTATCCAGAATTGGCCTGGCGTTACAGGTGATCAGCCGTGATACCAGCCTGACCCCCACGATGATTTTTGACGAAGTGGACACCGGTATCAGCGGCCCCACGGCTTCGATAGTAGGTCAGTTATTACGCCGTCTGGGTAAAGAAAATCAGGTCATGTGTGTTACCCACCTACCGCAGGTTGCGGCCCAGGCGCATAATCAGCTGTTTGTAACCAAAACCACCGAAAACAGCGAAACCCAAACTCATATTTTAGCGCTTACGGAACAAGCCAGAATTGATGAGCTGGCACGTTTACTGGCGGGTGATAAAATTACCCCTAATGCGCTGGCTAATGCCAAGGAATTACTTGATAATGCGCTGGCGAACTAAATTGCAATTCATTGGTCAAAGTTGACGTGCCGGTGTTGAGCGATTAGCATGCTCGGCACCGATTGCGTCTGCAACGACTGTCCAAAGCGCCTGACAGCCTGGCATGCAGACAAAATAATAACGAATACTTACTGTAATAATTGGATTTATCTGTTAATGAAGCTGTCTCACCTGATTGTTGTGCTTTCACTTAGTTTTTTATCAACTGCATGTTCTAACTGGATTTACCGGATAGATATTCCTCAAGGTAACTTTTTGGACGAGCAGGACGTAAAAAAACTGCGCATTGGAATGACAAAAGAGCAGGTTGAGTTTGTTCTGGGCCGTCCGATTCTTAAAGACGCTTTCGATAAAGACACCTGGTATTACTACTATGAAATGAAGCGCGGTATGGAAAAACGCGGTGAAGATTTCGAGAAAAGCCTGGTTATTACCTTTAATGACGACCGCGTTGAAACCGTAGAAAGCGATTTTGAACTGTCTGAGGATTTCAATACGCCGCTTGAACAATAACGTCATTCAGCATGGCTTGCTCTCCTGAATGACTGAGCAAGCCAACAGCCCCCCCTTACTTTGTTGAACACAACTCCCTCTTGTCTCCCTTGCTCCGCTACCGCGTCAGAAATATTTTGAAATTATTTTAAAGTTCGTCCTCTACAGCCGCCATGCTAAGGTTGGCCGGTCTTTAATTTAATCTGATCAAATGCATTATGAAAAATCGTTTAAAAAACACGCTCCGTCTGGCTCCCGTTTGCTTTGTGATTGGTACAGCGCTTTCTGGTTGTGTTATCAATGTCGGCGGTCATAACTCTTCCGACTATGATGGCAATGTTAACCGGGTCTTCGGTAGCATCAGTGTGTCGGAAAATCGACAGGTAGGTTCGCTGACTACGGTAAATGGCGGCATTACCCTCAGCGATAATGTTAAAGCGGATGAACTAACCACCGTTAACGGTGGTGTTACCGTTGGCGATTTTTGTGAAATTGACGGAATTACCGTAGTGAATGGTGATATTGAAGCCGGACAGCAACTGGTTTCAGGCGACGGTATCGAATCGGTTAATGGTGATATCATCCTGGGCTCCGGAGCAAAAGTTGACGGCAGCCTGATTACCGTAAATGGAGACATTAAAGCCGCCGAACTCACTCTCACAGACAACATTGAGACGGTTAACGGCGATATCAGTATTAGTGGCAATAGTGTTATCGAAGGGGATATCATTTATAACGATCCGGAAAATAATGACAACCATTCAACTCCGACGTTATCAATTACTGATACCGTCCGGTTAAACGGTGAGATTATTTTAGAACGTGATGTTAAGCTTGAAATTCCAGATACAATGACATCAAAAGTCCGCTACAAGAGCTCGGCAATGTAATGCAACAATTCTTAGATTTAACTGTTCAGAATAGTCATGGTGACGATATTTCCATGCAGGCCTTTGACGACAAAGTATTGCTTATCGTCAATACGGCCAGTAAATGCGGCTTTACGCCTCAGTACGAAGGGCTAGAGGCGTTACATCAGCAATATGCAGATCAGGGGCTGGTCGTACTTGGCTTTCCCTGCAATCAGTTCGGTCAGCAGGAGCCCGGTGATGATGCCAGCATTCAGTCCTTTTGTAGCCTCAATTACAGCGTTACTTTTCCGGTGATGAAGAAAATTGAGGTTAATGGCTCCGCTGCCAGTCCGTTGTATAAATACCTGAAAGCTCAGGCACCAGGCCTGTTTGGTACCAAGGCTATAAAATGGAATTTCACCAAGTTCCTGATCAGTAAAGACCGTGCCACGATCACGCGATTTGGCCCGCAAACCAGTCCGGAATCAATTCAACAGGAAATAGAAAAGTTGCTGGCGCAATAAGGCTAACCGCTACATGTGTTGCAAACAGGGTTAGCCCGGCCGAAGGATTAAAACTGACGGCGTTGGTGAACCCGTTCTTTGCGGATTTTATGTTTTTTAACTGAACGACGCATGCGACTCAGACGGGCATGGTCAAGCTTAGTCTGGCGTTCATCTACCATACTTTCGTTTTCAGCCGGTAGCTGCACCATATGGCGTAACGCGTTCACGTCACTCAACGGCAATTCCACCCAGGCGCCTTGCGGCAAGCGTTTTTGCAGTTCTACCGGTCCGTAACGAACCCGAATCAAACGGCTCACCTGACAATCCTGAGACTCCCATAAACGACGAACCTCACGGTTACGGCCCTCTTCCAGGGTAACATTAAACCAGTTGTTCATGCTCTCTTCGTCGGTAGCCGGGCGGGGCTTTATGGTATTAAACTTAGCCATGCCATCTTCAAGCTTCACGCCTTTTTTCAGCACCTGCAGCGCTTTTGGCGGCACTTCACCGAAGATACGCACGGCATATTCACGTTCAATCTTGCAACGGGGGTGCATCAGGCGGTTGGCCATCTCACCATCATTAGTAAACAGTAATAAGCCGCTGGTGTTAATGTCCAGTCGACCTACGGCTATCCAGCGTCCCTGACTGATTGCCGGCAGGCGGTCAAATACGGTATTGCGGCCCTCGGGATCAATTCGGGTACATAACTCACCTTCCGGTTTGTTGTACATCAGCACCCGGCAAACCGGCTCTTCATTGCTGCGCGATAAAATGTGGCCGTCGACGCGGATTTGCGCTGTTGCATCAACCCGATCGCCCAATTTTGCCACGGTGCCATCCACCGATATGCGGCCCTGCTCAATCCAGCGCTCCATTTCACGGCGTGAGCCCATGCCATGGTTGGCAAGTACCTTCTGTAATTTCTCTGTCATTAGTGTATTGACTCTTTTTGGTTGTCGCTATCACCTTGCGTCTGGGAGCCCTGCTCATCATGCAACACGTGAGTAACGTTTTGTGTCGCATCAAGCGAGGCCATAAAATCCTCGGCATTAGGTAAGTCACTGAGTGACTTCAGCGAAAAATAATCTAAAAATTGTTTAGTCGTAGCATACAGCGCGGGCCGACCGGGTACTTCCTTATGGCCAATCACTTTAATCCACTCACGTTCAGTCAGTGTTTTAATAATGTTGCTGCTAACCGCCACTCCACGCACCTGCTCTATCTCTCCCCGGGTTATGGGTTGTCGATAGGCAATCAGTGCAAGCGTTTCTAACATCGCCCGGGAATATTTGGGACTGGTTTCCTGCCACAGACGACTCAGCCAGGGGCTAAGGCTATCCAATGACTGAAACCGGTAACCACTGGCCACCTCGACCAGTTGAATACCGCGCGGGCGATAATCCAGCTGCAGGGCGCTCACGGCTGATTGTATCGCTTTATCACTGACGGTGAAATCGGCCAGTACAGTATTTTTTAATTTATCCACGGAAACCGGTTGATCCGAGACAAAGATAGTTGCCTCGATAAGCTGTTTAAGCTGTTCACTGTTGATTTTTTTCATGGTGCTTCAAAACTACCTAACTTCACATGAATGCGGGCAAACGGCCCAGCCTGTACCAGATGAATACTCTGCCCTTTAACCAGTTCTAAAATGGCCAGAAAGGTTACCACCGCGCCGGCCCGCCCCTCTTCTGCGGTAAACAGTGCTTCCATCGGGGTATACTCTTCGGCATTGAGTAACTGCAAAATTTTACTCATACGCTCCCGGGTACTGAGGGCTTCCGGGGTGATGTGGTGATGCTCAAATGCGGCAGCACGCTGTATGGCAGCCGAAAAGGCCATTACCAGTTCCTGTAGCGACACGTCCGGCTGGATTATCACTGGCTGGATATCGGCGGATGGCTCCACGCTGACGCTAAACAGATCGCGCTCCATACGCGGCTGCAGATCGAGGTCTTCTGCCGCTTGCTTAATGAGCTCATATTCCTGCAAACGTCGTATCAGTGCCGCTCGCGGGTCTTCCTCATCGTCTTCTTCATTACTGCGACTTGGCAGTAATAATCGTGACTTAATTTCGGCCAGGATAGCAGCCATCAACAGGTATTCTGCCGCCAACTCCAGTTTAAGGGTTTGCATAACTTCTACGTATTCCATGTACTGACGGGTAATTTCCGCCACCGGCATAGTAGTAATATCAAATTTCTGTTTGCGGATTAAATACAGCAATAAGTCCAGCGGGCCTTCAAAAGACTCCAGGATCACCTCCAGCGCTTCCGGCGGAATATACAAATCCTCCGGTTTTTCAATCACCGCTTCGCCATTCACAAAGGCCAGTGGCAGCGGCTGCTGCACCGGTGTGGCGAGGGTTGAGGATGGCTCGTCGCTATTGCTCATAAAAGGTCTGATTTACCGTGTTATAAAAACGGCGTCACATCGCCGCTGCCTTCACGTACCACTACAGGTTCACCTTCGCTAAGATCAATCACTGTAGTGGGCTGTTCACCCAGATATCCGCCATGAATTATCAGGCCTACCTGTTTTTCCAGCTTATCGCGAATTTCGTCAGGATCTGACTCTGCCAGCGATTGTCCGGGCAGAATTAACGAGGTCGACATGAGCGGCTCATTAAGTTCCTCAAGCAATGCCAGCGCAATAATATTGTCCGGCACCCGGATCCCGATGGTACGGCGTTTGGGATTCTGTAACCGCTTAGGTACTTCGCGGGTCGCTTTCAACACAAAGGTATAGGGCCCCGGCGTGTTATTTTTGAGCATCCGAAAGGCCACATTATCTACCTTGGCGTACACCGAAAGCTCAGACATGTCCCGGCACATAAGTGAAAAATTGTGTTCATTCGCTATCTGCCGGATGCGACAAAGCTGATCCAGCGCCCGTTTGTCATCCATCTGACAGCCTATGGCATAACCGGAGTCGGTAGGATAAACCACCACCTCACCCTGGCGAATGAGTTCAACTGCCTGTTTGATCAGGCGTGACTGCGGATTATCAGGGTGTACGTAAAAAAACTGACTCATACAGGGTCCTTTAGTGAGGATTGACTCACTGCTAAATTCCAGTCATGCCAGACCGGCGTGAGTGTGTCTGACTTTAACTGACAACGTCCCAGCTCAGTCCAGCGTCCGGGAAAATGAAAATCAGAGCCAGCCGATGCCAGCAGTTCATATTCAGCTACAATAGACTGCAACAGGGTTTGTTTCTCGGCACTCATACCGGGAAACACCACTTCTGCGGCATCGCCCCCCGCCTCAGCAAACTCTGCGACTAGCCGGCGCAGCCATTTGGTGGTCATGTCGTAATGAATGGGATGCGCCAGTACCGCCCGGCCTCCCGCCTGTTGAATCACCTTTACCGCCGCAGCGATATCCGGCCACTCGGCCTTCACAGCCGCACGCTTTCCTTTGCCCAGATACAGCTTAAAGGCTTTCTCTAAGGTCGCGACCTGGAAATTATCCACCAGCACACGGGCAAAGTGCGCCCGGGTGATCTGGCCTACTCCAGCATAACGGCGCGCTCTTTCCAGAGTACCTTCAAAACCGCATTTTGCCAGCTTATCAGCAATTTTAGCCGCACGTTCTTCACGTTTTTGCTGCTGGTCTGCCAAAAATGCCTGCAGTGCCGGGTGCCCGGTATCGATATTTAAACCGACAATATGGATTTCAAAACTGTGCCAGCGCGTGGAGATTTCAACGCCGTCAATAATCCTTAGTGCCGGGTAATGCTCCTGAGCCGCAGCGTGAGCATCCGCAAGGCCATATGTACTGTCGTGATCGGTAATAGCCAGTACATCAACCTGCATGGTTTGCGCACGCTGAATAAGTTCGGCTGGCGTTAAGCGGCCATCCGAGAAAGTGGTGTGACTGTGCAAGTCAATTTTCATGTAATTTCAAATTTATGGTTGACACAAATGGGTTTTTGTTTTCTTCTATAGCACAGTATACGGATTGAATGCTTCGATGCCTATCGAAGATATCAAATTAAAACAACGAGACAGGAAACTAATGCTTAAACAACCACAACACAGCGCCGTAATGGCAACTATCTGGTGGTGGCACTCCCTTCGATAACGGGCGGTGTGAGCGTTAGTGCGCAATACAAACAAAAAAGGCCCGTAATGTTACGGGCCTTTTTTTTAATTTTTAACCGGAGAAAAAAGATGAGTTTGGCCGAATTAGGCATGGTCCCGGGAAAAGTGGAAACCATTGAGAGGACAGCAACCTACGTCAATGATCCCTTAGCGGCATTTGCCCAGCTGTGTGGCGAAAAGCCTCATGCGTTACTGCTCGAGTCAGCCGAGATAGACAGTAAGGATAATCTGCAAAGTCTGCTGATGGTAGATGGCGCTCTGCGCTTTGAATGCCGCGGCCAGCACGTCGCAATACAAGCGCTAAGTGCCAACGGCAAGGGGCTGTTACCGTTGTTTATGGAAAGCTGTCCGGCCGACTTAAAATGCCAGATCATCAGCGAAACTGAAATTACCCTGCAGTGCCATTCCCAAACGGCCAACCTCGACGAGGACAGTCGCTTAAAATCCACCAGCGTGTTCGACGTACTGCGGATGGTAGTTAAGCAAATCACGCCGCTGAGGGACCACCAGCATGCTGTATTCTTAGGTGGGGTATTTGCTTATGATTTGCTGGCGACCTTCGAAGAGCTACCTGAAGTAGAAGAAGGTGATAATGACTGCGCCGACTATGTTTTTTATCTGGCTGAGACCCTGATCACTTTTGACCATCAAACCCGTCAGGCACGATTGCTTGGTAGCGTGTTCAGCGGCAGTGAAGTGGCCACCAGTTATTTTGCTATTGCTCAGCGCCTCGAGGCCCTGTGCGCCGAGTTACAAAGCCTGGCGCCACATGATTTATCGCCGGTTGCTGTGAGTGAGCCCACGTCCTTACAAGTGGATAAATCGGACGAAGAGTACTGCAACGACGTGCTGACCTTAAAAGAACATATTCTGGCCGGCGATATCTTTCAGGTTGTGCCGTCCCGAACGTTTTCTCTGCCCTGCCCCGCACCACTTACCGCCTACGCCGCTCTGAAAAAACAAAATCCCAGCCCTTATATGTTTTACATGCAGGATGCTGAGTTTACTATTTTTGGTGCATCGCCGGAGTCAGCCCTTAAATACACTGCACAAAGCAATGTTGTGGAAATCTATCCTATTGCCGGCACCCGCCCCCGTGGCAAACGCGCGAATGGCGAGATAGACCATGATATGGATAGCCGCATTGAGCTTAACCTGCGTGAAGATCAGAAAGAAAAAGCCGAACACCTGATGCTGGTAGACCTGGCCCGTAATGATGTAGCCAAAGTGTCTGAGCCGGGCACCCGTTATGTGAAAGACTTACTTAAAGTGGACCGCTATTCCCACGTAATGCACCTGGTATCACGCGTGGTTGGCCAGTTACGCCACGATCTGGATGCGCTGCATGCCTATCAGGCCTGCATGAATATGGGCACCCTGGTAGGCGCGCCTAAAGTCAGTGCAGCTTCGTTAATTCGCAAGGTCGAGCACAAACGTCGCGGCAGCTACGGTGGCGCCGTAGGTTACCTGAATAACGATGGCGATATGGATACCTGTATTGTCATCCGCTCCGCTTTTGTTAAAAACGGCCGCGCCTACATACAGGCAGGGGCTGGCGTAGTGTATGATTCCGACCCACAGGCAGAAGCAGATGAAACCCGTAACAAGGCACAGGCCGTCATCAACGCAGTGAAATCCTCAGTAAACGTTCAGGGAGAATCATAATGAGCCAGCCTATCACCGTTTTTCTGTTAGATAACGTCGACTCTTTTACCTACAACCTGGTCGATGAGCTGCGCACCATGGAATTGAATATTGTGGTGTACCGCAATAATGTTGACGCCAGAATGTTATTCGAAAAAATGCAATTGCAGGCTGAAAATGGGCCGGTTTTATTGCTATTATCCCCGGGGCCTGGTGCACCGCATGAAGCCGGTTGTATGCCGGAGCTGTTAAGCCTGGTCCAGGGCCATTTTCCGGTACTCGGAATTTGTCTTGGCCATCAGGCCATCGTCGCCCATTATGGCGGCACCGTTGGCCGCGCTGAAGATGTGATGCACGGTAAATCATCGGCCATTACCCATACCGGAGAGGCCATGTTTGCAGGTATGCCGCAGCCGCTTCATGTCGCCCGCTACCACTCGCTGATGGCGCTGGAGTTACCTGAAGGCTTAACACCACTGGCCAAAGTCGGTACCACGGTTATGGCGGTCTATCAGTCCGACGATAAAATGCTTGGATTCCAGTTTCATCCGGAGTCCATTCTAACGGCAGAGGGCAGTCGCCTGCTGCTGCAAAGCATTCATTACCTGACCAAAGAGGATTAACTCATGGCTGACTACAGCAAGGTAATTGAAAAACTCTTCGACGGTCAGAACCTGACCCAGGCCGAGTCGTTTTCGGTATTTAATCAGGTGATGCACGGTGAGCTTTCCGAAGTAAAGCTCGCCACCTTACTGACCGCACTTAAGATTAACGGCGAGTCCCCCAACGAAATTGCCGGAGCAGCCAGTGCCATGGTGTCTAATGCACGCCCTTTTCCCACACCGGATTACGAATTTGGTGATATCGTTGGCACCGGTGGTGATGGCCATCATACTATCAATATTTCCAGCGCCGCGGCGCTGGTAGCTGCCAGTTGTGGTGTTAAGGTCGCCAAACATGGTAACCGCAGCGTATCAAGCAAATCCGGCTCGGCTGACTTCTTCCGTGAATGCGGTATAAAGCTTGATATTACACCTGAGGTGGCACGCAAGTGCCTGGATGAGGTGAATTTCTGTTTCTTGTTTGCGCCGGTCTATCATGCCGGTATGCGCTTTGCGGCGCCGGTGCGTGCTGAGATGAAAACCCGCACTTTGTTTAACATTCTGGGCCCACTGGCCAACCCGGCCGGCCCGACGTTTGGTGTGTATGGCGTTTATACTCCGGAGCTACTGGATATCTACGCGCAAACTCTTACACTGATGGGACAACGCAAAGCGTTAATCGTCTACGGTGACGGACTGGATGAGCTATCATTACACGGCCCCACTCAGGTGGTAGAAATCGATCATGGCAGTACCACCCTCTATACGGTTACCGCTGCCGACTTTGGCCTGAACCATGCGCCTATCAGCGCTATTGCTGGCGGTGAGCCAGTTGAAAACCGCCAGCTGATTGAGGCCGCGTTACGCGGTGAAGGTGAACAGGCCCACCGGGAAGCTATCGCAATGAATGCCGGTGCACTGCTAAAAATCAGCGGACACGCCAATACCTTTAAGGATGGTGCTGAGCAGGCGCTCAATGCCATGGCGAACGCCGCCCCCATCAATTTAATCAGACAAATCGCTGAACACAGCCAATTGGAAGAAAATGCATGAGCAACGTCCTCGAGAAAATAGTTGAAGACAAACGTGTCGAAATTGAAGCACGCATGGCCGAGACGCCTCTTGAGCAAATAAAGCAAGGGTTAACGCCATCAACCAAAAGTCTGTTTGATGCCCTGAATGCCCCAAACGCCGGGTATATCTTAGAGTGTAAAAAAGCCTCCCCCTCAAAAGGGCTGATCCGCGAAAAGTTCGATCTGGATGAAATCCTCTCGGCCTACACCCCCTTTGCGGCAGGCATTTCGGTTTTAACAGACGAGAAGTACTTTCAGGGCAAATTTGAATACTTAGCCTATGTGACAGAACGCGTTAGCCAGCCGGTGCTTAACAAAGACTTCTTTGTTTGCGAGTATCAGGTGTACCTGGCCCGTTATTACAATGCTGATGCCATATTATTAATGCTATCGGTACTAGATGATGAAACCTACCAACAGCTTGCGGCGGTGGCCGACTCACTGGGCCTGGATATTCTTACCGAAGTCAGTAACGAAGAAGAAATGCATCGTGCGATTGCGTTAAAAGCCAAAATTATTGGTATTAACAACCGCGATTTGCGCGACCTGTCAACCGATTTGGCGACAACTGAAAAACTGGTCCCCATGCTAAAAGATGCAACCCATGAACATGTGGTGATCAGCGAGTCCGGCATTTATACCCATCAGGACGTGCTGCGCCTCGCGCCGCTGTGTCGGGGCTTTTTGGTAGGCAGCGCCTTAATGGCACAACAGGACCTGCCTCAGGCCGTCAAACAACTGGTTTACGGTACGGTTAAAGTTTGCGGCATGACTCAGCCGGAACAGGTACGTCATGCCTTTGCATGTGGTGCGAGCTATTGCGGATTAATTTTTGCTGCTCACTCCAAACGCTGCGTAACAGCCGATCAGGCACGTGACATTGTTGCTGCCACTGCAGGTAACTACGTTGGTGTGTTCGTCAATCAGCCCCTTGAAATGGTACTTGAAATCGCTAACGAACTGGGCCTTAAAGCCGTGCAACTGCATGGTGATGAAGATACCATGTACCGCCAGCATTTACGGGCAAACCTGCCCGAGGGCTGCGAAATCTGGCAAGCCATTGGCGTTGCCGGTGAGTTACCTTACCTGACTCATGCGTTGCTGGATGATGAAACACTGGATAAAGTGCTGCTGGATTGTCAGGTTGGCAAACAAACCGGTGGTACCGGCCAGCAATTTGACTGGTCAGTGATCCACAATGAGCTTGAACTCGAAAAACTTGTTATAGCAGGTGGTATCAATCCACAGAATATTGCTGCTGCACAGGCAACCGGCGTTGCCATTGTTGATGTAAACTCGGGGGTAGAAGACAGCCCGGGCAACAAATCTGCACAGCAGGTCAGCGAACTCTTTACTATTTGTCGCCAGTATTAACCGGCCGATATATTCAACAGGACATTTCATGAATCAATTAGATACAAAATTTGGGGAATACGGCGGCATGTATGTGCCTGAGCTGCTTATCCCCGCACTGGATCAGCTTGAACAAGCGTTCCTGGATGCGAAAGACGATCCGGAATTTAATGCGGAGTTTATGTCACTTTTAAAAGATTACGCGGGACGTCCAACGTCCATGTTCCTGACCCGTAATCTGGTGTCTAACCCTAACGTTAAACTGTATTTAAAGCGTGAAGATTTACTTCACGGCGGCGCGCATAAAACCAATCAGGTATTGGGTCAGGCACTACTTACCAAACGTATGGGTAAAACCGAGGTTATCGCCGAAACCGGTGCTGGTCAGCACGGCGTGGCAACCGCGCTGGCGTGTGCGTTACTGGGCCTGAAAGCACGTATTTACATGGGCGCGAAAGACGTTGAGCGGCAGTCGCCTAACGTTTTCAGAATGCGTTTAATGGGCGCAGAGGTGATCCCGGTAGACTCTGGTTCAGGCACCTTAAAAGACGCGGTAAACGAAGCACTGCGTGACTGGTCTGCCAATTACGACAAAGCTCATTATCTGCTCGGCACGGCAGCGGGCCCTCACCCGTTCCCGACCATCGTACGCGAATACCACCGTATGATTGGTGAAGAAACCCGTGCACAGATTTTAGAGAAAGAAGGTCGCCTGCCAGACGCTGTTGTGGCATGTGTAGGCGGTGGCTCTAATGCGATTGGCATGTTTGCTGACTTTATCGATGAGCCATCGGTTCGCTTAGTCGGTGTAGAACCAGCCGGTAAAGGCGTACATACCAAAGATCATGGTGCCGCGATTGGCAAAGGCACTAAGGGTATACTGCACGGCGCCTACACCTATATTATGCAAAACCCGGATGGCCAGATTGAAGAAAGTTACTCGGTATCAGCGGGTCTGGATTATCCGGCCGTTGGCCCACAGCATGCGTATCTTTCTGATATCGGCCGCGCTGAGTATGTGTCGGTAACCGACGAGGAAGCGCTCAATGCCTTCCAGTTACTGGCCCGTAAAGAAGGTATTATTCCGGCCCTTGAGTCCTCTCACGCGCTGGCCTACGCCTTAAACATGGCTGATGAAGCCGAAGAAGAAACCGTCATTGTGGTGAATTTGTCTGGCCGTGGCGATAAAGACCTGGGTCACGTAATCAGTATTTTAGGAGATCAGGCTAATGGATAGATATGCAGCGATGTTTGCTCATTTAGACGAGCAAAGTCAGGGCGCGTTTGTGCCATTTGTGATGATCGGTGACCCGAACCTTGAAACCTCTGAGCAAATCATCACGCAGTTGATTGAAAGCGGCGCCGATGCGCTAGAGCTGGGGATCCCCTTTTCTGATCCGGTAGCCGACGGCCCGACCATTCAAAAGGCCAGTATTCGAGCGCTGGAGAGCGGCGTTACGCCCACTGCGTGTTTTGAATTACTCAAGCGTATTCGGGCTAAGTACCCGGATGTACCCATTGGGTTATTGCTCTACAGTAATCTGGTATTAGCCAAAGGCGTGGAAGGCTTTTATGCACAAGCCGCCGATGCCGGTGTAGACTCGATTCTGATTGCTGACGTGCCTATTCGTGAAGCCAAGCGCTTCATCGATACGGCAAACGCCAACGGCATCAAGCAAATTCTTATCGCGCCGCCAAACGCTACTGATGCCACTTTTAAGGCCATTGGTGACTTATCAGCTGGCTATACTTATTTGCTGGGCCGGGCTGGTGTTACCGGTGCAGAAACCGCAGCCACAATGCCAGCTGCGTCGTTAATAGAGCGACTCACCAGTGTTAATGCTGCACCGCCCCTGCTCGGTTTTGGGATCTCGAATCCAGAACAGGTAAAACACGCCATTGAAAGCGGTGCTGCCGGGGCAATTTCAGGCTCTGCCACCGTTAATATTATTGCGCAAAACCTCGATGATGTTCCAGCCATGCTGGCTTCACTTGGTGAGTTTGTAACAGCAATGAAAGCCGCTACAGGGAAGTAAGCCATGTATTATATGATTTGTGCCACCGACAAGCCGGACACCCTGGCCGAGCGCTTAGCCGCTCGCCCGGCGCATCTGGCTCGCCTGAATGAATTAAAAGATAACGGCCGTCTGCTGATAGCCGGTCCTTTCCCCGCTATTGACAGTGAAGATCCTGGCAGCGCCGGCTTCACCGGCTCACTGGTAGTTGCTGAGTTTGCCAGCCTGGAAGATGCTCAGGCCTGGGCGGATGCCGATCCGTATATCGATGCAGGGGTTTATCAGGAGGTTATCGTTAAACCCTACAAGAAAGTGTTACCTTAATTCTCCCCTCTGTTGCGCAAAGCAAGCACAGGCTTTGCGCTCTTCTCCCCCGGTGGTACTATAATTACACTAGCCCGACTTTAAGTTGTGCCCTGGCGCTCGGGATGAGCCGTAGCACAATTCAGACAATATTCAGCCTGACCGGGTTATCCTGCTGATAATAACTAGTAATTGGGTAGTACCCAACGAGTGGAGTGACATGTTCAAAAGCGTTGTTACCGGTGTATTGCTTGTGATGCTGACCCTCTGTGCTCCTGGCGCAATGGCCCGGCAAGACAATGAAAAACCCGTGAAAAATTCAACTCAGGCGGCACAACAGGCCAAACGTCATGTTGAGGGCCGGGTATTGAAAGTCGACCCTAAAAAGAGCTCCTACCGGGTAAAAATGCTTAAAAAATCAGGCCGCGTTGTCTCGCTCGATGTGGACAAACGATCTGGTAAGGTTAAACCCAGCAAGCGCAAGGATGATAATTAGTGAGAGTTTTAGTCGCAGAAGACGATAGCCGTCTGCTGATGCAGTTAGATAGTTTGTTCCAGCAACAGGGGTTTAGCGTTGATCTTGCCGATGATGGTGAAAAAGCGCTATTCCAGCTAAAAGAAGTCAATTACGATTTGGCAGTTATTGATATTGGTTTGCCTAAACTCGACGGATTCGACGTTATTCGTCAGGCTCGTAGCAGCGATGTCAGCACTCCGGTGCTGATCCTTACTGCCCGCGACCGCTGGCAGGAAAAGGTAGAAGGCCTGGATGCCGGCGCCGACGATTACCTGACCAAACCCTTTCATAACGAAGAACTACTCGCCCGGGTCAAAGCCCTTATCCGCAGAGCTTCCGGCCAGGCCAGCTCGACCATTGAATTCGGCCCGGTGGTACTGGATATGCAGGCTAAAGAGATCCGCGTGAATGCCCGCGCTTTGGATCTCACTGCTTATGAATACAAAGTGATGGAATACCTTATGCTCCATCCACAGAAAGTGATTTCCAAAACCGAACTCACCGAGCATATTTACGATCAGGACTTTGATCTCGACAGTAACGTGATTGAAGTGTTTGTCGGTCGCTTACGTCGCAAGCTCGACCCCGAAGGCACACTCAAGCCTATCGAAACGCTCAGAGGCAGAGGCTACCGAATCAGCCGGGAACTGGCCCAGGATGCCAGCGGCAGCTAATCGATGCCTAATCTGTCGCTGCGGCTGCGCAGTTTGCTTATTGCCATACTCGCCCTGGGCATTTTTATACCCGTTACCGTTTTAACGCTTTCCAAAGCGTACACCTCCAGTTTGCTTCAGGCCAAGTATAACGAACTGAAGCTGATGAACCTGGCGATGATTTCGGTATTTGAGTTTGAGGACGGTGAGAGCCTGATGCCACAAATGCTCTACGATGAGCAACTGAACCTGCCCGATTCTGGATATGTGGGTGCTATTAGCGTTAATAATCAACTGGTATGGCAATCCGCTTCCAGCGTTTACACCGTTTTTGACTCGCTGATGGCAACACCAGCTATCGGCGATGAGGTATTTATTCCTCAGTATGCCCTGGACGACTCTGGTAGTGAGTATTTCGCCTACGCCTTTACCGCCGAGTTCGATAATGGCGACCAATACATTCCGGTAAGCTTTTACGTGTTTAACGACCGACGTGATTTTCTGCAAGAACGTGATGCCTTTCTGCGCTCCGTCTGGCAATACCTCGGCGCGCTTGGCGCTGGCCTGCTGGTTGTTCTGATTATTGGTATGAACACCTTGCTTAAGCCGGTACGTTTACTCATTGGTGAAATACAACAGGCCAGTGGCGGCAATCAGACCCGGCTAACCGAAGATTATCCAGCGGAGTTTGCACCGCTAAAGCAAAGCATTAACCAGTTGCTGGCCGGCGAAGCTGAACAACGGGAGCGATACAAGAACAGTCTGGGCGATTTGGCCCACAGCCTCAAAACGCCCCTGGCGGTAGCCCTTGGTACGGCGGCCCTGCCCGACTCCGCTAAAGAACCTCTGCAACAAATTGACACATTAATTAAGCGCCAGTTGAAACGTGCGTCTGCCGGTGCATCTGCCTGGAGCCAGGGCGAACCGGTGATGCCGGTGGTACAGCAATTAATCGCCGCACTGAATAAGGTCTATCGCGACAAAAACTTAAAGCTCAGCGCCAACGGCGATGAGGGACTGTTTTTTGGTGATAAAACCGATTTAATGGAAATTCTCGGTAACCTGATGGATAACGCCTGTAAGGCAGCTCGCAAAGAGGTGGTGGTTTCTGTCAGGCAACTATCCCGTCAGACAGAACTCCACATCGATGATGACGGCCCAGGGATCCCTGCAGAACAAGTCGAGCGACTGCTTAACCGCGGGCAAAGACTCGATGCCTACACCGATGGCCAGGGCATAGGGATGGCCGTTGTGACCGACTTACTGACCGCCTACGAAGGCAAGCTGACCATTAACCGCGCTACACTCGGCGGTGCCAGGGTTAAGATTACTTTGCCGGCCCCGCGCTAGCAGATTGACAATTTGCCTCATCGAGTACCGCTTCGCCATCGCTGGAGAGTAAAATAGCCAGCCAACGACTTTCTTCCCGTGACTCCAGCGCAATCTTCACAATCATGGTGAGCGGCACAGAAAGCAGCATACCCACACTACCCAGCAACCAACCCCAGAAAATTAACGACAGGAACACCACCAGCGTTGACAGTCCTAAACCTCGGCCCATAAAACGCGGTTCAACCACATTGCCCATCACGGTGTTTATAACAACGAAACCTAACGCCACCAGCCCGGCTTCGCCGCCGCCGTACTGAACCAGCGCCATTAAGACTGCCGGCACTGCTGCAATAATAGAACCGATATTGGGAATATAGTTAAACAGGAAAGCCAGTACGCCCCAGAGCAGGAAATGATCAACGCCCAGAATATACAGCCAGGTACCAGCAAGCAGACCTGTGACCAGGCTCACCACGGTTTTAATCGCCAGATAGCTGTTAACCGACTGAATAAAACGGTCGATATGGTGCATCTTCATTTGCGGATCAGAGAGCGCAATGTGCAACCGTCTTGGAATGCCCTCTGCCTCAAACAGCATAAAAATTACGGTTAACAGGATTAAAAACAGATTAGACAGCACGCCGCCCATGCCGCTTAAAAAGTTTGTCACCATAGACATAGCCATCCCCGGATCGAGGTATGACACAATCAAATCTTTATCTACATGGATATTGAATCGCGCGAGCTGATTGACCACCCAGGTGAATTCGCCAGAGAGCTTTTCGCGGTATTGGGGCATATTTTCGCGGAATTCCGCCAGTGATTGGCCCACTAACCCCGCCAGCATGAAACCAAATACCACAATTAACAGTATAACCAGAGTAATAGACAGCCAACGCGGGATGCGGTATTTCGACATCCATAGTATCAAAGGGCCACAGGCAATAGCGATAAAGCCGGACAAAAAGAACGGCACCATAATGGTACTGGCGGCTTTGATACCGGCCAGTATGACTATCAGGCTGGCAAAAATCAGCAAGGCTTTAGCGGTTGGCGACAGAGTTGACATAAAATACTGGTTTCGCAGACAAAATGTCACGCTACCAGATTTAACCCGAATTAGGTAGTCCTGGGAGCAAAGGCCAGGTGTAATTAGTGTAACGGAGCGTGTATGCAAATTTTTATTACCGGCGGCACAGGGCTAATCGGCCGGCGTCTGATAGCCAGACTGGCCCCTGAACATCACATCACGGTACTCAGCCGCTCAGCGTCAAAAGCACGTGCAACCCTGCCTGCGGCAGTATCAGTGATAGAAAACCTGGACTCCATCGCAAATTTTGATGACTATGATGTGATTATTAACCTTGCCGGCGAACCCATTGCAGATAAACGCTGGACCAGTCAGCAAAAGCATCAGATTTGCCAAAGCCGCTGGCAAATCACCACCGCGCTGGTCACCAGAATCAATGCATCTGCAACCCCTCCGCATACGTTTATTTCGGGCTCGGCAATTGGCTACTATGGACGACAAGGCGACAAACCGGTAACAGAAAATAATACAAAGCCTCACCAGGAGTTTACCCATGAAGTCTGTCAGCGCTGGGAACAGATAGCCGAAACAGTTAAGCAGCACTGCCGGGTATGCCTGCTTCGCACTGGTGTGGTACTCGCGGCTGAGGGCGGCGCGCTGGAAAAGATGCGGCTGCCTTTTAAGCTAGGTCTTGGCGGGCCGATTGGCAGCGGAGAGCAGTATATGTCCTGGATCCACCTCGACGATATGGTGGAAGGCATATGCTTTTTAATGACTAACTCCCTATGCAGCGGTCCGTTCAATTTAACCGCGCCGCAGCCCGTCACCAACAAGGCATTTGTCGGGGCTTTTGCTAATGCTCTTAATCGCCCAGCGTTTATGCCTATGCCAGGGTTTGCTTTAAAAGTAATTATGGGTGAAGCAGCAGATATGTTACTCACCGGGCAACGGGTTATTCCGCAAAAGCTACTCGATGCGGGCTTTGAATTTAAATTCGACAGTGTTGATAAAGCGTTTGCGGCGACAGAAAGTTAACAACAGAGTGTTAGTGAGAATACTCCGCTTATTCTCACCTTACCTACCACTGATACCAATCAATTACGGTAACTCCCAAGGTCAGCCTGCGTCGTAATAACCCTTTATGTTAACCGAAGACTCCATAAAAAAATGTATAAAAAAACGTCAGCTTTTTTTACACTGTCACCTACCTTCTTCGCTTTACCTAAAACTAATTGATTGAATTATTTATGAAATTAAGAAACGGCCCTCATATTGCAGGTGTGAAAAATAATTACAAAAATATTACAAGCCGTAATCTTCATTTTAGTAGTAAGGAAGTAAAAATGAGAGTCAACAAGTTTACCGCCGCTGTTGGTTTTACAGCATTAATGTCTACCATGTCCGCGTCTGCCGCCCTCATTGAATACACAGCTGGCCCTGGTTTGGGATTAGTCATTACAGATGATGGTTACAATGGTTCACTGGCCTCTATGACAGCCAGTACAATTGATATTGCAGACGCTGGTGACATCAACAGCCTGACCGTGGAAGTGTCAATGGAGCACACCTGGATTGGCGATTTGGTAATGAAGCTCGAATCTGCAGAGGGCGATGTAATTACACTTATGTCAAGACCAGGCTTCTCTGAACCCGCTGACGACGGTTCCGGTTGTTGTGGCACAAGTCTAGACTTTAACTATTCACCGGTTATTTTCGATGATACGGCCCTTACAGCGGCTGAAAATGCCGGCTCTGGTGGCGGAACGTATATACCGAATGATTTCCTGTCTACCTTTGCCGGGCAATCCATGACCGGAACCTGGACCCTTTATATTGGCGATGCCGTATCAGCCGACGTGGGCATACTCGATTACTGGTCTTTGAGTTTTGACTATACCGCTGACAACGGCGATCCTGAAATCAGTGTCAATGCATCAGCGCCCCTTACCGTATCACTGCTTGGTTTGGGTCTGGCGGGTATTGGCCTGAGCCGCAGAAAAAGAAAAGGCTAATTTATTTCCTACCATATAAGGCCACCAGTTTGTGGCCTTATTTCTTATTGAAGTTTATTGCTTAAACCACACCACTAACAGACTTCCACTTATGAACAGTTCATCGGCCCATAGCACCCATCACTTTGATGTTATTATCATTGGCGGCGGGCCGGCGGGCTCTACCCTTGGCACGCTGTTACGCAAGTATGATCCTAAACTGAAAGTGCTGATCCTGGAAAAAGAAAAGTTCCCACGCGAGCATGTGGGTGAGAGCCAGTTACCGCCGATTAGCAAAATTCTTAATGAAATGGGTTGCTGGGATAAAGTCGAGGCCGCCAATTTCCCGATAAAAATAGGCGCCACCTATCGCTGGGGCTCATCAGCAAAACTCTGGGATTTCGAGTTTTTACCCGTCGGGCAATTTGAAGATGAGCCTCGTCCCGCCAAATATCAGGGACAAAGGTTGCAAACTGCTTTTCAGGTCGAAAGAGCAGTCTACGATGAGATACTGCTCAATCATGCAGAAACAATGGGTTGTGAAATTAAGCAACAAACCCGGGTAACCAGGGTCGAATCCAGCGACGATGCTGTCACTTGCGTGGCAACCAGTGATGGCGACATTTTCCATGCGCGGTATTTTGTCGATGCATCAGGCAGTAATGGCATTCTTCGCAAAGCGATGGAGGTGCCGGTATCAAGCCCTACCTCGCTGCAAAACATCGCCATTTACGACTACTGGGAAAACGCGGAGTGGGCAGTAGAAATTGGCGTGGGTGGTACCAGGGTGCAGGTAATGAGTATTGGCACAGGATGGTTATGGTTTATTCCGCTTTCGCCCACCAAAACCAGCATAGGCTTTATCTGCCCGGCCAGTTACCGTAAAGCGCAAAAAGAGTCACCGGAACAACTTTATTTAAGCGCCATCAGGCAGGAACCGAGAATTGCTGCACTCACCGAAAATGCCACCAGAAAGGGCGATTTGAAGGTCACCAAAGATTGGTCGTTTTTGGCCGAGCGAATGGTTGGCGACAATTGGTTTTTAGCCGGGGAATCTGCCGGTTTCGCCGATCCTATTCTGGCTGCGGGCATGACCCTGGCCCATTCCAGTGCTCGCGAGCTTGCTTATACTATCCTTGAACTCGACCGGGGCGAACACGACTCTGGCTGGCTCAAGAGAAGTTACCAGGAAACTCAGCAAAAGCGCATTAATCAGCATATCCGCTTTGCAGATTTCTGGTATTCCGCCAATGGTCAGTTTGCCGATTTACAGGAATACACCTCACAGATTGCCCGGGATGCTGGACTTAACCTGTCGCCGCAAAAAGCCTTTCAGTGGTTAGGCACCGGGGGCTTTACCAATGATGTACAAGGCCAGGCCGGTATTGGAGGGCTCGATTTAGCTGGTGTAAAACAGGTTACCCAGATGTTTACGGCAGGAGAAGTTGGCTGGGAAGTGTCTAAATTCAATCGTTTTAAACTAAACGTAAAGGATACCGAGCAGGACTTTGTGCCAACCTTTGCCAACGGACGCATCAAAAAAGTCCCTTGCTATAAGCGCAAAAACCATGTCCTGATTGTTGATGGTGTTTATGCTCTGGCCATCGAATTACTAAAAACCACGCCGAATATCGCTGACTTCGTCAATAAGGTACTGCAGTATTTTAGCCGCAGTAAAACCGTCGCCAACCCACAACTGGGTTTGCACCACACCTTGCAGGCCCTTGAGGTGATGGTTGTAGAGGGTTGGGTTACCGGAAAATTTGACCGACGCAAACCTAAATTAAAGCTTTCCACGCCGAAAGAAGGTGAAATCATTCATTTTAACACCGGTCAATGATAGGCCGTTGATTTGCTGGTTAAACCAGGTAAACCGCGCCCAGATACACCAGTGCAGTCAGTAACGGGAATATCAGATAGTAGCCGGGTCGCAATAAAATACCGGTTTGTGTGGCGGCATAGCTTAACAGGAAGAACCCCCATTGACTCAGGGATAAAAGATTAAATTTCACTATCAGCAGTACAGCGGGCAAACAATAAACCAGACAATAACCGAGTGCCTGAACAGTGCTGTAACGGTGGCTTACTGGCAGTGCATTCAGATAATAGCGATAATCGCGCCGCACAGACTCCAGTTCCAGAAGTTTTGTCGCGGCAACCACTCCCAGTACAAAAGCCAGAAACAAACTGGCTGGCGCTTTGGCACTGACATCTATTTGCCTTACAAAGGTGGCGCCGATAACGAGGAGTAGCAAAACCACCACTGCCCGAAGCAATGTGGGTTTGGTCTGGTTTAAATCGTACTGTAAAAACAGGCGCCAGAAACCTTGCGGCAGGCCAGCAAGAGATGGTGTCGGCAAGCGGACCGTACGTTCAACCAAAATGGCTCCTGCCAGTCCGACCAAACAAAGCCAGGGAGAATGCACTGAGGCGGACCAGGGCATAGCAACTAATGGCAACAAACCGAGGCTCAGCCAGGGCTTTACGCGCCCCATAGCACTCTGGCAATAGTAAAGCGTTAGCACCAGTAAACCACTTACCGGATAAAGCTGCGTCACCGACACCCACAGCTCACCGCTGACTAACTCGGCAAAATGACCATAGACCATGACCCCCAGTACTGCAGCGGGTCCGAAGACAAATAGGTTAGCGGCATAAAGCAGTAACCCCAGCTCGGTAGCACCTCGCTGCCAGACTGGCACAGGTAACAAACGGTCATACAGGGTATAATCTGCCGCCGCCAACGCCTCTTTCTGCATGGCGATCCAGCAATAAGCCAGTAACAGATACCCCCACAAGGTATAGAAGAAACTCTCTCCCTGGGAATCCTTATCTGCCAGCACGCCCAAAGCGAGTAAAGGTAACAGTAACAAAGCATAAAGCGCCATTGGAAACAGCGCGACAATCCCCGTACTTACCTGGGTCAGACTTTCCAGCCACTGCTTCAGGGCGTGCTGGTAGAGCTGGCGTCGAAACTGCCAGTAATTCACCTGTTATGCACTCCGGTGGCATCCAGATGCAAATGGCGCACACCACTATTACTGGCAAATACCTGCGGCTCATGGCTGGCAATGATTAACTGCCCGGCATAGGTTTCGAAGCAATCTTCAAGCGCAGTGCGGGTTTGGATGTCGAGCCCGTTAGTCGGCTCATCCAGTAACAGCAACTCAGGCGAGTGCATCAGGGCCAGGATCAGGCTGAGCTTTTTGTAATTGCCGAGGGAAAGGTCTTCCACCCTGGTGTTGAGGAACGGGGTTAAGCCAAAAGCATTCACCCAGTGGTAGTCTGCCCAGTGGCAATCCGGCTTGCAGTTAAACTGACGTCCGTGAAAGGCAAGCATATCGGTTACCGTAAAAAAGCCCGGTAAGTTCACTTTGCTGGCGCTGATGCCAATCTGGTTGCGCAGGGCAATGTCTGCAACATTTTGCTGATTAAAACTCACCACGCCATGACTGGGGGACAGGATGCCGGCGGCAATTAACAACAATGTGGTTTTTCCCGAGCCATTCGCGCCGGTAAGCACAACACGAGACTCGGGCAATGAAAGGGTTAACTCGCTGAATAGGGTTCTGGTACCAAAACGGTGGCTGACCTGGGTAAAACTTAACAACCAATGATTCCTTATCAAACGCCCGAAGCCGTAGCTTCGGGTTAATCCTGTTTTACACCATCTTACGCAATAGTTGCCCGGTGTTGAGCCGTAACAGGCGATAACAGCCTAGGCCGCCTAACACGCCCACAACCAGCGCGCCAACCAACGGTGCAATAATCCAGTATTCAAAGTGCATGGAGCCCTGCATATCGAAAATACGACTTTGTAACAAATATAAACTGACTTCATTAGCCATCGCCGCCATTAGTCCCGCTACCGTACCGATAATCAGAAACTCATTGATCACGCTGAAGCGGATCAGGCTCCCTCTGGCGCCGAGAGTACGCAGAATAGCGAGTTCCTGCTGACGCTCATCCATACTCGCCTGCACCTGGGCAAACAGCACTAGTGAGCCGGCAATTAATACCAGTACCAGGATAAACTCAACCGCCAGTGATACCTGATCGATAATTTCTCTGACCTGATTAATTCTGGCATCAACGTCAAACAGCGTTACCGAACTGAAAGGTTGCATCAACGCAGTAATATCCGCTTTACGCGCGCCATCCAAATGGAAACTGGTAATGTAGGTGGCGCTAAACTCTTGCATTGCTGCCGGGTGTAACACAAAGAAAAAGTTAGGCTGCATGGTTTGCCAGTTCACTTCACGAATACTGGTAACCCGGGTTACCACAATCTCACTGCCAACGTTGAACGTGAGTAAATCATCCAGCGCGATATTAAGCCGTTGCGCAACGCCCTCTTCTACTGATACCGGATAAACTTGCTGCCCTTCTGCAGTGAGATCGTTACCCGCAGGCTCCCAGTTCTCATGCCATTGGCCCTGAACAACAGTGTTTTCGCGCTGTAACTTGTCGCTCCAACTCAGGTTAGCTTCACGGCCAAGACCTCGGCGTCCCTCACTTTGCTCCGGATCCTCTTCTTTGGTCACTTCGGTATTTACCCGCTCGTCGTTGACTGCCACAAAACGGCCGCGCACTACCGGATAAAACTCATCTACCCTGACCTTATTTTCCGCGAAGTGGTTCTCCAGCGGTGTTTTTTGGGCCTCGGTAATATTGGCCATGAAATAGTTAGGCGTATCCACGGGTAACTGCGCCCGCCACTGAGCTATCATATCGTTGCGCATAACCAGTACCACCAGCAACAACATAATGGTTACCGAGAAGCTGATGAGTTGCACGCTATTGTCCATGGCGCGCCGGCGAATTCGCGCCCAGGCTAATTGCCAGGCGCCCATTGCGCCTTGTCCGAGCCGCCGGCCAATGGCAATCAGGCCAAAGGTTACACCCAACAAGGCAACCACCAGCAACACGCCAGAGCCAAACAGTATCGCGCTGATTTCCAGATCCCGACTGTACACCCACATTAGCAGGAATATTGCGCCGCCTGAGGCGCCAAACTGCAAGCCGCGAGAGCTTAATCCAGCGTCCATATCCCGGCGCAGCACCCGCAAAGGTGGCACCGAAAACAGCCGCAACAACGGATACAGTGAAAACAATATGGCACAGATAGAGCCGGTCAATACGGCTATAAATAATGGCCGCCAGTGCCACACATCCAGCGACACATCTACCTGCCCGGCCAGGGCGGTAACCACCAGTTGCTGAATAATCATGCCGGCTATAATGCCAATGATAATACCCAGTACCGTGATAAACAGGATTTGCAATACGTACACCCTGCGGATCATTTGTTTAGTAGCCCCGAGGGTCTTAAAGATAGCGACCGGATCGAAGTGGCGCTGGCTGTAACGCTGCGCCGCAACGGCAATGGCAACCGCCGCCAGCACGATGGCTAATAAGCTGGCCAGCAAAAAGTAACGTTCAGCGCGGGCAATGGAGCGACCTATGGCCGACTCATCATCTCCCACCCGTTGCCAGCGGTGTAATTCATCGTCAAGGTTCGGTCTTAGCCAATCGTAATAAGCCTCAATCAACGAGTCTTCACCGGTGAAATAAGCTTTGTAGGTAACCCGACTGCCAGGACCGGTAATATTAGTACGCGCCAGGTCCTCAAGCGCAATGAGTACCATAGGATCGGTATTGAACACACTGAAGCCCTGATCAGGAATTTCTGACAGCACCTGGCCAACAGTAAAGTCACCGTCGCCGATATACACCCTATCACCAATTTCGACATCGAGGAGCTGAAACAGTCTTGAATCGATCCAGATTTCTCCCGCAGCGGGCAATTTATCGGTAGCAGATGTTGCGCCAAAAGGCTTGTCGGCAAGCTGAATCTCGCCCTTCAAAGGGTACTGCCGACTCACGGCCCGTAAGTCCACCAGTGACATTTTCTGTTCGCCAAAAGCCATTGAGCGGGTGCTCACCTGTTCGGCGGTGGCCAGCCCTTCCGCCTCCGCCTGACGCATCCACTCATTACTTATGGGTTTACGTGAACGCAGTTGGCTGTCGGCGGCAATAAACTGTGATGAGCGCTCTACCAGGGCGCCCTGAAGCCGCTCACTGAATAGCGACAACGACAGTACTGCCGCGACCGACAGTATAATCGCAAACAATATGATAGTAAGTTCGCCCCGCCGGGCCTCATGCTTGAATAACCGCCAGGCAAGATTAGCTACCATATGCGAGATCCTTATTCTCGGCGGCCGCCGGAGATACGGTGATTTCGGTTAGTTCGCCAGCTTGCATTTGTAATTGTCGTTCACATTTTTTGGCCAGCTCGTTATCGTGAGTCACCAGCACCAGGGTGGTGCCGATTTCGCGGTTGAGATTAAACAATAAGTCCTCCACTCTCACGCTATTGGCGGCATCCAGGTTACCGGTCGGCTCATCGGCAAACAGAATTTTAGGCTGGCCGATAAAGGCCCGGGCAATGGCTACCCGCTGTTGCTCGCCGCCAGACAACTGATTGGGATAATGATGGGCACGATGACTTAATCCCACCTGCTCCAGAATGGCCTGGGCACGTTTGTGGGCATCGGGCAAACCTGCAATCTCTGCGGGTAACATCACGTTTTCAATCGCTGTGAGGCTTTGTACCAGCATAAAGCTCTGGAAGATAAAGCCCACTTTTTCGCCACGTAAGCGTGCTCGCTGCTCTTCGTCCATTGTATGTAGCGGTGCCGCGTCGAGAAATATTTCGCCACTACTGACTTCATCCAGTCCGGCCAGCAAGCTAAGCAATGTGGATTTACCGGAACCCGACGCGCCGACAATAGCGATAGACTCTCCGGCCTTGACTTCAAAGGAAATAGGCTGAAGGATCTGAAGCGAACCTTCACTCGTAGTGACTGTCTTAGTGATGTCTTTGGTTTGAATCATATGGGAGCTATTGTCGTTTTGATTTGTCATTCTTTATTCCGTCGTGGACCCACCCTTAAGTGGATAAAAACACTGGTATTATTAATACCTTTTATGCTGTTTTCAGATCACCTTCTGGCCCAATCGGCTGCCTCTCAACCGGTAAGCCAGCAAAGCAGTTATGCGGCATCAGATACCCGCCTGCTTATCCTTGGTGATAGCCTAAGTGCCGGCTATGGACTATTGCAAGCACAAAGTTGGGTTAGTTTGTTACAAAATATCTGGCTCGACGAGCAGCGCGGGATTGATGTGATAAATGCTGCGATTAGCGGCGAAACCACCGATGGCGGACTGGCCAGGCTACCCCGTTTACTTGAGCAGCATCGGCCAACCCACGTGTTAATAGAACTTGGCGGCAACGATGGCTTGCAGGGCCATAACGTCAGTAAATTGCATAATAATCTAACGCGAATGGTGCAACTGGTGAAAGACTTCGGAGCCGAGGTTTACCTGCAGGATATGGAAATCCCCACCAACTATGGCCGGCGTTATAATCAGATGTTCAGCAATACCTTTGAACAGGTAGCGAATGCCGAGGCTATCCCGCTGATCCCGTTCTTTTTGCAAGACATTGCTCTTAATGAATCACTGATGCAGCGAGATGGTATTCACCCTAATGCCGAAGGTCAGCCGCTTATCGCCGACTTTATGTATGAGCAACTCTCGCCCTTTATCTTTGCTGAAGCGGGCAAATAGTCGCATTTTTACTAATTGATCCTATAATCAGATACTAACCAGTGTTGACATTTTAAGGGGGAAAGATGGAAATTGGACAGTCACCCGTAGACAGTGCGTACTCGCGACCGACACCAACGCCCGCAGAGCGCAACGAGGCGCCGCGTCAGGAACGCCTTGAAAGCAATCAGAGCGACGCTCCTGCGCCAGCCACACAATCTGGCTCTCAGCCTACAGCCACCAATGGCTCAGTAGGTCGTAACATCGATACTTACGCCTGAGGCAGCAGATACTTTTGCTCAAACTCCGCCAGCGGTATGGGTTTACTGTAATAGAAGCCCTGTACCCGGTGACAACCAAGTTGCTTGAGCAGTTGTTCCTGTTCAAGGGTTTCAACCCCTTCAGCCAGCACCCGCAGGTCGAAGTTTGACGCCATATCGACAATCGATTTTACTATTCCGGCTCCCTCGCCAAGCTCAAGTTTGGAGGTGAATTCGCGGTCGATTTTTAGTTTATCCACGGGCAGTTTGTCCAGATATGCCAGGGAAGAATAGCCGGTACCAAAGTCATCAATGGCCACATGAAAACCTAATTCACGCAGTTTCGACAAAATAGCACTGGCCGACTGAAAATTTTCAATTATTGCACTTTCGACGATTTCCAGCTCTATATTCGCGGGCTTGATCTGCTGGCGCTGAAGTTCTTCGGTCATTCTCAATAGCAATTCGTTATCGGCCAAATCCAGCGCGGAAATATTGAATGACAGGAACAAATCCCGGCCTGCCCGTTCCCAGCGTTTAATGATGCCAAAGGATTCTTTTACCAGCCAGCCGGTAACCAAACGGATAGCCCGGGTTTGTTCTGCAACATCAATAAACGCCGCCGGAGTCAGAAAGCCTTTTACCGGATGATTCCAGCGCAACAATGCCTCTGCACCAACGACCTCACCACTGGCGCTGTCGAGCTGAGGTTGCAGGTATAACTCAAGTTCATTATCCACTATCGCCCGTTTTAGCTCGGCGGCAATGGTTAACCGGGAGCTGGCCTCCACCAGAATATCCTGAGTAAAGAAAGCCAGTGAAGCGCCGCCGGCTTGTTTGGCTTTGTACATCGCCGCATCGGCCCGTACCAGTAAGTCTTCGCTATTAAGCGCGTCTTCCGGGAAGCAGGCTATACCCACCGAGCCACCAACATTTACCTCCTGCTCTCCAGCCAGATAAAACGGCTGATTCATTTCCGCAATAAGTTTACGAGCCAACACTTCGAGTTCATCACGCTGCTGGTATTCCTCAACCAACAGAACAAATTCGTCGCCGCCCATACGCGCCAGAATATCTGACGCCCGTAACCGTGACAGCAGGCGCTCAGTGACCATTTTTAACAGGTCATCCCCGGCCACATGACCAAGGCTGTCATTCACCACCTTAAAGCGGTCGAGGTCAAGATAAAGCAAAGCACACTTCTGGTTAGAGCGTTCACTGCGTAACACCGCGTGCTGAAGATGCAACTGAAACTGAACTCGGTTGGGTAAGCCGGTTAACGAATCGTAATGGGCGAGATGTTCAAGTTTCTCTTCGGACTGTTTTAAATTAGTAATATCGGAGAATACGCCAAGGTAATTAATGACCTCCCCCTGCTCATTTTTTACAACTGAAACGCTGAGTAACTCCGGAAACACCGAACCGTCCTTTCGCCGGTTTAATATTTCGCCTCGCCAGAAACCGGTTTTAACCACCGTATTCAACATGTTTTCCATAAATTCGTCCTCCATCACACCTTCACCGAGGAACAAAGGAGAGCGACCGATGACTTCCGACTCTGAGTAGCCGGTGATGTCAGAAAATGCCGGGTTAACCGAAACGATTTTGTATTCAACGTCGGTCACCACAATTCCTTCCAGGCTGTGATTGAAGACCTGCTGACTCAGCTCCCAGCGCTTTTGATATTCCAGTTGCTCAGTAATATCGATGACCAGCGAGTACAATAAACGTTGGCCGGCGCTGTCTACCGGAGTATTAAAGACTTCCACATCGCGCACTTCTCCTGATGCCAGGCGATGTTTTACGTTGAAGGTAGTCGAGCGCTGTAACAGCGCCTGCTTAACCTTCGACACAACCGATTTATGTTCCAGCGCCTGTAAATCAGAGACTGTCATAGTGGCGAATTGCTGAGCACTGTAGCCATAGTATTTTAGGGCCGCATCATTAACATCAACAATGTTGCCGTTATCATCAACTATTAACATTACTACAGCGTGAGCTGAGAAGAATTGCCGGAATTTTTCTTCTGAAGTGGTTAATGCCTCTATTTTTTCCTCTTCCAGCAGCCGGTTATTATATCTGAGCTGAATGATATAAAAGGCAATCGCATTAATAATGAATGCGAGAACCCAGAACAAAGGGTGAAAATGAAATGTGACCCAGCCTTCAGCAGGTTGCGCAGAAAGGTGCCATTCACCATAAGGTAACTGGATGGATAATTGCACCGGGTTAATCATTGAGGTGCCATTATGACTGCGGTAAATATCGGCCATATTACCAAATTCATTACGTCCGGTAATAAGCAGGTCAAGTTCGGTATCACCGATGAAGCCAGCATCACTCAACACCCCCCGATAATCGAGCACTACCGAAATGATGCCCCATACGCCGTTATCATTGATAACCGGTAAACGAGCAATAAAACCTACGCCTCCCTGAACCAGATTTACCGGTCCATCCAATACCGGCGAGCCGGTATCCGCGGCGGTGATTGCCGACTCCCGCTGCTCTTCATTAATCCGGTAATCGAGGCCTATCGCTTTTTCGTTACCGGCTACCGGGTAAATCAGATTCACCACAAACCCACGCGCGCCGGCGATATTAATAATATTGTTGCGCTGCTCTAACAAGCGGCTCATGTAGCGGCTAAAACCCGCCTGATCAATTTCAGGATTCAGTGAAATATACGCAGCAGCACCACGGATGAGTTCGATATTGGTGTAGAGTTCAAATTCCAGATTTGAACGAAGCATTCCAAGCTTTTGACTAACCCGGTTAATCTGTTCTTCCCGTTGCCACCTGCTGGCCAGAAAATCAGCCACTAGGGTAACAGAGACGAGTACAGTAAATACGCCTAAAAATAGCCAGACAGGGCGATGTTTTTGTTGAGGGCTTTGTTGACTACGCAAGACAATCCTATTTCAAAAAACGAAGTCATTTAACCGTTAGTCTGCCTTCACTCAGGTGAGACAAATCTGGTTAAAGAAAATACAAAAGAGAGTTACCCCTAGCATAGGACAAATTGCTGTAGTTTGCTGATATTTTTTGAAATTTCAGAGGGACTTAAAGTCACTGGCAGACCCTTTGTCAATAAAATCCGAGCCGATTTAGTAAAATCAGCGCCTTTTGGCCTGTCTTTTAATACGAGTGTATAGAACTTTATTAGTTTTACTTTGTAGAATAAATTACAATGCACTTAGTTTCTTTTACTTTGTCGTACAAACCACATCAGGGGCCAGTATGGGTAAATCTCGATTTTTAGGTGAGTTTGAACAATTTGTGTTACTCGCCATTCTACGCCTGGGAGTACAGGCTTATGGCACTACCATTCGTCAGATACTGCTCGATGTGATTCAGCGGGATGTCAGTATCGGCGCGCTTTATACCACCCTGACCCGACTTGAAGATAAAGGTCTGATCCGCTCGGCGATGGGCGAAGCCACAGCAGAACGTGGCGGGCGGGCAAAAAAATACTTTGAGATAACAGCAGAAGGAAAACGGGCGCTACAGGAAGCCCGCCAGTCATTAGACGCCATGTGGCGCGATGTAAAACTTAGTTTTGTTGGGGTAAAGCAGTGAACAAATACTCCCCCCCACGTATCGCTGAGGCCTTGCTGGAAAAAATGCTTCCTGCCGAACTTAAAGAACCCCTGCTGGGCGATCTCGAGGAGGAGTTTCAGCAAATTCAATATAACCAGAGTAAACAGGCCTGCCAGATATGGTACTGGCGCCAGGCATTGTTAACCTCATTCCACTATTTTAATCAAACACAAAAGGCGCTTATTATGTTTGCATTCAGCGTGTTATTTTTTGCCGCATTAACCATTTTTGCTATGGAGCTTTCTGGTGGCACCAGCATGTTTTTCGACCTGCCGTCACTCATTATTACCCTGCCACCAGCCCTGGTGTTTACCCTGGCAGTGACCTCCCTGGCCAACGTTAAACAAGCTTTTTCGTGTCTTTTTTCCGGCCATGTTGAATCACTACGGCAAATGAAAAGCTGTGCTACGGTGTTTGACGTACTGGGTACTTCCTGCTTGTGGCTGGGTGCCCTGATGACTCTGCTTGGCTGGGTTGCTATGGGGTCGCACATTGAGGACGTTGCCGTTATCGGGCCGGCATTTGCAGTATCTGTTCTGACGCTGTTATATGCCATGGGGGTTAAACTTGTCTGTTATGTTGCCGCGCAGCGCATCATATACCTCGGACAAGGTCTGTCACCCAACCCCGACTAATCCTCCGCACACAAAAAAGCCGGTAAGTTATACCTAATGCCGATCAGTTAAGAAATTTATACTGATCGGTTGACCGATCTTTCTACGGG
>JAAFAI010000024.1 GCA_018222405.1 Gammaproteobacteria bacterium | reverse complement strand
GAATAAAAAAGAAGCAGCTTAACAGCTCAGGCGACAACTACCTTGAAAAACGCCGATCTCGAAAACACTCTGCAGAGCCGGATTGAAGAGGCCCAGCAAACCGGTGATAAGTTCGGGCTTTTCTTTCTCGATCTCGACATGTTTAAAGAGGTTAATGATACCCTGGGCCATTCATGGGGCGATGAACTATTACAAGCGGTCTCGCAGCGCTTGCATGAGTGCCTTGACAGTAAAGGACTGATTACCCGGTTTGGCGGCGATGAGTTTGTGGTGGTGAGCGATACCCTGAATGACACCGGCGCCGGCGAGCTCGCAGGCAAGCTAACCGATTGCTTTCAGGATGCGTTTGAGCTGAGCGGTGAAAATGTGCGAATTACCCTCAGTGTGGGCATTAGCTTGTATCCCAAAGACGGCGACAATGCGGGCGATCTACTCAAAAATGCGGATCTTGCCATGTACGATGCGAAAGCCAAAGGGCGCAATCGCTATGAGTTTTTTAGTCAATCGCTGGCCTCGCAACTGCAGGAGCAGCGCACCCTGGCCGCGCAGTTACACGAGTCGCTGAATAACAATGAATTTGAATTGGTGTATCAGCCGCAGTTTGATTTAACTTCGGGCAGAATTGCTGCCTGTGAAGCTTTATTGCGCTGGCGGCCCACTCGGGAAGTGTTCAGTGTTTCACCAGGCGTTTTTATTCCGGTTGCTGAGCGCACCGATCTTATCCTGCATATTGGTCGCTGGGTGATGGAACAGGCATGTCGACAGGTTAAGGCATGGCGTGAACTAGGCATTAAAATTCGGGTCGACATCAACGTATCGGGCCGGGAATTGGTTGAGCCTGGTTACTTTGCCGGGCTCGATGATTGCCGCGCGCGATACGGGCTCGAACCTCAGGATATTGGCATCGAACTTACCGAAAACATCCTGATTAAAGCGGGCAGCGAGGCTCTCGAAGAGCTTAAAAAACAGCGTGAAAAAGGCGTTGAAATCTCGGTAGATGATTTTGGTGTGGGCTATTCATCGCTGAGTTATTTAAAACACTTCCCGGTGAGTCATCTTAAAATCGACCGTACGTTCCTCAAAGACGCCCCGGAAAGTGCTTATGATGGCGCACTGATGGAAGCTATTGTAAATGTGGGTCACAAGCTGGACCTATTTATTGTCGCTGAGGGCGTAGAAACCGAAGAGCAGTCTCGCTACTGTCAGGACCTTAAAGTCGAATACGCTCAGGGCTTTTTGTACGCTAAGCCAATGCCAGCTCGCGAGCTTGAAAAATTATTAATGTCCACTAACTAATCACACGCTTTCGCTTTTTAATCAGTTGTAGCTGTGTGAAAAGCGGGAAGTGATCGGAGCCGTACCCCGGTAACCTTTCTACCCTTACCAGCTCGAAATCCTTCGAGTGAAAAATGTGATCCAGCGGCCAACGGACCAACGGGTACCTGGCGTGAAAAGTGTTATAAAAGCCGCGTCCAATTCGCGGATCCTGGGCCTTGCTAAGCCTGCGGAAGCGTCGTGTGCTCGGCGACCAGGCAACGTCATTTAGATCGCCCGATACAATTACAGGGTCGTTATGTTCGGCCATTTCTTTGCCAATGATGGCTAACTCGGTATCCCGCGGCGCAGCAGACTCATTTTCGGTTGGGCTTGGCGGTTTGGGGTGCAGAAAATAAACGGTTACCTGAGTGCCATTAATATCGATTTGTACTTCTATGGAAGGCACGTCATCTTCTACTACGTAGCGTATGTGTTCGTCTTTAAAAGGCAGCTTGCTGTATAAATGCATGCCATACAGGTTTTCCAGCGGGCAGGCCAAGCGGCGCGGATACTCGGCGTGAATCGATGACATGGCATCCTGCCAGTCATGGTTACTTTCCAGCAGGATCAGCATATCCGGCTGATATTGTCCCACCAGTTTCTTCAGCCCGTCGTAGTTATCGTTATACATAAACACGTTACTGGTTAGAATACTGAGCGTGCTGTTGTCATCCGCATGGCTCACCTGTTTTACTTGTTTGGGCCAAAGCACGGTATAGGGGAGGACCCAGATTGCCTGATAAATACCCGAAATTGCGAGGGCGGTCATCATTACTGCTGCTGAAATTGGATGCCCTTTCGTCTGAAAAGCCCAGCCCGTCATGCATAACAAAATGAGTACACACAACTGCAAACGGGGAAACTCCCAGACTCTGATAAGCCAGTGTTTACCGGGTAGGTGCGGTGCCAGAGTAGTAAACAGCATAAATAAGCTTGCGATGAGCAGCGTGATGTACATTTGTCGTCCTTGTTCAGCAGGTCCTGCAGGTAAGATACCTTTATTACTTAAATTTTAATACTTAACTGCCATTTACAAACAATCCTGGTGGTTAAACTCACCAGTTGAGAAAAGTTGCACAATGGGCGTATGATTATGGTTTTTCTGTAATAAGTTTTTCAATGTATAAGAATTTTCAAGCAGAGCTGGCCTGGGCCACGCTCCATATGCCGCGCACTCGCGCTGCCATTAACGCCTTACCTGACCTCAGTGGCGTAAAACTCGCCTGTAATATGCATCTGGATTTAAAAATGGCACCGCTGGTGGCGGGGTTACTTGATGCGGGTTGCGAAGTGTTTTTGACTACCTGTAACCCGACTACCGTGCAGGATGATGTGGTGGCGCATCTGGTGAGCAAAGGCGCGGTCGCCCATGCCTGGCGAGATATGAGTGATAAGGACTGGTCTGACTCATTTGACAAGGCACTGGCCTGGGGGCCAACACATTTGTGCGAAATGGGCGCCGATCTGACTACACGCCTTCACGAAGGTAAACTTCAGCCTGATATTATTGCCGGTCTTGAAGCAACCGGCTCCGGCATCAACCGGTTGGGCAATGTTACGCCCCGTTATCCCATTTTTAACTGGGATGACCTGCCGGTAAAAGAAGGGCTGCATAACCGCCACATGGTGGGCCTGAGTGCCTGGCAAACCTTTTTCCAAACCACGCATCTGACGTTGCACGAAAAGGTGGTAGTCGTTATTGGTTACGGATTAGTCGGGCAGGGTGTTGCGGCCTCTGCCAAAGCATTTGGCGCTCAGGTACAGGTTGCCGAGCTGGATCCGGCGCGCGCATTACAGGCGAAATACGATGGCTGGCCGGTGGTCGATTTAAACGAGGCCGTGAAAACGGCAGATGTTATTGCCACGGCAACCGGCGCTTATGGCGTAGTGAGTGCAACGCATCTTGATAATATGAAAGACGGCACCTTTATTTTAAACGTGGGTCATGTCGCGCAGGAAATCGACGTGCCTTACCTGAAGCAGAATGCTTCCCACAGCGAGCCAATGCCCTATGTTAATGCCTACCAGCTGGGTGATAAAACGCTGTTCTTGCTGGCAGACGGTTCTATGTTTAACCTCACTGCCGGCTATGGCGACAGTTTAAATGCCTTTGATGTAACCCTGGCAGTAATGGCGGCAGGGATTGGTCACATTGTCGGCGAAGGGGCATCAGCAGAAAAAGGCCTGTATTTACTTCCCGAACACGCCTGGATGAGCGCGCTCTGATTAGCCGGTTTACAGGAGGTGCATTAGCGCCTCCTATTTACCCACTGCTTTAATACCTCTCTTAATTTCTCTTTACATGTTGCCACCCAATGGTAGCGCTCACAGTAAAAAAAGTGTTATCTTTGGCGCTGAAATTCATTTGTATGACAAATGCCTAGATCTAACTTGAGAAATAAATGATGACAGCAAAAACAAATGACCCGTTAGTCGCCCAGCGTGCCGACCCTTTTGTGTACAAACACAGCGACGGTTTTTATTATTTTACCGGCTCGGTGCCCACCTACGATCGCATTGAGTTAAGAAAGGCTGCGACCATTGAAGGCTTACAGGACGCCGAAACGTTTGATGTGTGGTTTAAGCACGAAAGCGGCCCTATGAGCCGCCACATCTGGGCGCCTGAAATCCACTATCTCGACGGCAAGTGGTACATCTATTTTGCCGCCAGCGAAGAAGAAGATATCTGGGCGTTACGTCCTTACGTGCTCGAGTGTACAGGCCAGGATCCGCTTAATGACGAGTGGGTGGAGCTGGGCATGATGCAAGCCGCCGATGGGGATGAGAAATCCTTTATCGACTTCTCTCTCGACGCCACGGTATTTGAAAATAATGGTAAGCGTTATTTTTGTTGGGCTGAGAAAACCGGCGGACAGTTCGCCGCGTCTAACTTGTATCTGGCTGAAATGGAATCGCCCATTAAACTTAAAACCACGCAGTTTATGCTCACTACTCCGGACTACGACTGGGAGCGGGTTGATTTTTGGGTAAACGAAGGCCCGGCTGTGCTTAAACATAATGGCAAAATCTTTATCGCATTCTCGGCCAGTGCCACTGGCGCCTGCTACTGCATGGGCTATATGGAAGCTGATGAAAACGCCGATCTGCTGGATCGCAATTCATGGACTAAAACCAGACATCCCGTGTTGCAAACCGACTACGACAAGAAAATCTATGGCCCCGGCCATAACTGTTTCACCGTAGCTGAAGATGATATAACCCCTTTATGTGTTTATCATGCCCGGGATTACGAGCATGCCGTTGGCGATCCGTCTGTGGTACCGAAAACCGACACTCGCCCGCTGGAAGAAATCAAACAGGATCCACTGTACGATCCCAACCGTCACGCCCGTGTGATGGAAGTAAAGTTTGATGCCGAAGGCAAACCGGTGTTTGAACTCTACTAACTCCCCCTTTTAAGCCGCCGCTTTGAAGCGCGGTGGCTGTACCTGTTTTGCACAATTCTGTTTTGGATAACTGCTTGCGTAAATGCGAAGCCGTTATGCGTGCTCTCGGTATGACCCTATCAACAGCATTTTGCTGGCTCTCGATATTCTTTCTCTGCATGATTTAACGCAGTCGGTTAATCAGATTTAGTAATGACTTGAATCAACTTATTTCGTCATAACATTGCGTTATTTTCGACTATGATTAGGTTTAAATCTTCACGATTTCCTTGGAATCGACTTTAACAGCAGAGGTAATAATCATGACAAACGATAGCAATTCGGCGTCGAAGTGCCCGGTAATGCATGGTGGAATGACAGCGGCAGGAAAAAGCAATACTGATTGGTGGCCAGAATCCCTCAACCTCGACATATTGCATCAGCATGATCGCAAGTCGAATCCTATGGAAGACGATTTTAACTATCGAGACGCGGTTAAATCGCTCGACTTTGCTGCCCTTAAGCAGGACATGTTGGATCTGATGACTGATTCTCAGGATTGGTGGCCGGCGGACTGGGGGCACTATGGCGGCCTTATGATCCGTATGGCATGGCACTCTGCTGGCTCCTACCGCATTGCCGACGGCCGTGGCGGTGCGGCAACTGGCAATCAGCGTTTTGCGCCACTCAATTCCTGGCCCGATAACGTCAATCTGGATAAAGCCCGGCGTTTGCTTTGGCCGCTCAAGAAAAAGTACGGCAATAAAGTGAGCTGGGCCGATCTGATGATTCTGGCGGGTACCGTTGCTTATGAAAGCATGGGGCTGAAAACGTACGGTTTTGCCTATGGTCGCGAAGATGTCTGGCATCCTGAAAAAGATATTTACTGGGGGGCCGAAAAAGAATGGCTGGCCCCCAGCGATAATCGTTATGATGATGTGGCCAATCCGGCTACCATGGAAAACCCTTTAGCCGCTGTTCAGATGGGGTTGATATACGTTAACCCGGAAGGGGTTAATGGTCAGCCTGATCCGCTGAAAACTGCTGCTCAGGTACGTGAAACCTTCGCGCGGATGGCTATGAATGATGAAGAAACCGTAGCGTTAACCGCTGGCGGGCACACGGTAGGGAAGACCCATGGGAATGGCAAGGCCGAGCATCTGGGACCAGACCCTGAAGCGGCTGATGTACATGAACAGGGCCTTGGCTGGAACAATCACACTACCCGTGGTATCGGCAGAGATACGGTAACCAGTGGCATTGAAGGCGCCTGGACTACCCATCCGACTAAGTGGGACAACGGTTACTTTTATCTGTTATTTACTTATGACTGGCAACTCACCAAATCACCAGCAGGGGCATGGCAGTGGGAGCCGATTGACATTAAAGAAGAAGATAAACCGGTGGATGTGGAAGATCCGAGTATTCGACTCAATCCCATCATGACTGATGCCGATATGGCTATGATAAAAGACCCGAAATACCGGGAAATATCAGAACGGTTTTATAACGACCCAGCATACTTCTCAGAAGTATTTGCCAAAGCCTGGTTCAAGCTGACTCACCGGGATATGGGTCCGAAAAGCCGGTATATTGGCCCCGAAGCGCCACAAGAAGACTTAATTTGGCAGGATCCGGTCCCAGCAGGTTCTTCTGATTATGATGTTGATAGCTTAAAAGCACTGATTGCAAACTCAGGTTTATCTATTGCTGAACTGGTTTCAACCGCCTGGGATAGTGCTCGTACATTCAGACAATCTGACTTGCGAGGGGGGGCCAATGGCGCTCGTATTCGTTTGGCACCACAAAAAGACTGGGTTGGTAATGAGCCTGAACGATTAAAGCGGGTGTTAGCAGTATTAACACCGTTGGCTGAAAAAGTGGGCGCTAGTCTGGCTGATACCATCGTTTTGGCCGGTAATGTTGGGTTAGAACAGGCGATTGCTGCGGCGGGCTTGGCTGTGCCAGTTCCTTTTACGCCAGGGCGAGGGGATGCCACCGACGAAATGACGGACGCTGATTCATTCACACCGCTTGAACCAGTTGCCGATGGCTTTAGAAACTGGTTAAAACAGGATTATGCGGTAAAGCCTGAAGAACTGCTGCTCGACCGCGCGCAGCTGATGGGGTTAACCGCGGCTGAAATGGTGGTACTCGTGGGCGGTATGCGCGTTCTGGGTACCAACTACGCACAACAGCCCTTTGGTATGTTTACCGATAAACCCGGCACTTTGACGAATGATTTCTTTGTAAACCTGACAGACATGCAATACACCTGGAAACCTCTAGAGGATGGTTCTTACGCCATTGTTGAACGTGATTCGGGTAAGCAAAAATGGTCTGCCAGCCGGATTGATTTGGTGTTTGGCGCCAATTCAATTTTGCGCTCATATGCCGAGGTGTATGCACAGGATGATAATCAGCAAAAATTTGTGCGTGATTTCGTTAAGGCGTGGACCAAAGTCATGGAGGCTGATCTGTTTTAGACATTGATGGCAGGCTTTGTTGCTTGCCCGTTTATTCTGTAATCAGTATAGCCGGCGCACTATGCGCCGGCTATGACGTGGTGCTCTGAGTAATTTCTGCATTATCAGGCAGTATTTAATGCCGGTTGATGTGGTGAGGTACTCGAAAGCGGGTCAGTGATTGCGGTGCTATATAGCACTAAAAGGAAGAAGGGCGTTATAAAATAACGCCTGAATTTGGGCGTCAGGCTAAAGCACGGCAGAGTTCATGACAGAGCCAGTAAAGGTGCTTGTGGTTTGTTTGCTGGTCTTCCACGTCCACCATTTTTCATGGAAATAAAACGCGACCGTGTTAATCAATGGCTCAACCAATGCCATAGCGCCACCAATCAATAAACTCCCTGTAAGCAGGTAAGCCACAGTAAAAGCGACCGTGAAATGCAGAATGGCGAAAGTAATAGTTTTTTTCATATCAAACTCTCCTGAAGTTGTTATTGAGAATTATTATCGATTAGGACTGCATTTTAAAATCTAATAAATTGATTGCTTGAATCATCGAAAGAAATCAATAAAGAATATGCATCAATATTTATGTCGGTAACGCTGGCGTCAACTATTTGAGCAGGGTATAACAGAATGAAACTCGTAGTATTGAGGGCTCAGCTAGAAACAGATTATTTTGGCTGAGTACTGCAGACTGGAATAAAATGACTATCCTTTAACGAGTATTTAAGGATAAATGTGGTGCAATGAGTTCACAGCCATCGCTTACAATTCAGCAAAACCTGACAATTCGGTTGTTGCGGGTACTTCGTTATAATAAGGCCCGTATCGAGCGGGCGCAGGCCTTATTGCCGCCAGAACGCCGGCCGCTTTTTCATGTCATCCCCTTTTTGTTGCACGTTAATCACCCTGACCTCCCCGGTTATGTTGATGCCGACGCAGACCTGTTTTACGGCCTGAATAACTTCAGTTTTCGTGACGAAATAAAAGACGCGCTGTTTACTATTTTTCCTCAGCATCAAGACTTATTTGACGATATCAAGTCTGTCTGGCCCCGCCAGCGAGCCATCGACGCTTTGGTATTAATGGGCAGTATTGGCACCATCGCGCAATCGGAGAAGTCTGACTTTGATTACTGGGTTTGCGTGGATGGCGATAAATTGAGTCAAGCGTCCCTGGATGCCATGCAACGCAAACTCCACGCTGTTGAAGGCTGGGCGATGAATTGTTATGACATCGAAGTCCATTTTTTCCTGTCGGATATTGAAAAAGTCAGAAACAATGATTTTGGCGTAGCCGAAGGAGAAAGCGCTGGCTCCGCTCAGGCCGTGTTCTTAAAATCCGAGTTTTATACCACTAATATCGTGGTGGCAGGTAAGGCACCGTTCTGGTGGTTAACGCCCGATTCGACTACTGAACAGCAGTATTATTCGCTGCTGAATGCTCTGGAAGAGGGCGGCTCACCGGATCCCAACTGGTTTATGGATCTGGGCCATCTCGACAAGCTGGATATCAAGGAACTGTTTGGCGCTGCAATCTGGCAGTTGGGTAAAGCTATCGATTCACCATTTAAATCAGTCTTAAAAATGGCCAAGCTGGAAGTGTTTCTGGAGAATCTGGAGAACGAGCAGCCGTTATGTAATCTGCTGAAAAAACGAGTCCATCATGGCGATGAAGCGCCAGGCAACGTGGCCAATATTGATCCCTATGCTTTAATGTTTGATCAACTGCTGAGCCATTATCAGGCGGTTAACGAGTCGGAAACCGTTTTGCTGCTACAGCAGTGCCTTTATATTAAGTGCAATTGCCAGCTCAGCCAGCCCGTGGCAGAAAGTGATATTACTTTTAAACGGCGCATTATTGCTGGCCTGGTTAAACAGTGGGGCTGGACCAAAAGTCAGATTCGGCATCTGGATAATTCCCATAACTGGTCGCTCACCGAGTTAGTCCAGTTGAGCCGCAAAATTCACCGTTTCTTAATTTATTGCTACCGGCGCATGTCCTCGCAGTTGCAAATGGATAATCAGTCGGTCAGTCGCGAAGATATGGCCGTATTGGGTCGTCGACTCGACACGTTTTACTCTAAAAAAGAGCACAAGCTGGAGTTTTTACGCATCGGCTTCGACGACAAGGTATTTTGCCCGGTGATAACCATTAAACAGCACCGACGCAAAAATGGTCAGCAAGTCTGGGCAGCCTATTACGACGATCAGCTTGGCGTGCTGGGTAAGAATCAGGAAAAAGCCCGCATTAGTGTGGCCGAGTCGCCAGTCAGACTCATCTTGTGGTGCGTATGTAATCGCGTCATCGATATCAGCACCACAGTGTTACTCGATTACGATACTGACCCTGTTACCGACAGCGACATCCATGCCCTGATCAAGCATTTTGGCAAGATCTTCGGCCCGGTGCGGGTGAATGCCATTCCAAGGGAAGCCCTGTTAAGCCCGATGCAAATAAAGGCCTGTATGGCAGTGGTCAATTTTACCTCCAGTCGCCTCAAGCCCACCGTGGATGAAGTAACCGTTATCTATACCACCACATGGGGTGAGACTTACGTGGTGCCCGGAAAAGAATCGCTGGATAAGTTGTGGTTTGAGTTGCAGGAGTCTGTTCCTCGTCCGCCTTGCTACATTTTTGTGCCGGAAAGTTCGCAGCGCAAACGTATTTATCAGGCTTTCATCGATGCCGCAGAGCAGGACTTTGAGTTGCTCAATTATTGGTAACCGTGTAATTAGAACGTTTCTTTTTACCGGGGTGCCTTTAAGTCGAACTGTTTGGGCCAGTCGCGGTAATTAAATACCTGCCCCTCACTACGAATTCGGGCGATTTCTCCCAGGTCGACGGTGGCATACACCCAGGCTGGGTCGCTGTTTTCACCCTCGGCTAAAATCCCGTTTGCCGGAAAGCCATAATCAACCGGGCTATAAATGCTGGCGCGGCCGGTGTTAGCATCGACGGCTGGCGACCAGTTGGCATCGCCAACCGTAGGCGACTGAACTACATAGCACTGATTCTCTAATGCGCGGGCCTGACAACCGATGCGAACGCGGTGGAAGCCCGCCTGAGTATCCGTACAACTGGGGACCAGCAACAAATCGGCGCCTGCCGCTACCTGATGGTTGGCGATCATGGGAAACTCCGAGTCGTAACAAATGTGAATGCCGATCCGGCCAAGCGTTGTATCAATTACTTTTATGTCGGTGCCCGGGCTGATGTGCCATTGTTCGTTCTCAAACCGGGTCATGATGAGCTTATCCTGATAGCCGAGCAGACCCTCAGGGCCGAACAGGTTGGCGCGATTAACAAAACGGCCATCCTCCTGCGCGGTAGGAAAAGAACTGGCCAGAATATGCACGTCGTATTGAACCGCTAACGATTTATGCAGGTCAGTCCAACGAGGCAACAGGCTTTGCATAGCGTGCAGTTGCTTAGCTAAATCACTATACACCGCTTCACCAAACAGGGAAGTGAGCTCCATGCTGCCATACTCGGGAAAAACCAGCAGTCTGGCACCTTGTCTGGCCGCGCGGCTTACCCAGTCATCAAGCTTTCTGGCAAACTCATCCCAGTGTTCAAAAAAACCGATGTCATACTGAGCCGAGGCCAGTTTAAATGTATGCATTGCTACTCCTAAGTGAGTGCTTTCATCCAGAATGTCATGGGTTTGGAAGATTCCTCAGATTCACCCACTTCCTTCCAGCTGAAGGTGGTGGTCAGGTCGGCACATTTCTGATAGCCGCGATGCTGCCAGAATGTATCAAGCGGCTGAAAATCTGCCGGGCGAGCCGGGTGATCGGCCGGGCGCTGAACCGCACAAAAGCATGAGTGGGTAATGCCTGTGATGGACCTGGCGTGCGCCTCACGGTATTCAAAAAAGGCAACGCCCGCGCCCTGACCACGATATTGTGGCAGCAGCACCGACTCGCCACAATAAAATATGCGTTCAGTATCAAACCCGGCCTCAACAAAAGGCTGCTTTACTTCCGTAGTTTCATGTTTCAGCGGTACACCGGTAGATGCGCCTACGGCTTTATCGCCGTCGAGTGCCAGTACAATAATACTGTCGGGCGCTTCAATGTAGGTGCTCAGGTATCGGGCTTCGTAAGCGGCATCGCCATCATACAAATAGGGAAAGTCGCGAAACACCCGCATCCGCAGTTGGGCGAGCTCTTCTATATATTGATGGAGCGCTGCACCGGATAAACATTTAAAGGTAAGCATAATGAGTGTTGTGTAGCAATCAAGCCGAAACCTGTGCTATCCAGTCTTCAAGGTTGTAATAGTTTGTTACCCGCGCAACCAGGCCATCGCGAATAGCAAAAAACGCACCGGCCGGCAGCTTATAAGTTTGCCCGTTTGCTTCGGGTAAACCCTCATCGGTGGCCAGGTATTCGCCTAATACAGTAAATTCTACTGCGGCGCGATCGCCAGCGGTATTGGTCATTATCTCAATATCTACAATGGTTTCTCTGTAATTTTTGTTCATGCGCTTCATAAACGCCACAAAGGCATTCTTACCTACTTCGCGAGCGCCCTGATTGATGTCATGAATAACATCATCAGTGAGCAGCGACAAAAAGGTGTCCATATCCTGCTTATTAAAAGCAGCGTAGTAATCCTGAAGTAACTTAACAGTTGCCTGACTCACAAAAATATCCTTCGTAAATAGCTAAGAAGCGAATGATAGTCCGCTGGATTAAGAGTTTAAATACCCGTTGGCGGTGATTGACCGATTTATGTCGCAGGTTTAACGGTCAGCCAGTTCTGACAACTGTTAAAGACACTGTTGCGGTTACGTGTGCGCTCATTTTCACGATGATCCCTGCCGGTTATGAGATGACCCGCGTCGACGGCACATTGCTGCCTGTTTACTATTAGCTGACAGAATTTAAAAGTAAACAGCAAAGAAGTAGGAACAATAATGAAAAAAACAGTAACGGCAGCAGCAGTTTTTACTGCTCTTTTTATGGCAGGCTGTTCGCAGGAAGCGCAGACTCAGACCGGTGCTTCCGCTAAGGCGCCCACCGACCAGATGGCCGCAGCACAACACCAGGATAACCCGTTTATGACAGAGAGTTCACTTACCTATGGAGCGCCTGACTTCCGGATAATTGATGATGTGCATTTTATGCCGGCTTTCGAGCAGGGCATGGCAGAACAGGCCGCGGAAATAGATGCCATAGCTCAAAATACTGCACCGGCAACTTTTGAAAATACGCTGGTTGCTATGGAGAAAAGCGGTGCACTACTTACCCGGGCGAGCCGGGTGTTTTTTAACCTGGTTGGCACCGATAGCACGCCAGAGCGCCGCGAGTTGCAAAAGCAGCTGGCTCCTAAACTGGCCGCTCATGCCGATAATATTAATCTTAACAGTGCCTTGTTTGAGCGTGTTGAAGCGCTTTACAACCAGCGCGATACGCTGAATCTGGATGCGGAGTCCCTGCGCTTACTGGAACAAACCTACACGCGTTTTGTGCGAGCCGGTGCAACGTTAAATGACAGCGATAAGGCAAAAATTCGTAAGATCAATGAAGAGCATTCAACGCTGACTACCCAGTTTTCCCAAAACCTGTTGGCTGAATCCTCAAACATTGCGGTAGTAGTGGAAGACGAAGCGGAACTGGCCGGCTTATCCGAGAGCCAAATCAAAACCGCTGCCGAGGCAGCATCCGCGGCCGGCCACGAGGGTAAATACCTAATCAGTATTACCAATACCACTCGTCAGCCTGTTCTGGCGTCGTTGGAGAATCGTGCGTTAAGACAGCGTGTATGGGAAGCTTCGGCTTACAGAGCGCAATCCGGTGAATTCGATAACACCGAAATTATCAAGCGTCTGGCAGAGTTACGTGCGCAAAAAGCGACGCTTCTGGGTTACGAAAACTGGGCCAGTTACAGCCTTGAGCCACAGATGGCAGGCACGCCGGAAGCGGTGTTCGATATGCTTGGCAGTATGGTGCCCGCAGTAGTTGAAAATGTAAAAAAAGAAGCGGCAGATATCCAGCAGATCATTGATGCACAAGGAAATGATTTCACAGTGCAGCCCTGGGACTGGGCTTATTATGCCGAAAAAGTCCGTCAGGCACGTTACGACCTCGACGAAAATGAGGTGAAGCAATTCTTTGAATTTAACCGGGTGTTAAAAGACGGTGTGTTCTTTACCATGAACCGTTTATTCGGTATCCGGTTTGAGCCACGCCCTGATCTGCCGGTTTACCATCCCGATGTTGAAGCTTATGAGTTATTCGATGTGGACGGTAAGAGCCTGGCGATTTTTTACGCCGATTATTTTGCCCGTAAAGGCAAACGTGGCGGCGCATGGATGAGCTCTTTTGTTGGCCAGTCTAAATTACTCGAACAAAAGCCGGTGGTGGTCAATGTGATGAATATCCAGAAGGCGCCGGAAGGTGAACCTACGCTGGTAAGTTATGACAATGTTACCACCATGTTCCACGAACTAGGACATGGCTTGCATGGCATGTTCTCCGATGTGACCTATCCATCACTGGCAGGTACGTCGGTATCGCGGGATTTTGTTGAGTTTCCATCGACCTTCCAGGAAGACTGGGCGGCATATCCTGAAGTGATAGCCAATTACGCAAAACATTATCAGACCGGCGAGCCTATTCCTGCTGAGTTGCTGGAAAGAGTAATCCGTTCGCGCACCTTTAATATGGGCTATGATACGTTGGAGTACATGGCTGCAGCGCTACTCGATATGGAGTGGCATACCCTGTCTGCCGACAGTGTGCCTGAAGACATCACAGCATTTGAGAATGAGGCTTTGGCTAAACATGGCGCCGCTCTCAGTTATGTACCACCTCGCTATAAGTCAGCATTTTTTGCCCATTCCATGGGGGGCGGTTACTCGGCAGGTTACTACGCTTATATGTGGAGTGAAATACTCGCAGCCGATGCTTTTGCTTTTGTTCAGGACAATGGTGGACTGACGCTTGAGAATGGTATGAAGTACCGTAAACATATCCTGTCAGTCGGCAATTCACGCCCGCCGATGGAGTCTTACAAGGCCTTCCGTGGCCGTGAGCCAAGCACTGATGCTTTGCTTATTCGCCGCGGTCTGAAACAGAAAATCGATTAATTCCTCCTTTCAGGCAGTCATTCGCTGAGAGTGACTGCTTACTATTTTTTCCTTAATAATAAAATACCGGCAAATCTTTGACTTATGATAGCCAATTATTCATGCAAGCTTCCATAGTCAATGCCCGGGTAATATCGGCCTAATGATTAACTGGTAGCTGAACAGGAAACTCGAAGTATTCAACTGAATATTTTCTAACAGATATCACAGCCAGGCTGCGGTCAAATTCAGCACACTAAAAGCATGATCCTCTGGATCATGGTTTTTTTAGGCAGGGATTCAGATCGCTTATATAATTAATCAGAGGAACGGTGCATATTTTCAGAGCTGGTTTTGTATACTGGTGCATCCTGAGTTTTGAATTTTTTTGAGTATAAATTGATGTCGGTGAAAGACTTAAGGCGTGCATCCATCCAGAGCAGTATCGGCAGGTCTGTGTGGTTACCACTGATTGTCTTAATTATCGGCTACCTCTATGCCACCGAAGTGGGTAAAAGTTACGAAGCGCAGCGAGGCCAGCTGATCACCGATGCCCTGGAACGGCGTCTGGCGCAAATCAGCGAAGCGGTTAATGATCGGGTATCACTTTATGCGTACGGGCTAGCGAGCTTAAAAGCATCGATTGTGGCAGTAGGTATAGATGACCTGCATTACGATTATGTGCAAACCTATGCCAGAAGCCAGAATTACAGTCAGCAATACCCGGGCGCCCGGGGGTTTGGTTTTATTCGCAGGGTCGAGGTAGCAGACTTTGCCGAATTCATGGCCAGGGCCAGGCTTGACAGGCCGGATAAGCAATTTGAACTGCGTACGTTAACGCCTCATACCAAAAGTTATTTTATCATCCAATACATAATGCCCGAGCACGCAAACCTGCAGGCAATCGGGCTGGATATTGGCTCTGAAACCATGCGTCGGCGCTCTGCGGAGAAAGCGGCAAAATCCAATTCTACTCAGTTAACGGCGCCCATCACCCTGGTGCAGGCAAACAAAAAGCGCTTGCAGGGCTTCTTAATTATGCAGCCGGTGTACAACACACTGAACGTGCCTGAGGGGGATGATGCGCGGATGGAAGCGTTGGTGGGCTGGAGCTATGCACCGCTGCTGATCGATGAAGTGTTATCCTCGGTAAGTGGTTTACGCGATGACGTGATGCTTACCATCGATGATATCTCTGCCGGCGATGCCCTGACGTTCTTCGGGCGTCATCAGGATGGCAGTCTTGACGCCTTGAAAATTCAGCAAACTTTACAACTGTTCGGCCGTGACTGGCGTTTATCGCTAACCCCAAACCAGGCCTTTATTGATGGTTTGCGTTTACCCTCCAGACAACAGGCGTTCAATAATACGCTGGCCATTGTCACCAGTCTGGCACTGGTGATTTTCAGCCTGCACATTGTGTTAAGCCGCCGCGCTGATGCAAAACGATACGAGCGTGAGCTGGCCGAGGCCAATCAGCGCGCTCTGGAGTTAAACAACGAAAAGCTGGAAGGCGAGGTAGCCGCCCGTACCTATGAGATAGCCCAGGCGAATATCTTACAGCGGCGGATCCTGGAGAGCGCGGGTTATGCGCTGATTGCTACCGACAATGAGGGACTGATTACCGCGTTTAACCCGGCAGCAGAAAAGCTGATTGGCTATCGCGCCGAAGAAATGATTGGTAAGCAAACCCCCGCCGTTTTTCACTTATATGAAGAGATGGAAGCCCGGTCCGCCGAGCTTTCCGAAGAACTCGGTCGCCCGATTGAACCCGGCTTCGATGTGTTCGTGGAAAAAGTGATAGACGGCAACACAGACATCAACAACTGGACCTATGTGCGCAAAGATGGTTCCAGGGTGCCGGTACGACTGAGTGCCACCAGTTTATTCGATGAAGAAGGCAAACTTTTTGGTTTCCTGGGGATTGCTTACGATCTCACCCCGCAGCTAAAACGCGAGCAGGAATTAAAAGAAGCACGACTTCAGGCAGAGCAGGCCAATGAGGCCAAGTCGAGCTTCCTGGCCAATATGAGTCATGAGATCCGCACGCCGTTAAACGGTATTTATGGTGCTTTGCAACTGATTCGCCGCTCGGATGCGGGGGAGCAACACAGTGGTTTGTTGGACAAGGCAATTTACTCCACCCGCAATCTGAGTCGGATTATTAACGATATCCTCGACTTCTCTAAAATCGAAGCGGGTAAGATAAGTATTGACCCTCATCGTTTTAGTTTGTCGACCATGCTTGATGGACTGCAATCAGATATGTCGATGTTAGCAGGTAATAAACCCGTTGCGTTGATCTTTGAGAATCAGGCAAATCATGATGTCTGGATTGGTGATGCGGTGAGAATACGGCAGGTGCTTCTGAACATTGGTACTAACGCCATAAAATTCACCGAGCAGGGAAAAGTCACTATCTCGGTCCGCAACACCGCCAGTGATGAGTTACTGTTCAGTATTACCGATACCGGTGAGGGCATGACCAAAGATGCTCTGGACCGATTGTTTGATCGCTTTGAGCAGGCCGATTCCTCCACCACCCGTAAATATGGTGGTACCGGGCTGGGAATGGCCATCACCCAGTCACTGGTGCACTTAATGCGCGGCAAGATCCGGGTGGTCAGTACCCCGGGGGAGGGCTCGAAGTTTATTGTTACCCTGCCAGTAGTTAAGGCTGCCGGAGACGTGCTTGACGCTGAGCCGGATACGAATGACAAAGAACCTGATTTAAGCCACGCTATTATCCTGGTAGCCGAAGATAATGAAATTAATCGCTCGGTGATGGAAGCCATGCTGGCAGACACCAGAGCTACCCTGTTTTTTGCTGAAAACGGCCTGGAGGCTGTTGAGTTTGTGAATAAAAAATGCCCGGATTTGGTGTTGATGGATATTCAGATGCCGGTTATGGATGGCGTTGAGGCCTGTAAAAAAATTAAACGCCATCACCCGGACTTGCCGGTAATCGCAGTAACCGCCAATGCCATGGCTGCCGATGTTCAGCTATACCATGAAGAGGGCTTTGATGGTTATTTGTCGAAGCCAGTAGACGTTGGGCAACTGAATGCCGTACTGGCGCAATATCTTACTGCGGAGACAGAGTGAATCGGGCAGTCCGTTGCCCGCCTGAGGATTACTGAATGTCGATAGTGGTTTGTTCGGTTGCTGTTACCGATGTCTCGACCACGGCCTGGAAGCTGAATACCTCGGCATTCTCATCTGTTTCCGGCTCGTCGTTCAACGCCAGGCAGCTGAAGCCTACCGTATAAGGGCCGGCAGGCAGATAGCCAGCAACAAATTCATAGCTCTCACTTTCTTCATTGTAATTGACGTTAGCCACAGTGTAGGGCGAGATCTCATCGGCATTGGCTGGCTCGTCGGCATCATCGCCCAGCAGCGTTTCGTCCAGCGTGTCGCCTTCATATACGTAAACGGCATTACCGCTGTTCATATCTATCTTTTCGGCACAAGCCGCGCTTTCAATTAACGCCGGTGAAACCGTGCCGAGTAAGGTGCCCACTGAGTCGTTTGCAACTAACCGCACGCCACGGGGTTTTAAGAATATAGTGTTAGGCTGACCCACCGGGTCTACCAGGCTCTTACGCAAATCAAATTCTACGGTATAAGCGGCTTCTACACCCGGCAGGGCTTCAATGCCGTCGAGCTTCAGCTCGTTGCTGGGCACTTTGAGTTCAAAGGTGCCGCTGTCCATTTCAATGTAAGAGTCTTCGGTGACCTCAAGGCGCAACTGGGTGTAAGTCCCGGTGGGGATTTCGGTGGCATCCACAATGGTAACAAAGGCTTCGCCCTGATAATTGAGCAGATCGATGGCCTGCGGGTCGTTGTTCTCATCACGCACATCGAAGGTAATCGGACCATCCGGACCAATAAGCTCCACAGTATTAAAATACACTACAACAGCGTTAGCCTGATCTACCGGGGCATCTGATACGGCAAGGCTGAAAGAAGCTGTGTCTGGCTCAGGGGTAGGATTATCACTGCCACCACCGCCACAGGCGACCATGGCGGACGACAGGGCAACAACAGAAAGTGTTCTCGTGGTTTGCTTTTTTAAAGCGTCTGAAACGAAGTTTAACGGCTTTTTCATTTTTCGACTCCTACATCAATGCATGGCATTGAACATTTTTTCATTTTTTCATAAGTATAGTGCCATTATGCTCTATCAAGCGCTGTGCCATACCGGTAAGACGTATGTTTATCAATGCTTTAGTTTAAATTATTGTAAGTAATCAAATAGGCCTGGCCGGTAAATGTTGCAATTTTGCAACAAAATTTACTTAGGGTTCATGGGCATACGTTTAGGCAAGTAACCGGCAGCGAGTGTTAACTTCGAACCTGGAGCCACAGCCAACTGGCATATGCATCCGCTGGGGCAAACTCTGATAGCAACCTCAGGTGTTTGCTGGACCTGGTGTGAGGGTGGAAAGAAAAACGAAATGCGCGCGGGAGATATTATTTGGTGCAATTGTGCTGTGTATCGCCGCGGTCCAGATGGCCACCGCGCTTGCTAGACGCACGCGTCAGGCTCAGGCGATTGGCGGTTAAGCGCCAGGCAGTTTGATTGCAGTTTACCGGCTGTTCTTTATACTGGCATTGGATAACAGCAGGTTTGCTGCAAAAAGGAACAGCTAATGAATAAAGACAGGAATAAGGCAGGCAGGACAGTTTGCGCATGGCTGCTAGGGTTAGCCTGCATTATGGCGTTTGCCGCTGGCGCAGACGAACAGCCATTGGCCAGCCTTAAAAATTATCAGGTCAATACACCGCAGATGATGAGCTCCGGGTTACCTGATACTGCCCATTTTGAAACGTTTAAATCTCTCGGCGTCACCCGCGTTATCGATCTTATCCCCGGAGACAGGGATGAGGAACAAACCATAGTCAGCGACCTGGGCATGGATTATCACAATATTCAGGTGGAATGGGAAAACCCGACGGTGGCCAATTTTGTCGACTACGTGGCGTTTATGGAAAGCCCGGCCCAACAGGGCGTTACATTAACACACTGCAAGTTAAACTGGCGGGGCGCGGTATTTACCTATTTATATCGCGTTATCCGCCTGCAGGAAGACGAAGCCGCGGCGCGGGAAGACATGCTGGCTATCTGGCAGCCTAATGAAACCTGGCAGCAATTTATCGATAAGGTAAAGCAGCATTACCAGGCGGAGTCGTTTTCGGGTAAATAGTTAAAATTTTTAGGAGGCAAGGATGCGTTTAACCAACAAAATAGCATTAGTGACCGGCGCTGCCAGAGGGATTGGTCAGGCAATCGCTGAAGAGTTTGCCCGACAGGGAGCTGTGGTAATTGTTACCGATGTAGACGAACAGGCCGGCCAGCAGGTTGCCAGTGATATTGGTGACTCAGCGCAATTTTTGCCGCTGGATGTGGGTTCTGAGGCAGCATGGTCGGCGATCTCCGAGCACGTGGGTAACAAGTTCGGCAGACTCGATATTCTGGTGAATAATGCGGGAATTACCGGCTTTATGAGCCATCCCGGCCCGTTTGATCCTGAACATTTTAACTTAGACAGTTGGCATGCCGTGCATCGCGTTAATCTGGATGGCGTTGCGCTGGGCTGTAAATACGCCATAGGCTTAATGAAGCATAGTCCGGCAGCCAGTATCGTTAACATTTCCTCCCGTTCAGGCATGGTGGGGATCCCGGCGGCAGCAGCTTACGCATCAAGTAAGGCGGCAGTGAGAAATCACACTAAATCAGTTGCGCTTTACTGCGCCGAAAAAAGCTACCCTATTCGGTGTAATTCCATTCATCCCGGGGCAATCCTGACGCCCATCTGGGAGGCGATGCTCGGTGAAGGCGAAGCACGCCAACAAGCCATTGCCGCTATCGCTGCAGACATTCCCCTGCAACACATGGGAACGCCAGAAGATGTGGCCTTTGCTGCAGTTTATCTTGCCTGTGATGAGTCAAAATATGTCACCGGTACTGAGCTGACCATAGACGGTGGGATTCTGGCGGGGTCGTCAGCCCGGCCTCCCTCCAGTGACGAAGAATAATCTTAAGCTTTTCGCGGTCATAAACCCAAGGGCACAAATAAATAGATGTGGATCAAATTTTAATCAGTTGCGCCTGCTATACTTTAGTTTAGATAAAGCGAGTCGTTATGCTTTGCCGGTTTACGGAGGCTGGCCCGTTTTATTCTTAACCTCATACCCTACATTTATTCTTTCGGTTGCCGTATTGCGAAAGACATAGCGACGGAGTTACCTATGACAGTGCATGCAATAAAATCGAAGTTACCCTCGAAGGCCGATGAGGCCCTGATGGTAGAAAAAGGGCATCTTTGGCTTCACTGCTTCAGAACCTGTAAAAGTTGTAAGTCTTTATCCAGGAATTTAACTCAGTATGAGTTCGGTGATGGTAGTTCACTGATCCTCGACTCCAGCGCCGATTTTCCTGCGCCGGTGGCCCCTGAGTTAGTGATCCCCAAACTGCGCTATAGCGGCGTGACTAGTCACTAACGCTTTTAGTTTTAATTTGTTTTTTCTTTCATGGCATTACGTAGTGTGTAATGCCTTGTTTATTTGGCCAACCGAAAGTCCTGTCTTGTCCTGTTTTCTTCGAAAGTTTTCCTCACTCCCTCCTGGCAACACCTATATAGCATAAAATTTACACTATAATTACTTCGAATGATGAATATAATTGCTTTTGGGCAGGGATAGCTCATACTTTAGTTGAGTATATGCGATTAAGTTTATGTATCTGGAGTAGCCCGTGAACCTGTCAATTAAGCAAAAGTTGTTGCTCATTTCCATTGTGCCTGTGCTGATCCTGGGAGGTGTGATGACCTTCTTTTCGGTGTTTCAGGTAAATCAGCAAGCGCAGGACCGGCTGATTAGCAGTCGCGAAGTAATGATTAACGATCGCGAGAAAGAAGTAAAAGCCCTGCTCGAAATGGCTGTCAGTCTGGTGAAACCCATTTATGAAAACGGCGGTAGCATGGAGGAAGCGGCAAGCTTACTGCGACGGTTCCAGTTTGGAGAGTCCGGCTATATATTTGGTTATACCGATGAGGGAATACGGGTATTAAATGGTCAGAGTCCGGATCGAATTGGCGAAAGCTTTTGGGATCTGCAGGACAGTAATGGTGTTTATCTGATAAGAGAACTCGTCGAGGCGGGTAAGAAGAATGGCCTGGCCACGGGAAATCACTATGTCACTTATCACTTCCCTAAGCCTGGTGAGCGTGAACCGCATCCCAAGTTATCCTATTCAGCATACTTTCCTGACTGGCAATTAATGATTGGTACCGGTTTTTATATCGATGAAGTCGACCGTGAGCTGGCGGTTATAGAAGATGCCGTTTATCGCAGTCGGAATCATCTGATGACGCTACTCATTGTCAGTTGTATTCTGCTCGGCGCAGTATCTTTTGTGATTGGGTTACTGGTTCGTCGCAGCATTATCCGGCCACTGGATGAGGTGAATTCGTCAATTAAAATACTGGCTCAGGGCAACGGTGACCTTACTCGTAAGGTAGTGGTTGATGATCAGTTCGAAATGGGCAGGCTGGCTGACAATGTCAACCAGTTGCTGGCCAATTTGCATCAGATGATGTGCATGATAAGAGACGTGACCAAAGACATTGAAGAGGAAACCACGCACCTGGATGGGCGCGCGTCAGACCTTAACGTTATTGCCGAAGAGCAACAAAGTAATACCGATCAGATTGCTACGGCGGTTACCGAACTTTCTCACTCGTCGCAAAATGTCACCCAACATGCTTCGGCTGCGGCTGAGGCAGCGCAGCAGGCTGAGCAGCAAAGTGAACTGGCCGATAAAACAGTGGACGAAACGGTTAGCAGTATGAATCAGCTGGCCGAAGAAATTAGCCGTGCCAGCAAGGTAGTGCAGCGCGTTGGGGGCGATGTAGACGGCATCGTTAATTTGCTGCATGTGATTGAAAACATTGCAGCGCAGACTAATCTGCTGGCCCTTAATGCCGCCATCGAGGCAGCTCGTGCCGGCGAGCAGGGACGCGGATTTGCGGTGGTTGCCGATGAGGTGCGCAGTCTGGCCAGCAAGACTCAGGATAGTACCGAGCAAATTCAGGATATGATCCAGCGGCTACAGAGTGGTTCGCAATCGGCGCTGGAAACCATGCAAAGCAGCCTGGATAAAAGTCAGGAGACACAGCAAAAGGTAGAAGCTACCCGTGAAGCGCTGCAGGCAATAATTACCGCCACCCAGACGATTAACCAGATGAATGCCGAAATTGCCGCGGCCGCTCATGAGCAAAGCGAAGTCTCGGCAGATATCAGCGTGCGGGTGAACGAGGTGAATGAACATACCGGCCAGCTGGCTCAGGCCTCATCGGATAATAAGCAGGGCTGTAAAATTCTGAATGATAAAACCGACCGGCTTGAAAAGCTGGTGGGTCAGTTCAGACTCTGACCGACTTCATTAAGCTGGTGCCGGGTATGATATTCGGCGCTGGCGCCTGTGTTTGGTCGGTTTGCAGATGCAAGCTGGTCGTGATTTCGCTACTATAACGCAGACGTAAATCATCATAATAACAACAGGACGACAATGAAGAATCTCGCATGGTTACTTACCACCATTCCTTTATTCACCGCTTGTTCACCGGCGCCTGAAACCGACAGTTCAGTGCCCGCGGCCGAAGCAACTGCTGCTGATAACAGCGGTATTCAGGCCGGGGTGGATTACCACTCCTTTTCTAATCCTGCCGAAGTCACCGTGACTCATCTGGATTTGGATCTCACGGCTGACTTTGCTGCCAGCGTATTAAGCGGCAGTGCCACGCTGACTTATCAGAAACAGACTGCCCAGGCAGATACGCTGATAGTGGATACCCGTGACCTCAGCATTCAGAGCGTGACCGCCAACGGTGAAACGCTGGATTACCAGCTACAACCTGCGGATCCGGAACTGGGCGCAGCACTGGAAATTGACCTGCCGGAGCAGGGCAATACGGTGGCTATTGAATACGCTACCTCGCCACAGGCATCCGGGGTACAGTGGCTTACACCGTCACAGACGGCAGGTAAACAGCACCCGTTTTTGTTTACTCAGGCCCAGGCGGTTCATGCTCGTAGCTTTATTCCGTTACAGGACTCGCCACAGGTTCGGGTGACTTACAATGCCACCATTCACACGCCCGAGGCGCTACTGGCTGTAATGAGCGCGGCCAACGATCCCGACACCGAGCGTGACGGCGAGTACGATTTCACCATGCCGCAGCCGGTACCGTCTTATCTGATTGCACTGGCTATTGGTGATTTGCAGTTTAAACCTATGGGTGAGCGCACCGGGGTTTACGCTGAACCGGCATTACTGGACGCCGCGGCAGAAGAATTTGCCGATACCGAAAGCATGCTGGAAGCTACCGAAGAAACCTACGGCCCTTATGGCTGGGACCGCTACGATCTGCTGATCCTGCCGCCTTCATTTCCTTTCGGCGGGATGGAGAATCCTCGCCTGTCGTTTATCACGCCAACCGTAATTGCCGGTGACAAAAGTCTGGTATCACTGATTGCCCACGAACTGGCTCACAGCTGGTCGGGGAACACTGTCACCAATGCAACCTGGCGAGATCTGTGGCTGAATGAAGGTTTCACCACCTATCTGACCTACCGCATTATGGAAATGATCTATGGTCACGACCGTTACCGTATGGAAGCTGTGTTGGGCTATCAGGATTTGCAGGAAGATATCGCTGCGTTGCCAGCGAATGATCAGATCCTGGCGATAGATTTACGCGGCCGTAATCCGGACGATGTGTTCTCAGATATTCCCTATGAAAAAGGCGCGCTGTTTTTACGCGAGCTGGAACAAAAGGTCGGGCGTGAAAACTTCGATCAGTTCCTGTTGAATTACTTTAAGCACTTTGCCTTTAAGAGCATCACTACCGATGAGTTTATCGCTTATCTCAACGATACACTGTTAGCCGAGTACCCGGATAAACTCGACAGCGAGCGTATTGATCAGTGGATCTTCAAACCAGGCATTCCGGCCGATGCGCCAATGCCAACCTCAGATGCTTTCTCGATTGTCGATCAGGCACGTCAGGACTGGTTGTCGGGCGAAAAATCGGCCACCAGTATTGATACTGCCCAATGGACCGTTCACCAGTGGTTGTATTTCTTAAATAACATGCCTGAGGCGTTGTCTGATGAGCAACTCGCAGAACTGGATGATGCCTTTGGTCTTACCGCCAGCAGCAATAACGAGATAGCCCACAGCTGGCTGATGATTGCCGTGCACAATGAGTACCAGCCGGCCTATGACAGACTCTACGACTACCTGGTCTCTATCGGTCGCAACAAGCTGGTTAAACCCTTGTACCGTGAATTGTCGAAAACCCCGCAGGGTAAAGCTTTTGCTCAGAAAGCTTTTGCCGAAGCTAAGCCGGGCTATCATCCGCTCACCATTAAAGCCAACGAAGGCTTTGTAAACTAACCTCTGCCACCGCAAGCGCGAGGCCTCAGCCGCCTCGCGCAATTTTGTTCTTCAGCCGACCGCCGGCACTGTTTTATTGTTTGTTTTATGTTAATTTATCATACAAAATAACAGGGGAATAAACCGTGAAACTATCTACACTGGTAACCAGCTTGTTGCTGGTAGTGAGTTTTTCCGCGCAATCAGCCATTCGCAAACTCGACCTTGAACTCTATCCGCAAGGCATACCCGGTGCTATCGACACCAGCAATGAGGGAAAGCTTTTTGATGAGCGCTTTAATGACCGTTTTATCACCGCGATAAGTAAGCCTTCACTTACTCTTTACCTTCCTGAAAATAAGTCAGTTGAGAAAACAGTTATTATCTGTCCGGGCGGTGGCTATTTTGGCGTGTCTTCCATTAAGGAAGGCCAGGAAGTGGCTGAGCGGTTTGCTGAAAATGGTATTGCGGCGGCGGTTTTATGGTATCGGATGCCCAACCCCGCCACCATGAAAGTGCCCCATCAAGGGCCACTGCAGGATTTGCAACAGGCCTTTTACCGGCTTCAACAAGGCGGCAAACAATGGCAGCTTAACCAGAGTCAGTTTGGCGTGATGGGCTTTTCTGCCGGCGGACATCTGGCAGCAACCGGCGCGACGCATTTTGCGCAGCCTGTGATTGACAGTTATGCCCCTGAAGTGCTCAGGCCCGCTTTTCAAATTCTGATCTATCCGGTGATCAGTATGCAGGCAAATATTACCCATGAGGGCTCTCGTAATCTGCTGTTGGGTGAACAGCCCGACGCTGCTTTAGTAACTGCTTATTCCAATGAATTACAGGCTACTGAGCAAACACCGCCGGCCTACATCGTTCATGCTAACGACGACAGTGTGGTGGTGGTTGATAATGCTCTGGAGTATTACGCAGCCTTGCGGGAGCAAAACGTGGCGGTGCGCATGTTATTGCTGGAAAAGGGGGGACATGGCTTTGGCATGCGCCATCAGGTGGACTGGTTTGCCGGTGTGCTCGATTGGGTAAAAGCCCAATAAAGCGTTTAGTAAAAAGGGGCGCTTGTAGCGCCCCTTCGAAGTTATGTTTGCTGGTAGGTGAGATTACTGAATCTGACCTCGCAGCTCGCCGTTAGGGTACGCTGGCGTGTGCACATTTACATAATGGCCGCCCGTAGCCAGAACGCCAAAGATCGTAGCATCAAGCATTGCGTTAGCGGGTGCCATCCAGCGGTTCACATCATCACCGTCCTGCTCAAGGCCTAACAGCACTGGTCCATCAGTGCCAGCTGCACCGGTGTGAATGTGCGCGGCTGTTGCGTCGGCTACGCCACTGGTAACCACCTGCAATTCCAGGCTGTAGTCATCAGTATTTACCAGCGCATAACCGCTGCCTGTGGCCGTGGTGGTAACCGCGTGGGTTTCCTGATCTCCGCTTAATCCAAATGCGACCATCACAAAGTTGTCGGTAAGGATTTGGCCACGAAGTTCACCGCCTGGGTTAGCCGGTGTATGAACATTCACGTAATGACCTCCTGAGGCTAGTACCTCGAAGATCGCCGGCGTCAGCATGGCGTCGTCGGCTGTCATCCACATGCCAGCATCATCAGCAGACTGCTCAAGTGCAACCAGTACGTCACCGTTCATACCCACACGTCCGGTATGAATATGCGCTGCGGTGGCATCATCCACACCATCGGTGTGAACCACTAAATCCAGGTCATAGGTGAGCGAATTGACCAACGCATAACCGTTACCTGAGGCCATTGTAGTGACCGCCGGGACTTCCTGAGCACCGCTCAACCCGAAGGTAGCTATGACGTATTGAGGCGTGACAATCTGGCCACGAATTTCCCCGTCAGGGAAGGCCGGAGTGTGAACGTTAACGTAATGGCCACCGCCGGCAAGTACGGCCAGAATATCTGCATTAATGGCGGTATCGGCAGGTGTCATCCACATGCCCGGATCGCTCGTGGATTGTTCCAATGCAACTAATACGTCACCATTTGTACCAATGTCTCCGGTATGGATATGAGCACCGGTTGCGTTATCTACGCCGGTGGTATCGATGACCAGTTCGAGGTCGAATGTTGAAGTGTTCACCAACGCATAGCCATTCCCCATGGCGCTGGTTGACGCCACTGGCACCTGTTGATCGCCACTCAGGCCGAATGTTGCCAGGGCGAAGTTGCTGGTTAATATCTGGCCTCTTAACTCGCCGCTGCCGTTAGCCGGAGTATGTACGTTAACGTAGTGGCCGCCTGATGCCAGCACCTCAAACGTGGCAGCATCTATAGCAAGATCGTCTGGAGTTACCCACTTACCCATGTCGTCTGCCGATTGCTCAAGCGCAACCAGTACATCACCGTTCATGCCTACCCGGCCTGTGTGAATGTGCGCCGCTGTGGCATCGTCTACACCTTCGGTAACAACGGTTAGCTCTATGGCGTAAGAAGAGGTATCCACCAACGCATAGCCGCTTCCATAGGCGGCGGTATCGACTACAGGTACTTCTTGTTCACCACTCAGTGCAAAAGTGGCGAGGGCAAAGTTATCGGTAAGGATCTGGCCGCGGATTTCACCATTCGGGAAGGCATCGGAATGGACATTAACATAGTGACCACCTGATGCCAGAACACCAAAAATTTCCTCGTTAATCATGGTATCTTCCGGTGTCATCCACATGCTGGTATCTTCCATCGACTGCTCAAGGGCCACCAGCACATCACCGTTATTACCAACCCGACCGGTGTGGATGTGCGCTGCCGTTGCCTCGACATCTTCTGTGTACACTACCAGATCCAAATCGTAGGTTGCCGTTGACACCAGCGCATAACCATAGCCATCGGCCAGGGTAGTCACCGCAGGAACTTCCTGCTGACCGTCGAGCATAAAAGTAACTACTGCCATATCGTCGGTCACAATCTGGCCACGCAGTTCGCCGTCTTCGAAAGTGTCGGTATGTACGTTGATGTACCATTCACCTTCCAGTAAGTCATTGATCAACTCACTGCTGACACTGGTTTCATCCAGGGTATAGGTACCGGCCGTTGACCCTTCGGTAAATTCGAAGGCCACTTCTCCGTTACGCCCGATGTCACCATCGTGAATGTGAATTGCCTGCACACCTTCCACATTACTCACGTCCACCGACGCACGCATTAAGCCCAGCGTTTCGTCAAGCTCAACGGTGGCTGAAGCCATTTGCGCAGACATGTTCGCCGGAACCTGTTGTTTTCCGGTTAAGTCAATCTCAATGGTAGTACTGGCACTGAAGGTGGGTGGGGGAGGTGGAGTTTCTTCTGTTTTATCGTCATCGTCCATACACGCGGTTAGCAGTGCGGTACAAGCAATGATTGCGAGCCCTCTGTACTTCATCATAATCTCCGTTGCTACAGATAAATTTACAAACCTTTAACGTTTGGTGTACATGTGGGGATCATAGAAACTAATAAAATTTTATTTTCAATGGATAATACTTTGTTAATGATAGTGGCACTCAGAGGCTGATAACAGCTTTGCGAGCAGGGCGGAGAGTGAGCCCGGGAAGAATTATTAAAGCATGACTCGACTGCCAGAGTTACTTTACCGTAATTGCCACGCAGTGAGGATGGGTGGTTAAAAATACAGCAAAACGGTGAACCAACCAGTTATAAGGTTCAGTTTACAGTGAACAACAGTTGGTTACACTTTATCGGCTAAATCTTAGTAACAATAAATGTTACTATCTCCCGGTTATTTCAGCACCAAATAATAAAAAACTCTAAACTCCAACGACAGTGAGGACTCGTTCATGAAAAGACTCTTATCCTGGGTCTCCTGCATGTTCATGCTGGTGGCAAATGTTGCCTTGGCAGAAGATGTGGACTATCGGCTACCTGGCGCCGTCAAGCCAACTTTTCAACAAATTCATCTGAATATCGACCCCGACCAGCCTGATTATTCCGGGGAAACGGTTATCGAGCTAAATATTACCGAACCGGTGACCAAAGTCGGTTTTTATCAAATGGATATTCAGGTTACCAATGCCGAACTTCGTCAGGGCAACCGTATTTATCCGCTTCGTATTACCGAAGGCGATTACAACATCAATTGGGGCCACAGCTCTGCTACCGTTCCGGTAGGTACTTATGAGCTGGCCATTAGTTTTGAAGGTAAGGTTAATACCTCTTCAGACGGCATGTACCTGTCGAGCTTCGAAGGCCGTAACTACATCTTCACGCAGTTTGAAGACATGCATGCGCGTAAGGCATTCCCGAGCTTTGATGAGCCGGCGTTTAAAATCCCTTACCAAATGACCATCACCACACCGGAAAAACAGGTTGTGGCGTCAAATACACCGGTGGAGAAGCGCACGGTAGAAGACGGGATGCAAACCGTTACCTTTATGAAAACCAAGCCTATGCCAACTTACCTTATAGCTTATACGGTAGGTCCGTTCGATAGTGTGGAAATGGAAGGCCTGTCAGTGCCTGGCAAGCTGTATGTGCCGAAAGGTTACGCCGATAAAACCAAATTTATTGTAAAGCACACACCAGAAATTCTCGAATCACTGGAGAACTTCTTCGGGATTGATTACCCGTACCGTAAGCTGGATTTTGTGGCGGTACCTAACTTTACCCACGGCGCCATGGAAAACGCCGGCCTGATCACTTATCGCGACAGCCTTTTATTGCTCGAAGACGAGCCGGGTCTGGCTGAGCGTTCTGCACCGTTAAATGTGGTAGCCCACGAGCTTGCTCACCAATGGTACGGCAACCTGGTAACCATGGCCTGGTGGGATGACTTATGGCTGAACGAAGCTTTTGCCTCGTGGATGGCCAGCTACGTGATGATGGAACTTTACCCGGAACTGAACTTTAAGGATCGCATCATTCAGGAAGGTGCTTTTGGTGCCGATGCCAGCCCTACGGTTAAGCCGGTTAAGAAGATTGTTCGCAGCCAGCCGGATGTTATGGACGGTCTGGGCCTTAACTACTCTAAGGGTGAATCGATCCTGCAAATGATTGAGTCGCTGATTGGTACGGAAAACTTCCGGCAAGGCGTTCAGGCTTACATGAAAAAGCATGCCTGGGGCAATACACAGGCCGATGATTTATGGGCAGCTCTGGATGAAGTATCAGACTTCAACCTGAGCAAAATGATGAAAGCCTACCTTGAACAGCCGGGCTACCCGCTGCTGGACATCGACAGCGATGGCACTATTGCACAAAAACGCTTCCACCTGGCCGGTGCCGACGTGAAAGAGCAAACCTGGGCCGTACCGCTGAACATCAGTTACAAAAAAGACGGCAAGATCCACCGTGAGATTGTTTTTGTCGATAAAAAGTCTACCCGTTTACCACAGCTGGCTGAAGCGGAGTGGGTGTTCCCTAACGACAATGCTACCGGCTATTTCCGCTGGAATATTCCGGCTGCGCAGATGGACAACCTGCTGGCTGATTTGGATGTGCTGAATAACCGTGAAAAGAAAAATGTGCTGTATAACATGCAGGCACTGTTAAACAGTGGTGAAGCAGGCATCGACAGCGTGATGAAAGTACTGAATGCCATGGCCGCGGATGAAGATCCGGTGGTTATTCGGGCATCGGTGGGCACGCTGGCTGGCTTCCTGTATCTGGTCAATGATGACAACGAAGCGCAATTTGCCGAGCTGCTCAACGAAAAATACATGCCGCTGCTGGAGAAGCTCACGCTGAATCAGTCGGATGATGATGATGAAAGCGTTATCAGACTGCGTACTCAGTTGTTTAGTTTACTGGGCCGTCACAGCTATAACGAAGAGCTGGTTAAGAAAAGCAAAGCGCTGGCTGAGCAGTACCTGGCCGATACCGGCAGTATGCCAAACGGCATAGCCAGAACCGCACTGAGCGTAACGACCATGGGGCCGGATGCCGACCCTGCCTGGTTTGATCGCATTATGAAAGTATTTGCCGACAGCAAATTACCCAACGTGAAAAACACACTGCTGTACTCCATGGGGTATGAAGATCCGGCAATGATCAACAAGTTGCTCGATCTGGCGCTGACCGATAATGTAACGCCGGCCAATACCATTAGCATGCTGGGCAGCGTGAGACGTAATCTGGACGACCAAACGCCTTATTACGCCTGGTTGTCTGATAATGCTGAGGCTGTTCTTGAGAAAATGCCTGATTATCATGTATCGCGTATGCCAGAATTTATCGCTACCACCTGTGATGCCGATAATCTGGCACTGGCCATTGAATTTTACGGTCCAATCAAAGACCAGCACGAAGGAATGGCACGTAGCTACGATATTATGATGGATGAGTCTAATCAGTGCCTGCGCCTGAAAGAAACCTATCAGAGCAAATTTGATGCGTTCCTGAACGGACTGTAAACCCACCAGCAGTTACCAAAAAGCCTCCGGATGGAGGCTTTTTTTTGGCCTAAAAAATCACCGCACCAGGCGGTGTTCTTTTTTTGAGGTAAAAGGCTTTATTCTTCTGCCGGCACTTCCTGCATGATCAAACGGCCAACAATGCGTTTTACCATGGGGGCGACAACCATGATGGTAGGGAAGGCAATGGCGAATGTCATCGGCCATGAAACGAGCCAGCGTAACAACAGATCATCGACCAGGCCGATATTGATAGTGGTGACGACCAGCGACATGATCCCTGACATAAAAAATGCCATAAACAGGGCGAAGACAACAGGGGCAAAACGAGGATGGATCATATTAATGGGTTCCTGTAGTGATCGGGATTAGTAAAATTACTCAGCAATTAAGTGTAATGCGTTACAATAATGGTATAAATGCTTAATTTATTAATCTTAAATTACCAAAATGAAATCATCTCTCGACGATATTGCACTCTTTGTGCAGGTGGTAAAGCACGGTAATCTGGCTGGCGCCGCGCGCTATGCAGGGTTGCCGCCGGCAACAGTGACGCGCAGATTACAAAAGCTGGAGCATGCGCTGGGTGTAAAGCTACTTCACCGGTCTGCGAGAAAGTGCGTGTTGACCCAGGACGGAGAAGCTTATTTTGATGCTTACGCGGAGTTGGTAGAGCGATTTGAGGCGGCCCGGCAGCAGTTCAGTGATGAATCACAAAAGCTGGAGGGGAAATTAAAGGTGCTTGCGCCGGTGAATATTTCCCATGGGATACTAGGGCCAATGTGGACCGCCTTTACCCGGGATTATCCAAAAATAGAACTTGAACTGCACTTAAGCAATCATCCCATGGATATGATCGAGACTCAGGCGGACCTGGCTATCCGCATCGGCAGACAGGATGATTCATCCTTGTATCAGCGTCGTCTGGGTCAGATTGAAAACGTGCTGGTAGCCAGCGAAGACTATATTGCCCGTTACGGCATGCCGGATACTCCCGCTGCGTTATCGGAGCATGAATTAATTGGCCTGAGTATGCGCCCAAAATGGCAACTGCATAACGAAACGAACGGCCAGACATTTACCCTCTATCCTCAATGCCGGGCTCAGGTAAACGATCCTTTAATGGTGAAGTATTTCGTTCGCGATGCGCAGGGCATAGCCCTGGCGCCGCTCACCGAAGTGAAAGATGAGCTGGCTGGCGGTGAGCTAATAAGAGTTCTCCCTGAGTGGGGCGGAGAGGTCAGGGATATCTTTCTGCTCTGGCCGGGCGGCAAGCTGCTGAGTCAACGGGCAAAATGCTTAAGAGATTATGTTTACCAATATGTTCAGCAGCACTTCTAAGTCGGTTCGGTAAAGTTATTTAGCCTGATCCGGGCTTTGCTCTACCGTGGGTAATTCTTCTTCGGTGCGATGTATCGGCTTGCCGACAATGTAAAGCACTATAAAGCCCACCACAGCAGACACTGCTGAGCCGGCGAGTATGCCCACCCGTTCATCAAAGATCTGATTGATGCCGGTTTCCTGAAATGCCAGCCCGCCAATAAACAAACTCATGGTAAAGCCAACGCCGCACAGCAGCGAGCAACCATAGATATGTTTAAAGTTAAGATCAGAAGGCAATGACGCGAGGCCAAGCTTGACAATAAGCCAGCAGAAGGCAAACACGCCCACCTGTTTACCGATTACCAGGCCTAAGAATATCCCCCAGGTCACCGGGTGAAAGATGCCTTCTGGCGCAATATTACTGAAGTTGATACCCGCGTTGGCAAAGGCAAAAATGGGGATAATCGCAAAGCTCACCGCGGAATTGAGCTCGTGCTCTAACCGCACGACTGGTGAATTATCCGGGTTATTTTTTTCCCGCATAGGAATAAAGGCCGCCAGTAACACGCCCGCCAGTGTCGCATGCACACCGGATTTCAACAGGGCCACCCAGAGCACCACGCCAACGATAATATAACCTGGTAAGTCCACCACGTTACGTTTGTTCATGATCCATAAAATCAAAAAACACACCGCGGCAATCATTAAAGCGACCTCGGTGATGTTCTCGGTATAAAATAATGCAATGATCACAATAGCGCCGATGTCATCGATGATCGCCAGGGTAACCAGAAATACTTTCAGGCTGGCAGGCACCCGTTTGCCGAGCAGGGCCATTACCCCCAGGGCAAAGGCAATATCGGTAGCGGCAGGAATCGCCCAGCCAGACATGGCCGCGGGGTTACCCCAGTTAATACCAACATAAATCAGTGCCGGAATGATCATGCCACCTATCGCGCCGCTGGCAGGAAGAACTATATTTTTGGGATTAGCCAGTTCGCCCTCGCAAACTTCACGTTTGAGCTCCAGCCCGACATGAAAGAAAAACACGGCCATCAGGCCATCGTTAATCCACAGCAGCAAAGGTTTATCGATTCTGAAATCACCGGCGGCAATGATCACTGGCATGGAAACCAGTTTGTCGTAGTAGAGGTCGAGCGGGGTATTGGCTACCACTAATGCCAACGCAGTAGCAATCATCAGCAGAATGCCGGCTGAGGACTCGCGCTTAAGAAAACTTTCTACGACTTCGGTAATTTCATTTATCTTTTCCACACATGCTCCTGCCTTGCTAAATCAACTAGTTATTACGCCTCTTTACTAAAGATAGATTACTCCACCACGGATGAAAGTTTAAACATTAATCAAAGGTCTATAAAGCAAAGGACTGAAAGGGAACTGCTGATATGCACAATAACAAACTCGTATCGCGAACACGACAGGTTTACCTGGCGATTGTGTTGCTCGGAGTATTGCTGGCCGTTGGCGTATATGGACTGGCCGCCAGCGTGCAGAGTAAAGCGCGTCAATATATGGAAACCGATCTGGCTATTTTTAGTCAGGTTCAGCAAATCGGCATGTTACTCAGTGAGCAGGAACGCTTGCTGTATGAGTACTACGCCACCGAAGAGTCTTCTTTGTACGAAGTGGGATACTCAGAAAACTTTAATCAGCTTAATAGTATCCTCAATGAAATGGCCGGCGCTGGTCGCTTTACCGCAACTATAACTGACGTCTCTACCCACTTGAAAGCAGCTTCAGAGGTGGCAGAAGCGCTGCATAAAAACCTGATGTCTTCGCAAACCCAATGGAATTTGTCACGTTCCCAGCTTGAGCAAATTAGTCAGCATCGCCGTGCCGCGCTCCCCTTACTTAAAGAAATAGAAATGGCCACCAACCGGTCGGTGAACAATGGCTATCTGTCTATCATTCAACTGCTGGAAATTACCGTATGGGTAGTGGCGTTATTTTCGTTAGGTATTGCGGCTATAAGCTTTTATCTGGGCCGCTACGCAGCCAGGTATATCAGCCTTAGTACCGAAAACGAGACGTTGGCACTGTTTCCGAAAAGAAACCCGAATCCGGTGATCAGAATTGATGCGAAAGGCAAACTTTTGTACGCCAACCCGGCAGCGGATGACCTGATAGCCCAACTGTACCCGACAAGTCAGCATTCCATGGCCAGTTTTCCGGCCCCCTTGTCTGAAGCGCTGTCACTGGCCAGCAGTGGTGGGGAACTCTGCGCCCAGACGGTGCTGGAGATAGGGCAGCGGTTTTATGCCATTCAGAGCCACTGGATAGCAGAGCATCAAACCTATGATTTGCATGTGCGGGATATCACTCAGCGTCACCGTGCTGAGCAGGCTTTGGAGTATCAGGCGTATCATCATCCGGTCACCGGCATAGGCAATCGCAGTTATCTTGAAAAAACCGCCAATCAGTGGATAGCGCAACAGCAAACCTTTAATGCGGTGATGATTGATGTAACGGACTTTAAGTTGCTTAGTGAAAATTTCGGCCTGGCAGATGCGCTGGCTTGTATCTATTCGGTAGGCTATTTTTTACAAAGCAGTGTGCAGCAGTATGCCAGCGTAAACAGTGAGTCGGATGATGTGTGTTTATTTCACGTGGCCGATGCCTGTTTTATGGTGCTGGTAAAAACTCAGGGGCCGGCGCATCGTCTGGCCTCATTGCTGAATATGTTACGCACTAAACTGGCCGATACTATCGATACCCCCCTGGGGGCAATGCGCTTCCATGTGACTTTTGGTGTCAGTGACTATCCGGTGCACAGTGTGGATTACAATACTTTGTTGCTACATACCAACATCGCGGTGGAAATCGCCCTGAAAAATAATCAGGCAGTGCACTACTTTAATGCCGATGACGGCGCTTACCATCAGCGCAGACTGACCATTACACGCCGTCTCGAGCAGGCGTTAGAACATGATGAACTGACTCTTTACTATCAGCCCAAGCAACAGCTGAGCAATGGCAGAGTGCAAAGTTGTGAATGTCTGTTGCGTTGGATTGATAACGGTGAATTTATCTCGCCCGGCGAGTTTATTCCCATTGCTGAACGCAGTGGCTTAATTCTGGTGCTTGGGGAATGGGTTCTCGACAGTGCGTTTAATCAGGCCAGAGCATGGTATGAAGAAGGCCGGCAGGTACAAATTGCGATTAATATTTCTGCCCGTCAGTTTTTACAACCGGGGTTTGCTGAGTCTATAGCGCGTCGCTTGCGTGACTACGATATTCCGGCTTCGTTAATTGAGCTGGAGCTCACCGAAACATCTATTATGGACAATCATCAATTGGCCAGTGCCGTGCTGGTTGAACTGCGGGCGCTCGGCGTGAGTCTGTCGATTGATGATTTTGGGACCGGTTATTCGTCGCTTGCTTACCTGAGTGCTTTTCCGGTGGACAAGGTAAAAATTGACCGTTCTTTCGTCAGCCAGATGGTGGATGCGCCTAAACAGCAGGCGATAGTGTTAACCATTTGTCAGCTGGCGCATAACCTTGGGCTTAAAGTGATTGCCGAGGGCGTGGAAACCGATGTTCAGCGTGAGCTTTTGCATCAGTATGGCTGTGATTACCTGCAGGGCTATCTATTTGCCCGACCCGTACCGGCCAGTGAAGCCGTTACTCTCTTTAATTAAAAAACGGCGCCTGCCGGCGCCGTTTCAAACTTACGTGCTACTGCTTAATACCTCAGGCAGCATCACTCACTTTCACGTCCTCGTCTTTACTCTGGGCAAGGTCAAAGTCGAATTCGTCAACGTTAACGACCTTTTTACGCAACTCGTCTGCTGCCGCGATCTGCTCGGCCTCGGCCTGGGTAATTACCTGCTCAGCCAGCGCTTTGTCGCGTAATTGGAAGATACTACCTTTGCGTGGCAGGGTCTTAGCCTGTTGCGCTGCTTTCACCTTTGCTGCCAACGGCGCAAGTGCGTCTATAGCATCCATGGCCTCGTTCAGCACAGCAACGGCATCATCTTCATTCTTACCCACATAACACATGGGGGTAATCGCATCGCGCAGTGATTTATCCTGGCACAGATTAAGCGCCAACTGGGTTTTAAGCGTGTCCTTTGGTGGGTTGTAGGCGCTGCCCCAGGGGAAGATCAGACGCTTGATCAGCGTACCGATTACCGGGTTAGCAATATGGCGGCAATAGCCTTTAAGTGCTACCTCACAGTTATACATTGACTGCTGAATCAGGTAATCAACGATGGGTTGCTCTTTAGGGTTAGCGCCGCGGCTATAAAAGTGCTTCAGTACCGCTGAAGACAGATACAGTTCGCTTAACACATCGCCTAAGCGGGCAGATAGCATTTCACGTCTTTTGAGCTCACCGCCGAGCATCAGCATGGCAATGTCAGAGCAAATGGCCAGTGCTTTACTCATACGTTGAATTTGCTGCGTATGGCGCTTATTCGCATCGTCTCTGGGGGCAGAGGCAAAACGGGCGCCGGTTAAACCGTGGCCAAAGGCGGCAAAGGCATTACCCAGCGCAAACTTTATATGTTTGAACAATAGCGGCTCAAATTGTGCCAGACCGGTTTTAAAGTCCGGTTCGGCGGCTGCCACCATTTCGTCAAACACGTATGGATGGCAACGGGTGGCGCCCTGGCCAAAGATCATCAGGCTGCGGGTCAGGATATTGGCCCCTTCAACGGTAATGGATACCGGCATTGCCATATACAGCGACGCCAGATAGTTATTCGGGCCCATCTGAATGCCCTTACCACCATGAATATCCATGGCAATATTAATACTCTGGCGGGCAACTTCCGTCATGTGAAATTTCGCAATGGCGGTTACTACCGCCGGCTTCTGACCTAAATCGATGGCGCCTGCGGTCAGATGACGTACCGCTTCGGCCTGATACGCATTGGCGGAGAGCTGAGCCAGGCCTTCCTGAACCCCTTCAAACTCATAAAGCGAGCAACCAAATTGCTGGCGAATGCTGGCATAAATGGCAGTGGTTTGCGCACTTAGCTGAGCATTACCGGTAGACAACGCTGGCAGTGAAATACCACGGCCAGCTGATAAACATTCCATCAGCATGCGCCAGCCTTTACCCGCATAATCCGGCCCGCCGATGATCCAGTCAATCGGAATAAATACGTCTTTACCGCGGGTAGTACCGTTCATAAAGGCCTGCTCGAGCGGCAGGTGGCGCTGGCCAACTTCCACACCCGGGTGGCTGGTGGGGATCAGCGCACAGGTGATACCGATGCTTTCCTTATCACCTAGCAGCTGATCCGGATCGTACAGTTTAAATGCCAGTCCTAATACGGTGGCTACCGGGGCGAGGGTAATATAGCGTTTGTCCCAGTTAAGGCGGATACCAAGGGTTTCCTTACCGTCGAATTCACCCATGGTAATGACACCCGTATCCGGGATGCCACCAGCATCAGAGCCGGCTTCGGGGCCGGTTAACGCAAAGCAGGGAATATCCGTACCGTCGGCCAGACGCGGCAACCAGTAATCTTTTTGTTGCTGCGTGCCATAGTGGCTGAGCAGTTCACCGGGGCCCAGTGAGTTAGGTACCATAACGGTAACGCCGGCACTGACCGAACGGCTGGCAATTTTCGATACGATGGTTGAATTCGCCAGTGCAGAGAAAGCTTTCCCGCCATACTCTTTAGGTATGATTATAGCGAAAAAACCTTTTTCCCGCATATAGCGCCAGGCGTCCTCAGAGAAGTCTTTGTCTTTGTGGATCACGTCGAAATCATCAATCATGCCCATCAGTTCATTCACTTCGTTATCTAAAAACGACTGCTCTTCGTCGGTTAACTGAGGCAATGCCATGGAGTACAGGCGCTCCCAGTTGGGCTTACCGGAAAATAAATCGCCTTCTACCCATACCGAGCCTGCTTCCATAGCTTCCCGCTCGGTTTGGCTTAGCGGTGGTAATACTTTCTTAAAGAGTTTAAATGCGGGGCCGGTAACCCACTGTTGGCGTAATGATTTTACCTGAAACAGGACGAAAATCAGCGCCGCGACAATAATCCAAAAGAGCATAATGTATCCCCTGAGTTTATTTGATGAGGCAAATCCCGATTTAAACGGCTGAATTAAACGGGCGTTTGAATTTTGTGAATTTAAACACTTGTTTTAATTCTCGTCAATCAACAAAGTTGTCGGGAGAGACAAAAAATCAGTAGCCACGGCAGAACGCAGATTTTAAGCAACGTATTAATACGTAATATAAAATGACTAAATTATCAGTGGGGAGTAACCGTAAGGAAGCGGTAATTCGTCAGCTCATCCGATGAGCACCAGATTCAGCTTTATCGCCGGCGCAACCTTACGCCGGATTATTCAACTGACTTTTGTACTCGTGCACCACCGCTAAAAAAGCGCTCAGTAATGGTGAGTGGTCGTCTTTTAAATAAATACAACTGAGGTCGACCGTGGCGTTATCCGGTATACCGCCAAGAGGGATGTATTTTACGCCGGGCAACTGCAGCACGCTGGCAGAACTGGGGATCAAACAAAAGCCAAAACCGCCGGACACCAGTGCAATACCGGTGACAGCATCAATGACCGTTTGGGTAATATTCATGGTCACCCCAGCCTCCTGAAATACCCGAGAGACCAGGTCAACAAAGTTGGGCCGTGCACCTTTAGGGAAGACCACAATGGGCTCGTTATCCAGCTCTTTAAGGTTGATGAGAGCTTTACTGGCCAGCGGGTGATCATCACGCACGGCCACCATCAGCTTATCCTGCAAAATCATGGTGGAATCGATATCAGGCAGGGGCGCAAGCAGACGGTTAAAGCCCACTGAAATGCGTTTTTGCCGCAGCGCTTCAATTTGTTCTGCCTTGCTCATTTGATGCAGAACAATATTTACGCCCGGGTAGGCGGTTTTAAATCGCTTGAGAATATCCGGAATAGTGTTGAGAATTCCGGAGCCAAAAATGGCCACATCGAGTCGGCCCAACTGGCCTTTGCCTGCCCGTTGCGTGCGCTCCTGCGCCTGCTCAATCAAACTCAGAATATTGCGTGATTCATTAAGGAATAACTGGCCGGCCGAAGTCAGCTCTACGCCTTTAGCGGTGCGCTCAAACAGCTTTACCTGTAGCTCTTCCTCGAGCTGTTGGATCTGCCGTGTCAGCGGTGGCTGAGAGATAAATAACCGCTTCGCTGCACGGCCAATATTGCGCTCTTCTGCAACGGCAACAAAGTAACGGATCTGGCGAATATCCATGGCTGGGATCCCGGCTCGATAAAATTGGTAATACCTTAAAGGTATCAACTGGGGCCGTCAATAGTATTGGAAGGTAATTAACAGCAAATATACATTTCGTTCACAACGCGTGATTTAACAATATCCAACCTATTTGCTGCGACAGAGGTTCGCTGTCGCAACAGGCTGTGAGGTGAGGTATCCGGGTCGCGCAACTCAGCATAGTGAAACATTCGAGGAGGAACGCTATGAATGAAGTGTGGGTGAAACAAAACAACAATAAGTTGCCTCGCAACGCACTCGCCGCAGCCGTTGCCCTGGGCCTTCTGGCCTCTGCGCAATCTCAGGCTGCAACCATTGACACGGGCAACCGCGACCTGCGAATTCGTTGGGATAATACTGTTAAATACAGTGCTATGTTCCGCGTGGCGCCGGCCGAAAGAGACGTGGCTGACGCATCAATTGGTCCGCAGGCTAATACCAACGATGGTGACCTCAACTTTGATAAAGGGTTGGTCTCCAGTCGTCTGGATCTGTTTTCAGAGTTTGATCTGCGTTACAAGCGTCGTTATGGCTTGCGCGTCAGCGCTGCTACCTGGTACGACTCGGTTTATCACGAGAGCAATGATAACCCGGGCTACTACGATGGCGCGCTGGTCAATACGCAGTCTGTACCGGCCGGTGAGTTTGCCGAGGAGACACAGGATTTACACGGCCAGTATGGCGAAATTCTGGATGCTTTTGTATACGGTGGTTTTAACGTCGGTAAGAAGTCAATTAACCTCAAAGCCGGTCGTTTTGCTCAGCTTTACGGTGAGAGTCTGTTCTTTGGTTCAAACGCGGTAGCCGGTGCCATGACCGGGCTGGATTTAGCCCGCGCGTTATCGGTTCCCCAGTCTGAGTTCAAGGAAGTCGCCCGTCCCACCGGTCAGTTCGCTGCTCAGTTGCAGGTAAACTCCAAGTTGACCCTGGCTGCCTATTATCAGTTTGAATGGCGTAAGTCACGTTTGCCTGCAGCGGGCAGTTATTTTGCGTTTGCCGACTTTGTCGATAAGGGCGGTGAAACCGTTATTCTTGGCCCCGGCGCGATTGTGCACCGCAGCGAAGACATCGTCGCCGACGATTCCGGTCAGTTCGGTTTTCAGGCCCGATACAAAATTAACGATTACGAGGTTGGCTTCTACGCTGCGCAGTTCCACGACAAAATGCCGCAGTTCTATGTGCGTCCCGGCATCAATGTGCAGGAAGGCGGTATCGGCGACTACGCCCAGGTTTTTGCTGAAGACATCAAAGTGTATGGCCTGAGTGTCAGTACGCTGGTGGGGGAAACCAACGTCGCGGCAGAAATGTCGGTGCGTCAGGATATGTCACTGGTGGCCACGGGTAACACGGTTATCCTGCCGGGCAATACCACCGCTGATGGCGGCGACAATTCGGCTTTCCCTCGTGGTGATACCTTTCATTTTAATGCCTCGATGATCACCATATTGAATGAAAACAGCCTGTGGGATGCGGCCACCTTTATTGGTGAGTTTGCCTTTAACCGCCGGTTGAATATTTCGGAGAATGCCGACCAGCTCGATCCGCTGGCCACCAAAGACGCCAGTGCCATTCAGTTTATCTTTACGCCGGATTACTTCCAGGTCATGCCGGGTCTGGATATGCAGGTGCCTATCGGCTTTGGTTTTGGCATTGAGGGCCGTTCATCGGTCAATGGCGTGCTCTTTCCTTCAGAGCACGGCGGTAACGTGAGTGTGGGCTTAAAAGGCGACTACAACCGCACGTGGCGCTTCTCCATGACTTACAACAAGTATCTGGGCGATGCCGGATCAGTGATCCAGTATGACGCGCCGGTACCCACGCTTTCTTATGAAAACTTCCACGGCGATCGTGACTTCATCTCGCTGTCTGTTCAGCGCACCTTCTAACGATCGAGCACAGGAGAACTATTATGTTTAATCAAATTCGTAACGCAATGACACTGGCTGTAACCCTGGCCGTTGTTCCCGCCACTTTTGCAGCTGGCACTGATGTCAGCAAGCTGGGCACTGAGCTTAATCCGCTGGGTGGTACTATGGCCGGCAATGCCGACGGCTCAATCCCGGCCTGGACCGGCGGTTTGACTGAAAAAGTGGCCGGCGAACACGCGGGTGATATTCCGCTGGGACTGTTCAAAGACGAGAAGCCGCTGTATCGCGTGGATGCCAGTAACTATCAGCAATATGCTGAGCAACTGACCGATGGCACCATCGAACTGCTGAAAAAGTACCCTGATACCTTTTATCTCGACGTGTATCCAACTCATCGCACGGCAGCGGCGCCAGAGCCGGTTTATGATGCGATTAAGGCGAATGTAGAAAACTGTAAGCTTGCGGAACAGGGCTATAGTCTGGAAGGCTGTATTGGCGGTATTCCATTCCCCATGCCAGAGAACGGCAATGAGGTAATGTGGAACTTCCTGTTACGGGTGGAAGCGCCGTCTATCGAATACACCTTTAAAAATATCGTGGGAAACGCCGATGGCTCGCACACACTGGCTACCCGCAACGAGATTTCATTCCAGTATCCGCCATACTATGAAGACGCTGATGCGGACGACTGGAACGGGGAATACTCTATGTTCCGTTTCAATACCATGGAGCCGCCGTTTAAAGCCGGTGAGTCTCTGGTTATCCGCGACAGTATCGATGCCGACAGCCCGCGTAAAGCCTGGCAGTATCTGTTAGGGCAGCGTCGCGTGCGCCGTGCGCCTACCGTGGCTTACGATACGCCGGACTTTGTTGCCTCAGGGGCTAACTACTTCGACGAAGTACAGGGCCTGCTCGGTCACATCGATCGCTACAGCTGGACGTTAAAAGGCAAAAAAGAAATGCTGGTGCCTTATAACAACAACGGCTTTATTGCACCTTCTGCCGAAGAAGCCATTGCCGAGTTTCACCTAAACCCGGAACACGTACGCTGGGAAAAACACCGCGTATGGGAAGTTGAAGCACAGGTTGCCGACGGTAAGCGTCATGCGGTACCTACCCGGACTTACTATATCGATGAAGACTCCTGGGTGATCCTGCTGATGGACGGTTACGACGCCGAAAGCAATCTGTGGAGAACCACTCAGGTCACACCGTTTGTAGTGCCTTCAGTTCCCGCGGTGCTGATTAAAACCGCCACGGTATTTAACCTGCAGGCCAAAACTATGAGTGTGATCCAGTCACTCAATGGTGAAGCTTTCTATGTGGTAGATACCAAACCTGAGACGTTCTTTACCGGTGATGCCGTTGCGGCTGACGCCGTACGCTAACCACTATGCTTTAAAGGTACAGGCCCGCGCAAGCGGGCCACTCCCGTGATGTAACAGAGATAGTTATCATGAAACGAATGAACGTAGATGGCTTGTTCGGCTTCGCATTGCCCTCAATTTTCTTCACTTTTCTGCTGTGGTGTGTACCGCTTCACGCCACAACTGAGAACGAAGCCGAATCTACCCTTGTGGATGTTCTGGATGCCCCCGCTAAACAAAATAAAACCAGTGTTAATACCTTGCAGTTAGGCCTTGCCCGGGCCGGTAGTAAGCTGGTTTCGGTTGGCGAGCGTGGCGTGATCCTGCTATCCGAAGATGAAGGAAACAGCTGGACACAGGCCAAGTCGGTGCCGGTGTCGGTGACCCTTACTGCAGTGACTTTCAGCGATCCGTTAAATGGCTGGGCGGCGGGTCACAGCGGCGTGATTTTAGCCACCACCGATGGCGGCAATACCTGGCAGGTGCAGCTGGACGGTTATCAGGCGGCAGAGCTGGCCATGGCCGAAGCTGAGTCGTTGATCGCCGCTGGCGATGAGCGCGGTGAGCGGGCAAAACGCAATGCCGGTTACCTGATCAAAGAAGGCGCAGATAAACCCATTCTGGATGTGTATTTTGCCAACCAGTTTAACGGCTGGGCAATTGGTGCTTATGGTCTGGCTTACGCTACCAACGACGGCGGCGAGAACTGGTATTCGATTATTGCGCGACTGCCCAATCCTGCGGGCAAGCACCTTTATAAGGTGGTTCGCTCTGTTAATGAACTGATTATTTTAGGTGAACAGGCCGCGGTATTTACCTCTGCCGATAACGGCGACACATTCGCCAAGCTGGATACGCCTTATTATGGCAGCTTCTTCGATGGCCTGTTGCTGGATGACGGGACCCGCCTGCTGTACGGGCTGCGCGGTAACGTGTGGCGTCAGAATAAAGGCAAAGGGCGCTGGAAGCGGGTCAAGCTGGGTTCTGAAGTGACGCTTACCAGCGGTCTGACAACGACTGATGGCCAGATACTGCTGGCCGATCAGAGCGGTCAGTTATTTGTCAGTCAGGACGCAGCCAAAAATTTCACCCTGATGGGGCAGGCGCCCTTTGGTGGCATCACCGACATACTGCAGGCAAACCAGGGTTTTGCTGTGTCGACTGCGCGTGGTGCCCACGTTGTCAGTGAAGATAATCTGGTGAGTGGGGGAGCGCGCTAATGAGTACACAATCTACGTCAAAAACTCAGGGCGAAACATTAATTCGTCACTTAGAGGACTTCGACACCAGTTCCGGGCGCATCCTGGAACGGGCCATTTTTAATTTCAGACCCATCATTATTTTACTGTGCCTGGTGGTTACCGCGATCCTGGGGTATCAGTCTACGCAGCTTACCCTGAGCGCTGCGTTTCAGAAGATGATCCCCAGTAACCATCCGTACATTCTTAACTTTCTGGACAATCGTAAGCAGCTTTCTGACACCAGTAATGCGCTGCGTATTGCCGTGCATAATACCGAAGGCTCAATCTTCGATGCTGATTATCTGGAGACGCTGCGTGAGTTAAACGACGAGCTGTTTCTGATGCCTGGGGTAGAGCGACCGTTTATGAAGTCACTCTGGACACCTTCGGTAAGGTGGACCGGCGTTACTGAAGAAGGACTGGATGGCGGCCCGGTGATCCCCGATGATTACGACGGCTCGCAGACATCGCTGGATCAGGTGCGCTTAAACGTTGAACGTTCAGGCGAGGTGGGCCAGCTGGTGTCGGGAAATTATGCTTCCAGTATTATTTTGGTGCCACTGCGGGAAATGGATCACGAGGGCAATCAACTCGATTACCATGCCTTTTCAGCAAAGCTTGAAGAGCTCAGAGCGAAATACCAGAAAGACGGCATTGAGATCCATATCACGGGTTTTGCCAAGGTGGTGGGCGACTTAATTGACGGCCTTAAACAGGTACTGGTGTTCTTTGCCATAACCATTGGTATTGCCACTGTGGTGCTGTTTATTTATACCCGTTGTATCCGCAGTACGCTGCTGGTGGTGAGTTGTTCACTAGTGGCCGTGGTGTGGTTGCTGGGCTTGCTGCCAACCCTCGGTTATGAGCTGGATCCTTACTCCATCCTGGTACCCTTTCTGGTGTTTGCTATTGGCATGAGCCACGGCGCCCAGAAGATGAACGGTATCATGCAGGATATTGGCCGCGGCATTCATAAACTGCTGGCAGCGCGCTATACCTTCCGCCGGTTGTTCCTGGCCGGTATCACTGCGCTTATTTCCGATGCGGTGGGCTTTGCGGTACTGATGGTTATTGATATTCCGGTGATACAGGACTTAGCGGTTACCGCCAGTATTGGCGTGGCAGTATTAATCTTCAGTAACCTGATTTTATTGCCGGTGCTGTTGTCTTATACCGGCGTGGCAGAATCTGCGGCTAAACGCAGTATCAAGGCCGAGCTGCGCGATGAGGCTGATGTGGCGCATAGCAAACATCCGTTATGGGCATTTTTAGATTTATTTACCCGTAAAAAGTACGCCACGGTTACCGTTATCGTTGCAGTGATCCTTGGCGTGTGCGGTAGTGTGATCAGCGCTAACGTTAAAATTGGTGATACCGATCAGGGCGCGCCGGAGCTGCGACCAGACTCCCGTTACAATCTTGATAACGCCTTTATGACTGCAAACTATGCTACCAGTTCAGACGTATATGTGGTTATGGTTAAGACAGAGCAGTACGCTTGTGCACACTACGATACCCTTATGGCGGTTGATGCCTTAGAGCAGGAATTGCGTCAACTATCGGGTGTGGTTACTACCTCATCATTGGCAGGACTGGCCAAAGTCGCCAATGCCGGTATGAATGAAGGTAATCTTAAATGGTACGGCATTCCTCGCTCGCAGGGCATGCTAAACGCCATCATTACCCGCGCTCCCCGGGAAATGTTTAACCAAAACTGTGATTTACTGACCATTTTTGCTTACCTGGAGGATCACAAATCAGACACCCTCAATGAAGTGGTGCAGACAGTGGAAACCTTTGCTAAGGAAAACAACACGGAGAAGTTCCAGTTCCTTAATGCGGCGGGTAACTCGGGCATTGAAGCGGCGACCAACATCGTGGTGGAAAAAGCCAATACGCAAATGCTGCTGTATGTGTACAGCGCGGTAATTATTCTTGCTTTTATTACCTTCCGTTCCTGGCGGGCCGTGGTGTGTGCCATTCTGCCGCTAATGCTGACTTCCATTTTGTGTCAGGCCTTAATGGTGTGGCTCAACATCGGGGTTAAAGTGGCAACGCTGCCGGTTATTGCGCTGGGGGTAGGCATTGGCGTCGACTACGCACTGTATATTCTCACGGTGATGAAATCCCGTTTACAGGATGGATTGTCGCTGTCTGAAGCTTACTACGATGCCTTATTGTTTACCGGCAAAGTAGTGGTGTTAACCGGGATTACGCTGGGCATTGCTGTGGCAACCTGGGTGTTCTCACCGATTAAGTTCCAGGCCGACATGGGGATATTGCTGGCGTTCATGTTTATCTGGAACATGTTGGGTGCATTGATCCTGTTACCGGCGCTGGCACGATTTTTAATGCCACAGCCAATAAAACCAACATCGGCGAAAGTATAAACTGCAGTTATGGTAAGTATTTTGCTTAATTGAAACTATGTTGTAAGTAAAGTGTTAACACTTTTGGGATTAAAGGGGTATGATGGGCTAATGAAAGCCCCCATCCCCCCTGTTGTTGGACAGTAGTATGATTGCAGATCAACAAATAGCGCAGGAAGAAAAAGAGGTAGTCGATCGTTTCGACCTTCGCTCAAAACTCCGTTTTAATCAGGAAACAGGGAAGATCTGGCTCGGCGAAAGCCGTTTGTTGCTATTACATGCTAAAGCGCTGATGGAAATGCGCACCAAGTTATTTGATTACCTGGATGCCGAGTCCGCCAAGCGCATGCTTATTCGCATTGGTTTTGTCGCCGGTGAGCAGGATGCCGACCTGGCGCATAAGCTAGCCGATAATAAAAACAGCTACGATGTGTTTCGGATTGGGCCGGAGTTGCATGCGTTTGAAGGGCATGTTCGCTCGCATATCACCGAAGCCGAAATCGACTGGGAAACCGGGCGCTTCTTCGGCGAAGTCATCGTTGAAAACTCCTGGGAGGCTGAAGCTCATTTACAGTCACTGGGCTTATCAGAAGAAGCTGCCTGCTGGACCATTGTGGGTTACGCATCAGGTTATACCAGCCGCTTTTTCCGCCGTTTCATTGTATTTAAAGAAATCGAATGCATGTGTAAGGGCGATCATCACTGCAAGATCGTGGGCAAGCCTGCAGATTGCTGGGATGATGAGAACTACATCGAATTATTTCGTGACGATCCGCTCAGCCCGTCATTACGGGAAATCGAAAAAGAACTCAGCCAACTGCGCGGTAAGCGCCAGGTTAAGTACGACACCGATGGCCTGGTGGGCGCCTCGCCTGAATTTACCAGTGCCCTCAACCTGCTTAAGCGAGCAGCAGATTCACCCATTAATGTGCTGTTGCTAGGCGAAACCGGTGTGGGTAAAGAGGTCTTTGCCCGCTGGCTGCATGAACATAGTGGTCGCAGTGAAAAGCCGTTTATTGCGGTAAACTGCGGCGCAATTCCCCATGAACTGATTGAAGCAGAGCTCTTCGGTGTGAAGAAAGGCGCCTATACGGGGGCGCAGGAATCACGCCCTGGTCGTTTTGAGCGGGCCGATGGCGGTACCCTGTTTTTAGATGAACTGGGAGATTTACCCTTGTCGGCGCAGGTGAAACTGCTGCGGGTGTTACAAACCGGTGAAGTAGAGCGACTGGGCGACGATGAGGTACGCAAGGTCAATGTACGACTGGTGGCCGCTACCAATGTGGATCTTCAGCAAGCGATTAAAGACAGTCAGTTCCGGGCCGATCTGTACTACCGTATTGCCACTTATCCGGTCAATATACCGCCATTACGAGAGCGTCGCTCAGACATTCTGATTTTATGTAACGCAATGATAGAGCGCTTTTCAGCCAGCTATCAGAAACGCCTGACAGGATTGTCAGGCCAGGCAATGCAGGTGCTGACACGCTATGCATGGCCGGGCAATGTGCGCGAGCTGGAAAACGTTATTGAACGGGGTGTACTGCTGGCCACCGACGGCGGTTTAATTGAGCTTGAGCACTTATTTGTTAATCCGCCGGATTTAGCCGATACCCAGGAGCGTATCAGTGAAGTAGACGAGCAGGGGCAGGTTATACCGCTCAGTGCGATGCCGGAAATGGATACCCAGTTTTACGATAAGCTGCTGGAGCAGGGCGAGTTTGATTTAGCCAGTCATGAACAGCAACTGTTTGAGGCGGCGGTGCGCAAAGCCAAAGGCAATCTTACTCATGCAGCGCAATACCTTGGTGTCACCCGCCGGCAACTGGCATACCGGGTTAACGAAAAGCCGCGCTGAGAACCGATTTACAACAGTCCCAACCCCACCGAACGGGTTTGATCATTTGATTAGCTCGTTTCGGTGATCCCTTTCTGATTTGATCAAATGAACAACCCCGCAGTTTGCAGCACAATTTATTCTCCCGTTTTACGCCTGCTACTGGACTGAAGAACCAACCTTGCATTTTGTTGGTTTGCACAGCCTTACAAAATTGTCAGGCTGAAACATCAAACTAACAAATGCGTTTTGTAAACGTTAAATTAAATCGCCTAAAATTTACAAAAAAATATAAAAATATCAATAAAATCAAGGCTTGGTAATGTTGGCATGATACCTGTAATACGTTAATAAATTGTTGCGCTCACGGGCGCTTAGAAGCTCATAGTGGAGAACAAATTATGGCGATGACAGGTGTATTACGTCCAGGACATGTAGCGGTACGGGTATTGGACTTAGATGAAGCCGTTAAGTTTTACGGTGATGTCATGGGGCTGGTCGAGACCGGTCGTGACGACATGGGAAGGGTGTATTTTAAATGCTGGGATGAACAGGATCACAGTAGCTACATTATTCGTGAAGCTGAGCAGGCAGGTGTCGATTTTGTCGGCTTTAAAGTGCTTGATACCGCCACCCTCGATAAACTTGAGAAAGACTTAAACGCCTATGGCGTTGAAACCCGCCGTCTTGAAGCCGGTGACTTGCTGAAAACCGGCGAGCGCGTGCGCTTCACCCTGCCTTCCGGCCACGAGTTTGAACTCTATGCTGAGAAAACCAAAGTAGGCAACGGGATGGGCCTGACCAACCCGGCGCCCTGGTATACCCAGAGTGAGCATGGTATCGCGCCGGTGCGTCTGGACCACATGCTGCTGTACGGACCAGACATCGCCAAAGTGAAAGCGATTTTTGAAGACGTCCTCGGCTTTTTCCTGGTTGAGCGCGTGCTTGCCGAAGACAACGAAACCGAAGCGGGTATCTGGCTGTCCTGCTCGCACAAAGTTCACGACATTGCCTTTGTGGAGTATCCCGAGCCGGGCAAGCTGCATCACACCTCGTTCTTAATGGAAAGCTGGGAACGTGTGCTGCGGGCTGGTGACATTATGTCGATGAACGAAGTGGCCGTGGATATTGGCCCAACGCGCCACGGTATTACCCGCGGCTGTACTATTTATGCCTGGGATCCTTCCGGTAACCGCTTTGAGACCTTTATGGGTGGTTATCACCCTTACCCCGATTACGAAACCATTACCTGGACCTGGGACAACTTTGCCCAGGGGCTCGACTATCCGCAGCGTAAGTTACACGAGAGCTTCCTGACGGTAGTGAGCTAACAACAAACTAATAAGGACAAATCATGAACGACAGTATTGCAGCGCCGAAAGAGCAGTTCGACACCTCGTTACATTACGTGCGGGTAACAGGCAAACGAGACGACGGATTTGTTGAGTTCGATTTCAGTGTTGGCCAGCCCGAAGTGGCGCTGGAGATGGTGCTCAAACAGCAGGACTTTGAAAAGTTTTGTGCAGAGCAACAGGTGATTTTTCTCGATGACGAGGCAGAGGCTTGTGATGACGAGGAAAAGAACGCCTTCCAGTGGAGCCTGCACGACGCTACCCACCATTTTCGTGACGAGTAGGAATAAGAGTTAAGAGGAAACAGTTATGCAAATAGATGTACAAACGGTCAATATCGAGCAGAAAAACCAGACCTTTACCCACTTAAAGAAGCGCTTTGGCGATAAGAAAATCCCGTCGCGCTATCAGGAAGCGAGCTACGATCTGCAGGCCGTAGAGAACCTGCATTATCGTCCTACCTGGGCGCCTGAGCAGGAGCTGTACGACCCGAATTTGAGCAAAATTCGCATGAACGACTGGTATGACTTAAAGGATCCCCGTCAGTTTTATTACAGCACTTATACGCTTAATCGCGCCAAGCAACAGGAAACCATGGAGTCTAACTTCAAAACGGTTGAGTCACTGAACCTGATTGAAGGCATGCCGGATCCGGTGCTGGCCATCGCGCAGAATTTACTGATCCCCCTGCGCCACGCTAGTTACGCCGCCAATATCAACAATACCCTGGTGTGTGGCTACGGTTACGGCACCGTGTTTACCCAACCTTGTGTTTACCACGCCATGGATAACCTAGGCATTGCCCAGTATTTGTCGCGCCTTGGGTTAATGATTGGCGATGTGGAAGCACTGGAAGCGGCCAAACAGGACTGGATGGACAGTGATGCCTGGCAACCGCTGCGCCGCTCGCTGGAAGATTTAATGTGTGTGCGCGATCCGGTGGAAGTGTTCATTAAACAAAACTTCGTGCTTGATGGCTTGCTTTATCCGCTGGTGTATCAGCGCATTGTTGACCAGAACCTGGTGGAACAGGGCGGTTCGGGGATCTCTATCCTCACCCAGTTTATGACTAACTGGTATCTGGAGTCCAAGCGCTGGGTGGACTCAGTGCTCAAAACCATGGCGGCTGAATCAGCGGAGAATAAAGTCGTGCTGGAAGAATGGGTGGATACCGCCGCCAATCATTTTACTTCGGTGTTATTGCCGGTAGCAGGTTTAGCCGTAGAAGGTAATCAGGCCGATGAACTGGTTAGCGAGGCGCACGATGAACTATTACAGCGTGCCAAAAAAGCCGGTTTGTTTAAGTAGGAAGCATCATGTCTAAAGTATTTATCATTTTACAGGCCAATGAAGAGACCCGCTCTATTGTGGAAGCCATTGAGCAGGATAATCCGGACGCCGAAGTGGTGCACGAACCGGCCATGGTAAAGGTGCAGGCCGAGGGCAGCCTGGTGGTGCGCCGCGAAACCATTGAAGAAGAAATTGGCCGTGAGTTCGATATGCAGGAACTCAACATCAACCTAATCACGCTCAGCGGCAACGTCGATGAAGACGAAGACGCTCTGACACTCACCTGGAACAGCTAGGAGACCATCGTGGATATTAAAAAGACCCCAAAGAAACTCAACGTTAAAGAGAAGTATCGCTTAATGACCCGCGATCTGGCCTGGGAGCCAAGCTATCGCGACGAGAAAGAAATCTATCCTTATGTTGATTACGAAGGCATTAAGGTGCACGACTGGTCGAAGTGGGAGGATCCGTTCCGTTTAACCATGGATGCCTACTGGAAATACCAGGCAGAAAAAGAGCGTAAGTACTACGCTATCATTGATGCACATGCACAGAATAATGGCCATCTGAATGTGACCGACGCCCGCTACTTAACCGCTATCAAGCTGTTCCTGCAGGGCATTAGCCCGGCGGAGTATGCGTCCCACCGCGGCTTTGCCCGGGTTGGTCGTGAGTTTGCCGGCGTTGGCCCGCAGGTCGCGTGTCAGATGCAGTCCATCGACGAAATCCGTCATGCGCAGACCCAGGTGCATGCCATGTCGAACTACAACAAGTTCTACAACGGCTTTAAAGACTTTGCCAGTCAGCGTGATCGCATCTGGTACAACTCAGTACCCCGTTCGTTCTTTGACGATGCCATGTCAGCAGGGCCCTTTGAGTTCCTGATTGCCATTGGTTTCTCCTTTGAATATGTCCTGACCAACTTGCTGTTTGTACCGTTTATGTCGGGCGCGGCTTACAACGGTGATATGGCCACCTGTACCTTTGGTTTCTCAGCCCAGTCAGATGAAGCCCGTCATATGACCCTGGGTCTGGAATGTATCAAGTTTATGCTGGAGCAGGATCCGGACAACATTCCCATTGTGCAGAAGTGGATTGATAAGTGGTTCTGGCGCGGTTGCCGCCTGCTGACACTGGTTGCGGCTATGATGGACTACATGCTGCCGAAGCGCGTGATGTCATGGCGTGAAGCCTGGAATATCTATGGTGTGGAAAACGGTAACGCGCTTTTCCGTGACCTCGCCCGTTACGGCATTAAACCGCCAATGCACTGGGATGACGTGGAGAAGTCCATCGATCACACCTCACATCAGATTATGCTGGGTCTGTATCAGTGGAAGTTCGGTACGGCCTTCCATTCCTGGACACCTACCGCCAGCGACATTGAGTGGTTAAAAGAGAAATACCCAACCACCTTTGAAAAATACTATCTGCCGCGCTGGGAATACGCTATTGCGCAAAAAGAAGCGGGCGGTGAGTACAACAATTTTGGCCTGCCGAAGCTCTGTCAGGTTTGTCAGTTACCGACGTTGTTCACCGAGCCGGATGATCCAACGCAACTGTGTCATCGTGAGACTGATTACGAAGGCGAGAAATATCACTTCTGTTCTGATGGTTGTCAGCATGTGTTTGAACAGGAACCTGAGAAGTACGTACAGGCCTGGCTTCCCATGCCTGCCCTGATGCAAGAGCCACTGAAAGGTGACCTGGCTGCCTGGATGGAGTGGGTGAGCCTTGAGCCTACGGCAGCGGGCGAATATGCCAGCTCAGAAGACAAAGCCAACTTTGAGAAATGGCGCAAGCAGGTGTCGACCGACTAATCACCGTCTTTAACCGCTGCCCGGCCAATCCGGGCAGCCTAAGCCTGCCAGCGCAGGTGTAACAGGAGAATTATTATGGCAGTTGTAGCAAATGGCGAGTACAAGTTCCCGTCGCGAGACAGAGTAGAAAACTACTATGGTCATCAGTTGTTATTTGCATGCTGGGATCATCACATGCTGATGGCGGCGCCTTTTATGTTGTTTGGTGCGCCGGATCAGAAACTGGGTGACATTATTGAACAGCAGTTAAAGCCACTGATGCAGCCGGATCCCGATTTCGACAAGATTGACTGGGACGCTATTGAGTGGACTAAAAGCGGTGAGCCGTGGACGCCCGACTTTAATAAAACAGTTAAGGAAAATGGACTGGTGCATAAAGAGCAATTCCGCTTTAAAACGCCTGGCTTGTCGACACTGGTTCCGCCTCAGGGAGAATAACCATGAGCTTTGAAGTAACCATTGAGCCATTGGGACAAACCATTGAGGTAGAGGAAGAGCAGACCATTCTGGACGCAGCGCTGCGGGCGGGGATTTACCTGCCCCATGCATGCTGCCACGGATTGTGTGCCACCTGCAAAATTGACGTGCTGGACGGCGAAGTCGATCACGGTGAAGCGTCCAGTTTTGCCTTGATGGATTTTGAGCGCGATGAAAATAAATGCCTGGCGTGCTGTGCGATCCCGGAAAGTGATTTGGTGATCGAAGCGGAGATTGAGGAAGATCCCGACTCCCGTAACCTGCCGGTGCAGGATTATCAGTGCACGGTAAGCCGCATCGAAGATTTAACCCCCACCATTAAAGGTATCTGGCTGAAGATAGAAGGTGCCGATGGTATTGAGTTTCAGGCTGGGCAGTATATCAATCTGAACCTACCGGACGACATAGGCAGCCGGGCTTTTTCGATAGCCAGCACGCCGGCGGAGCCTGGCGTAATTGAGCTGAATATCCGTAAAGTCCCCGGCGGCGTAGGTACGGCCTATATTCACGATGAGCTGAAAGAGGGCGATGAAATTTCCTTCAGCGGACCCTATGGACGCTTCTTTGTTAAAAAATCAGCCGACATGCCAATGATCTTTATGGCCGGTGGTTCAGGGTTATCCAGTCCTCGTTCGATGATCGTGGAACTGCTGGAAGAAGGTTGTGAGCATCCGATCACACTGGTCTATGGTCAGCGCACCCGGGAAGAACTTTATTATCACGACGAGTTTTTAGCCCTGGCTGAAAAGTATTCCAACTTTACCTATATCCCGGCGCTGTCTGATGCCGGCGACGATGGCGAATGGCAGGGTGAGGTAGGTTTTGTCCACGAAGCCGCTCAGCGTGCGTTTGATGGCGACTTCAGTGGTAATAAGGCTTATTTGTGTGGACCACCGCTGATGATTGATGCCTGCATTAATACCTTAATGCAGGGGCGCCTGTTTGAAAGGGATATTTATACTGAGAAGTTTATTTCCGCTGCGGATGCCCAGCAGGTACGCAGCCCGCTGTTTAAAAATATCTGACTTGTGTCACAGGGACGTGATACGCATTTGCGTAGACTTTATCACCATCAATGGTTGTTTAGTTGTTATGAGTGGTTGTTTTAGACGGTTGTTATAAATAGTGCCGCAATGTGTGCTGCGCCCACCCGGGCAGGCGCCTTGCGGCATTTTGTTTTCAGTGGCCAAAGGCGGATTGCAGGGCTACTTGGAAGAGAAATGTAATTATACCTTTAAAGTATTAAGTTGTTTTTTAAATGGTATTAGACGGTATGGGGTTGGGAATTTACACTGACTTTAAGTGTTATTGAGTTGTAAATATTAATTTAAGGGCTTGCGTAGCCTAAAGTGAGAGTCCGATATGCGCCAAGTAGAAAATTTTATTCGCGGAGAGTTTGTTGCAGCCAGAGACGGCAAGCGTTTTGACAAAGTATCTCCGGTGACCGGCGAGGTTATCGCCAGCATTGCCGAAGCAGGACGCAGTGACGTTAATGAAGCCGTTTTAGCGGCTAAAGCTGCGCTACAGGGTGAGTGGTCTACCTTTACCACTAATCAGCGGGTGGAAATGCTGTATGAAGTGGCTGATGAAATCACCCGCCGCTTTGATGATTTTGTAGAAGCCGAAATGGCCGATACCGGTCAGCCTTCTCATGTCATGCGCCATGTGTTTATTCCTCGCGGCGCGGCTAACTTCAAAATCTTTGCTGACACTATCAAAAATGTCCCCACCGAGAGTTTTATGCTCGACACGCCGGATGGCGCAGGCGCGCTGAACTACGGTGTTCGCACACCGAAAGGCGTGATTGGCGTAATCAGCCCTTGGAACGCGCCGTTCATGCTGATGACCTGGAAAGTCGGTCCGGCACTGGCTTGCGGGAATACCGTGGTAGTGAAGCCATCTGAAGAAACGCCGCTGACGTCGGTATTACTGGGTGAAGTAATGAATAAAGTAGGCGTGCCCAAAGGCGTTTATAACGTGGTAAACGGCTTCGGTCCGGATTCAGCCGGTGCCTTCCTTACCGAACACAAAGATGTGGATGCCATTACCTTTACCGGTGAAACCCGCACCGGGACCGCCATCATGAAAGCCGCTGCCGAGGGCACCCGCGATGTGTCATTTGAAATGGGCGGTAAAAATGCCGGTATCGTATTCGCCGACTGCGACTTTGATAAAGCCATTGAAGGCATCTCCCGCTCGTCTTTCTTAAACTCCGGGCAGGTCTGTTTAGGTACCGAGCGAGTGTACGTTGAACGCCCGATTTTCGATAAATTCGTGGCCGCACTCAAAGAAAAGGCCGAAGCGGTTAATTACGGTAAGCCGACTGACGAAGGCGTTAACTACGGCCCGTTAATCAGTAAGGAGCATCAGGATAAAGTGCTGTCTTACTACAAAAAAGCCGTGGATGAAGGCGCCACAGTGGTTACCGGTGGTGGCGTACCAGAAGTACCGGAAGCGCTTAAAGGCGGCAACTGGATCCAGCCAACTATCTGGACCGACCTGAGCGATGACGCGGCAGTTGTAAAAGAAGAAATCTTTGGCCCGTGCTGTCACATTCGCCCCTTCGACAGCGAAGAAGAAGTGATTGGCCTGGCTAACAGCACCGATTACGGCCTGGCAACCACTATCTGGACCAAGGATCTGCCGCGGGCACACCGCATGGCGGCCAAAATCGATGTGGGTATTTGCTGGGTAAATAGCTGGTTCCTGCGCGATTTACGCACTGCCTTTGGTGGTACCAAACAGTCTGGTATTGGCCGCGAGGGCGGCGTTCACTCGCTGGAGTTCTACACTGAGCTGCGTAACGTTTGCGTGAAGCTATAGGAGCGCTAAAGCATGGATAATTCACAGATTAAAAAACTGGGTAATGACTTATATGAGGCCATGGTGTCACGCAATACCCTGGTGCCGTTTACCGAGCAATACCCGGATATCACGCTGGAGCAGGCCTATGAAATTCAGCTGCAGTATATCCAGCGTCGTCTCGACGCCGGCGAGAAAATCGTCGGTAAAAAGATTGGCGTCACCAGTAAAGCGGTGCAGGACTTTCTCGGCGTGTTTCAGCCTGACTTTGGTCAGCTCACCGACAAAATGGTGTATCAGGAAGGCGAAACAATCGACCTTAACGAGCTGATTCAGCCTAAAGCTGAAGCGGAACTGGCTATTGTGCTTAAAGAAGATCTGATTGGCCCGGGCATTACCGCGGTAGATGTTATTCGCGCCACCGATTATGTCAGCCCGTGTTTTGAAATTGTCGATTCACGGATCACCGACTGGAAAATCAAAATTCAGGACACCGTGGCCGACAATGCTTCCTGCGGTGTGTATGTGGTCAGTAACCTCAAAGCCGATCCCCGCAAAGTGGATATCACCATGGCCGGTATGACGCTCTACAAAAATGGTGAGCTGTTCTCCACCGGTGTGGGTGCAGCAGTACAAGGCTCGCCGTTTAACGCCGTCGCCTGGCTGGCCAATACGTTGGGTGAGCTGGGCATTCCATTTAAAGCAGGTGAGGTGATCCTGTCTGGCTCACAGTCTGCACTGGTACCGGTAACCGATGGCGATGAACTCGAATGTTACATCGCTGGTGTCGGGGGTTGTAAAGTGAATTTTGCCGGGAGCACAAAAGTATGAAAACCAGTTTAACCCAGGAACAAATTATCCGTTTCAGTGAGCGGGTTGAAGGCGCTCAGCGTCGTGCCTACGACATTCCTAAGCTCACTAATGAATATCCGGAAATGACCGTTGAAGACGGTTATGCCGTGCAAAATGCCTTACGTGCCAGGTTTATCGAACAGGGCGAAAAGCTTATTGGCTGGAAAGCCGGGTTAACCTCTAAAGCGAAAATGGTGCAAATGGGCGTGGATAAGCCGTCGATTGGCTTTCTTACCGACGCCATGTCGCGTCCGGAAAATACCGCCATCAGCACCCATGACCTGGTGCATCCGAGAGTGGAATGTGAAGTGGCCTTCGTGACCAAAACCGACCTGAGCGGCCCGGCCTGCACGCGCGCCGAAGTACTCGCCGCAACCGACTTTGTGATCCCGGCCATCGAAATCATCGATTCACGCTATGAAAACTTTAAGTTCGATTTACCCAGTGTGATTGCAGATAACAGCTCATCAGCGCGTTTTGTGGCGGGCGGTCGTCCTCGTTATGTAGAAGACATTGAAGTCGATGGTATCGGCGTGGCTATGGAACTTAACGGCGAAATCGTCGAAATGGGTTCGTCTGCCGCAGTAATGGGGCATCCGGCAGATGCGGTTGCGATGGTCGTCAATATTCTGCATGACATGGGGGAAACCCTGCCTGCCGGTAGTTTTGTGATGAGTGGCGGAATCACCGCTGCCGTGGCGGTGAAGCCGGGTGACAACGTGATTGCGCGCTACCAGGATTTGGGCAGCGTTAGTCTTCGCTTCGAATAATCCGGCACCTGAGTGGAGAACAATCATGCCAATACTCGAAATGCACCTGATGACAGGGCGAACGGAAGAACAAAAATGCAACGCCGCCAAAGCGATTACGGATGCTGTTGTTGCATCGCTGGGCGTTAAGCGTGAGTCAGTACGCATCCTTATTACTGAACACGGAGAGCACGACTTTTTCGTATCCGGAATGACCATGAAAGAGCGTAGTCAGGCTCAGCAGGCCGCCCTACAACCACTGAATGCAGAGGGGAAATAGCAATGAAAAAAATTAAATGTGCGTTAATTGGTTCGGGCAATATCGGTACCGATTTGATGTATAAAGTGATGCGCAGCGAATGGCTGGAGCCAGTATGGATGGTGGGGATCGACCCGGAATCCGAAGGCCTGGCCCGCGCTAAAAAAATGGGCCTGAAAACTACCGCCGAAGGCGTGGATGGACTGCTTCCACACGTGGAAGAGGACGGTATTCAGATTGCCTTTGATGCCACCAGTGCTTATGTACACGCGGAGAACAGCCGAAAATTAAATGCCAAAGGCGTGATGATGATTGACCTCACCCCGGCGGCAATTGGCCCGCTTTGTGTACCGCCGGTTAACCTGAAAGAGCATGCCGACAAGCAGGAAATGAATGTGAATATGATTTCCTGCGCCGGTCAGGCGACTATCCCTATTGTTAACGCGGTGGCGCAGGTACAGGGCGTGGAATACGCCGAGATTATTGCCAGTCTGTCGAGTAAATCCATTGGTGCGGGCACCCGCGCAAACCTGGACGAATTTACCTTCACGACTTCCAGCGCTATTGAAAAAGTGGGCGGTGCAAAAAAAGGCAAGGCGCTGGCTATTATCAACCCCGCTGATCCACCGATCATTATGCGCAACACTATTTACTGCCTGACCGAAGGCGAACCTGACGAAGTGGCGATACGCGACTCTGTACTCAAGATGATTGAACAGGTTCAGAAGTACGTGCCCGGCTACAAGCTGGTGAATGGCCCGACCTTCGAAGGAAACAAAGTTGCGGTGTTTATGGAAGTCGCTGGTCTTGGCGATTACCTGCCGAAGTATGCTGGTAACCTCGACATTATGACTGCGGCGGCTACCCGTACCGCCGAAATGTTTGCCGAAGAAATTGCCAACGGCACTATCACGTTAACCCCGGTGGAGGCAGCGTAATGAGCAAAAACATTATCTTACATGACATGTGTCTGCGCGATGGTATGCACGCTAAAAAGGAGCAAATCAGCGTAGAACAAATGGTTAAAGTCGCAAAAGCGATGGACGACGCTGGTGTACCCTACATTCAGGTTACTCATGGCGCCGGGTTAGGCGGAAATTCGCTGCAGCATGGCTTTGCCCTTGCCAGCAACGAAGAGTACATCAGTGCGGTAGCAGAGGCAGTAAAACAAACCATTATCTCTGTGCTGCTTATTCCTGGCCTTGGCACCATGAAAGAACTGAAGTCGGCCTACGACAGTGGGGCGCGCAGCGTTCACGTTGCTACCCATTGCACCGAAGCTGACACCTCACCCCAGCACATCGCTTTTGCGCGTGAATTAGGCATGGATACCTCCGGCTTTTTAATGATGTCTCACCTGAATACGCCACAAGGGCTTACCGAGCAGGCATTGCTGATGGAGTCATATGGTGCCAATACCGTGTACATCACCGACTCAGCCGGATTTATGCTGCCGGAAGATGTCACTGAAGTGATTGGCCGCCTGCGCGGTGAGCTTAAGCCAGAGACCGAAATTGGTTTCCATGGGCATCACAACATGGCGCTGGGCGTGTCGAATTCGGTAGCGGCAATTAAAGCCGGTGCAACTCGCATTGACGCGTCTGTTGCCGGACTTGGTGCAGGCGCAGGTAATACGCCGCTGGAAGTACTCGCTGCCGTGCTTGAGCGAATGGGCATTCCAACCGGCCTTGACCTGTTTAAGCTGATGGATATCGCCGAAGACATCATTACCCCAATGATGGACCACATGGTTCGCATCGACCGTGACTCGCTGACGTTAGGGTATGCCGGGGTTTATTCAACCTTCCTGCTGCATGCCAAAAAGGCGGCTGAGAAATACGGCTTATCAGCCCGGGATATTCTGGTTGAGCTAGGGCGTAAGAAGATGATTGGTGGACAGGAAGACATGATCCAGGATACCGCTATGACGCTGGCCAAAGAGAAAGGCCTGTTAAAAGAAGCTGTTTAAAAAGGTGCATTATGCCTGATAAAAACCTTGCCATTGTTGTGGGTGCAACCGGTACCTTCGGCGTGGAAATCGTCCGACAGCTTATCGACAACGGCCTGCATGTGCTGGCCGTTGGCCGCAGCGCTGACTCGCTGGCCAGTTTAACTGAGCAATTTAGCGACGTTAGCGTGGTGCAGGCCGATATCAGTCAGGATAGCGCCATCGAGGCGATTAAATCTGCCATTACCGGTCCGGTAAAAATGGTGGTGCATGGCCCTGGTGTGGCCGTTGCCGGGGGCATTCTAAAAGCGCCCACAGCTGCCATGGTAGATGCGGTCAATATTAAAGTGGGCGGCATCTTACGTCTGAGTCGTGCTGCCGATGAACACTTTAGCGACAACGCCCGCATTGTCGCCATTGGTGGGCATTATGGCCTTGAGCCGACTGAATATGCTGCGTCTGCCGGTGTGGCGAATGCCGCACTGGTTAACGTTATGCGCCAGCTTTCGCTAGCCTATGGACGTCGCGGCATCAGTGCCCACACTATTGCGCCAGGCCCTGCCGACAGTGAGCGTTTGCGTAATGTGGCGGCGGCTCGTGCTGAACAGCGTGGCATCAGCGTGGATGATGTGTTCGAAGAGTTACTGGAAGAGTCCTCGGTGCACCAGTTTACCACCGCCGGGCAGGTGGGCTGGGCCGTGTGTAATCTGCTGGATGATCGTGCAATTGGCATGACCGGCTCAACGATTATGCTCGATTCTGGTCGTCGTAAAGGGTTGCCTTAGACAGCCGTTAATCGTTTAAAGATTTATCCGGGAGGACAACTATGCCAATCGTAAAATTTCACCTTGCTGATAAAGATATCAGCGATGGCCAGATTGAGTCGGTGATTGAACAGGCAACGCAGATTTATGCTGAGGTACTGGACAGTCCCGTTGACCGCATTCGTGTGTTTGTGGATCTGCACGCGCCTAATTTAATTGGTGTGGGCGGCAAACTGGTAAGCAAAGGCGGGAAGAATGCCCCGTTCTTTGAGTTCATTGTAATGAAAGGGCGCTCCCTTGAGCAGCGTAAGGCCATTGCAGAACAGTTTACTGACATGCTGGCAGCTACGCTAAAGGTAGATAAAGCGGATATCCGCGGCAACTGCTATACCGTTGAGCCAGAGAACTGGAGTATCGCCGGTAGTCTGGCATCGGAAATCCGCAAAGCCGAAATTGAGGCAAGGGCGCAAGCTGGCGCATAACCAACTTTAAAGCGCGTCGGGGCAGGGGAGAGCACTATGACCTATACAATCGACATTCTGAACACCCAGGAAAGTTTCTCCTGTCGTGCAAGTGAGTCGTTACTGGATGGTATGGCGCGCCTCGGGCGTAAAGGGATCCCGGTGGGCTGCCGGGGCGGCGGCTGTGGGATCTGCAAAATTCAGATTGAGACTGGTGAGTATACGGCAAAAAAGATGAGCCGCTGTCATGTGAGTGAGGAAGAACAGGCGGCCGGCGTGGTGCTGGCCTGTAAGGTGTTTCCGCTGTCTGATATTACCCTGCGGGTAATTGGGAAATGCCAGCGCCAGTTTGAGCGCAAATGTGTTAAAGCAGAAACCTTCCTGCTGGCGACCAGTGAGAGCGGAGAATAGGTATTTCGAGTAAAGAGCACGAGGTGCGGATAATTTGGACATTATCAACACTTTTTTGACAGGGCGTTTTCGCCCTGTTTTTTTGCTGAAAATATTTCAGGGTACCTGCCATAATTGCACACTCACTATACCGTTTTCTGTAACCATTTTACTTTAGTTAAGCAAAAACAGAAGCTTATAACTTGGCGCAAAGATTGTATCGTGTTTATCGAATGTAAGAAAAAAGACGGGGTACAGTATGTCTGAGTCTGACCAAAACTATCGTACAAAATTGGTGAATGCGGAGCAGGTGCAGGTTGCATCAGTCTTTGATTCAAAGCTCAATGCGAATAAAGCCATTGAACAAGTGGTGCGTGGCACCGATGTGGAATCCCAGCAGGTAACGCTGATTGAACCTGGTGACAGCGACTTTAACCGCAAGCTGGAAGGTGATAGCAAGGCGCTGGGTAAAATGATGTGGTATTCGCACTTGTTGCTTGGCGCAGCAGGGCTGGTGGTCGGGCTGATTACCGCCTATCTGCTGGTTAGCATCGGACCGGCGCTCACTCAGCAAAATCCGCTGGCAACTTACATAGCGGTTATTTCTCCGGGTATCTTTATCGGCCTGTTTGTGGCCGGTCTGCTGAGCCTGCGACCTGATCGCACGCAGATAATCGAGGTGGTCCGTAAAGCGGTTAAGGCCAAACACTATGCCGTAGTGGTCAACCTGAAAAATGGGCAGTCGGTGTCTAAAGTGCGTGATATGTTTAGTCGCCACAGCAGTCAGGTGGTGGAATCTATTCAGTAAACCACCGGTAAACCCTTTACATAGCACCCAAAACACTCACAATTTGTGAGTGTTTTGTCGTACCATAGCCATAACTATTGTTTTCACACAGGCATGTTCAATATGGCTATTCATGAAATCACCCACCCACTTATTCAACATAAAATTGGCCTGATGCGAGAAGCTTCCATCAGCAGTAAAGATTTTCGGGAGCTGGCAGGCGAAGTAGGCAACCTGTTAACCTACGAAGCTACACGCCATTTGCCGGTTGAGCTGGTCGACATTAAAGGCTGGACCGGTGAAAGCCTTAAAGTTAAAAGCATCAAAGGCAAAAAAATTACCGTAGTGCCTATACTCCGGGCCGGCCTGGGTATGCTCGACGGCGTGCTGAACCTTATTCCTAACGCCAAGATCAGCGTGGTGGGGTTGTACCGTGATGAAGAGACTCTGCAACCGGTTGCTTATTTTGACAAGGTGGTAAAAAACATCGATAAGCGCACCGCGCTAATTGTTGACCCGATGCTGGCCACCGGCGGTACGCTTATTGCCACTATCGACCTGCTGAAACAGAAAGGCTGTAAAAAAATAATGGGGCTGTTTCTGGTCGCAGCGCCAGAGGGTATTGCGGCGGTAGAAGCTGCGCATCCCGACGTTGATATTTATACCGCATCCATAGACGATCGACTCAATGAAAAAGGCTATATCCTGCCTGGTCTGGGCGATGCTGGCGACAAAATATTCGGTACCCGCTAAGTTAGCTTCCCTCCCGAACCAAACTGGCTTTCCCTTAAACAAAAGGTTAAACGATTTAGAACGCTTAACCTTTTGTTTTATGCTAGAATTATTTTTAACATTTTTTTAAACTTAATGAAATTAAGTGCGTCTTAAGATACATTAAGAAGATTGCAGTAATGTGTTCGGTTGGGAATAGTTGATAACTTTATGAAAAAGCTTACTTTAAAAGATGTTGCTAAGCAGCTCGGTGTTTCTACAGCGACTATTTCTAATGCGTTTAATCGCCCGGATCAGTTATCAGCGAGTAAGCGCACCGAGATCCTCGAAGCCTGTAAAGAGATTGGTTATACCGGCCCAAATCGCGCAGCCCAGATCCTGCGTAAGGGACAGTCAAACATCGTTGCTCTGGTATTGGCCGACAGCCTCGACTACATGGTAACCGATCCGGTTGCTAACACCTTTATTCAGGGCGTATCACGCGTACTGCGTGAGAATCAGAAGCACCTCCTTTTATATGCCGGTGACTCCGATACCATCACTGATGTGGTGGATTTTGTTGATGGCTTCATTTGTTACGGCGCGCCGCGTAATGGCGCTTTATCCACTCAGTTAAATCAGCAAAGTAAACCAGTCGTTACTGTAGATTTTAACCTCGAAGGCCGTCCGGCAATTAACATTGATAACGAAAAAGCCAGCTACGAAATTGCTAAAGCAGCCCTCAGGCCAGGCGATCGCGCGGCGATCCTCGGACTGCGTCTGATTGATTCGCCCAGCACCTGCCGTATTTATGATAGCCCGCTGCTCGACGCTGAGTCATCCATTACCCATCGTCGTCTGGACGGGTATTGCCGCGCATTAAAAGAAACCGGTATCGAAGTAGCCACCGACTGGATCTGGAACTTGCCGGAAAACGCCGGTATGTATGCGGTTCAGGCCGCCAGGGAAGTATTGCAAAGTTCGCCGCGACCCGATGTAATTCTTTGTATGAGTGACATTATTGCTCTTGAGTTATTGCAGTGTGCGCTCACCATGGGCATTGATATTCCCGGTGAACTGCGGATCACCGGTTTTGACGGTATTGAAGAAGCCGCCCGGACCCGCCCTTACATGGCAACGGTATGTCAGTCGAGTGTGGAGAAGGGAATGGAAGCCGCCAAACTATTGTTGTCTGGCGACAATACCTCGATGTCACTACCTTATGAAATTAAACTGGGTGAAACCATCTGATTTAGCACCCGGCGCGAGCCGGATTACTCAGCCTGGTCCAATCTCGTGAGCAAACTGGTTGTCTGAGCCAGCGAATACGGAGTGCAGGATACCTTCAGCAAGTACTGAGGTTGATATGCCAATTCCCGCCGCGATTCCTGACCACCAAAGTGACATTAAAAGCCGACTTAGTTCTTCCAGTCGCTCGCGGTGGATTACCGCATACAGCGAGACCGAATTTAAACTCTGGTGCTCACGAATATCCTGCTCTTCTTCATCAGGTAATAGCGAATCGGCATGTTGATTCGCTTGAGGTGTGTCTCCTGACATCAATTGCCCTTACTAAACATACAAAAAAGATTCAAATTATCAGTGTAGTACGTTTATATAAGCGAATTCGATTGGTTTACCAGTTAACCATAGCTCGAATGATGCAGGCAGATCTGCAAAAAGGATTTATTGCGGTTTGAAATTCAGTAAACACCCTTCGAAAAACGCTGCCAGTTCATTTTGTTTATACAAATCTGTGGCGGTAGCCCCCTTTTCCAGCGGCGGGAATGCGCCGTAACCTGCCAGTAAGCAGTGCCATGATGTATTGCCAAAATGAGAGTCGAGCTGCTGACGCTGAATTTCCTGGCCCAGGTCGCCGCGGCGATACCAGACATTGAGCAAATGCAGTAAGGAGTCAGACAGGTTTTCGTTATGCTGATTGGCCAGCCAGTATTCGCTATCTGAGCGGGTATTCAGGCGGTAGTGCGCTACGATATAGTCACGCACTCGCTCGAATCGTTCAGTGATAAGCTGGTTATATGCATTACACTGTGTCTCAGAAAAACCACCCTCATCAACGTGATCGAGGAAAATCTCTACACTGGTTTGCACCAGATGCAGCGCCGTGGCTTCAAGTGGCTCAATAAACCCCTGTGACAAGCCAACGGCGAGGCAATTATTAGCCCAGTGCCGCTCTACCTGACCAACGTTCATGGTGAGTTTACGTAATGCTGCAGACTCTTCATTCACGCCTAAATGGCGGCAAAGTTCACTGGCGGCCTGCTCATCACTGATAAAGTCGCTGCTGTAGACATAGCCATTACCAGTGCGGTTAGTTAGCGGGATCTGCCACGCCCAGCCAGCAGATAGCGCCGTAGAACGGGTTTCAACCGGGAGCTTAGTTTGTGCCGGAGTAGGGCAGACCACTGCTGAGTCGTTAAACAGGTTATCTTTAAACGACTTAAAATTAACCCTTAAGGTTTTTTGCAGTAGTAGTGACTGAAAGCCGGTGCAGTCGATAAAAAAGTCGCCTTCTACACGCTCGCCTTCTTTGCTGTGTAGCGCGGCAATATCGCCGTTGGGGTGACATTCTACGTCGGTAATATTCAGTGCTTTATGCATAACGCCCAGCCCCTGGGCATGACGTTTCAGAAACTCGCCAACGAGGCCTGAGTCGAAATGGTAGCCGTATTCAATGCGAAAAGGAAAATTCGGTGGAGTTACCGGGCTAAGCTGGTGTTTGGCCAGCCAGCCGTTAAACAAAAAGTCATCAGGGCGGGTAATAACATCCTGCCCCAGACGCCGGTGAAAGCAGTTCACGTAAAAGGAACGTTCGCTAAAGGTGTCGAGTTGGCTGATAAATGGGTGGGAGTAAGCGGGGATGTTCGCCCCCGGACTCCAGCCTTCAAAACGAATACTGACTTTATAAGTGGCATTACACGCGGGCATCCAATCCTGCTCAGCAATCCCCATGTCACTGAAGAAGCGTTTTAAGGTGGGTGTAGAGCCTTCTCCAACGCCAATAATGCCAATATCCGGTGATTCTACCAGGGTGATAGTTACCGGCTGACTTAACCAGCGCTTAGCCAACAGGTTGGCGGTCATCCAGCCTGCCGTGCCACCGCCGGCAATAACAACATGTAGCGGCTTGGTACTCATGCGCTGGTATACCGCTCAATAAATTCGTCATGACCTAACAGCTTAGCTACCGGCTGCATTTTGGCCTGCTGAATTTGCTGCATGGCGCTGAGCAGGGTTTGGCTATCCATGGCGTTTACGGCGGCGTGATAATCCCGGGGCGACAGACCTTGTCCCATCATCACCTGAACCCAGGAGGCATCACGGAAGATATCATTCTGTTCATTGAAAATCGCGGCGGTTTCCTTAAATGCCTCGATTTTTTGCGCAAGCCGGTCCGGGATAGTCATTTCGCGCATGGCCCGCCAGAACTCGCTGTCATCACGTTCATTAACGTGATAATGCAAAATAATGAAGTCGCGGATGGTTTCAAACTCATCCTTTGACTCGGCGTTATACATATCAACCATGGCGGGTGAAATGCCCTGATTAGGAAACATTTTCATCAGCCGGATAATGCCCGACTGAATTAGGTGAATGCTGGTGGATTCCAGTGGTTCAAGGAAGCCGCTGGATAAGCCAATAGCCACCACATTTTTGCACCATTGCTGGTCGGTGCGCCCGGTATTAAAGCGGATAGTGCGAGGTTCGCCCAGCGCTTTAGTGTCGAGGTTACCGAGCAGGGTCTCGTTGGCCTGTTCATCTGTGGTAAATTGCGAGCTGTAAACAATGCCATTGCCGTTACGGTGCGTTAGTGGAATACGCCACTGCCAGCCGCAGCTGTGCGCAATACTGCGTGTATAGGGCAGGGTTTTGTCAAAGCGCTCACTGGGCACTGCCTGCGCCGAGTCGGCGGGCAACCAGTGACTCCAGTCTTCATAATTAACCCCCAGGGTTTTACGAATCAACAAGCCGCTTAAACCGGTGCAGTCGATAAACAAATCACCTTCGATTTGCCGTCCATCAGTAAGCTGCAAGCCGGTGATAAAACCGCTCTGGGTATTTTGCTGAACATGCTCAATAATGCCCTCTGTGCGTTTTACCCCGCCTTGCTCTGCAAAGCGGCGCAGGAACTGCCCGTACAGCGCTGAGTCGAAGTGATAGGCGTAAGGCATGTCGTAGAGCGGATTCTGAGTATTAATTTTATTAAACTTGCCCTGTTGGCAGGCAAGATAATTCAGATCAAAGTCCCAGAAAGACTTGTCTAAACCGGCTTCTTTAGCTTTCAGCCAGTAATGGTGAAAACTACAGAAACCCATGGTGGTGCCGGGCGCACCAAAGGTGTGGTAGTAGCTTTCGCCAGGTACGCGCCAGTTTTCAAACTTAATGGCCAGCTTAATGGTGCCCTGGGTTTCCCTCAGGAAGGCCTTTTCGTCGATCCCTAAAAAGCGGTTAAAGGTTTGAATCGGTGGGATGGTTGCTTCGCCAACACCCACAATACCAATTTGCTCTGACTCAACAAGTTCGATGGCGACACTTTTACCCAGTACTTTGTTGAGCAGCGCTGCGGTCATCCAACCAGCGGTGCCACCACCGGCAATGACTACTTTTTTAATTGCATCAGGCATGAATCATCCTCAGGGCATGTTTTCATCGGTTTGCTTTTGACTCTAGTGAATTTAAAGGGAAAAGCAAACCGGCTGGAACAAAAAAGCCCCACAAATGCGTAATGCCGATCAGTTAAGAAATTTATACTGATCGGTTGACCGATCTTTCTACGGG